>NZ_CANLTC010000010.1 GCF_947493865.1 uncultured Halomonas sp.
CCAGCTCTGGGCGGCATCATCGCCACCAAACCTGGCATTTGGGTGCTGCTGACCAACCCGATGCAACATCCGGGCTAGCTGTACAATCGCCATACCCCGCAAAAGGCGCTACATCTTGAATCACGGTTGGCAGCGATTAAAGAATGCCAAGCCAAACGGTAGTGCTATTTACTGAATCGTGTTCAGGCCCAACCAGACAAAAAACGGGAAACCAAGGATCATCCCCTTGACGGAAGAGGCTCTACCATTTGGTGGAAGGTTTGCCGTTTGACACGACCGGCGACAGGGTGCGTGGCGCGTTCGAGAAAGCGAGGGAGAAGATAGGTCGCCCCGACATCCGCTTTCACGATTTGCGTCACTGCTATGCCTCATTGCTGGCGAGCAAGGGGGAAGCGCTGACGAGCATCAGGGATCTGCTCGGGCATTCGTCACTGACGGTGACCAGCCGCTATGCGCATGCCGACCCGGCAAGATGGGAGAGCGTGATGGCGAAGCTGCCGCGGATCAGCAACCAATCAGCAACCACACACTGATGAAAATCGACCCTTGGCGGCGTAACCGATTGACTTTAATGGTGGGCCCAGCAGGACTCGAACCTGCGACCAAGGGATTATGAGTCCCCTGCTCTAACCAACTGAGCTATAGGCCCTTATGATGGTCGCGTATGATAGCGAATGGCGATGGATGAGGCCAGAGGCGTTTTCCATTGATCATGCAACTATTCCCAACTATCACGGAGAGTCTGAAACGATGCGTTTTCATTCCGTTTTACAACGCCGAGTACGCAGCACGTTAGCCTTGACCGCGGGTATGGCACTGTTTGCGGCCTTGCCCGCCCAGGCGGAATGGCGGCTCGCGCCGGAGCAATCCAGCGTGCAGGCGACAATTGTCGAGATCACCCCCGACGGCCCGGTGCCACATAATCACGCAGTGCGCCAATTGGAAAGCTATTCGGGTGCAGAGGGCTCCTTGACCCTACCGCTGCGACTGCGCCAGACCGATCTCATGGATCGCGTGGGCACGTTGCCTTCCTGGTTGTCGGCGGTATCGGATACCGTCCTGGCCTCGGTGGTCACTCAACTGTCGCCGGAGCGCCTCGACGCATTGGCCGTCGGGGAATCCATGACCGAGACCCTGATACTCAACGTGCGGGCAAATGGAGAGAATCAGCAGGGGCCGCTCAAAACCCGATTCACTCGGGAAAGCGACGACACCATCCGGGTACGCAATGCCGAGCGAGTCGCTCTCGATGGGCGGGAGCTGACGAACAATGAGGCCGTTCGCATGATCCTGACGATGCTTGGCTACGAAGAGATCGGCGACGAAGTGCCCGTGGAACTCGATGCCATCCTCGTCGATCGCTGACAGCATGACGCCGCTACCCGAGGGCTGTCTCGTACTTGATGATCGCTGCCCCTGGACTACGCCATTGCCCAATACCCAATGGGTAGCGCTGCAATTTGAACGCGCGCGTTTGTCGAAGGGCGATTTCGCGGCTCACGGCATCGAGGCGCCCTTTTCCATTCGCCAGGCCGCCCCCAAGCGCCGGGCAGAATTCCTCGCAGGGCGCCTATGTGCCAGAGAGGCATCGAAACGGCTGATGGGTTCACCCAGGATACCCGGCATCGATGAAAACAAGGCGCCGCTATGGCCTCAGGGCCTGGTAGGCTCGATCACCCATAGCGGCACCTTGGCGGCGGCGATAGTGGCGTCGGTCCATCATTATCAAAGCATCGGGCTGGATGCGGAAGCCATGATGAATATTCAGCGTGCCGAGCGCCTGGCTCCGCGGATACTGACACCCGTTGAACGCGATTGGCTGGATGCGCTGCCCCTCGAGCGGCGCGGCGCCTTTGTCACCCAAGTATTCTCCTTGAAGGAAAGTCTGTTCAAGGCGTTATTTCCATTGGTGGGGGTACGGTTTTACTTTCAGGATGCCGAGCTAGCGCAATGGGAACCCGAATCCAGCCAGGTCAGCCTACGGTTACGCAAGAACCTCTCCCTTGCCTGGCCGGCAGGCAGCAGGGTTCAAGGGCAATACACACTTCTGGGTAGTCATTTGCTGAGCGTGATTGCATTATAGCATTGAGAAAAAACGATCAAATTTCTCAACAAGATTTGCCTCACGCCTCTAGCCCGTAAATTGGTACTGCAAGATGTGGCTTGCAATGAACGCTGTTTCGTCAGTTGTAAAGGGTCGAATCGGGCCATCGATGGCGCTGGCATCAGCTTTTTATCGATTAATTTAACCTAGATCAATATCTTGTCAGCTCGTCGTCTTGCTGATTAACGGTTGAATTTCAACCAGGTTGCCCCATAGTTGAATATGAAGGGCAAAGGTAATACGTTTTGCCAAAGACTCTTCACAACTAAAATGGATTTTATAAGGGGCGACATCATGAATACGCGTAAACCGCTAAATAATGCTATTTACACTGCCCTCATCGCAGGGGGACTAACGCTAGGTGGAACCGCTTTTGCACAGTCGCAAGGGCTTTACTCCGCTGATGAGCTCACCGATGCAGAAGTATTCTCGAGCAAGCAGCCGGATAAAGTCGTCGGTGAAGTCGAAGACGTGCTTCTCGATGAGAACATGCAGGTGAACTCATTGGTCATCGACATCAGTGAATTCCTCGATTTCGGTCAGTCGCAATACGTCATTGAAACCGGCAAGTTCACCGTCGAGACTATCGATGGCGACGACAAGGACGAAATAGAGTACAAAGTCACCGTCGAAATGACGGAAGAAGAAATCTCGCAGCAGCCTGAATACACCAACGACTGGTGGTCTCAGACCAAGGAAGCTACAGCGAACGCCTGGCAGGAAACCAAGCAAGGCGCCTCCAGCGCTTGGGAAAGCACCAAGGCAGCTACTGCAAGCGCACTCGACAGTGCAGGCGAAGCCTTGGACACCGCCGGCGACAAGACTGAGCAGGCAGCCGAGAATGCAGCCAATGAAACCGAGCAAGCAATAGATGCTGCCGGCAACAAGACCGAGCAGGCAGGCGACAAAATAGCCAACGAAACCGACCAAGCGGTGGAAGCTGCGGGCAACAAGGCCGAGCAAGCCGGTGAAGAAATCGATGAGGAAACCAATAACTGATTGCGAGTTCACATCGGTTACTTCTCTAAGAGGCGGGATCACCCCGCCTCTTTTTTTGCCTCTCCATTAGCGCAAACATCGTGAACGCGCCGTGATGCCCCTGCTAACATGACCTGCTTCGTCACCCCCGATAGGACATCCTCATGAAGATCACCCGACTCAAGACCTGGCAAGTGCCGCCACGCTGGCTATTCCTGAAGATCGAGACCGACAGCGGCTGCTATGGTTGGGGCGAGCCGGTCATCGAGGGGCGCGCCAATACCGTTGAGGCCGCGGTGCATGAACTGGCGGATTATCTGGTCGGCCAGGACCCGCATCGCATCGAACACCTGTGGAATACCCTGTACCGGGCCGGCTTCTATCGCGGCGGCCCGATTCTGATGTCCGCCATCGCCGGCATCGACCAGGCGCTGTGGGACCTCAAGGGCCGCGATCTCGGAGTGCCCGTGCATCAACTGCTGGGCGGCGCGGTACGCGACAAGATGCGCATGTACGCCTGGACCGGCGGCGACCGTCCCGCCGACGTGGGCGCCGGCGCCAAGGCCCTGGTCGAGCAGGGTTTCACCGCCTTCAAGATGAACGGCACCCCGGAGCTTGCCATCGTCGACTCCCACAAGAAAGTCGACGAGGCCGTGGCCCGGGTCGCCGAAGCCCGCGAGGCGGTAGGGCCGGATGTCGGCATCGGCATCGATTTTCATGGCCGCGTGCACCGCCCCATGGCCAAGGCGTTGCTGCGCGAACTCGAGCCCTTCCACCCGATGTTCGTCGAGGAGCCGGTGGCACCGGAACATCTGCCCAGCTTGAAGCATATCGCCGGGGGACTCGGCTATCCCATCGCCACCGGCGAACGCCTGCATACACGTTTCGAGTTCCGCGACCTGCTCGCCGAAGGCATGGTCGACGTCATTCAACCCGATCTCTCCCATTGCGGTGGCATCAGCGAGGGATTGAAGATCGCCACCCTGGCCTCGGCGTTTGATGTCGCCCTGGCACCCCACTGCCCGCTCGGCCCGCTGACCCTGGCCGCATCGCTGCAATTGGATGCGGTGTGTCACAACGCTTTCATCCAGGAGCAGAGCATGGGCATTCACTACAACAAGGACAACGACGTGCTCGACTATCTGGTCGACAAGTCGGCGCTCGCCATCGAGAACGGCTTTTGTGCCATTCCCCAAGGGCCGGGGCTAGGCGTGGAGATCGACGAGGCCTTCGTGGAGGAGCGCGCCCAGGTCGGGCATCGCTGGCGGAATCCGGTGTGGGTGCATGAGGATGGCAGTATAGCCGAGTGGTAAGTCGCCAGATCGTGAGCGGGAAAAGTTTCTAAAGGAGTAGGCAACCATGACATTCTCTTTCCAGGACCTGCGGTTTCCGGATCTGAAAGACGCAAGCGTCTTCATCACCGGCGGCGGGTCGGGCATCGGCGCCGCCCTGACCGAAGGTTTCCTGTCCCAGGGCGCCCGGGTGGCCTTCGTCGGCCTCTCGGATGCCACACCGTTCTGCGACGCAATGGAGCAGAAGCACGGCATACGCCCGCTATTCATTCGCTGCGACATCCGTGACATCGAGGCGCTGCGTACGGCCATCGCCCAGTCCCGCGAGGCCCACGGCCCGATTCAGGTGCTGGTCAACAACGCCGCCCGGGATACTCGCCACAGCCTGGAGGAATGGAGCGTCGACGACTGGGACGACTCCATCGCCACCAACCTGCGCCCGCAATTCTTCAGCGCCCAGGCGGTGGCCGCGGACATGCGCGAACTCGGTGGCGGCGCCATCATCAACCTGTCGTCGAACTCCTACCTGCTGGGGCTTTCCGGCTACCCGACCTACGTCACCGCCAAGGCGGGCATCATGGGCATGACCAAGGCCCTGGCCCGGGAGCTGGGCACCGACAACATTCGCGTCAACTGCCTGATTCCCGGCTGGGTGATGACCGAGCGCCAGCGCGAGCTGTGGGTCAACGAAAAGGACCTGCAGGAGTGCCTGGATCAGCAGTGCTTGAAGGAGGCGATCCCGGTGGAGGACATGATCGGCCCCTGCCTGTTCCTGGCCTCCCGGGCATCGAGGATGATGACCGGCCAGGAACTGATCGTCGATGGGGGGCGCGTGTGAGCACACATGAAGCCAAGCAGGCTGTTGCCTGCGGTTGCAAGCTAGGTGAAGGGCCACAGTGGCATGCCGCCACGGGCCGACTCTACTGGTGCGATATCTTGAGCGGACGCCTGCACTGGCTAGCCCCAACGAGCGGCGAGCATGGCCATACGGACTTCGGCCACTGTATTTCACTTGCCGCGCCGATGGCGGAGGGTGATTTACTGGTGGTGGGTGAAACCGCTCTTGAGCGTTTCGATCCGGCTTCCGGAAAGCGTGAGCATCTATATGACTTCGAGGCGGACAACCCCGTCACCCGCTCCAACGATGGCCGGGTCGATCGTCACGGCAGCCTGTGGCTGAGCACCATGGGCAAGTCCGCCGAAAAGGACGCCGGCAGCCTGTATCGTCTGCATCGTGGCGAGCTCAAGACGCTGCGCTCTAACGTCACCGTTCCCAATGCGATCTGCTTTTCACCCCAGGGTGACCACGCCTATTTCGCGGATACCGCCCTGGGCATCGTCTATCGCTGGGCACTGGATGCAGACGGCTGGCCCCAGGGTGAACCCGACCCTTGGGCGGGTTTTTCCGGGCAGACCGTCAATCCGGATGGCGCGGTGATCGATAGCGAGGGGCACATGTGGCTGGCGCTATGGGGCGCTGGCAAGGTCATGCGTCTGGATAGAGAAGCCCGTATCATCGACGAGATCAGCCTGCCGACCGCACAGCCCTCCTGCCCTGCCTTTGGCGGCGAGCATCTGGATCGGTTGTATATCACCACTGCCTGGGTGGGCATGGACGCCGCCCAGCGCGAACAGCAGCCCATGGCCGGGGATCTATTCATGGCGGAACTCAGCGTCCCGGGACTGGCCGAACCACCGCTGCGATTGAATTGAGCCTTCAAGGCAGCCAGGAAAACAGAAAGGGCAAGCCAACAACCGGCTTACCCTTTCACGTTGCGACACTTAGCGGCAGTAAAGCCAAAGCATCAATAACTCAACCGAATTTTTCGTTCTCGCCCATGTCCGGGGTCTTGTCCGTCATGTTGGCCTTGGCGATCTCATAGAGCTGGAACGCCTTGCTCTCCTTGGCCTTCCAGTGCTCGCCCATTTGGATCTTGATTTCCATGAGGGCGACATCGGGGTCTTCCTTGCCTTTCGGGAACCAGGCACCCACGAATGGATTCCAGTACTTGTCGATCAGCTCTCGATTGTCGGTCAGATTGGCGGTGCCGGACATCGAGACGTAGATCCCCTCTTCCTGATCGGAGAAACTCAAGCACACCTTGCTGTCCTGCTGTGATTCCATCACCTTCTCGGCGCTGCGCTTGGTATAGAACCACAAGGTGCCATCGTACTCATCCTGCACCAGATGCATCGGCCTGGCCCTGGGCGTATCGCCGTCCTCTGTAACCAGCATGCCTACCTGAATGTCTTTGATCATGTTCCATATTTTCTGCTTATGCTCTGGACTGGACATAGCAATCAAACTCCTTGTCTGACTTTCGAATTTCAATGATTTCATTACCCTAACAAAGCGCCAACACGCTTCGCAAACCCCTGACAGCAAGACGAAGCCGCCGCACATCATGCCATTCCAAGATAGCGGCGAATGATCACAGCGTCGAGTACGCCAAAGAGGCAGTGTTGAATTCTTCCAAATCTGCTTCGGGCTAAATTTCTATTCATCGATTGCGTGTAGTATGAATAGCGATTCATCTTCAGCCCATATTGCAGGAAAAGCCATGTTCGGCTGGTTATCACAGCATTCAGAGATTTTAAGCATTTTCACCACCCTGAGCTCAATCATCATCTGGTTGGGCTTTTCGCAATACCTTTACATGGAAATGCGCCGACGCCAGCACCCACGATTGGTGATCAATGGCGGCAAACGCAGGGATACCGAGGCGCTGTGTATCATCAGCAACATGAGCGACGAGCCAGTGCTGGTCGAATACCTGATTGCCGAACTCGAGACGTCGCAAAAACGCATCACTCAGGAGATAAGTGGTTCAGTGGTCTCCCTTTCCAATAGCCAGCAAGGCCCGCTTGGCCCCGACGACTTCTTCCATATTGGCACTTTCGACCGGATCATCAGGCATCTGGCCGATGGTGAAGGTATCAAGATGGAGGGTCATCGCCCTGGAGGGGATGTTCGTTTTCGCAGCCTGACCATACGCCTCATTGGTGTCTTCGGCCCAGAGGGTTTGCCCATCGCCGCGGAGCGATGTTTCAGGCTCAAGCAAAAGGAAGAGTACTGCCTTCTTAGCCCCGCGGCTCCGGATACACGCCAATTCATCAACCGCTGGCAGCGTCATCGCGTACGTAAATGGATCGAAGAGATCAACGCTGGAAATGCCGACCTTTCACGGTCGGCCCGTTAACAACGCATCATCACTTGAAGTTGCGTTTCACCAGTTTTTGCAGCTCGCCGATGATACCGCTGCGAAAGCTCAGCACGCAGAGCACGAAGATCGTCCCGAGAATCACGCTGACCCAATCGCCTAGCGGCGATTGCGACAGCTGATGCTGCAGGCCGATGACCAGGCTGGAGCCGACCAATGGCCCGAGCAGCGTACCGACCCCGCCCAGCAAGGTCATCAGAATCACCTCTCCGGACATGTGCCAGTGCGCATCCCCCAACGACGCCAACTGGAACACCAGGGTCTTGGTCGCCCCGGCCAATCCCGCGAGCCCCGCCGAAATCACGAAGGCCACCAGTTTGTAGGTATCGGTATCGTAGCCCAGCGAGACGGCTCGCGGCTCGTTCTCGCGGATCGCCTTGAGCACCTGGCCGAAGGGAGAATGCACGGTGCGCTGGATCAGCGCGAAGCCCAGCACGAAGACGGCGAACACGAAGTAATACAGTGCCAGATTGCTCTGCAGGCTGAACAGCCCGAACAACTTGCCGCGAGGCACGCCGTGCAGCCCATCCTCGCCCCCGGTGAACGGCGCCTGAATGAAAAAGAAGAACATCATCTGCGACAAGGCCAGGGTGATCATGGCGAAGTAGATGCCCTGACGACGAATCGCGAGAATCCCGAAGACCAGGCCCAGCACCACCGAACCGAGAGTGCCGGCCAGGATACCCAGCTCCGGGGTCAGCCCCGGGTAGGTCGAGAGCAGAAAACCGGTGATGTAGGCGCCGGTGGCCAGGAACGCCGCATGACCGAAGGAGAGCAGGCCCGCAAAGCCGAGCAGCAGATTGAAGGCACTGGCAAACAGCGCGAAACAGAGAATCTTCATCAGGAATACAGGGTAAGCGACGAAAGGCGCCACCAGACCCAGCACGATCAATCCGACATACAGCAGGCCCAGGCGGCGCCTGGCCGAACGCTGGCGCACTGCGGTCACCGAGGGGGAATCACTCATGGTCATGCCTCCTTGCCGAACAGACCCGTGGGGCGTAGCAGCAATACCACGATCATCACCAGGAAGATCACGGTATTGGCGGCCTCGGGATAGAACACCTTGGTCAGCCCCTCGATCAGCCCCATCGCCAGGCCGGTCAGGATCGCCCCCAGGATCGAGCCCATGCCGCCGATCACCACCACGGCGAAGACCACGATCAGAAGACTCGAGCCCATGGTCGGCGAGACCGGATAGATCGGCGCCGCCAGCACGCCGGCGAAGGCAGCAAGCGCCACCCCGAAGCCGTAGGTCAGGGTCACCAGCAAGGGCACGTTGACCCCAAAGGCCTGCATCAATTTGGGATTTTCCGTGCCGGCGCGCAGATAGGCACCCAGCCGGGTGCTCTCGATCATGAACCAGGTGAACAGACACACCACGAGCGCCGCCACCAGCACCCAGGCCCGATAGGTAGGCAGGAACATGAAGCCCAGATTGAAGCCACCGGCAAGCACCTCGGGCACCGGATAACTGCTTCCCGAGACGCCGAACAGGTTGACCAGCGTGCCTTCGAAGATCAACGCCAGTCCGAAGGTCAGCAGCAACCCATAGAGATGGTCGATGTGCTGGATGCGCCGCAACAGAAAGCGCTCTATCAGGATGCCCAACGCCCCGACCACCAGGGGCACTATCAATAGCGCCAGCCAGTAATCCAGCTCCAGGTACTCGAGCCCCAGCAGCGCAGCGAAAGCACCCAGCATGTACTGGGCGCCATGGGCAAAGTTGATGACCTTGAGCAGGCCGAAGATCACCGCCAGCCCCAGGCTCAACAGGGCATAGAAGGCCCCGTTGATCAGCCCCAGCAGCAGTTGCCCGAACAGCACCATCAGCGGGATGCCGAAAATCGTCGTCATGGCGTCACACCCTCAGCGGCGGGGTTATCTCACCCCTTAACCAGCGAACACTGACTCTCGGACAAGGGACGAAAGGCTTCCTCGGCAGGGATGGTGCGCAGTATCTCGTAAAGGTCCCATTCCCCTTCGGATTCGCTGGGGGACTTCACCTCGACCAGATACATGTCGTGAACCATGCGCCCGTCCTCGCGGATGCGCCCGTCGTCGGCGAACATGTCATTGACCGGCGTGGCCGCCATCTGCTCACGCACCGTGGCGGCGGCGTCGCTGCCGGTTTCCGCCACCGCGTTCAGATAGTGCAGCGTGCTGGAATAGATGCCGGCCTGGACCATGGTCGGCATGCGCTGGGTACGCTCAAAATAGCGATTGGCCCACTCCCGACTCTCGTCGTCCATGTCCCAGTACCAGCCGGTGGTCAACTGCAGCCCCTGGGTGACATCGAGCCCCAGCGCGTGCACGTCGTTGAGGAAGATCAGCAGGCCCGCCAGGGTCTGGCCGGACTGCACCAGGCCGAACTGGCTGGCGGTGGTCAACGCATTGACGGTATCGGAGCCGGCGTTGGCCAGGCCGACGATCTTGGCGCCGGAACCCTGGGCCTGGAGGATGTAGGAGGAGAAATCGTTGGTGGGGAACGGGTGACGCACCTTGCCGACGATCTCGCCCCCGTTCTCCTTGACCACCGTTTCGACATCGCTCTCCAGCGCGTGACCGAAGGCATAGTCAGCGGTGAGCAAAAACCAGGTATCGCCGCCTTCATCGACGATCGCCTTGGCGGTGCCGTTGGCCATCGGGTAGGTATCGTAGACCCAGTGGATATGATTGGGGGTGCAGTGCTCGTTGGTAATGCTCGAGGCCGCCGAGCCGGAGACGATGCCCAGCTTGTCCTTTTGCTTGAGAATATTGGTCACCGCAATGGTGACCGATGACGCCACCATGCCCGCCACCAGATCGACGTCGTCCTGGTCGATCCAGCCGCGCACGGTATTGGCGCCGACATCGGCGCTGTTGCGGTCATCGGCACTGAGCACCTCGATGGGCGCACCGTTGATCTCGCCACCGAAATCCTCGACGGCCATGTTCAGCGCCTCCAGGCCACCCGGCCCGGCCAGGTCGCGATAGGTGCCCGACATGTCGGCCAGGTAGCCGATCTTGACCGCATCGCCGCTGATCTCGGCCTGGGCCAGGCTCGGGGCCAGCAACAGGGCGGCGGCGGTGAGAGAGGCGTGCTTGGTAATGTTCATCCGTTTCTCCATGCCCAGCGGGCGGCTTGTTGTTGTTGATTCAATGGTGATGAAACCGGCTCAGACGCCAAGCACGGCATGCAGGCGTTCGCGTCGACCGGGCAATTCGGCGGCACTGATCTCTTCGATGATGCGGCCGTGTTCCATGACGTAGTGGCGATCGGCCAGCGGCGCGGCAAAGCGGAAGTTCTGCTCCACCAGCACCACGGTCATTCCGCGCGTCTTGAGCTTTATCAGCACCTCCCCCAGCGTCTGCACGATGACCGGCGCCAGGCCTTCGGTGATTTCGTCGAGCAGCAGCAGGTCGGCGCCGGTGCGCAGAATGCGCGCCATGGCCAGCATCTGCTGCTCGCCCCCGGAGAGGCGGGTGCCCGGGCTATGACGCCGCTCGTAGAGATTCGGGAACATGGCATAGATGTCGTCGAGGCTCATGCCGCCGGAGCGCACCGTGGGTGGCAGCAACAAATTCTCCTCGACATTGAGACTGGCGAAGATGCCGCGCTCCTCGGGGCAATAACCGACCCCCAATCGAGCGATATGATGGGGCGGCGTATTCAGGGTTTCGCGACCATCGATGACGATCGAGCCGGAGCGACGGTCGACCATGTTCATGATCGCCCGCAGGGTCGTGGTACGCCCGGCGCCATTACGTCCGAGCAAGGTCACCAGTTCCCCCTTGCGCACCTCGAAATCGACGCCGTGCAGGATGTGCGACTCGCCGTAGAAGGCATGCAGGTCGGTGACCCGCAACTGTTCCGGAGCATCCTTTGGGGCGCTCGCGGCGCGAGACCGTTCGAGTGTCGTCGTCATGCGCTCTCCTCCATCGCGGACTCGCTGCCCATGTAGGCTTCACGCACCTTGGGATCGGTGGAGACGCTGGCATAATCGCCTTCCGCCAGCACCGCTCCCCGGGCCAGCACGGTGATGCGATCACACAAGCGGCTGACCACGCTGAGATTGTGCTCGACCATCAGTACCGTCCGCCCTTTGGCGGCTTCGCGAATCAGCGCCACGACCCGATCGACATCCTCCGCCCCCATGCCCTGGGTGGGCTCGTCGAGCAGCATGATCGTCGGCTCCAATGCCAGGGTGGTGGCCAGTTCCAGCGCCCGTTTGCGCCCGTAGGGCAATTCCACCGTCAGGCTATTCGCATCCTTTTCCAGCCCGACCTGGGCAAGCAGCTCCCGGGCTCGCTCATCGAGGGCGGCCAGGCTGCGCTCGGACTTCCAGAAATGAAAGGAGGTGCCCAGCTTGCGCTGCAGGGCAACGCGCACGTTTTCCAGCACCGTCATGTGGGCGAATACCGCGGATATCTGGAACGAGCGCACCAACCCCAGGCGGGCGATCTGGTTGGCCTTCATGTTGGTGATCGGCTTGCCCCGGTAGAGAATCTCGCCGTGGCTGGGAGGAAGAAACTTGGTCAATAGATTGAATACGGTGGTCTTGCCAGCCCCGTTGGGACCAATCAGGGCATGAATATGCCCTTCGGTGACCTGCAGGTCGACCCGATCGACCGCAGTGAACCCGCGAAACGTCTTGGTCAGACCCTGAGTTTCGAGTATGAACTCCCGGGGCATAGGCAGTCCTCTGGCGATCGCAAGACGATCGTTTTGTTATTGTTGTCGCCCCCGCAGGTACCGGAAATTGTCCTTGGCGGCGCTGCGAGGCAATAATTTACGTTAACGTAAGCTAGAGCAGCCGAGGCCTGGCTTCAACTACTGCTCGCTGAAACTCGACCAATGATGAATATATAAGCAGAATAAGAAGGACTGCTGGATTACATTCATCACACTGTTCGCCACGCTTCTCAATACATAAGGATGGTTCATGCTCGCCGAGCTGTTTGCCGTCATGGCGCCGGTATTCTTCGGTGCGGGACTCGGCTTTTTCTGGATACGCCTGGGCTATGATTACCCGGTCGAGTTCGTCACCAAGCTGGTGTTCAACATCGGCACGCCGGCGCTGATTCTTGCCGCCCTGGGCAACGCCGAAATCGATGCCCAGAGCTTCGGGCAAACCTTGCTGGGCGCGTTGATCGTGATGGGGATCATGGCCGGCGCCAGCCTGCTGATGGCCAAGGTGCTGCGCAAGAGCTGGAAAGTGATCATCTCGCCGATGATGTATCCCAATACCGGCAACATGGGGCTCCCGGTCACGCTCTACGCGTTTGGCAGTGCCGGCTTTGCCTATGCCATTACGGTGATGGTCTCGGTCAACCTGCTTCAATTTACCTTCGGCGCGATGCTGGCTAGTCGGGGTGGCCGGCCACTGCGCACGCTACTACGCACCCCTACCATTTACGCCATACTGATCGCGGTGGGATTGTTGCTCACCGACTCCGCCTTGCCTCGCTGGATGGCCAATACCGTCGATCTGATTTCGGGCTTCTGCGTACCGCTTATGCTGATCACTTTGGGAGTATCGCTGGCCAGCATTCAGGTGAGGAGCCTGGTTTCGGGACTGCAATTCAGCCTGCTGCGTATTCCCGCCGCCGCCTTGATCGCCTTCGCCGTCGCCCAGTTGCTGGGCCTCCCTCCGCTGGGGCAGAGCGTGCTGATCCTGCAGATGAGCATGCCGGTGGCGGTCTACAACTACCTGTTCGCCCAGCGTGCCCGGCGTGAGCCGGAATACGTCGCCGGACTCGTGTTCTGTTCGACATTGCTGTCGTTCGTTTATTTGCCGGTGCTGCTGGCGATCATGATGTGAGGGAGGCGGTTTATTCTTTGAGGGGCGGCCATTGCCTTGCGGTATGAACCAGGGCCAGCATCCATACGACGTCATCTTCTATCATATAGACGAGCCGATAGTGCTCGTGGGGGATCAGTTCGCGGGTGCCAGGGATCTTGCCTTTTGCTCCTAGCTCAGGAAAATCAGCAAGCTTCGCAGCCGCGTCGCTGAAAAGTTGATCCATCTGAGCCGCGGCACGGGGATCATTAACCGCTATGAATTCTCTTGTATCTTGCCGATCTTGATCCGCCTCAGGCGTCCATTTGACCTTCACTGGCCAGTCTCGTCGGCCTCACGCAGCAACTCAGCACGCCGCAGCATCGCTTCTGCCTCCACTTCTTCATTGGAGCGGCCACGGCCAGCCTGCACCGAGGCCTGCGCAATCTCCACCTTGCGGCTCAAAAACTCATCGTATTCCCGAGACTCCTGTTGTCGCTTTATGAATTCGCGCATCAGCTCTCGAAGCACTTGCGAGGCGGGTCGATGAGCCGCCTCGGCCTCAGCCATGAACTCATCCCGTAGCTCGGACTCCAGCTTCATCGTAAATACCGCTTGTTTAGCCATGATTGATGCTTCCATCAGTAACGAACATACGAAGTATATACGTTGTCATTACCTCAAACCAAGTTCGCTTATCGAGCAACGATCGATTGACGGCGTGGCTGGAAACTGGCGATCGATGCAAGGGCTTTCACCCCTCGACGGCTTTCACCACCTCCTCCGTCAGAACCTGCAAGGAATCGTAGGCAGAGATCGTGGTTGCCAGGCTTTTCTAAACGCGATTGGCTCATCCGCTTTCTTGCAATGCCTCACCGATGAGCCGCGTGATTTCCATACAATCTTCCTCATCGAAGGTCAGCGGAATGCGTAGATCGCAGAGTGTGGCCAGCACTTTTTCCGTGTTAGGCACTGACCGGGTATTGCCCAAATAACGCCAGCTGTCGTAGCGGCTGGTGTAATCCTGGGGCTCGTGCTGGCCGTACCACTTGAGCGGTATGCCGCGCCGTTCGCAACCTGCGATGAAGGTAGCAATGCGTTCCCGCGATAGCTCGGGCAGCCGAAACTGGATGGAACTGCCGACGAAGTCTTCCTCGGGCGACCTCGGTATCAGGGCAATGGATGCTTCTTGACCCAACCCTTCTTCCAATACGCGGTAGCGCCGGTTCCAGCGCTCCCGCCGTTCCGCCAACTCTGCCAGTTGAGGGCGCAATACAGCAGCACGCAGATTATCCATGCGACCGCTGCAATTGGGAGTCTGCAGGCGTACATCACCGAAGCTTTCAGCGTCTGGAGCCGCCAGATGGCGATCAAATAGCATATAAGAGCCGGAAAGAATGACAGCGCGACGCATGATCTCCGGATCATCCGTGGTCAATAGTCCACCCTCACCGGAATTGAGATGCTTGTAGGTCTGGGTGCTGAAGCAGCCGATCTTGCCGAAGGTACCGCTTGGACGTCCGCGCCAAGAGGCACCCATGGTATGGGCGCAGTCCTCGATCATCACGATGTTCAATTCTTCGCAGGCCGCGACGATAGCGTCCATGTCGCCGATATGTCCACGCATATGGGAAAGCAGGAAGAAGCGGGCGCCGCTTTCCTCGGCGGCCCGGCGCAGATCGTCGATATCGACCGTAGTGTCGTCCTGAATATCGACCAATATTGGAATCCCACCCGCGCCATGAATGCTGCCCGGCACCGGCGATAAGGTGAAGGCATTGCACAACACCTTCTCGCCCGGCTGGAGGCCCGCGGCGCGCAGGGCGATCTGCAGGGCGTAACCTCCCGAGGCACAGGCCAGGCAATAGGCCACGCCCAGGCTGGCGGCGAACTCCTGCTCCAGTAGTGCCGTCTCGCCACGCTCCCCTTCCACCAGATTGTAGCGATGCAGGCGACCGCTACGCATGACCGCGACCGCCGCCTCGATTGCCGCCTCCGGCAGGGGCTCCTGCTGGGTGAAGGATTTTGAAAAGGTCTGCATGACAATTCCCTTGCTCAGTAGCGCTGCTGGTCATGAACCGGGAAGTCCCAGGCTTGCTCGGGAAAGTACTTGCGCAGCCGCCAGTCGCAGGCACGGGCGTGCCCTTCCATGCCTTCGGTGCGCGAGATGCGCGAGCCGGCGGCGCTGAAGGTTCGGTTGGCTTCTTCGCTCAACTGCTGGGTGGTCAGCACCTTCATGAACTTGTGGACATTGAGGCCACCGCTGTAACGCCCGGCGCGCTTGGTCGGCAGGATATGGTTGGTACCGGAGCACTTGTCGCCGTGGGTCACGGTGCTGCCCTCGCCGAGGAACAGCGAGCCGTAGTTGCTCAGATTCTGCTTCCACCACGCCAGGTCTTCGCAGAACACCTGCAGGTGCTCGCAGGCGTAGCGATCGCTGACCTCGACGACCTCTTCGCGACTGTCGCAGAGAATGACTTCACCGAAGTCCCGCCAGGCGGCGTGGATCACTTCGGCGTTGGGCATGTCGTCGGCGACCTTGGGCAGCAACTCGATCACCTCCCTACCCACACGCTCGGAGTTGGTGAACAGCCACACCGGCGAATTGGGGCCATGTTCGGCCTGGGAGACCAGATCGACCGCGATGGTCATGGGGTCGGCGCTGTCGTCGGCGATGATCGCCGATTCCGTGGGTCCAGCGAACACATCGATGCCTACCTGACCGAACAGCAAGCGCTTGGCCTCGGCCACATAGGCGTTGCCCGGGCCTACCAGGATATCCGCCTCGCGGCCGGTGAAGAGCCCGAAGGCCATGCTGGCCATGGCATGCACGCCGCCCATTTCGAGAATCATGTCGGCGCCGGCCACGTCGAGCGCGTAAGTCACCGCGGGATCGATGCTGTCACCACGCGGCGGCGAACAGGCCACCACGAAGGGTACCCCAGCGGCCTTGGCGGTAGCCACGCTCATCAGTGCCGAGGCGGCATGGGCATAGCGCCCACCGGGAATATAGCACCCGGCGCACTGCACCGGCAGTATGCGCTGGCCCAGAATGACGCCCGGCTCGGTCTCGATCTCGAACCCCTGCAGGCTGTCGCGCTGGGCCTCGGCGAAACGGCGTATCTGGCGATGAGCGAAGTCGATATCGTCCTTGACCGTTTGCGGCACCTGGGCGATCAAGGCCTGGCGCTTGTCGTCGCTGAGCACGAAGTCGCCGGTCCAGTTGTCGAATTTCTGCGCGTATTCGCGCACTGCAACTTCGCCGCGCTCGCGGATGTCGTCGAGCATGCCACGCACGGCCTGCGTGACACGCTGATCTTCTGCTTCAGCTCCGGCGGAGGCGGCGGCGGATTTCAGATGTCGTATTGTCACTGTTTTCACCTTTCTCGTATGCCATTCATGGAAGTTATGATTGACCCGCCTCGGCGGCCAGCGCTGCGCCGATCCTGCCCACCTCCCTTACCAACAGATCGAGATCCTCGAATCGCGTGCGGTGGTTCGTGATATTGACCCTGATCGCGGTGTTGTCGTGAATGATGGTAGTCGAGGGGGCGGCGATGCCCTGAATTTGCAACTGAATGACGATCTCTTCATTCATGCGATTCAACGCGGCTGAGGCCAATTCGGGATGGACATAGCGGAAGCAGCAGATATTCATCGCCACCGGCGCCAATACTTCCATATTCGGTTGAGTCGCGACCTGTTCCGCCAGATAAGCCGCCTGCTCGCAGTTGCGCGTGATCAGCCGACCCAGTTTGTCGGTGCCGTGTTCATTGAGTTGGGCCCAGATCTTGAGCGCTCGAAAGCCGCGGGACAGTTCGGGTCCGTACTCCACCGGCCAGGGGTTGCCGGCGGCAAGGCCTCGGCTGGTGCCCTTGAGGTAGTCGGGGCGATCAGAAAATGCCCGGCGGTGCGCCTCTTCGGACCGAACGAGGACGAAGCCGGCGTCGTAGTTGACATGCAGCCACTTGTGAAAATCGAACGCCAAGGAGTCGGCGCGTTTCAAGCCGGTCAGACGCGGGCGAAGCCGATCACTGAGAATGCCACTGGCACCGAACGCGCCGTCGACGTGAAACCATAGGCCTTCCTGGGCGGCGAGATCGGCAATGGCTTCCAGGTCGTCGATCGCGCCGACATTGACCGCTCCGGCAGTGCCGATGATGGCAAAGGGCCTGCGCCCTTCTTCCCGATCCGTGGCGATCGCGGTTTTCAGCGCGTCCATATCGATCTGGAAGCGATCGTCGACCGGAATCTTGCGCAGGGCATCCGCGCCGAGACCCAGGATATCGAAGGCACGCGCGACGCAGGCGTGGGTCTGCGTCGAGGTGTAGCCAACCAGTGGTGCGCCGCCAACTCCCTCCGTGCGACTGGTAAAGTCGAGACACCGATCCCTTGCCGCTTTCAAGGCAACCACGGTCGCAATCGAGGTCCCGGACACGATCAGGCCGCTGGCAGTCTCGGGGAACTCGAACAGTTCCCGGCACCATTTCACCACTTGTTTTTCCACGTACATCGCGCCGTGGTCTCGACCGCCCAGATTGGCATTCATCGCCGCCACCGCGATCTCGGCAATCAGGTTTCCCGGCGTGCCGGAGCCATGCACCCAGCCAAAGAAACGCGGGTGGGTGTTGCCGACGCCATAAGGCAGCAGCGCTTCGATCCGCTGCTGGGTAGCCACCAACCCTTGACCATTGATCGGCAGTTCAGCCTGAAGCGCGCGCTTCATTTCCGGCGGCACTTCATTCCAGACGCGGCCTTGGCGGGCAGCCTCCATCTTGTCGATCGCGGCATCCAGCATCTTGTGGGCAAGCGTTCGAAATTCACCCCAATCCACAGGATCGAGAGACGGGTCTTCAGGGGGTTGTGAGGAATTCATGAGGATATACCTTCGGAGGATCAGGAAAGCACAGGCGCGCTATCGGACGCCGTCTCGTACTCTATGCCAGCTCGTAAGTGTCGAAAACAACAGTACCATGAGCCAGGACCCAGCATACGGATTCATGCCAGCCGGCCTTTTCGCGTCGCATCCGCAAATTGAAGGAGTGACCCTGATGCAGGAGACACCACCTTCGGTTTGATCGGGATAGGCTAGCGCCAACGTTCCTCGTGAACAGGCCTCAGGGTGCTACGCCATCACGAAGTTTATAAAAAACAAGATCTCCAATCTGGTTCGTCTTGATGAAGTTCCTGCCCCAGCCTGGCGATATTTGCTGATGATGGAAATACAAGGCGCCATCGATTCGATCCTTGAGCTGCCCGTTGAGGGCTCGACGTGAAATCTCCTTGACGGTGGCATAGGCCTGTTCATTCTGCGCATGATCCATACGACCATCGCACCACCAGGAGAACTGGCAACTCCCCTGCTCGCCGCCTTGCCTGACCACCTCGCACACCGTATCCGGAAAGCCTTCATGGGCCAGACGGTTGATCACCACACCCGCGACGGCCTCCATGGTGGCGACGCTTTCGCCCCGGGCCTCCCAGTAGATGGCCCGGGCAAGGCAAGTAATCGGATCATCGAGGGGCGCTGTCCCGGTCGGATCGACCGCCTGCACGCCGGGCTTGGTGATCACCAAGGAATCAGGAGGATTTATATCACTGCCTTCCTCCACGACGGCCTGCTCCAGAGCCTCCGCCTTCTCCTTGGCAACTTCCGCCCTTTGAGTTCGGTCAGCCGCTAATGCCTGGCCAGAAAGAAGCAGTATGACAAGACAGAAAACCATCCATTGCTGACAGTAACGCATGATCATGGGGATCATCCTTACTTAAGTGATGTACGTTCACTAACCACGATTGTTATTGCCGGTGGCTGAATGAATGGGTCAGTAATCCTACTTTACCTCGATCAATCCAGTAATCTTGTTTCTGATGAGCCACTGCAATGATGAGAATACTATCTTCTTTCGCGGCATAAGGTGATTTATAAGACCATTTAGAAACACTTATCTCCCTGCGACACCAGCATGCTCAGCAAACTCAGGATAAAGCGTGTTTTTTCATACGCGTCGTCGATGCATCGTCCGAGGTCGCCAGTAGACAACTCCTCAATCAGAACATCCTCCACACTCGACGCAAATCCGGTGCCTATACCGGATATAGGATAACAACGATAGGTGAAGGACGAGGACTGCTGACATGACCCTGATCGCCCGCTCAGAAATGAACGATGCCCTGACCGATACCCGAGACGCGGCCGCCGAATTGCTGAGTAACCGTAAGCCGGCTTTCTCGCTCCCCCAGCCTTTCTACAACGATGAGCGGATCTATGCCCTGGACATGCAGGAAATCTTCGAGAAGGAGTGGCTGTTTGCCGGCATGACCTGCGAGATTCCCGCCAAGGGCAACTTCATGACCCTGCAGATCGGCAACAATCCGATCATCATCGTGCGCGGAAACGACGGTGCGGTGCATGGCTTCCACAACGTCTGCCGACATCGCGGGTCACGGCTGTGTGCCACGGAAAAAGGCAAGGTCGCCAAGCTGGTATGTCCCTATCATCAGTGGACTTATGAACTGGATGGCCGCCTGCTGTTCGCCGGCGACATGGGCGAGACGTTCGATCCGGCGGACTACAGTCTGAAGCCCATTCATGTAGTAACCGCGGGTGGCTATATCTTTGTCAGCCTGGCGGAGCAGCCCGCGGATAACAGCGAGTTTCTGGCACAACTGGAGCACTATCTGACTCCGCATGACATGGACAACGTCAAGGTGGCGGCGGAATCGCATATCGTCGAGGAGGCCAACTGGAAGCTGGTGGTCGAGAACAACCGCGAGTGCTATCACTGCAACGGCTCTCACCCGGAGCTGATGAACTCGCTGCTGGAGTTCGACGACACCGAGGACGTGCGCGCCACGCCGGCCTACAAGGAGCAGGTCGCGCGCATGCGCGAGAAGTGGGACGGCCTGAACGCGCCCTGGCAGCTTCAGCATTTCGGGCATCAGAACCGTCTGACCCGCACCCCCTTGAAGGAAGGCGCCGCCTCGATGACCCTTGACGGCCAGCCGGGCTGCAAGAAGCTGATGGGCGAACTGACGGACCCAGAAATGGGGGCGCTGCGCATCCTGCATCTGCCCAACTCCTGGAACCATTTCATGGCGGATCATGGTGTCGTGTTTCGCATCCTGCCGCTGGGCCCGCAGCAGACCCTGGTGACTACCAAATGGCTGGTGCACAAGGATGCGGTGGAAGGCGTCGATTACGACCCGGTGGAAATGCGCAAGGTATGGGATGCCACCAATCTGCAGGATCGGCGTATCACCGAGGACAACCAGCGCGGTATCAACTCCGTGGCCTATCAGCCCGGCCCCTACTCCAAGACCTTCGAGTTCGGGGTGATCGATTTCGTCGACTGGTACAGCGAGCGCATGCTGGCGAATCTCAGCGACGAAGCGCCTTCGCTGCACTTGGCCAGAGGCTGAACAGAGCCGTGAGCTGGCTTACTTCGTCGTGAAGTGAGTTAGCCTCTCCTTTTCCAATAGGGTTCTCGGAGATTGTCAATGAACGCCTCCCGCGATCCGCTGCTGCAGCCCTTTTCCCTTGGCAATCTGACCCTCAAGAACCGCATCGTCAGCGCCGCTCATGAACCGGCTTATTCCGAGGATGGGATGCCCAAGGCGCGTTATCGGCTTTATCACGAAGCCAAGGCCCGGGGCGGCATGGCCATGACCATGGTCGGCGGCAGCGCGGTGGTCGCCCCGGACAGCCCACCGGCCTTCGGCAACCTGCTGCTGTACAAGGACGAAATCGTTCCCTGGCTCGGTGAACTCGCCGACGCCGTGCATCAGTACGATTGCGCGATCATGTGCCAAGTCACGCACCTGGGCCGGCGCACCCGCTACAACGCGGGGGACTGGCTGCCGGTAATCGCCGCTTCCGGGCTGCGCGAGCCCGCCCATCGCGCCTTTCCCAAGGTCGCCGAGGAACACGATCTTGAGCGTATCACCACCGCCTATGCCGATGGCGCTGCACGCTGCCAGGCCGCAGGACTCGACGGCATCGAGATCGAGGCCTACGGCCATTTTTTCGACGGCTTTTTGTCGCCCTGGACCAATCGCCGCGACGACGCCTGGGGCGGTGAGCTTACCAACCGTCTGCGCTTCCCGCTGATGGTCATCGATGCCGTGCGTGCCGCAGTCGGGCCCGAGTTCCTCGTCGGCATCCGCCTGGTGGTCGACGAGCTGTTGCCCCATGGCTTGGGGCGCGATGAGGGGCTGGAGGTCTGCCGCTTGCTCGAACAGGGCGGGGCCATCGATTTTCTTAATGTGATTCGTGGCCACATCGACTCCGACGCCGGGCTCGCGGAAGTGATCCCCAACATGGGGGCGACCACCGCGCCGCATCTGGCGTTCGTCGGTGAAGTACGCCGCGCCACCGGGCTGCCGGTGTTGCATGCCTCGCGCATCAACGACGTAGCCACGGCACGATATGCCATTCGCGAAGGCCTGCTCGATCTGGTGGGGATGGTCCGCGCCCACATGGCCGAGCCGAATATCACCGCGCTGATCGAATCCGGCGAGGAGGAACGCATTCGCCCCTGCGTAGGGGCCGGCTACTGCATCGATGGCATCTACGAGAACGGCGCCGCCTACTGCATTCACAACCCGGCCACCGGCCGCGAGGAAAGCCTGCCCCATGTCATCGCCCGGGACGTCGACGCACCGCGTCATGTGGTGGTGGTCGGCGCCGGCCCCGCGGGGCTCGAAGCAGCTCGCGCCAGCGCCGAGCGCGGCCATCGCGTCACCCTGCTCGAGGCCAACGACATGGCCGGCGGCCAGGTGCGCATCGCCAGCCTCCTGGAGCGCCGTCGGGAGATGCTCGGTATCACCGAATGGCGGGTGGCCGAATGTCAGCGTCTGGGCGTGGCGCTACAGTTCAACTGCTACGCCGAGGCCGACGACGTCCTGGCCCTCGAGCCTGACGTGGTGATCCTCGCCACCGGCGGCCTTCCCCAGGTGCATCCCGAACTCCAGGCCGGCGAGTCACTGGTGCAGTCGAGCTGGGACGCCCTGGCGGACCCGGTACGCGCCGGCGAGCGGGTGCTGGTGTTCGACGATCACGGTGGCTACCCCGCTCTTTCCGCCGCGGAGCATCTGATCACTCATGGCGCTC
Organism: uncultured Halomonas sp.; assembly: GCF_947493865.1. Taxonomy (GTDB): domain Bacteria; phylum Pseudomonadota; class Gammaproteobacteria; order Pseudomonadales; family Halomonadaceae; genus Modicisalibacter. The sequence continues at coordinate 22,467 of NZ_CANLTC010000010.1, forward strand.
ATGTACACATCGCAACCCCGGAGCGCACCCTGGGTATCGAAGTCGGCGGCACCAACTTCCCTGCGTACTTCCAGGCGTTCGATCGTGGTGGGGCGGAGGTTCATCTCAACCGCGTCCTGCGCCGGGTCGAATCGACCCCTGACGGCTTGCAAGCGTCACTGACCAGTGCGTACTGCAGCGACACGCTGCAAACGCTAAGCGTTGATCGCGTCATCGTCGAGCATGGCACCGCCCCTCTGGATGAGCTCTATTTTGCGCTAAAACCTTTATCCAGCAATGGCGGTGAGCTGGACATCGACGCCTTCATCGCCCATGCGCCACAAGCCAAGCGCACCCACCCGCAAGGGCGTTTCCAGCTCTTTCGCATCGGCGATGCGGTTGCCAGCCGCAACGTGCATGCGGCGGTCTATGATGGGCTGCGCCTGGCCCTGGGGCTTTAGCCAGGTGTTTTGAGGCTTTAGCCAAGAGCCTTGAGACTTTAGCGAAGTGCCGGCAGCAAGAAACGCTCGATGGCCTGACGCACCGAAGGCAGCAGTATGTCGGTCTTGCTCATCAGCTCGTCGACCAGTTCCTGCAAGCCGGGCACCTCTCCCAGGGTGTGCTGGTGCCAGGCCAGGCGGGCGCATTCGTCGGGGCCTGCATCGGCGGGAATGGCAATGCCCAGGGCCACCAGCCGTGCCCGAAAGTCATCATCGTCGATCAGTTCGGCGATCATCATGTCGTACTGCCTCGTGCTGGCGGTCCTGGTCGATTACCGGCGGCTACCGGCAAGAAAAGTAAATATATACAGCGGCGCGCGCCCCGCACCTGCTGCGATGGCGTCAGTAAAGCCATCGGACAGCGTCAACGCAATACGCCTTCTTCCTGAAGCAGCTTGAAGATCGCCTCGGCGCCCTGTTCCGGCGTCACGTCGGCCAGTATCTGACCGCCGCCGCCCTCGGCCTTGGCCGCGGCGGCCTTGAAACGGTCCCGCGCCGAGGTCGCCTTGACAATCTTGAGGCGCTTGGGCCGTTTGCGTGCCGGCTGCACGTCCCACTTGGCGAAAGCAGCGTCCTGCACACTGGCATGTGCCACACGCTCGAAAACGCCGCGCCGGGCCGGGCCAAAGGCGCTCTGACGCGCGGCCGGTGCGCTGCTGTCCACCGTGACAATCGCCGGCAAGCGCACCCGCAGGCGCCGTCGCTGGCCCCGGGGCAATGCCTGCAGCAGCGTGGCCTCGCCCCGCTCGATACGCTCTATCGAGGCCAGGCTGGTCACGATCGGCCAACCCAGGGCATCGGCCAGCAGGTACGGCAGCAACCCGGACCCCTCACCGTTTTCCGCTCGGGCACCGGTCAACACGAGTTGCGGCGCGGTTTCGCGCAGCCTGTCGCTCAGTGCCGCAATCACATCGGCTCCCGATTCCTGCTCGATCAATTCAAGCGCGTCGAACCCCATGCCCAGATAACCGCGCAGAGCGGCCTCACTGTCCTGATCAAAATGCCCCGCATGCAGCAATCGGGGCCGCGCGTCGCTCAGGGACAGTGCCATCTCCACGGCCCGCGCATCCTGATCGGCACGTCGGGCCCGCCCGGTCAGCGGATGGCGGCCCATCGAAATGAGCACCGCGACGCTTGGCTGCCCGCCGCCGTGGGGTTGCGCCCGAGCGCTGGTCTGAGAGTTCGCATCATGCGGCATCACGGGACTCCTGCTGCTGTTGCCGATAGCGCTCGACCAGCGCCACCAGCGCGTCGAGAATTTGAGAAGAATCGCCCAGCACGGCGAGATCGGCGCGCTTGACCATGTCGCAGCCGCCATCGAAATTGATCGCCACGACCTTGTCGCAGTTCTGTATGCCCTGCAGATGCTGGATGGCGCCACTGATCCCCACCGCCACATAGACCCGGGCGGTGACCCAGGTGCCGGTCGCCCCGACCTGGCGATCCCGCGGCATGAAGCCATCGTCCACCGCCACCCGGGACGCCCCCTTGGTCGCCTGCAGCACCTCGGCGGCACGGTGGTAGCCTTCCCAGTCCTTGACGCCATTGCCGGCGGACAGGATGAACTCGGCCTCGGCCAGCGCCACGCCAGCAGGGTCCACGGCCACCGCGCCCATATCCGTGATGCGACCGAGGGTTTCGGGCAACGCCTCAGAGAGCTCGACGCGCCGCGCCGCATGACGCGTCTCATATACCGGCTCGGCACATTCGGCAAGTGCCAGCACCACACGCGGCAGCGGCCGCAGAATGTCGCGGGTACCCGCCGCGCCGCGAGCGAGGCACTGCCACCCCTGGGAGCTGCCCGCGTTGCCGGTGGCGGCACTCTCATTCACATTCAGTTGCCAGACACCGGTGGCCGGGCGCTCGCCGATGCGTGCCGCCAGGCGGCGTCCTAGATCAGCACCGCCCAGCGCGGAGTCCGGCAGCAGCCAGTGACGCGGCGCCCATTCCCGCTCCACCGCCATCAGTGCCGCCAGTCGCGCTTCCGGGGCATAACCCGCAAATTCATCGCCTTCGAGATGCAGCAGCCGATCGATGCCGGCTTCGCCCAGGCTATCTTCCTTGTGTTCGCCAAAGAGCACCGCCAACACCGCCCCGGGACGCGCCGGATCGGCGTCGGCCAGCTGGCGCGCCAGGCCCAGCACATCGCGATCCTGGGACGACAGACGCCCTCCGCTCATGTCGGGCACCACGGCGACCACAAAGGCCGGCGTCTCGATGTTGATCGATTGCCGCGTATCCACCGCCGCGCCGCGCTGGCGGGTGTCGCTTGCCGTGGCGGCCTGCTGGGCGCCGCTGCGATCGATACGCTTGAGGCCATTGGGGCCGATAAAGCCCACGGCATGCGGATCGCGGCGTGTCAGGCCGTTGGGACCCAGCCACTCGGCAGAAGCCGCCCCTCGCTCCAGCTGCCCCAGCTCGGCCAGCACCCGCTGATGGTCGGGATGCAGCCGGTTTCTGGCGATCCACTCCTTGCGCGGATCGCGTCGCAGATCATCTTTCATGACACCAATGCCTCTTCGCTTTGCTGGGCACGACGCGATGCGCGGTCTTGCGCAGAGTCTTCGTTCAGAGCCTCGGCCACCAGCTCGGCGATATCGCGCACCTCGGCGCTGGCATTCACCACGCCTTCGAGCATGGCGGTACACTGCGGGCAGCCCACCGCCACCAGTTCGGCCCCGGTTTCGTTGACGTCCTCCATGCGCATGTCGGGAATCCGCCGCTTGCCGGGCACGTCGGTGATCGGCGCACCGCCGCCACCGCCACAGCAGCGCGAACGATAGCCCGAGCGTGCCATTTCCTTGACCTCGATACCCAGCGCCTGGAGCACGCGTCGCGGCGCTTCGTACTCGCCGTTGTAGCGGCCCAGGTAACAGGGGTCGTGATAGGTCACGCTGCCGCCTTTCCAGGCTTTCAGATTTAATCGCCCGCTGTCGAACAGCTCGGCGATGTAGGTGCTGTGGTGGAAGACGCTATAGTGGCCGCCGAGCGCACCGTATTCATTTTTCAACACATGAAAACTATGCGGGTCGCAGGTCACGATGTGCGTGAAGCGATACCGGGAAAGCGTGGCGATATTGCGCCTGGCGAGGCTCTGGAAGGTGGCCTCGTCGCCCAATCGCCGGGCCACGTCGCCGCTGTCACGCTCTTCATTGCCCAGTACCGCGAAGTCGACCTCGGCGGCCCGCAATACCTTGACCAGCGCGCGCAGGGTGCGCTGATTGCGCATGTCGAAGGCACCGTCACCCAGCCATAGCAGCACGTCGGCCTCCTGCCTGTCCGCCATCAGCGGCAGGTTCTGATCCGCCGCCCAGTTGAACCGCGAGCCGGGATCGAAGCCGCCAGGATTGTCGGTAGCGATCAGGTTGTCGAGCACCTCGCCGCCCTTGTTGGGCGTATTGCCGCGCTCCAGGGTCAAGAAGCGACGCATGTCGACGATGGCATCGACATGCTCGATCATCATCGGGCACTCCTCGACACAGGCACGGCAGGTGGTACAGGACCACAGCGTCTCGGCATCGACCAGCGCCGTGCCGCCATTTGCAAAGGGATGCGCCACGATCGGGCCATGGGGGTCGCCGCCATGCTCGCCGACCGGCTTGTACCCACCCTCCGGCGCCGGATAGGGGGAACCGGCGTAATGGGCATCGCTACCGCCCACCATGCCCACCACCATGTCCTGGATCAGCTTCTTGGGATTCAGCGGCTGACCGGCGGCGAAGGCGGGACAAGCAGCCTCGCAACGTCCGCACTGGACGCAGGCATCGAAGCCCAACAGCTGATTCCAGGTGAAATCCCTGGGCGCCCCCACCCCCAGAGGCGCCCGCTCGTCGTCCAGGTCCAGCGCCTTGAGGCCGGTGGAGCGCCCCGGCCCGCCTTCTTGCGTGGAAAATCGCTCGGGGCGGCGGTGAAACGCCAGATGCAAGGCGCCTGCGAAGGCATGCTTCATCGGCCCGCCCCAGGTCATGCCGAACACCATTTCGGCCAGCCCCCAGGCCACGATGCCGGCCAGCACCAGCGCCAATACCCAGCTACCCAGATCGGCGGGCAATACCCCGACGCTGGGCAAGGTGATCACGAACACGCCCAGCGAGAACGCCATCAGGCTCTTGGGCAGGCGCATCCAGGGCCCCTTGGAGAGCCGTGGCGGCGGCGGTCGCCGACGCTTGGCGACAAACAGACTACCGACGAACATGCAGGCACTCGCCACCAGCAGCAACCAGCCGAGCACGCCCCCCAGCCCTTCTGAAGCGCCCAAGCCCAGGCCGTGCACCAGGATCATCAGCACCGCTGCCGCCACGAAACCGCCGGCGGTGGCCACATGCGTATTGGAGATGTACTTGTCGCGGGCCACCACATGGTGCAGATCGACCAGGTAGCGTCGTGGCATCGCCGCCAGGCTCTTGGCGATGGGCACCGGCGAAGGGCGTCCCTGGCGCCATAGGCGAACACGTCTCAGGGCACCGATCGCCGCCAGCGCCAGGGCGGAGAAGATCAGGATCGGCAACAGGATATCGAGCATCGGGGTGGCCCTCCTAGAAGTCCTTGCATAACCGCAGGGCGTCATAAATGGCAGCGTGAATATTGCGCGGTGCCGTGCAGTCGCCCAGGCGGAACAGCAAGAAGCCGCCTCCCTGCTCTTCATCGAGGCTCGCCAGACAGGGCTGCGGCTGGATCGCGTAGAGTGCTTCGAGATCGACCTGGCCGTGGTTACGTGACTGGTCCTTGAGCGCGTAATACAACGCCTCATCGGGACGTACGCCGTTCTCGACCACCACCTGATCGACCACGCGTTCCTCCTGGGCGCCGGTGTACTCGTTCTCGAGCACCGCCACCAGGGCGTCGCCCTCACGGTAGACCTTATGCAGCGCCAGATCGGAGGTCATGATCACCTCCTTGTCGTAGAGGCTACGGTAGAAGGTGGGGAAATTCGTGCCACCCACTGCGGCACCGGGCTTGACATCGTCGGTGACGATCTCGACCTTGGCGCCCTTGTCCGCCAGATAATCCGTCACGGAAACGCCGGAGAATTCACAGATGGTGTCGTAGACCAGCACATTCTTGCCCGGGGCCACCTTGCCGCCGAGGATATCCCAGCTGCTGACGATGAGGCCTTCCGCCGCGCCCCACTCGGCAACCTGGGACAGAAACGGCTGGCCGCCGGTGGCGAGTATCAGGATATCCGGACGTAGATCTCGAATGGTTGCTTCGTCGGCGCGGGTGCCCAGGCGTTGATCGACGCCGAGACGGGTCAGCTCCAACTGATACCAGCGGGTGATACCGGCAATCTGATCGCGCTGCGGCGCCTTGGCCGCGATCGTAATCTGGCCGCCCAACTGCTCCTCGGCCTCGAACAAGGTGGCGTCGTGACCACGCTCGGCGGCCACCCGGGCTGCCTCCATGCCGCCAGGGCCGCCGCCGACCACCACGACCTTGCGCTTCGGGCCTTGAGACTTCTCGATGATGTGCGGCAACCCCATGTACTCCCGCGAAGTGGCGGCGTTCTGGATGCACAGCACATCGAGGCCTTGATACTGGCGATCGATGCAGTAGTTGGCGCCCACGCACTGCTTGATCCGGTCGACCTGGCCCATCTTGACCTTGGCAATCAGATGCGGGTCGGCGATATGCGCCCGGGTCATGCCCACCATGTCGACGTAGCCCCCCGCGAGAATCCGCTCAGCCTGGTTGGGGTCCTTGATGTTCTGGGCATGAATCACCGGGACGCTGACCACCTCCTTGATCCCCGCGGCCAGATGCAGGAAGGGCTCCGGCGGATAGGCCATATTGGGAATCACGTTGGCCAGGCTGTTGTGGGTATCGCTTCCCGAGCCGATCACACCGAAGAAATCGACCTGGCCGGTGGCGTCGTAATAGGCAGCGATCTGCTTCATGTCCTCGTGGGTCAAGCCATCCGGGTGAAACTCGTCGCCACAGATGCGCAGGCCCACCACGAAGTCGTCACCCACCTCGGCACGCACCGCCTTGAGCACTTCCATGCCAAAGCGCATGCGGTTCTCGAAACTGCCTCCCCACTGATCGGTGCGCTTGTTGACCCTTGGGCTCCAGAACTGGTCGATCAGGTGCTGATGCACGGCGGACAATTCGACGCCATCCAGGCCGCCTTCCTTGGCCCGGCGGGCGGCCTGGGCGAAATCTTTGATGATGCGCCAGATCTCTTCCTCTTCGATGGTCTTGCAGGTCGAGCGGTGCACCGGCTCGCGGATGCCCGAAGGTGACAGCAGCACCGGCCAATCGTAGCCGTCCCAACGCGAACGCCGTCCCATGTGGGTGATCTGGATCATGATCTTGCCGCCGTGCTTGTGCACCGCATCCGCCAGATTCTGAAAATGCGGGATGATCCGATCGGTGGAGAGATTCACCGAGCTCCACCAGCCCTGGGGGCTGTCGATGGAGACCACCGACGACCCGCCACAGATGGACAACCCGCATCCGCCCTTGGCCTTTTCCTCGTAATACTTGACGTAGCGCGCCGTGGTCATGCCGCCATCGGTGGCGTGGACTTCCGCGTGGGCGGTGCTGACCACGCGGTTGCGAATGGTCTGCTTGCCGATCTGGATCGGCTCCAGAAGTGCGTCGAATGCCATGGGAAACGGTCCTCAGCCCTGGGGATGTTGAGCAAGCGGTTTGACGACGAAGACGCCGTGATCGCAGTCTTCTTCGGCGGCGCTTTGTGTCTGCGCGGCCAGGGTACGCAGTTGGCTTCCTCGCGCCGCGAGAATCTGGTCCATGGCGCCGGCGAACCAGCCGGTGAACATGTACTCGACCCGGTAACCCGCCTTGCCCATCTGGTACACGAAGGCACTGTGCTCGAGATGCACGCGACAGGTGCCGGCCCCGAGATCGATGTCCCGGGTGATGAACTTGCCCCAGCCGCGCTGAGAGAGGCGCGTCATGTAATGCTCGAACAGCGCCACGTCACTCAAGCCGTGCAGCTCGGCCTCCTTTTCGCACCAGTGCCAGGCGCTCTTGTAACCGGCGTGATAGAGAAGCTCGGCGTATTTCTCCACCCCTAGCGCTTCTTCCACGGCGAGATGATTGTTGATGAAGAAATGGCGCGGCACGTAGAGCATGGGCAGCGCATCGGTGGTCCACACGCCGGTCTCGGCATCCACCTCGATGGGCAGTTCGGGGGCCATCTTGGTCACGGTAAAAGTCCTCAAGATCGTTGTTATGAGTTATGAAGAGCCAAGAAGTAGGGGACAAGAGGTAAGAGGTAAGAGGTAAGAGAAACGCCTTCCTTCTTCCTTCTTCCTTCTTCCTTCTTCCTTCTTTGCTCTAGCTTCCCCACACATCACGCAACACCCGTACCCAGTTCTCGCCCATGATCTTACGCACCTGGGTCTCGCTCAGGCCGCGCTTGAGCAGCGCCTCGGTCAAATTGGGGAACTCACCGATGGTGCGAATCCCCTCGGGATTGATGATCTTGCCGAAACGCGTCAGGCGCCGCGCATAGCCCTTGTCGTGGGTCAGCCATTCGAAGAAGTCGTGCCCATGGCCCTGGGTGAAATCGGTACCGATGCCGATGGCGTCCTCACCGACGATGTTCATCACGTACTCGATCGCCTCGACATAGTCGTCGATGGTGGCGTCGACCCCAGCCCGCAAGAAGGGCGTGAACATGGTCACACCGACGAAGCCACCGTGGTCGGCGATGAACTTGAGTTCTTCATCGGACTTGTTGCGGGGGTGCTCCTTGAGACCCGACGGCAGGCAATGGGAATAGCACACCGGCTTTTGCGACTCGAGAATGACTTCCTCGGAGGTCTTGGCACCGACGTGGGACAAATCACACAGGATGCCGACGCGATTCATTTCAGCGACGATTTCGCGACCGAAGCCGGACAGGCCGCCGTCACGCTCGTAACAGCCGGTACCCACCAGATTCTGGGTGTTGTAGCACATCTGTACGACACCCACGCCGAGCTGCTTGAATATCTCGACATAGCCGATCTGGTCTTCGAAGGCATGGGCGTTTTGAAAACCAAAAATGATGCCGGTCTTGCCTTCCTCCTTGGCCCGGATGATGTCGGCGGTGGTATGGACCGGGCGTACCAGGTCGCTGCATTCGTGCATCAAGGCGTTGGACTTGACGATATTGTCGACGGTGGCCTGGAAACCTTCCCATACCGAGACGGTACAGTTGGCTGCGGTCAGGCCGCCTTTACGCATGTCCTCGAGCAGTTCGCGGCTCCACTTGGCGATGATCAGGCCATCGATGACGATGGCGTCATCGTGCAGTTCGACAGGGGTCATGGTCGGCTCCAGCGCTAGTGGGTAAATGACGTCTTGCGGGCAGGATAGCGCTTTCCGCCGGCCATCCGACGCTTGGAAACGACAGCGAAAATTCCAAAAACGTCATGCCGGCCAATTTGCGACATCTGCTGACCTGCAGAATCGTCACCAGCGACGCCTAGCAGCACGCTTTCTTAGAAATCCACCACTACGTTACCCTTGGGCTTACTGCAGCAGGAGAGAATATAGCCCGCCTCGATATCTTCATCGGTGATGCCACCGTTGTGATCCATCTCGACCTCGCCGGACTTGATACCCACCCGGCAGGTGCCACAGATACCCATGCCGCAAGCCTTGGGAATATGCAGACCAAGTTTGGCGGCGGCAGCATGGATCGTCTCGCTGGGCTGAATGCGCACACTCTTGCCGGAGCCCGCGAATTCGATGCTGAGCATTTCGGAATAGTCGATCTCCTCGGCGGCAACTTCGGCCTGCTCGGCCAATTCCTGAACGTCTTCCTGTACGTCGATGGGCGTGGCGGCGAAGGATTCTTCGTGATAGTGCGTCATGTCGAAGCCGGTTTCGCGCAGAATCGACTTGACGGCATTCATGTAGGGAGTCGGGCCACAGCAGAAGATCTCCCGCTCGAGATAGTCCGGCGCCATCAATTCCAGCATGGGTTGGGTCAGATACCCCCGGTAACCGGACCAGGTTTCACCAATGTCATCCTTGTTCTCACAGATCACGTGCAGCTTGAACTCGGGGAGCCTTGAAAACATATGCACCAGTTCGCGATGGTAGATGACGTCCCGGGGCGCTCGGGCGCTATGGATGAACTCGACATCGACGTTGGCATTGGTATCGAACAGCCAGCGAGTCATCGACATTGCCGGCGTGATGCCCACACCACCGGTGAGGAACAGCACCTGGTCGGCGGGAAAATCCATGATATTGAAATTGCCCACCGGGCCATGCACTGCCAGCTTGTCTCCTTCCTTTAGCGTATCGTGCAGCCAGTTGGAAACCTTGCCCCCGGGCATGCGCTTGACGGTGATCGAGAAGCTATAAGGAATCGAAGGGGAACTGGAGATGGTGTAGGAGCGCATGATGGGCTCGCCATCGATCTCGAGCTCGAGAGTGACGAACTGACCCGGCTTGAAGAAGAACAGCACCGGCTGCTCCGCCATGAAACAGAAGGTGCGCACATCCGCGGTTTCCTGAATTACCTTGACGCAGCGCACCAGGTGCCGGCCATTGGTCCAGGTCTGGGTGGTGACCGGATTGAAGAAGTTCATCGTCATAAAGGCTCCCGCCCAAGGCTAGCATTAGCCGTATTTATGAGCGCATTATGATCACGACATGGCGTAACGACTTGTCTGGTAGCGACATCGACATATCCGCCAGTTTCACCGGAGCCTCTTCTTCCTCCTTTCGTGCCACTTACTTACCGCTTGATGTCGCCAAGAGACAACTTTCCTGCCGAACGGTGAGAGAGTGTTTACAAAATGCCTGCACTCGACAATACGGCGTTGAAACCGAAAGAGCCCGCTACCGATAATTGGCGGTAGCGGGCTCTTTTCATGCAAACAGGGACTATTGCTTCTTGTCTTTCCCTTGTGCCGGTGGCTCGGGTAGATCCGTGCCCGGCATGGCTTCACCCCCGGAGCCAAAACCGGCGCTGCCCTCCTTGACCATGCCGCCTTCGGTATCACCCTCGGCCTCGTCCTGCTTCTTGTGCACGTCTCCTTGGCCTGCTGAGCCCATGGCGCTGCCATTTTCGCCGCTGTTTTCGACGCTATCCTCGCCATTATCCTGCATCGTTGTCGTGGGCTGGTCGGATACTTCGGCGTCGCCTTGCGCATCGTCCGCGAACGCCGGGGCTTCCATGGTCAACCCGAGAACGATTCCCAGTATTCCCAGTTCCTTGAGCCGTATCTTTGCCATCGTGACGAGACTCCTTCTTGGTAATGAACTCGAGGATAGACACCCCCTTTTTCAAGGGGGTTCACTGCCTGCTGTTCTTTGCATCCTCTTTGCGTATTTCGTTCTGTCATTTTGGCTTCTCTCTTTTCTCCTCCCGCTTCAACTGGGGGATAAGCGACAGGCCGCATACTTGAACTCAGGGATCTTGGCGTAAGGATCGAGCGCCGGGTTGGTCAACAGATTCGCCGCCGCCTCGGCATAGCAGAACGGCACGAACACCATGCCTTCCGGCATCAGCGGATCGACCCGGGCAGCCAGGCTGATCTGGCCGCGCCGGGTGGTAATGACCAGTTGCTCCCCCGGCGAGAGCCCTAGACGCGCCAATTCAGCTGGGGCGAGACTCGCCACCGCTTCCGGTTCGAGCGCATCGAGCACCTTGGCGCGACGAGTCATCGAGCCGGTGTGCCAATGCTCGAGCTGCCGACCGGTGGTCAGCACCGTCGGGTAGACGTCGTCCAGCGGTTCGTCCGGCGGCAGCGGCCGGGTCGGCGAGAACTTGGCGCGACCCGAGACGGTGGGGAAGGCATCGGAGAAGACGATATCAGCCCCTGGCGCATCCTCCGCGGGACATGGGTAGGTCACCGACTCCTCCCGTGCCACGCGCTCCCAGGTGATGTTGTCCAGCGACGGCATGCCTTGGGTCATCTCGGCGAACACCTCGCGGGGGTGCTGATAGTCCCAGGGCAGTCCGAAACGCTGGGCGATCTGCTGGATGATCCACCAATCGGGTTTCGCCTCGCCGGGAAGCGACATGGCCTGGCGGCCCATCTGCACCTGGCGGTTGGTATTGGTCACGGTGCCGTCCTTTTCCGGCCAGGCGGAGGCCGGCAGGATGACATCGGCGAACTGCGCGGTCTCGGTGACGAACAGATCCTGTACCACCAGATGCTCGAGCTTGGAAAGCGCCGCCCGGGCGTGATCGAGATCCGGGTCGGACATGGCCGGGTTCTCGCCGAGGATGTACATGCCCTTGATGGTGCCGGCATGAATGGCGTCCATTATCTCCACCACGGTGAGCCCGGGCTTGGCTTCGAGCGGCGAGTTCCACAGCTCCTCGAACGCGGCCCGCACCTGGGCATCGCCGACCGGCTGATAGTCCGGCAGCACCATGGGAATCATCCCCGCATCCGAAGCGCCCTGGACGTTGTTTTGGCCGCGCAGAGGGTGCAGCCCAGTACCCGGGCGTCCGGTATGGCCACAGGCAAGCGCCAGGGAGATCAGGCAGCGGGCGTTGTCGGTGCCGTGGGTATGCTGGGAGATACCCATGCCCCAGAAGATCATCGCCCGCTCGGCGGTGGCGTAAAGCCGCGCCACCTCGCGTATTTCTTCTGGCGCGATGCCGCACAGACCGCTCATCGCCTCCGGGGTCATGTCGACGATGTGGGTCTTGAGCGCCTCGAAGCCTTCGGTGTGCTCGGCGATATAGCGCGAATCATAAAGCTCTTCCGTGACGATGACGTTGAGCATGGCGTTGAACAGCGCCACGTCCGAGCCCGGCGTGAAACGCAGGGTCTTGTGGGCGTAGGCACCGAGTGCCTGACCGCGTGGATCGATGATGAGGATCTTGGTGCCACGCTTGGCGGCCTGCTTGAAAAAGGTCGCCGCCACCGGATGGTTCACCGTCGGGTTGCAGCCGGTGAGGATCACCACGTCGGCCTGTCTCGCCTGCATGAACGATGCCGTGACCGCACCGGAGCCGATACACTCCATCAGCGCCGCCACGGAACTGGCATGACACAGCCGCGTGCAGTGATCGACGTGATTGGAGCCGAAGCCGGTGCGCACCAGCTTCTGAAACAGCCAGGCCTCCTCGTTGGAGCACTTGGCGCTGCCGAAACCCGCCAGGGCATCCGGGCCGTGGGTATCCTTCAACCCCACCAGTCCGTTGGCGGCCAGTTCCAGCGCCTCGTCCCAGCTCGCTTCGCGGAAGTGCGTGGTCGGGTTGGCCGGGTCGAAGTCCGGATCGAGGCCCTTGGGCACGCCTTCCCGGCGAATCAGCGGCACGCTCAAGCGTGAGGGATGGCGCGGATAATCGAAGCCGAAACGTCCCTTCACGCATAGCCGATTGTGATTCGAGGGGCCGTCGCGACCCGAGACGTGCAGGATCTCGTCGTCCTTGAGGTGGTAGGTCAACTGACACCCCACGCCGCAATAGGGGCAAACGGAATCCACCGTCTTGTCGGCGATCTTCGAATCACCCCGGCCCTGGGCATCGATCAGCGTGGCCGGCATCAGCGCACCGGTCGGGCAGGCCTGGACGCATTCGCCGCAGGCCACGCAAGTGCTCTCGCCCATCGGGTCGTCGAAGTCGAAGACGATCTTCGAGGACGCGCCACGATGGGCCAGGCCAATCACATCGTTGACCTGCACCTCGCGACAGGCGCGCACGCACAGGTTGCACTCGATGCAGGCATCCAGATTGACGTTCATCGCCGAATGCGACGTGTCATGGTTAGCGCGCTGTGGCTCGCTTCCTTCCTTCTCGATCGCTTCCTCGACGAAGAACTCTTCCACCGGGTTACGCGCAGGCAGCCAACTCTTGACCGCGGTGGCGTCGATGGCCAGCTTGTCCGCCATGGCCCAGAAGTGGCTGGACCGATCCGGACTCTCTTCCCGCGCCGGTTGATCGGCGATCAACAGCTCCATCACCCCTTCCCGGGAGATTCTGGAGCGCTCGGAGGTGGCGCTCTTGACCACCATGCCGGGCCTGGCCTCGCGCAGGCAGCTCGCCGCGAGTGCCCGCTCCCCCTCGATCTCCACCATGCACACGCGGCAATTGCCATCGGCACGATAGCCGTAGGCATCCTTGAAGCACAGGTTGGGAATGAGTTCGCCGGCGCGCTTGGCCACCTGCCACAGCGTTTCGCCGGGCAAGGCCGTCACGGTTTGATCATCCAAGGTCAGCTCAAACGTCTCTACCGAGGATTCAGGAGAAACAAGGGTATTCATGGGCGTGCTCCTCGCAGAAGCCTCTTATCCTTTGACGATAACGTTCTGTGTTTTAAGAACATCGCGAAAATCCTTGAGCAGCCCCAGCACCGGATTGGGCGCGGCCTGGCCCAGGCCGCAGATGGAGGCATCCATCATCACCCGGGAGAGCCGGGTGAGCTCGGCCACGCGCCATTCGTCCCGTTCGAGCAGCGCCAGCATCTTCTCGGTGCCCACCCGGCACGGCGTACACTGGCCGCAGGACTCATCGGCGAAAAACGCCAGCAGGTTGGTGGCAACGAGCTGGAGATTATCCTGGTCGGAAATCACCATCACTGCCGCGGAGCCGATGAAGCTGTCGTGGGCCTGCAAGGTGTCGAAATCCAGCGGGATGTCGGCCTTGGAGGCCGGCAGGATGCCCCCGGAGGCGCCCCCGGGCAGGTAGGCCATCAGCCGGTGACCCTCGGCCATGCCCCCGGCGTACTCTTCTATCAACTCGTTCAAGGTGATGCCCGCCGGGGCCAGATGCACCCCGGGGTTCTTGACCCGCCCGGAGACCGAGAAACTGCGCAACCCCTTGCGGCCATGGCGACCGTGACCGGCAAACCACTCGGCGCCGCGCTCCCAGATCACTGGAATCCAGTAGACGGTCTCGACGTTGTTGACCAGGGTCGGGCGATCGAACAAACCTTTTTGGGCGACGAAAGGCGGGCGGTGGCGTGGCTTGCCGGGCTTGCCTTCCAGGGATTCGATCATCGCCGACTCTTCACCGCAGATGTAGGCCCCGGCGCCCCGGCGCAGGACGATATAACCCGGCTCGACGAGTCCTGCTATTTCCAGCTCCCCGATGGCGTCCCTTAGAACGCGATGCAGGGCTGGATATTCGTCCCGCAGATAGATATAGAGCGCCTTGGCCTCCACCGCCCAGGCGCTGATCAGCGCGCCCTCCAGGAAACGATGCGGCGAGCGCTCCAGATAATAGCGATCCTTGAAGGTGCCCGGCTCGCCCTCGTCGGCGTTGATCGCGCAATAGCGCGGCCCCTGCTCAGCCCGCACGAAACCCCATTTCTTGAAGGTGGCGAAGCCGGCGCCGCCCAGGCCACGCAACCCGGCCTGCTCCAGGGTTTGCACCAGCTGTTCGACGCTTACCTTGCCAGCCCGGCAGTCGTTCAACAGCGCGTAGCCTCCCTCATCACGGTAAACATCGAGGCGCTGCCAATCGACGCTCTCGGTGGGCAGTTCATCGTCTGTCAAAACCTCGCCAATATGGGCAAGCGTGGCATGGTCCATATGCCAATGGTGGCCCTTGGACGAAAGTTCCACCACCGGCGCCGTGGCGCAGCGTCCCATGCAGGGTGCGCGGATCACTCGCACGACGCTGGCGTCGGCACCGGCTTCGAGCTCCTGACGCAAGGCATCGGCACCGGCCAACTGGCAGGACAATGAATCGCAGACGCGAATGGTGGTTGCCGGCGGCGGCGTTTGACCGTCGTGGACGACATCGAAATGCGCGTAGAAGGTCGCGGTTTCGTAGACCGCCGCCATGGGCAGGTTCATGAGGGCGGAAAGCGCTCGCAGGTGGCGCAGGGACAGGTGGCCATAGCAATCTTGAATGATGTGCAGGTGTTCGATCAACAGATCGCGGCGCTTGAGGGCGGGATCGTTGGAATGGCCCAGCAGTGCCTCGATCTCGCTCAAGGCGGCAGGATCGAGATTGCGGCCGCGAGGCTTGCCTCGGGCACTACGCCGAGGCGGCGTTACGGAGTTGACGGACATGGTCTGAAACTCAATTTTTATCGGTATATCGTCCGATGTTCGCACTGCCTCGAGAGATGGGCAATGCAATCGGCAGCACTAATCCGAAATCTTCGTGTCGATGCCGGGCAGCGCTCTTTTAGTGTCGTTTCGAGCACATCCGTATCGCTGCGACTACCCGATGATCCAATTGAAGGCACACAAAACAAAGAGGTCGCCATGCTGGCGACCTCTTTCATTCTGTTTCGACGTTCATGCTCGTCGATTCAGGGCTGCTTACTGGCCGTTCTGGGCCATCTGCTGCACGCGCTTCATCAGCTCAGGATCCTGCTGGATCGCCTGGCCGATGGCGTTGAACGTTTCGACGTCCAGGCCGCTGTCTTCAACGACGCCGACCATTTTTTCATTGGCCTCCATGCGAATGTCTTGCTGCTTGGCTTGGTCGTCGCCAGCTTCCTGTAGGCGCTGGGTGTATTCCTGGGAGATCTTGGCAATCTCTTCAGAGGTATCAGCAAACTGCTGAAGCTGCTCATCGGAGAAGTCCTGAGCGGTAGCCTGGGACTGTTGCGCTGCCGGGTCTTGCTGCTGGGCTGACGAATCCTGGGCCATTACTGGCGTGGCAATCATCCCTGCAGTCAGCAGAGCGGCGGAGAACAGGGCAGTCATCTTATGCATGTAGATACTCCATTACGGTTTATGTGTCTGACGTCTGATAATTCTATCGCGCAGTGGTTCCTTTTTCTGTGTAAAAAAAAGGGGGTAAAAATTTTCCTGTCAGTTACAAATGTCTATAGAAAGAGACGTTCAATATAAATTTCAGCTGCAACGCCCATGGTTGAGCCATTCCACGATAGCGTCCATTCCCTTGATGAGAGTCGTTGTCGTTGCCTGTTCGAGAGTTGCCTGCTCGCTTTTCATCAATGCATCACCATCGAAATCCACATAGGCCAGTCGTACGGTAAGCTGGCTTGGATCGCAACCAAAAGCGCTGCCCGGCAGTAAGGCCACGCCAGCGTCCTCGAGCAGACGCGCCGTCAGTTCGGCACTGGTGGTGATACCTCGGGCGGCCAATGCCTCCCGATGCGCCTCGAAATCCGGGAAAAGATAAAATCCTCCGTTCGGTGCATGAGTTCGAACCTTTGCGTCATTCAAACGTGCTGCACACCACTGGCCGATCTCACTCAGCACCTCACGTTGGCGTTGCACATAGGCATCGAGATCCGGCGTGCGGGTATAGGCTGTTATCGCGGCATACTGTATGGGGCTTGTGACGCTCGACCAGGTTTCGGAGGCCATGCCCACTATGCGAGCAAAGACTTCCTGGCCAAGCTCAGAAGGCACATGCATCACCCCTAGGCGCCAGCCGCCGGCACCGCACCACTTGGAGAGCCCGCTGGTGGTGACGGTACCCTCGGGGTAGTCCAGGGCAAAGGCGCGATGTTCACCGCGATGATGCAGTAGCCCGTAAATCTCGTCGGCCAGTACCAGCACACCATGCCGCCGAGCTACGTTGGCCAGGCGCTCTTGCGTCTCCACATCGGGAGATAGTCCCGTGGGGTTACCCGGGGCGTTGAGAATCAGCAGCTTGAGCCGTTCCGGGTTCTCGATGCAATGCGCCTCGAGCTGCTCCGGGGTCACCTGCCAGCGGGTCTCAAAGGAGGCATCGAGTCGCACCGCTCGTTGCCCGGCCATGCGTGCCTGAGGCGCATAGGAGACCCAGGACGGCGCCGGTATCAGGATGTCCGCTTCCGGCAGGGATTTCATCAGGGCGAACAGCAATAGCTTGCTGCCGGGACCGACAATAATACGCTCGGCATCCCAGCGGGTGTGATCGATATCGCTATGAAACCTGGCAACCTGCTCCCGTAGCGCCGGCAGCCCTTGTACCGGCAGGTAGGCTTTTTCGGCGGCATGTTTGGCCAAGGCATCGACGGCGGGAGTAAACACCGGAAACGGCGACTGCCCGAAGCCGAATTTGAAGATGCGCCGTCCTCCGGCCTCAAGCAGCCGCGACTGCTCGTTGATCAGCAGCGTGTCGGAAGAGCGAGTCGCCTCACCTGCCCTGCCATAGCCTTTTTCCAGACGGTCGACGGCGCTGGACGGGGTTTCCGACAACGAAGCATCGGCCGGTCTGGCTGAGTCGGAAGCGTGGGTCATGAAAGTCTCCTTGGTAATATTGGATGCTGAGGCCGTGTCACTCGATGCCGTGCCGCGCGATCAGCGCTTCGCGCTGGCGAATGCTGGCAACCGCTTCGCGGCCCAGCGTCCGGGCCACTCGCGACAACACCAGCTCCACCAGCAGAAAAAGACTGCTCATCGGATTGAAGAAGAACGGCCCTTCCGCCGGAGCAATGAGACAGCGATCGGTCAGAGTCGCCAGTTGCGAACCGGGATGATTGGTCAAGGCCACCAGGTTGGCGCCCTGCTCCACCGCCAATCGACAGTAGTCGAGGCTGGCACGGGTCTCGGGTCGAAACGCGATGCCGATCACCAGATCGTTCTCGTCGAGATGCAGCGCCTGCTCGACACCAACGCCTGCCAAGGGCGAGATCAATTGCACATCCTCACGTAAATAGTCGAGGTAATAGGCCAAGTAGTGCGCCGCCCCGAAGCTGGCTCGAAGACCGACGACATGCAGCCGTTGCGCGGCCACGATGGCCTTGACTACCTGCTCGAGCATAGTGCTGTCGAGGTTTGCCGCCGCGGCGGATAGGTTGGCCATCTCCTGTTGCCACAGCGCATGATCCTGACTGGCAGCGGGAGGTGCCTGTGGCGTTTCGCCAAAATCCAGCAGACGCTCGGCCCGGGTCGAATAGAACGCACTGTTGGCCAGACTCTCTCGAAAAGGCGCCTGAAACGCCTTGAATCCCGAGAAGCCCAGCGCTCGCGCCAGTCGCGTCAAACTGGAGGGGTTCACCTCGTAACGCTCACCAAGCTGGGAAATACTCGATAGCCCCGCCTCCTCCGGTGCCGCCAATAGTGCCTCGAGCAACGCGAGGGCCTTCATCGACAAGCGTGGGGCGTTGCTTTCCCCTCGTCGGCTGCGCTCGGCCAGCATCTGTAGCTCGGCGATGCTGACCGGTGGTTGGGTGAACGGCGTACTGGACATGGTGACCTCATGAACAAGGGAATCACTGCATAAATGCCTACACGAACGAATTGCTGCGTTGCGCGGTGCTCGGAAACTCGCCTAACCCCATGTTATGTCTCGTTTCCTGCGCTCCGTGCGCCTTGCACTTCATTTCGCTCGGCGATTTATTCAGCAATTCCCAAGCGTTGTTCGAGTGTAGATGCTGACGACAGCAGTTTGCAAATAATTTTGCAGTATTAAAAATATATTAACATTTACGACAGATTGCTATTCATGGCGACATTTCTCAAACGTTCTATTCGCGTTCAAATAGTTTTTTTCTCTACCTTTTGCTAAATTGCCACCAAACATACACCCATGTATGTCACCCCCCGACGTCACAAGGAAGTTGCATGCAATCTTCTATCGCTTTTCTGCTTTCACGTTCTGGAGTTCCACGCACATGCCTGTTCCTCGCAGGCATGCTTTGCGCTCCTCTCGCCATGAGTGCGGATCTTTATTCCATCAAGGTGGAAAACGATGCGTTCTCCAGCACCGAGGAAGATGGCCACTACACCAACGGCCTGGAGCTGACACGCATCACGCAACCGGACGCCGACCACTGGTCCCGAGCGCTGGCGGACTGGCTTCCAGGGTGGTCGGCAAGCGAGCTTGACGCAGTGGGTTATCACTTCAGCCATCAGATCTATACCCCGAGCGACATTGGCCGCGAGCGCCTGATCGAAGACGATCGTCCCTATGCCGGACTGCTATTGGGAGGGCTTTCGCTGTTCGACGATGAACAGCACGAGGGCTGGCGGGAGACCACGGATCTACAGCTGCAGATCGGATGGGTAGGGCCAGCCGCCGGCGGCAAGTCCATTCAGAAAGCGGTGCACAAGGTGACAGACAGCGAAGAACCCGAGGGTTGGAGTCACCAGTTGGAAAATGAGCCAATCATCAATCTGGGCGTGAGCAAGTCCTGGTGGTGGCTTTCTCGTTTTGGTGGGCTGGAGTGGGAGTACGGCCCCAGCGCCTCGATGAATATAGGCAACCTATACGATTACCTGGGCGCAGGGGGGGCGCTGCGCTTCGGCCAGGGCCTGGAAAAAAGCTTCGGCATTCCCGCCGTGGCACCGGCCCAGGGCGGGCGCCAGGGTTTCATAGCGGATGCCGGTTTCGGCTGGTATGGCTTTGTCGGCACACAAGGTCGCTACATGGCACACAATCTGCTGCTGGACGGCAATACCTTCGAGAACAGCCATGACGTGGAACGACGTGAGTGGGTAGGCGATCTGACCGCCGGCGTAGTGCTCAGCTGGGATCGCTTTCAGGTCGCCCTGACCAATGTCTGGCGTACCCGTGAGTTCGACTCCCAGGATGAAGCGGATCAATTTGGCTCGATCACGCTTTCGACCTGGCTATAGACTGGCGCTTTGTCGAGCAATCTGTTGTGCTTGGAAGATCATTACAGCTGTAGGAAGTCGTGCCATGTCCCATTCCATAGCTGCACTCCTTTCCCGGGTCTGCCTGATCGCCTGGAGTCTCGCCATGCCCCTCGCCTTCGCTGCCGAGAATCCGGCCAACCCGTTGATCACCGATCGCGGCAAGTTCCGCCCGTTGATTCTGGTCACGCCGAGTCTCGACAACGATGACTACGTTCGAATGCGCGAGCAATTGCAGTACCAACGGGAAGAATTCGATGATCGGCACATGGTGCTCTACAGCGTCGAGGACGGTAACGGCCACCGCACCGGACGACCGATGACGAGCTTCGAGACCGAGGCGTTGCTCGAGGCCTTGGAAGTAGATCCACAAGGACCGATGCAAGTGATCCTGGTCGGGTACGATGGGGGCAAGAAGATGCAGCTCGAAGGCTTCGTCGACCCACGTCAGGTATTCGACATCATCGACAAAATGCCCATACGACAATCCGAACAGCGCCGGACAACGCCCCGGGAGAGTCGTTGATGAGTTCGTCGCGCGCGCGCACTGGCTCGACCTCCGCCACGGCAAAACCCGAACAGGAACAGCACCTGTGGCTGGCGATGATGCCCGGAATTTTCGTGCTGTTATGGAGTACCGGCTTCATTGGCGCCAAGTTTGGCCTGCCTTACGCCGAACCCTTCACGTTCCTGTTCATCCGCTGTGTTCTGACACTGCTCATCATCATACCCCTGCTGGGATTGCTCAGAGCCGCATGGCCCTCATCGCCGACGCTCTGGGGCCATGCGGCGGTAACGGGGCTGCTGGTTCATGGCGCTTATCTGGGTGGCGTGTTCTATGCCATTTACCTTGGTCTGCCGGCGGGTCTGGCATCGCTGCTGGTCGGCCTGCAACCGCTACTCACCGCGGCCCTGGCGTTTCCCCTGCTGGGAGAGCGTCTGACGATCTGGCAATGGCTCGGGCTACTGCTGGGCCTGGTCGGCATCACCCTCGTCCTCGGTGGCAAGCTCTCCCCGGAAGAAACCGGGCTTTTCGAAGGTTTCGGCCTGGGGGCGCTGGGCTGTGTATTGACCGCGCTGCTGGGCATTTCCGCCGGCACCTTGTATCAGAAGCGCTTCTGCACCGGCATGCCACTGCTGGGCGGCAGTATTGCCCAGTACCTGGCCGCCGGGGCACTCTTCGGCATCGGCGCATTGCTGTTCGAGACCCGCGACGTTACCTGGACGCCAACCTTCGTGGCCACCCTGGCCTGGCTGGTGCTGGGGCTCTCGATCGCCGCGATTTTGTTGCTGATGGCCTTGATTCGCCGCGGCGCCGCTTCTCGGGTGGCGAGTCTTTTCTATCTGGTGCCACCCCTGACAGCGCTGGAAGCCTGGTGGCTGTTCGACGAGACCCTGGGGCCGGTGGCGCTGATCGGCATGGGAATTGCCATTACCGGAGTCGGCCTGGTGGTACGAGGCAATCGCCCGCGCCAATGATCATGTGCTATAAAAATAATTCTTCAAGTATGCTGCGGTATCACCGATAAGGTAACCATTGGATAGAGCAGAAAACCCTTATCGGTAACGGTACAAAGAGAACGCTCATGACCCATTGTGCTCGAGTCAATATGCGCTGCAACCGCTGCGACGGCGACCTGCCCTTTGATTTCACCATGGCGTTTCAGCCCATTGTCGATACGCAGCAGGCGCGCATCGTCGCCTATGAAGCCCTGGTACGCGGCCCTGAGGGAGAATCCGCCTACAGCATTCTGTCGCAGGTCACTTCCGAGCTGCTGTATCGCTTCGATCAGGCCTGTCGGGTGCGCGCCATCGAATTGGCCAGCGCCCTGGGCATGCAGGAAGCGCTATCGATCAACTTTCTGCCCAACGCCGTTTACGATCCTCATGCATGCATTCAGGCAACCCTTGAGACTTCGGCTCGGGTCGGCTGGCCCGCCGAGCGCCTGATCTTCGAGATCACCGAAACCGAACGGGTCAGCGATCGTCAACACCTGCGCAACATCATCGACACCTATCGCGACATGGGTTTCACTACCGCCATCGATGATTTCGGCACCGGCTATGCGAACCTCGATTTACTCACCGATCTGCAGCCGGACAAGTTGAAGATCGATCGTGAGCTGATCATGAATTGCGATCAGGACAGGCGGCGTCAGATTCTCATCAAGACCATTGCGCTGATGGCCCAGGAACTAAAGATCGACGTGATCGCCGAAGGGGTGGAAACGCAAGGAGAAGCTCTCTGGCTGGCACGCCAAGGCCTTACTCGCCAGCAAGGGTTCTATTATGCCCGCCCCGCTCTAAAAGCCCTGTGCACCGACCTCGATGACAGGCTACTGAGACTGCGGGATGTCATGAACGCGATGCCGCCGGCTACCGGTGTTGCTTCGTCGACGCCAACGGCGGGCAATACGCCGATGTTCCCGCAGGGTCATTGATTGTCGAGACTGTAAAATAACCGGGTCATGAAAACTCGGTTATAGACGGTTGAGATAGCCAGCCCCTCCCAACTGACGCATCTGCCGCTGAATCCACTGGCTTCGTTGCTGAATATAAAGAGAAGGATTGGACGCACTCCACTCCCGCGGGTTAGGCAGAACAGCGGCAAGATAGCTCGCTTGCGTTACGCTTAGATTCGCTGCTGAAACGCCGAAATGATGACGTGCCGCGGCTTCCAGACCAAACACGCCGCTGTCCCACTCAACGATGTTGAGATAGACCTCGAGTATGCGCTCCTTGGGCCACAGCAGCTCGATGAGAACGGTAAACCACGCCTCCAGCCCCTTTCGAAGCCAATTACGCCCGGTCCACAGAAATAGATTCTTGGCGGTCTGCTGACTGATGGTACTGGCACCCCGCAAGCCATTGCCGGATCGCCAGGCGGACACGGCCTTGCGCAGTTGTCCCAGGTCGAAGCCATGATGAGAGGGGAATTTCTGGTCTTCCGCCGCGATCACGGCAAGTTTTGCGTGCTCGGACAAGTCGTTCCAGGATGCCCAGTCCTGGTGGATGTTCAGGGATTCTCCTGATATCCAGGACTGCACCTTGCGTTCGACCATGACCATGGAGCCGAATACCGGTACCACTCGGAATATCATCACCAGCAGTAGAGAAATGGCTACAAAACCCACAATGGCAATCAATAAATAGCGCAAAAGCCGACGCGGCCAACCCTGGGTCATACTCTTTCTCTATATTTGTAAGAAGACCCAGTATAACAATCCTGCTTCTCTCGGCGGAAAGACAACATTAAAAACCTGTTGGTACGTCTAATCGCTGCTTATCTAAGCGGCACGCTGGCATAGGTCGATTCTTCCCGGGCATTGAGGAGCGCCGCTACCGCGCTCGAAACGGGTTCCTGAGCTGGCATGCTGGACAACAATTCCAGTGTCACGCTGCCTTCCCCAGGCTCCATGTCCCAGCGTGTAGCAAGACGCTCCTGGCGCGGCGGCACACCAAAAAACTCGCGATAGCATTTCGAGAAATGGGGCGTGGAAACGAAGCCACAGGCGGACGCCACATCGATGATCGGCATGGGCGTTTGCTTCAGGAGTTGTCTTGCGCGGGTAAGCCTCAGTCGCAGGTAGTAGCGTGACGGCGAGCAGTGCAGATACTTTTGAAAAAGCCGCTCCAACTGGCGACGAGAAATGCCGACAAAGCGGGCCAACTCATCGAAGCTAATGGGTTCTTCGAGGTTGGCTTCCATCAATGCGGCGATCTCGAGCAGTTTGGGCTGAGTGGTGCCCAGCATGTGCTTGAGCGGCATGCGCTGTTGATCCTGCTCGTTGCGAACGCGCTCATAGATGAACATCTCTGAAATCGCCGCGGAAAGATCATGGCCATGATCGCGTGCGATCAAGGTGAGCATCATGTCCAGGGGCGCAGTGCCGCCCGAGGCCGTGAAGCGGTTGCGATCAATGGAAAAGAGCCGGGCGGAAAGCATAATGCGTGGAAACGCCTCCCCCATGGCGGCCAGACATTCCCAATGAACGCTTGCCTCGAAGCCATCGAGCAGACCGGCACGAGCCAGGGCCCAGCTACCGGTACACACTGCACCCATGCGGCGTAATTGACGGCTCTGGGACTGCAGCCAACCGACGTGTTCACGCGTGATATAACGATTGGCTCCCACACCCCCGCATACCACCACCCAGTCCAGCGTGAGTGGAATGGTGATGGAGGCGTCCGGCGTTATCTGCAGGCCATCGCTTGCATGTACCGGCGCGCCGTCCTGACTCAAGGTATACCAGCGGTAAATCTCGCGACCCGCAAGCTGATTGGCCATGCGCAATGGTTCGATGGCGGAGGCCAGCGAGATCAGGGTGAAGTTGTCCAGTAGCAAGAAGCCAAGTGTCTGGGAAGTGGCGTTCCTGGGGGTCGGGGGGGCTGCCTTCGTCATGGTGGACGTTGTCATATGCCTCTCTCTCGAGGTGCCGCCCTCTACCTGATAGGTGAGGGTCTCATTGTGATTGGATACCGCTCTGAAGTTATATCGACCTCAATATTCACTATAAAAGCTATGGCGTTTTACGCTATCGAAATTTTATCTTTTCGCCAGGAATGCGGGGGTTTTGCAGCAAGCGTGTCGCAAATGAGCCCATGAACGACGTTTTCAGCTCAAAGCACCATAAAAATGCGACGCTCCTGAAAGCAGAAGCGTCGCATTGCGTACAAATAGATTGCGCCTATTGATATCAGGCTATCTTGAGATGCTTGGCATGATAGCGCAGATGCTCTTCGATGAAGGTCGCGATGAAGTAGTAACTATGATCGTAACCCGGCTGCCGTCTCAAGGTCAGGGGATGATCCCGTTTCTCGCAGGCAGCCTCCAGGTGCTCGGGCTTCAACTGCTCTTCGAGAAAGTTGTCGTCCTCGCCCTGATCGATGAACAGCGGCTGCCGGGAAGCGCCTTTGGCGACCAGTTCACAGGCATCGTACTGCGTCCATTTGCCACGATCGTCACCCAGGTAATTGCTGAAAGCCTTCTTCCCCCAAGGCACTTCGCTGGGATTGACCACCGGAGAGAACGCCGACACCGAGGCATAACGCCCAGGCTGCCGTAGCGCCAGTATCAGCGCGCCATGCCCGCCCATGGAGTGTCCGCTGATGGACTCGCGGCCGTTGACCGGGAAGTGCTGCCGCACCACCGAAGGCAACTCGTCGTTGACATAATCGTACATGCGATAGTGCTTCGACCAGGGCTCCTGGGTCGCATTGACATAGAAACCGGCCCCGGAGCCGAAATCGTAGCTATCGTGCTCGCCCGGCAGATCCAGACCGCGCGGGCTGGTATCCGGGCAGACGATCGCCATGCCAAGCTCCGCCGCTACGCGCTGGGCTCCCGCTTTCTGCATGAAGTTTTCATCGGTACAGGTCAAGCCCGAGAGCCACCACAGCAGGGGCACCTTGCCTTGTTCTGCCTGGGGCGGCAGATAGATCGAGAAGGTCATTTCGCAATCAAGCGCTCGGGCGTGATGCTTGTAGCGCTTGAGCCAACCACCGAAACACTTGTTGGCAGACACCTGCTCCAGGGTTTCCGACATGCTCATGAACGACTCCTTTATCGAGGTACTCGCCGTTCGACTGCACTACGCAGAGCAGCCTCGCGGCGAGGATTATCGGCGTTGCAATCACGGCCGCCGATCATGCCGTAGCTTCGAGCGCCTGTTGAAAGCGGCGCAGGTTCCGGGCGTCTATCACCGACGCGGTTCCGGACGTCTATCACCGACGCGGTTTCGGGCGCTTGTTACTAGCGCGGTTTCGGGCGCTTGTTACTAGCGCGGCTTCGGGCGCTTGTTAATAGCTCAGCACACTGCGAATGCTCTTGCCCTGGTGCAGCAGATCAAAGGCTTCGTTGATCTGCTCGAAGGCCATGTTGTGAGTGATGAACTCGTCGATCTTGACCTTGCCGTTCATGTAATCCTCGACATAGCCAGGCAGCTCGCTGCGCCCCTTCACGCCACCGAAAGCAGAGCCCTTCCAGACCCGGCCGGTGACCAGCTGGAACGGACGCGTGCATATCTCCTCGCCGGCGCCGGCCACGCCGATGATGATCGATTCACCCCAGCCCTTGTGGCAGCACTCCAGGGCCGAGCGCATGACGTTGACATTACCGATGCACTCAAAGGAGTAATCCACGCCGCCATCGGTCATATCGATGAGCACTTGCTGAATGGGATCGCTGTAGTCCTTGGGATTGACGAACTCGGTGGCGCCGAACTGGCGAGCCAGCTCGAACTTGTCCGGATTGACGTCGACGGCAATGATACGGTCGGCCTTGGCGATCTGCGCCCCCTGGATGACCGCCAAACCGATGGCACCGAGGCCGAACACGGCAACCGTCGAACCCGGCTCGACCTTGGCGGTATTGCGAACTGCGCCGATACCAGTGGTCACCCCGCAGCCCAGCAGGCAGATCTTGTCCATGGGCGCCTCCTTGGAGACTTTCGCCAGGGAGACTTCAGGCACCACGGTGTACTCGGAGAAGGTCGAGCAGCCCATGTAATGATGCAGCTTCTTGCCTTCGAAGGAGAAGCGCGTGGTGCCGTCGGGCATCAAACCCTGGCCTTGAGTCGCTCGCACCGCACTACACAGATTGGTCTTGCCTGAAAGGCAGAACTTGCACTTGCCGCATTCCGCGGTATAAAGCGGAATCACATGATCGCCAGGTTGCACGCTAGTCACGCCTTCACCGACTTCCTCCACGACCCCGGCGCCTTCATGACCCAGGACCGAAGGAAACAGTCCCTCCGGGTCGCTACCGGACAGCGTGTAGGCATCGGTGTGGCACACGCTGGTGGCGACAATGCGTACCAGTACCTCACCCGCTTTGGGGCCTTCAACATCGATTTCAGCAAGCTCCAGGGGCTTACCGGCTTCCAGGGCAATGGCGGCACGGGATTTCATGGCGACTCCTAGTGAAAGAGTTGAGAGTTGGAAAAACGTCGGATGGATTCGGATAACTCCCCGTCATTCCGAATCGTTCTCTAGTGTAGGGGAAAACAACGTATGAACAATATAACCGGGTCGATATGGTAACTGCGTGATGCAGGGTCGGGCAGAACTGACGACTAGGGCCACCCCGGCTTACTCGGTGGTCACGTTGCTGGACCCGTTCTGACGCTCTTGCTTTCCATTGTCGCAAAATATGGGCTTCAGACTGTCATTGAGATAACGGCTATCGAAATCCGCCAGTTCTGCCAATGCCTGGGGGTTTGGTAGATGCATCCGATGCCGTTCCCGCAACACCAAATGTTGTTTACGAAAGCTGGTGAAAGTACGACTGACGTGTACGGAGCTCAACCCCAGCGCATCGCCTATCTGCTCCTGAGAGAGGGGCAGACGAAAATGGCCGTCGCTGGGGGCACCAGTTTGGTTCAAACGCTCGTAGATTTCGTAAATGAAGTGCGCCAGACGTTGTTGCGCCGAGCGCCGGGCCAGGTTGACAAGGCGCTCGGTCAACAACGCCTGATGACGACTGACGATGGCAAAAAGCACCGCGGTGAGCGTAGTGGAGGTACGAAAAACGTCCATCAAGCGGTGATGGGGGAAATGACAGATCACGCCGTCATCAATCATGGCGAGTCCGGTGAGTCGCTGAGAAAAGGCGAATTCACGCATGCCAACGATATCTCCGGGCATGAATAACTCGAGAATCTGGCGGCTGCCATCATCCATATTACGAAAAGAGTAGGCCCAGCCTTTACTGATCGTGCAGAATTCCGACGCCTTGTCGCACTCTTCCCACAGCACTTGCCCTGCCCGTGTTTCGATCGGACTCTCCTCAAGCCTGTGCAGCAAGCGCTTATCTTCCTCGGACAAAGCGCAGTAATTGCTGAAAAGACGAATGATACAGCTGTCTTCCTGTTCCACGACAAAACATTCCTCGTTCTGATTGGCAATAAAGGATCTTCGCCCAGGCGCTTGAATTATCAAGGCATTTTGAACTATCCGAGCAAACTGCCAAACAACCCATGTTATTCCTACAGCCGCTTAACGATAATTCAACAATTCCTTGTCATTCACTATACTCCTATCCGGCAGCATCGTATCACCAGTGTCGAAAAAGAACCCAACGTATCAAAAAAGGCGCTTATCAAAGCGCCTTCTTGGTCAACGATGCTTGCACTTGGAGAGCGGCGCCGAACGCAGCTTACCAACCATGAGGCTCATCAGCACTCGATGGTGTTGACTGCGAGTCCTCCGCGAGAGGTTTCCTTGTACTTGTCCTGCATGTCTCGGCCGGTATCGCGCATGGTCCGAATGACCTTGTCGAGCGAGATGAAATGCTCGCCATCACCCCGAAGCGCCATTTGAGCGGCGTTGATTGCTTTTATCGAGGCCATGGCATTGCGCTCGATGCAGGGAACTTGAACCAGACCACCCACCGGGTCACAGGTCAGTCCGAGATTGTGCTCGAGTCCGATCTCGGCGGCGTTCTCGACCTGGCCGGGCGTGCCTCCCATGACCTCCGCCAGCCCCGCAGCCGCCATGGCACAGGCGGAACCCACCTCGCCCTGACAGCCCACTTCAGCGCCGGAAATAGAGGCATTCTTCTTGCACAGAACGCCCACGGCTCCGGCGGCCAGCAGGAATTCGACCACGTCTCGCTCACAGGCACCAGGCTGAAATTTCATATAATAGTGCAGCACTGCCGGGATGATGCCGGCTGCGCCATTAGTGGGCGCGGTGACCATACGATCGCCGGCGGCGTTCTCTTCGTTGACCGCCAGGGCAAAGACGTTGACCCAATCCATGGCTGAAAAGGTGGAGGTAATCAGGCTCGGGCTCTCTTCGACGGTTTGCAGACGCTGATGGAGCTGTTTGGCGCGGCGCTTGACGTTGAGACCGCCCGGAAGAACACCTTCTTGTTGCACGCCATGATCGACACAGGCACGCATGGCCTCCCATATCCGCCACAGCTCGCTGCGAACCTTACTCTCCTCACGCCAGACTTTTTCATTTTCCAGCATGATCTCGCTGATACGCATGTCGTGCTTGCGACACATGGCCAGCAATTCTTCCGCATTATTGAAATTGTAGGGCAAGACCGTGGTGTCGGTATCCAGTTCTCCCGCCTGAGCCTGCTCCTCATTGATGACGAAGCCACCACCTACGGAATAATAGGTATTGCGATAAAGCTCCTCGTTGTGACCATGGGCGATCAAACGCATGGCATTGGGATGATGAGGCAGGTTCTCTTCGAGTAGCTGCATGTCTCGTGCCCAGACGAATGCCACCGCCAGCCGCCCGTCAAGCATCAGGGTCTGGGCCTCGAGCAGTTCTTCGATGCAGGGATTGATGATGGCGGGATCGATGACGTCCGGGCGCTCTCCCATCAAGCCCATGATGATGGCGCGATCGGTACCATGGCCGATACCCGTAGCGGATAATGAGCCATAAAGCTGCACCTCGACGCGGGCCACTCGCTCGAGCATGTCCCTCTCGCGCAGCTCCTCGACGAAGTCGAAGGCCGCCCGCATTGGTCCCACGGTATGCGAGCTGGAAGGGCCAATGCCGATTTTGAAAAGATCGAATACGCTGATAGCCATGATGGTTTCCTCACCTTGTTTGCCGGTGCGCTTCTAAAACAGAGCCTGGGAAGACAGGCCGATTGAGGCAGCTCGGCTAATTATGGAATCTAGTTATGGAATTTAGCCCTAGCCTGCCTAGATCACTGCGCAGAGACAATCGAAAATAACTGACCAATGGTTTAGTATAACTAAATCGCAAAGCGTAGATGCTGCACCGATCCCCATTGGAAATTCAAATAAGGGTATAAAAATGCTTCCTTTATTGTTGCGCTTCACTACTGCTAAACCATGAACCATTCTCTCACTGGGCAAACCCACGCTTGGTTGAAGGTTTTTGCGGTCAGCGCTCATCACCTCTCCTTTACCCTTGCCGCAGACGAATTACACGTGACCACCGGGGCGGTGAGCCAACAGATCAAGCAGCTCGAAGAGCGTCTGGGATTCAAGCTGTTTCGTCGCTTGCCACGCCAGCTTGAGCTGACCGATGAAGGGCGCCGCTTGGCGGCGGTGGTCGACGAGGCTTATCAATCCGTGGGTCAGGAAGTACGTCGCTTGCGCAGCGGCGTCATGAGCGGCGTGCTGCGACTGCGTTCGGTGCCTTCCTTTCTCGACAAGTGGGTAATGCCCCGCCTACCCCGGCTACAGGCTCGCTTTCCCGACATCGAGCTACGCATCATTGTGGAAGACAGCACCATTTCGCTGCGTGCGGGGGAGTTCGATCTGGCGCTGGATCTGAACGATGGCCGCTATCCAGGGTTCACTATCACGCCCTTGATGGATGAAGTGATCTTCCCGGTTTGTGCACCTTCACTACTGCGTGGCAAACCGCCCCTTACTCGGCCTGAAGATCTTGCCTGGTATCCTCTTTTGCATGATGTTACCGCCTGGCGGGGTAGCCATGATTACGCGGAGTGGGAGCATTATCTGAACGCCATCAAGGCCCCACCCATCAATCTGCGGCGGGGTTATACCTTCAATCGCAACCAGTTGACCATCGATGCCGCCATTGCGGGCATGGGAGTGGCAATCGCGCGACGCACCCTGATCACCAATGAACTGAAGACCGGCGCGCTGATCGCTCCGCTCTCGCAGCGGGTCGCCACGGACAAGCGTTACGGCATTGTCTATTCTCCAGGCGCCCTGGATGACAGGCGTGTACGCGTCGTACACGACTGGTTGGTGGAAGAAGCCCAGCGCCACAACCATTTTCAGTATTAAGTATTCTTACGCTTTACATCAGCAAATAAGATAAAATAGCCCGCTAACAAGATCAGTATGGAAAGGACTAAATGATCGCGACATCTTCTCCAGGCCAGATAGGCTTTCGCGCCATGTGCATACGTGGTATCGCCTACATTCTTCTGGTCGCAGCCATGATGGAGGGCGTATTTCACACGACCACCTCCCACGCCGCTGGGCGTTTCACAGAGTACGGCATTACTGAAATAGCGCAGTCGCTGTTCTTGCTGATAGCGACGGCACTGGCTATCGTTGCTCGGATGATCGATCGCGCATTTGCCCCTCAGGTGAGCTTGCTGCTGATTGCTCTGCTAGGCGCATCATTGATTCGTGAACAGGACGCTTGGCTCGATGAATATATCTTCGACGGTGCCTGGCAGGTTCTGGTCGGCTTATGGGTAATACCGCTTCTATTCATCATGATCCGGCAGCGAAAGGCTTTCGCCCTTCAACTTGAGCGCCTGGCCAATACCTTTGCTTTCGGCATGTTTGCTGCCGGTTTTCTAACCGTCTATGTCTTTTCGAGGCTTTTTGGCAGGAGCGAGTTTTGGAAGGCGGTTCTCGGCGAACACTACCTGCGGATATTCAAGGACGCGGTCGAAGAGACGGCCGAACTGTTCGGTTATACCTTGCTGATGATCGCCATGTTCGAGCTTGTATTGCTGATACGTCGCTACCAGCGTGCGTTGCCGGGCCGGTGACGCCATGGCCGATCTCATCGCGTAAAGCTACAGGTAAGACCAACGACACCGCCCGCGGTTTCATCCGCGGGCGGTGTCGTTTTATGGCTACCTCACATCCTAAATTCAGATGCTGACGTTCTTTCCCGCTTACTCGTCGAGGAAAGAGCGCAGCGGCTCGGAGCGGGACGGATGACGCAGCTTACGCAGCGCCTTGGCCTCGATCTGACGAATCCGTTCGCGGGTCACGTCGAACTGCTTGCCAACTTCTTCGAGCGTGTGATCGGTGTTCATGTCGATGCCGAAGCGCATACGCAGCACCTTGGCTTCTCGGGCGGTCAATCCGCCCAGCACGTTGCGAGTCGCCTCGATCAGGCCTTCACCGGTAGCGGAATCGATAGGCAACAGCATGGAGCCATCTTCGATGAAATCCCCCAGGTGCGAGTCGTCGTCGTCACCAATGGGCGTTTCCATTGAAATCGGCTCCTTGGCGATCTTGAGCACCTTGCGCACCTTGTCTTCAGGCATTTCAAGACGCTCGCCGAGTTCTTCCGGGGTGGGTTCGCGCCCCATCTCCTGCAACATCTGACGCGACACACGATTGAGCTTGTTGATGGTCTCGATCATGTGCACCGGGATACGAATGGTGCGCGCCTGATCCGCAATCGAGCGGGTGATCGCCTGACGAATCCACCAGGTGGCGTAGGTGGAGAACTTGTAGCCCCGCCGATATTCGAACTTGTCCACCGCCTTCATCAGACCAATGTTGCCTTCCTGAATCAGATCCAGGAACTGCAGCCCGCGGTTGGTGTACTTCTTGGCGATCGAGATCACCAGGCGCAGGTTGGCCTCTACCATCTCCTTCTTGGCCCGACGCGCCTTAGCTTCACCGATGGACAGGCGCCGATTGACTTCCTTGATTTCGGCAACGGACAGCTGAATCAACTCTTCTTCGAAAGCGATCTTGCGCTGCGCACGCTTGATGTCGCCACGGAACACCTCGAGCTTGTCGGCATGCTTGGCGTTCTTGGACAGGAATTCATCCAGCCATTCCGGGTTGGATTCATTCCCCGGAAACGACTTGATGAAGGTCTTGCGTGGCACTTTGCCCCGCTTGACGAAGACCTGAAGGATCGTCTTTTCCTGCGTCCGCACCTGATCGACGCTGATACGCACCTGGCCAACCAGCCGTTCGAAGTGCTTGGGTACCAATTTGATAGGAGAGAACAGCTCGGCTAAACGCTCCTGCTCCGCACGCCCTTCCGGCGACTTGGGGCCATGCTTCTCGAAAGCAGCCTTGGTAGCGGCATTCTGCTCGCGAATCTGCTCGAAACGCGCCTTGGCCTCTTCCGGGTCGGGGCCGCCGACGCTCTCTTCCTCGGCCTCTTCGTCGTCGTCGGAATCCTCGTCCCCTTCGACATCCTCATCACTGGCGGCAGGCTCTTCCTCCGGCACTTCGGCTTCGGCGACACCGGGAATACCTTCATCGGGATCGATGAACCCCGAAAACAGATCCGATAGACGCCCCGGTGCCTCTTCGTCCTGGGTGGCGTCATAGGCGTCGAGAATGGACTCCACCGCGCCGGGAAGATACGCCAGCGCGGACATCACTTCCCGGGTGCCTTCTTCGATACGCTTGGCGATTTCTATCTCGCCTTCCCGAGTCAGCAACTCCACGGTGCCCATTTCGCGCATGTACATACGCACCGGATCCGTCGTCCGGCCAACATCGCTTTCCACTGCGGCCAATGCCGCCACCGCTTCCTCGGCGGCCTGCTCATCGGTGGACTGATCGGACATCATCAATGTGTCTTCATCAGGGGCCACTTCAACGACACTGATTCCCATGTCGTTGATCATGCCGATGATGTCTTCCACTTGATCCGGATCGGCGATATCCTCAGGAAGATGATCGTTGACCTCGGAGTAGGTTAGATACCCTTGCTCCTTGCCACGTGCGATCAACTCCTTCAAACGCGATTGCTGTTGCGCATTTCCAGCCATAGAGACCCTATCTCGACGAAGAGGAATGAAACACCCGGATGAACCAGTGGTGAAGATTCGGTTAGCCTTGGATTATAGCGGCTAACACCATCAACCCACCAGTATTCTGCTTGCACCCTCATCCAGGTGTGTTAATTTGATCTGTTACGTTTTTCAGTATTGCCTTTAGATGGTGGCCATCGGTCAAAATTCAACCCGCTTAACGCTTGTGCCC
Organism: uncultured Halomonas sp.; assembly: GCF_947493865.1. Classification (GTDB taxonomy): domain Bacteria; phylum Pseudomonadota; class Gammaproteobacteria; order Pseudomonadales; family Halomonadaceae; genus Modicisalibacter. Next base: position 56,056 of record NZ_CANLTC010000010.1, read on the forward strand.
ACCCTTGCCTTTCAGCAGCATCAGCAATTCCATCAAACGCTGTTTCTCTTCCTTGGATAGTTTCTCGCCGCCCGCCTCCCTGGCCAGCAATGTATCGTATTCGTTTTGCGGAGAACTGCGGGACAAGTGGCGCTGAAAGTATTCGACCAGCCCATCCAGCTCCGCTGCCCTGGCAGTTTTCGGTATCAACAGTTCGCGTTGCGCCAGTGCTTCAAGACGGCTACCTTCGCGGGTGCCATGAAAATGAGCCAATAGCACTTGAGAACTGCGATACCGTCCTGCTCGAAGCAATCGGATCACCTCACAGCATAGCGCACCATCGTCTTCGTCGGCGCACCAGTCCAGCGTATCCGGCAAACGCTCTACCAATTCTGGCTCATATATCAGCAACTGCAAGGTGCGAGCCATGAGACTCAACGACCCATTGCGTTCACGTTGTCGCCCAGTTGCCGAGGCTCCACTGGCCTGAGACTCATGAAAAGAGCCCGTAGCTGACGCTGTCATGTCGTCCAGGGCCTGCTCCCTGGGCGTTGCTCTGGCCTGTAGAAGCGCTTGAAAACGACCTTGTTCGACGCCGGTACGGCTGGATAGTTCTCGCAACAATAATGACTTGAGAACACCCTCCGGAAGCTGACCCAGGGAGGCGAGTACGCGGCTGGCAAAACGCTCACGCTCTTCGACCTGCTGTAGATTACGACCCTTTGCGGCTTGGTCGAACAGGAACTCCGACAAGGGGCTGGCACAGGTGATGCGATCGTTGAAAGCGTCAGGGCCTTCGCGTCGAACCAGCGTATCCGGATCCTCTCCTTCCGGTAGAAACAGAAACCGCGCCTGGCGACCATCGATCATCTGAGGCAATACCGTATCCAGGGCACGCAGTGCCGCCTGCCGCCCGGCGTTGTCGCCATCGAAACAGAACACGACCTCGTTCACCAGCCGAAACAGCCGTTTGAGGTGCTCTTCGCTGGTCGAGGTGCCCAATGTCGCCACCGCATTGCGAATACCGAACTGGGCCAGGGCCACCACATCCATGTACCCTTCGACGATCACCAGGCGGTCGAGCTGGCGGTTGGCCTTGCGCGCCTCATAAAGGCCGTAAAGCTCGCGCCCTTTATGGAATACCGGCGTTTCCGGGGAGTTGAGATACTTGGGTTTGGCATCTCCCAGTACGCGACCACCGAAGGCAATCGTGCGCCCCTTGAAATCCCTGATCGGAAACATCACCCGATCGCGAAAGCGATCGTAGCTGCGGCCGCTGTCTTCATGTTGTACCAGCAGGCCATATTCGACCTGCACTGTTTCGGAAACCCCCTGCCCCCCAAGATGCCGCTTGAGCGCATCCCAGGCCGATGGCGCATAGCCAACGCCAAAATCCTTGAGCACATCCTGTGATAGCCCGCGCTGTTCCAGATAGGACCGCGCTGTCTTACCCTCTGCCATCGGCAGGCGTTCGCGAAAGAAGCTTGCCGCCAATTCGAGCAGATTGACGCCTTCCTTGCGTTTCTTCTCGCGCTCTTGAACCCGAGGATCGTCAGCACCTTCCCGAGGCACCTCGAGCCCCAGGCGAGAGGCCAGTTGTTCCACCGCCTCGGGAAAGCGCAGATTGTCGTATTCCATCAGGAAGCGCAGGGCATTACCCCCCACACCGCAGCCAAAACAGTGATAGAACTGCTTGTCCTGACTGACAGAAAACGACGGTGATTTTTCCTGATGGAAAGGACAAAGCCCCGTGTAATTCCGACCGGCCTTTTTCAACTGCACCCGCTCGCCCACCACTTCGACCACGTCGATGCGGGCAAGTAGATCGTCGATGAAGCTTTGAGGAATCTGGCCAGCCATAGGCTTAGAGGAACCCAAAAGGCATGAAAAGGGGCATAAAAAAGAAGGGTCTACAAAAACAAACGGCCACCGAATGGTAGCCGCTTGGCATCCCTCTGAGGTAGCACGCTACCCCCAGTACGGATCAATACATCCGTTCGAAACGCTTGCGCTCACGCTGCAACTTCTTGGCGTGGCGCTTGACCGCCGCCGCAGCTTTACGCTTGCGTACCGCAGTCGGCTTTTCGTAGTTCTCGCGACGACGTACTTCGGACAGTACACCGGCTTTTTCGCAGGAACGCTTGAAACGGCGCAAAGCGACGTCGAACGGCTCGTTATCGCGTACTTTGACAGAAGGCATTAAGCACTCACCTACCTTGAAATCATGAGTTCGGTTTGACGTGCATCAGTTGGGCGCCGCTTGGCATCACGTTTTCTCGCTTGCAGGATGAGCAGACGACAAACGCAGATGCAAAGGATGATACATCGACACCGGGATACACGACCCAGTCTTGCAGAGCAGAGCATTTTAGTCCTCGCCATGGCGCTTTGCAAATCGATTTGCCTATTCCCCCTGCCGGCAGCGATCCAAAAGCCGTACCATAGGCGTTTTCAAGAACCGACGAGCCAAAACGATGCGCGTACTGGGGATCGAGACCTCCTGCGACGAAACCGGCGTGGCACTTTTTGATACCGATCATGGCCTACTGGCGGATGCCCTTTACAGCCAGATCGCCATGCACGCCGACTATGGCGGTGTGGTCCCGGAGCTGGCCTCTCGAGATCACACCCGCAAGCTGCTGCCCCTGATTCAGCAGGTGCTCGACGAGGCAGGCCTTGCTCGCGGCGACCTCGAAGGCATCGCCTATACCGCCGGGCCCGGTCTGGTCGGCGCCCTGATGGTTGGCGCGTCCACGGCTCACGGCATGGCGAAGGCGCTATCTCTTCCGGTACTCGGGGTGCATCACATGGAAGGGCACCTGCTCGCCCCCATGCTCGAAGATGAACCGCCTGAGTTCCCCTTCGTCGCGCTGCTGGTCTCCGGCGGCCACACCCAGCTGGTCGCGGTGCAAGGCCTGGGCCAGTATCGATTGCTCGGCGAGTCCGTGGACGACGCTGCCGGCGAAGCCTTCGACAAGGCCGCCAAGATGCTGGAGCTTGCCTATCCGGGCGGCCCGGAGGTGGCGCGCCTTGCCCAGCGAGGCGATCCGAAACGTTTTCGCTTCCCGCGCCCGATGACCGATCGCCCCGGGCTCGATTTCAGCTTTTCCGGCCTCAAGACCCATACCCTCACCACCGTCAACAGGCTGCGCAGTGCCGGCGAACTCGATGAACAGGGGCGTGCGGACATTGCCCGCGCGTTTGAAGATGCGGTCGTGGATACGCTGGTCATCAAGTGTCGCCGCGCACTGGATCAGACGGGGCTGAAGCGCCTGGTGGTTGCCGGCGGGGTCAGTGCCAATACACGATTGCGTGAACGCCTGGCCATTGAAGTAGGCAAGCGCGGCGCGCGGGCCTATTATCCTCGCGGACGTTTTTGCACCGACAACGGTGCAATGATCGCCTATGTCGGCGCCCAACGCCTGCTGGCGGGAGAACGTGACGGTTCCGCCATGAAGGCGGTACCCCGCTGGCCCCTGGATAGTCTGACGGTGCCGACTGCTTGATCGCACAAAAACCAGGCTTCGTCTGAAAAGTCAGCAAACGCAGGTACTTTTCGGGCATAGCTCAGGCTTTATCTGAAAAGTCAGCGAGCGAAGTCTAGACAAGGCAAAAATTGGCGAAAGAACGGAGTTTACGTGGTGTAAATGAGTATCTTGAGCGAATTTTTAACGCCGTATAGACGAGCGCAGGTACTTTTCGGGCAAAGCCTAGCCGTCCGGGAATCTCGGCTCGCTCCCCTCTCCCAGCCGCTGAATGTTCCAGACATGGCGCACCAGCACCAGCAGCGTGAAAACGATGACGACCCACACATAGTCCTGGGCGAGCCAGATGCTTGCCAGAGGTGCCAGGGCAGCACTGGCGAGAGAAGCAACCGCGGCGGTACGCACCCGCCAGGCGAGCAGCGTCCAGCAGGCAGCACATACCAGGGCCACCGGGGGTGTCAGCACCAGCAGCACGCCAAAAGCGCTGGCGACCGCCTTGCCTCCGCGGAAACGATGCCAGACAGGATAGCTATGCCCCAACAGCACGCTGAAACCCACGAGCCCTTGAGCCCAGATCGGCAAACCGCCGCTTTTAGCCAGCCAGAGCGCTGGCATGCCCTTGACGGCATCGAAGGAGAGCGTCGCCAGCGCCAGCCGCTTGCCGTACAGCCGCAGCACGTTGGAAAACCCGGGATTGCAAGAACCCCTCAGGCGCGGATCGCTGACCCCCGCCAGACGGCACAGCCACACCGCACCCAGACAGGCCGCACATAGATAGCCCAGCGCCATCAAAAAGCTGACTTGCATCGCGGTAGTAGGCACGAGCGAGGAAAACGACATAAGGACTTCGCCAACAAAACGGAATCATGATTCTGCCAGCTCGCTATCGTAGAATCGAAGAATCATATACTTTTCAGGGAAGCGTCATGGACCTTGTACTGATCGAGGGATTGCGGATCGAAACCGTCATCGGCGCTTATGACTGGGAGCGCAGCATCCGCCAGCGTCTGGTGCTGGACCTGGAAATGGGAACCGACATTCGCACCGCCGCGGCAGACGATGATCTGTCCAAGACCCTGGACTACGCGGCCATCAGCGCTCGCATCGATGAATTCGCCAGCGCCAGCCATTTCGAGCTGGTGGAAACCTTCGCCGAACGACTGGCTACCTTGTTACTTCACGAGTTCGGCATCCCCTGGCTGCGTCTGACGCTGCGAAAGCCCGGAGCCGTAAGCCAAGCCGCTGCCGTCGGAGTGCGCATCGAACGCGGACAGCGCTGATGGCACAAGTCGTCGTCGGCATCGGCAGCCATGTCGATCGAGAACACCATATCAAGCGTTGCCTGGAGGCCCTGGAAGCCGAGTTTGGCGAGTTACGCGTTTCCCGGGTTTTCAAAAGCAGATTCGACAGTCGATTTGAAAGCGAACTCATGTGCGCCGAGCCAAGCCATGATGTCTATAATCTGGTAGCGGCTTTCGACAGCGATACCTCGGTGGGTGCGCTGCGAGACTGGTGCAAGCGCGTGGAACGGGCCAATGGCCGAACCGATCAGGGCCCGGTGACCCTGGATATCGACCTGCTCTGCGTGGGCGACCTCGCTGGCATCATTGATGGCGTCAGCCTGCCCCATTATGACATCCTGCGCTTTGCCTTCGTGCTCAAGCCGCTGGCGGAGCTACTACCGAACGCCCGCCACCCGGCCACCGGCCAGCGCTATGCCGAGCTTTGGGCCGACTTCGACTCAGATGGCCAGTGTCTGCGGCCGGTGAATTTCACCTGGCGGGGAAGCGTAATTTCCCGGGTGAACTAGCCCGACAGCCGCAACCTGTTTAGTTCGAACTGACGCCGCTTTCCTTTACCAGCTGCATCACGAGTTCCGCTGCGGGTAGTTCCCGGGCCAGAGGCGCGCCCTGACCGGCCCACTGGGCGGCAAACTCATGATTCCCGAGCTTGGCGGCGGCCGCATTGAGACGCTTGGCCGCGTCATAGGCAACGGGATAATCCGCGGGAGACGGACTGCCTTCTGCTTCACCGAACGAGATCAGGCGATTGGTCATGCCCCGGGCGGCTCGCCCGGACAGCACCCTGGTCAGGCGTGTCTGTGTGGCTCGCTCGCTTTTCAGGTTCTCGCGATAGGCGTCATTTGCCGAGGATTCCGGGCACAAGACGAACGCCGTGCCAAGCTGAGCCGCCGCCGCACCGAGATCCAGCGCGGATTTCACACCCTGGCCATCCATGATGCCGCCTGCGGCGACAACGGGCAGTGTCGTATGTTGCAACAGCAGTCGCACAAGCACCATCGTACTCAGGCCTTCATCCCTGGTCTCCGGGTCGAACATGCCTCGGTGCCCGCCAGCCTCGATGCCCTGGGCCACGATGGCATCTATTCCTGCCGCTTCTATTCTTCTGGCTTCATGAAGACAGGTGGCCGTCGCCATCATGTAGATACCTGCCTCGCGCAGTGCGTCGATACGCTCGCGTGAAGGCAGGCCGAAATGAAAGCTGACCACGGCTGGGCGCAGTTGAAGCAGCATCTCGAAGGTCTCGGTATCCTCGAGGAAGCTGGTGTAGATTTCATCGAGGGCGTCAGGTATTTCCGAGCCGACCTCGGCGAACAGCGGCGCAAGATGATGGAGCCAGGCTGCTTCGCCTTGCGCACTGCGCCGCGCCGGCGCATGACAGAACAGATTCACATTGAACGGCCGTTCGGTCAGCGCCCGGGTCTCTTCGATCATTTGGCGAGCCTTTGCGGCCGTGCTGGTACCGAGCCCCAGTGATCCCAGGCCACCGGCATTGGAAACCGCCGCCGCCAACTCAGGCGTGGCCACCCCGGCCATGGGCGCTTGAATGATGGGATAACGGATACCAAGCTGCTCGAGAAACTCTTTGGAGGATTGCATGGCGACTCCTTTATTGCCGAAAAATGAACAAAGCCTATTGAGCATCCGTCAATCGGTGGCCAAGGCCGCCCTGATCTCGGCTTGCCTGCGCCTAGCCAGTTCCTGGCCCAGCTCGCCGCCCTTGAACCCTTCATCCACCAGATCCCGAGGCAGAACCTGGGAGGCCAAGCGCCAGGCCAGGGCTAGTTTTTTGGCCAAGGCACCATTTTCGAGACTGACCAGGGAAAGCAGCGGCGTGACTCGTTCGCTGCGCCGCCAGGCGTCGATCCTGTTCAACCAGTCAAGGATAGCCTCGGCATTTGGCCCACGCTCATTCGCTTCATTCCACAGCTCTCGAGTCAGCATGACCTGTCGTGCCAGATCCCGCCAGGCATTGGGGATGCGCAGGCGCTCCTCCAGGGCCTGACGCACCGGTTCATCGAGATGCTCGCAGAGTCGTGCCCAGCGCCAGCGCGCTGGATGGTCGTTATCTTCCGGCAGGCGCTCCATTCGTGCCAGCGCCATATTCAGCTCGGCGTTCTCGGCAAGCTCGGGCATCAATGCTTCGAACGCACCACAGTCACGTAGGGTTTCAAAGTAGGCTTGCGGACAAGGCTCGCTCAGCGCTTTTTCGGTTTCCTGCCAGACCCGCTCCGCCACCAGATGGGCAATTTCGCCGTTGACCGCAAGCTGGCGCATCAAGGCCAGAGTCTCTTCGGCAATGACGAACCCAAGCCCTCGATACCGAGCCAGGAAACGCGCGGTGCGCAGCACCCGCAGCGGGTCCTCGACGAAGGCTGGCGAGACATGCCGCAGCACTCGGGCCTGCAGATCCCGCCGGCCCTGAAACGGATCGATCAATTCGCCGTCAAGGTTCTCGGCCATGGCGTTGATGGTCAGATCCCGCCGGGTCAGATCCTCTTCCAGCGTGACCTCGGGACTTGCGTGCACCTCAAAGCCGGTATAGCCGTGGCCCTGCTTGCGCTCGGTGCGGGCCAGGGCGTACTCCTCCTGCGTGACCGGGTGCAGGAACACGGGAAAATCACGCCCAACGGGCCTAAAGCCACGCTTGCGCATGGCTTGCGGTGTCGCACCCACCACCACCCAGTCCTGATCGACCACCGGCCAGCCAAGACGCGCATCCCGCACCGCACCGCCGACGCGATAGACCTCGAGCCCCTTGGTCGCCGAATCCGCAGCAGTCACCGCGCCACTCGCTGGGGATGACGCACCTGCCAGTCGACGAAGCCGCCATCCAGGCTGTAGACCTGCTCGAAGCCCTGCCCCGCCAGCCAGCTTGCCGCCTGCTGGCTGGAATGGCCGTGATAGCACACCACGACCAGCGGTTGCTCCCGGGAAACATCCGCCAGCAGATCGCCTACCGTGGCGTTGTCGAGATGACGACTGCCGGGAATATGACCCTGGGCATAGCTCAAGGGATCGCGAATATCCACCAGGGTCAGCGGCTGAGTATCGTCCAGCCACTGTTTCAAGGTGGCATGATCGAGATGTTCGAAGGATTGACTCATGGATGCTCCAATAGGCGAATATCAGGTCCAGGACTGGCGGCTGGGCTCGCTGACACGTTGGCCATGGTCGAGGTTCAGTGCTGTCAGACTGCCCCCCCAGACGCAGCCGGTATCCAGCGCCTCGGCTCTCACGGCGGTAGCCGGTGTTTGCCCCTGCAGGGCCGCCCAGTGTCCGAAAAGAATGTGTGGATCGTCGCTCCGAGGGTAGGTGAACCAGGGATGAAAACCCGAGGGCGCCGAACCAAGCCCTTCCTTGGCATCGAAATCAAGGGTCCCGTCCGCGGCAATGAAACGCATGCGGGTGAACGCATTGACGATCATCCGCAGGCGATCGATGCCATCGAGACTCTCGTCCCAGCGAGACGGTGAATTACCGTACATGCGCTCCAGAAAAGCTCCGGCACTCTCGCTTCTCAATACCGCTTCGGCCTCCCGGGCAAGCCCTCGTGCCTTATCGAGAGACCATTGAGGCAGCACGCCGGCGTGGGTCATCAGCCTGCGCCGATCGCTGCCGCTATCGTCATCGACCCACAGAGGCTGGGCCTGCAACCAGTCGAGGAGCGTTTCACGATCTGGCGCAGCGAGAATATCGTCCAGGGTATCGGAGCGTTTGGTAGGCGCACCACCCCGGGCGACCGCCAGCAGATGCAGGTCATGGTTGCCCAGCACAACCCGCGCCGCCTCACCCAGATCGCGCACTTCGCGCAGGCATTCCAGGGAAGCCGGCCCCCGGTTGACCAGGTCGCCGGCAAGCCATAGGCGATCCCGGCGCGGATCGAAGCTCAAGCGTTCGAGCAGCGCGACGAATTCACTGTGGCAACCCTGGAGGTCGCCGATGGCATAGGTTGTCATGGGCGTCTCTTGAAATGTCGTGTATGCGATGGATGGCTTTCAGCGCATCTGGATCAATGTACCTGGTTGGGTCCCGCCAGGCGAAACGGTGGAATGGCGACTTCGAAGGATCGATGCACCGAGGTATCCACGCAGGTATAGGCCCCTTCCATGACCCCGACCGGACAGTCGAGTACCGCGCGGCTGGTGTATTGAAAGGTCTGGCCTGGCCCGATCATGGGCTGCTTGCCGACCACGCCCTTGCCACGCACCTCCTGTACCTTGCCGCTGCCCTGGGTGATCTTCCAGTAGCGGGCCAGGAGTTGAACGGCATGGGAGGAGTGGTTGTGAACCGTGATGGTATAGCTGAACACGAAACGCTGCTCGGTCACCGACGACTCATCGGCACGATAGGCCGGCTCCACTTCGACCTGCACGTCTCGGACATCTTCGCTCATGCGCCCTCTCCCGCCAGATGATTGGCGATGTTCACAAACTCGGCCACGCTCAGGGTCTGGGGCCGGCGGCCCGGGTCGATGCCCAGGGACTCTAGCGTGGCAACATCGAGTCGTTGCTTGAGATTGTTGCGTAGCGTCTTGCGCCGTTGCCCAAAGGCTTCTCGCACGATGTCGGCAAACAGTACCTCATCCCTTGCCGGATGAGGCAGCGTCTCATGGGGTACCAGCCGAACGATGGCGGATTCGATCTTGGGTTGGGGCACGAATGCCTCCGGCGGCACGCTGAACAGCGAATCCACCCGGCAATGATATTGCGCCATGACCGACAAACGCCCCCAGTCGCTGCCACCGGGAGTCGCCGCCAGGCGCTCGACCACCTCTTTTTGCAGCATGAAGTGCATATCGGCGACAGCTCCTCGCGTTGCGAGAAGATGAAAGATCAGCGGCGTCGAGATGTTGTAGGGCAGATTGCCGGCAATACGCAGCAAGGGGCCATTGCCCTTGAGGGCGGCGAAGTCGAAGGTCAACGCATCGCCTTCGTGGATCACGAACTCAGGGTAGTTGAAGAATTGAACCCGCAAGCCGGGAATCAGGTCGCGGTCGAGCTCGATCACTTCCAGCTTGCCGGCGGCCTCGAGCAGCGGTTCCGTCAAGGCGCCCTGGCCCGGGCCGATTTCGATCAGGCGCTGATCGGGCCGTGGCGCGATGGTTTTCACGATACGAGAAATGATACCGGGATCACGCAGAAAATTCTGCCCGAAGCGCTTGCGTGCTCGTGGCGTTGGGGGGCGAGATGCCATACGAAGAAAATGTCCTTGCTGTTTAACTTGCCAATCAATGAGGGCGAGAGGCATTGGCCATTTCGATCGCCATTTCGATCGCCACCTGAAGGCTACCGATATCCACATTGCCGCCACCGGCAAGATCCAGCGCCGTGCCGTGATCCACCGAGGTGCGCACGATAGGCAACCCAAGGGTAATATTGGCGGCGCGTCCGAAGCCAGCGTACTTCAAGACCGGCAACCCTTGATCGTGGTACATGGCCAGCACCGCATCGGCATCATCGAGATGCCTGGGCGTAAAGAGCGTATCCGCGGGCAAGGGGCCATCCAGCACCAACCCCTCTTCACGCAGCCGGGCCAGCGCCGGGATGATCGTGTCGATTTCCTCACGGCCCAGGTGCCCGCCTTCGCCGGCGTGTGGATTCAGGCCGCATACGGCAATACGTGGCCGAGCGACGCCGAAATAGCGCGTCAGTTCACTGGCAAGAATACGCAGTACCCGGCACAACCCCTCGACGGTGATGGCCTCCGCCACCGCGCGTAGCGGCAAATGCGTGGTTGCCAGGGCCACCCGCAGCTCTCTCTTCATGGCACGGGCCGTCGCGCGAGTGGCCAGCATCATCACCACCTCTTCACTGCCGCAGGCATCCCGCAGATATTCCGTGTGACCGGTGAAATGCGGATGGCCGCCCTCGATGATCACGCCCTTGTGCAACGGCGCCGTCACCATGGCCTGGGCTTGCCCTTGACGGCAGGCGTCGATTGCCCGGTCGAGCACGGCAAGCACATAGCCTGCATTTGCCGGATCCAGGCGGCCCGTTTCAACCGGCGCCGCGAGCGTCACCGGCCAGACCGGTAGCATCCCGGGGCGCGAATCCGGCACCTCGTCACTCTCCGCGAGTACGCAAAGCTCGACCTCAAGCCCTAACCCTGCAGCACGCTGCGCCAGCAGGTCCGGATCGCCAATCGTCACGATACGCGCAGGCAGTGGCACCTGGTCGCAGACAAGCTTCAGTATCAGGTCGGGACCGATACCCGCGGGTTCGCCGCTGGTCAGTGCCAGCACCGGCGAACTCATCCGCGGCTGTTTTCCAGACGGTTGTCGACATAGGCGTCGTTGCGAATCTGCTGCATCCAGGTTTCCAGCTCATCGTTGGCTTTACGCTGGAAGAGCGTGTCGCGAATCTGATTGCGCTGAGCCTCGTTGGTAACGTCCTGCTGACGACGCTCCAGCACTTCGATCAGATGATAGCCAAATCGTGAGCGCACAGGTTGGGAAATTTCACCCACGGGCAGCGATGTCATGGCCTCTTCAAACCCCGGCACCATCTGCCCCGGGCGAACCCACCCCAGATCGCCGCCATTGAGGGCGCTTCCTCGATCATCGCTGACCTCCTGGGCAACCCGGGCAAAATCCTGGCCCGAGGCAATACGCTGACGCGCCTGTTCCGCCAGGGCTTCGGCCTGCTGGGCATCCCGGGCGGGATTCGTCTCGATGAGAATATGGCGCACACGCTGCTCATCCACGACCGCCTGTTGCTGACCGCCATCGTCCCGGGCTTGCAGCTTGATCAGATGAAAGCCATTCGGGCTGCGAATCGGTTCGCTGACCTGCCCCACCCCAAGTTGCGGAATCACGTCGGCGAATACGGCGGGAATCTCGGCGGCACGCTGCCAGCCCATGTCGCCGCCTTCCAGGGCATTGGAGCCATCGGACTGCGCCGCGGCCAGTTCGGCGAAATCGGCGCCGCTCTGCAGCTGCCGGTAAAGCGCCTCGGCCTCGCGCTGAGCAGCCTGAGCCTGCTGCGGGCTCGGCGACTGGGGCAGTCCTACCAGAATGTGACCAAGACGGTAGCGGGTGTTGTCGCTACCGGTTTGCTGCTCGAGATAGCGCTGCACTTCCCGGTCGGACACCTTGATGCCACTGGCGACGCGGCGCTGCTGCAAATCACGCATCAGCATCTCGCGGCGGATCTGCTCGCGCACCACCGCCAGGGAAAGGCCATCCGCCTCCAGGGTATCGGCAAATTGCTCGAGGCTCATGCCGTTGTTCTGGGCCACGGAGCGCACCGCGCGGTTGAGTTCGGTATCGTCCACGGACAGATTGGCTTCTTCCGCCATCTGCAGCTGGATCTGTTCGACGATCATGCGCTCCAGCACCTGATTGCGCAGCGCCTGCTCGTCGGGCACGGCGATATTGCGACCCGCAAGCTGACCTCGCGCCTGAGTGACGCGATTTTCAAGCTCGCTCGCCATGATGGCGTCGTCGTTGACCACCGCCACGATGCGATCAAGCGGTTCCAAGGCCAACGCATGGCTTGTCATGCTCAATGCCAGTGCCAAACCCAACGTTGCAAACATGCGTTTGCCCATGCAAAACCTCGCTCACTATCTAGAATTGTGTCGGTTGATAACCTGGAATGGACTCTTCGAAGAAGGCATCGGTTCCCTGACCTACACCGCCCAGGCCCTTGAAGACGAAGCTCAGGAAGATACCGCGATCCCTGTAGTCGTCGTCAATGGTATTGGCGGTGTCGTTATCCTCGAGCCATTCGCGCCAGGCGACCTGTAAGCCGTAACAGCAATCGTTCCATTGGATACCGGCCAACTGTTCAAGAGAACGGCTGTTGGTGTTGTCGTAAGTATAGCGCCCGATCAGATCCAGACTCGGCGTGGCTCGATAGGCAAATGATACATCGTACTCTTCCCGGTCGTAGCCTAGTTGATCTTCGGGGTCGCCGGAGGGATCGAAGCCTTCGAGCTGCCAGCGATAGCCCACATTGAACACGTGACCAGCAGGATTGCGATAGCGCAGATAGGTGGCGCTACGCTCGGTTAGCTCCCGATCCGTGTCATAGAACCACTCGTAGCGAGTGCTCCAGCGATCGTTTACTTGCCAATCGAGCTGAGTGACCACTGGTGAACGATCCCGGGTGGCACTATACCAGCGCTCGAAGTTGGTCTCCCGATTGGGCAATGTATCCGGATCGCCGTTCATGTCGATATTACGGTCTTCAAAGTAGGCGCTTTGTCCCACGCCCAGGGACAGGCGCTGGCGACCGCTGTCATCCTCGAGGAAACGCGTCGCCACGCCATAGGAGACCTTGTTGACGTCCCCGATCCGATCGGCGCCGGTAAAGCGATAGGGCGACCATAGCTGGTTATAGGAGAAGGCCCGCTCGTCGGTATCGAAATCCGGGAAGTCGCTTTGATCCCGCTCCGGCACATAGGCGTAATAAAGACGCGGCTCCAGGGTCTGGCGCCAGTCGGAATCGAAGGCGCTGAGTCCGCGCTCGAAGATCAGGCCGCTATCCACGGAGCTGACCGGCACGGTGCGATTCAGGTCAGTATCCCGCGCGGTATTGCGCTGACCGTAATCCAGACTGTAGCTGGTATTGAGCAGTTCGAAACGCGGCTCGAAAAAACCCCAGGACGTGTCTTTACGCCACCCGACTGCCGGCGCCAGGTGCACCCGCGACCCGGTGGCCGCCTCGGCTATGGGCACCCGCCTTTCATTGATATCACGCCAGAAGTAGGTCGCGTTGGAGCGCCACTGCTGATACACGCCATTATCCTGGGACCAGGCCGCATTGGCGGTCAGACTCGGCAAGCGATAAAACGGCTTGTCGTTGTCATTCAGCGGAAACTCCATGCGCTGATAGCCCTGGGTCTTGGCTTCCAGGAACCAGGTGGTACCGGTGTAGTTGAGCTGAGCCAGGCGCGACAGGAATTCGGTATCGTTTTCGGCGAAATTACGCCCGAAGTCCTCGAAATAGCGCCCGTCGCTGGCGGCACCGTAATGCAGATCGTAGCGCAGTCGCGGCGTGAAGCGACCACGATGGGAATAGTCGATATACCAGCGATCCTCGCCTTCGAAGACGTCCGGTGGATCATTGGGGTTGTCGTTGTCGCCGCCCTCGTCGCTGGAAAGGTAGGCGCCCTCGATCTGCCCCAGGTCTTCAGAGAACAGGTAGCGGAACTCGCCCCCCAGCAGTAGCCCATGATTGGTGAGCCAGCGCGGCGTCAGCGTGGCGTCGTAATTGGGCCCCAGATTGAAATAGTAGGGCTGGGCGTAATCGAAGGAATCGCCGGAAAAGCCCAGGGTCGGCCATAGAAAGCCGGACTGCCGACGATCGTCGATGGGAAAACGCACCCAGGGCCAATAGAAGACCGGCACGTGCCCGACCTCCAATCGCGCATCGGTAGCAGTACCGACGCCCTCCTCGCGGTCGAGCACTACGTCGTTACCGATCAGCCGCCATAGCTTGCTGCCCGGTTCGCAGGTCGTGAAACTGGCCTCTGACAGCCGATAGCGACCATCTTCAAGCCGGGCCAGACGCTGGGCGTCGCCCCGCAGACGCTGGCGGTGCACCACATAGTGCGCACCGTCGACCTGGGCGGCGTCACTGTCCAGCGCCATCTGCGCCGAATCACCGCGCACCAGCAGCCCCTGATCGCGCATCGCCAGCGGCCCCTCGGCGAATAATGTGTCCCGAGCTGCATTGACCCGCACTTCGGCTGCTTCGAGTTGACTGGTATCGCGGCGCAACACCACGTCGCCTCGCAGCAATGTCTCGCCTTCGGTGCCATACGTAGCGCTATTCGATGACGACAGCACCTCTTGCGGCGTTTTGCCTGGGGCAAGCTGATATTCCGGAATGACATAGCGGCCTCGACATAAGGCATCCGTGGGAGCATCTTCACCCCAGGCTTGCCAATCGAGCTGATCCGCCGGAAGCGGCGTCGGCGGTGCCGCGTAGGCACCGTTCGTGACCAGACCGGCGAGGGCAGTCCACAACAATCGCTTGCCCATGTATCCTCGGTGTCCTTGGCGGTTGGAATCGGTATTATACAGTCCCCGTGCCACACGTCTGCTTTTCGCGGGCAAGGTGCCGAATACAGGGACTGCGCTAATGAGGCCCTCAGCATGCGGCGACCAATTGATCCCGTCAACCAAGGAGTTCCAATGTCCAACGCTGGAGACACCGCCCGCCTGGACGCCCTGCGCGAGTGGGTAACCGCCCGTCACCATCTTCCTTCGGATGCGCGTCTGGAACTGGCCGCAGGAGATGCCAGTTTCCGCCGCTATTTTCGCCTATGGCTGGAAAGCGGCCGCACCCGCATCCTCATGGATGCACCGCCGGAGAAGGAGAACAGCCAGCCCTTCGTGACCATCGCCGAGGCCTGGCGGGGTGCCGGGTTGCCTGTCCCCACGGTGCATGCCACTCACCTCACCGCCGGCTTCATCGAGCTCGAGGATCTGGGAAACACACCCTTGCATCTGTCTCTTGGCGAGTGCGAGAGTCCGGCGAGCATTGCCTGGCACGAACGCGCCCTGGCACTGATCGGCACGTTGCAAAATCGCGCGCCCTTCGGTGCCCTGCCGGTTTACGATTCCAGCCTGTTCGCCCGGGAGCTGGACCTGTTTCCCGAGTGGTGTCTCGACAAGCTGCTGGGGATCGCACCGCCTGCCTGCTGGCAGAATCTGCACCAGCGTCTGATTGCGTTGGCCCTGGGACAACCCATGGCGGCGGTACACCGGGACTTCGATGCCATGAATCTGATGCTGCATGAGGATCGCCTCTGGCTGATCGACTTTCAGGACGCGGTGCATGGCCCCATCACCTACGATCCGGTTTCGCTGCTGCGCGGTCGCTATTGCCGTTTTCCCCGGGAACGCCATGCCGCCTGGCTGGAGGACTTTCGCCGTCAGGCCATCGCCGATGGCCGCTTGAGAGCCAGTGTGGACAGCGCAAGTTTCCTGCATCTTGCCGACACCATGGCCGCCCAGCGCTCCCTCAAGGTGTTGGGCATTTTCTGTCGCCTGACCCTGCGTGACGACAAATCCGGCTATCTGGCGCGCCTGCCCCACTTCCTGGATCATTTGTACGACAGTCTCACGCCCTGGCCTGAGTTCGATGAATTCGTCGAGTGGCTCAACGCCATCTTCGCCCCGGCTCTCACCCAGGAGCTGGCTCGTCGCGGCATTCCGGGGGCGGCGCCATGAAAGCAATGATTCTCGCCGCGGGGCTGGGCACCCGTATGCGGCCGTTGACGGACCACACCCCAAAACCGCTGCTCACGGTCGGCGGCAAGCCTTTGATCCTGCATCATCTCGAACGCCTACGAACCATCGGCATCGAGGATGTCGTCATCAATGTCAGTCATCTCGGCGAACAGATCATCGAGGCGCTGGGGAACGGGGAACGCCATGGCGTTCGTATCCAGTGGAGTCGGGAAGACCTGCCGCTGGAAACCGGCGGCGGCATCCACAAGGCATTGCCACTGCTTGGCGAGGCGCCGTTTCTACTGGTCAACGGCGATGTCTGGTGCGATCTCGATCCGGCCTGGCTTGCGCCCTTGAACGGCGATCTGGCCCGCCTGGTGCTGACGGACAACCCGGATCATCATCCTGGCGGCGATTTTCATCTCAACGCCGACGGACGCGTGCAAGCCGCAGGCGAGCCATGCCTGACCTTCGCCGGCATCAGTCTCATCGATCCTGCGTTGGTGGCGGATCAGCCAGCCGGTGCCTTCCCGCTGGCGCCGCTGCTGCGCAATGCCATGACAGAGGACAGAGTCAGTGGCTGTCACTACACCGGGCTCTGGATCGACGTGGGTACACCCCAGCGTTTGCAGGAACTCGATGAGCGAATTCGCGGCCAGTCAACGTAACAGCGTCGGTGAATGAATCTGCGTGCAGACAACATGCGGCGGCTGAGCGATTCTCCGCCGGAGTAACCACAGAAGGGAACGAGAAGATAATGAAAGCCACTGTCAAATGGACCGAGGGTCGTCAATTTGTAGCCGAATCCGGAAGCGGCCACGGCGTCGTGATCGATGGCCCGCCGGATCACGGCGGTCGCAATACCGGACCGCGCCCGATGGAGATGCTGCTGATGGGCATGGGCGCCTGCACGGCGTTCGATGTGCTCGAAATTCTGGAGAAATCCCGTGCCCCGGTCAGCGACTGTACCGCCAGCCTCGAGGCGGAACGCGCCGACGACATACCCAGCGTATTCACCAGGATTCACGTGCACTTCACCGTTGTCGGCAGCGGCTTGAAGGAAAGCCAGGTCAAGCGCGCCGTCGAGCTTTCCGCGGAGAAATACTGCAGCGCCTCGATCATGCTGACGCGTGGCGGTGTCGAAGTAACCCATTCATACGAGATCGTCAGCGAATAATCTGCAAATTTTTACACCGCAACAAGTGCGTCCCGTGAACAGGATGTGCATAATACGCGCCTTTCCTTCAGGTCAGGTCGAACGCGAATCCTTCGCTTCAGCGCACCAACTATTGTTGCGGCTTGTCTTGTCCCGGTTCCGGTGCTCGTTCGCCGGATAATCATCCTTCGATCGATTGGGAGGTTGAATGTGAGTGGAAATCTCCGACTCCACGGGTTCAACAATCTAACCAGCTCCTTGAGCTTCAATATCTACGATATTTGTTACGCCAAGACGGAAGAACAGCGCGAAGCCTATATCGACTACATCGACGAGCTATACAACGCCGAGCGCTTGACCCAGATATTGAAGGACGTGACCAACATCATCGGTGCACATGTGCTCAATATCGCCCGCCAGGACTATGAGCCCCATGGCGCCAGCGTGACCATCCTGATTGCGGAGCATGAGCTCGACGAAACCGATGCGAATCAGACGGAACCTGGCCCAGGACCGCTACCTCAGGCCGTCGTGGGTCATCTGGACAAGAGCCATGTCACGGTGCACAGCTACCCCGAGTCCCACCCGGACAATGGCATCAGTACCTTTCGTCTGGATATCGATGTCTCCACCTGCGGCATGATCAGCCCGCTCAAGGCGTTGAACTATCTGATTCACAGCTTCGATTCGGATATCGTCACCACGGATTATCGCGTGCGCGGTTTCACTCGGGACGTGAATGGCCGCAAGCTGTTCATCGATCACGACATCACCTCGATCCAGGATTACCTGGCGGAGGACACCAAGCACGCCTATCAGATGATCGATGTGAATGTTTATCAAGAGAACATGTTTCACACCAAGATGCTCTTGAAGGATTTCGACCTCGACAACTATCTGTTCGGCACGTCTCGCCGCGATTTGACCTTCGAGGAAGCGCGGGACATCGAGACTCGGCTACGCAACGAGATGCTCGAGATTTTTTATTCCCGCAATCTGGAGTGACTCGGGTCGCGCGAGAAGCGTGCTTCATGCCCCTGGGAAAAGCCCGCGACATTCAATGTCGCGGGCTTTGTGCCTGGCATGAACCGCGCAGTCTCATAGGCGAGAGACGCTAGCCGTCATCACTTTCGACATCAATCGCATGCCGAGCTTGACCGGCAAGGGGAAGCGACTGCCCCCGGCTTCCAGCGCCCAGTGCTCATGATGCGCCTCATCTATACGCATCTGTTCGAGGATGGCGCGGGAGCGCCGGTCGCCACTGGGCAGGCGATCCAGATGGCTATCGAGATGCCGTCCTACCTGCTCCTCGGTAGCCGCAACGAAGCCTAGACTGATGTTGTCGCCCACCGCGCCGGCCAGTGCTCCCATGCCGAAAGAAGAGGCATAAAACAGCGGGTTGAGGTAACTGGTACGGCCATCGAGTTCCGTGAGCCGCGCATCGCACCAGGCCAGATGATCGACCTCCTCCTGGGCGGCCTTCTCCATCTGCATCCGGGTATCCGCCAGCTTGGCGGTCAGCCCCTGGCCTTGATAGAGCGCCTGAGCACAGACCTCGCCGGTATGATTGATGCGCATCAGGCTCTCGGCCTGGCTGCGTTCGCTTTCGCTCATTTCGATATCCTGCTGCCCCGTGGCCGGCGAGGGGCGGGACGACTGGGCGGCATGCGGTACCAGCGTACGCAGAATGGTATCGAACTGATGAATCAGATTGTCGGCACGGCTGAGCTTACGATTCATGAGGAACTCCCGGGAAGTACGTTGCTCATTGTAGACGAGCATTGGGGGAAGCAGAAGCCAGGGTGGGTCTTGGTCGGGAGCGTTGGGGCTGATATGGCGCTTCAACTCGGTGCATGCTAACTAAATTCAGGATACGTTACTAAAGAAACGAAAATAATATTTTTTTGGTAAAAATAACGATAAAACCTCTCAATTTTTGGTTAACTTACTACATTGAATAAATGCATTCTTAGCCTTTCTTACGCTAGTCTTGATTAACAGTGTTTACCATTCAGCCAAGGCTGGCTCGACTCCCAACAACAACGAGAGGACACAATGTTCCAACTCACCCGCAGCGTCACTTGGCAGGCCCTTGAGCGCTTGCGCGATGCAACCGCCAATGACCGCATCAGCGACTATTTTGCCAGTGATCCCCAGCGCTTCGACAAGATGAGCCTGCGGGTCGGCGGGCTTTTCCTCGACTACTCTAAGCACCTGATCTCCGACGCTGTGCTGGCCAAGCTGCTGGAGCTGGCGGATCACTCGGTGCTGGTGCAGCGCCGGGCCCAGATGTTCTCCGGGGACATCATCAACGTCACCGAGGATCGGCCGGTGCTGCATACCGCCCTGCGCCACCTCGGCGACGATCCCGTGCAGGTCGATGGCAAGGACGTCATGCCGGAGATTCATCAGACCCGCGAACAGATCAAACGCTTCTCCGAGGCGGTGCGCAGTGGCGAATGGCGCGGCCATAGCGGCGAGCGTATCAAGGATGTGGTCAACATCGGTATCGGCGGCTCGGACCTGGGACCCAACATGGCCTGCCGGGCACTGCTCAAGTATCGCCACCCGGAACTCAATTTTCATTTCGTTTCCAACGTCGACGGCGCCCATATCCAGAAGGTGCTCAAACGCCTCGACCCGGCCACGACGCTGTTCATCGTCTCCACCAAGACCTTCTCCACCCAGGAAACGCTGCTCAATGCCAAGACCGCACGCCGCTGGTTCCTCGAGAATGCCGGCGACGGCGCCGATGTAGGGGCGCATTTCATCGCCGCCTCGACCAATCGCAAGGCGGCCATGGCATTCGGCATCCGCGAGGAGAACGTCTTCGAGTTCTGGGCCTGGGTCGGCGGGCGCTACTCCATGTGGTCGTCCATCGGCCTACCCATCGCCCTGTCGGTCGGCTTCGAGGGCTTCATGAAGTTGCTCGAAGGTGCTTATGCCATGGATCGCCACTTCATCGAGGCCCCCTTCGATCGCAACATGCCGGTGCTGATGGCGCTGATCGGCATCTGGTACATCAATTTCCAGAACGCCGAAACCCAGGCCATCGTGCCCTACGATCAGGCCTTGCATCAGTTGCCGGCTTTTTTGCAACAGCTCGACATGGAATCCAACGGCAAGTCGGTGGATATCTTCGGCAAACCGGTCGGCTACAAGACCGGGCCCATCGTCTGGGGTGAGACCGGCTCCAACGGCCAGCATGCCTTCTTCCAGCTGCTGCATCAGGGCACCCGCTACGTGCCCATCGACTTCATCGCCTCGCTGAAGCCCGAGCCCGGCATGGAGGAGCATCACTTCGCGCTGCTGACCAACATGCTCGCCCAGGCCAACGCTTTCATGGAGGGCAGCCAGGAAGAGAGCAAGGAGCACGGCCAGCTCGATCACTACAGTTGCCCGGGTAACCGCCCTTCCAGCACCCTGCTGCTCGATGAATTGACACCCCACAACCTGGGCGCCCTGATCGCCCTCTACGAGCACAAGGTGTTCGTGCAAGGGGCAATCTGGAACATCAACTCCTTCGACCAGTGGGGCGTGCAGCTCGGCAAACGTATCGCCGGCGAGATCAGCGAACGTATCGACGAGCGCACCCAGGACTTCGACGCCTCCACCCAAGGACTCTTGGCGCTGGTACGGGCGCATTTCAAGGACCATCAAGCATCGCCAACCGCCGGCAAGCGCCCGGGCAAATCCACCCCAAAACGGGAAAAGCGTTCATGACCCCGATAATCGCCTTCGGCGAGGCCCTCGTCGACATGCTCTCCAGCCGCCTGGGTGACGACACCCAAGCGGGGCCGGAGACCTTCACGCCCTATGCCGGCGGCGCTCCGGCCAATGTCGCCGTGGCCTGCGCTCGTCTCGGGGTGCCCAGCCGGTTTCTAGGCATGCTCGGCGCGGATCACTTCGGCGACTTCCTGGCTCGGGAGCTCGCCGCCCATGGGGTCGACACCTCGGGCGTGGTGAAGACGAACGATGCTCGCACGGCGCTCGCCTTCGTCTCTCGGGACGCGGACGGCGAACGCACCTTCGACTTCTATCGCCCGCCGGCAGCGGATCTGCTCTACCGCATCGAGCACCTGCCCGCCGGGGTCTTCGACACGCCGGCCATCCTGCATCTGTGCAGCAACAGCCTGACCGAGGCCGCCATCGCCGACACCACCCTTAGCCTGGCCGGGATGGCGCAGCGGGCTGGCTGCCTGGTCAGTGTCGATGCCAACCTGCGCCACAATTTATGGGCCAATGAACGCACCGACACCGCTTTGGTGACACGTCTGCTGGACCACGCCCATCTCATCAAACTCTCCCGGGATGAGCTCGATTATCTGCGCGGCGATCACCCCGAAGACGCCTGGCTATCCGAACGCCTGGCCGCGGGTGTGCGTCTTATCGTGATCACCGACGGCGCCAACGAGATCGAGGCGCGTGGCGACGACCTGGCCTTTCAGGTCACGCCGCCCAGGGTGAAGGCCGTGGATACCACGGCGGGCGGCGACGCCTTTATCGGCGGCTTGCTGGCGATGCTCGCCGAGACCGGTATCGAGGGAGACTGGCATCGCGACGAATCGCGCTTGCGGCAAGCGTTGGAAACCGCCTGCCGCTGCGGCGCCCATGCAGTGACCCGCCCCGGCGCCTATGCCGCCCTGCCGACGCGGGCCGACCTCGAGGCCCTGCGGGGCTGACAGCCACGCCTCATGACGGTGCAACCGTCATGAGGCGCTTTCAGGTTGGCACACCGTGATGCTCCGCCAACGCCCGGCGATAGCGCGCGTAGACGCCGTTATAGGCCTCGACGCTGGCGGGCTCCGGTTCAGCCAGCGAATGCGCGTCGAGATGCACCAGCCGCGAGCAGAGGGCGTCGAGGGAATCCGTTGCCTGGCGATCACACCAGGCCGCCTGAATGGCCGCCCCCAGTGCCGCGGCGTCGGTGACCCGCGGACAGATTACCGGGGTGCCGGTGATATCGGCGACCATCTGTCGCCACACCGGGCTCTTGGCGCCGCCGCCGATCAGGCGAATCTGGCTGGCGCCCTCGGCCAGCTCCCCGAGAAGTTCCAATCCATAGCGCAGGCCGAAGGTAGCGCTCTCGACCACCGCGCGGCACAGGTTGGCCTGGGTGGTATTGAGGCTGGTCAGCCCCAGGAAGCTGCCCGAAGCCTGGGGTAGCGCCGGCACCCGCTCACCATTGAAGAACGGCAGAACGGTGACTCCCTCGGCGCCGATCGGGGCCGCGGCGACTCGCTCGCCGAAGGTCGCCAAATCGAGGCCAAACAGCTCGCGCACCCGGGTGGTCGCGGACGTCACGTTCATGGTGCAGATCAGCGGCAGCCAGCCGCCGTGGCTGGCGCAAAAATTGGCGACCATGGCGCTTTCGGCACGTACCGGCTGCGGGGAATAGGCACATACCGTGCCCGAGGTGCCCAGGCTCAGAGTGACCAGGCCCGGGGTGATATTACCGGTACCGATGGCCCCCAGCATGTTGTCGCCACCGCCACTGGCAACCAGTACGTCATCGCTCAACCCCAGCTCCTTCGCCAGTGTGGAACGCACCGTCCCCGCCGGTTCGTGGGATGCGATCAATCGCGGCAGCACCCGCTCGGGGTCCAGCTCTGGCGCAATCTCGGCGAAGACGTCCTGGCGCCAGCGCCGCGTGCGGGTATCGAAGTAACCGGTACCGGAGGCGTCACCGGCCTCGGCGACCCGCTCGCCGGTCAGCCAGAAGTTGAGGTAGTCGTGGGGCAGCAGCAGGCTGTCGATACGGCGGTAGGCCTCGGGATGCGTCTCGCGCAGCCAGGCCAGCTTGGAGGCGGTATAGCCGGTCTGCAGCACCAGACCCAGCTTGTCCAGGCACCCCGCCTCGCCACCGAGGCGCTCGACCAGGGCGGCGTTGTGCGCCGCCGTCTCGGTATCGCACCACAGCTTGGCCGGGTACACCGGCTCGCCCCGGATATCGAGGGCCACCATACCGTGCTGCTGGCCGGAAACACCGATGCCGCGAATCTCACGCGACGCGATACCGGCATTGACCACGGCCTCGGCAAACGCACCGCGAAAGGCTGCCAGCCATTCGTTCGGGGGCTGCTCGCGACGGCCATTGTCGGCTTCCACCAGGCGATGGGGACGGCTCGCCTCACCAAGGATTCGCTCTCCTTCAACATCCAGCACCACTACCTTGGTACTCTGGGTACCGCAATCCACACCGATATACATGCTTACTCTCCCCGCATCCTTTCTCAGCCAGGTTTTACCAAGGCTTCAAGGGTGGCGCGGGCGCCGTCTCGATGCAGGCGCTCCAGGGCATCGAGATAGGCCTCACGGAAACGCGGGTTGTCACCCAGGTCACCGAACAGTTCCCGGTTGTCGATAAAGGCAGTAGGGGCGTCGCGGTTCTTCGCGGCGATGGCCATCAAGCGATCCTTGAGACGATCCACCACCTCGATGGGTTGGCTCTGCTCGTCGACCCCTTCGACGTAGCGCGCCCAACTCGCCACCACGGCGGCAGAACGTTGTATCTCGCCCTCCTGGGCCAACTGCTCGCGGATCACCGGCACCAACCACTTGGGGATGCGATCCGAGCTCTCGGCGCACAGCCGGGCCAGGGTGTCCTTGATCTCAGGGTTGGCGAAGCGTTCGATCAGGGTTCGACGGTAGGCCTCCAGATCGATACCCGGCAGCGGCGCCAGGGTTGGAGTGGCCTCATGGGTCATGTAGCCGAGCAGGAAATCGACGAACAGCGGATCCTGACACACCTCATGGGCATAACGGTAGCCGGCCAGGTAACCGAAATAGGCCAGCGCCTGATGACTGGCATTGAGCAGACGGAGTTTCATTAGCTCGTAGGGTTCGACATCATCGACCACCTGCACGCCGACCGCCTCGAAAGCAGGACGACCCAACACGAAGCGATCTTCCAGCACCCACTGGCTGAAGGGCTCACAGACCACCGGCCAGGCGTCCTCGATGCCGAAGCGTGATGCCAGCTCCTCGATATCGGCGGTGGTGGTCACCGGGGTGATGCGATCCACCATGGAGTTGGGAAACGGCACCTCGGCCTCGACCCAGGCGCCCAGGTCACCGTCACGCTGGCGGGCGAAGGCGGTGAACATCTTGCACGCCACATCACCATTGCCCTGAATATTGTCGCAGGACATCACCGTAAAGGGGGGAACATCGCGTTCACGCCGCCGCCTGAGCGCCTCGATGACCAGGCCGAAGCTCGTCCTCGGCGCCTCGGGATGCTCCAGATCGTGCTGCACAGCAGGGTTACCGACATCGAATTCGCCACTGACCGGATGAAAATTGTAGCCGCCTTCGGTGACTGTCAGCGAGACGATGCGAATGGCCGGATCAGCCATTTTTTCGATCACCACCTGCGGGTCGTCCGGGGCAAATAGATAATCGATCATGCTGCCGATCACTCGAGCGTCGTAGTGACCGTCGAGGTGCTTGACCACCAGGGTATAAAGATGCTCCTGGGCAGCCAGTATCTCCTGCATGCGCCGGTCACCGGGCATCACGCCGACACCGACAATCCCCCAGTCCAGCGCCTGGCCGCGGTTCATCAGTTCATCCAGATACATGGCCTGATGCGCGCGATGAAAACCGCCGACACCGATATGGACGATACCTGCGGTTACTTCGTGGCGATCATAGCCGGGGGTGGCGATCCTTGCATCCAGTGTGTACAGATTGGCGTGATTGAGACGCGTCATGGGAGTGCTCCTGCCGAAAGCAACGAATGGTGATGGCCAATTAAGGATCTGAGGGTTTTAACGCCAGACAATATGGGGAGGCCTGGACGCCGTCTTGATCAGACGCGCGTTGGACATATCCTTGTGGCGAGCCCGCTCAATGGCCCCTGAATGATCCTGACCCATGCCGAGCCAACGCTGAATGAGGCGCGCCTCGAGCACTTCGTCGGGCACCTCGAGAAACAGCGTCATATCGAACAGCTCGTGCAACACCGTCCAGGGCGCCTGGTCCAGCAACAGGTAATTGCCCTCGACGATCACGATGCGGTGCTCGAGCGTGATCAGCCGGGCGCCAGCGCGGGCGAGGTCCAGGGGGCGATCGAACACCGGCACGGCGACACTCTTGTCCGCACGCCGGATACGCATCAGATCCTGATGCAGGCCATCGGCATCGAAGGTCTCCGGCGCGCCCTTGATGGGCACCAGTCCCTGGGGCTCGAGTACCGCGTTATCGAAGTGATAGCCATCCATGGGCACCACGGCGGCAATACCCGGCTGGCGTTCGTTGATTTCGCGGCAAAGCCATTCGGATAGAAACGATTTGCCGGCGGCGGGCGGCCCGGCCAGGGCCACGACGAAGCGCTCGTGCCCCTGTGCCGCCTCGAGCAGACGCGCAGCCATGTCGTGAATGTTCGGATTCATTTTCAGCTCATCCAGTTGCCGCCGTCGACGTTCAGCGTCTGGGCCACCACATAGTCGCTGTCATCAGAGGCCAGAAACACCGCCGCCCCCACGTGATCCTCGGGCCGCCCCATGCGCCCGTAGGGCACCGCCTCGCCGACCAGGCGCTTCTTTTCACCCAAGGGGCGGTTCTCGTAACGTGCGAACAGCGCATCGACCTCCTTCCACATGGGCGTATCGACCACGCCTGGCGCGATACCATTGACGTTGATGCCATGCTTGATCAGATCCAGGCCGCAGGACTGAGTAAGGCTGATCACCGCCGCCTTGGAGGCGCAGTACATGCTCACCAAGGCTTCACCGCGCCGTCCGGCCTGGGACGCCATGTTGATGATCTTGCCACCCTGGCCTCGTTCGACCATCGCCTTGGCGACGGCCTGCAGCGTGAAAAAGGTGCCCTTGACGTTGACGTTGAACTGCTTGTCATAGCTCTGCTCGGTCACTTCCAATACCGGCGCCATGTCGAAGACGGCAGCGTTGTTGACCAGGATATCAATACCGCCAAAGCGCTGAATGACGGCCTTGACCAAGCCATCGATGGAGGCCTGATCGCAGACGTCGAGATGCACCCCCATCACTCGCTCGCTGCCACCTGCCTCGTTCTGCAACTGCTCGACGGCGTCCTCGATAGCCCCCTTGTCGATATCGGCGACTATCACCTTGGCACCTTCGGCGAGATAGCGCCGAGCGATGGCCAGGCCGATGCCTCGCGCTCCGCCAGTGACCACCGCGACCTTCTCACTGAGTTTCATGATCTCTTCCTGTCTCGAGTCTATTTTCCCGGCGCCTCACTCCTTCGCGACGGACCTGCGCTGTTCGCGCCAGCGTTTCACCAATGATGCCAATTCCCGCATGTCCGCCATGACGTGCCAGGCGCCCGCCTGCTCGAGGCGTCGATCGTGACCGGCCTCGATGTGGCTCGCCCCGATGAAGCCGATGACCGTCATGCCAGCGGCATGAGCCGCCGTAACCCCAGCGACACTGTCCTCCACCACCAGGCAATCCTGGGGTGAACACTCTAGAGAACGCGCCGCCAGTTGGTAGACATCCGGGGCAGGCTTGGGTCGCTCGACCTGCTCGGCGGTGAATAGCGGTACCCCGCCCAAACATTGGGAAAGGCCTGTGCACTCAAGCGATATTGTTACGCGCTGGCGACCGCTATTGGAGACGATGGCCAAGGGTAGACCGAGTCCCTCGATGGTCTCGGCAACCCTCTCGATGGCCTGCAGATCGGTAGCAAGACGCGCATCAATGGTCCGCTCGATGTGCCTTAGGGCATCCTGTGGCAAATCGTGTACGCTGCGCCGAGCCAGCTTGTCGAGTATCGCGCTGGTGGTCATACCCAACGCCTGGCGCAATTCGTCCTCGGCGTGCAGGTCGGGCAGCCAGGCGTCCAGACACTCGCGCAGCACCTTCTCGGCGATGATCTCGCTATCGACCAGCACCCCGTCGCAGTCGAATATCAGGACTTCTTTTGGCATCGTGCTCGGCCTATTCTCCATTGGCGTGCTTTCCGTTGGCATGTTTTTCATCAGCGCTCGCCTTGTGGTCACGCCGATTGAGGCTGGCCAGGGGATGCTCATGCAGACTGGATAGTGCCAAACCCTCGCGATCGAAGAGGTGCGCTCGCTGCGGGGCAAAACCGAAACGCACCCGATCGTGCACTCGATGCCGAACATCGCCGTCCGCCATGATGGTCATCATCATGTCGTCTCTGCGAACGTACAGGGAGGTCTGCCCCCCCAGGCGCTCCAGTACCTGGATTTCGCCTTCCAGAGGGCCCTGCTCATCCAGCTCGAGATGCTCGGGGCGAATACCCAACGTCAATGACGCACCTTGCGCCTGACCGCTGCCGTCCACCGGCACCTCGCAGGTCGCTCCGCCGGGCAAGGCGACACTGACGCCATCGGCCTTGGCGTCCACCACCTCGACATCGAGAAAGTTCATCTTCGGCGAGCCGATAAAGCCCGCCACGAAGCGATTGCGCGGATGATGATAGAGCTCCATGGGCGAGCCCACCTGCTCGATGACGCCCCCCTGGAGCACGACGATCTTGTCGGCCATGGTCATGGCCTCGATCTGGTCGTGGGTGACGTAGATCATGGTGGCATCGAGTTCGTCGTGCAGCCGCGCCAGTTCGATACGCATCTGCACCCGCAAGGAGGCGTCCAGGTTGGAGAGCGGTTCGTCGAACAGGAAGATGCTGGGATTGCGCACGATGGCTCGGCCGATCGCCACCCGCTGGCGCTGCCCCCCCGAAAGCGCCTTGGGCTTGCGATCCAGGAGCGGCTCTAGCTGCAGGATGCTGGCCGCCTCGCGCACCTTGACGCGACGCTCCTCCTTGGGGACCTTGGCCAGTCGCAGGCTGAAGCCCATGTTGTCCTCGACGGTCATGTGCGGGTAGAGCGCATAGCTCTGAAACACCATGGCCAGGCCACGCTCCGCCGGGCCGATGTCGTTCATGCGCTGGCCATCGATGAGGATATCGCCGGAGGAGACGCTTTCGAGCCCTGCGATCATGCGCAGCAGGGTCGACTTGCCGCAGCCCGAGGGACCGACGAAGACCACGAACTCGCGATCCTCGATATCGAGATCTATCCCCCGGATGACCCGGGTGTCACCGAACTCCTTGACGATTTGCTTGAGTTGTAGCGTTGCCATGATGGAATACCTGTTATTTGACGGCGCCGAAGGTGAGGCCACGCACCATCTGTTTCTGGGTCAACCAACCAAATACCAGGATGGGTGCGATAGCCATGGTCGAGGCCGCGGAGAGCTTGGCCCAGAACAATCCTTCCGGGCTCGAGAAAGAGGCGATGTAAGCGGTCAGCGGCGCCGCATCGGATGAGGTCAGATTGAGGCTCCAGAACGATTCGTTCCAGCTGAGAATGACTGCCAGCAGCCCGGTGGACGCGATGCCCGGCAACGTCAACGGCAGCAGCAGGTGGCGCACCTCCTGCAAGGTGCTGGCGCCGTCCATGCGGCCCGCCTCGAGGATGTCCCGGGGGAGATCCTTGAAGAAGGTGTAGAGCATCCACACCACGATCGGCAGGTTCATCAGCGTATACACGATGATCAGGCCAGTCAGGGTATCGAGCAGGCCGGTATCCCGGAACAGCAGGTAGATCGGCATCAATACGCCGACCGGCGGCAGCATCTTGGTGGAGAGCATCCACAGCAAGGTGCCCTTGGTGCGCGGGGTCGGCAGGAAAGCCATGGAGTAGGCCGACGGAATGGCGATCAACAGGGCCAGCAGGGTCGAGCCGAAGGCCACCACCACGCTGTTCAGCGCGAACTTGAGGTAGTCGGCCCGGGCATGCACGGCGACATAGCTCTCCAGGGTCGGCGAGAAGACGAAGCTGGGATCGGCGATGGCCGCAGCCTCGGTCTTGAACCCGGTGAGCGCCATCCACAGGATGGGAAAGAAGATGATCAGGGCGATCGCCCAGGCCAGCACTGCCAGCAAGAAACGCTTGTATCGAGGGGTCGTCATGAGAGGCTCCCGGCTGAACTAGCTTTCCAGATTCTTGGCCACCAGTCGGACCAGGAAGATGGCAACAATGTTGGCCAGGATGATGGCGATCACCCCGCCGGCGGAGGCGGTGCCGACATCGAAGTCGAGCAGTGCCTGGATGTAGATCAGATAGGCCAGATTGGTGGTAGCCAGCCCCGGCCCACCGGAGGTGGTGACGAATATCTCGGCGAAGATGGTCAGCAGGAAGATCATCTCGATCATGATCACCACGCTGATCGCACGCTTGAGATGCGGCAGGGTGATGAAGAAGAACACCGCTATCGGGCCGGCCCCATCCATGCGTGCGGCCTCCACCTGATCGTCGTCCAGCGACTGGATGGCAGTGAGCAGAATCAACAAGGCGAAGGGCAGCCATTGCCAGGCGACGATGATGACGATCGAGGTCAACGGCAGCGAGGAGAACCAGTCCACCGCCGGCAGGCCGAACAGGTTGGCCAGCCAGGCCAGCACCCCATTGGCGGGATGCATCATCATGTTTTTCCATACCAGGGCGCTGACGGTGGGCATGACGAAGAACGGTGAAATGGCCAGCACTCGGGCCACCCCCCGGCCCAGGAAATCCTGCTGAAAGAGGACCGCCAGCAGCGTACCGCCGACCACGGTGATGAACAGTACCCAGCCGACCAGCAACAGGGTGACGCCCATGGCCGACCACAACGCCGGGTCGGTGAGCAGGTATTCGTAGTTTTCCAGCCCGGCGAAACCGGTCATGCCGGGCATCAATAGATTGTAGCGCTGGAACGAGAACCACAGGGTCATGCCCAGGGGCACCAGCATCCACAGCAACAGCAGAGTGACGGCTGGCGCCTGTAACGACAGGGAACGTAGCCCGCCGA
Source organism: uncultured Halomonas sp. (assembly GCF_947493865.1). Lineage (GTDB taxonomy): Bacteria > Pseudomonadota > Gammaproteobacteria > Pseudomonadales > Halomonadaceae > Modicisalibacter. The sequence continues at coordinate 85,965 of NZ_CANLTC010000010.1, forward strand.
CAGTGCGCCCGTATGCGCGTGTCTTGTTCATAAGATTTACCGCGATCGTTGGGAGCGGTGAGCCGGGACAGGATCCCGGCATTCATTTCTCAGAACCTGATCATGATCGTTGCGAACGCAGGTGAGACAAGGCGAAATTGATCGAAAAAGCGGAGTTTACGTGGGTGTAAATGAGCATTTTGAGATCAATTTCAACGCCGTATCGCCAAGTGCAGTAGATCATGGACTGGTTCTCAGTCGAGATAGCCAGCTCGCTGCACGGTCCGCTCGGTGGAGCGCTGGGCGGCTTGCAGGGCTTGTTCGACGGTGCGCTCACCGGTCAGGGCCGCCGCCACCATCTGACCGACCTGGGTACCGATGGACTGAAACTCGGGAATGCCCACGAACTGCACGCCGGTGTAAGGACTAGGCTCCAGGGTCGAGTCGGTCGGATCGGCGCTCTTCATGGCCTCGAGCACGAAATCCGCGAAGGGTGCCGCCTGCTGGTAGTTCTCATTGGCGTAAGTAGACTCGCGAGTGCCCGGCGGCACGCTGGTCCAGCCCTTCTGCTCACCGACCAGTTCGACATATTCCTGAGAGGTCGCCCAGGTGATGAACTCCTTGGCGGCCGCCTTGGAATCAGAAGACGCCGGAATCGCCAGCGCCCAGGACCATAACCAGTGAGAGCCCTTGGGTGTTTCGGCGATGGGCGCTGAAGCAAAACCTAGCTTGTCGGCCACTTGCGATTCATCGGCGCCGTAGAGCTTGCCTGCCGCCGAGGTTGCATCGACCCACATGGCGCAGTTGCCGCGGGAAAACAGTGCCAGGTTCTCGTTGAAGCCGTTGGAACTGGCCCCGGGAGGACCGTACTCGTTGAGCAGGTCGACATAGAAGCTCACGGCTTCCTGCCAGGCCTTTGAATCAAGCTGTGGGTTCCACTCCATGTCGAACCAGCGGCCGCCGAAGGTGTTCACCATGGTAGACACGAGGGCCATGTTTTCGCCCCAGCCCGGCTTGCCACGCAGGCAGATGCCATAGGTTTCTTCTCCGGGCCTGTGGAGTTGGCCGGCCCAGTCGCGCACCTCCTCCCAGGTCGGCTGCTTGGGAACCTCGATACCGGCCTGCTCGAACAGATCCTTGCGGTAATACATCATCGAGCTTTCGCCATAGAACGGCAGCGCATGTAGCGTCCCGTCCTGACTCAAGCCGTCTCGCACCGAGGTCAGCAGATCGTCTACCTGATACTCCTCGGGCAAGTCATTGAGGGGGACAAGCCAATCGCGCTCGGCCCAGATCGGCACCTCGTAGGTGCCAATGGTCATGACATCGAACTGTCCGCCGTTGGTGGCGATATCCGTGGTCATGCGCTGACGTAGAACGTTTTCCTCGAGGACGACCCAGTCCAACGTGATATCGGGATGTGCCTTTTCAAAAGCGTCGGTCAGGCTCTGCATGATGACCATGTCATTGTTGTTGACCGTGGCCACGGTAATGGTTTCGGCGCTGGCAGAGAGAGAGGCGAATGTCATCGCGCCGACAACGGGAAGCGTGTGATGTAACCGCATGGCATGCTCCTTGGAGGAGATCGGGGGTTGTTTTTGATCAATCTACTCGTTCAATGATCAAATGATCGAACAGAAATTAAAAAAAAGCAAAACCCGCCTTATTAGACATTAGGCCAATTTATTAGAGTCTGCAGGATTCGATGATATGTCGTGCGGCGCGCTCGTCGGTGACCAACCCTTTCAGCCATCCCCCCTGGAGTGCCGACAGGATGGCGGGGCCCTTGTCGTGTCCACCCGCCAGCGCCACTAGCGATTGATCACCCAATGCCTCCAGAGGAAGGCTGGTGACCCGTCGCGTGATGGAGCAGTCGATCACCTCACCGGCTTGATTCATGGGCCAACCCAGTAATTCACCTACGGCCTCAAGAGCCAACAGCTCTTCGAGTTCCGTCTCGCTGATGAAATGATCTTGAAACAAGGTGGCTCGGCGATCGATGCGTCCGATTCCGATGAACGCCGCCTCGGCTTGCCTGGCCACCTCGGCAACCGCCTGAAACAATCGCTGACCCTGCAACGCCTGCTTCTCCTCCACCGAGCCAGCCACCACCGGCGCGGGTAACAGGAAGCGCTCGGCGCCGGTCTTGTCCGCCAGCACCATGACCCCGTCATAGCGATTCGAAGAACCGTCCCGGGCCACATTGCCGACCAGCGACACGAAGCGATGCTGGGGCCGGTCGAGCCGACTCAGCGCCTCCACCATGGCGCGTATCGCACGACCGGTGCCGAGCGACAGGGTCAGCGGCTCACTGCGATCAAGGTAACGGGCCAGCCGTTCGGCGCCAGCCACCGCCAGATAGTGCACATCCCCGTCGCTGGCATCGGGGTCGGCGGGCACCACATCGCAGAAATCCAACCCGAAACGCTGAACAATGGCATCCGACATCACCATGCAACTGGCAAGCGGATGGTCGATATGCACTTTGACCAGCCCTTCCTGGCGTGCAAGGGCCAGCAGCCTCTGGACACCGGGACGGGAAACGCCGAGCTGACTGGCGATCTCGTCCTGGGTGCGCCCCCCAACGTAAGAGAGCCAGGCCGCGCGGGCAGCCTGATCCAATTTCAACTCATACTTATCCACGTGATTCCATGCTCCGGATGCCGGCTATCCCGCCGGCCAGGAGAAGCGACGACCGCCCATCAGGTGCATATGTATATGATAGACGCTTTGGCCGCCGTGCTCGTTGCAGTTCATCACGACGCGATAACCGTCCTCGGCGAAGCCGAATTTCTTCGCCAATTGGGCGGCGGTATATTGCAGCCGGCCGATCACGGCCAGATCGTTCTCCTCGATATCGTTCAGCGTCGAGATATGCTTCTTGGGGATGATCAGCACATGGGTCGGCGCCTGGGGGTTGATGTCGTTGAAGGCCAGTACATGCTCGTCTTCAAAGACCACATCCGGCTCGATCTCCCGCGCGATCATCTTGCAGAACAGACATTCCATGAAACACTCCTTGTGTAACGCAGTCACTTTTCGAAAAATCTACCGAAACCGGCGCTGATCCAACAAGTGTCGCATCACCGGCGCCAGAATCAACTCCATGGCAAGTGACATTCGCGCCCCGGGCACGACCAGAGTGTGTGGCCGGCTCATGAAGGCATCCTGAATCATCGTCAACAGGTAGGGGAAGTCCACCGTCGAAGGATCGCGAAAGCGAATTACCACGAAAGACTCCGCATCCGTAGGAATGTCCTGTACCTCGAAGGGATTGGAGGTATCTACCGTGGGCACACGCTGGAAGTTGATATGGGTGCGCGATAGCTGAGGCTGGATGTAACGCACATAGTCGTGCATGCGCCCGACGATGGTGTCGATCACCGCCTCCTGGGAATAGCCGCGCAGCTTGGTATCGCGATCGATCTTCTGAATCCATTCCAGATTCATGGTTGGTGCAACCCCGACCAGTAGATCGACGTGCCGGGCGATGTCGTGCTTGCTGGTGACGAGACCACCGTGCAGGCCTTCGTAAAGCAGCAGATCGGTGCCTTGTGGCAATGCCTGCCAATCAGTGAAGGTGCCCACCTGATGACCGCCCTCGATCATGTGCTTGTCGTCGGCATGGATATAGTGACGATAGGTGCCGCTACCGTGTTCGCCGTACTCCTGAAACAGTGATTCGAGACGGTCGAGCAGATTGGCTTCAACGGCAAAATGCGACAGTTCGTCCTTACGTTCCGGCTCCTCGCGAAAGATGCGCGTCAACTCCTCCTTGGTATAGCGATGAAAGGCATCGCCATCAACGAAGGCGGCATGCACGTCCTCCCGGGCGAACATGCGCTCGAAGGTGCGTCGCACCGTGGTCGTACCGGCTCCGGAAGAGCCCGTGACGGCAAGCACAGGATACTCACGGGACATCAGTCGCTTCTCCGCTGCTTCAAGGCATCCACTGCCGTATTCAACGTGTCTGGGACCCTTACTGGCTTACCCGACTGGAGATCGAGAAGCACCAGATTCAGTCGCGCCACGGCGATGGTCCGTTTGTCCTCAGGGCGTTGCAGGCGCTGATAGACACAGAAACCGCGCTCTTCGGCAACGGGGATCGCCGTCTCCACCTCCAGTGCATCCGGCCATTTGGCCTCGGCACGATACTGCACTGCCAGATCCGCTACCACGCTGGGATAACCCGCCACGTCCCACTCACGAAAACCAAGGGCGACAAACGCCTGAGCCCGAGCTTCGTGCAAAAGGGTAATCAAGGCATCATGTCCCAGGTGGCGGCCATAATTCATGTCACCGATCCGTACGGAAAGCGGATATCGATGCACGAGATCGGCCTCTGGAAACTCAAGCTGCAAACGCTCCATGAAGCACTCCGGTCATTGTTATTGATGGTTATTCCACGTTCAGGCAGGTATGCGCTCAGCGTCGAGCAATGGCCCGATACGCAATATCTCGACGATAAAGCGCGCCTTCCCAGGTAATCGCAGCCACACCGGCATAGGCGATATCCCGTGCTCGAGAAACAGACTCACCAAGCGCTGTTACGCATACTACACGCCCGCCACTCGTGACGAACCGGCCCTGCTGGTCCAGACGGGTACCCGCATGGAATACCTTGCAGCCAGCGTCATCGGCCTCATCAAGGCCGCTGATCGCATCATTCTTGCGATACGCGCCGGGATAGCCCGAAGCCGCCATGACCACGCCGACCGCGGGCCGCGAATCCCACTCACCGCTATAGTCATCGAGTCGCCCTTCGATCCCGGCCAGACATAGCTGCACCAGATCGCTCTTCAACCGCATGAGGATCGGCTGAGTTTCAGGGTCGCCTAGCCGGCAATTGTATTCGATGACCTTGGGCATACCACGTTCATCGATCATCAGACCGGCATAGAGAAATCCGGTGTAGGGGCGCCCTTCTTCCGCCATGCCCTTCACGGTGGGCAGGATCACGTCATCTAGAATGCGCTGATAGACCTCATCGGTAACCACCGGTGCCGGAGAATAGGCCCCCATGCCACCGGTATTGGGCCCTCTGTCGCCATCACCCACGCGCTTGTGATCCTGGCTGGTGGCCATGGGCAATATATGGTCGCCGTCCACCAGGACGATGAAGCTGGCCTCCTCCCCTTCGAGAAACTCCTCGATCACCACCCGTGCCCCGGCATCGCCAAAAGCGTTGGCCTCGAGCATATCGCGTACCGCCGCGACGGCTTCGGCTTCGGTCATGGCGACAACCACCCCTTTGCCTGCCGCCAGGCCATCCGCCTTGATCACGATGGGCGCGCCCTGTTCAGCGAGGTAATTCAGCGCCGGTTCGATCTCGGTAAAAGTAGCGTAGTGCGCCGATGGAATATCGTGCCGCGCAAGAAAATCCTTGGTAAAGGATTTGGAGCCTTCAAGTTGTGCCGCCGCCTGGGTAGGACCGAAAATCTGGAGCCCGGCAAGACGAAAACGATCGACGATTCCGGCAACCAGGGGCGCCTCCGGGCCGACGATGGTGAGATCGATGGCGTTGTCCCGGACAAAGTTTTCCAGGCCCACGAGATCGTCCACGGCAATATCGACATTGGTCAACGCCGGTTCACGCTCGGTACCGGCATTGCCCGGCGCCACGTAGACACGCTCCGCCTGGGGTGACTGCGCCGCCTTCCAGGCCAGCGCATGCTCACGCCCGCCGCTGCCGATGATCAGGATCTTCATCGCTTCTCCTCATCATCGTCTTCTTTTTGCTGCGCCTTGGTGATGGTGTTCCTCCAAAAACGCATGTTGTCCTCGGCCATCTCACGCATCAATTCCATGGGAGAATTGCGCATGGCCTGCTGCCACTGATCCTGCAGACGCTTCTGCTGTTCCAGCATGAGCTGGGTACCCTGTTCGAGATAACGCGCCAGCGGCAGGGGCCGCGCCATGGCATAGACACGGATCAACTGCTGCAGCAGATCGTTGGAAAAGACTTCGGACTCACCGTCCGCCTGCTCCTGCTCGATGATGATCGAGAGCAGGATGGTACGCGTCAGATCCTCCCGGGTCTTGGCATCCTCGACGCGAAACGGCTCCTCCTCGAGAATCAGCCCACGCAGATCCTCAAGCGTGACATAGCGACTTTGCTGAGTGTCATAAAGCCGACGATTGGCATATTTGCGAATTACACGCACGGCGCCCCCTTTTTTCTTCATAGAATCGCATTTCATCTTATAGATTACACATACTGCATTTAGGTTGCGCCTAAACGATACATTGTGCATCGCACCATGTTGCTTGCAACCGCCATAGATCCATCGTCCTTGCCACCGCCAAGGCATATGACGCCTAATTCCATCAAACAACCGACTCATGGAGACGGCATGAACCTGATCCTGCTCGACCTAATGGATATCGATGCCGAAGGTTATGCCTGGGTCCGCGACCCACGCCGAGTGCGTCATCTACGCGAGGTACAGGGTGCGGAAATTGGCACCGAATTGACCCTGGGTATCGTCAATGGCGCCATAGGCCGCGGTCGGCTGATCAGCCTGGAGGAGCGTGGTGCCTGCTTTGACGTGACCAGGCTCGAAATGCCACCACCCGCACCGCTGCCGGTACACCTGATATTGGCTTTGCCGCGCCCGCGCATGCTGGCGCGCTCCCTGGAACATGTGACCGCTCTCGGGGTCAAGCATATCACGCTCCTGCACACCTGCCGTGTAGAGAAGAGCTATTGGCAATCGCCGGAACTCGCACCACGAAAGATTCATGAACATCTGGTGCTGGGTCTGGAACAGGCACGGGATACGCTACTGCCTGAAGTGACACTGGAAAGACGTTTCAAACCTTTCATCGAGGATAGTTTGCCTGAGCTATTGCAAGATCGCCGAGGCCTCTTCGCTCATCCCGGCATGCCCACGGCCTGCCCTCGCGGTCTGACTGAGGAGTGTGTGCTGGTGATTGGCCCCGAGGGAGGGTTCATTCCTTATGAAGTGGAATGTCTGATGGAAGCAGGCTGCGAAGGGGTTCATATCGGCGAGCGAATCCTGAGAGTCGAAACCGCGGTGACCGCCCTGCTCGCCAGGCTCTTTTGAACGACCCATTCAAGCGCCTGTTGACGACCTGGAACGTATCGATCTTGCCCGAAGCAGGCGCCAGGCGGGCATTCACTCCCTGCCGAAATTCGCCTGATAGGCATCGACGAAAGCGTTGTGCAGTACCGACACGAAAGCCTGCCAGCCGCTGATGTCCTGCTGCTTGAGATTGCCGCTGATGTCGATCTGGGTTGCGAGCCGATCCTTGGATTTATTACGAAACAGCCACCCTGCTCCGGCCACCAGGGATTCCCAGGCAGCGTTTAGCACCCCTTTTTCGGCATCCTCTTCGAGATCGAGTATGTCCACATTGTTCAACAGGGGCTTGGCATAGCCCTGAAGCTGGCCGTCCTTGGCATCGAGTTCCATGACAAGATCCCCGGAACCGGATTGAAAGTCGAAGTTGCCATAGGCCTGGGTCAAGTCGTTCAACCGGGTCAGATCCGCGTCGCGCACGCGAAGCTTCATCGAGAAATCCTGCATGTCGCCAAGTGGATCGAGGCTTGCATGCAGCTCCGTGGCGGCCTGGTTGAGCAACAATCCTTGAACGTCGATATCGGCGACCTTGGCCCCTTCACGGCGATCGGCATTACTCAGATTGGTGATGGTCGCATCGATCTCGGAAATCTCGAGATCCACCGGAGGTTGCGAACTGAAATTGCGAAAATGCACGCGTCCCTTGTTAATGGTGACGCGGTCAAGCTCGATGGGCAGCAGATCCTGTACGGTTTTCTGCCAATCCGCCCCTTCCCCGGACTGGCTATTTTCCTCCTGGGGGGCATCGACGAAATTGAGCACGGGCTTGAACACCGCTATTTCCGCCACGATCCTGCCTTTCCACAGCGCGCTCCAGCTGACGGATAGATCGGAGGAATCGACGCTTACGAAAGGCACCGGCACCTCGCCGCTGGTCTTGACGATATTCAGACCATTGATCCCATAGGCCCCCCGCCAGAGATGAATATCCACATCATCGATGTGGCCTCGATAGTCGCCCATGGCGGCGAGCTGATCGTTGAGATAATCGCGAACCAACTCGGGCAGTGCCGCGCGCAACGCCACCAGGGCCACCACCAATACGACAACGACGACCAGCGGCCAGGTAAAACGTTTCTTCATGATTCGAACGTCCCTGTTAGTTTCATGGACTTCTTACAGCGTAGCCCCTGCCCTTGGCTCAGGGTAGTTCATTATTGCCCGTCTTCATTCTTCGTTGCGTAAACGCTGCAAAAGCGTCACGGTGGCAAAGCCGTCCGGAGTCTTGCCTAGATGGCGCTGATACTCGCGAATACCCTTGCGCGAATTGGGACCGAGGATGCCATCGGGTTTACCCACCTCCATGCCTTGGGCATTGAGCAGGGCTTGCAACTCTTCTATCTGGGTCCTGGACAGGGCCTTCTCCCCTCGCGGCCAGTCACCTTGAACTCCCGCCTCCCCGGCGATTCGCTTGGCAAGCAGCCCTACCGCCAAGGCATAACTGGTGGATGCGTTGTAGCGCATGATGACACGGAAATTATGTCCGACCAGAAATGCCGGCCCCTGAGCCCCGGCGGGCGCGATGACCGAGGCATTCTCAAAAGGCGGCAGCGCCGTCCCGTTTACCGCCGTCACCCCCTGGTCGGCCCAGGCCTGGCTCGACTGGCGATTGGCAAGTTCGGTCTGGGCATAGTCGAAATCCTCTGGCAAGCGCACTTCCAGGCCCCAGGGTTCACCCTTGCGCCACCCTGCCTTTGCCAGATAATTTGCCGTCGAGGCCATGACGTCCGGGATGCTGCCCCAGATGTCACGTCGCCCATCATTGTCGCCGTCCTGGGCATAGGCCTCGAAGCTCGAAGGGATGAACTGGGTATGGCCCATGGCGCCGGCCCAGGAACCGCGCATGTGGTCGCGATCGATATCGCCCCGCTGCAGGATGCGCAGCGCCGCCATCAGCTCGCTGCGGGCAAAATCGGGACGGCGTCCGTCATAGCCCAGGGTAGCCAGGGCATCGATGGTCGAGAAACTGCCGAAGTTGCTACCATAATTGCTTTCGATACCCCAGATAGCGACGAGTATGTTGCCGGGGACGCCATAGCGCTCGCTGGCCGACTCGATGGCGCGACGATGCTTGTCGAACTGTGCCTTGCCCTGAGCCACCCTAGCATCAGAAACCGCGCTATCGAGGTAGTCCCAGACCTGGCGACTGAATTCCGGCTGACTGCGATCCAGTTCGATGATCCGTGGTTGCAACTGGATCGAATCGAAGGCGGCGCTCAATGTGACGTCGTTGATGCCTTTGGCCCGAGCGTCGCGCTTGAAGTCAGCGACCCACTCCGAGAACTCGACTTTATCGCTCGAGCTTGAATTTCCGGTCGAGGAGTCGCTGGCTTTCTCCCCGGCACCAGCAGTTGGAGCCGCGCTTTTTCCGGCACTCGCTCCACTGCTGGCCGCGACATCCATATCGGCAGTAGCATTGGCATGGGATTGGCAACCGCTCACGGATATCAAAAGAGCCAGAGTCACTAGAGAAACGGTGCTGAAACGACAGTACATGAGATGTCCTTACCAAGGGCGAAAGGAGCATTCTCCCCCAGGACGGCAGTGACGACCAGTGTCTCTAATGCTTTTGGTTCATCCCATTGCATCAAGGCACACCAACACCGCGAGATGACAAAGAACTACTGCCATCATCAGAATCTACGTAGGTTCTGATACAGCGCGGCAAGCAGTGATGCTACTTGCTTGGCGTTCATACAGAAGCACGAAAAAGACCTGACTACTCATCGGCGCTGGCGAGGGGCCGGAAAGCCGTGGTAGAGTCGAAACATCTTCGATTCGACGCCGCTGATTGTATAGAATCTCATTCACTTTCAGACTGTTAGAATTCGCACATGACGTGTTTGAAGCCATGCAAGGAGGCAGGAATCCGTGACTGACCGCTATCGCTCGAGACTGGCTGATTCGCGTGTATGTTGCCATGCCCTCACTTTGGCCAACGACATTTTTGACTGTATAGCACTATGGACGCGGTCGCTACGCGCGGCCAGGCATCCTTTTCTGCCCGACCCTCCACCTTTGGATGCTTGATAGCCGGGGGATTACCGGCTGAACTGTAAACTGATTGGCTTGATGCTCGTTGCGTCCAGCCTACGGAATGCTAACGCTAAGAGTGGGTCGTTCATGCCATTGCTTCTGATAGTACTGCTCCCCTTGCTGGGCAGTCTGATGCCTCTGCTGGGCTCCAACGACAAGCGCACTACCTGTGCCCTGCTAACGGCACTGGCCCCTGCGATTGCTTTTGGCATTCTGCTTACCCAGGCAGGGAGTGTCCTCGACGGCGAGGTGCTGCGCTTTTCGATATCCTGGATTCCCGCGCTCAGCCTTGATTTCGCGTTGCGTCTGGATGGATTGTCGCTGCTGTTCGCCCTGCTGATCCTCGGCATTGGCTTGTTGATCATCCTTTACACGCGCTTCTATTTGTCGGAAGACGATAGCATGCCGCGCTTCTACGCCTTCCTGATGCTGTTCATGACCGCCATGCTGGGCATCGTCATGGCGGACAATCTGATCTTGCTGTGGATGTTCTGGGAGCTGACCAGCCTCACCTCATTTTTGTTGATCGGCTTCTGGTACACCCAGACCAACGCACGACGAGGCGCCCGGGCCTCTTTGACCGTCACCGCCCTGGGCGGACTCGCCCTGTTGGCGGGGTTGCTGCTGATTGGCGATATCGTCGGCTCCTACGACATGCAGGTAGTGCTCGATAGTCGCGAGATCATTCAATACGACCCGCGCTATGTGCCGGCGGTGCTGCTGGTACTGCTGGGGGCGTTCACCAAATCGGCCCAATTCCCCTTCCAGTTCTGGCTGCCTCAGGCGATGGCCGCCCCGACCCCGGTCTCCGCCTTCCTGCATTCCGCCACCATGGTCAAGGCAGGGGTCTTCCTGCTGGCTCGGATGCATCCGGCACTGGCAGGCACGGATATCTGGCTCTATCTGGTGGGTCTGACAGGTCTGACGACCCTGATCTACGGCGCCTATTTCGCAATCATCAAGTACGACATCAAGGCAATCCTGGCCTATTCCACAGTCAGCCACCTGGGGCTCATCACCATGCTCTTCGGCTTCGATAGTCGCATGGCGGTGGTGGCCGGAGTCTTTCACATTCTCAACCATGCCCTGTTCAAGGCCTCCCTGTTCATGGTGGCGGGTATCGTGGACCACGAATGCGGCACCCGGGACATTCGCAAGCTCAAGGGCCTGTGGCGCTACATGCCGGTTACCACCTTGCTGGCGACAATTGCCAGCGCCTCCATGGCCGGGGTACCGCTGCTCAACGGTTTCCTGTCCAAGGAGATGATGCTCACGGAAACGCTCGACACCCAGTTGCTGGGTGGGCTTTCCTGGCTGATACCGGCGCTGGCGGTAGTGGGCAGCCTGCTTTCCGTGGCTTATTCACTGCGCTTCGTGCGTAACATCTTCTTCGACGGCCCCCCTCGGGAAGTAGCCAAGACGCCCCATGAGCCGCCCTGGCTGATGCGGGCACCGGTCATTCTGATGGTTTCGCTGTGTATACTGATCGGGCTCCTTCCCGCCATCACCGTTACCGGATTGATCTACGCCGCCGCGGATGCTGCCCTGATGGCTTCGCCGCCGGAGCTGAAACTGGCGATATGGCATGGCTTCAATCTGCCTCTGCTGATGAGCGCCATCGCCTTGGGCGGCGGGGTGGTCGTCTATCTGCTGCGCCAGCATCTGTTCAACTTTCAGCGTCAGTTCGCCGGAATTGATCCATTATCGGTCTACGAAGGCTTCATGCAGGCCATCGTCAAGGCCTTTCAGTGGGGCCTCGACGCTCTGGAAAATGGCTCGTTGCAGCGCTACATGCTGTGGCTGGTGATCGCCGTGCTGGCCTTGGCCGGCAGCAGCCTGATGGAAGTGTCCTCGCTTTACGGTGGCAAGGCGTTACAGCCTCTCGATGGCATCCTGATCATCGGCGCCGGCATTACCATCTTTGCTGGCCTCGCCACGGCCTGTCTGCATCGTCGTCGCTTGATCTCGATTCTCATGCTGTCGATCGTCGGCCTGATGACATCACTGATCTTCGCCCGCTTTTCGGCGCCAGACCTTGCCTTGACCCAGTTGGCCGTCGAGGTCGTGACGATGATCCTGCTGATGCTGGCGCTGTTCTTCCTGCCCCAGCGCACCCCCAAGGAGTCCAACGGTCGGCGCGTGGTGCGCGATGTCCTCGTATGCACCGGTTTTGGCGGTATCATTGCCAGTCTCAACTATGCGGTTCTCACGCGGCCCGTGTCATCGATAGCCGATTTCTTTCTGGAGAACAGCGTGCCCGGCGGCGGCGGCCACAACGTGGTCAATGTCATCCTGGTGGATTTCCGCGGCTTCGACACCCTGGGCGAGATCACCGTGTTGTGCATCGCCGGTATCGGTATCTACAAGCTGCTCAATCGTTTGCGTCTATTCATGCCTTCCAGCGATTTCGAGGGCCGCCCCTGGTCGCCGGATCGTCATCCCATGATTCTGGCCACGGTATCCCAGTCGTTGATGCCGATGGCGCTGCTGGTGTCAGTATTCATCTTCCTGCGCGGTCATAATGCACCAGGGGGGGGGTTCATCGCGGGTCTGGTGACGGCGGTCGTGCTGATCCTGCTGTATATCACTCGCGGAGTCGAATGGACGCAGCAGCGCCTGGATTTCCAGTTTCAACCGATTGCCGTGGTCGGCGTCGGTATCGCTGCCCTGACCGGTCTGGGCAGCTGGCTGTTCGGCTATCCTTTCCTGACTTCGAGCTTCGGGCATTTCCATATCCCCTTGATCGGTGATGTGGAGCTTGCTACCGCCTTGTTCTTCGATCTGGGGGTCTATCTCACCGTCATCGGGGCGACGCTGATGATCCTGGCCAACCTGGGCAAGATCACCACGCCCCACCGCCCCACGAAACAATCCACCACGCAAAAGGAGCCAAGCTGATGGAAGCGCTTTACGCCACGATTACCGGTGTACTGGCAGCCTGCGGCCTTTTCCTGGCCCTGCGCGGACGAACCTTCCCCGTGGTGGTCGGGCTGACGCTGCTGTCCTATGCGGTCAACCTGTTTCTGTTCTCCACCGGAGGGTTGAACACCGACGCCGCCCCCGTCATCGACGGTCACGGCGGACAATATACCGACCCGCTCCCCCAGGCATTGGTACTGACCGCCATCGTCATCGGGTTTGCCATGACCGCCTTTTCGGTCATTCTCGCCATTCGCGTGCGGGGTGAGCTGGGCAGCGACGATGTACACGCCGGTCGCGCCAACGAATCCCGGGAGAACAAGTCCTGATGCAGCACTTGCCCATCCTGCCCATCCTTCTGCCGCTATTCGCCGGCTTGCTGTTACTGCTCAATCGCGATGGTGCGACGCGTCCACGGCGCATCATCTCGCTGATCTCAACCACGCTGCTGGTGGTCATTGCCATCGCCCTGGTGATCCAGGTGTCGGATGACGAGATCCGCTACTACGCCCTGGGCGATTGGCAGCCGCCTTTCGGCATCATCCTGGTACTCGATCGCCTGTCCGCAATGATGGTGCTGTTGACCTCGGTGCTGGCACTGGGAAGCGTGATCTATGCCTGTGCCGGCGAGGATGAAAAGGGCACGAACTATCATGGCCTTTTTCAGCTTCAGCTAATGGGGATCAACGGGGCCTTCCTGACCGGCGATCTGTTCAACCTGTTCGTTTTCTTCGAAGTGCTGCTGATCGCCTCCTACGCGCTGCTCATGCACGGCGGAGGCAAGACGCGCATTCATGCCAGCTTCCATTATGTTGCGCTCAACCTGGCCAACTCGGCGCTTTTCCTGCTCGCCGTGGGCACCTTGTATGGCGCGACCGGCACTCTCAACATGGCCGACATGGCCATGCGCATCGACAACCTCGAGCCGGAACAGATGGAACTGGTCAAGGTTGGCGCCATGCTGCTGCTGGTCGTGTTCGGGCTCAAGGCCGCCATGCTACCCCTGTACTTCTGGCTGCCCCGGGCCTATGCGGCAGCGCCGGCACCGGTGGCGGCCTTGTTTGCGGTAATGAGCAAGATCGGCATTTACGCCATCATACGAGTCTACAGCCTGATATTCGGTGACCATGCGGGCCCTCTTGGCAACCTGGCGCAACCCTGGGTGTGGTGGCTGGGACTCGCCACTCTGGTGCTGGGCACGGTCGGTGTGCTGGCCGCCCGGGATCTGCGTGCTCAGGTGGCCTATCTGATCATCCTTTCCGTGGGCACGCTGCTGGCGGGTATCGGCATGAATAGCCTCGCGGCCCAAAGCGCCCTTCTCTATTATCTACCGCATACCACTTTGCTTACCGGTGGCCTGTTTCTGCTGGTCGACAGCATCGCGATGCAGCGCGGCCAAGCCGGTGCGCGTATCGTGCGAGCTCGAGGAGTGAAAGAACCGGTGCCACTGGGACTATTCTTCTTCATCGGTGCCATGGGCATTGCGGGTATGCCCCCGCTCTCCGGCGCCATCGGCAAGATGCTCTTGTTGCAGGCGGCCTCGGGTCCGACCCAGCAAGCCTTGTTATGGGGTGTGTTGCTGGTCAGCGGGCTTGTCGCCATCGTTGCCATGAGTCGTGCCGGCTCGACGGTGTTCTGGCGCACGACTCCCAGAGACGAAACCGCAGTGACAAACCTAGGCCTCTGGCGAGGTATTGCCATTGGCCTGTTGATCGGCGCGTCGCCGGTATTGGCGCTGTTTGCCGGCCCTGTCACCGAGTACACCCGGGCTACAGCGGAACAGCTGGCCAATCATGATGGGTACATTCGCGCCATCATCGCGCCCCAGAAGACAGGAGAGGCCCCATGATACGACCACGCCGCTGGCTGCCCATGCCCATGCTTTCGATCCTGTTACTGGTGGTCTGGCTGCTGTTGCAGCAAAGTCTCGGGCTGGGCCACTGGTTGCTGGGCGGTGCGCTGGCGCTATTGATTCCGCTGGTGGTAGCGCCTTTCTACGAACACCCGCCGCTGCTCAAGCGTCCCCTGCTACTGGTGCGCTACATTATTCGCGTACTCGGCGACATTATCGTTGCCAACCTGCAGGTCTCCTGGATCATCCTCCATCCGCGAAAGCACATGAACCCCGCTTTCATCGAGTACCCACTGCAGCTCAAGGAAAACTTTTCCATCACGGTACTGGCCAGCACCATCACCCTGACCCCGGGCACCGTATCCGCGCACTTGCGTATGGACGGCAAGAGCTTGTTGATCCATGCGTTGGATGTGGACGATATCGACAAGGAGATTCGCGACATCCATGAGCGCTATGAGCGCCCCCTGATGGAGATCTTCGAATGCTAGACATGGCCCTGTGGATCAGCCTGGCGCTATTTGCGGCGTCCGTATTGCTCACTCTTTTCCGGGCCGTCATCGGTCCCAGCCTGCCCGACCGGATTCTGGCCCTGGATACCATGTACATAAATTCCATCGGCCTGATCATATTGTTCGGCATCTGGCTCAACTCGAAGATCTACTTCGAGGCCGCCCTGTTGATCGCCATGCTAGGTTTCATCAGTACGGTGGCGGTCTGCAAGTACCTGCTGCGCGGCGATATTATCGAGTAGGGATCAAAAGGATCAAGCAGGAGACATCTCATGATCGGCTTTTATACCTTCATGGAGGGCGTGATCGCCTTCTTCCTCATCGCAGGAGGCGTGTTCGCCTTCATCGGCGCTCTTGGGATGACACGCCTCAAGGATTTCTACATGCGCCTGCACGGTCCGACCAAGACCTCGACGCTGGGGGTGGGGTGCGTGCTAATCGCCTCTGCCTGCTATTTCAGTTTGGTGGGCGGGGGTTTCAGCGTGCAGGAACTGCTGATCACGATCTTTCTCTTCATCACCGCACCGGTCTCGGCGCATCTACTGGCCAAGAGTGCGCTGCACCAGAAACTGCCGCACGATCAGCGTACTCAGGGCCATCCAGAGGAACTCGATGAAGAAGAGGAAAATCCCGAGCCTAGTGAGCGTGCCGAGATCACGCCTCCTCCCTGACGCTTCTCCCGCGACTCACCATCCCTGGGTATGCTGCTCCACCAGGCTGGCAAACAAGGCAATGTGATCGTCACGATCATTGAGGGCCGGAATATAGCGATATAACTTGCCGCCGGCGTTCATGAAGTTGTCGCGATTTTCCACCTCCAGCTCCTCCAGGGTTTCCAGACAGTCCGAGGAGAAGGCCGGGCTCATGATGTCCACGTGCTCGACCCCCTGCTCCGGTAACGCCATCAAGGTATGATCGGTATAGGGCTTGAGCCACTCCTCGCGACCAAAGCGGGATTGATAGGTCATTTGCCATTCGCCCTCTTTCAGGCCAAGCGCTTCGGCCAATAGTCGGCTGGTGGTCTCACAGTGGCGCGGATAGGGATCGCCATTATCGGCATAGCGCTGCGGGATGCCATGGTAGGACATCATCAGGCGTCCACGCTGCCCATCCTGCCGTTGCCAGTGCTCCCGCACGCTATTGGCCAACGCTTCGATATAGGCAGGGTGGTCGTGATAATCACGAATGAAGCGCAGTTCCGGCAGGTGCGGGCAAGGCTTGAGCGCCTTGGCGAGACGGTCGAATACCGCCGCAGTAGTGGAGCGCGAGAACTGGGGATACAGCGGCAGTACCAGAATGCGTTCGACACCGGCATCCCGCAACTTCAACCCCGCTTCCTCCATGCTTGGCTTGCCATAGGTCATGGCCAGTTCAACGGGAATGTCCTCCCCCAGGCGCTCGGCAAGCAGCGCCTTGAGCGCCTGCTGCTGACGGCGACCGAATACCAGCAGGGGCGAGCCGCCTTCCTGCCACACCGCAGCGTACCCCTTGGCCACCTTGCTGGGTCGAAAGCGCAGGATCACGCCATTGAGAATCAGCCACCATAGCGGCCGCGGCACATCGACGACCCGTTCATCCCATAAAAATTCCGCTAGGTAACGGCGAACCGCCTCGGGGGTGGGGGCATCCGGCGTACCCAGATTGGCCATCAATACGCCGAAGCGGGGGGTGGACATCTACTCTCTCCTGACCTTGATTACAAAACGCAAAAATAGCCGCATTCTGCCGTAATGGAGAATGGATTATACCATCATACATTTTTGTATAAGTTGCGGTTAACTCTGCAACCTTCGATCAGTAAAGACGTTCAACAGAAGGTTGTATTTCTCATTCCTGGTAGCTGGAAGGATCGATCGCCACACCCAGGGAGTTGCGATCCACCCAGTTGCCGGCTTTGGTTTCCTTGTAGCGGAACACCACATGATCGCCAATGGTTACCGGCAACTCCTTGTCTTCGGTCTGATAGCTATAAGCCTTGCCATCAACGACCAGATGGTAGCGATACAGATCCGGCATCCCCAGCCACTCCTTGAAGGGCCCTTCCCGCTCTACGCTCTCAAGCTCTCCCCGCCCCTCGAGCTTGGGGATGCGTTTACGATTACCGCGTCGAAAGCCGCTTGCCATGGGGTCTCAATCCTCTATTCGCCAAAATGCTGTCCGTAGCTGTCCGGAGCAAGATCCTCGAAGCGCGTATATTTACCAATGAAGGCCATATGCACGGTACCGATGGGCCCGTTACGCTGTTTGCCGATGATCAGTTCGGCCAGCCCTTTATTATCCGGGTTATCGCTATTATAGACCTCATCACGGTAAACGAAGGCGATGACGTCTGCATCCTGTTCAATCGCGCCAGATTCGCGTAGATCCGACATCACCGGCCGCTTGTTCGGACGCTGCTCCAGGGAGCGGTTGAGCTGGGAAAGCGCAATCACAGGGCAACCGAACTCCTTGGCCAGCCCCTTGAGGGAGCGGGATATCTCGGAGATCTCGCCGGTTCGGTTTTCGGAAAAGCCGGGTATCTGCATCAGTTGAAGATAGTCGATCATGATCAAGCCCAGATTGCCCTGCTCCCGCACCACCCGGCGAATGCGTGAACGCATCTCGTTGGGCGACAGCGCCGCCGTATCGTCGATGAAGAGCTGCTTGTCCTTGAGCAGATTGACCGCCGAGGTCAGACGTGGCCAGTCTTCGTCCTCGAGCTGGCCGGTACGCATCCGGGTCTGGTCGATACGCCCCAGGGACGACAACATGCGCAGCATGAGCGAATCCGCGGGCATCTCCATGGAAAACACCATCACCGGCTTGTCGCTGGAGATGACCGCGTGCTCCACTAGGTTCATGGCGAAGGTGGTCTTGCCCATGGAAGGACGCCCGGCGATGATCACCAGATCCGAGGGCTGCAAGCCCGAGGTCATGTCGTCGAGATCGCGAAAGCCCGAGGATAGACCGGTCATCTGGCCCTGCATGTTGAACAGCTCGTCGATGCGATCGACCGCCTTGGATAACAGCTGACTCATGCCAACGGGGCCGCCGGCCTTGGGCCGTGACTCACTGATCTGAAAGACCATGCGTTCGGCCTCATTGACCAATTCATCCGAGGGTCTTCCCTGGGGGCTGAACGCACTCTCGGCGATCTGATTGGCAGCCTGGATCAACTTGCGCAGGGTGGCACGCTCGCGAACGATATCCGCGTAGGCGCGAATATTGCCTGCGGAAGGCGTATTGCGGGCCAATTCGGCAAGATACGCCAGTCCCCCCACGGTATCGAGCTGATCGCGATTTTCCAGCGCCTCGGATAGCGTCACCACATCGAGGGGATGAGAGGACTCCGCCAGCTGGATCATGGCATTGAATACCAGGCGGTGCCCATAACGATAGAAATCGTCTGCCACCAGCCGCTCGGAAACGGTATCCCAGGCATCGTTGTCGAGCATCAACCCGCCCAGCACCGACTGTTCCGCCTCCAGGGAGTGCGGAGGCACCTTGAGCGCCGCGGTTTCCTGGTCGAGTTCGTGGGTATCACTCATTGAATGTTCCGCAGGGTTGGTTCGGCTTATGATGCATCACGCATTCTACCCATAAAAAAACGCGGCAGACGAGCTGCCGCGTTTCGATGCATCCAGAACCGATTATTCGGCCACCACGACTACGCGAATGGTAGCATTGACCTCCGGATGCAGGTGCAACTGGACGTCGTACTCGCCGGTAGCACGGAGAGGGCCTTCCGGCATACGAACTTCGCTCTTGGAGACCTCGATACCCGCCTGATACAGCGCATCCGCCAGATCGCGAGGGCCGATAGAACCGAAGAGCTTGCCTTCGTCACCGGCCTTGGCGACCAGCGACAACTCGATATCGTTGAGCTGTTCGGCACGGTTCTCGGCTTCGCTCTTGCGCTCTGCTGCCTGCGCTTCGAGCTCGGCACGCTGGGATTCGAATGCTTGCACATTTTCCTTGGTTGCCGGTACGGCCAGGCCGTAGGGCACCAGATAGTTACGTCCATAACCGGGCTTGACGGTGACCTTGTCACCTAGCGCACCCAGCCTACCGATATTGTCGAGCAGAATGACTTCCATCTCGTTAACCTCTTGTCATTGGCTGCGGGCCATTCGGCCGCGAAAATCCGCGAAGGTGTCGATGAAACCCAGCAGCAGCACAATCAAAATCATGGGCCATGTCGTCAGCAGCAATATATAAAACGCTACCAGCCATAGCTTGTTCATACCCTTGAGACCGACAAAACCATGTATCAGCGCAACGCCACTCACCAATAGCGGTACCCAGGCCAGCATGGCAAGGGCCGGCAGTGCCAGCAGAACACCCGCGATGCCCAGCCCTATCAGCAGCGCCAGTTCCTTGACCGTAAGCCGCAGCGCCTGGAATTCACTGCGAAAGCCGCCGGGATTGTACAACCCCGCCTGCCAGCTACGCGCCAGCGCAAGACACGCCACCGCAGCCAACAATACGATCAACCCCGTCACACCGCCGATCAGCAGGCCTGCGAGTTGCTCGGTCGCAACGCCTTGGTCGTTGAGCTGCCCCAGCATACGCTCGATTTCCGGCGAACTCTGCTGCAGTTGCTCAAGCAGCGGTCCCGCCCCGCCAGGGGGCAGGAATATCCCCAGTTGAATCATCGCAGCGCCGACCAGGGCACCTACAATCAGAGCCTCGCTCCAGCGCATGCGAGCACGCAGCACGGTGGCCATCAGTGTCACCAGCAGCAGGCTTGCCAAGGGAATGACATCCCCCTGGCTCCACCACCAACCGGTAGGCACCGCCGCAGCGATGATCACCAGCAGCGCTGAACTCAGTCCAAGGCGCAGAGTGACCAAAGCGGCCACCGCGGCGCTGAACCAGAACAGCCACGGTACGATTGCCGCCAGGGCAGCAGCCCCCGCTGCCTGAGGTGTACCGCGCATGACCCAGCGGGCCAGGGGAAGCATCACGCCGACGTCTTACTGGTGACTATCGGTATAGGGTAGTAGCGACAGATAACGAGCACGCTTGATGGCTGTCGAAAGCTGACGCTGATAACGCGCTCGCGTGCCAGTGATGCGGCTCGGAACGATCTTGCCGGTTTCCGTGATATAGGCCTTGAGCGTATCGAGATCCTTGTAATCGATATGCTTTATGCCTTCTGCGGTGAAACGACAGAACTTACGGCGACGGAAAAAACGTGCCATGAATCATCCTCCTGGAAATGCGGATCACTGGGCGTCGGCGGTTTGCGGACGCTCGGAACTATCGTCGGAACGTTCACGACTGTCGTCTGAGCGCTCACGGCTGTCGTCGTCACGCTCACTGCTGTCATCGTCACGCTCGCCACGGGGCTTGTCGGAACGGTCTTCACGACGCGGGCGGCGGTCATCAGCAGGCTTCATCATCGGTGAAGCTTCGGTGACGGCTTCCTTGCAGCGCACGACCAGGCTACGGATGATCGCATCGTTGAAACGGAAGATGTTCTCGAGTTCGTCGAGGGTCTCGCCGCGGCACTCGATGTTCATCAGCACGTAGTGGGCTTTATGGATCTTGTTGATCGGGTAGGCCAGGTGACGGCGACCCCAATCCTCAAGACGGTGAACGGTACCGCCGTTGTCGGTAACGAGCCCGGTGTAGCGCTCGACCATGGCGGACACCTGCTCGCTCTGGTCCGGGTGGACCATGAAGACGACTTCATAATGACGCATGAACTCTCCTTTCGGTTTGACAGCTTCCTGGGGGCAGGGAAATCCCACCGCGGGAAGCAAGGAGTCGTGGTTTACTAGATGAACTAGATGGGGTGTTCGAAGAACCGCATTATTGTAATGATCCCCCCCTCTTCTTGCAAGAAAAGGCGAGATCCTGTCAGCGCCGTTGGCGCACTACTTCATACAGACAGATACCGGCGGCTACCGACACGTTGAGACTGGAGACACTGCCGGCCATGGGTAACCTGATCAGCGTGTCGCAGGCCTCCCGGGTCAGGCGCCTCAATCCCTTGCCCTCGGCGCCCATCACCAGCCCGCAAGGGCCGGTAAGGTCGATATCGAACAAGCTTGCTTCCGCCTCACCGGCTGCCCCGCTCAACCAGACCCCGGCATCCTTGAGCCGTGCCATGGCTCTTGCCAGATTGGTGACCTGATAGACCGGCACGCTCTCCGCTGCGCCCGAGGCCACCTTGCGTACCACGGCGTTGAGAGGCGCGGACTTGTCCTTTGGCAGGATGACGCCATGAGCGCCCGCCGCATCGGCGCTACGCAGGCAGGCGCCGAGATTGTGCACATCGGTGACGCCATCGAGAATCAGCAGCAGCGGCGGCTCCGGGTGCGGCCATCCATTGAGCCGCAACATCAACTCTTCTTCACTATGTGCCATGAGCGGCGTGCAGAAGGCAACGACTCCTTGATGCGCGCCACCCTGGGCGATCTCATCGAGCACTTCGCGTGGATGGTGGGTCAGGTGCGTACCGGCATGGCGTGCCTTGTCCACTAGCGTGGACAAGCGGGTTTCCGCCTGGCCTTCCTGCACCCACAGCTCTCGCGGCATGGCATCCTGGTTGAACAATGCCTCGACCGCATGCATGCCAAACACGGCATCTAGGCCATTGGGCCTGACTGCACCGGTAGACCGAGCATCCTTGCCGCGACGTGGACTCCGGGACGAAGTGCGGCCACGGGATGAACCAGCGCGACTCATGTCTTGTTGCCGGCGGGCTTGCGCCTACCCCGCCGGGAACGACCTGGCGCACCGGCCTTGTCTTTTTCGCGCTCTTTCTTGCCCGGCCGCGACTTGTGTTTATTGGATGTCGCCTGCCCCGCTTTTTCGTCCTTGGGCGCCGGGGCGCCAGCGGCGCTGGCCTTGGGCTTGCGCGGCTGACGCTGCTTGCGTGGCTTTTCATCGATCAACTCGAAATCGATCTTGCGATCGTCGAGATCGACCCGGGCCACCTGCACGGTAACCCCATCCCCAAGGCGATAGGCCATGCCGCCACGCTCACCCTTGAGGCGATGCTTCTCGGGCTCGTAATGATAGTAGTCCGAGGGCAGTGAGGTGACATGAACCAGCCCTTCCACATACACATCGTCGAGCCGCACGAAGATGCCAAACCCGGTCACCGAGGCGATGGTGCCCTCGAAGACGTCGCCCACCTTGTCGGACATGAACTCGCACTTGAGCCAATCGGCAACGTCGCGCGTGGCGTCGTCGGCGCGGCGCTCGGTCATCGAGCAGTGTTCGCCCAGCTCGACCATCTGCTCGAAGGTATAAGGGCACCACTGGCTGGGTTTTTCCACCGGCGCCCCCTCGACCCGCTCGACCGTCGAGGTCTTGCGCGGGCCTCGAATCACCGAGCGAATCGCGCGATGTACCAGCAGATCCGGATAGCGCCGGATCGGCGAGGTGAAGTGGGCATAGGCCTGATAGGCCAGGCCGAAGTGTCCTTCATTCTGCGGTGAGTAAACCGCCTGGCTCATCGAGCGCAGCATTACCGTCTGAATGATGTCCGCATCCGGTCGATCCTTGATCACCTCGCGCAGCGCCTGGTAATCCTGAGGCGTGGGGTCATCCCCGCCACCCAGGGACAGGCCCAGCTCGTTGAGAAACAGGCGAAGCTTGTCGAGCCGTTCCGGGGAGGGCGGCTGGTGAATGCGATACAGCGCGGGCAGATCATGCTTGTCGAGGAAACGCGCGGTAGCCACGTTGGCCGCCAGCATGCACTCCTCGATCAGCTTGTGAGCGTCGTTGCGGGTGCGCGGTACGATGGCCTCGATCTTGCGCTCGGAATTGAACAGGATTTCCGTTTCCGTGGTTTCGAAGTCGATGGCTCCACGTTGGCTGCGGGACGCTCGCAGTATCTTGTAAAGGGCATGCAGGTTTTTCAGTGACGGCAATACCGAACGATAGCGCTCGCACAGCGCCTGGCCTTCGGCGCTATCCGGCGATTCGAGCATTTCTCCGACTTGCGTATAGGTCAGTCGCGCATGGGAGCGAATGACCGCCTCGTAGAATTTGTAGCGGCTGATCGCCCCGGTCTGGGAAATGTTCATCTCACAGACCAGGGTCAAGCGATCGACGTCAGGATTCAGCGAGCAGAGACCATTGGAAAGAAGCTCCGGCAGCATCGGCACCACCTGGCCCGGAAAGTAGACCGAATTACCTCGGGTATGCCCTTCCTGATCCAGCGCCGAGCCGATGCGCACATAATGAGACACATCGGCAATGGCGACCAGCAGCTTCCAGCTTCCCGACTTGGTCTTCCAGGCACATACCGCGTCATCGAAATCCTTGGCGTCCTCGCCATCGATGGTGACCAGGGGTGTATCCCGCAGGTCGACCCGATGCTGCTTGTCTGCCTCGACCACTTCCGCGGAAATACCGGCAATCTCGTCTTCGACTTCCGGCGGGAAATCCGCGGGTATATCGTGGCTGCGAATGGCAATGTCGATCTCCATGCCCGGGTCCATGCGCTCTCCCAGCACCTCGACGACTTCACCCACCGGCTGCATCCGGGTCTCTGGCTGCTGGGTGATCTTGACTGAAACGACCTGTCCGTCCCTGGCGCCGCCGGTCGCCTTGTTGGGGATGATCACTTCGAGCGGGATGCGCGAATTCTCCGGGATCAATACGCTGAATTCGCTGGAGCGCTCACGATAGATGCCCACCAGGGTCTGGGTATTGCGCGCCAGTATCTCGACGATGGTGGCCTCGTCGCGGCCACGCCGATCCCGGCCACTCACCCGCGTCAAGACATGGTCACCATGAAAGACCCGGCGCATCTGACGAGGCGGCATCACCAGATCCGGTTTCTTGCCATCATCGCGGATCAGAAACCCGAAGCCGTCGCGATGCCCCAGCACCTTGCCCTTGACCAGATCGAGCTTGTCGATCAAGGCGTAATTGCCACGTCGATCCCGCAGTATCTGGCCGTCACGCTCCATGGCAGCCAGGCGCCGACGCACTGCTTCGAGCTGGTCGTCATCCTCCAGCCCCAGCAGGCGGCTCATGTTCTCGTGGGTAATGGGTTTGCCGTACTCTTCGAGTCGGGATAGAAGATACTCCCGGCTGGGCACGGGCCGATCGTATTTATGGGCTTCGCGCTCCGCCTGTGGGTCGTCGCTCAACGTCCAATGGTTCATGAATGAAGCTTCCTCGAGAAGAAATGGGCGTGCGGCAGCCGGTATGAAGCAAGATAAGAATAAAGTGTCATGGGCGCAGTATAGCGCCGCCAGGGAAACGACCCAACCATCAGCTGTGGAAACGCCAATTTCAGCCGCTGAAACGGCGTTTTCCTGCTTGCATTCCGACGCAGAATCGGTAATATGCGTGACCACTTGCCCGGGTGGCGGAATTGGTAGACGCGCTAGCTTCAGGTGCTAGTATCCTTACGGATGTGGAGGTTCAAGTCCTCTCCCGGGCACCAGATTAAAGATTTCAGTAATACAAGCAACGATGATGCGCCCAGGTGGCGGAATTGGTAGACGCGCTAGCTTCAGGTGCTAGTATCCTTACGGATGTGGAGGTTCAAGTCCTCTCCTGGGCACCACACGCATCGCATCATCTTCTCCTATCCCCCCTTTGCTTCCGTTCTCGTTTTTCGGCCACTTTCTTGAGTGCTCAATAACGCGACGGCAACCTGGCTACTTTCTTTAAATCCCATCCTTGTTCCCGAATGCCGCTTTCAAGCCCTGCTTCGACGTCATCTGGCAATAGCGAGAAGAAATCCAGCCCGGTGCGCGCCTCGATCTCATCGATACTCACCAGATAGCGATCCAGCGGTTCGTTTCCTTGCACCGTCTGCGGCATGAGAAATGCCAGCGCTTTAGGCTGCTTGCTCGGCACCACGATGATCTTGTAGAACGCCTGGGGCACTTCGACCAGACCGACTCGGTTGAAGACATTATCGAGAAAGTCCGGTGGAAAGACGGGGCCGGTGATCACCTCAACGACCCCGAAGCGTGCTACGAAGTGATCGATGACCACCTCTTCGAGGCGTTGCCAAAGCTTGCGGTTCAGGTCCGGCCGCTGGGGTGAGATGTTCGACATAAGGAATGTCTGGGTTTGCGCCGTGCGCCCGTGAACCGTGGCGATGGCATAATTGGGCGCCAAGTGGCCTCTATCGTAACCGCTGCCAAAATAGCTTTCCGGCGCGATGGGCCACAGCGTTCGCCAGTCCCGCTTGAAATTCGGACGCGGCCCGCTGCGAGGATCATCGACTTCCCGCAGCCGATAGCTCACCCATAGCGGATTTACCCGCAGGTCGGACCAGCCGATCAAAGTGCCATCGTTGCGCAGGACACGGTGAAAATTGGTAACGCCAAGAGTGTCCCAGGTAGGCACGCCCATCCAGCTCAAGCGATCACGAACGTCCTGCTCCTGCCAATACCACAAGCCGGTGGCAACCGACACAAACAGCAGCGAAACACCCAGATTGCGCATCTGGCGGCGTATAAATGGAAAAGAAAGTAGCATCGATCGCTTATTTGAATTCTAAAGAAATGTTTAAAAAGAATTAGGCTTGGAATGAAAAGTCGACAAGCGAAATCCAGGCGCTTTTCAACCAAGCCTCAAAGACCGACGCTGAACATGGTCTCCAAATCATGCCGGGAATGCACCTGCATGGCGTTCAATGTCTCGGTTTCGCGAATGCCATCGACGCGCATGAGCCGCTCGGTGACCAGTTCCGCGAGACTTTCGAAGTTGCTGGTCCTTGCAATGGCGACCAGATCGTAACGGCCGCAGGTCGAATAGACCTCACTGATGCCATTGACTTCTGCCAAGCGTTCGGCAACGCCCTTGATCTGGCCTTTTTCGGCATTGATCAGAATCACCGCATTTTGCATCGAACGGCTCCTTGCTTGCGTAGCAGTTGAATAGGGGTAAACGAGTGTCACGGTGGGACGGCCCGATATCACCCTGCAGTATATCAGTTATTCGTGAAACCGAAGCAGTCCAGATCCTGCCGGCCCGCAGGTACGCACTCAAAACCGCTACGCAGTTTGCTGCTCTCATTTTATCGCGCGACCAATTGCCGCGACCACTGCCATCTGGAAATTAGTGATTGCCGCCAGCATCGACTAGGATAAGAAGCATCGAAACGTGGCGTTTCGATCTGCTGCAAGCATGGCAGCACAGTGCAGCAGAGCAAATTAGAGGCGAAAAACGCCCAAAACCGTGACTTATACATGAAAAATCAAGGAGATATCATGGCTCAACATAGTCGCCGTGCGTTCATGCGCAATAGTCTACTCGGCCTCGCTGCTTTGCCTTTTGGCGTTGGCATTCTTTCCCAACGGGCGTTTGCTCAGGAACTGGAACCACTCGACCCCGAGGATCCTCAGGCAAAGGCGTTGAATTACGTCAAGAACGCCGAAGAAGCAAGCGATCATCCGGCCTATGAGGAAGGTGAATTATGCTCCAACTGCATGTTCTTCCAGGAAGCCAATAACGGATGTCAGCTATTTCCGCAGAATAGCGTCGAACCGAACGGCTGGTGTCAATCCTGGGCCAAACAGGCCTGATTCTTTGCTTGTAAACCCAAGCAAAACGCGCCGGTATCGTCCGGCGCGTTTCAGTATGCAAGTAATGCCGTACAAGTAATACCGTCCAAGTAGCACAGAGCGCAGGCATTTATCGCCTCTATTTTTCGCTCGCCTTGTCCGGCAACGGCCATTGATAGCGTCGCACGATATCGCCTCCCTCCAGGGATGCCAGCTTGACCGGAAACCCCCACAGATGATGCAGATGACGCATCACCGGATAGACGCTCTTGGCCAGCGGTCGACGCCGATCCTGAACGTGATGCAATGTCAGCGAGCGATCGCCGCGTATATCCGCTTTCCATACCTGAATATTGGGCTCGCGCACCGACAGCGCATACTGCAAGGAAAGGGCTTCTCGCACCCGTTGATAACCCCGTTCGTCATGAATGGCCTCGATCGACAGTAGCTCCTCGCTATCATCATCGACCAGCGAAAACAGTTTCAGATCGCGAATCACCTTGGGCGACAGGAACTGCTGCACGAAGGACTCGTCCTTGAAGTTGCGCATGGCAAAATGAAGGGTCTCGAGCCAGTCGCTGCCTGCAATATCGGGAAACCACTCACGATCCTCATCCGTAGGTGCTTCGCAAATCCGGCGAATGTCACTGAACATGGCAAACCCCAGCGCATAGGGGTTGATGCCACTGTAGTGAGGGCTATCGAACCCCGGCTGGTTGACTACCGCCGTGTGAGACTGGAGAAACTCGAGAATGAGTCCTTCATCGACCAGTCCATCCTCGAACAGCCGATTCATCAGAGTGTAATGCCAGAAGGTGGCCCAACCTTCGTTCATCACCTGAGTTTGGCGCTGGGGATAGAAGTACTGCGCCAGCTTACGCACGATACGCACGATTTCACGCTGCCAGGGAGCCAGCAAGGGAGCATTCTTCTCGATGAAATAGAGCAGATTCTCCTGGGGCTCTTCCGGATACCGGCCTTGCTGATGCAAGCCCAGGGGGTCTTCATCGTTCTCCGCCAACGGGGTGTCCAGTGCCTGAGAGAGTGGAATCGTGCGCCACAGCATGTTGACCTGGGATTGTAGATACTCCTCGCGCTCGGTTTGACGCCGCGCCTCCTCCTCGGCGGAAATCGGCGAAGGCCGCTTGTAACGATCGACGCCATAATTCTGCAATGCATGGCAGGCATCAAGCAGTTGCTCCACTGCCCCTACACCATAGCGTTCCTCGCACTCTGCAACGTATTTGCGTGCAAAGACCAGGTAATCGACGATCGCCGAGGCATCGGTCCAGGTGCGAAACAGATAATTGCCCTTGAAGAAGGAGTTGTGGCCATAGCAGGCATGGGCCATGACCAATACCTGCATCATCAGGGTGTTTTCTTCCATCAGATAGGCGATGCAGGGGTCGGAGTTGATCACCAGCTCATAAGCCAGCCCCATCTGCCCACGACGATAGGCCTGCTCGACGGAAAGAAATTGCTTGCCGAAGGACCAGTGATGATAGCCCACCGGCATGCCGACGCTGGCATAGGCGTCCATCATCTGTTCCGAGGTGATTATTTCGATCTGATTGGGATAGGTGTCCAGGCGATACTCATCCGCAAGTCGTGCGATCTCGTGCTCATAGTCGGTGAGTGTCTCGAAGTTCCAGTCGGAACCGGTGGCGATAGGGGTTCGTTGGGTCATGTTGCCTCCTGGCCATCCGCCATGAATCGTTCAGCCACTCTCGAGGCTTTACGCCTCTGCACGACGGCGAAACAGCTCACGGAATACGGGATAGATATCCCCCGCCTCGACGATCTGTCGCATGGCGAAGCGTTCGGGAAAATCGTCCTGCACGCTCTCGTATTCTTCCCACAACGCCTGGTGCGCGTGGGGAGTGATCTCGACATAGGTGTAATACTGCAGACGCGGCATCAATGACTTGACCAGCAGCTGCCGACAGGTGGTGGAGTCGTCGTCCCAGTTGTCGCCATCCGAGGCCTGAGCGACATAGAGATTCCACTGCGCTGCCGGATAACGCTTGGCAATGATCTCATCGACCAGGGTCAGGGCGCTGGAGACGATGGTGCCGCCGGTCTCCCGGGAATAGAAGAACTCCTCTTCATCCACTTCCTTGGCGGCGGTATGGTGGCGCACGAAGACCAGCTCTACCTTCTCGTAGTTGCGCTCGAGAAACAGGTACAGCAGCAGAAAGAAGCGCTTGGCGATGTCCTTGTGGGACTGGGTCATCGATCCCGAGACATCCATGATGCAGAACATCACCGCCTTGTTGGATGGCTGAGGCTGATTGACCAGATGGTTGTAGCGCAGGTCATAGGTATCGATGAAGGGCACCGACTCGAGCCGTTTTTCAAGGCGCTCTATCTCGGCTTTCAATTCGGTAACGCGGGAAGGGTTGCGCAACACCGGATCCTTGCGCTCTTCCGTTTCCAGGGCCTCGATCGCCTCGCGCAGGGCGCGACGGATGGGCGCTCGCATGGCAATACGCCGAGCCTGGGCCTCACGCATGGAGCGCACGATGTTGATACGCGATGGTACGCCATCCCGGGAAATACCGGCCCGAACCGGGTGCACTTCCTCGAGATCGACCAGCTGCTTGCGCTCGAGATGAGGCAGTTCCAGGCCGTCGAACACGAACTCCAGAAACTCTTCCCGGGTCAGCGAGAAGGCGAATTCATCCATGCCCTCCCCCTGGTCGGAAGCACTCCCCTCCCCGGCGCCTCCGCCACCTCCTCCGGCGGGCCGGCGAAGGCGATCGCCTTCAACGAATTCACGATTGCCGGGACTTACGATGGTGCGCTCACCACCCGGCCCATGCTGAAACACCGGCTCGGAAATATCCCGAGCAGGAATCGAGACCTTTTCACCCCGCTCCAGGTCGGTGATCGAGCGTCGATTGACCGCCTCTTCCACCGAACGCTTGATATGGGTGCGGTACCGATCCAGGAATCGCTGTCGATTCACCGCACTCTTGTGGCGTGCATTGAGTCGACGGTCGATAAAGTAGCTCATTCTCACCTCCCTGCGCGGATTGCGCCCCGGCAAGCAGAAGATACGTCAAAACCTCCCTCCTGCCGGGCAACGGGTTCTGCTACTGCGACTTGCGTACCCGCAGATACCACTCGGACAGTAACCGCACCTGCTTTTCGGTGTAGCCCCGATCGACCATGCGCGCGACGAAATCCTCGTGCTTGCGCTGATCCGAAGCGGACGCCTTGGCGTTGAAGGAGATCACCGGCAACAACTCCTCGGTATTGGCGAACATCTTCTTCTCGATCACGCTCTTGAGTTTCTCGTAGGACTGCCAGCTGGGGTTCATGCCATTGTTCTGCGCCCGGGCCCGCAATACGAAATTGACCACTTCGTGACGGAAATCCTTGGGATTGGAAATCCCTGCCGGCTTCTCGATCTTCTCGAGCTCTTCGTTGAGGGCCTGACGATTGAACTGCTCGCCGGTCTCCGGGTCGCGATACTCCTGATCCTGGATCCAGAAGTCCGCGTAAGTGACATAGCGATCGAAGATGTTCTGACCATACTCGCTGTAGGATTCGAGATAGGCGGTCTGGATTTCCTTGCCGATGAAGTCCACGTAGCGCGGCGCCAGAAACTCCTTGATGAAACGCAGATAGCGCTCGTGGGTTTCCTTGGGCAACTGCTCGTGGTCGAGGCGCTGCTCCAGCACATAAAGCAGATGCACCGGGTTGGCGGCGATCTCGTGAGTATCGAAGTTGAAGACCTTTGACAGGATCTTGAAGGCGAAACGGGTTGAGCGACCATCCATGCCCTCATCGACCCCGGCGGAATCTCGGTACTCCTGGATCGACTTGGCCTTGGGGTCGGTGTCCTTGAGATTTTCACCGTCGTAGATACGCATCTTGGAGTAGATGCTCGAATTTTCCGGCTCCTTGAGTCGGGACAGCACGGAGAACTGAGCCAGCATGCGCAGGGTATCCGGCGCGCAAGGCGCCTGATCCAGCGAAGAGTGCTCCAGCAGCTTCTTGTAGATATTGATCTCTTCGGAAACCCGCAGGCAATAGGGCACCTTGACGATATAAACCCGGTCCAGGAAAGCCTCGTTGTTGCGGTTATTGCGGAACTGCTGCCACTCGCTCTCGTTGGAGTGGGCCAGCACGACGCCATCGAAAGGAATCGCCCCCATGCCCTCGGTCGGGTTGTAGTTACCTTCCTGGGTCGC
The DNA here is from genome assembly GCF_947493865.1 of uncultured Halomonas sp. Taxonomy (GTDB): domain Bacteria; phylum Pseudomonadota; class Gammaproteobacteria; order Pseudomonadales; family Halomonadaceae; genus Modicisalibacter. The sequence continues at coordinate 117,039 of NZ_CANLTC010000010.1, forward strand.
GGTCAGCAGCGGATGCAGCACCTTGATCGGCGCCTTGAACATCTCGACGAACTCCATCAACCCCTGGTTGGCCTTGCACAGCCCGCCCGAAAAGCTGTAGGCATCCGGGTCGTCCTGGGAATAGAGTTCGAGCTGGCGGATATCCACTTTACCCACCAGGGACGAGATATCCTGATTGTTCTCGTCTCCTGGCTCGGTCTTGGAAATCGCGATCTGATTGAGCCGTGAGGGATGCAGCCGCACCACCCGAAACTTGGAAATATCACCGCCGTACTCCTTGAGCCGCTTGGAAGCCCAGGGCGACATCACGCTCTTGAGATAGCGCTGCGGGATGTTGTATTCCTTTTCCAGCAATTCGCCATCGTGTTCCGGCGAGAACAAACCCAAGGGCGATTCGTAGACCGGGGAATCCTTGACCGCGTAGAAAGGTACCCGCTCCATCAGCAGCTTGAGTCGCTCCGCCAGAGAGGACTTGCCACCCCCTACCGGACCGAGCAGATACAGGATCTGTTTACGCTCTTCCAGCCCTTGAGCGGCATGCCGGAAGTACGCCACGATCTGCTCGATGGCGTCTTCCATGCCGTAAAATTCAGAGAAAGCAGGGTAACGACGGATGATTTTGTTGGCGAAGATGCGTGACAAGCGTGAATCCTTGGCGGTGTCGATCACCTCGGGTTCACCAATGGCCTTGAGCATCCGTTCCGAGGCGGACGCATAGACGGAAGGGTCTTTACGGCATAACTCCAGGTATTCCTGAAGACTCATTTCTTCTTGCTGAACCTGCTCATAGCGATTCTGCACATGATCGAAGATGCTCATTGAAGCCTCCTTGGTCGCGATCCCCGGCCACTCGACACAGGTCGGAGCTTTCGGGCAGGCGTATTTATCAGCGTAGACGGATAAACCAGCTGGCGAGGGAGAGCTTGCCCTGCGTTATCAACGCAACCTCACTCACGCTCTTATTTAATTATTATGAACATCAAGGTTCTAGATTGGTTCGCCCTTGGAAATAAGGAAGTTGTGTAACAAAAATGTGTCAATGGCATCATCGCCCCTCAAAGTGCCGCAGCCAGTCGTGTTCCCTGATCGATGGCACGCTTGGCGTCGAGCTCCGCCGCATCAATCGCGCCCCCGATCACATGCACCGACACCCGGGCAGCCCGCAGCGGCTCAAGCAGCTCCACCACCGACTCCTGACCGGCACAGACCACGACGCTGTCAACCGCCAACAACCGCTCCTGGCCGTCGATACGCACATGCAAGCCTGCATCGTCGATTGCCACGTACTCGCACCCGGCGATGGCCTGGACTTCACGATGCCTCAGTGAGACGCGGTGCACCCAGCCCGTCGAGGTACCCAGATCCTTGCCCGGTTTCGAGGCCTTGCGCTGCAACAGATATATCTGTCGCGGCGTATCCGGGCGCTCGGGTGTCTTGAGGCCGCCACGGTTGCTCACCGTAAGATCGACACCCCATTCATCGTACCAGGCCTCTGAATCCGGGGTTGGATGACCAGCATGAGAAAGCAGCTCAGCGACATCAAACCCGATACCTCCGGCGCCAATGATGGCAACTCGCGGTCCGACCCGCTTTGGATGCAGGATCGCCTCGGGGTAGCTGATCACCTTGGGATGATCGCTGCCCGGAAACGTAATGCCACGTGGGCGCACACCGGTGGCAAGAATGACCTCATCGAAACCGGCCAGGGTTTCCACGTCTGGCTCCGTGTTCAAGTGTATCTCGACACCCTGCTTGTCGAGCATCGTCCGATAGTAGCGTAGCGTTTCGTCGAACTCTTCCTTGCCCGGTATCTTGCGGGCGAAATTGAACTGCCCACCAAGAATGTCATTACGCTCGAACAGCACCACGCGATGGCCGCGACTCGCGGCAGTCATCGCACTGGCCAAGCCCGCCGGCCCGGCGCCGACCACGGCGATTGCTTTCGGCATTTCCGTGGGGAGGATCTCAAGCTCGGTTTCGTGGCACGCCCGCGGGTTGACCAGGCACGAGGTCAACTTGCCCTGGAAGGTATGATCGAGACAGGCCTGGTTACAGGCGATGCAGGTATTGATCTCATCGCTGAGCCCGGCTGCGGCCTTCTTGATCCACTCGGGGTCGGCGAGAAAGGGGCGGGCCATCGACACCATGTCCGCATGGCCTTCGGCCAAGACACGCTCCGCCACCTCGGGCATATTGATGCGGTTGGTGGTGATCAGCGGAATCGAAAGCTCCGCCTTCATGCGCCGGGTCACCCTGGTAAACGCCGCCCGGGGCACGCTGGTGACGATGGTCGGCACCCTGGCCTCATGCCAGCCAATGCCGGTGTTGATCAGGCTTGCTCCGGCGGCCTCGATGGCTCGGCCCAGTGCTACCACCTCATCCCAGGTGCTGCCTTCCTCCACCAGATCGATCATCGACAGGCGATAGATGATCAGGAAATTTTCGCCCAGGGACTGGCGAATACGGCGCACTATCTCGACGGGGAAACGAATACGGTTGGCGAACTCGCCGCCCCATTCGTCGTCGCGGTGGTTGGTGCGCAAACAGACGAACTGATTGATCAGATAGCCTTCCGAGCCCATGATCTCGACGCCATCGTAACCTGCCTCTCTTGCCAGTTGGGCGCAGCGTACGTAGTCGTCGATCTGCGTCTCGACTTCATGTGATGAAAGCTCTCGAGGGGTGAACGGATTGATGGGCGACTTGATGGCGGAAGGCGCCACCAGCTCCGGCGAGTAAGCGTAGCGCCCGGCATGCAATATCTGCATGCAGATATAGCTGTCCTCCGCATGGACCGCCGCCGTAACCTCCTGGTGCCGAGCAGCCTCCTGGGAACTGGTGAGCTTGGCGGCGCCCTGAAACACGGCGCCCTCCGCATTGGGAGCAATGCCGCCGCTGACGATCAATCCCACCCCGGCCCGGGCTCGCTCTGCATAGAATGCGGCCAGGCGAGCAAAGCCTTTCGGGGCCTCTTCCAGATTGGTATGCATGGAACCCATCAGCACCCGGTTCTTGAGCGTCATACTGCCTACAGCGAGGGAACGAAACAGGTGGGGATAAACGGACATGACGCATTCCTCGCTCGCGAGCATATTCAAACGATTGTATGAGCAGTGTAGCGAAGCACAGGCAGGACACAAACCCGACCAAGGACGTAAGATTCGAAGTGTTGAAATCGGGAAGGGCTGGAGAGAAGGTGCCAAAACGACAAAACCCCAAGCCGCAAAGCTCAGGGTTGGTATCAGCAATCGACGGTGGCGGACCGGACGGGACTCGAACCCGCGACCTCCGGCGTGACAGGCCGGCATTCTAACCGACTGAACTACCGGTCC
>NZ_CANLTC010000011.1 GCF_947493865.1 uncultured Halomonas sp.
ATGAACTGGGCAATGAGGTCACGTGCTGCCAACAAAGGATAACTCCTGTGGCTCAATCTATCATCCGGGGCCTTACAGGTAATAATGGACACTTGGACTGACTACTTTCGGCCTTCTATTAAACGAGACGAGATCGTTACTCTTCTTATTTATGAGCGAGCGTTGAAGAAAGTCTGTCAGATCTCTGACCTGGTTCTCATCCAGAAATGTTCCCTGTCCGAAAGCGCTTTCGAGATCGAAGCCAAGGTGCGCTTCCCAAGCAAAGAGCGCTTTAAGGGCATTCAACGCATTGGTGATCGTGTTGGCCGCAACCGAGCGTGCTCGCAACGTCCACGTCGCGAATAGAGTGGGGTAGTAAAGCGGCATCCCCTGCTCGTCCACCAGAACGGAGAACCGCTCGCCATCTGGGCTTTTGAAGCTTCGAATCGAATTCTTCATATAACATCCAAAACTTTACGTTTTAGGATGGTGTGGCAACAGCAGAATTCTATCAAGGTAAATTTGACAGCCCTAAAAAGACAAAACCCCCGCATAGCAGGGGCTTCAGTCCTAAACCTTACAAAATTATCTAAGGTGGCCTCTAAAACGGATGTATATACCACTCACTGGAAAAAAGGTAAAAAAAGGTAAAAAAAGGTAAAAAAAGGCTTTTTAATAGGAAATTTATCTTGCAAATCAATAAGTAAGTAGAAAATTTAGAATAAGACAGTATATTTTTTGTAAAAAACACCCTCCCCTAACCCAAAAAAATATTACAGTCCTGTTAGCAACTGCACTATTGGCAGCGCGCCCCCCGTAACGGGACTGGGCCGTATTGCAACGATCAAGTTACAATAACCCATTGGCAACCCCAAAGCGGAGAAGATTTTCCCCGATGGCACTGCTCGAAATCACAGACATCCTGAGTGGCAGGGGGGCTAGCTGAAATGCCAGGATCCGTACTCACCTGCCGCCAATCTGGCCAAAGCTATCCTTACCAAATCCACCGAGGACTGAACCCCGCGCACCTGCTCCAATTGCATGAGCAGTGGGAAGCGGAGAAAACCAAGATTCTCAAGCAAATTGTCGAGGCCACTCCTCAAGTTGCGGAGGACAACGAGCTGTTCCTAGAGCAGATTCATCTTTACCGCCTCGCCGACTTGGGGTGGCGCTGGCTGGACAAGGCCTTATTCTTTAACACTCCCGAGTACCAGTGGTTCTTCCTGGAGGCAGACGCAAAGATACAGGCGGTTTGCATAATTTATCATCCTAAAGCCAGTCGCTTGGATGGAGATCACATATTTTATGTCGATTACGTGGCCTCAGCCTACTGGAACAGGAATCGCCCTGGGCATACGAAACAGTTCGGCAATGTCAGCCGTCTCCTAATCGCCCACGCCTCACATTTTGCCATCACGACCCTGGGTTATCGGCCAGGCTTCTGCCTTCACTCCCTACCTACTGCTGAGAGCTATTACAGAAACTTGGGAATGATCGAGTATGAAGCCGATGCGACTAAAGAAAACCTACGCTACTACGAGGCACCGCAAACGGTTGCCGGCCAATTAGCAAGGGAGGCACATCGTGGCTAAATTTTCGGAAAACGACCAAGAAGAATTCGAGGTATACCCTCCACCGGGCACTTCGGCTGAGGAATTCGCTCAAGCTTATACAAGCCTAAGCCATGCGCTGAAGCCTGCAGATACCAAGTTGCGTAGCCGTACGAGTGAAAGCCATGACGACGTCATTCTCCGGCTGGCGTTGGGCGCAGCTAATAGCAAAGGAGTAATGTTTAGGAAGAGCGATACTGCGCAAGAGACAAAGATCCAAGCTTGGCTCTCCATCGTCGACGAGAAGTCCAAAATCTTCCTGATCCAAAATTCGCCTGATCGCTTCAAAAGGCTAAGCCTAGAGAACCTCCGAGATATCGCGAAACTCAGCCTAAATTTCGATAACACCCATAATCTGATCAATATCCTCGCGCAGTCATTCGGCATTGTGCTCATAGTCGAACCGGGGTTCAGTGCCATGAAAATGGACGGCTGTACCTTCAAGCTACCACAAGGAACTCCAGTAATAGGGATCAGCGTTCGATATAACCGCTACGACAATTTCTGGTTCACTCTAATGCATGAACTGGCACACATCTGTTTACATTACGAGCAACTCGATGCCCCAATCTTAGATGACCTAGATGAAGACAGCGAGTCGGACATTGAAGTTGAGGCAAATATCGTAGCCAAGGATAGCTTGGTCCCGCGTCAACATTGGCGGCTAATCTGGAGCGCACGCGACGATAAGAAGCAGTTCCTTGCACTGTGCGAGAAAGCAGAAGTACATCCTGTGCTTGCCGCTGGTATGCTTAGGCACCAAGCAAGAAACTACTCGCTGTACCCCGAATACCATCACGCCATGGATATACGGAAAACATTTGGTATCATAGATGATTAAATACATTCCTTTTCTGAAACTGAAGCAAAATGAGATTCAGGGCGTAGCTCAGCTATCACAAGCGACTCGAGATCAAATAGTCCCCCTATATGACATTGCCCGTTCTAAGCAGATAATGTCTGAACCTGAAATCGCTGAACGCCTTCGCATAGCTCATAAAGAACTTAAAAAAACTCAGGCAATCGTACCAGACTATTGCTTCTTCATTGACAATTATGATATCGATGACAGCATTGACATTTCCGGCACACATCAATATCGAGCCATCTTGGCTCAATTCTCTAACTTTCCGATCTTTCCAATATTAGCTTTCGATCGCCATGCAGATCATAACGCTGCTGCACTAGACTTCATCAAGCCTGGGCTTAGCGACATAGCCCTAAGACTGCAACAAACAGATATTGAAAGCTATAATCTTACAAAGATGAAGCTAGTCTCGATTTGGCCCGCAATACAAGCGGCACAGGCTAGAAAGATTATTCTTTTGATAGACCTGCGTATTATCGAGGATGCTACTGGGTCCGCAAAGCAGGTCGAACGCTTTCTAGCCCGCTTCAATCAAGATTTTAAAGCGGATGTGACCGTAGTTACCGGATCAATTATTCCTGGAAATATTGCAGCCCTTATCGCTACCGATGAGGAGAAGCATGTGCCCCGAGAAGAATACCGCATATGGCGCCATCTTCAGGGGCTACCGGGCGGTAACGCTATACTGTATGGCGATTACTGCATTGTCAGCCCGGAGTACTCGGACCTTGATTTAGCACCTGAATTGATGAATGGCATATCGACCCCCAAGGTTTTCTACCCCTATGGAGACCACTTTTACATCACGCGGGGACGCCGGTTCCGCAGCCATGGCTACGGCCAGTATTTCGATATCTCCGACTCGATTGTAAACCAGCACTTTTTTAGGGGCCCCACCTACTCATACGGCGATCAGTATATTTATGATCGAAGCCACCTATCAGTAAAAAAACCTGCAAAGGCCGGAAGCCCTAGCAGTTGGATCAAGTCAACGACTGCTGCCCACATCACGTTTATTGTGAATACTATTTGATTTGCGACCGACAATGGCGCTCTGAACGCCGACCAAGGCTTTCTCGCGGCTAAGCTTGCAACTGATCTGGTCGGCTATGTCGTCGCGGGTAAACGACTTCTTTAGGGGAATTTCTGGATAAACTTTGGCTATTGTCGTTAACTCCGCTTTCCAGAGCATCATCAAAGCCTTACGCTTACAGAACAACGAGTTAGCTTTAGCCTTACGAATATATTTTAATATTACTCGCTCACCCCGGGTTTTAACAAGTATTACACCCCAGTAATCTGGCATATTGTTCATAACCCATTTGAGGTGATTCTCAGTAATAACCAGTGTCAGCCTCGGGAAAGAATTAGAATAGAACCTTGATTGTGCAAGTGCACGGCGCACGTTATCCGTTTGCCCTTTAATTTCGTAACAATGCATTTCACGATAGCACGCGACAACATCTGCAATGGCATTACCGTTATCTATTGAAAGCTCTTCAACTACCCTAGCGGGCTTTGGCGACCTATTCATCAAATGAGCGATGAGAGCCTCACGTATTTCTTTATCTTTGAGCACTATGGTCTCCGAGAAAATCGTTATCAAGTCAAAGAATAAGCTTTAGTGGCCTGCGCCTGTCGAGCGCACCCTCAAACATACTAGCCCATCATGCTCCGTCAAAACTGGCTGACTGCCGCATTCGAGGAAGCTGTCCTCACACAGGCAAGAGACAAGGACACTTGCTCTGCTCGGAGAACCATCCAGCTCCATCATAATCATCTCTTTTTCTCGGAAGAGTCTCGGTCAATAATAGGCAGCGGTTCATCGAGCTTTGAGAGCGTCATACCATGCTTGTAAGCGTTATACTGCCATACGACGAAGCGTTGCAGCAAAAGCTGATTTTCGCGCTTAAGCCGATCGTTTTCACTCTCTAAACGTCGGATCCGCTGTTCAGCTATAGATAGGCTTGGCGGGCGCTTCGAGCTTCGAAACCCAGATTTAATCTGCTCTTTCTTGCTAGTGAAAGCAGTCTTAACGCGCTCATGGGCATTAAGTGTTTGCCTAGTAGGCCGAGTACCAATCAGAGGCTCGACTGTATCGCACAAGCCATCCCAAGTCAGCTTGTCACGTGCACTATTAATCTGGTTTACGATGATACTGATGTCTTTTTCAGTCAGGTGTTTGGCCATGAATTATACTCCAAGCAGTGCTCTCAACTCATCCATGTCTGCCAAAGCTGCTTTATCTGAAGACAGCAAACTAGGCGCGCTAGACTCTGCGGCGAGCGCCTGCTTCAAAGGGCTAAATTCCTGATCATTTCGCATGCGAATCAATGCGCCATCTTCAGTATCTGGGGATTCGAGGATTTGGATTAGCTGCTCTACCCGCTCAAGTGTCTTAATTTGATGCTCTGTCCAGCGATCGACGCTGCCCGGCTCATATTCACCGGCATAACTTGCACCACTTGCCTTTTTGAGTTGCAGGCGTATGCCGTCGCGTTGCTGCTCCAACCGCTTCAACTTCCCATCATCGCCTTTTACGCATACCTGCTCCACGCAGTTCAGACAGTCACGGTGTTTCTGGCAGGGCAACATCGAAAAATCGTGGATACAGAAGCCGAACTCAGTTACATGAGCAATACCCTCGCCTACTGCCTCAAGATCGGAGAAAGTAACCGGAATATTCTTTTTTATCTTATCAAGCGCAGTGCCGACGCCGATGTCCTTGGCCAAATCCACATATTCCTCAGTCGTCATGTGGTTGTATGTGGCATTTTGGTGTATATTCGCTCGCCCCGACCAGCGAGCAATGTAAAGTTCGCTGAGGGCGCCCTGTTGCCCGATAGTATTCAAATAATGACGAATTTGATGAGAGGTCATCGAAATATGGGAGCCGTCTTGATTCTTATAACCGTGACGTATCCAGATGTTACTTCTATGGCCTTCAATATAGTTCAGATCGCTTGTAAACGTACTCTTTCCAGGCGTCCAGAGCAAAACGGGGCTTGGACTCATGTCGCTGCGCAACTCGTTCCAGCGGAAACAGCAAAGCGCCTCGGAGTATTTGATGTGTCGCTCTTTATTTTTCCAAGGCCAGCCCTTAGGCAACTGCTGCCGGCAATAAGTATTTAGGAATGCTAGGGTTAACGGCTCGCCCATGGCTTTTAGCGACTGGTAGGGTGCATAGTTTTTAAAAAACTGCCTCAAGGCGGCAGCTGGTCTCCCTTCAGTTAGGCCCAGCGCTCTACATGCTTGTCCGTCGGTCAAGGGCTGAGTTTCTTTTACATTCGGACAGTTCTCATGCCTATAGAATTTTTCTGGGTTCTTTTCGTACCATTGGGCCAACGCACGCCCTTTTTCGGACAGTTCGGTGAGCCGGCGAACCGCCTCTATAATCGTTTCGTTGAAAACCTCAGGTGACCACTTGATATCAGCACCGAACCCCTTGCCGGCATAAAACCTCAGTCCTATGCACTTAGTGCCTTGGTCATCAATCTCGTATTGCAAGCAATTGACCGGCAGGTCCTGAATTTCACTAATACGCGACGGGGCGCACATTAGTAAGGCAAAAAGTGCAGTTGTGAATCGATCTCGCGGGGCTTCGAGATTGTTGGCGAACATCTCGGCCATCCAGTCCAGCCATTGCTCAGCCGGCATCTTTGCGTCACGCTTAGCCTTGGTTGCCGAGTCTATTCTAATAATCTCTGATGGTTTAGGAATTGGGTTCTTCCAGATTATTTTTCGCGAAACAATCCGGCTTTCGTTGAGAAAGGAAACGAGCCTGGCAAGGGCAACTCCGGCCTGATATGCGGTTGCTGGGTAATCGCGTGCAGCCGATGCGGCAACATCCATGACATTCACATCTACCAAGGTGACATCAGCCTTTCCCTTGACTTGTAGTAATGCCTTTTCGACGCAGCGAATAGCCTTTATTTCATTTTTGCTTTTAGTTGGTTTGTGCCCTTGCTGATAGCGTAAATACGCCTTCGCGAATGGAATAATCTTTTCGTCCAGCAATTGATCTTGCGAGTACCCGCGCGCCGGTGCCCCCATGACTGTGAAGTTGCATACTTTCGGCCAAGCGTTACTGTTCCAGTCCAGATCGGCTCCGAACACTGTCAGTCGGTCACGAGACATGGCAATAAACTCATCGAGATTGGCCTTGGCATCAATCTCTTCCTTGGGCTTAAAAAATAGAATGTTAGTCATTTTCTCCGCCCTTCTTCATTGTTTTACAACGGTTTACAACATCGCTGACAGCGAGAATTAAACGGTCATTTATAGACGCTATCTTTAAGTCGCCCGTAGCCTCATAAATGCTATCTCGCTCCTTGAGCAATCGATCCAACACTTCTTCATGAGGGCCATCAATCCAAGGCTGGAAGTTATTGCAAGTGTAGCAGGCAATTGGCGCAATCGCCCCGCAAAAGCCAAAGCTACCGCAAGTGCCAACACCTTTAGTCCCATTGGTAACTCGGCTGCTTGGATCATTACCACGAACTGCATTTTCCTCAGAAGTGACGAGGATACCCTGGAATGCCTGTGCTAGCGGCGCAAGATGTAGAGCTACTGCCTTATTGATGTGCTTCACGATATCAGGAACATTTTTAACGTAAACACCCGCGTTTTGGATATCAGAGTGATCCAATGCTTCAGCAATTACATATTCACGCTCACCTTCGCGCGCCAGGTTCGTACCCAGCGTATATCGGAAGCGAACAGGCGATAGGTGGATAGGTAGGCCAGTGCGCTCGCTAGCGATGTTGATTATTTTTGATATATCATAAAATGCATTTGTTATCGTACTGGTGGGTATGTGAAGAAAGTCTGTTTTCAACTGCTCTTCTAGATGGACGTTGATATTGAGTAATTTACTATTCGGAAATAGCGGCAGATCAGGGATCAATCTGTCAGGGACTTCGCTCCCGAGAATATCTTTAAATTCTCGTTGAACAGACGCAGATTGCTGTTGCAAAACGAGCCAGAGGTCTTCGCTGATTGGAAACTTGCTAAATGAGCTCCGCCAAGTTTCATAACGCTGCTTGGCGCGCGGAAAGTTGATAAACAACTTGTCTATGCCATCTTTTCCGGTCTGCTTGATAAGATCTTTTATCTTTAAAGCGGCGACCTGTACAGGGCGTCGACCTGTTAGCGCGACTGTGAGCGTCAGAGCAGTGGTTGCAAGTGGCAAGCGTCCGTCACTAAAAGCAGTGGTTATTGCTCCGACCACACCCCCCATTTCGATATCGGTTAATGGTCCTTTATTCGGACACATCGATTGTACCGCGTAACCTTTTTCATTGCCTTTAATGCGCCACTTCCCCAGCAATTGAATAACTTCATCGGTGATCCCTGGGTACCCTACTGCATGCCACTGCTTGATGAAACTGCGCAATGTACCCAGATACCACTCGTTTTTTTGGTCGGCCACGGAACGGTACGAGATCAGCGATTCGATGCTAAATGGCGGCTGCCCAGCAGTTGCCTCCAGATAAGATTTGCAGCGGTAAAAACAAGTTTGCACATACGAGGCGGAGTTCGTTGTGGCATAAAACGCGAACACACGTCGAATTGACAGATACATATCTGGACTCAGCAGTTGGCTGATTCTAAAGATAGGTATGTCAATATCCTTGCTGAGCCTCCAACGGCCATCGCAAAGCCTGAATTGATAGCCATCTCGTGAAGTAATCTCCTCATCCGCACCTGCCTGCGCAACCAGCATGTTCATGCCTTGCTCCCCTTATTCAAATAGCGCTTTTGTAATCCAAGCACCGCCTCACCCGCCGCCTCTTTTATGTGTCGCTTGTTATATGTCGCCGCCGTACCCGATGTCGGGTTCCAGCCCATCAGGTAAGAGCGAATTTGCTGCTCCCGCTCGGGCGTCACGCTCTTCTCATCGAGCTGCTTAGAGAACATGTAATTCCAAGCATGGCGCAAGGCATGGGCATGTATATCACTAAATTCAGGCGCTATTCCCTTAATTTCATGCATGAACTTCGAGAACCCAGCTATTGATAGTGGGTGCCCACAGGATGGGCCGGCTTTATGCGTCACGAATAGGTACCCGTGCTTTTTAGCACCTGGCACTTTATTTCTATGTTTGAGCACGTAGTCATGAATACGGTCTGTTAATAGAGGCTCGATAGGGATTGTGCGTTCCCGAGTTTTTGCAACGGGTTGATATGACCGCAGGTCGCCTTTTGAATCTGGACGCCGAACGACTGATAGCCGGTTAGCAGAAAAGTCGATATCTTCGATTTTGAGGCTCAGTAACTCTCCGCGCCTCATGCCCGTCACACGCAAGATAGCGATCATCAGCGCATTGCGAAATTGCGTTCCGTAATCTTTAACCGGATTGCTCTCAGAGCCAGGCTTGAGCGCCTTATCGAGCCTGTCGAGCAACCCAGCATCGAGATAAATTTCATCCCGATCCTTTTGCGATCTGTTGGATGTTTTAGGTCGATTTGCCTTGACCATGTTGACCATGGCTTGGATGCGTTTTTTGTTTTCCTCAGTTCCTTGCTGAAGCTGAACTGCGAGAAAACCAAGGTAATCAGCAACGACCGACAGGCGAGCATACTGCACCTTACTCGAGACGGCCTTCGGCCGTCGCTTACGTGCAGTGGTTGCGACGACTTTCCTTTCAGGCTGTACGTCGTCTTTCAGTGAGCGCTGCATGAAATCACGCAGTGTGTGGATCTGGCGGGCTTCAAGAAGCTCGCCACAGGCAAAGCTCGATTCTAGGTCGATTTGGTAATCGCTCTGCCAACCATAAAGCACTTTTATCGCTTGCAAGGCGTTTTTAACGGTATTTGCCGCCTTGCTTCCCCCTCGGACAATTGCAGTGACGTACAAGGTCGGAAAGTACAGGGGCATGCCGCTTTCATCAACGAGCAGCATATAGCGCTCACCATCATCGAAGCGAATATGCTTGACTGAAAGCTTCATGGCTATCCTTTATATTTTACATTTTTACATGGTATTTTACCTCAACCTTATGTCAAGAACATTTTTTACGCTTAAAAACAAAAAAGCCCCCAATAAATGGGGGCTCCGAGCTGAAACTTTACGAGTTTAGCTAAGGTAACGCCTAGAACGGAATTTCGTCGTCAAAATCATCGAAGCTGCCAGGGTTGGGCGCACCGTAGCTACTGTTGCCCTGCTGCCCGGCATTCCCTTGGCTACTCTGTGCGGGAGGCTGTTGCGCAGGGCGCTGCCCTTGGCCGCCTCCCTGCTGGCCATAGCTGTTCTGCTGCGCGCCATAGTTACCTTGTGGCTGCTGAGCGTAGTCGTTACCGCCCTGACCACCGCGAGTATCGAGCATCTGCATGTCGTTGCCGACGATCTCGGTACTGTAGCGGTCCTGGCCGTCCTGCCCTTGCCACTTGCGTGTCTGCAGTCGCCCTTCGATGTAAATACGCGACCCTTTCTTGACATACTGCTGGGCGATCTCCGCCAGCTTGTTGAACAGCACGACGCTATGCCATTCGGTTCGTTCCTGACGCTGCCCGCTTTGCTTGTCGGTCCAGCTATCGGTAGTCGCGATGCGCAGATTGGCCACCGGATTACCGGAGGGCAAAAATCGCACGTCCGGATCCTGCCCCAGATTGCCAATCAGGATGACTTTATTCACCCCTCTAGCCATATATTTAGCCTCCAAGCCTTTGTGATTAATAGATTTTTTCTAGTCTAGCACAGTCATCGACTACACAATATACTGCCTCTGAGCCTATTTTCTCATGCCCGGCAAGGAAACCGTAGCCCCCGACAGCTCTTGGCGTAACTTTTCGGCCGCGGCTTGTGACTCCTTAAGTCGCTCTGTCCCCTTGTGGACAATTTCATACCGCCTTACGATAGAGTCGAGGGATTCATGAGAGCCAGAGGTTTTTCCTAAAAGAATTTTTGCCAGCACATAAATATCATCATCCTTTGCTTTAGCAACTCCCAAATCTGAGCGTTTTAAAGACTTCAACTTAATTAGCTCTGCCTCCTGCGTTACTACCTGATCGACAAGAGCTTGATTCTCCCTCTTTAACTCTCTAATTACGCCCTTCAACTCTATTACAGTTTCTTTTTTGGTAGGCCTACCTCTAAACCTTCTCTGTCTTGATGCAGCGTTATCAATCTCTGCAAGCAGGCCTTTGTAGAAATGCTCTTTTGTTACCGGGTCCTTACGATACAGCGTAGACTTCCCAACATGCCTGCCATTATCAAATAAAGCGTTATCAATTACCGCCTTTTGAGTAATTGAAACCCCTGAATCCTCAAGGTGTTTGATTGACCGCCTAATGGCATCGGAAAACTTTTCACTGCTTCTTTTCATTCTCCACCCTCCCTATCGATCAGGCGAACAATAGTTTCAGCTCTCTTAACCCCTTCTGAAGCTGCTTCATACATCATCCCTTTCTCATTCTCATGATAGCTCATGACTTTTATATGCGCGTCTCTTCGGTGCATCCAATATTCTCTACGCGTACTATCAACCCCGAAATTAGGACAACTTGCGCAAGTGATTTCGCTCCTATTTGCATAGTTCACCTTACGTCCATTCGTTGAGCATTTTGCTCTTGAGCCTCGCCCACGACTGATAAAACAGTAACCATCCGCATTGGGAATAACGCGGTACTCGTGCTTCATCATAATACTATCAACAAAATCAGACACCCTATCGGGAGTAGCCACACTAAACCTCGCATGAAAAATTCTTTTATACTTGCTCAATGTACTGCTAATCCCTCCCGCAACTGACACATCCCCTAAAAAGATTCGCTCAAGGTAGTCGTGCGTATACTCTCTAAACCCGTCGTCGAGAAACTCTTCCACATCCTCATCGTCAACATAAGCTATTGTATAGCGATAATCGTTGTGATATAAAATATTCGACAAATACTCAAGATCCCCAACATCAAACCTCCAGCTCCACATCAAAGAAAATGCTCTTCTCATCATATGAGGCCTAACCTTGTAATCAAGACCGGCCGCCTCTGACAAGATGTCAAACATGCGATATAGCTTATTTGTACTAATAGTGTCATCAGGCTCCTGACCTTCCTTTAACCCATAGCTAAAGGGAAGCTCGAGCAATAACTTATCACGATTGCTTGAAACTTCACGAGTAGAGCTTGTCAATGCTATTATTACAGACAAAGAGTCAATTACTTCCTTAGGCACTGGCCTAGACGTTGGCTGCCCTGTCTGCGTGCCCGCAGTTTTATGCACAACTCCTGACAAATACTCCCCTAAATATACTGAGGCTACCGCATTATCGTAGCTTATCCCGGCTGCTTCGTGCTTACGCATTGCAGTTAGAGCCATGACCAGCAAAATGGCAGAGGAATATAATAGCTTAACCTCTTTCTTGAGCATGCCAACACTTATTCCAAACTCTGATTCAAACCTCCTGTTCTTCTTTTTTCTATCAAATCTTTCACCAAAAGATGAATACCCTTTAAGAAGCGTGATCACGCGTTCTGAATCTGCAACCTTTCCCAGAGAAAAGTCTATCAGACCGAGAAACTGCCTAGGAAAAATAGTTCTTGTATGCCCCCCCTTCTTGCCCATTTTTTTTGCCACACTGACGATATCACTTACGTAGGGAGAAAACACTAAACCGTCCCCAACCTCCTCCTTCAAAGTAAACATGTAAGAAAAAATTGAAAGTTTTGTAACAATGCTATTAACAGTAAGACCTGCTCTGAAAAAATGCCGCTCATATGCATCAACATGCATCCTGCTGACATCTTGCACTCTACTAAGCCCACATGAAAAACAAAACCATTCTGCAAGAGCCCGAACTTCTCGACAGCATAGTGCAAGAGTAGATGTTTTATTAACACTTGTCTTGTCAGACTCCATTATGAAATATGACAGTCTTTGTGAGTACCCCTTCCACCATTCCCACCTATGAACCGAAAGAGGCGTCAGCTCGTCGTTGCGCGGAGTCCAGCTTACAGTGAAATAGGAATATGACGAACCAGGGACCATATTCTTAAGCTTCCATCTATCACGTGTAGAGTCAGGATTTAACCACCATACATCCCCTTCATCTGAGCTTGCTTTTCCTTGCGGAGTACCATAAAAGTCTAGAAACATAGTTTCTTTCATTATTCAGTCCAAAAATGGAAGATGCTGTTCGATTTCAAACGCCAATAAACTAGCTTTTTCAACTTCTGAACGCGTACACAAGGAAACCATAGACTCATATTCTGCAAGCCTCACTTCCCAATAACCACTCCACCTCTCAGGATTATTATGTTTTAGTCTATTCATGCTTTTCTTAATCTTGATAATCCATGCTAACCACTCAGACAAAGAGCGAGAATCTTTCAAAATTATTCGCTTAGCCTCACAATTAAAACACATGTCTACACCCTTGCAAGTAACGCCTTCTTCGCCTTTGATACCACAAAAGTAGCCTGTACCAGTTCTTTCTCCCTCTCCCCTATTACAGCTCAGAAGGTATTCCTGGAAATTTCTTAATTTCATCTCAAGAGACGACTGTGTCTCTATTCGCAACGCATATCCAGCAGTTGTGGAAAAGTTGGCATGGTTCAACTTTTTACTCACGTCCGAAAAAGAAGAACCTTCAGCCACATCCATTGCCACAATGGTAGGTCTAAATGATTTACCTGTGATTTTTCCTATTAGTGGCCTCAAGACAGGGTAGGTTTCTGACAGGTCACGAGCAGCATACCGAACCATATCAACAGTTGAGCTTGGATCCACCAGTTTCAAACGGTAATCTTTACCTCTTTTTCCTGAAAAAATTATAAATAGCTCACAACGCTCCTTGTTTAGCCAATTAGCGCCACCGGTAACTTCGGAAAGTAACCTTTTCTGCCTTTCCTGAAAGTTTATAAAAACCTCACACAGCGGATCCATAACCGGCAACGTGGCATTTACAGGGCCTCCTCTCTTTTTACCAAAAAAAACGTTGATACTTCCTATCTCATTTCCTTTTTCAAACGAATTTAGGTAAGAATAGAATGCAACACTGTCAACATTTGGCAAAAGATCTTTGTGCGTTAGCGCGGCTACCAAGAAATATTTTAGGTTATTAGTACTGTTGAAAAATGCTGCAACCACTCTCGATTGAGGCCAACCTCTAGACTTAAGGTAATCACAAATTCCCGGGGGCCACTCCGAGGAAGCAGGAAGTAATCTGTTAAATCGCGCATATAAAACACCTATAGCGCCCTCGAAATTCCTGCTTGGCATTATGCTGCTTTGCCAGTTGCCTTCGCGTTCGCGAAAATCACTTACTCCTCCAAGCGCAACAACATCATCACTCCCATATTTTCTTATTGCTTTATCTATTTTTTCGCAGTCTTCCTCCCACTCCTTTATTTTCTTTATAGCTCCATGATGGAAAGCGGACAAAACCTCATTTCCGTATTTAACAATAACAGCTTCTTTCTTACCTACCCCCAACTCTTTCTGGAGACTTTCAATTTCCAGCTCTTTCTCCTTCGCGAATCGCTCCATTTCGATAGCAGACAATTCAAAGATGCTCGGATATGTTTTTTTCTTAACTCTATCAAAGTTTTTGGGTATGGCTTCATGCGCAATAACCTCTGCAGCCATCAAACGTTTAACAAACCCTGCAGCGGCTGAATACATTTGGCTTTTCGTGTGGACGCTGACATAAAGATCTTTATCAAGATATAGTTTATATTCCAAAAGACTATTCGCGTCGACTCTACCACTTGCTTTTGCCATGAACCTCAAAAACCTTAGAATCACGTTGCCAACAGCTCTTTTTTTCCTTTGCCCTCTCAATTGCAAAGAAAGCTGCTCTTGAATTAATCTTCCTCCGGCAACATTATAAAGAAAAGATACGTCTATAGGATCTCCAGCTTCAACCTCTAATTCCCAGCCCACATAAGGGACAACATCGATAATATCTGCTGATTTTTTTACTTTTAATTTTTCCCTAGAAAGCCTGGCCATCAACTAAAATCCTCATCAAACCGTCCAGATGAATAGCCACCTAGCGAATCCACTGACTTATGCCTTGAAGATTGCCGAACATAATTTTCTGAATGTTTGATCTTCATATCATCTGCCGCCTTAAACTTAAGGCTTATGAAATTATGTCTCAACCCGTGAAGCCATACTCTCTCATCTGTTGAAAGCTGCTTATCTTCTACTGCTGTTAGGAATGCTTTTCTAACAGTGTTCGAAAATCCTCTAGGAGTACTAGGCCCGCCCGTTGCATCTGATAAAAAAATATAATCTGGCTCTAAGTAATTCTCTCGCTTTTTTTTCTGGATTTTTTTATGCTTCCTGACCACATCTCGCCTGTAAATTTCAACATACTCCCAAGTTTTAATCACAAGCAACGGCGGCACGTAAATACATCCCTCCTCTCCGCCTTTAGTAACGAAGAGCTTAATTTTTATTTTTCGTTTTTTTTCCAGTTTCTTAAAGGCTGATTCTTTGTCCGGCAACTGCCAGACCTTTAGCCCACATATTTCATGGGCCCTGAGGCCTCCAAGACGGCCCCAATCGATCATTAGCTCGAACCTCCTAGCCAAGTCCTCTCTCTTCGGTCCATATTTTTTTATAACTTCGATCCACTGGGTCCAAGGTGCTGAAATGGCTTTGGAGTCGCTATTTTCATTTTTAATCAAAGGGTGCTTTATGCCACCCTTCCTTCCTGCTGAAATCTGTATGTTATACCCAATCCCTTCACCACATAGGACATCACTGAAACCCTGCTCCGTAAGCCAGCTACAGTAAAGGACCACTGTTCTAATTACTTGGCTAGCATAGTTTTGAGTATTTTCAGGTCTCTCATCATTCCGGCGGATCAAGTACTGTTTGTAAGCTGACAGCCAGTCATCGTCCACATCAAAAACATCCAGCTTATCAACTTCAAGCTGGCTATAAAAATCTGTCAAATGGACAGCATATGTTTTTACCGAGCTCACAGCACTTTTCCTGGCAAGATAAAAGATAAAATGCAATGTCAACCAGTTTACTCTATAGTCTTCAGTAAGAATTAAAGGGAAGCCTTTGATGCTCTTCAACCCTGCTACATGAGCCTTACACGTCGTTCTAAGGTAAGCCATAGCCCTCACTCCCGCATTTCTGTTGTATCCATCGGCGCGCAAAAGCAAGCGCAACTAGATGATTGACTAAAGTTCTTGTCATCGCAAACACAATCTCGAAATAGTGGAAAATACCGAGAAAAATATCTTACACAAGATGGTATATTATATTTTTTGCATGTTTATAAAAAAAAAGCCGCTGCTAATAAACGTTAAATCCAGGCTGAAATAGCAGTTTCGAATAGGCGAAAAAAGGTGCTTCAGTACCTTATGTAGTGTCTCGGATGATCAGATCGCCTATAGAAGTTATCCTCTGCTGACAGCCAAGGAGCTTCTTCGGCAATTCATTCAGGAACAGGTTCATGGACATCAAGCTGCATAAACAAGCGACGACACCGAAGCTAAGTGCTTGACCTAAAGTCTTCGAGTAATATCCATGTCAGGTCTTCTGACACGGACGGAACCATGGAAAAGCGCTTCGTTGCCCCTCTCACTGAATCTGAACACCAGACGCAGGCCTCAGCCTATCACCATGGCGAGAAGCGCGCCCTCCGTCGCCGAGCGCATGCCATTCTACTGAGTGACCAAGGCCATACCATCAACCAAATCAGTGAGATACTACAGGTTCGTCGTGATGCCGTGTCACGATGGTTCAAGCAATGGGAAGTGTCCGGCCTCGACGGGCTCATTGATAAGCCGCGCAGTGGGCGAACACCCGCCCTCGACGAACACGATCACAAACGACTGCAGGCGTTGGTGGCCGAGCATCCTCATCAGATTCGAGCCTTGCAGGCTCGCTTTCAGGAAGAGACCGGTAAGACGGTCGCCACGGTAACCCTCCGACGGGCGTTGAAAAAAAACGACCATAGCTTCAAGCGCATTCGGTACTCACTGAAAGCGCGCCGTGACGAAAAGGACTTCCGCAATACACAGGGCTTGATGAAGGCGCTTCACAAGCGGGAAGACCAGGGCACGAGCTTTACTACTTTGATGAGTCAGGCTTTTCACAAGCGTCATCGGTGCCGTATGCGTGGAGCCCGATCGGCAAGCCTTGGGAGGTAGCTGCCTACACTCACAGCCGGAGGCTAAACGTGCTGGGGTTCCTCAGTCGAGCCGGGAAGCTGGTCTACCATACGACAACCGAGACCGTAACCACGGAAACGGTCATCGAAGCGTTTGACCAGTTTGTGGCTCAGAAGGATCCAGGCACCTTCGCCGTCGTGGTGCTCGATAATGCCAGCATGCATCGCTCCAAGGCATTCAGGCGCAAGATAGTGGACTGGATGTCGCAGCGTGTGCATCTGGTCTATCTGTCTGCCTACTCACCGGAGCTGAATCTGATTGAGATTCTGTGGCGGCAGATGAAGTACACCTGGTTGCCTTTGAGCGCCTATCTCTCATTTGATCGCCTATGTAATGAGGTGCACCGCCTGCTTGGTGGCTACGGAGCTGATAACACGATTAATTTTGAATAGGCACTTACTGCCCAGTACGAATTGTTCAGTGATTCTAAGTACCTTATCTCCGACGATACCAAGAATGTCTGTAGAATTTCTTACGCCAGATCTGTTCCGCTAACTCATCTGCGTTTGTCGGCGTGTGGTATTGGGTTGCATCATCAGCCGCATGGTTAGCGTATCTGGACGATCCTTTATCTTTCGCTAGCCTCATGAATTTCTCGATCTGCTTGTTTATAGCGTTCACTTCAGCCTTGAGATCCATCGACAGTAAGCGCGTCCAGCGTACACACTCAGGATGAAACACCCAGAGTGAATTATCTGGATCAAAGATATGGGCCTTCAACTCATGTAACGTACAGTTTCTATTCACTTTGCTTAAATCAATCTCAATACACCTGATGCCGAGACTAGCTATCTTATCAAATTTAGCAGAATCGACGAAATGATTTACCGCAATTTCTATTAGCAGCTGTCCCTCTTTATCTTCCACACAGAGGTCGGCAACAATAGTCGCCAATCGTACTTCTGGTTGTGCATTGTACACATCACATCGCTGTGACTTGTCTAATAGCTTTCTATGCTTTGTGTGCTCTTTACCATTCAAGTCATTCAGCGTGCAATTAACCGATAATTCGGGGATTGCAATGGCGGACTCGTTTAGGATTAGTTGTTTAGCTGCTAAATGAATCCCAGTTTCCGCCCCCGAGCCGCAATCTGTGTAGTTAGGTGCGTGCGCAAAGTGCCACTCTTTCTTGTCACCTAGCTTAGACCACAGTGGCATCCTGCATCCAGGACAGATACATTCACAAGACTTACCTCGTTGATTTTCACGGTCCAACTCAGAAGCATGCCAGACGCGCCCATCCTCAACCCCGAGGCCAAAGGGGATATAGTTTGCGTGATTATTCTTCATTTTCTAAAAGTTCTGCGGGGAATTCTTCCACTTCCATCCTAGCGAGATATTCTTCCTGGTCACTCATCTCTGCAAGAATGGCAGAGGTTTCCCTGTACTGTTGTGCTTCAGCTTTCTTAGTTAGCTTAAGTTCCAAGCCTAAATCCTGAACAACATCCTGGATTTCAGAGAGAGTTACATTAAAAAATTCTTTTCTGAGGTTAACCATATTTATGCGCCTGTCTGAAAATTTGCGATGCAATGTATTCTCAAGTCCCGGCGCATTATCCGAGTACACCATGCCATGCACATCAAATGGGAAAGGTACAGATGCACCCCCAAGCTCACGTATTCGGTCTGATGGATCTAAGCGGCGAGTCATTCCTATTTTGAATACCTCTTCACCGAAACACCCAATATTTGAGATAATGTAAACATGCCCTGCCCGTGTTAGTTGTGCTTGTGAAAGCGCCCTTTCCTTCCTTGCTATCGCTTCATCCAAATGAGCCTGTATCTCAGAAACCTTTCGCTCGGCTTCCCCCTTCTCGATATATCCAGCCTCATCTAGGTCTTTTCTGGCTTTACGAAGCGCTCGCTCGTAGTTTGCTCTATCCTGATCAGCCTTTTTCGTTGCTTTTTCTACATCCTTTTGAAGCTTGGCCTCTTCACGCATAGCCTCACGAATTTGACGCTGTTCTTCTTTCTCTTCATGTATTTTTAACTTCAGTTCATAATGAAGCTGGAATTCTTTAAGTTTGTGCTCAAGATATGTCTCAGTTATCTCAATGTCATTTGATTTACCAAGCTTATTAATAGCATTGAATGACTTCTGTATGCGTTGCTTCATGATGGTGGCATTATTCCATGTTACTTTCACCATTGCAGCATCGCATTCACCGTTAAACGCTCTGAGCATAAGCTTTGCTTGGCGCTTTGTCATGGTTCTTCCTTTTACTAGGCTGTCCCCCACGCTCCAGACCGTACTACAGCTCCAAGCCAAGTCATACTTAATATCCTCTTTTTGCTCCCTGCTAATATCAAGAAGCGCTTCTTTGAACTCGTCAGAATGCTGATAGGTGAAATGTGGGCGATAAACACCGTATGTCATGCACTCCAAATCCTCCTCTTGCTCTGAAATTCTTTTCCTAAGCTCATCATATGTAATTTTATAGTTTTTGTAATTTTTAGACAACTTACTTATTCTGGATTTAAATTTGTAATACTCCAATTCTAGATTTTTATTTTTATTTTGGTATTCTTTTTCAAGCTCCTTCTCATGCTCTTCTATGTTCCTAATTTTTGAAAATCTAGCAAACTCATTTTCCAAATAGTCACGCCATTCTTTTTGTATTTTTTTTACCTCAACCTGGTGAAGCACTTTTGACAACCTGTATTCTTCTAAAGACTTTGCCTGCCTTATTTTGTAAGTATTACTGATTCTATGGATTTTGTAATGTAGATAGGCAATATATAAGAATAAAGCTGAAAGAGGGATGGCTAAATATAAAGCAGGTATTCCCATTACACACCTTTAAGCATCGTATGATCCTGATGTTAAATTATAATCGACTTATTGAGGTAATACCAGCATTAGCATAGACTGATCATTGTCCTTTTCGACCGACTGATGTTTAAAAACAATTGACTTAAACGGCACAAACACATTCGAACGGCACGGTAACCCCGCTTATATGTAACTGATTCATACGCATTATCACGGCTGCTTGTGAGGAACAGCCACACTTAACCAGGGCTTAACCAGACCTAGCATTGCAGGGTTCTTAAGCACATAGGTGATTTCCCTGTCCACTGCATCGGCAGCGCCTTGATTTTCTAGCTGGTCCAGCAAGGCCTCTTCACCTCGGCCCCGCGCAGCGAGTTAAGCTAGGAGGGCCAGCTTAATTCTCGGTGGGCCCTAATAACCCGCTATGTCCTCTTGCCGTTCTACTGATTGCATCGCCTTCATTAGCTTATAAGCTGGTCCATTACCGTCATAAACGATCCGCTTAATCACTTCAAAATCGATAGCAAGACATGTTTTCCTGAAGTTTCTATACGTTCGAAGGCTTTAAGACCATCAGTTCAATATGGATATTCCGCCCAGTATTCTTTTTCTGGCAAGCCCTACGCCCCTATACGTCTATTATCATTGTTCTACTATGTATGTGGTATAGGCGAGCGACTTTTCTATCATTGCCAAGCCCTAATGCTGCTCCATCAACAAACACTACGTAACCTGGCCACCTTTCTTAGCTGTTTTCCTCTCGACGTCTTCTGCCGCTTCGATCCGCGCCCGACGATCGACACTCAAAACAATCAAGGCCATCCCCATACCGATGATAACAACTGCTTTCCAGACTTCGCCGTAACCGCTAATAAGTAGGAAAACCGCCACGGGAATCGCTATCACGCCGAAATCCGTAGCCGATTTCCACAGATGTTTTCTAAGGTAGTGATTTTTATTCATTGAAACTCTCTTCCAAGGGTAAGTGACTGCAATTGCTCCCTTGTTCGGGAGGCAGCATCCCCGACTCAGCTTGGTCTTATAGCTTTTAGCTTTTAGCGTTTCGCATAGCGCCGCTTGCGAGGGGCTTCCGGTAGCTTGATTCACTCAAGCGAGATGCCGACCTATTTCAAGTCGATACCTAGTGTCCTGGAATTCGAGCCTCAGCGGAGGGTGTTTTCAGCGGACATATACATTTTTCCTTCCGTACTGCTTTAGATAAACCCTGCCTGACTAGAGGCAGGGTTAGCTGTGTGACGCATACCGCAGACGATCCTTGATAGGAACGAGTAAAAAGGCATCACACACTAAACAGTATCGGTAGGTAGCGTTGTAAACTTGAGCAAAGCTAGATTTTTCGTACGCAACCTGGCGGCTATCTCTTCGAAAAGCGCTACATCACGTTCGATATTGCCGCGCGACTTCAGATTGGCAATCAGCTTTCAGAATCAGTCCGTCAGGTCTGCAGGCTAATGCTGACCGAAGCGTCAATAGCCCTGACAGAGGATCAGCGCTCCTACATGGGATATCATCGGGAGCACCTGTTTCGCAGGTAACCCGTAGCGAGCTATCCCTGACACACCAGTCCGCTTTGCCGGATTTCCTCAACGCGCGCCGAGCCAATGCCATTGATGCGAGTAAGATCATCGACACTGGCCCAGGGCCGACCGCCGATGATGTCCTGCGCACGTGCCGGACCGACGTTAGGGAGCCGATCGAGCTCGCTTGGCAGCGCCCTATTGAGATCGATGCAGTGACTGCCATGACCATCAGACAAACCGCGTGCGGTCACTGCGTCGTCTGTCTCGGTGAACGCGGGACTCGTATTGCCCGTGGTCAAATAAATAGGGGTATGATCCGAGATGGTATCTCGCGCAGTCCGATGATCAATACCCAATATTTTAGGGAAATGAACAATGCCAACCACGGCCACGTCGAGAGAGGCCGCGTCGTACCAGAAGTTGTCATAAAGGCTGACGTATCGACCATCGCGTTCACTGAGCGTCGTGGCGCCGGTGGTAATCGCTGGCTGGGCGCCGGCATCCCGCAGCGGCTGCCAGGCGCGATCTGTGGGCGGCAGATTGAAGTCGCCGACGATCAACCGAGCGCTGCCGGGATAAATATCACGCATCCAATCCCAGATGCTGGCCAGTTCGCGTATTTCTGGTGTGCGGTCTGCGCGGCTATCACCGTAGACGATATGCACTACCGCCATGGCGACTGTTTCCCCACCGTCCTTATCGCGAAATTCCGCCAGATAAGGCTCTCGTGCGAAGAGGTCGCCAGGATCGAGATAAACCACGGCGCCCTGGGTATACTCGACGGACGCATCGCGCCACACGAACGCATAGCTTTCTTGATAGGAGTTACGCCCTACCGCGTGAGACGCCATTGAGTTCCACGATTCTCCGGTCTGCTGCTCCAGTTGCCGCTCAAGCACCTGAACCGCGGCCGTGTCCATCACTTCCTGAAGTGCCCACAGATCCGCTCCCTGCATGATCTTCGCGACTGAGGCGAGGTGCTTGCCGTTATTCCACCCCAGATGCTTGAGGTTCCAACTGCCGATCGTGATATCCGCTGATGCCTGACCCCAGAGACCCAGGGCGAGCGTTAGCGCGATGACGGGCTTTAGCATATTGAGCAGGCGGAGCATGTAGGCCTCTGATAAGCAAAAAATTCAGCCGGTGCAACTTACCGGATTAATACAACCAAGCCAACTCAACCTCGCCCCCGTGCCTGCCGAAACGCACGCCCACATGAGACAGAGCAGCATGCTCGGTTCGGTAAGAGCGATACACCTTGTGAACCACGTTGACGTTGAAGGTAAATTAGCGATTGTCTATGGCCCATTGAGTTCGAGATACTGTATAAAATAACAGTATTCGCTAAATGGAGACATCTCATGGCAACAACGACTCTCGCTAACCAGGACTATCACCTTGTTATTCAACGGCTTCCCGGTGAAAGCAAACAAGAATGGCAGCGCACGCTCGAAGAGATCGAAGCGCACGGCCATGCCACCGTGACGCGTTTGCCGAACGATTGCGCAGGTCTCAGGTGGGAGCTACAGGGGGCGGCGGCATGATCTATCTCGATGTGGTGGGTCGTGTCGACGATACGACAGCGACGCGCTTGCTGCCTCTCTTTGCCGATGCGGTTCGGGCTGGCTTTCCTTCGCCTGCCGATGATTACATCGAGCGCGATCTCGATCTGGTCGGGCACCTGGTGCAGCACCCCAGCAGCACGTTCTATGTCCGTGCAAAAGGTGACAGTATGGAAAACGATGGGATCTACGATGGCGATCTGCTGATCGTCGATCGCTCGCTCGAGCCCCGTAATGGTGACGTGCTGATTATCGCGTTGGATGGCGAACTGACCTGTAAGCGTTTAGGGGCTATCGGCCAACGTCCCTACCTGCTTCCAGGCAACCCCAACTATCGGCCGATCCCGCTTACCGGTGTTGAATGCCATGTATGGGGTATCGTGACCCACAACGTTCATGCGCTTCGTAGAGGCGTCGGGCGATGATTGGATTAGTCGATTGCAATAACTTCTACGTGAGTTGCGAACGAGTGTTTGATCCACGTCTTGAAGGGCGACCCGTCGGCGTGCTGAGCAACAACGATGGCTGCGTTGTGGCTCGCTCACAAGAGATTAAAAACCTGGGTGTCGCGATGGGGACCCCGGCATTCGAGATTCCGCCTGAAATTCGCCGTCAATGCTCGCTGCTGAGCTCGAACTACACCCTGTATGGCGACATGAGCGCTCGGGTTGTAGCTACACTGCGCGAGTTCACGCCTGATATCGAGATTTACAGCATCGATGAGTCGTTTCTCGGCTTTGATGGTTTCGATCCGCGTGAGCTTGAAGCGCATTGTCAGCAACTACGCTACGAGACGAAGCGTAATACAGGTATCCCGGTAAGCGTGGGTCTCTCCATGTCGCGAACACTTGCCTTATCCGTAGGAAATCAAATCTGGTTTAAAGATCTATCATATCTGACTTTTGACTTGTGCAAGTAGATTATGTGGATGAATGAAGGGTATCCAGATTAAATGGTGTATATGGCCTTTTACCAATTCATGATCACGCCTTGCTTTCTCCGGATTATCTGGTTGGCAGGATCGGAGGAATACTCGCCGATGAGCTGAACAAGCAACAGCCTCAAAGGCGCTGTCGCTTCCCGTCCTGGTGAGGGCTCACAAAGGGCTGGAGCAGCATACGATCTAGCCGCAGGTTACGCGGTTCCCTGAACCCCTCGATGCCGATCGTCATGCCGAGATGCCCGGCGGCAGGTTGGTCCCGGTAGGTGCCAAACAGACGATCCCACTAGGGCAGGTTGAAGCCGAAGTTACTGTCGGTTTCCCGACGGATGATGGAGTGGGGGACACGGTGCATGTCCGGCGTCACCACAAGCAAGCGCAGCCGGCGATCGAGCCTGGCTGACAGGTGGATGTTGGCGTGGTTGAACATTGAGGTGGCGTTCAGTAATACCTCGAAGATCAGGACCGCCAGCGCTGGGGCCCGAACAGAGTCACCACGGCGAGCTTGATGCCCATCGAGAGCAGGATCTCAAGTGGATGGAAACGCAGCCCTGTAGTAACGTCGAATTCCAGGTCCGCATGGTGCATGCGATGCAGCCGCCAGAGCCAGGGGACAGCATGGAAGAGGCGGTGTTGGAAATAGATGGCCAAGTCCAGCACGACCACGGAAGCGACCACGGTCAGCCACACCGGGACCGCGATCAGGTTAAAGAGGCCCCAGCCTCGTTCGGCGGCGACCAAGGCGGCACCGACGGCGGCCAGCGGGAAGACCAAGCGAACCGCCAATGTGTCGAGGACGACGATCAAGAGGTTGCTTGGCCAGCGCTGGCGACGGTGAATGTGTTGAGGCCGACGCTTGGCGACGATCTCCCACAGTGCCATCGTCAGCAGGACGAAGGTGAAGATGGCCCCACGAATTAGCGGCTCATGAGCCAGTAGCGTATCTGACATGACGGTGCCTTTTGTCCCCTGATCCCCCCATATCAGTTACCCCGCACAGCAGGACAACTGCTTCACGTCCTTGGTGAAGGTTTGGGCGCAGAGCTTGAGGCCTTCCACCATGGTCAGGTAGGGAAACAGCTCATCGCCGATGGCCTGCACGGTCATGTGGGCGCGCAGCGCCATCACGGCGGCCTGGATCAGTTCACCCGCCTTGGCCGTCACCGCCTGCACGCCCAGCAAGCGCCCCGACTCGCGTTCGGCCACCATCTTGATAAAGCCAAGGGTGTCGAAGTTGACCAGCGCCCGCGGCACGTTCTCCAGGTTGAGGATGCGAGTTTCCACGCTGACGCCCTGCTCGAGTGCCTCGGCTTCCGTGAGGCCGACGGTAGCCACCTGGGGGTCGGTGAAGATCACCGCCGGCATGGCGCTGAGATCCAGGGTGGCGTCGCCCTCCGTCATGTTGACGGCGGCCCGGCTGCCCCCGGCGGCGGCCACATAGACAAACTCCGGTTGATCGGTGCAGTCACCGGCGGCGTAGAGGCCCGGTACCGTGGTTTGCAGGTGCTCATCCACCAGAATCGCGCCACGCGCGGTTTCCACGCCGATACTCGCCAGGTTCAGGGCCTCGGTGTTGGGTGCGCGGCCGCTAGCCACCAGCAATTGCTCCGCCTGCAGGGTGCCGGCGTTGGTGTTCAGGGTGAACAGCTGGCCGTCATGGCTCACTTCGCTGGCCTGGGTTTGCTTGAGCACTTCGATGCCCTCACGGCGAAACGCCGCCTCCACGGCCTCACCCACCGCCGGGTCTTCCTGGGACAGCACTCGGCTGCGGGCCAGCACAGTGACCCGGCTGCCCAGCCGGGCGAAGGCCTGGGCCAATTCCAGGGCCACCACCGAGGCCCCGATCACCACCATCCGTTCGGGAATATGGTCCAGTGCCAGTGCGCTGGTGGAGGTCAGGTAAGGAGTGTCGGCCAGGCCCGGTACCGGCGGAACGGCCGGACGAGCGCCGGTACCGATGAAGGCGCGATCGAAGCGGACGGTTTGCTCGCCGCCTTCGCTGAGGGCAACGGTCAGGGTCCGCTCATCGACAAAGCGGGCCTCGCCCTGCACGACGGTAATGGCGGGATTATCATTCAGAATGCCCTGGTACTTGGCATCACGTAGTTCCTCCACCCGTGCTTGCTGCTGAGCCAGCAGTGCCGGACGATCCACCACCGGCGCCTGGGCGCTCAGGCCGGCATCGAAGGGACTTGCCGTGCGCAAGTGGGCGATGTGCGCGGCACGGATCATGATCTTCGAGGGCACGCAGCCGGTATTGACGCAGGTGCCGCCGATGATACCGCGTTCGATCAGGGTGATGCGGGCCCCACGCTCGTCGGCCTTCAGGGCCGCCGCCATGGCGGCGCCACCGCTGCCGATGACCGCGATATGCGGGGCGTCTTCATCGCGGCCCTTGGACACCGATGCGCCTGTCGGGGAAGGGCTCCCACTGTTGGCCAGTCGGGCCTGGTAGCCTAGTCGGGTCACGGCGAACGTCAGTGCCGAAGCCGGTGTACCCGGATCAACGGCTACCGACGCCGTTCCCTGAGGATAGGAAACCTCGGCCGAGTGCACGCCGGGCAGTTTCTCCAGGGCTTCCCTGACATGGGCCGCACAGCTGTCACAGGTCATGCCACTCACATTGAGTTCAATCATCACGTTTCTCCGAGGTTTCATGGGGACAACAGGTGTCCTGCTTACGCTTGCGGTGTCGAACGTAGAGAGGTAAGCCGATCACGATGGCCAGGGCCAGGACAGCAAACAGCACGTAGTCGAGATAGCCGGTCAGCGCGGCAAGGCCAGCCGTGCCGAACAGAATCAGGACTATTGGCACGACGCAACACAGTGCCATCAGCACGGTGCCAAGCACGACGCTTGAAAATTTCTTCGGATCTTTCACGCTTATTCCTTCACCGAGCTCGGATACCCCGCGTTGGTCGTCGCCTGGGTCAGCGCTTCCACGGACGTTCTGGTGTCGTCGAAGGTGACCACGGCCTCAAGATCCGGATAGCTCACGTCGACTTGCAAGACGCCTTCCACCTTGTTGAGCGCGGCCTTGACGGTGATGGGGCAAGCAGCGCAGGTCATGCCCGGCACCGAGAGCGTCACGGTCTGCAAGGCCGCCAGGGCAGGCATGCTGAGCAAGGCGAGTAGCGTGATGAGGGCGAATCGCATTCTCATGGACAAATCTCCTTTCAATAGAACAGGGGCAGGAAGTAGGGGAACACCAGGGCGATCAGTACCAGCAGCGACACCATCCAGAAGATCGCCTTATAGGCCGTTCTGACGCGTGGCACAGCACACACCTCACCCGGCCGGCACTGCTCCACTGGCCGAAAGATTCGGCGCCAGGCGAAGAACATGGCGACCAGCGCGACGCCGATGAACAGCGGGCGGTAGGGTTCCAGGGCCGTCAGGTTGCCGATCCAGGCGCCGGAAACGCCCAGCGTGATCAGCACCAGAGGCCCAAGGCAGCAAGCCGAGGCCAGAAGTGCCGCTACCCCTCCGGCGGCCAGGGGCCCTCGCCCTGTTTTTGACTTCCGCATTGACGTTTCTCCTTATCAGGACAGGGGTACTGAGATAAGGTTACTTCCGTAGCCGAGTACGGACTCAAGCACTATGCAGAATCAAGTGGAAACCCTGACCATCGGCGGTCTCGCCAAGGCCGCGGGCGTCAATGTCGAGACCATCCGCTATTATCAGCGACGCGGGATATTGCCGGAGCCGGAGCGGCCCTATGGCAGTATTCGCCGGTATGGCACAGCCGAGGTGGCGCGTCTGACCTTCGTGAAAACCGCGAAGCGACTGGGCTTCAGCCTGGGTGAGATCGCCGAGCTATTGCGCTTGGAGGATGGCACTCATTGCCAGGAGGCCAGCACCCTGGCCGAGCATAAACTGGCGGATGTGCAAGAGAAGATCGCCGGCCTGCGACGCATCGAGCGGACACTGGCCGAACTGGTACAGGCATGTCATGAGCGGGAGGGCAGCATCACCTGCCCGCTGATCGCCTCATTACACGAGGGCTCGATCAGCGGGGAGCGGTGGCTCCCCAGAAATTGAAACCGGCAAACCGCGGGACCTTCGGCAGATAGCCCGTCTCCATTCGCTGGATACGGGAGCCGGCGTGCTCGATGAGCTTGGGTATGTCGCGGTTGAGATGGCAGCCCCCCGCCACCACGCGACCATCTCCGCGGCAGACTCAAGCCCCCCTGACCAGCTCGACGCGTTGCGGATAACACATCTTCCGACTGCCTCAGCATCTGATCAAGTGACCAGGTACCCATCGTAGAAAGGCCACCATCCCGAACAGCTCCACCAGCGATTGCAGCACGATCACGACGATGGTCGCGCTCCAGGCTTCCGGCAGGGACAGTGCCAGTGGCAGCATGACGAAGGAGTTGCGGGTGCCAAAGCTGAAGGTGAGAGTGCGTCCCGTGGCAGGAGGCAGCCGGAACACCTGGCTGAGCAGCCTCCCGATGGTCGCGGCGATCACCAGGTAGAGAACAAAGACCACCAGTACCCGCCAAAGCAGGGTGCCGCTGTCGATTACTAGGTTGGCCTGGGAGCCGGCGATCAGCAAGACCACCAGTGCCAGCAGAGGGATGGGGAGCCAGCCCAACTCATCGATGATTCCCTTGAGGGCGACGTGTCGCATGGCCAACCGTTCGGTCAGCCAGGCCAAGACCAGAGGCGTGACGATTAGTCCAAAGAAGGCCGGCAGCAGGTGGCTGCTAGCAGTCAGTTCGATGGCCAACTCTCCCATGAACCACCACACATACACCGGCAGCATCACCAACTGAGCCAGCAGCAACAAGGGGGCCGCCGCTATCGCCCGCGTGCTGTCCCCTCCACCCAGATGGGCAAACTGATAAACCAATCCGTGCAGGGCACCAGCAGTACCAGGAGTACGCCGAGCCGAATGGCGGGCTCCTCCGGCAACAACAGTAACAGGGCACCGACGGCCAGCGGTATCAGCAGGAAGTTGCCTGCCAGGAGGGCGGCCATGAAACGCCGGTCACGAAAGGCACGGGTCAGATGAAGCAGGGGCACTTGGGTGAAGGTGGTGTAGAGCAGCACGCCCAGCAGTGGCCAGAGCCATGTCTCCCAACGTTGAGTCGTTTCCGGCGAGCCCCACCCGATCGCCATGCCGATCAGAATGGCGATGAAATAGATCCAGACCTGATGCTGCTCCAGTGTGGCGCGCATATGTCAGTGATGTCCTCGTCGGGGGAGAAACTGCTGCCGAGGCATGAGAGCCTGTCACCCTAGGTATCGTCGGCAAGCCTTTCGAGGTCGGCAACCACGGCCTCCAGGGGGTCGCTGTCCCGGATCAGCAGGCGTACCTCTCCCAGGTCATTGAAGGCGAAGACAGCGCTGGAGTGGGATACATCGTAGTTGCCGTTGTCGTCTTTCTCGCCATAGCCGTAGGTCACGCGATAGCGGCGCGTCAGGGCATCCAGGGCCTCCTTGTCTCCCGTTAATCCCACGAACTGGGGGCCGAAGGCGTCGGTATATTCCTTCAACGTCTCGGGATCATCGCGTGCCGGGTCGACCGAGACGAACAGCACCTGCATGTCTTCCTGGGTATCATCGTCAAGTCGCTTGATAGCCGTGCCAAGGCGCGCAAGCGTGGTCGGACAGACATCCGGGCAATGGGTGAAGCCGAAGAACAGCAGCGTCGGCTCGCCACGGAATGACTCGACATCCACGGTATTGCCCTTCTCGTCGGTCAGGGTGAACTCGAGGGGAGGCATCAGCCCCGAGATATCCTTGGTCTGCCATTCCTGCTCGCCGCAGCCTGTCAGCCAAAGCGATACGAGTACTGGAACTACCCACTTGCCCATGCCTTTCCTCCTACAGGCTCGCCGGTGATACGGTCTGGAAGGTCACGATTAGTCGTTGCGCGTCTTCGAACAAGAGGGTGACCTCGACCTCTTCACCGATAGCCAGCGGCCGCGCTCGCTGCATGAGCATCAGGTGGTACCCCTGCGGGGCAAATGCGATCTGCTCGCCCGCGGCCAGCTCAATCTGTTCGACCGGTTGCATGCTGGCGACGCCGTCCCGATCGACACTGCGATGCATCTCGACGCTGCCGAAGGCGGGGCTTTGTGCACCCACCAGGATGACGTCGGCATCACCGGTGTTACGTAGCGTGAAATAGCCTGCGGCTGGGAGGTCGCCCGGTAGCAGGCGTATGCGAGCTTCTTCTGTCGTCAGTGTCTCGGCAGCAAGCGCTGGAGGCGCGGCCACCAGGAATAAAGCGATGCCGCACACCGTGCGAATCAAGGACGATAGTTTATTGAACGGGATGGTTAGCACGGGCAAGGTCCTCATTACGCGCGTCACGGAAAAGAAAGCTGAGAATGATCAGAACTCCGATGGCACTCATCATCGTGGCCGGCACCCAGGTGATAAGGCCGCCAAGCCGCTGGTCATCCAGGGGGTCCAGCGGCCAGGCTCGGCCGCACACCTCATAGACATCGAAGATCACCTCCCGACTGAAGGCGATATAGGCCCCCAGGAGAATCTGCGGCGGGATCACCGCCAGCAGAATGGCGATGCGCTTGCCATAGCCGAGACCACCCTGCTGCGGCGTGCGGCGATCGAGGATCAGCCACCAGAACAGCAGGCCATCCAGTGCCATGCTCCAGTTCATCACCTGGTAGAGGTCGGCGCTGAGCATCGCGTCAAAATGGATCTCGGGAATCAACCAGAAATAGATCAGCCCGACGAACAGCACCGGTGCGATCAGCGGGTGCTGCAGTAGCCGGTAGAGTGGGCTCAGCAGGTCGACCGCAAGCCCCTTGCCCGGGAAATGTCTGATTCGGGCCGGCAAACCATCCGCCAGTACCGGCAGCGGAGCGGCCAAGGCGATCAGGAAGGGGGCTGCATGGTGCAGCACCAGGTGCTGGGCACGATGGGTAAAGAACATGTACTGGGCGAGATAGTCGTAATGGGTCTGGGTGACGACGTAGGTCGCCGCAACGCCCAACAGGTAGGCCACCGATCGTCTCACCCCCGTGGCGTCACCACGCAACCGGCGCTGCCGCAGCCCCCGCAGGTAGAGCAGGATGGCCATCAGGCAGGCCGCCGACCAGGTCAGCGAGAACTCCCATGGCAGCAGGTAGCCCAGAGCGTCTTCGAAGTCGATAGCCCTTCCCCCATCCCCCGACATGACTCAAGTGAACATAGAAGCCTGCTGCGCTCTGCCGCAAGCGGGTGCCGCCAACGCTATGGCGTTCCTCGGAAAGACTTTGGGCGCTCCTATGGCTGCCGGTCTTTCCCAAGGTGTGCCACCTCGGCATAGATTCCGTAGCGCCAATCCTCCTCTTGGCTCTCCGGCTCGCCCGCCGGCGCTGGAGACAGCGCCACGATGCGACCACTCGAGGCATCGAGCAGGCTTTCGAGCTGCCCATAGTCGAAGGTCATGCCTTCGCTGCCGAGTTGGTCGAGGCGTGTGAGGGTGTCGGCCAGTGTCGCCATATCGTGCTTTTCCTCTCCCAGGGGAGGAAACACCTGGACGAGGGGCCGGCCGCCATCCAAGCCGATCTTGATGGGCTGGTTGACGATCTGGACCTGGGTGCCGGCGGGTATGCGGTCGAAGATCGACTCGATGTCTTCGGGAAACATGCGAATGCAACCTCGGCTTGCCCGCATGCCGATGCCGTCCGGCTGATTGGTGCCGTGGATCAGGTAGCCATCGAACCCCAGGATAATGGCATGGTCCCCCAGCGGATTATCCGGGCCGGGAGGGACCACGCTCGGCGCCTCCTCGCCGCGCTCCCTGGCTTCTCGCTGTACCGACTCGGGTGGATACCAGGCGGGATTCTTGATGTTCATGGTGGTCTCGGTGACGCCGAGGGGCGTATCGAACCCCTCGCGACCGATACCAATGGGGTAGGTCTCGACGCGCGGCGTCTCACCATCGCCCACCTCCGGGTAGTAGTAGAGGCGCAGCTCGGCGATGTTGATGACGATACCGGTGCGCTCGGCATCGGGCAGGATGAAGCGTCCGGGAATGGTCACCTCGCTACCCTCGCCGGGAATCCAGAGACTCACGTCTGGATTGGCGCGCACGATCTCCTGGTACCCCAGGTTGTTTTGCCTGGCGATGTCGATCAGGGTCTGTTCCTGGTCGGCCACCGATACGCGGTAGGTATCGCCGATCACGTTACCCGTCTCGGGCAGCGGATAATGGCCGAGGGGTCTCTCGTCTTGTTCCTGGGCCAGCACGAGGCCGGAAAATGCCAAACCGGCCAGCATCCCTAACAGTGTGCGCATTCGCCGCTGCCACAACGAGACGTTCCCCGCTGTGCCCGAATGCGCTTTCGACAAAGCCATCATCCCCTCTCCTTTCGCCTGGTGGGTTGTCATCCAGACCGACGTTTGTTGAATGTCCAGCCAAGCAGCACCAGTAGCCCGGCCAGCAGCCAGATGGGCCAGCTGCCCGTGCGGGTGAAAGGGGTTTGGCCCTGCATGGGCACTGCCTCACCGCGCAGGCTGGTGACCTGGAACTGCGGTGCACGGGCGGTAATCCGCCCTTGGTGATCGATAATCGCCGTCACCCCGTTGCTGGTGGCACGAATAAGATAGCGGCCGTTCTCCAGGGCGCGCAGGCGGGCCATCTGCAAATGCTGCAGAGGGCCGATGGAGCGACCGAACCAGGTGTCGTTGGAGACCGTCAGCAGCAGCTCGGCACCGCGCGCCTGCTCGGCGACCCGGTCGGCGTAGATGATTTCGTAGCAGATGGCGTTGCCGATGGTGGTACCTGCTGCGTGGATCGGCCCCTGATCCTCGGGTCCGGGGGTCAGGGTCGGCATGGGCAGGTCGAACAAGGCGATGGTGCCGGCGAGCAGGCGCTCCAGCGGCAGGTACTCGCCGAAGGGCACCAGGTGCGCCTTGCGATACTCGCCCTCGGCGGCACCCAGGCCGATCACGCTGTTGTAGTAGTCGCCGCCGTCGCGCTGCAGGATGCCGGTGAGCAGGGCGGTGTCGGGGGCTAGGTTGGACTGCACCCGTTCCAGTATTGGCCGGGCCTGCACCTCGAGCATCGGCAGAGCCACCTCGGGCCAGACGATCAGGTCGATGCCGTCGGGCTGCTCCCCGGTCAACGCCGTGTAGATGTTGACTGCCTCGCGCTGGCCCTCGGGCGCCCACTTGATCGCCTGATCCAGGTTACTCTGCAGCAAGGCGACCCGCAGCGGCTCACCGGCCGGGGAGGTCCACTGGGTCGGCAGGGCCAGAGGGATGAGCCAGAGAGCAGCGATGGGCGCCGCAGCCCACCAGCGTCGGCGCAGCAGCTCCACGCCCAAGGTACCGGTCAGGGCGGTGGCCAGTGACAGCAGATAGACTCCGCCGACCGGGGCCCAGGCCGCCAGCGGCGAGTCGACCTGAGACGTGCCCAGCAGTAGCCAAGGAAACCCAGTAAACAGCCAGGTGCGCAGCCACTCGCTCACTACCCAGGCGCCGGCGAAGCTGAGGAAGGCCAGGCGTGGTCCCGTGACGCGGCGATAGAGCCCGAAGGGGACGGCGAAGAACAGCGCCAGGCTGGCCACGAACAGGCCAGTGAGGAAGAGCGCCAGAGGCGCCCCCGTATAGCCGTAGTCGTGGATCGCGACGAAGACCCAGGAGGCGCCGGAGCCGAACAGGCCCACGCCATAGCACCAGCCGCGCAGGGCGGCCTGAGCGGGTGTCAGGGCATGGATGCCGGAATAGACCAGTGCCACCGCCAGCGGGCCCAGCCACCACAGCGCGAAGGGCGCGGCGCTGAGCGTGGTCAGCCCCCCAGCAGTCAGAGCCAGCAAACAGCCGAGGGCCGGAGAGATCCGGCCGGCAAGCGTCATGTACCGGGCTGGCAGGTTCTCTGCATCCATGCCGTTACTCAGACACTCTGGAGGAGGGACGCTCACGCAAGGCCGCAATCGCAAAGGCGATGACACCCAGGAACAGGGCGATATCCGCCAGGTTGAAGGCGGGCCAGTGCCACTCACGCCAGTAGAAGTCCAGGTAGTCTATGACATACCCTCGTGCCAGGCGGTCGATGCCATTGCCCAGCGCGCCACCCAGCATCAAGCTGTATCCCAGCGCCTCCAGGCGGGGTCTGGGCCTGCACAGCAGTATCGTCAGGACGATAGTCACCATCCCCGTCAGGCCCAGGAAGAGATAGCGCTGCCAGCCGCCTGCATCGGCGAGGAAGCTGAAGGCTGCCCCCGTGTTCCACCAGTGGCCCCAGTTGAAGAACGGGGCTAGCGGGATGGTCTGGCCATAAGGCATCAGCGCCTGCACCAGCCCCTTGATGGCTTGGTCGGCCAGGCCGACCATGACGGCCAGTGCCAACCAGTACCAGCGGCGCGGCACTATCGGTATCCGCCCTGTCCTCATGATGTGGCTTTCTGGTAGCGCGGGCTCGCCGGGCCACTCGTGGCATTGCCTGGCGAGAAGCGATAGCCCAGCAGCCGCATGGCGTTCAGGGTCACCAGCACGGTGGCGCCGGTATCCGCCATCACCGCGATCCACATGCCGGTGATGCCCAGCGCCGTGGTCACCAGGAAAATGGCCTTCAGGCCCAGCGCCAGGGCGACGTTGGTCTTGACGTTGTGCAGCGTGGCCCGGGACAGGTCGATCAGCTCGGCGATGCCGCCGACGCGGTTCTTGAGCAGCGCCGCATCCGCGGTTTCCAGTGCCACATCCGTGCCGCCGCCCATGGCGATGCCAACTTCGGCCGCGGCCAGCGCGGGGGCGTCGTTGATGCCGTCGCCCACCTTGCCGACCGGCCCGCGTCCGGTGGCCTGCCATTGCTGCACGCGCTGGGCCTTGTCCTCGGGCATCAGCTCTCCATGTGCCTCGATGCCCAGGCTGTCACCGATGGCAGCGGCGGTACGCGCATTGTCGCCGCTGAGCATCACCGCCTGCACGCCCAGGCGCGACAGCGCTGTCAGCCCCTCCCGGGCATCGTCGCGAGGTTCATCGCGCACAGCGATCAGGCCTAGCGGACGCTCGCCTTCGACCAGCACGGCGAGACTCTTGCCGGCGTGTTCCAACTCGGCGATCCGAGCGGCCAGGTCGTGGTCGAGGGCGGCCTGTTCTGCCAGGTGGCGAGGCGTGATCAGGCTCAGCTCACGCCCCTCGACCCAACCGGCGACCCCTCGGCCCGCCATGGCGCGGCTCTCACTCGCCTGGGGCAATGAAAGCCCCTGTTGCTTCGCATGGGCGAGGATGGCCATGGCGATGGGGTGACTGGAATCACGCTCCATCGCGGCCGCCAGCCTCAGGATCTCCTGCGTGCTCTGGCCGGAGGCCCAGACCTCCACGTCGGTGACCTTGGGAGCACCGGCGGTGAGAGTGCCAGTCTTGTCCAGCGCCACCGTTCGGAGTTTGCCCAGTTGTTCAAGCACCGCGCCGCCCTTGATCAGCAAGCCCCGCCGGGCGCCCGCCGAGAGGCCGGCAGCGATGGCGGCGGGGGTCGAGATCACCAGGGCACAGGGACAAGCGATCAACAGCAGGGCCAGGGCGCGATAGACCGATTCCGACCAGGCCATGGTCGAGACCAGCGGCGGCACCACCGCCATCAGCAGGGCGAGCCCCACCACCGCCGGCATGTAGTAGCGAGCGAAGCGGTCGATGAAGCGTGCCACCGGTGCCTTGGCGGCCTGGGCCTCTTCCACCAGTCGGATGACCCGGGCGATGGTGTTGTCCTCGGCGCTGCGGGTTACCTCCACCTCCAGGGCGGCATCGAGGTTCACCGTGCCGGCGAAGACGTCATCGCCGGGGGCGCGCGATCGCGGCACGGACTCGCCGTTGATCGGTGACTCATCCAGATCGGATTCGCCGGTCAGGATACGCCCATCGCAGGGCACGCGGTCGCCCGGCCGCACCAGGACTCGCTGCCCGGGCGTGAGCGAGGCGGCCGAGACCTCACGGGTGTCCCCATCTTCCATCAGCCTCGCCGTGGACGGCGTCAGGTCCGCCAGGGCCGAGATACTGCGTCGTGCCCTCGACGCGGCCACTCCCTCCAGCAACTCGCCCACGGCGAACAGGAAGACCACCACTGCCGCCTCGGCGGCGGCATTGATGGCCAGGGCCCCCAGGGCGGCGATGCTCATCAGCATCTCGATGGTGAAGGGGTTGCGTTGTTTCAGCGCGCCCCAGGCGGCCTGCACGATGGACACCAGCCCCACCAGGGTGGCCGCGACGAAGGGCCAGTTGCCCAGGGCCGGCCAGGCCAGGCGCAGGGCGAAAGCCAGTACCAGTAAACATCCGGTGACGAGCACCAGGCGCCCCTTGGCGGTCTGCCACCAGGAGGCCGATGCGGTGGCGGATTCACTCGCTGCCTCTTCATCGACCAGGCGGTAGCCAAGCTCGTTGAGGGCTCGCTCGATCGCCTCATGAGGGGGCGTCGTGTTCTGTTGAGGATGTATTTTCACCGAGCCGGTGACCGAACTGGCCGACACCTCCGCGATGCCCGCCAGGCGGCCCAGCGCGGCCTCGACCTTGCGTTCGCAGCCACCACAGTCCATGCCCTCGACTCGTAAAGAGAGGGCCGGGGAAGTCTCCTGGTGCGTCGATTCGCCCATGGCGTCACTCCTTGAGATGATTTATCGTCTGAAGCATAAACCTTGTAGCGACTAGAGGTTCAAGCCATGTCCGGTGATACTACGCCAGCGCTTATTGATTGCCCCGCGCTCGGCATCGGTGAGCTGGCCCGACGCGCCGGCTGCAAGCCCGAAACGGTGCGCTACTACGAACGCATCGGGTTGCTTCGTGACGCCCCGCGCACCGAGGGCGGTCAGCGCCGCTACGGTGAGGCAGCTGTCAGGCGGCTGACGTTCATTCGCCATGCCCGTGACTTCGGCTTCTCGGTGGAGGCGGTGCGTGAGCTGCTGGAGATGGCGGACCATCCGCAGATGCCCTGCCACGAGGTCGATGCCATCGCCAAGCATCACCTGGAGGAGGTCGAGTCACGTCTTCAGCGGCTCTCCGCACTACGTGAAGAGCTCAGGAGGATGGTGGGCCAGTGTGCCGGTGGCAGGGTCGAGAGCTGCCGCATCATCGAGGTACTGAGCGATCATCAGCTGTGCATCGGCGAGTCAGCCCATGGCGGTGCCCAAGGCCTGGGGTAGCTTGTTCCATGCGTTTACCCTTCAACGCCTCAGCCCAGCGAAACATCCAGAAACAGCATGAGCACCAGCCCCACCGAGAGCCCCAGCGTTGCCTTGTTCTGGTGGCCACTACGGTGGGTCTCGGGGATGATTTCATGGCTGATGACGTAGAGCATGGCCCCGGCGGCGAACGCCAGGCCCCAGGGCAGCAGCGTCTGGGAAACGGTAACGATGCCCGCGCCCATCAGGCCGCCCAGTGGTTCGATCAGGCCCGTCAGGGCAGCGATACTCCACGACCGCCAGCGGGAGTAGCCCTCACCGAGCAGCGACACCGCAACGGCCAGGCCTTCCGGCGCATTCTGCAGGCCGATGCCGATGGCGAGTGGCAGCCCGCCCTCGCGGCCCCCAGCACCGAACGCGACGCCGACCGCGAGGCCTTCCGGCAGGTTATGAATCGTGATGGCGATGATGAACAGCCAGACCCGACGCAAAGACGCCGCCTCGGGGCCCTCACGACCCTGCTGGAAGTGCTCATGAGGAAGCCATTCGTTCATCAGCGCCACCATCCCGATACCCAGCAGGATCGACAAGCAGGCGATGGAGGCGGGAATGACGCTCCCCTCATAGCGCAGCTCGGAGGCGTCCAGGGATGGGATGATCAGGGAGAAGAACGACGCCGCGAGCATGACCCCGGCGGCGAACCCCAGCGCCAGGTCCCGGATGGCCCTATCGGGCGTTCTGCTCACGAGCACCGGAAGCGCCCCGACAGCCGTCATCGCGCCGGCGGCCAGGCTACCCAGAAAACCCAGCGAGACCGGGGAAAGCGCTTCCATGAGTTCTGCCTGTGCAGGTGAGTGTCTAACGCAGGTGAATGACGAATGCCGTGCCGGTGGTGGCTCGACGTGCCCTGTGAGCGCGTGCCCTCATATGGCTTGCGATCTGGAAAATTGCCGGAGACCTATGGGCGGTCCAGTGCCGCCAAGTCAGAAGCGACGGGATCACTGATCACCTCCTGCAGCTGTGCCCGCGCCTCGAACAGGGCCACGCGATAGTCCTCACGCCTCGGCGAGTCGCTTTCTTGCAGCAGGCGTTGCCCCTCCTTGAGAGGATCGACCGGTCGATCATCCACTCTCACTTCGTAATGCAGGTTGGGGCCGGTCGTGAGCCCGGATGCGCCTACCGCGCCCAATGGGTCGCCCGTGATGACCGAGTCGCCAACCGCAAGCCCGGGAGTGAAGCGACTGAGGTGGGTGTAGCGACTGATGGTGCCCGACGCATGCTCGAGCTCGACGACGCGTCCATATCCTCCCCGACGTCCAAGAAAGGAGATGCGCCCTGACGCTGCCGCCACCACCGGCGTGCCACGCGGCGCGGCAAGATCGATGCCGTCATGACGGCGGACCCCGCCATACACCGGATGGCGCCGGTTGCCGAACGGGGACGTCAGGCGGGCACCCAGCACCGGGAAACGCAAGGTGTCCTGCAGCTTGCCATCCTTGAACAGCATCACTGGCCCGCCCTGACCCTGTGGCCAAACCACCTCCAGCCGCTGTGCCCGACGCACAAGTCCGGCATAGGTCAAGCGTGGATCACCGACTCGTGCACCGTTCTCGCGGCGCATCTCTTGCCACAGCAGCTGCAGGCGTTCTCCGCCGCTAAGATCTCGGCGAACGTTCATGATGCCAGCCAGCAGGGCCTCGAGATCCGCGGCGAAGCGTGTCGGTAACGCCGCTGACGCGAGTGCCGCGTAGAGCGAGGACTCGATCACGATCTCGCGCCCTAGCACCCGGGTCTCGGTACGAGGCTGGACCACGCGCGCCCTAGGTCGCTCGTCCAGCGTGACAATGTATCGCACGCCGGAGGCCCGCTCGATGGCAACCGAGAGTGGCCGCCCGTCGTCCAGCCTGGTCAGGCTCACGCGATTGCCTGGCTGCAGCTGCCTCGGATCGAACTTATCGGTCAGGGTGGTGATGGCATGTTGTTGGGTCTCGGCATCGGCGCCCAGGCGGCGCAACAGGGAGGCGAGCGTGTCGCCGGATGCCACCCTGAGCGTCTTGGTGCTGCCGTCGGGCCGCCGAGCATTCGGCAGAGAGCGGTTCCTCTCCGGCTCGCCGGTCGACGCCTGGGACGCCGAGGCGAGCCAGGTATTCTCTTGCCAGCTCGCATCCGCCAGCAGGGGGCTCAATCCCAATAGCCCCACCAGCCACCAGCGTCGCGTCATGAGCCCCCTCCTGCTTCGGAAAGCTCCTCCACCTCTCGCTGAACAGCATCGACCAGCTCCTGCATGCCGAAGGGGTCCAGCTGTTCCTCATTGATGAAGAAGGTCGGGGTCTGGCGGATCTGGTTGGCCTTGACGTCTTCCTTGTCCTGCTCGAATACCGCCTGGACCTCAGGGGAATCGAGTTGCTCCTGCGCCTGGGCGCTGTCCAGCCCGGCCTGGCTGGCGATCTCCAGGATGGCGGCCTCATCGAAGCTGCCGTGGGCCGCCCACTGGTTCTGGCGAGCCAGCAGTGCCTCCAGCACCGGCTCGAAGCCCCCCTGCAGCCTGGCGGCTTCCAGCACGCGAATGGCCGTTTCTGACACCTCGCCATGGAAGGGGGTATAGCGCACCACCAGGCGGACCTGGTCGGGGTAGGTGTTCAGGATTTTCTTGGTGAGCGGATAGAAGGCGCGACAGGCCTCACAGGCCGGATCGAAGAACTCGACGATGGTGACCGGCGCGTCATCGGGCCCCAGGATCGGCGAATGAGAGCGGACGAGGCTGTTATCGGCCTCACGACTCGCCGACTCCGATGCGGCTCCAACCAACGAGGGATTCGAAACGGCAACGATAATGGCCACCAGGACCAGCGCGCCCACCAAGATAACAGCCGCACGTCGTATCATCTTATTTCCTCACGAGATGATCGGGTTAACCCACGAAACTCGGCGCGCAGCGAGTGGCCAGGGCCACGCGCCGATACGGCGCCGACGATGAAAGCGTCAAGCTTACAAGCTCTAGCTGGTACAGGTTCAATACCTGCTTCCCGCGCATCTCCGCAAGGCGTCCGGCGGGTGAGCCATAGCCTGTGGTGGCCAATGCGGCTGCGATGTAACGCCTGCAGCGGATACCGATATGCCAATTTTCTCCGAAGCGTCAGGGGAATGGTTCAGCGTTTATGCCGTGCCGAAAATGGATTTGACCGTCAGAAGAGCGGACGATCCGCTTGGCGCTGAACAGTTTTGATGAGCTTCGAACGCTGTCCTTTGACTTATCGAACCGCCGGTTGGAAGTCGTGCATGATGGCGCGGTTGAGCCCATTATCGTGAAACTGGCGGCCTTAGGGCTGGAGGCCTCGCTTCAGGAGACTCAAGCCGCCGACCCGGAGAGGATCGAAGTCCTTGAGAGCTCGGCTGACTCTGCTTCTCAGGAGCCTGGCTCCCTGCGGCTGTTGCTCGGCATCAATGCTCCCATGTTCGTGGTGGAGTTGACTGCTGGTCTGATCGCCCAGTCTACCGGCCTGATCGCGGATTCCCTGGACATGTTTGCCGATGCAACCGTCTATGGCCTTGCTCTCTATGCCGTAGGGTACAGTGCGAAAATGCAGGTGCGTGCCGCGCATCTGGCTGGCGTGCTCCAACTGATTCTGGCTCTCGGCGTCCTCGTAGAAGTGGGGAGGCGCTTTGTATTTGGTAGTGAGCCCGAATCGCTGATGATGATGGCCATTGTGTTCGTCGCGTTGATTGCTAATACTGGCTGTCTGCTATTGATCTCCAAGCACCGCGGGGGCGGCGCGCATATGCAGGCAAGCTGGATATTCTCGGCCAACGATGTGGTCATCAACATGGGCGTCATCGCCGCCGGTGCCTTGGTCGCCTGGACGGGGTCTAGCTATCCGGATCTGCTTATCGGTACCATCGTGGGCCTAATCGTCTTCAACGGCGCTCGGCGTATTCTGGCAATCAAGGCGTGAGGCCTCACGGTAGCAGCTATTGCTGCCGTGAACACTGGTCGAGGTGGCTTCATGATCGCGCCAGACCTGTACGACAGCGATGGTGCGAGATCTCGGAGCCAGCAAGGGAGCGTGTCTAGGCATCAACCAAGGAAGGATATTAATGGATAGTATCTGGCTGGTACTCGGCCTGGCGCTGCTTCCCGCACTAGGCAACTTCAGTGGTGGGCTCGCTGCGGAAGTTTCCTTGACTACCGGGCGCCGTCTCAATTATGCCCTTCATGGTGCCGCCGGCCTCGTCATTGCGGTGGTGGCAGTTGAAATCATGCCGCGCGTGCTCGAGGGACTCTCAG
Source organism: uncultured Halomonas sp. (assembly GCF_947493865.1). Lineage (GTDB taxonomy): Bacteria > Pseudomonadota > Gammaproteobacteria > Pseudomonadales > Halomonadaceae > Modicisalibacter. The sequence goes on from NZ_CANLTC010000011.1 coordinate 40,776, forward strand.
CTTGGCTAATCGCCCTCGCTTTCGCGTTGGGCGGCATCGCTTACGTAGGTCTCGAGAAACTTGTCGAGATTATCCAGAAGCGGCAAGACCGGCAGGGAGAGAACGGTCAGTCGAGCGTCTGGATGATCTATATCGCCGTGTCCATCGACCTGTTCAGCGATGGTCTCCTGGTCGGGGCGGGGTCTGCGGTCGCGCCGTCGGTTGCGATCATCCTGGCGGCGGGCCAGGTTCTAGCGGATTTCCCTGAGGGCTTTGCGGCGATCGCCAACATGAAAGACAAAGGGGTTCGCCGCAGCAAGCGCTTGCTGCTCTCTGCCTCCTTTGCAATTCCCGTGCTCTCGGCAGCCATCTTTGCTTACTTCGTGCTCAGAAACCAACCGGAGGCGTTCAAGCTAGCGGCCTTGACGTTCACGTCAGGTCTTCTTACGGTCGCTGCTATCGAAGACATGGTATCCGAGGCGCATGAGAGCGGTGAAGACACCCACGTCTCGCCTCTGGCTTTCATAGGCGGCTTCGTCCTGTTCGTTCTGGTCTCGGCGGGCTTGGAAGGAGTGGTATCGCAAAGCTAACGGCCACGCTGGTCCCCTTCAGCACAGCCACTGACGTGCTGGCTCGAAGCAATGCACCGCCCTTCTCAGGGCGTACCTAATCACGTCTGTCAATGGCCATCAGAACTGACCCACCTATGACCGTCAGCTGAGCGTCTTCTGCTTCAGCCGGTAGCTCTCGCCTCCCAACGTATAACGTATAGAGGTGCGAGTGACGGATGATCCGGTCGATGATCGGTACCGCCACGTTGTCATCGTGGAAGAAATCGCCACAGACCAAAGAATCTTCGTTCTTGGGCAGGGCCACCATGACCTACAGCATGGACCTTCCCGAGCCCGACAAGAACTTCGGTGTCGATCTATCAACCTTCTGGAGGGATGAAGGGTTCGGAGGGGCATAAGCACCCCTTCAACCATATAATCCGGATACCCTGAATTCGATGTCGAACTTTTCGGTTGCCATCTTTATCACTGCCATTTGTTGCCGCTGAAGTGTCATATTCACGAGGGCCTGTACGGCCTTCATCGTCGATTCCGAGCAGCACCCCCAAATATGAAGAGACGGCACGCTCGCCTCTGCGCGGCAGTGGGGCGAATGCCCGCTGGCAGGAGTTCGGGATGGTGTTGAATGGCTTCGACACCAATTTCGATGAGGAGAGCGAGCTCTATGCGGTCAACACGGTGGCGCATGCCTATGTGAACCGGCCCATCCGCCTCGAACGGGCGCGAACCGCGCGGATCTACCTGATCAACGTCACCAAGTTCGATCCAGTGAATTTGCCGCACCTGCATGCCAACTTCTACGACTACTACGATCATGGCACAACTCTGCTCCCACTCTCAGAACTGTGGATATGGTCATACAGTGCCAGGCGCAGCGGGGTATCCTGGAGTTCTCCTTCGCCAACCATGAGCCCGGGCTTTACATGTTTCACGCCCACCAAAGCGAATTCGTGGAACTCGGCTGGATGAGCCTGCTCGAGGTGGTCTGATGCACCGGGAGTGAAGCGGCCTCGCTGGTTTCCGGCATTTCAGTGCTGGGTGGCACCGTCGGTGTGGGGATTATGTACGCCACGGCCCTGCTCGTGCAGGTGTGACCTCGGCATCACTTGCCCGCTGATCGCATCCTTACACGAAGGCTTGGTCAACGGGGAGCGGCGGTTCCCCAGAAATTGGAACCGGCAAATCGCGGGACCTTCGGCAGATAGCCCGTTTCCATCCGCTGGATACGGAAGCCGGCGTGCTCGATGAGCTCGGGGATGGCGCGGTTGAGATGGCAGCCCCCCGCCACTCTGCGCCACAGAGGGTTGACGCGGTCCTGCCACTGGCGCACGCCCTCGTCGGGGGCCGTGCCGTGTTCGCAGAACAGCAGTTGGCCACTCGGCTTGAGCACGCGCCGCATCTGCTCGAGCGCTCGGTGCCAGTCGGGGATCGTGCACAGGGTGTAGGTCAGCACCACGGTATCGGCACTGTCGTCCTCGAGAGGGATCTCCTCCCCCGGCAAGTTCAGCCAGCGAACCTCGAACGGCGCCCCGGCGGCGTGATGGCGGGCCTTGCGGCGCATGCCCGCGGAGGGCTCGAGTCCCCACACCAGCTCGACACGCTGCGGATCGTAGTGAGGCAGGTTGAGGCCGGAGCCCATGCCAACCTCCAGGACCCGGCCTCGCGCTTGCGGCACCACGGCCGCCCGTTGACGCTCGACCACCTCGCTACCGCACGCCAGGTGGAGAAGATGCGGCAGGACGTGCTGCTCGTAAAAGGTCATCGGCTATCGCCATCCCTTGTGGTTGCTGTGGTCGACATACCGTCGGTTCGTTATGCCACTACCTTGTAGTAGCGCATCATGCCGGCATCCTCATGTTCCATGTTGTGGCAATGATACATGTACAGCCCCTCGAAGCTTTTGAAGGTCAAGGCGATGCGCACCCGTTCCTCCGGGAACACCAGCACCGTATCGTGCAACCCCGCGTCGATGATGCCATCGTGCAGATCTGTCCTGTCACCCGCCGATATCCGCTCCTGAACCTGGAACTGCAGGCCATGGACGTGCATGGGATGCGGCATCATGGTGTTGTTAACGAACTCCCAGATTTCCGTCTCCCCCAGCCGGACGATCTCGTCGTCCGCCACCGTCGCGCCCTCCATCCGCCGACCATTAATCGTGAACCCTTGCATCATGCGCATGCCCAGCTCGAAGCGACGAACCGGCGTATCGGCCTGCACCGGGGAAGTCGGCAAATCCTCGGCCAGCCGCTCCGGCAAGGCTCTCGAATCGTTCACCCGTGCGACGATATCGAAGGTGACCAGCGTGAGCCGCTCGCTCCCCATCATGTCACCCATCATCCCTCGGCCCATCATGCCACCGCCCCCCATCATCTCCCTTCCGCCCATCATCTCGAGTTGGTATGCCTCGCTCACGAGTTGCACGGAGTCACCAGGTTCGGTATCGCCGAAATCGACCCACAGGTCGACCCGCTGGGCCGGCGCCAGGGTGACCGAGCGGCGCCGCTCGGGCTCGGCGAGCAAGCCACCGTCGGTGCCAATGACGGTCACCGCCCGGCCACCGCTCCAGGCCAGCTTGTAGATGCGCGAGTTGGAACCGTTGAGCAGACGCAATCGATAAGACTGTGTGGACACCTCGCGTCGCGCGTCCGGATGGCCGTTCACCAGCACCTGCTCGCCACGAAAACCCCGCATGCGGGTCATCATCGCCCCCATGTCACTGCCGATGTACTGAAGCGCGTTGTCATCGGTAAAGGTACGATCCTGCAGGATGAGCACCAGCTCCCGCTCCCCGTCGGGCAGTCCGAGAGCACGCTCGGTGTCGTCGCTAATGATCAGCGGACCGGCAAGGCCGGCGTAGCTCTGAGGGCCGACTCGGCCGCCATCGGGGCCATGGGGATGGGGGTGATACCAGTACAGGCCGGCGCGATCAACGACATCGAAGGCGACCGTCGTGCTCGTCCCCGGTTCGATCGGCAGGCGCGGCTGGCCGTCCACGTTCGGCGGCACGTGCAGGCCATGCCAGTGCACGGTGGTGTCTTCGAGGAGCCCGTTGTCGATGCGTACACGCACACGCTGGCCACGGTGCAGACGGATAAGCGGGCCCGCATAGCTCTCGCCCACCGGCGTCAGGGTCTCGTTGGGCCCGGCGACTCGCTCGGCCGTGTAGCGCCAGACGTCGCTCGGCACGCCGGGCAGGATCGGCACCTTGGCGGGGTGGGCTCGCAAACGCAAATCAACGTCGAAGGGGCCCTCCATGGTCGTCGACGCGGACGCCGCCAGCGAACGGGAACGTCCCCCTCCAAACCACACCCCGGCGGCCGCCAGAGTCGATAGCGCCGCCACCCCACCGATTCGGCGTAATACGCTACGTCGTTGCAGGTCGACATTGTCCATGATTTTTCCCTCCTCTTCACGATGGTCGGTGGGCCACAAACGGGGGCTTTTTCCATGACGAACCCTTTGTTGCGCAAGAACGCTCACTATCCTACCAAGGCGTGAACAATTGGCGCGTCCGTTTCATCAAGAATTCGAGGTCCCGGGCTCGGCGTATGAATCGCAGAAAATGGATGTCCTGCGATATTGACGATAGTCGTTCTCCCTACGCCATAGCGCAGGAAACAGACCAATTTTCTCGTAGTAGCGGATCAGCTTGGCTGGGACACCGGTCCAACCTGCTCACATCACCGATGTTCATGGATAACGTTCTCATCGACTTCTGTTCAATACATGACATGAAAACGATAAACCTTATAGCAATGGGAAGGTCAAGAGCGGGCAATGCAGGCGTCTGTGTTGGCTATCCCAGTGTCGCCAGGGAGGGGAACAGGTCGACCATGATGCTGGAAAGCCGTGTCATGGTGCCCGAGACGATGGCAATACCCATGAGGATGACGATCGTCCCGGCGACCGGTCGAGCATAGGCGCTCCACCGTCCCAGGCGTTGCCGATGCAGGGCAAATCGATTGATCAGCAGGGTGCTGGCAAGAAACGGTAGCGCCAAGCCCAGGGAATATGTACTCAAGTAGATCATGCCGGCCTGGGCACTGGCAGTACTGGAGGTGGCCATCAGGATGGCACCCAGGATAGGGCCAATACAGGGTGTCCAGCCGATAGCGAAGGAGACCCCGAACACCGTTGCCGACAGTGGGGAGCCGCCCTGAACGCTTGGAGTGAACTGAAGGGTACGCTGGAACAGCGAAAACCGGAACACACCGGTCATGAACAGGCCCAGCACGATCACCACCGACCCGGCGACCCAGTTGAATTCCTGACGATACCCCCGCATCAGTTGACCGATACCACTGGCGCCAAGCCCCAGCAAGATAAACACAATGCTGAAGCCGAAGACGAAGAAGACGCTGAGGATCATGGCCTCCAGACGTCTATCGGCCTTGCCGGCGCTCCCGCCCGTGACCACCGACAGGTAGGCCGGTAACAGCGGCAGCGTGCAGGGCGAGAAGAAGGAGACCAACCCGCCGGCGAAAGCACCGAATAAACCGATAGAAGAGAGAGATTCCAAGGCATTACGCTTCCTGGGGCGGTATCAACATGCGAGACGTGAACCGGTCTGTGACCGACTGCCTGCTACGGTATTCAGTTCGGCAAATGATTCTAGATTCTAAAGGGTGTGTCCGCCTCCAGGTCAACCATGAATAAATGACTATCCATATAATCTAACGGGATACCACTTCTCCCTTCGAAAGCCCTTGACCTTAAAGTTGACTTTAAAGTTATCGTGCATAGTGCATCATCCCATATACCCCGATACAAGGAGAGAATGATGGCACTACAGCTTGGAGAGATAGCCCCCGACTTCACGGTCGAATCCACGGAAGGCACGCTCAGCTTCCATCAATGGCTTGGCGATAGCTGGGCCGTACTATTCTCGCATCCTGCCGACTATACGCCTGTCTGCACCACGGAACTGGGTGCGTTCGCCAAGCGCAAGGGCGAGTTCGAGCAGCGTGGCGTTAAACTGGTTGGGGTGTCGGTCGATCCGCTCGACTCCCATAGCGGTTGGGCCGGGGATATCGAGAAGACCCAGGGCGCGGCGCTGAACTACCCGCTGCTGGCGGATGAGGATCGGGTGGTTGCGGACCTCTACGGGATGATCCATCCGAAAGCCGATCCCAAGGTCACGGTGCGTACCGTTTTCATCATCGATGCCGACAAGAAGGTGCGTCTCACTCTGACCTATCCGCCCAGCACGGGTCGAAACGTCGATGAGATCCTGCGCGTCATCGACTCGCTTCAGCTGACCGACAAGCACAAGGTGGCGACCCCCGTGGACTGGCAGAACGGCGAGGATGTCATCATCGTCCCGTCGCTGTCGAATGACGAAGCCAAGGAGCGCTTTCCCGAGGGCTGGGACGAGAAAACACCTTACCTGCGTGTCGTCCGCCAACCACGCTAATGGCACCACTGTCCGCGAATCTGGCAGCCCGGTTGAACCGGGCTGCCAATGACCGACGATTGACAACCTCGTTGAGGTGAACTTATGCAGACATTCAGTATCGGCGAGCTTGCCGAACGTAGCGGGGTCGCCAGCCAGGCGATCCGCTATTACGAGAAAGAGAAGCTCATGCCTGCCCCTCAGCGAACGGACGCCAACTATCGGCGCTATCCCTTGGATGCCGTGGCCAGGCTCGAATTCATCGTGCATGCCAAGCAGTGGGGCTTCAGCCTCGACGAGATCCGCGAATTGCTGATCCTCCAGGATGCCAACGGTGATCGCGCCCAGGCCAAGCGTATCGCCGCAGAGAAGCTGCACAAGATTCGTGAGCAAATTCGGCATCTTTCGCGGGTCGAGGCCGTGCTGTCGAAAACTCTCGACGAGTGCACGGGCGAAGGACCGATGCAGGAAGGGTGCCCGATTGTCGATGCTATCGCCGAACAAGACGAGTGAACAAACACATGAGCACCGACAGTGTGACGCCAGACAACCCCTACGCGCATCCCGGGTCGGCGAGAACCTAACGAGGAGGACGCAGCGATGACGGAAAACGTCACTATCGAGATTCGGGGCATGTCCTGTGCATCCTGCGTGGGGCGCGTGGAACGCGCACTCGATAAGCAACCGGGTGTCATCGACTCTCAGGTGAATCTCGCCACCGAGAAGGCGACGGTTGCCCTCGAGGAGAGCGCCACCCTCAGCCAGGTGGTCGAGGCCATCGAAGAGACGGGCTATCAACCCGTCGTCGAAGACGCTGAGATTCCGGTCATCGGCATGACCTGTGGCTCCTGCGTATCGCGAGTGGAGCGCTCGCTCAAGAAATTGCCGGGCATTCTCCAGGCCAGTGTCAACCTGACCACCCAGAAGACGTTCGTGCGGTTTCTGCCTGGCGCGGTGTCGTTACCGCGACTCCATCATGCCATCAAGGATGCGGGCTATGAGCCGCAGGAACCCGATGCCAGCGCACAAACGCAGAACGAGGACCGAGAAGGACTCCAGTTGCGCAATAAGGTCCTACTCGCTGCGGCGTTCACGATTCCCGTGGTGTTGATCGCCATGGGCAAGATGATTCCCGCTCTGGAAGCCTTCTTCACCAGCATCATGCCGCACCGAGGCTGGATGGGTGTCGAGTGGTTATTGACTACGCCCGTGCTGTTCTATGCCGGGGCACGCTTCTATCGCTCCGGCTATGCCGAGCTTCGGCACGCGAACCCGGGCATGAACAGTCTGGTCATGATCGGCTCGAGCGCGGCCTATTTTTATTCGGTCGCGGCACTGCTGGTGCCTGGATTCTTTCCCGCGGGGACAGCCGAAAGCTATTTCGAGGCGGCGGCGGTCATCGTCACGCTCATCCTGCTAGGGCGGTATTTCGAGCACGTCGCCAAGGGCCGTACTTCCGAGGCGATCAAGAAGCTCCTGCAGCTGCAGGCGAAAACCGCCCGAGTCATTCGCGACGGTGAAGCGGTCGAGGTGTCGATCGAGGCCGTCGTGCCCGGCGATCGCATACTGGCCCGCCCGGGGGAGCGCATCCCGGTGGATGGCGTCGTTGAAGAAGGCCATTCCTTCGTCGACGAGTCAATGATCAGCGGTGAACCGGTGCCGGTTGCCAAGCAGCAGGATGCCGAAGTCGTCGGTGGCACGGTCAATAAGAATGGCTCGCTTACCTTCCGTGCTACGCGGGTCGGTGCCGATACGCTGCTATCGCAAATCGTCAGGATGGTGGAATCGGCCCAGGCCGAGAAGCCCCCGATCCAGCAGCTAGCCGACAAGATCGCCGGGGTGTTCGTGCCCGTGGTCATCGTTATCGCACTGATCACCTTCAGCGTATGGCTCGGCTTCGGACCGGCCCCGGCGCTGTCCTTCGCCTTTGTCACGACGGTTAGCGTACTGCTGATTGCCTGCCCTTGTGCGATGGGGCTGGCCACGCCGACCGCGATCATGGTGGGGACCGGCAAGGGTGCCGAGATGGGGGTGCTGTTTCGCAAGGGCGCAGCCCTCGAGACGCTCGCCAAGATTGATACGGTCGTGCTGGACAAGACCGGCACGCTGACCCGAGGCCGCCCCGAACTGACCGATTTCATCGTGACCGATGGCCACGAGAACGAGGTGCTCCAATGGGTAGCGGCGGTGGAAGCGCAGAGCGAACACCCCATCGCCGAAGCCATTGTGCGCAACGCTAAGGAGCGTGGGCTCGAGCTCCCGAGCGTTAGCCATTTCAGCGCCGAGCCGGGCTATGGCATCGAGGCCGACGTCGCCGGCCACCGGCTTCACGTGGGGGCCGATCGCTACATGCACCGGCTGGGGCTCGAACTCGGTCAGGCGGAAGCCCGCGCCAAGGCGTTCGCCGAGGACGCCAAGAGTCCGCTCTATGCGGCGGTGGACGGTCGGCTGGCAGCGATCATCGCAGTGGCGGACCCGCTCAAGGAGGGCTCGGCCGAGGCTATAGCATCACTCAAGGCGCTGGGGCTGGAGATAGCGATGCTCACCGGCGACAATCGCGCCACCGCCGATGCCATCGCCAAGCAAGTCGGCATACGGCGCGTGCTTGCCGAAGTGCTGCCGGACCAGAAAGCGGCCGAGATCAAGCGGCTCCAAGCCGAGGGCCAAGATGTTGCATTCGTGGGTGATGGGATCAACGATGCACCGGCGCTGGCCCAGGCCGATGTCGGTATCGCCATCGGCACCGGAACGGATATCGCGATCGAGGCCGGTGATGTGGTGCTGATGCGCGGCGATCTGAGAGGCATCGTCAATGCCACGGCACTCTCCAGGCGCACCCGTAAGACCATTCTCGGCAACTTCATCTGGGCTTATGGCTATAACTTGGCATTGATTCCGGTGGCGGCGGGCGTGTTATTCCCGTTTACCGGCTTCTTGCTCAATCCCATGCTAGCGGCGGGCGCCATGAGCCTTTCCAGCGTATTCGTTCTGACCAACTCATTGCGGCTTCGCCGCTTTAAGCCGGATATCGACGACGCGATGCCAAGCACTGACGGGGCTACCCGGCCAGAACGGGCCCATCCCGCCTGAGCCACTCACCCGGTTATCGAAGGGGAATTCGACATGATGGGAAGCGAAAGCTGCATGTGGGGCATGGCGGGGATGGGCCTGATCGGCATCCTGCTGATCATCGCGTTGGTGCTCGGCGTGGCAGCACTCGTCAAATACCTGTTTTTCAACAAAAAGCGCGAGAAGTAGAGAAGAACGTTAACGAGTGGAGTTGCCCATTGGCTTGGCTAGAGACTTCGATGCACGACGTGAGAAAGATATGGCAAGTAGGCTCGGCATAAAGCCAAGGCTCGTATGGGGAGTCGCCGTCCTGGTTGGCTTGGTGGCCCTTTATTGGGTGCTGATGGAGACCGGTGTCTTATCGACGCTTACCAATAAGCAGGCGTTGCGTGAGTGGGTTGGCCAGTTGGGATTCTGGGGGCCGCTGGCCATTATCGCCATGATGATTGCGGCCATTGTCATGAGCCCGATACCCAGTGGGCCGATTGCGATGGTAGCCGGTGCGTCCTACGGTCCTGTTTGGGGAACGGCGTATGTGGTCCTCGGTGCGGAGGCCGGCGCGCTACTCGCCTTTTGCATTGCACGGCTGCTTGGCTACGAGGCGATCCATCGTTGGTCGCGTATCCGCCCAATGCTGAACTGGCTGGGAAGGGATCGCTCCCAGATGGGATTAATGCTCGTTGTCTTCGCATCGCGATTGGTGCCATTTATTTCGTTCGATGCCGTCAGTTACGCGGCGGGCCTTACACCGCTGGCCTTCTGGCGTTTCCTGATCGCCACGCTGGCCGGCGTGATTCCCACGGCGTACCTGGTCGTCATGTTCGGCGAGGCCCTGATCACTGCCGACTCCCGCGGCCTCATGGTCGTACTGATACTGATCAGTGGTATCACGCTTCTGCCGATCCTGGCGAAACTCGTCTGGGCTCGGAATACATGAACCCTAACAGCTGACAGCCTGTGAGGCGCACACGTGAAACGGCGACTATTACTGCTGTTACCCCTGTTGGTTTTCCTGGGCATGGGGTTCTTTCTCTACCGCGGCTTGGGAATGGATCCCAGCGCACGCGATTCGGCACTGCTGGCTCAGAAGTTTCCGGCCTTTAGCCTCTCAACGCTGAAAGATCCCTCACGCCACGTCGATGAGTCCCTACTGGAAGGTGAAATAACCCTGGTTAATGTCTGGGCCGAGTGGTGCCCGACCTGCAAGGAGGAAATGCCTCAGTTGCTGACACTGGCCGAACGTGGCGTGCGCTTGGTTGGCATCAACTACAAGGACACCCGTGCCAAGGGGCAGGAGTTTCTTGACGAGTTCGGCGACCCTTTCGAAGTCAATATCTTCGATCCGGATGGCGACCTGGGTTTCGAACTCGGCGTCTACGGCGTGCCGGAGACCTTCCTCGTCGATACCAAGAGCATTATCCGCTATAAGCACACGGGCTATATCACTCCCGGGGATGTCGAGCAGGTCATGAAGGAGGTGGAAAAATGGCAGTAATGAGTCGTCGAGCGTGCTGGAAATTGCTTTTGTTGATAGCGCGACCGGTAACGGTCATATAAGGAAAACACATGCTGCAATACCCTCAGATCGATCCTGTGGCCATCTCCCTGGGGCCGGTACAGATTCACTGGTATGGCCTGATGTATGTGGTCGGCCTGGCCGCCGCTTGGTGGCTGGGGCGCCGTCGTGCCCACCGCCTGGGCCTGAGTCATGACGATATCGGCGACCTGATCTTCTACGGCGCCCTGGGGATCATCCTCGGGGGTCGCCTGGGCTATGCGCTGTTCTATGGGTTCGAGCAACTGCTGGCCAACCCCCTGTGGCTCTTCAGAATCTGGGACGGCGGCATGAGCTTCCATGGCGGCCTGGCCGGCGTGCTAATCGCCGCCCTGTTGTTTGCCCGCAAGAAGCGCCTCGCCTTCTTTCAGCTGACCGATTTCATCGCCCCCCTGGTGCCTATCGGCCTGGGGGCCGGGCGACTCGGCAACTTCATCAATCACGAACTGCCGGGGCGCGTCAGCGAGGTGCCTTGGGCCATGGTGTTTCCGCCCATGATGGGGCTGGGCCCGGAACCACGCCATCCCTCGGCACTCTACGAATTTGCCCTGGAGGGGGTCGTACTGTTCGGGGTGCTGTGGTGGCTGTCGAGCCAGCCACGCCGGCGGGGCACGATCTCCGGGCTGTTCCTGCTGCTCTATGGCGCCTTCCGCTTCGCCGTGGAGTTCGTGCGACTGCCCGATCCTCAACTGGGGTTCATCGCCTTCGGCTGGCTGACCATGGGACAACTGTTGACCCTGCCGATGCTCATCGCGGGCCTGGCGCTGGTCATCTGGGCGAGGCGTCAGCCGGTGGATGACGCCAAGGCGGCGGTGGCCTCATGAACACGGCCCTCGCTTCTCTGCTGGTTGCGCTGCTCGTCGCCACACCGGTAGCGGCCCGTGAGGGGATTCCCTTGGGCGGTGACAAGAGCAATCCCTTCAGTGATTTGGTTCAGGGGCAATTCCTGCCGGCTAAAGAAGCCTTCCAGGCCAGCGCCTGGCGAGACGATGAGCGGCTCTACGTCGGCTTCCTCAATGCCGAGGACTATTACCTTCATCGCCACCAATTCGCCCTGGACAGCCGCTCCCGGGCGTCAGTGTCGGTGAGCTGGCATTGCCACCCGGGGAACGCATGGTGCATGCCTCGCTGGGGGAGATCCGCGTGTTCCATGACCGGGTGGTATTCAGTGCGCCCATCGAGGCGAGCGGAGCCACTCGCGAGCCGCTGACCATCACGGTGACCTTTCAGGGCTGTTCCGACCGGGGACTGTGTTACCCGCCCGAACAGGTCGAGCTCGAAGCGCTTCACGGGTCGCCTCCCGCGGCCTTTGCCACCCCCTCCCCTCGTGATACGGCGGATAATCCCAACGGAGCACCTTGAATGGATCCCACCGACCTGAGCCTGCCGTCTTGGGGAAACACTGCATAATCCCCGTCGCAGCTTCGGGAGATACGGCGCGGGGTGGAAAGTGGCATTGATAACATCTGCAAGAGCCCCTTTTCATATTTCTTTTTAAGCTACCTTGGAACGGAATCAAAGGAAGAGGAGAGAAAGCATGCGTACCTTTCGACACTCACCAGGCAGGCCAGACGTGGCCGGCTTCTACGATCCAAGAACCTCCAGTGTGCAGTACGTGGTAAGCGACCCATCAACCCGGCGCTGCGCGATCATCGATCCGGTGCTGGACTTTGATGAAAAATCCGGAGCCACAGCGACACATCATGCCGATGAATTACTTGATTACGTGGCAGCCCAGAGACTCGAGGTAGAATGGATCCTCGATACCCATCCTCATGCCGACCACTTCTCGGCAGCGCAATACCTAAAAGAGAAAACTGGGGCGCCTATGGCGATCGGAAGTTATGTCACGAAGGTCCAGGCTTTGTGGAAGGATATCTACAATTGGCCCGACTTTCCGGCCGATGGCCATCAGTGGGATCACCTCTTCAACGAAGGCGACACATTCAAGATCGGTGAGGTCGAAAGTCATGTGATGCACTCTCCGGGGCATACATTGGCCTCGATCACCTATGTTATCGGCGATGCCGCTTTTATTCACGATACGCTGTTCCAGCCCGATGGCGGAACGGCGCGTGCCGATTTCCCCGGGGGTAACGCTCACAAGCTCTGGAACTCCATCCAGGCCATACTGGCATTGCCGGATGATACCCGGCTCTTTACGGGGCATGACTACATGCCCGGCGATCGTGAACCGGGGTGGGAAAGCACGGTACGCAGCCAGCGAGAAAGCAATATCCATCTTTGTCACGGATTGACTGCTGAGGGTTACGTGGCCATGCGTAACGAGCGGGATGCCGGGCTGCCCATGCCGAAGCTGATCCTGCCTTCACTACAGGTCAATATCCGCGGTGGCGCTCTTCCTGAACCGGAAGAGAACGGCCAGCGCTATCTCAAAATTCCTCTTGATGCCCTGCCCGAAGCTACCTGGGGCAAAGCACGCAACTGATACTTTAGCCAATTTTGCGCGGCGGCCTTCCGCCTGATGCGGCATAAAGACAAACCGGAGTACCTTGAATGGATCCCACCGGCCTGAGCCTGCCGCCGCTGACGGCGGCCTGGGCGCCTGGCGGGCCTGTTGCTCGGCTACAACTTGGGCCGCATCACCAGCTATATGACTGCCGGTGCCCTGGTGGCGCTGCTCGGTTCCGTGCTCAACCATGCCCTGGACGGCATCGCCCTGGCACTACGTATCCTGGCGGCGGTCATGCTGATTCTGATGGCCCTGTACATCGCCAACTGGTGGAGAGGCTTGCTGCATGTCGAGGCCCTGGGGCGCTCGCTCTGGCGCCGTATCGAGCCGCTCGGTCGACGCTTGTTGCCCGTGGTGAAGGTGCCACAGGCCTTCGCGCTGGGGTCGATCTGGGGCTGGATGCCCTGTGGGCTGATCTATTCGATGCTGGCCTGGAGTCTGGCCGTGGCCGAGCCGCTGCGTGCCGCGGCGATGATGGGGGCCTTCGGGCTCGGCACCCTGCCCGTCGTCCTGGCGACCGGTGTGGCCGCGCGTCGCGTCTCGCTCTGGATTCGTCATCCGGCGACCCGCACGATGGCGGCGTTGCTGATCATGGCGTTTGCCGTCTGGCAGCTCTGGCATCTGTCATCCATGACCGGTATGGACGATATGGCCGGCGGCATGACGCCGTCGCCTCACTGATGACCACGCTGAGTCGTCCCATCCTGTTGCCGCGTCAGCTCTGCCATCAGTTGGTTGAGGCTGGGCGCTTTGGTAGTGTCACGAAACTCGGCGTGCGAACGTCGCCTGGCTCGTTCCAGCCAACTTGCCAGGGTCTGCAGCTCTCGAACGCGCGAGTGGATAAGAGGTAAGCTCTCGGCCAGCCGGTCAACCCTGTCGACAGGCAAAGTGTTATCTCGTTCCGCGCGTACCAGTACCTCTTTGATTTCCTTGAGGCTGAGACCCAGACAACGCAGGCAGTCGATAAGACGAAGCCGCCCCAGCGCCTCTTCGTCATAGAGCTGATAGTCGTTGCGTGGATCCCGCCGCGACGGTAACAAGCCTTCTCGCGTGTAGTGGCGCACCGTTTCGGCGGTGACGCCACCAGCGCGGGCCAGTTCGCTGACGCGCATTGATCTACCCTCTACTACGTGTCTGAGAGCAGTCTACAACCGCGGGGCTGCCCAAGGGTCAAGGCCGCTGCCAGGCCTTCGCCGACGAGCAACCCATGCCGGCGCGGAGGCCTAAAAATAGGGCTTGACCTTGAAGTGGGCTTTAAGGATACCTTTCCAGCAAGTAGCCACGCTGCGAATGTTGAAACCAAGGTCAAACCTTCCCACCCTCGCGGATGGATAGGTGATTCCCAGGAAGATAGAGGAGAGTGTCATGCGGAAACGTCATACTGCGATCCTGACTGCCGCCATCATCGTTACCGGTAGCCTCGGGGCGGGCTCGCTCCTTGCACAGGAAGAGAGTCAGCAGGAGCCAATGGAAGGTCAGGGCATGCAGGGCAACATGATGCAGGAAGGTGGCATGCACGGCATGATGGGGATGATGAGTGAAATGAATGCCATGATGGAAAAATGCAATGCCATGATGGACAAGATGCAGCAGGGTCATGAGAGTGACAGTAACGCCTGACAGTATATGGGCCCGGCTGCTCCACATAGGAGCAGCTGAGTTACGGTTTTGATGATGCGAGCGGAGGACGGCCTTTGAGTAAAAGCATCTATGCTCCGTTAGCCATTCTTTTGCTGGTGACAAATTCTCCATCCTTCGCTCATTCCCTCGAAGAGGCCGAGGAGACGTTGCAGGAGCGGGAGCGCTACGCCCAGTTTGTCGACCAGCCAGCGCCGGCATTTTCCTTGACCGATGCTGACGGTAATACCGTGTCGTCCTCTGACCTGAAAGAAAGCGTCGTGGTGCTCAATTTCATCTACACCCGCTGCCAGGAAGCCTGCCCTGTGCATATGAACCTGATTGCCGAGGTGCAGGAACGAGTCAGCGACGCCGGCCTGAGTGAGGCGGTCGAGTTCATTACCATCGCCACCGACAGCGAAGATATCGTCGGCACCCGGGAAAACATGCGAGCCTATGGCAAGAACTTCGACCTGGACTCCGCCAACTGGCGCTTTCTATATCGTGACGAAGGCGATCCGGCCGACACCACACGCCAGATCGCAGAAGCCTATGGCCTCCGGTTCGACGACGTGGCGGAGGGCGTCCAGGCCCATGGCGTCGTGACCCATGTTATCGATCCGTCGGGGCGTATGCGGGCTCGCTTTCATGGCCTCGAATTCGATCCGGAGCACCTGGTTTCGTATGTACGGGTACTGGCAGAAGGACCAGAGACATTATCCACTGGCACCTGGGACCGTATCCGTCATTACGTTACCGATATCGTTAACTAAATTCCGCGAGACAATGCTCAACGGCATCATCGCTCATTTCACGACCTCCTCGGAGACTCCGCATATGAAGTATGGGAAAACACTGGCCATCGCTTCTCTTTTGACCTTTCCCCTCTCGGGACTGGCAGCCGAGACATCGGCCACTCTCTACAAGAACCCCAACTGTGGCTGCTGTGCCGAATATGCCAAGTATCTCGAACAGAACGGGTTCGAGGTGGAAACGATCGATACCCATGATCTTGCACAGCTGAAAACCGAGCACAATGTGCCCGAGAAACTGCATGGCTGCCACACCACGCTGATTGGCGACTATGTCTTCGAAGGCCACGTTCCCGTGGCAAGCGTTAGCCAGGTGCTCGAAGAGACGCCCTTTATCAAAGGCTTGAGCGTGCCCGGCATGCCCCTCGGCTCGCCGGGAATGTCGGGCGAGAAACAAGGCCCGCTCGAGGTCTACACCTTGGCCTTTCAGCCGACCGAAACTCCGGACATCTACGCCACCCACTGAAGGTAAGCGCTGGTGATTGGGAAACGGATCGCAACCAGGTGGCTAGTGGTGGCACTGCTGATGGCCATGGCCAAGATAGCCGCCGCCACGCCTCCTGAACGCCTGGGGCCACAGGGCTTTCTTCTCTGGGAAAGCCCGCGCGACGTAACTAACATCCGCTTCGAGGATGACACAGGTTCCCCACTGACCCTGGCTGACTTCGAAGGTAAGCAGGTTTTGCTCAACATCTGGGCGACCTGGTGTGGCCCTTGCCGTGAGGAGATGCCCACCCTGGATGCCCTCCAGGCCGAATTGGGGGGACTGGATTTCGAGGTCGTTGCGCTCTCGATCGATCGCAAAGGTCTCGAGGTCGTCAATGAGTTCTATCAGGAGGTGGGGATCGAGCATCTTTCCCCCTATGTCGATCGAACCGGCATGGCCAGCGCGGATCTTGGTGCCGTGGGGATTCCCACGACGCTGCTGCTCGACCGCCTGGGTAGGGAGCTTGGACGCCTGGTCGGGGAAGCCGAATGGGATACCCCTGAGATGATCGAGTTTCTGACCGAAACGATAGACGCCACCAAAGAGGAAGCGCCATGAGTTGCTGTGACGACAAGACCCCACAGGGGCAGCAGAAAGCCGGACTGACAGGCCTGCTGACGGGTCCCCGCCGCTGGATGCTGTTGGGTGCCGTGGTCGTGGCTGGTGGCCTGGCCATGGGCTGGGATCAACTGGTCCTGCTGGGGATCGCCCCTATCCTGGTGAGCCTCTTGCCTTGCCTCGTCATGTGCGGCTTGGGGCTGTGCATGATGAAATGCAAGGACAAGAAAGGTAAGGCTACCGACCAGGGCGAAGCCACTGACGTGCAAGCCGGAGTGGAACCCGCTACTGAGGTATCCACGGAGACGGCATCCGCCCATCGCCAAGCAGCGGTTCACGAGGTGTCGTCCGAGCAGTCCAACTCCAAGTTCCAAGCCTAGCCACGGGATAAGGAGGGATGCTGGAGATTGCCAATATCGGCCTGGCGACGGCCTTTCTGGCGGGCTTGATTTCGTTCATTTCACCCTGCGTCTTGCCGCTCGTGCCTGGCTATCTCTCATTCGTGGCCGGGCGATCGCTTGGGCAGATACGGGAAGCGGACCGGCGCGAGCGGCTCCGGGTGTTGACCCAGTCGCTATGGTTCGTGCTGGGCTTCTCCACGGTATTTTTGATGCTGGGGGCCAGTGCCACGGCCATCGGTCGCCTACTGCTGGTCTATCGCCAGGAGGCGAACCTGGTCGGCGGTCTCATCGTCATCCTGTTCGGTGCCTTCATGACCGGGCTCATCCCGCTGCACTGGTTACAGCGAGAATGGCGGTTTATCGACAAGCTCACGGAAAATGGCGGCGGGCGCGGTGCGGCTTATTTACTCGGCGTGGCGTTCGCCTTCGGCTGGACGCCCTGTATTGGTCCGATCTTGGGTGCCATCCTTACCGTTAGCGCTTCGACGGCCAATATTTCAAGCGGACTGGCGTTACTGGGAATTTACTCGCTAGGCCTTGGCGTGCCATTTCTGCTGACTGCCGTTTCGCTCGACCGTTTCTTGCACCACCAGCAATTCCTGCGCCGCTGGGGCCGGGTCATGCATATGGCTGCCGGCCTGCTCATGATCCTGATGGGCATCTTGATGATCACCGGGCAACTGACCGAGCTGTCCTATTGGTTATTACGCACCTTCCCTGCGCTAGGCAGCATTGGCTAGCCGTTATTCGAGGAATCACTGATATGAATAATCCCGCAAGTCGCTTCTGGCGTACCCTGTTATTGACGAGCTGGGTCGTGGCCAGCCTGGGCATCGCCGGTGTGGCCGGGGCTGCCGAAGAGGCATTGCCGTCGCTGAGTTATGACCGTACGGGCGAACGACTGATCAAGGCGCAGGCCAACCAGCTCTTCAAGAGCACGGACCGCGGCGAGACCTGGCAAGAACTCCCCTTGCCGGAAGCCGTGAAAGAAGGCCAGTGGGTCACGGCATCGGTACCGGCAACCGCCGAACAGACGCTCTATATCGCCGGCCCGTCAATCGGGGTGCAGCGCAGCACCGATCATGGGAAGACTTGGCAGGAGCTCGACGAGGACTTGCCCAGTGAGAACGTTATCGCCTTGGCCACCCACCGTCAGCAGGCCGAGACCCTCTATGCGGTGATCGCCGACGATGGCCTCTATCAAAGCGAGGATGCCGGCACGACCTGGAAGAAGATGGATAGCGGTCCTGCCCAGCCCGTTCGCCGGCTCGTCCACTCCGATATGGAAGGCAGCATGCAGACCGGCTGGCTCTATGCGGTGTCCGACGATGCGGTACGCCTGTCGATGGACTGCTTCTGCGGCTGGCGACCGACCGGCGAGCTCGATGCCGGCAGGGTCTACGATGTGGCCTACGACCTCGACGCTCCAGAGCGCGTCTATGTCGCCACGGAGCAAGGCCTGTGGCGCAGCGACAATGGTGGCCAGGAATGGCAGTCAGTGACAGGTGACAGCCCGGCGCTCGTCGCGCTCGCTCATTCTCCTGCAGGAACGCTCTATGGCCTGAATCGCGAGGGGGAGCTCCTGCGTAGCGATGATCGGGGCCAAACCTGGACACCCCCCGATGCTTAGGCGCTGGTTCCTCGCCACAACCTGGCTGCTGCTCAGTGCTGCGGGGCAGGCCATGGCGGAGGGAAGCCCCTCTTCAAGCGATACCTCTCGGCTGGAAGAGGGAGAAAGCATCTACCAGCAGTATTGTGCCAGTTGCCACGGCCGCCAGGGAGAGGGCATGCCGAACTGGGAGCGCCAGAATGCCCAGGGCGAACTGCCGGCTCCTCCTCATGGGCCGGAGGGCCATACCTGGAAGCACTCCGATGCTATGCTCTACCGGATCGTCGCCGAGGGATGGCGTGACCCCTGGAACAAGACCGAACGACTGACGATGCCGGCCTTCGAGGATGCCCTAGCCCCAGCCGAGATCCGCTCCGTAGTGAATTACCTCAAGACGTTATGGACACCGGAGCAACGACGCCATCAGGCGGAAGAAAGCGAGGGAGCTCCGTTTCCGACGCAAAGTGAGTAGCTGTGGGGCTAGGAATTGAAAAGGTGATTATTGGCCAAATTTTTCCCGGAGAATCCGGTCGCGAAGGACTCCATTCGACTTTTCCGAGCACACCAACTCTCGCTCAACAGCGATAATGCGAGCGGCCAGCTCAGCTTTGGTTTGGCGCATCAAATAATGCATACGTCGCCGCTCCACGTCGGTGGGCTTTTCCACCTCGCGAGCAAGCGGCCGACCAACGACACGCCGCTGACGAACGGGTTGGGCGGCTTCTTCGTATAATTGACGGCATTCAAGATTTCGCAGAATGGTGGACTCGGAGATACCCATTCCCGTGTCGGAGAGATCGCGCGATATTCTCGCAATTCGTCCCAGCGTCACGGGACTGCCGATCTCCTGCAACCGACTGATCGCTCGACGCACGATCGTGACGCTTCGATTGCGTCGCTGCTGATGACTGCGTTTCAAACCGGCCATCGCAGCCTCTGGACGCGCCTTACTGGATCGTCGTGTCATTTCTCCTTCCTCCCGATGGTCAGTATGACGGGATCGGCAGCCGCCTGATCAGCTCGCTCCAGCAGTTCCATCTCGGCCAACACATCGTCACAGCTCGCCATGGATTCCTTTGCCTTGCGCCCTTCGGCGGGCAGGTTCTGTGCTTCTGCCATCTCCGCCATCTGCGCACAGGCCTGCCGGTAGACGATGACTTGGTCACGCTTGTGCCAGTCGGGCGCATTCCCGGCACAGCCGATGCAGGCGAACTTGATGGGACACTGACTGGCCACGGTGCACCGTCCACCGATAACCGGGATCAGTGCGCCCACCTGCTCCTGTGCGGCTTCGATTTGCCGCCGGATCTGCCCCGGGGATCGCACATGGGTACGGGACAGATCCACACGACTTTCAAAGATCTTTTGTTGCAACTCCATTAGCCTGGCCGGCGTCGGCTGGGAATAGTACTCGGTCACTCGCACATCTCGCTGCTTCATGAGGAGTGCGATCACATCCACGGGCGTGTTCAATGCCCGCATCTCGGTGGCAAACCCGTGACGCAGCAGGTGAGAAGTGACCCGCACGGCCTCACCGGCAGCAGTTTGCAACGAGATACCGTGCAACATGATAGACATCGTCGCATTGACATCCTTATGACTGAAATGCCTTCCGGCATGTTGCCATAGGTAGGACGCCGCTCGAAGCTTATGCCGCAAGCTTCTGGTAGGCGGGATGGTCTCCAGATCCTGCCCCCGATCACGCTGGAACTTCCACCAGGCGTGTAGCGCCTTCATGCAGCGCTCGTCAATATAGTATGGTTCTTCTGCACGGCGTCCCTTGGGGATCGCGCGAAAGGCGATCGCTTCACGATCCTTGGCGAGCAGCACCCGTGATAAGTGCTCTGGACTCAATCTGATCTGCAGGAACTCGTTCATGCGAGCCCCGGTCTTGGTCATGATCTGAATGGCCGCATACCCGACAAGAGCGGCTAGCTTGAGCGCATCGAGTGGAATAAAGAGCATTCCCAGGTCTCGCGAGACACGCTCCAACCAATGGGATGTAGACAGCCCCCAAGTTGAGTGAGGGGGAAGTTGGAACGCCCCCTTTGAGTAGCCGTTATGCGTCAGAAAGTCAGAATCAGTAACTTGAGACTTCAGTACATTGGCCTGCAGCAGTTCGATGAACCAGTAGGGCTCTATCAAAGTGGCATCATCGCAAGCATGGCCACCCTCATAGCTTAGGAAGTAACGTGCCTGGTCACATATCGTCGCACGTATACGCTGACGCTGATCCTGATGGTAATAGAAGTCTTCTGCCACGGGCTCATGCACAGAACGCAATGTTGCTGCATCCCAAAGCCTGAAATGCTGCTGTGTCGATCGAGTACGGCCTGATGTCGATACCGTTTCATCGGTGATCGAGAATGACATCGGTAAGGCCTCCCCCTCCCGTTCATGATGGGCCATGGCATCCTGAAAGGCTGTATGCAGGCGCTCGACCTGAATGCATCGACGCTCGGCCACATCACGAAGCAGATAGAATCGATCGTGTACAACGGCGGTCGCTGCCTTGCGACGCATCCGTTGGTCGGTTCTCACATCTCGGTGGAGGGTGGAGCGGTGCCAGAAGTGATCATCCTTCAGGCCAATGAGTTTCCAAGGCACTACGGCCCGGCGCTGCTTAGGTGTCAACCGGAGTAGATAGTCCTCTTGCTTGCGCAGTAGGCGAAAGTAAGTCTGCAGGAACCGGCCACGTTTGGGTGTGCCCTCTTCCGGCAATATCTCGCCATCATGATATCGTCGATAGAACACCTCGGGGTCCAGTGCGTCGATATCCGGTAGCTTCAACCGTGTCAGGTAGCGCGACATATTGGCGAAGAAGGTGATGTCGTTGCGCCGATTGCCATCGGCAAAGGTCATGACGAAGAAGGCCACATCTCGTAGTTTCGGCTGCGAAATGGAGTGAATCATCCGTCGTTGAGAATCATTGAAGGGCCGTCCCATGGTCGGTGATTCTAGAAAGGTCAACGGCAGGTGATGGAGTGCCGGCGATACACTGTCGAGCACCATTTCCAGAGTGATTTCCTTCCATACTCGCAGCGGACTAGCTCGATGCCCCGTTTCTTCTTCCCAGCGCCGAATTTCTTGTTTTATGCGGGAGACGTTGTGTCCAGAAAGCCTCAAGACCTCGCTGTACGCCACCGTATATCCCTCTCGGTGTAGGTGCTCAATGGTCAGACGTGTGAGCCGCGTGAGCACTTCACGTGAGCGCCGCGTATTGGGAAGCGAATAGCGAAAGGTATTGAAGTCCCGACGCCAGCTTTCATAGGCCTCACGACTGTCGACCGGGGCGCTCAGGAGCTCATCGGCCAATGCCGCCACGTAATGGCGCGAATACCCCGACACGGTGGCTACGCTGAATCCTAAGCACCTGCTGATGTCGATGAGTTTGAAAGGCGTTCCGATCTGGCGGCGACGGTCCAGTTCCGCCTTGATCGATTCGTTTCGCCGATTCAGCGTATGGTTTTCGCCCACGAGGACGGTAGCCCCAGAAGTATCGAGGGATTTCCAAGCAACCGTGCGCGCTACCTGATGGCCGGTCTCCTGTTCCCAGATAACCAGCTCCTCATTGAGGATCCGTTTCCTCCCCCCAGTAATGGTTTCAACTGCGTTCACCGTCATCAACGCGTTCTCGCGATGCAGCTGTTCGATGACCAGCCGCACAAAGCGCCGGAACAGCGCCGGCCCGCTCTCCGTGCGTGTGATAAAGGGGCGAAAGGTGCGGTAGTCACGTACCCAGCGTTCATAAGCCTCTCGGTCCTCAACCACCGTCTCCAACAACTCCGCTGCCAGCTCACTAACATAACGCTGGGTAACGCCACTGATCGTCTTGCGATCGTAGCCGGTAACCGTCATCACCTCTCGGTTCACGAAGGCCACACCCAGCTCGCGCCGACGATCAAGCTCGGTACGTATCGTAAGCCGTCGACGCTCCGGATCAGCACGGTGTTGTCGGGCCGACGGCATCATGGTTTCAGCATCTCATCTAACATTCGCTGGCTCTCGGTAAGTGACTCGGGGTGAGGAGTCGGTTGGGAGCGGCGAGCGCGATCATGCCGGTGCTCACGTTCGATGCGAGCATGAATGCGATGAGCCAGATCCGGCAGGTCATGCCGGCGGATAGCCTGGTCATAGATCGGCAGCATATCGCTTTTCCAGGCCATGAGCTCACGCAGGGCACCCCGCAGGCTCTGCAGTTCCTCGGCTGAGCGGGCACGCTGGTGGATGTCGTTGAGCGCCTGTGTCACGAACCAGTGACGGACCTGATGACAACGCAGCTGCAGTCCTGCGGCGTCGAGCGCCGGCGTCCAATAGTTGCGGCGGAAGTGGTCCGGGCTCAGAGATGTGCCGTGGCGAGTCAGAAACAGCGGAAGGTGATGCAGAGTTTCCACAGGCAGTTCAGCGAGTTCCGTAAGCCCGCACCCTCGGGGATCTAGCCGAGCACGCTGCTCGTCCACATATCGTCGCAAGACCTTGACCGTGCGGTCGGTAATGAAAAGCCGTTTCACTCGGCGTCCATGACTTCCCTTGCTGATCGACAGCATCTCGCGCATAAAACCGCTCTGTACCCAGTCCGCCACGCTGAGTTGACACGCCTCATGGACACGACAGCCGGTATCAAAGAGGATACGTACCAGGCCAGTTTCGCGTAGTGTCCACCCCCACTGCTCACCAGCTGACATGACCCTGTTCATCAGGGCCGGTTCATCCAGGATCTCGGGCAACCATTGATTTCCTTTCAGCCGGAAGTAACTGGCGGAAAGACGCATCTCTCGAACGCCGTCCACGCCACTGTCGGCCGGCATGGGCATTCGACCGTGGGCATCGACAAACGCTTGGAGTTGCCGGCGGCGCTCCTCCTCAATGTAACGGCGGGCACCGTCGGCATCCATAGGATTGCCATGGCGATAGCGACCGTGCTCATGCAGTACCGTGTAGAACGATCTCAACGCCGCCAGAAGCCGTTCCAGGCGCCGGCCAGTCTGCCAAGTCGGTTCGATTCGACGGGTTTCGAATCCACCGCGATCTCGACCCAACGCCACGATGCACTTCATTTCCGAAGCGAGGAAGAAAGCCAACAGTGCGCGCACCTGAGCAGGTGGCCCCAGCAACTGCCAACCCTGTCGAATCACGACGGGATGATCTGTCGCCCATGAAGCAAAGGAGACAACTTCCCTCGTGTAGGCTCTTGCAGTCAGCGATGCATGGTGACGCACGGATAGGCAGGCATAGAGGGTCAGCTCTGGGTGCGGTAACCCATCGCGATCCACCACATGAAAGGGAAAGGCCCCTTCGGCACGCAGGACCCGATAAACCGGCATGAGAGGTTACCTCCCAGGGCAAGACACACTGATGCTACCTGCACGTGTCCGATGACTGTGCTACAGCATCATCAGTGAACAAGAGTATGCTCTGTAGTATAGGGCCAAACTTGCCAATCGAATTGCCAAAAAGCAGGCAGCCTATGAAGGCGTCTGCGTACTAGCGCCCGATTCCGCGATAACGCGTCACATACTGGAACGTACCCCCACGACTGATTTATGGGGCGTGGCCAGTCGTACCGGTATGAAGCTCGACAACCTGGGCATCCGCTCTGCCTGGGACTTGCGCAACGCTGATCCAAAGCGGCTTCGACGCCAGTTTTCTGTTGTCATGGAGCGCACCGTATGGGAGCTGCGTGGTGTCGATTGCATTGAGATCGACGAGATGAGCAAGCCGAAAGACAACATCATGACCAGTCGCTCGTTTGGACGGCTCACCGGCGACCGAGCAGATCTGCGTGAGGCCGTGCGCGTGCATGCCAGCCGTGGTGCCGAGAAGCTGCGTCGTCAGGGGTCGGTTGCGCGGGCGCTGATGGTCTTTCTCAAGACGAATTGTCACCGCCTCGAGCTGCATCAGTACAATCCCAGCCTGGTCGTGCCGCTACCGCGTGCGAGTGACGACAGTCGGATCATCGTCGGCACCGCTCAGCGCGCGCTTGATTGTCTCTATCGTCCCGGGTACGCGTTCATGAAGTGCGGCGTCATGATGCTCGATTTGGCGGACAAAAAGACCCTACAGCACGACTTGTTCGATGCGAAGCAGGGTAATGCTGACCGCGAGCGCAGTGAAAAGCTGATGAGTGTGGTGGATCGTATCAATCGCGAGCATGGTCGCAATGCGATAAGCATCGGCAAGCCCCGAAAGAATGCTGCCTGGGCGTTGAGGTGCCAGCACCGTACGCCACGATACACAACCAGCTGGGAAGAATTGCCGGTTGTGCGGATGCGGTGAGGCGAATCCCTTCGAATCTCGTAGACGCTTTTAGCTCTTGTACTGATGTCACCAAGGAGGTTCCATTTGTTGCAATGACAACGGAATCCCGAACGTGTCTGCTGGGCAAAACCACTGCTGATATGACGACAGCTGTTCTTCGAGGATGCTAGTCGAAGGGCAAATGTCGCCTTCAATAGCTTGATAAACGATCAGTGGCTTGCACAACTGATAGCATCTTGGGAAAAGAGGGTGCGTGATGCCGGGGCGCTGAGCGGGTCTGCGTGGGGTGGTGAGTCAGGTCAAGCGGTACGTGTATCACCGTGGTTTGCCGAGCCAGGCGTTACTGCTCATGCTGTAGTAAACCTTCGTCAGGAGAAGTCGTACATGTGCGGACGTTTTGCGCTTTACAGCGCCTATCCCAAGTTCGCAACCAAGGCGGGTGCGCCGACCATCAGTGAAGAGCTGACACCGCGCTACAACGTACCGCCTGGCACGTGGATCACAGCGATACGCCGGCTCTCGGAAGATGAGCCGCCGCACGTGGAGGAACTGTGGTGGGGCTACAAACCCAGATGGGCAAAAGGCAAGGCGAGCCAGCCGATCAACGCTCGGGCCGAAACGGTAGCCACCTCTGGCTATTTCAAGGCAGCGTTTCAAAAGCACCGCTGCCTAATTCCTGCCGATGGCTGGTATGAATGGGACAAGACCACTACACCCAAACAACCTCACTTTATCTGCCGTGAGGATCGCGAGCCGCTCTTCTTCGCAGGGATCTACACCGAGCGAGAGGATGGCTCACTGGGCTGTGCAATCATCACCGAGCCGGCCCGAGGCTCAGCCCACAAGGTGCACGATCGTATGCCACTGATCTTGGACGACGAGAGCTTAGAACCATGGCTTGACCCCGACCTGTCTGACCAGGAGACGCTACGCAACGTGGTGCATCATATCGATGCTGGGCTGATTACGCACTGGCCGGTCAGCACAAAGGTGAACAGGCCGAACGGGCCGGGGGATGAATCGCTGATCAATCCAGCGTAACGGCAAAGCAATAAGGTAGTTATGAGGCGGCGTATAGTGACAAAGCTGGATTTTAGCTGAGGCTCAAGGAAAGAGGTGGGATTGCCGATAGATAGCGGAAAGAAAGGCTGCTCACGACCCAGAGCGGCCATTGCGGAAAATGCAGCGGACACGTGATTTTTGTTATAAAGCTGAATTTTTTATGATTCCTAAGAATCAAAGGCTTGCGATAACGTAGTCAAGATACCTTTGCTGGATTAACGTTCCGGAACCTTAATCCAATCATAAGGCCAGTAGTCTAATAATTATTATGCGCTAGGGTTACTATGAAGCATAGAGATATACAGCCAGCACATGAAAAGTCAGTTCTGGATAGCTTTGGGGGCTACCTCCTTGCACAAGGAATAAATCTCACGGTTATCGACCGACCTGATCCACCTGATGCCATTGTAAATTTGGATGGAAAGCGAAGTTGGATCGAAATTACGGATGCTTTTCAAAGTGCGGATTGGGCTAAAAGCATTACGTCGTATGCTGCTGAAGATAAGACGCATGTTTCGTACAAGAGAGGTCTAATAACTGAGCCTGACCAACAAGCCTGTTCACAGGTCAAAGAAGTGATTTTGAAGAAGTATCGCAAAGGAACCATGAAGCAGTTGATGCAATCTTATGGCCAAGGGATATTGCTGGTAGGTTCTTATACGCCGTTAACAATGCCTGAAGAAATCATTGATCAGGCAGGCGTATCTATAAATACAGAGCTCTCGCAAGAGTCATCAATTTTTAGTTCTATTTATCTATACAGGAATTCAGAGAGTGGACATGTGTTTTCACAGCTCCTTTGAAATCAAAAAGCTCGTGGCAAGGCCAAGTAGCATCGTCCTATCGGGGCTAGAGCTCACTACGCTCGGGTGCTGTCGGCGGTGTTAATGAGGGAATTACGAGATTTCGCTCTTGGCCAGCTGAGGAATGTTAGTCAACACTGATGAATGAAATTTCGACGGCTGACGATACACACCAGCAGGTCGTGCCAGAAACAGCGAGCAGTGCTTATTTTCGATCATTCGCTATATCAGCGAGCAAAACGGGCCGCCGATTAAAAACATTTTATCTTCCGAATAAAGCCTAGTGAAAACCGTTTATAAAAAGCGCTTCCGTGGGTAACGTTATACATGTCGGCTGAATTTCTGAAAAGAATGGGATGTTGTACTGAGGTGAGATCGTGGCAATTTTTGACATAGAGAAAGACGAATTACTCCCGCTGTCAGATACCCAGCTGGAAGAGTTGATTGCTCGCCTCGCCGAGGCCGAAGTAGCAGCGCATGGCCATAGCCCTGCATGGGTGAACTGGTCAGGTTCAATCAATGCTCCTGACGAAGGAATTGATATCCACGTTCAGGTTCCAGTCGATACATTAAGCACCGGATTTATTGAAAAGCCTGATACGGTTATTCAGGCTAAGAAACACCCGATGCCAAAAGGCGCGATCACGCAGGAAATGGTCATAGACGGCGAACTGTCGGCGACTATCTCAGAGCAGGCTTCGAAGGGGGGTGGCTACATTATCGTTAGCTTGGCTGATGATTGTTCGCCTCCGAACAAGGAGAAGCGTCTTCAGGCAATGCGAGAAGCTGTGAAGGATGATCCCAACAGCAGAAATATTCACCTAGACTTCTATGACCGCTCGAAGCTGACTCAATGGCTACGTCAGCATCCGTCGATTATGCTGTGGACAAAAGGAAAGCTTGGTCAGGGATACTCAGGTTGGCAGCCATACGGGGCTTGGAGCAATCCACCTCAAGATGTCGAGGATACATTGATTTCGGCCCCAGGCGTGACGGTCATGCTGCCATCAGGGAAGGGCCAGAAGCTCAGTATTGAAGATGCCATTGAACCAATGCGTGGCCTCATAAGGTCTACGCTCAAGGCCATTCGTATAACGGGTTTATCCGGCGTCGGGAAGACCAGAATTGTGCAGGCACTCTTTGATGAAACGGTCGGCAAAAATGCTCTCGATCGGACTCTAGCTGTGTACGTCGATACTGGTGCTGAGCCGGATCCTTCGGCAGCAGCGATGCTGGACAGACTTATCGCTGAGGGCCGACGTGCCGTCATGATCCTCGATAATTGTCCGTCAGAACTTCACTCTTCATTGGCCAGAAAAGTATCAGCTGCAGGCAGTGAGGTAAGCCTCATAACCGTTGAGTATGACATCAGGGATGACAAACCTCAGACAACTGAGGTAATCCACATTGAAGCAGTTGGGCCGGAGGTGGCCGAGCAGCTTCTGATCCGTCGGTTCCCCGGGATTGGCCAGCACAACGCTCGCCGGATAGCAGAGTTCGCTGATGGGAACGCAAGGGTTTCCCTAGCAATCGCCGAGAGAGTGGAGGTAGGTGAGAGTTTGGCTCAGCTTTCTGATGCGCAGTTGTTTAACCGCTTGTTTGAGCAGCGTAATTATCCGGACGAAGATCTGCGGGAACAGGCTGAAATACTGTCTCTGGTTTATTCGTTCTCGGTCTCAAACCCTGAGGACAGTTATAGCGAGTTAGAAGTTCTAGGATCGATCTTGGGGCATTCCCATAGCCAATTGTTTCGATCAGTCAAGAAACTATTGGACCGTCATATTGTGCAGAAGAGGGCACATTGGAGAGCCATCCTGCCCCATGCCATTGCGAACAAGCTGGCTGCCTCGGCACTTGATGGTGTCCCGGTTGATCAACTCAGGGCGACCTTTGAAGCCTCCGGTCGTCAACGCTTACTATTGTCGTTCGCACACAGACTGGGGCTATTGCACGATAACCCCGTGGCGAAAGAGATCGTTGAAGCTTGGCTCCAGCCAGATGGGCTGCTGGGGCGGATATTAGCGCTGGAGGGAATGCCAGTACGAATGCTGGGCTATATCGGCCCGGTCGCGCCTGAAGCACTGCTTGACAGGATTGAAGCAGAGCTTGCCGCGCCTGATTTTGGTGGTATGGGGCCGCTTCACAATCCACAGCGGACAACCATTCTCAATCTTTTGCAGTTGTTGTCATACGAATCGGGCGCCTTCGACCGCTGCATCCGGCTACTAATCCGCGTGTCAGACTACGAAGATGAGAACAACAAATACGACGCGGTTCGAGATAAGATTACGAAGTTTTTCCAGGCATACTTGTCGGGCACACATGCCTCTCTAAATCAGCGCATCGGGATTATGAATGAATGCCTTTCTTCAGATGTGGCTGGGCGTAGGTCGCTGGGTTTTAGGATGCTCTCGACTGCCTTGGGTGGGCCGCCGTGGACAGGATTTGGGATGAATGAGTTTGGTGCTCGCCCAAGAGACTTCGGTTTCCAACCCAACCACGATGAACTTGTGGAGTGGCGCTGCGCCTTTATCAACGTTGCGGTGCGATTGGGGACCTCTGGCGATCCTGGTCTTGAAGGGCCTGCACGGTTGACCCTTGCGAACGGATTTCGAGGGATGTGGCATCACAAAGCAATGAGAGAGAAACTCGTCGATGCGGCTCGCAAGCTACATGATTATCACCCTTGGGGCGAAGGTTGGAAAGCAGTCCGGTCAACGATTTATTTCAACCATACCAAGCGCAAAGACAAGGATGATTTCGAGCCGCTGCCAGATAACCTTGCCGCATTGGAAAGGGAGTTGGAGCCCGAGGGCTTGGTTCCGGAAATATTGACATACGTGCTAAGCAAGGAGCAGGACTATTGGGCGCTAGACGTCGATTTTGATCATAAGGACAGCAACAAGTATCACGAAGTTGAAAAGCGACTTGAAACCAAGGCGCTTCGATTAGGTGAGGGCTTCGCAGCATCAGACCATGAGCTCGACGAGTTGGGTCCCAACCTTTTCTCCAACGACTGGATGCCATATTGTACTGCATTTGGAAGAGGGTTGGCGAAGGGGGCACATGACTTGCGAGTTGGTTGGCGGCAACTCTTCGATCAACTTGAACATAAGCCTGAATCCAACAAGAACTTCGCAGTCTTTGCCGGTTTTATCGAAGAGGTAGACTCTGTTGATCGGGCACTAGCACAAGGGTTACTCGACCAGTGCGCACAGCACCCTGAACTTCGACATGTACTGGTCGGCTTGCACCCAAGGCGGGAGTTCACAGAAACCGACTTAGATCGCTGCATGTCGCTTCTGGATGATTCTGACACACGTCCGTGGATGTATGGTCCAATTTTATGGCGTGACGGGTATGCTAATCTGTCCAGTGACCGTGTTCTCTATCTTGCTCAGCAGCTGCTGAGTATACCGAACGGCGATGATGTGGTTTTGGATGCTCTAAGCATGAAGCTACATGGCAAAGATTACGCTGTAGATATACTTGGTTCCGACCTTCGACTGGTCGGTCTAAGAGCAGCGATCCAGAGACTCCAAAAAGATGACAGGGATACTGGCGGATCCATAGATTATAACATGGAGCGCGTCATCAGTGTCGCGTTGCGCTTTGACGACAACGATGCCGAAAAGCTGAAGTGGCTGGAAACTATCTTTACTGTTATTGATGAGCGGTATGGCTTCATTCATGCGTTCGAAAGTGCTATCGAGACGACTATCGCTTTGATGCCAGAGGCGTTTCTCAATCGCGTTTTTAAAGGCACTGAAAAAGAACAACATCGACGGCTGTTCTTTATTCACCATGGTAGCTTGCGTCGCTCTCCTCTCGCCAAAATCGATATGGACGTTTTGATTGGGTGGTGTCGTTCCAGAAACGATACTAGCGTGTGGGCACCTGTCGCGGCGGGTATCAGTCTTTGGTCAAAGGATGGGGATCAGGGGGCAGTTAAGATATCGGAGTCAGCGATCAGGTTACTGGAAGCTTCTCCTGAGCCAGAAGCCGTTCTGGAGGCATTCGCCGAGCGCGTCACACCTTCATCATGCTCTGGTAGTCGATCTAACGTGATGCAACCTAGAGCGGATGCCATTAGTGTGTTCGTTGAGCATGAGAGCGAGGAGATCGCTGTGGCTGCTAAATCGGTGTCTGAAAAACTGGTTGAGTGGATCGATCATGAGAGAGTGCGTGAACAGCGGGAGGACGAGGAGCGCGAACAGCGGTTTGAATGAAAGTAACGCTACTGACGATACAGGAACTTCGTAATGAAGCATCTGTCGACCGAGAACATGCTCTGACAGGTCATCGTCATGCTACAAGACTTTGCTCAAGCCTATCGTCGTTCGCTTGCCGTCAAATGGGTCAAGGACGGCATGAGTCAGCAGGAAGTCGCCCAGCGCCTGGAGGTCACTCAAGGAGCTATCAGTCAATGGATCGCCCGGGACCGAGAAGGCGGTGAAGACGCGCTCAAGGCACAGCCGCGATCCGGTCGGCCGCCACGTCTTCCTCCCGACAAGATGGCCAAGGTGTTGGTAGCGCTCGAAGCCTTGGGACCAGAAGGTTTCGGCTATGACGATCAGCGCTGGACAACGCAGCGCATTGCCGATGCCATCGCGCGGCTGACCGACGTTCACTACAGCACCTCGTCGATCAGCGACCTGTTCAGGCAATGGGGCTGGTCCTGGCAAGTGCCCAAGCGCCAGGATAGTCGGCGTGACGAGGCCACCATCGACCACTGGCGAGAACAGCTCTGGCCAGAATTAAAAAAAAGAAGCCGAGGCGCAGAATGAAACGCTGATCTTCGTCGATGAGTCGAGCTTCCATCTCTGCACGCATCATCTGAAGACCTTTGCGCCTATAGGGCAAACGCCGGTCGTCAAAGGCAAGCGAGGGCAGTCGCCGCGCCACCTGGTCATCGGTGCCGTCTCGAGCGAAGGACGTAGCTATTTTCACTGGACCTCGGACACGGTCACCGGCGCAAGCATCGTCGCTTTTCTGAAGACGCTACTGCGTTATTGGCCAGGCAAGCTTCGTATCATCTGGGACAACGCCCCGGTCCATCGCTGTCAGGCTGTGCGCGATCTGCTGCGCCATCCGGAGGTACAAGGCCGGTTGCGCCTGGAAGCGCTTCCTCCGTATGCGCCCGAGTTGAATCCGGCCGAGGCGGTATGGAGTTGGTTGAAGCGACGCTGTGCCAATCGGGCGTTTTCGACGGCTCTGGCTTTGGGTGAGTGGCTACGTTATGCCACCCAATGGCTGAAGCGTCGCCGTGAGCAGGTCAAGCAACTCTTGCGTGCCTCGCCTATTCATTAGCTTTTTTATGGAAGGTCAGTAGCTCTGCTTATGCGGCTTTGGCAATGAGCTCCCGTGCCCGTGGCGCATTAGGCCGTGCAACGGGCCGGTGGCTTCGGGCGTTGCTTGCGGCAGGGCCCGGAAAGTAGAGTCGGTCACGACACAGCCGCTTGTACTGATCAAGATCCTGGCCGTGATCGATCAATAGGATACACCGCCCTTCTAATTTCCTGGCATACATCGGAAGCCTTCATTGCTCCCGGGCCAGGGCCTGGCGGTTAAGCCGTGGGCCGGACAGGTCTTTCCTCCAAGCGTCATGAAAGCCATAGCTAGGTTCGAGATAAGGGGTAAATTTCTGACCCCATGCCGAAAAGCCAAGAAATTCAAGCTTCTTGCCAAGGAGCGCGGTCATGGATAAATATTTGGAAATGCTTGTCGTTGCATCGCCCGTTATTGTCGTGTCTGCCATGCTGCTGGTGGCTGCTCTCTGGCTGCGCCGCAAACGTAAGCATAAACCGTAGTGCTTTCTTGAGTCTGGGATCTAAGTGGTCGATTCCCCTCGGCTCAAACGGTTCGCTTTGCCGCCAGTGACGGTAAAAAGAGCTCTCGGGAACCGGTAAACTATGCGCTTCGACGAAGCGAGGATGGCCTGACAACCAAAACCCATCTAGGTGTGCGGTCCCGAAGAGTAATGGTTCGGGTCGTAATGAAATCTCTCGGGTTCTTTATGCCACTGCTCAAGGATAAATCCTATCGGTGTCTTGCCCTTGAGCGCCCTGAGTGGCCGGGCACTGTTATAGGCCCATAGGTAATCATCCAGGTGGGACTGGAGCTGATCCAGCGAGGTGTAATGGAACGTCCGAGTCGTTGCCTTCTTGATGGCGCGGTTCATTCGTTCCACTTGCCCGTTGGTCCAGGGATGGAAGGGCTTCGTCAGGCGATGCTCGATGCCGTGGCGGTAACAGACAACATCGAAGATATGCGGCTTGTAGGTCTCTGTTCCGGCCTTCTTCGCGAACTGTACCCCGTTGTCCGTCAACACCGTATGGGCGCGGTAAGGCAGGGCCTGCAGCGTGTCTTCGAGGAAATCAGCGGCGACTTGCCTCGTCATCTTCCGGTATAGCTGGGCATGAACGAACTTGGAGGTGCGATCCACGGCGACGAACAGGTAGGCCTTGCCCTCTCCGGTACGGATTTCACTGATATCGATGTGCAGGTAGCCCATCGGGTAACGCTTGAAACGCTTCTTCTCACGATTCTGGTTGCCAGCCTTGGGTAGCTGACTGATGCCGTGCCGCTGATAAAGGCGGGATTGGGTAAGCGAAGGGATCTCTCGCTGAAGCGCATGAAGTCAGTCATCGAGAGGCAGCAGGGTCTTTTACCGGAAGGTAACAGCTGCGGCTTCCTCCAGAGGCGTCAGCGACGTGGAACGAGCCGCCTTGGGCCCCATGCGAGTATCCTCGACGCTATCCCGACTGCGCCACTTGCGCACAGTTTTTGGATTGATGCCGTAGCGACGGCTCAACGTCGCGACCGAATCCGTCGATCGCTGTATTTCTGCTCGGATGGCGTGCGTGGTCATGGCGCGTTGATGAAGAATCTGAGCCATGGGTCATCCTCCGATAGTGGCTCGTAAGATAGACCATTACTCTTCGGGACCGCACACGTAGTGGAGTCCTACCGCTGCCTTGGGGCAACGGCGCTGCCAATAACGCAGTACTGGCATTGTCATAGTGAAGGCAACTTGCTGAGGGCCTTCTCTACCGCTCGGTGGTGCCCCAA
Source organism: uncultured Halomonas sp. (assembly GCF_947493865.1). Classification (GTDB taxonomy): domain Bacteria; phylum Pseudomonadota; class Gammaproteobacteria; order Pseudomonadales; family Halomonadaceae; genus Modicisalibacter. The sequence continues at coordinate 74,497 of NZ_CANLTC010000011.1, forward strand.
CAGACGAAAGCTGCGGTCCTTGACTTCGCGGTATTCTCTTTTCACGTGATCCAGAAGGTGTGGCATTTCATCAACGAGTTGCTTGTAGCGCTCTGTCTCTCCCGTCGACGTCAGAAAATCTAGACGGATTCTTTCCAAGATTTCGTTCAAGCGCTGATATGCATCCACCTCAGCCGTGGATGGCATAGAGGACTGAGCATGTTCCGGCGGCGCTTGCGCCGCTTGCTGTCCGGGCTTCAGGCTAGTCTTGAACCCGTTGTCAATGAGCTTCAGTTGCAAATGCTCCGGCATGGGAAGTCGATGATAGACCTGTCCCCGCTTGCGGCTCTCATTAGCTTTCACTAACCAACCCGACTTCAGCATACGGCGAATCTGCTCATACACATACCGGCGAACATCACTGAGCGGATAGGAGACGCCCTCAAGTCGTAAGGCATAAGCGTCCCGCATTTCACGAGTAGTGAACTGAGCAAATCTTTCTTCCTGTAATAGCTCATATATCCACTTATCGAGAGTGAACGAGGTAGGTTTCATAGGAAGTCCGAGGAGAAAAGAGAAATTCCGCGGATTATAATCCGTGGTTCGCGTATGCGTAAACACACGATAGTGCTGTCTCAAGTGGAATCGAGGCAGCTATGGAACAGTTGGCGAAAGCGCTAGGGAAACGGATTCGGGCCCTGAGAAAGGCCTATGGGCTGTCTCAGGATGCTCTGGCTCTGGCCAGCCATATCGACCGCAGCTATATGGGCCGCATTGAGCGCGGTGAGGTCAATATCACGGTCGACAAGCTGTACCGCATCGCCCGCGTGCTAGGGTGCGACCCTGCTTCTCTCCTGCCTCCGGCAACGAAGATCCAAGTCAACTAGCGGGACGAGCTACTTACCATCAAGAACTCCTGTCTGTAGCTTCTGAACAGCACCGGGATTCCCGAGAGGCTCCAAACTGAATCGTCCCGAGTTTCGTAGTCACCTCCAGATCTTATACTGAAGGCACCCAGGAGGTCCTATGAGCCGTCAACGGAACACCGAAAAATTTAAGGTCGAAGCTATCAAGCAAATGACAGAACGTGGCCGCCCCGTCGCTGATGTTCTCGATGCTGAGGCTGTGCGACATCGCTCGCTGCGAGGCGCCGGCGCTATCTGGCTCGCGGCCCGTGGATCTGCTCGGCACTTCTAGAGGGTGGCAGTCGATACGCGAGGTATTGGAAAAAATCGAATGCGGCGAATTCTCATGACGTTCAATAGCACATAACTTAGGAGTATCTGATAGTTGTCTTCTCCGATCATGACATCCAGATCCTAGTTGATGATCTCAATGATCATGCCTCTTAGTTGCAAGAGAGCGGCTTACGGCTAGAAGCTGTGGATCCTAATGCTTCTCGTGCCATGCTCGCTATTGCGCATGAACTCTGGGCAATGCAAAAGACGTTGGGTGATGGTCGACTCACGCTGCGTCAAGCACCACGCGAAGAAGGTGAGCCGAACGTCAAAGTGCCCCATACATCAACAGGAACGCCTTATGTTCGGATTCGAGACATCCCGGAATTGTTTCAGGATGACTTCATGCGCTATCTACGTGGCGCAGCCATGCCTGTAGTTGTGGTGAGACGGAGCCAGTAGCTTTCGAAGTTGATTGGCTGGACTGATTTCACGATCGCCGACCTGACCGCAGCCGCGGAAGTGCTCCGTGATTTTCATGCAGCCACCTACTATCTCAACACACAGCAAGAAGACCTTACTTGATCATCGGCTATGCCCGCGTCAGCACACAGTACCAGAACCCCGAGCTGCAGTGTGATGTGATGCCCTCGATGAGGCTGGCTGTGAGCAGGTCTTCGAGGAGCGTGTCACCGGCACCAAGCTAGAGCGCCCCGAGCTGCAGGCCTGCCTGCGCGCCCTGCGTGACGGCGACACCCTAGTGGTGAGGGCTACGTCGGCGACGAAGCGCCGCGGCCATTGACGCGACGGTAGCGGCACACCTTGCACTGCGAGACGCTGCTCCCAGGCCAGCAGTGACGCCACCAGTCGCTGCTCTGCGGCATACTCGCTCAGCGCCAATTGCCGGGACGAGGCATGTAACATATGGCTCAGCCAGTAGGCCTGCGTCGAGGTCAGTTCGTTCATGGCGTCCTCCAATGATCAGAGGTCACCAGTGTGGCCGACGCTAGTCAGTTCGAGAAGGTAGGGTTGCTGGAGCACTTATGCAAATTAGGAAACATCGGTTGCGGAAAGCATCTGAAAGATGAACATGGATACTATTTTATCTTAATCATCGACAGATACAGACGTAGATTAAAAGGTATAGACATAGGGGGGTGATAAAAAATGACCTTGTTTACACCTCTAGCCATGGTTAATCACCTTTCCTTCTGCACTCAATTAATGGGAAACCCACGTCGATCATCGCCCCCGTTCGAAACCACGATGATCGAGTCGATGGCTGTCAGGCAACCTAGAACGCCATGGGACGATCATTTTGATGATTGTCGAATGATACACAAATGCCACGAGCGCCGCGCGTTACGAGACGAGGAGATGATTTAACGTCAGGCGCCCTTGTGGTCCTGTCGGGTACCGATCACTTGAGCCAATGCTTGAGTATCGAGGCACTGACGATCCACCTTGAGATAAGCAACACGCTCCTCGGGTACGACCAATACATCCTCGACACCGGCCACGCTTGCAAAACGGGCCATCAAGGCATCCAGGGCGTCGTCATGATGCGTCGAGTCCAGTGCCACCACTTCGCTGGACAAATGACGCGGCGCGGGCATCCTCCAAATGACTGCCAGCCACAGCAAGGCAATCCCGGCAGCCCCTAGAAAAACCGCGTCGTAACCAAAATACTGGGATAACGCACCGCCTAGCACTCCTCCCAGGAAAGCCCCCAGGAATTGGCTGGTGGAATACACGCCCATGGCGGTTCCCTTGGCTCCCGCCGGGGCCAATTTGCTGATCATTGAAGGCAACGTCGCCTCAAGCAGATTGAAAGCGACAAAAAAAGCCCATAACAAGACAATCAATGTCCAGCGTTGATGCCCAACCTCGCCGAGAAGCACCAACACCAGAACCATGCTGGCTACAGCACCGATGAAGATGGCACGCATGCGCCGGCGCTTTTCGGCAATGATCACCAGGGGCACCATGCCGATAAAGGCCAGGCCCATCACGGCCAGATAGACCCAACCTTGCTGGGCCGCTTCGATGCCAACGCCAACCAGTCGAAATGGTACCGCCACGAACGCCGCCATCAAGATCAGATGCAAGGCAAAGATCGAGAAATCAAGACGCAGCAGATCGCTGCGCGTCAGCGTATTTCGCAGCTGACTACGATCCAGCCCCACATCACGATGACGCGCCCGGCGCGGCGCGGCGGGCACCAGTCGCCACAACACCAGCAGGCTCAGCAGGGCTAAACCGGCGGTAAACCAGAATACGCCGGCAAGTCCGAAAGAGGCCGCTATCAACGGGCCAAGCACCATGGCCACCGCAAACGCCACGCCGATCGACAGACCGATAGTCGCCATCGCGGCAGTGCGAGTCTCTTCTCGGGTCTGGTCGGCGAGCAAGGCCATGATGGCACCGGCCACTGCGCCGCTTCCTTGCAGGCAACGCCCAAAGATGACGCCACCAATGGTAGTCGCCTCCGCGGCGACGATACTGCCCAGGGCAAACAGCACCAGACCACCGGCGATCACTCCCTTGCGTCCGATACGATCGGACAGCAAGCCGAAGGGAATCTGCAGTGCAGCCTGGGTCAGGCCATAGATCCCCAGCGCCAACCCGATCAGTAGAGGCGTGGCGCCTGCCAGATCATCGGCATACAGCGCCAACACCGGGAGCACCATGAACAACCCAAGCATGCGCGTGGCATATAGACTGGCCAAACCGGCAATGGCTCGACGCTCGGTGGAAAGCAAACGAATGGTCATGAGCAAGTCGCATACTGAATGAAAAGCGGTTCGCTGGACGTACAAGACGGTGAACGTTGAGCACGGCAAAAAAAGTCCAGCAGCAGAGCCGGTATTCTACCGACACCACCGCTATTAGGAAAAGCACGACATCGTTTTGCCGCTTCATCAGGGAAGCGTATAATCGAGCTTTTGCGCTACCGAGGTGGTAATGGACAAGATTCAGGTCAGGGGTGCACGCACTCATAACCTCAAGAACATCGATGTCGAACTACCGCGGGACAAGTTGATCGTGGTGACCGGACTGTCCGGTTCCGGCAAGTCGTCGCTCGCTTTCGACACGCTTTACGCCGAGGGGCAACGCCGCTACGTCGAGTCGCTTTCCACCTACGCCCGCCAGTTCCTGTCGATGATGGAAAAGCCCGATATGGATCATATCGAAGGGCTATCACCAGCGATTTCCATCGAGCAAAAATCCACGTCGCATAACCCGCGCTCCACTGTCGGTACGATTACCGAAATCTACGATTATCTACGTCTGCTGTTCGCTCGTGCCGGTACACCACGCTGCCCAGAGCATGGTACCGACCTGGAGGCCCAGACCATCTCTCAGATGGTCGACCAGGTTCTGGCCCTGCCCGAAGGCAGCAAGCTGATGCTCATGGCTCCTGTGGTCAAGGGCCGCAAGGGTGAACACCTGCAATTGATCAGTGAGCTTCGTGCCCAGGGGTTCGTGCGCGCCATGATCGACGGTCAGGTATTGGAACTCGACGATATCGCGCCACTGGAAAAGAACAAGAAACACGATATCAGCGTGGTGGTGGATCGCATCAAGGTTCGCGAGGATCTGCAACAGCGTCTGGCCGAATCCTTCGAGACTGCCCTCAATCTTGCCGATGGCATTGCTGTCGTACACTTCATTGAGGACGAACAGGAGGACATCACCTTCTCGGCGCGGTTTGCCTGCCCGGTATGTGGATACTCCATCGCCGAGCTCGAGCCTAGAATGTTTTCCTTCAACAACCCGGCAGGCGCCTGCCCTACCTGCGATGGTCTTGGCGTGCAGCAGTTCTTCGATGCGGAAAAACTGATCAGCCATCCCGAACTCTCCTTGGCTGAAGGGGCGATCAAGGGCTGGGATCGCCGCAGTGTCTACTATTTCAATCAACTGCAGGCATTGGCCACGCATTATCGTTTCAAGCTGGAAACCCCCTGGAACGACCTAGCACGTCATGAGCGCGATATCGTGCTAAACGGCAGCGGCGATGACGCTGTTGCCTTTAGCTATGTCAACGACCGCGGGCGCAAGGTTACACGCGAGCACCCCTTCGAAGGGGTGCTGCCCAACATGCAGCGGCGCTACCGCGAGACTGAATCGAACATGGTGCGGGACGATCTCGCCAGGTATCTGGCCGTGCAGCCCTGCCCGACGTGCCAGGGCAGTCGACTACGGAAAGAGTCGCGTCATGTCTTCGTCGATGATTACACCCTGCCCCAGATGGTGCGCTTACCGATCGGCGAGGCCTGGCAGTATTTCAAGACGCTGACCCTTCCCGGACGCAAAGGCGAGATTGCCCTCAAGATCGTCAACGAGATTCATGCGCGATTGGAATTTCTGGTCAATGTCGGGCTTGACTATCTCAACCTGGAGCGCAGTGCGGATACGCTTTCCGGTGGCGAAGCCCAGCGTATACGTCTGGCAAGTCAGATTGGGGCCGGGCTGGTCGGGGTCATGTACATTCTGGATGAACCTTCCATCGGCCTTCATCAACGCGATAACGATCGCTTGCTCAAGACCCTCGTTCATCTGCGCGACCTGGGCAACACGGTGATCGTGGTCGAGCATGACGAAGACGCCATTCGCGCCGCGGATCATGTGCTGGATATCGGCCCTGGTGCTGGCGTGCATGGCGGTCGTGTAGTGGCTCAGGGCACCCCGGAGGACATCGAAAGCAGCAAAGAGTCTCTTACCGGCCAGTACCTGTCGGGGTCGCGGCGCATCGAGATTCCGCCTCATCGAATCCCGTGCAATCCTGAGAAGATGCTGCGCTTGAGCGGCGCAACCGGAAACAATCTGCAGGACGTTACCTTGGCGCTTCCCCTGGGCTTGTTCATTTGCGTAACCGGGGTCTCGGGGTCGGGGAAATCGACCCTGATCAACTCGACCCTGATGCCGATTGCCGCCTCTGAGCTAAACCGCGCCACGACTCTTACACCGGCCCCCTATAAAAAGATCGAGGGCCTCGATCAGCTCGACAAGATCATCGATATCGACCAGAGCCCCATCGGTCGCACGCCACGCTCCAATCCGGCTACCTATACCGGCATCTTTACGCCCATTCGCGAACTGTTTGCCAGTACCCAGGAGGCGCGCTCCCGGGGTTACAAGCCGGGCCGTTTTTCTTTCAATGTCAAAGGTGGACGCTGCGAGGCTTGCCAGGGCGAGGGCATGATCAAGGTCGAGATGCACTTCCTGCCGGACATCTACGTTCCCTGCGATGTGTGCAAGGGCAAGCGTTACAACCGCGAAACCCTCGAGGTCAACTACAAGGACAAGAATATCCACGAGGTGCTGGAGATGACCGTGGAGGAGGCACTGGCGTTCTTCAGCCCTGTCCCGGTCATTGCCCGGCGTCTACAGACCTTGATCGACGTTGGGCTCTCCTATGTACGTCTTGGCCAGAGTGCCACGACGCTGTCCGGCGGCGAAGCACAGCGAGTAAAGCTGGCCAGGGAACTTGCCAAGCGCGATACCGGCCAGACCCTGTATATTCTTGATGAGCCAACGACAGGGCTCCATTTCGAGGATATTCGCCAGTTGCTGACAGTGCTTCATCGTCTACGCGATCACGGCAATACCATTATCGTCATCGAGCACAATCTGGATGTCATCAAGACCGCGGACTGGGTGACGGACCTGGGGCCAGAAGGCGGCTCCGGCGGTGGGCGCATTATCGCCGAGGGTACGCCAGAGCAGGTCGCCGACATGGAAATATCGCATACAGGCCGTTTTCTCAAGCCACTGCTGACGCGCAAGCCAGGCGGCAGCAAGTCCCGGGCCAAGGACATTGCCGCCAGCAGCGCTTGACGCCTTCTTTCCTCGTGACCGGGCCGGATAGCATCCGGCCCTACTCTCCGCCAGTTTCAGCGGTGTTCTCGAAACACTACATCACAACAAAAAAACCGGCCCTGATGGACCGGTTTTGACACTGCTTCGTTGAGCACCAGGTGCTCGAAAAGCTCACTCTTCGCCGGCTGCCTCATCGGCAACAGGACGATCGACCAGTTCGACAAACGCCATGGGCGCGTTGTCGCCGGTGCGAAAGCCACACTTGAGAATACGCACATAGCCACCGGGACGATTGACATAACGCGGGCCCAGCTCATTGAAGAGCTTACCCACCGCTTCCTTGGAAAGCGTACGGCTGAATGCCAGGCGCCGGTTGGCGACACTGTCTTGCTTGGACAAGGTGATCAGCGGTTCAATATGACGCCGCAGTTCCTTGGCCTTGGGCAGAGTCGTCTTGATGACCTCATGCTCGACCAGCGAGACACACATGTTCTTGAACATGGCCTGGCGGTGCGAGCTGGTACGATTCAGATGACGACCACTCTTACGATGACGCATGGTTGCAATTCCTTACCAAACGGGGACTCGAGTCGACGCTCACGCGGAAGCCTTGTCGTCCTTCAAGCTAGAAGGCGGCCAGTTCTCCAGCCGCATGCCAAGTGACAAGCCGCGAGCTGCCAACACGTCCTTGATTTCATTCAGGGACTTCTTGCCGAGATTGGGTGTCTTCAACAACTCCACCTCGGTACGCTGAATCAGATCGCCGATATAATAGATGTTCTCGGCCTTGAGGCAGTTGGCACTGCGAACCGTCAGCTCGAGATCATCCACGGGGCGCAACAGAATGGGATCAACCTGATCCTCTTCTACTTCGCTTTCCTGTTCCTTATCGACTTCCAGATCGACGAATGCCCCCAGTTGCTCTTGAAGGATCGTAGCACTACGCCGAATTGCTTCTTCGGGCTCCAGGGTACCGTCGGTCTCGAGATCGATGATCAACTTGTCGAGATCGGTACGTTGCTCGACACGTGCGGCTTCGACCGAATAAGAGACACGACGCACCGGACTGAACGTTGCATCCAACTGCAGACGCCCGATGGTACGAGCCTCCTCATCGGCTTCAGCACGCACATCCGCAGGCTCGTAACCACGCCCCCGTGCAATCCGAAGCTGCATCTTCAGCTCTGCGCCCTCATTGATATGAGCGATCACATGATCGGGATTGACGATATCCACATCGTGATCGGTCGCAATGTCACCTGCGGTTACGACACCGGGCCCCTGCTTGTTCAACGACAGAGTGGCCTCATCGCGACTATGCATTTTGACCGACACGTCCTTGAGGTTCAGGAGAATCTCGATAACATCTTCCTGAATTCCTTCGATGGCGCTGTATTCGTGATCGACACCCGCAATTTCGACTTCCACCACGGCACACCCGGGCATGGAAGACAACAAAATGCGACGCAGGGCGTTACCCAGAGTGTGGCCAAAACCGCGCTCGAAAGGCTCAAGCACAATTTTAGCGTGGTGTGCATTGATCTCTTCGACCTTGATATCGCGAGGACGAAGAAATTCTGTTACTGAACGCTGCATATGAACACCTTTCAGGCTGCCAAACGGATACTCGGTACTCGGTTGCCGAACCCGATAGTTCAGGCTCGGCTTCAAACACAAACAAATGAGTTTACTTCGAGTACAGCTCGACGATCAGATTTTCGTTGATGTCGGCAGACAAGTCGCCGCGTTCCGGGACAGCCTTGAAAGTGCCTTCCATCTTCTTGGAATCGACATCTATCCAGGTCACATCGCCGCGCTGGCCAGCCAGCTGCAGAGCGTGCTGAATACGCGCCTGATTCTTCGATTTTTCGCGAACCGCCACGACATCACCAGGCCTGACCTGATAGGACGCAATGTTGACACGCTTACCATTCACGGTGATCGCCTTGTGGCTGACCAGCTGACGCGCTTCTGAGCGAGTCGAGCCAAAGCCCATGCGATAAACGACATTGTCCAGTCGGGATTCGAGCAACTGAAGCAACAACTCACCGGTCGCCCCCTTCAAACGGGCGGCCTCCTTGTAGTAGTTGCGGAACTGCTTCTCGAGCACGCCATAGATGCGACGTACTTTTTGCTTCTCGCGAAGCTGCAAGCCGTAGTCTGAAAGACGCTGACGGCGCTGGCCATGCACACCCGGAATCTGCTCGGATTTGCACTTTTTCTCGAAGGGGGTGACACCACTCTTCAAAAAGAGATCGGTACCCTCACGACGAGACAACTTGCACTTCGGTCCAATATAACGTGCCATGAGTCTCTCTCCTTAAACGCGGCGTTTCTTCGGCGGACGGCAGCCGTTATGGGGAACGGGCGTCGCGTCGGTGATGCTTTGCACGCGGAAACCGGCGGCATTCAATGCGCGCACGGCAGACTCACGGCCTGGACCGGGGCCCTTGACCAGTACGTCGACGTTTTTCACACCATACTCGGCTGCAGCAGTTGCTGCACGTTCGCTTGCCACTTGAGCAGCGAACGGGGTGCTCTTGCGAGAACCACGAAAACCCGAACCACCGGAAGTAGCCCATGAAAGAGCATTCCCTTGGCGGTCTGTGATCGTCACGATCGTGTTGTTAAAAGAGGCATGGATATGCGCAATCGCATCCACTACCTGCTTTTTAACCTTCTTTCGGTTACTGCGCGGGTTAGCCATGTTGATGTTTCTTCCTGTCTAAACGCCAGAACATGCGTGTTATTTGCGAATCGGCTTACGCGGACCTTTACGGGTACGCGCGTTGGTCTTGGTGCGCTGTCCACGCAACGGAAGACCACGGCGATGACGCAGACCACGGTAGCAACCCAGATCCATGAGACGCTTGATATTCAGCGTGACATCACGGCGTAGGTCGCCCTCAACGGTATATTTGCCGACTTCAGACCGCAGGGTATCCAGCTCTTCAGCGGATAGCTCCTGGATCTTGGTGGTCGGCGTAATGCCGGCGGCTGCACAGACTGCCTGTGCACGCGTACGGCCAATCCCGAAGATGTAGGTCAGCGAGATCGCCGCATGCTTGTTGTCGGGGATATTGACGCCTGCAATACGGGCCATCAGCTTACTCCGAAATTTGAGCGGCTTGCTCGGTTTACCAGCTACAAAAGGCGCAATAGCATACCCTTTTGCCCGCAAAAGGGCAACAGGGTATGCCTACACCCGCTTTCATTGAGCGCAGGAATTTTAGCCCTGACGCTGCTTGTGCCGTGGTTCGATGCAGATGACGCGAACTGCGCCATTACGCCGAATGATCTTGCAATTACGACACATCTTCTTGACGGAAGCTCGAACCTTCATCGTTCTCTCCATTACACGGTGGCATGCGCCCTAGCGCATCAAGCCGCCGCTGCCATAGCCTTTCAAGTTAGACTTCTTCATCACTGACTCATACTGATGAGACATCAGGTGCGATTGCACTTGCGCCATGAAATCCATGATCACTACCACCACGATCAGCAAGGAAGTGCCGCCGAAGAAAAAGGGCACATTCCAGGCAATGATCAAGAACTGAGGCATCAAGGAAACGGCGGTGATATAAAGGGCACCAAACAAGGTCAAACGCGTCATGACCTTGTCGATATAGCGAGCAGTTTGCTCGCCGGGACGGATACCCGGAAGGAAAGCGCCCGACTTCTTGAGATTGTCGGCCACATCCTTAGGATTGAAAACCAGCGCTGTATAAAAGAAGCAGAAGAATACCACCGCAGCAGCGAAAAGCAAGATGTATAACGGCTGTCCCGGCCCCAAGGACTGAGACGCCGCCTGTAGCCATTCAAAGCCTTCGGCGGAGCCGACCCACTGACCGATCGAGGCCGGAAACAGGAGGATGCTCGAGGCAAAGATTGCCGGAATGACACCCGCCATATTGACCTTGAGCGGCAGATAGCTGCTCTGCCCGGCATACATCTTGTTGCCAACTTGGCGCCGTGGATAGTTCACCGTAATGCGGCGTTGGCCACGCTCAATGAAGACCACGAACGCCACGGTGGCAATCGCTAACGCGGTTAGGGCCAAGAGGGGCAACACATTCCAGGCACCATCATTGCGTGCAAGTTCGAAGGATTGCCCAATGGCGCCAGGGAGTCCTGCTACGATACCGGCGAAGATAAGCAACGAGATACCATTGCCGATCCCCTTCTCGGTAATCTGCTCACCCAGCCACATGAGAAATACCGCACCAGCGACAAAGGATACGATCGCGGTGAAGTAGAAACTGAAGTCGCTGGTATAAGTAACGCCCTGCCCGACCAGACCGACTGCCATGCCAGTCGCCTGAATCAGCGCCAGTACGACGGTGCCATAGCGCGTGTACTGACTGATTTTTCGGCGACCAGCCTCGCCTTCCTTCTTCAGCTGCTCTAGCTGAGGCGAAGTTGCTGTCAGAAGCTGCATGATGATCGAGGCGGAAATATAAGGCATGATGCCCAACGCGAGGATACTCATGCGCTCCAGCGCACCACCCGAGAACATGTTGAACAGGCTCAGGATAGTGCCTTGGTTTTCTCTGAACAGCGCAGCAAGCTGATCAGGATTGATGCCAGGGACAGGGATGTGCGCACCGATACGGTACACCACGATGGCAATGAACACGAAACGTAGCCGCGCCCAGAGCTCGCTTAAACCACTTCCCGTTGCCGGCATGTTTCCTGATTTAGCCATTTAGTCCTCGACCTTGCCACCGGCGGCTTCAATAGCGCTCCGGGCTCCCTTGGTAACCCTGAGGCCTCGTACGGTAACCGCCTTGTTCAGTTCGCCAGACAGAATGACCTTTGCATACCGTGTGGCATCCTTGAGCACGTTGGCTTTTTTCAGCGCAGCCAGATCGGCGACATCGCCGTCTACCTTGCCGAGTTCTGCCAGGCGCACCTCTTCCGAGACCAGGGACTTGGCGGAAGTGAAGCCATACTTCGGCAGACGCCGTTGCAAAGGCATCTGACCGCCTTCGAAACCGGGCTTCACGCTACCACCGGACCGGGACTTGAGACCCTTATGGCCACGACCACCGGTCTTGCCCAGGCCGGAACCGATACCACGCCCCACCCGCTTGGCAGCGGATTTCGAGCCCGGTGCCGGGCTCAGACTATTGAGTTTCATGGATTACTCTCCCTCAACTCGTACAAGGTAATTTACCTTGTTGACCATGCCGCGTACGGCTGGGGTGTCTTCCAACTCGACCGTATGACCGATACGACGAAGCCCAAGCCCTTTCATGGTGGCCTTGTGCTTTTCCAATACGCCGATGGTACTACGCATCTGAGTAACTTTGATCGAAGCTGCCATGATTGCCTTACCCCGCGATCTCTTCGACGGACAAGCCACGCTTGGCGGCGATGTCATCCGGAGCCTGCATGGAGGAAAGACCATTGATGGTCGCTCGCACCACGTTTACCGGGTTGGTGGATCCGTAACATTTGGCCAGGACGTCATGAACGCCTGCCAGTTCAAGTACGGAGCGCATGGCACCGCCGGCAATGATCCCGGTACCTTCGGAAGCAGGCTGCATGTACACCTTGGAGGCACCGTGACGGGCCTTGATCGGATACTGTAGCGTGCTGCCGCTCAGGCTGACCTTGATCATGTTGCGACGTGCCTGATCCATGGCTTTCTGAATCGCGACCGGCACTTCCCGCGCCTTGCCACGACCGAAACCCACACGACCATTGCCATCGCCAACGACAGTCAGCGCGGTGAAACCGAAGATCCGGCCACCCTTGACCACCTTGGCGACGCGGTTGACCTGCACGAGCTTCTCTTGCAGATCACCGCTTTGCTGTTCGTTCTTCGCCATCGTAAAACCCTTTAGAATTCCAGGCCGCCTTCACGTGCGGCGTCCGCCAGGGCCTTGACTCGACCGTGGTACTTGAACCCGGCGCGGTCGAAGGCAACTTGTTTGATGCCCGCTTCCTTGGCACGTTCGGCAATCAATGCGCCCACCTTGGCTGCAGCACCCGCATTACCGGTGCCGCCCTCGCGCAGTGTCTTGTCCAGCGTAGAGGCACTGGCCAGCACCTTATCGCCCTGGGGCGAAATCACCTGCGCATAGATATGGCGCGGGGTACGGTTGACACACAGGCGGTACACGCCCTGCTCGCGGATCTTGGCGCGAGCGCGGCGGGCACGACGGAGACGAGATTCTTTCTTCGCGTTCATAACCCTGCCTTACTTCTTCTTGGCTTCTTTACGGCGGACCTGTTCATCACTATACCGAACACCCTTGCCCTTATAGGGTTCGGGGGGACGGAAAGCTCGAATTTCCGCGGCGACCTGACCGAGCTGCTGCTTATCGGCGCTTTTCAGCACGATGACGGTATTCTTCGGCGTTTCCACCGAAACACCTTCGGGCAGCGTGTACTCGACCGGGTGAGAGAAGCCCAATGTCAAGTTTAGCGTCTTGCCATTTGCCTGGGCACGATAGCCGACGCCGTTGATTTCGAGGGATCTGGTAAAACCCTCGGATACACCAGTCACCATATTCTGGACCAGTGCACGAGTGGTGCCAGCCATTGCCCAACTCTTGGCTTTCTCGCTCGGATTGAAGGTCAGTTGGCCATCTTCCTGACCGATCACCACATCAGGATGAACAGTCATACCAAGCGTGCCCTGGCCACCTTTGACGGTGAACTGATCGCCGTCTAGCTTGGTCTCGACGCCGTTGGGCAATTTAACTGGATACTTGGCTATGCGGGACATTCGTCACTCCTAGAATACGGTGCAGATGACTTCGCCGCCAACACCAGCCTGGCGTGCCGCACGATCGGTCATCACGCCCTGGGAGGTGGTTACGATCGCAACACCTAGACCATCCGCGACTTTTGGCAGCTCGCCCTTACCTTTGTAAATACGCAGGGAAGGTTTGGAAACTCGCTGAATGTGCTCGATGACCGGCTTACCTTCAAAATACTTGAGGGTGACGGACAGCTCGGGCTTCACGCCTTCAGCGACAGCAAAGTCGTTGATGTAGCCTTCTTGCTTCAGCACGCGGGCCACTTCCACCTTGAGCTTGGAAGACGGCATGGAAACCGCTTCCTTGGTGGCCATCTGCGCGTTACGGATACGGGTGAACATATCCGCCAACGTATCTTGCATACTCATTACGTTACGCTCCTGATTCTCGACGTGGCGTTACCAGCTGGACTTCTTGAGCCCAGGGACGTCGCCACGCATCGCGGCTTCGCGCAACTTGTTGCGGCCCAGCCCGAATTTGTTGTAGAAGCCGTGAGGACGACCCGTGATACGACACCGGTTGGTGCGTCGAACCGGGCTTGAATCCCGCGGCAACGACTGCAACTTCAGCTGAGCATCGAAATGCTCTTCGTCAGAAGCGTTGACGTCATGAATGATGGCTTTGAGCTCTGCACGCTTGGCGGCATATTTCTCGACCAGCTTCGCGCGCTTGAGCTCTCGCTCGATCATGCTTTTCTTTGCCATGATGCTACCCTTATTTCTTGAACGGGAAGTTCAGCGCGCTCAGCAGAGCACGACCTTCTTCATCGCTGGTGGCAGTCGTGGTGATCGTTACATCCAGCCCGCGAATCCGATCGATTTTATCATACTCGAGCTCGGGGAAGATGATCTGTTCACGCACACCCATTGAGTAGTTGCCACGCCCATCGAAGGATTTCGGGTTGAGACCACGGAAGTCCCGTACCCGAGGAATCGCGATGTTTACCAAGCGATCCAGAAAATCCCACATGCGCTCGCTACGCAAGGTGACCTTGATGCCGATCGGCCATCCTTCGCGGACCTTGAAGCCAGCGATGGATTTGCGCGCCTTGGTGACCACCGGCTTCTGGCCGGAGAGCTTTTCCATGTCGGCAACCGCGTTGTCGATCAGCTTTTTATCGCTGGTCGCCTCGCCGATACCCATGTTGAGGGTCACCTTGGTGATCCGTGGCACCTGCATCACATTGGCATAGCTGAACTGCTCTCTGAGCCCTGCCATTACTTCGTTTTGATAACGTTCTTTCAAGTTCGCCATTTTGCTACCCGACTCGCGTTAGGCGTCGATCTGCTTCTGCGTCGACTTGTAGATACGTACCTTGGTACCGTCTTCCGATATCTGGAAGCCGACGCGATCCGCTTTGCCGGTCTCCGAATTGAAGATAGCCACGTTGGACGCGTGAATCGGAGCCTCGCGCTCGACGATACCCCCCTGGTTGCCCGCCATGGGGTTGGGCTTGGTGTGACGCTTTATCATATTCACACCGGACACGACGTAGCGGCTGTTCTGAAGAACCCGCTTGATCGTGCCACGCTTGCCCTTGTCCTTGCCGGCAATGACGATCACTTCATCGTCACGTTTGATCTTTTGCATATCCGCCTCGCTCCTTACAGCACTTCAGGCGCCAAGGAAATGATCTTCATGAACTTTTCGTTGCGTAGCTCACGAGTTACCGGTCCGAAGATACGGGTTCCGATTGGCTGTTCGTTGGTGTTGTTCAACAGAACTGCCGCATTTCCGTCGAAGCGAATCAGCGATCCGTCTGGTCGACGGACGCCACTCCGGGTACGGACAACCACTGCTTTCATGACCTGGCCTTTCTTGACCTTGCCACGTGGAATGGCTTCCTTAACCGTCACCTTGATGATGTCACCAACGCGGGCGTAACGGCGGTGAGAACCGCCCAGCACCTTGATGCATTGCACCCGGCGCGCGCCGCTGTTGTCGGCGACATCCAGCATTGTCTGTGTCTGAATCATCGGTTTTCTCCAAACCTAATCTGGCCACACTGATTGCAAAGTATGTCGTCGAACTCAGCCACGGGACTGTTCGACCACCTCGACCAGTGTCCAGGACTTTTTCTTCGACAGCGGGCGGCACTCCTCGATGGAAACCGTATCGCCCTGCTTCGCCTGGTTCGCCTCGTCATGGGCGTGCAGCTTGGTGGAGCGCTTAACGTATTTGCCATAGATCGGATGACGCTCGCGGCGCTCGATCATTACGACGATGGACTTGTCCATCTTGTCGCTCACTACCCTGCCGGTGAGCGTACGGGCTTTCTTTTCCTCGGCCATCTCAGTTACCTGCCTTCTCGTTGAGCACCGTCTTCACGCGGGCGATATCCCGGCGCACCTGCTTGAGCAGATGGGTCTGGCTCAATTGGCCGGTAGCCTTCTGCATGCGCAGGTTGAACTGCTCGCGAAGGAGCTCGAAAAGCTGCTCCTGCAGTGCATCAGCCGACTTCTCGCGAATTTCCTGAGCTTTCATCACATCACCGTCCGTTTCACAAAGGTGGTGGAGACGGGCATCTTGCGTGCTGCAAGAGTGAACGCCTCACGCGCCAGCTCTTCAGAAACGCCCTCGATTTCATAAAGCACTCTGCCGGGCTGGATCTGCGCGACCCAGTATTCGACGGAGCCTTTACCCTTACCCATCCGGACTTCGAGTGGCTTCTCGGTGATCGGCTTGTCTGGAAACACGCGGATCCAGATCTTGCCGCCACGCTTGACGTGACGTGTGATGGCACGGCGTCCCGCCTCGATCTGACGCGCGGTGATACGGCCACGACCAACCGCCTTGAGACCATACTCACCGAAGCTCACCTTGCTTCCGCGATGTGCCAGACCGCGATTGCGGCCCTTCATCATCTTGCGGAATTTCATACGCTTGGGTTGCAACATCGACTACATCTCCCCTTACTTGGAACCTTTCTTCTTGGGTGCGGGCTGGCTCTGCGGTTGCTTCTGCTTAGCACGCACCTCTTCGATGCCCCCGAGGATTTCACCCTTGAAGACCCACACCTTGACACCAATGACGCCATAGGTGGTGTGTGCTTCGTAGGTGGCGTAGTCAATGTCCGCACGCAGGGTGTGCAGCGGCACACGGCCTTCGCGGTACCACTCGGTGCGCGCAATTTCCGCACCCCCAAGACGACCGGACAACTGAATCTTGATCCCGCCAGCGCCTAAACGCATGGCATTTTGGACCGCTCGCTTCATGGCACGACGAAACATGACTCGACGCTCGAGCTGACCAGCCACGTTTTGAGCTACAAGCGTCGCATCGAGTTCGGGCTTACGCACTTCTTCGATGTTGACGTGTACCGGAACACCCATCATGTCGGCCACGTCACGACGCAGGCGATCGACATCCTCGCCCTTCTTGCCGATCACGATCCCCGGACGCGCCGTATGAATGGTGATCCGAGCATTGTTCGCGGGACGCTCGATAGTGATACGACTCACGGAAGCATTCTTGAGACGCTGCTCCAGGAAACGACGCACTTCGAGATCGTTGTTCAGTTTGTCGGCATAAGCACCGCGCTCGGCATACCAGACCGATGTATGGTCCTTGACGATACCCAGCCGAATACCTGTCGGATGTACTTTCTGACCCATGTGGTCGACTCCTACTTCTCGGCTACCTTGACGGTGATATGGCAAGTACGCTTCAAAATGCGATCCGCACGGCCCTTGGCACGCGGCTGAATACGCTTGAGCGTCATGCCTTCATCGACACAGATGGTCGAGACGCGCAGCTCATCGATGTCCATGCCGTTATTTTCTTCCGCGTTCGCAATGGCGGACTGAAGCGTCTTCTTGACCAGTTTAGCCGCCTTCTTCGGTGAGAAGGTCAGCAGATCGAGCGCTTCAGCGACCGGCTTACCGCGCACCAGATCAGCCACCAAACGGGCCTTCTGGGCGGATAAACGAGCGCCACGCAGCTTAGCTGTGACTTCCATCTCTAATCCTCTCTGGCTTACCGTTTGGCTTTTCTGTCCGCCGCATGGCCGCGATAGGTGCGGGTGGCAGCGAATTCGCCCAGCTTGTGGCCAACCATTTCCTCGGAAACATGCACCGGGACGTGTTGGCGACCGTTATGGACGGCAATGGTGAGCCCGACCATGTTGGGCAGGATCATGGAACGACGCGACCAGGTCTTGATCGGTTTGCGGTCGTTCTTTTCCACTGCAGTCTCAACCTTCTTCAGCAGATGAAGGTCAATGAAAGGACCTTTCTTCAGTGAACGTGGCACAGCCGTTACCTCTTGATATCTAGACTTTTAATCTCAGTTCCGAAGCTTGCGGCGACGGATGATGAGCTTGTCAGTGCGCTTGTTCTTACGGGTCTTGTAACCCTTGGTAGGAACACCCCACGGCGTTACCGGATGACGACCGCCACTAGTGCGGCCCTCACCACCCCCATGAGGGTGATCCACCGGGTTCATGGCGACACCGCGAACGGTTGGGCGTACACCGCGCCAGCGCTTGGCACCGGCCTTGCCCAACTGACGCAGGCTGTGCTCTGAATTGCTTACTTCACCCAGGGTTGCGCGACATTCGGCAAGAATTCTACGTGTCTCGCCGGAGCGAAGACGTAGCGTTGCGTAATTGCCTTCCCGCGCCACCAACTGGGCACTAGTACCCGCGCTGCGAGCGATCTGCGCGCCCTTGCCGGGCTTGAGCTCGATGCAATGCACGGTAGAACCCACCGGGATGTTGCGCAGCGGCAGGGCATTACCCTTCTTGATCGCCGCATTGACACCGGACTCGAGCACGTCGCCGGCACTTACGCCCTTGGGTGCGATGACGTAACGACGCTCACCGTCCTTGTACTTCAGCAGTGCAATGTGCGCGCTACGGTTCGGATCGTACTCAAGACGCTCGACAACGGCAGGGATGCCATCCTTGATTCGCTTGAAATCGATCAGACGATAATGGTGCCGATGACCACCGCCAACGTGACGAGTGGTGATGCGCCCATGATTATTGCGTCCACCGGACTTGGACTGCTTCTCCACTAGCGCGGCATGCGGCCGCCCCTTATGGAGATCTTCGCCGACAACCTTGACCAGGTGGCGACGACCGGCGGATGTTGGTTTGGTCTTAACTACTGCCATGATCCTTGCTCCTGCCTTATTCGACGCCAGAGAAGTCTTCGAGGGTCTCGCCCGCGGCCAGCGTCACGTAGGCCTTGCGATACCCCTTGCGCAAGCCCGTGCCATGCGCAGTACGCTTGGTCTTGCCCTTCATGTTCAGGACTTGCACGCGATCGACCTTCTTGTCGAAGAGAGCTTCGACGGCTTTCTTGATCTCGGGCTTGGTCGCGTCCCTGGCCACCTGGAACACATACTGATTGTTCTCGGCGGCAAATGCGGCTTTCTCGGTCATATGTGGCCCGAGCAGAACCTTGAATACGCGCTCCTGGTTCATGCCAGCTTCTCCTCGAATTTACGCAGAGCTGAGACCGTGACCAACACCTTGTCAAAAGCGACTAGACGCACTGGATCAGCGGCGGCGACATTGACCACGTCCACATGGGGATTATTGCGCGCGGCCAGGTAAAGCTTCTCGTCAATCTCATCGGTCACGATCAACACTTTCTCTAGATCGAGTTCCTTAAGCTTACCGACCAGTTGCTTGGTCTTGGGCGAATCAACGACGAACTCTTCGACTGCTACCAGGCGATCCTGACGCACCAACTCTGAAAGAATCGAGCGCATTGCCGCACGATACATCTTGCGATTGACCTTCTGGGTATAGTCCTGAGGACGTGCTGCAAAGGTGACACCGCCACTGCGCCACAACGGCGAGCGTATAGTGCCGGCACGAGCACGACCGGTACCCTTCTGACGCCAAGGCTTCTTGCCACCACCACTCACTTCGGAGCGCGTCTTCTGAGCACGCGTACCTTGGCGACCGGCAGCCAGATAGGCAGTCACGACTTGATGCACTAGTGCTTCATTGAACTCTTTACCGAAAGTGGCGTCGGCGATTTCGACGGTGCCGGCGCTAGCACCTGCAAGATTGAGATTCATTAATCCTTACCCCTCAGCGAGCTTTGACGGCACGACGAACGATCACATCGCCACCCGGTGCACCGGGCACGGCGCCTTTGACCAGAAGCAGATTGCGTTCGGTATCGACACGGACGACTTCCAAGCTCTGGACGGTGACACGCGCGTTGCCAAGTTGGCCTGCCATCTTCTTGCCCTTGAAAACACGTCCAGGCGTCTGGCACATACCAATGGAACCCGGCGCACGATGCGACAGAGAGTTACCGTGGGTCATGTCCTGGGTACGGAAGTTCCAACGCTTGACGGCGCCTTGGAAGCCCTTGCCCTTGGAGGTGCCGGTCACATCGATCTTTTGACCAGCTTCAAAGAGGGATACAGTGAATTCGCCACCCACCTCAGGAATGTCATCGCTTTCAGCCAAGCGAAATTCCATCAGCGAACGACCAGCCTCGATACCTGCCTTGGCATACTGGCCTGCGGCCGCCTTGGTCAGGTGTTTGGCTTTGCGGGAACCGGTTGTGACCTGTACCGCACGATACCCATCAGACTCAAGCGTCTTGACGAGCGTCACGCGATTGGGCTCAACCTCGATAACGGTTACGGGCACGGAAGTGCCATCTTCGGTGAAAACACGGGTCATGCCGCTTTTTCTACCGACTAAACCGATAGTCATGTTCAGTCTCCTTTAGTGTACGGGGCTATCACCCGCTATGGCTGCCCTTTCCAGAGCATTCCACTAGCACATTGTATGGCGCCATCTCGGCGTGGCGGCAACTGCTTCAATCTGAGATATAGCAGGCTACCGCAAGTGACTAGTGTGATTAATCAAGCTTGATCTGGACGTCCACGCCAGCGGCGAGGTCGAGTTTCATCAGCGCATCGACGGTCTTTTCCGTCGGCTCGACGATGTCTAGCACACGCTTATGAGTGCGGATTTCGTATTGATCCCGCGCGTCCTTGTTGACGTGCGGTGAAATCAGCACTGTATAGCGCTCACGATTGGTCGGCAGCGGGATCGGCCCCCGTACCTGAGCACCAGTACGCTTCGCGGTATCCACGATTTCTTGAGCGGACTGATCGATCAAGCGATGGTCGAAGGCTTTCAACCGAATGCGAATCTTCTGGTTCTGCATTAGCCTGAACTCCAATGGATGACGACAGCGCGAGCCGTCTACCCACGCATTTAAAGGATGCGAATTATAGACATGCTTGAAACGAGAGTCAAACATGATATAGAAAAAGGGGCTCCTCATGGAGCCCCTTTCGAACTTGCAAGCGTAGCCGATTACTCGACGATCTTGGCGACGACGCCAGCACCAACGGTACGGCCACCTTCACGGATGGCAAAACGGAGACCGTCTTCCATGGCGATCGGTGCAATCAAGGTAACGACCATTTGCACGTTATCACCCGGCATGACCATCTCGACGCCTTCCGGCAGTTCACAAGTACCGGTTACATCAGTGGTACGGAAGTAGAACTGCGGACGATAGCCCTTGAAGAACGGCGTGTGACGACCGCCCTCTTCCTTGGACAGGATGTAGACTTCAGACTCGAACTTGGTGTGCGGAGTGATCGAGCCAGGCTTGGCCAGTACCTGGCCACGCTCTACGTCATCACGCTTGGTACCGCGCAACAGGGCACCGACGTTTTCACCAGCACGACCTTCGTCAAGCAGCTTGCGGAACATCTCGACGCCGGTGACGATGGTCTTGGTGGTGTCCTTGAGACCGACGATTTCCACTTCGTCGCCAGTCTTGACGATACCGCGCTCGACACGACCGGTAACCACGGTGCCGCGACCGGAGATAGAGAACACATCCTCGATCGGCATCAGGAACGGCTGATCGATGGCGCGCTCCGGCTCGGGAATATAGTCGTCCAGCGCCTTGATCAGGTTGGCGACGGCGGTAGTACCCATGCCGTTGTCGTCCTTGCCTTCAAGGGCCATCAGTGCAGAACCGATGATGATGGGCGTGTCGTCTCCCGGGAAGTCGTACTCGCTGAGGAGTTCGCGCACTTCCATCTCGACCAGTTCGAGCAACTCTTCGTCATCGACCATGTCCGCCTTGTTCAGGAACACGACGATGTAAGGCACACCAACCTGACGCGAGAGCAGGATGTGCTCGCGGGTCTGCGGCATGGGGCCATCAGCTGCCGAACATACGAGAATGGCACCATCCATCTGGGCCGCACCCGTGATCATGTTCTTGACATAGTCGGCGTGTCCCGGGCAGTCCACGTGCGCGTAATGGCGCTCCTCGGACTGGTACTCGACGTGTGACGTCGCGATGGTGATACCACGTTCACGCTCTTCCGGGGCATTGTCGATACTGGCGAACTCGCGCCAGTCACCGCCAAACACCTCAGCGGAAACGCGGGTGAGTGCTGCGGTCAGCGTGGTCTTTCCATGGTCGACGTGACCAATGGTACCGACGTTGACATGTGGTTTGGAACGCTCAAATTTTGCCTTAGCCACTGCTATAACCTCTTTACGTTAGCTGACGGTTAACCGTTCTGATTGATGACGGCTTCGACGACGCTGGACGGCGCCTCTTCGTAATTCGCAAACTCCATGGTGTAGCTTGCGCGGCCCTGGGTCTGAGAACGCAGATCGGTGGCATAACCGAACATCTCAGCCAGCGGAACCGTGGCACGAATGATCTTGCCCATGGACGAATCATCCATACCCTGCACAAGACCACGCCGACGGTTAAGATCACCCATGACATCACCCATGAAATCCTCAGGCGTCACGACTTCAACTTTCATCACCGGCTCAAGCAGTACTGCCTTGGCCTTGCGAGCACCTTCCTTGACCGCCATGGAAGAGGCGATCCTGAACGCGGTCTCGTTGGAGTCCACGTCGTGGTAGGAACCATCGAACAGTGTAACCTTGACGTCGATCATCGGGTAACCCGCGACGACACCATTCTTCAGCTGCTCGGCAGCCCCTTTTTCGACCGCCGGGACGTACTCCTTGGGAACCACGCCACCCACGATCTCGGACGCGAACTTGAAGCTCATCTCCTTGTCCTCGCCCTTGTCTTCCGCCGTCAGCGGCTCGATGCGCAGATAGACGTGACCGTACTGGCCACGACCACCGGACTGACGAACGAACTTGCCTTCCTGCTCGACGCTGCCGCGAATGGTCTCGCGGTAGGCGACCTGGGGCTTGCCAATATTGGCCTCGACCTTGAACTCGCGACGCATGCGGTCGACGATGATATCGAGGTGCAGCTCGCCCATGCCGGAAATGATGGTCTGACCTGTCTCTTCATCGGTCTTGACCTGGAAAGAAGGATCTTCCTGAGCCAGTTTACCCAGAGCAACACCCATCTTCTCCTGATCGGCCTTGGACTTCGGCTCGACGGCGACAGAAATGACCGGGTCCGGAAACTCCATACGCTCGAGCACGATCTTGTCGTTCAGATCGCACAGGGTATCACCGGTGGTAACATCCTTGAGGCCGATACAGGCCGCGATATCGCCTGCCAGAACTTCCTTGATCTCTTCCCGTGAATTGGCATGCATCTGCACGATACGTCCCACACGCTCTTTCTTCTCCTTGACGGAGTTGAAGACGCTATCGCCAGATTTCAACACACCGGAATAGACACGAATGAAGGTCAGCGTGCCGACGAAGGGATCGGTAGCGATCTTGAATGCCAATGCAGCAAACGGCGCGCTATCATCCGCTTCGCGCGTGGCGATAGTGCCATCTCTGTCGTCCAGCTCGCCCTCGATGGCCTTGACCTCGGTTGGCGAGGGCAGATATTCGACTACGCCATCCAGTACGGCTTGAACGCCCTTGTTCTTGAACGCCGAACCACAGGTCACCAGGACAATCTCGTTGTCCAGGGTGCGGCGACGCAAACCTGCCTTGATCTCTTCCTTGGTCAGCTCGCCTTCCTCGAGGTACTTGTCCATCAATTCCTCGGAGGCTTCGGCGGCGGCTTCGACCATCTCCTCACGGTACTTTTCGGCGGTCGCCTGAAGATCGTCAGGAATATCCACCAGATCGTAGGTAGCACCGAAATCGGCCTCATTCCACAAGATAGCCTTCATCTCGATGAGGTCAATGACGCCCTTGAAGTCTTCTTCGGTACCCCAGTTGATTTGGATCGGCACCGTATTGGCGCCCAGACGATCCTTCAACTGATCGATGACCATGAAGAAATCCGCACCCGCACGGTCCATCTTGTTGACGAAGACCATGCGCGGCACTTCGTACTTGTTGGCCTGGCGCCAGACGGTCTCTGTCTGCGGCTGAACGCCGGAGCTGCCGCAAAGTACGACAACGGCACCATCGAGTACGCGCAAGGAACGCTCGACTTCAATGGTGAAGTCGACGTGGCCTGGGGTGTCGATGATATTGATGCGATGCTCATCGAACTGGTGGTTCATACCTTTCCAGAACGTGGTCACCGCTGCAGAGGTGATCGTGATCCCCCGCTCTTGCTCCTGCTCCATCCAATCCGTGGTGGAGGCCCCTTCGTGGGTCTCCCCCAGCTTGTGATTGATGCCGGTATAAAACAATACACGCTCGGTGGTCGTGGTCTTGCCGGCATCAACGTGAGCCACGATACCAATGTTGCGGTAGCGCTTGAGTGGTGTCTTACGAGCCAAGGTGAACTCCCCGTTGGTTAGAAGCGGTGCTTTTAGAAGCGATAGTGTGAGAAGGCCTTGTTGGCTTCTGCCATGCGATGCACGTCTTCACGCTTCTTCACGGCAGCACCCTTGCCTTCCGATGCATCCATCATCTCACCGGCCAGGCGCTGCGCCATGGTCTTCTCGCCACGATTACGAGCTGCATCCGCCAGCCAACGCATGGCCAGCGCCTGACGACGAGAGGGACGCACCTCAACCGGCACCTGATAGGTCGCACCGCCAACGCGACGAGATTTCACCTCGACCATCGGCTGAATGGCTTCCAGCGCCTTGTCGAATGTTTCCAGCGGAGTGTCTTTGCCACGCTCGGCAACCCGGTCAAGCGCACCATAGACGATACGCTCGGCTACAGATTTTTTCCCGCTAATCATCAAGTGATTCATGAACTTTGCCAGGCGCTCGCTTCCGAACTTCGGATCCGGAAGGATCTCGCGCTTAGCAACAACTCTTCTTCTAGGCATGATAAGCCCTCTGTTGAAGGGTCCTTCAGGTAAACCCGAGATGCTGCGCAATACCGATCACCTCTGCGCCACTCGACCTTACTCTTATCTGACCGTATCGTTTAAGCGTTTTGCTTGAATGTATATCTGCGTGAAACTAGGACTTAGGCCGCTTGGTACCGTACTTGGAGCGTCCTTGCCTGCGGTTCTGCACACCTGAGGTATCCAGCGCACCGCGCACGGTATGGTACCGCACGCCCGGCAAATCCTTGACCCTGCCGCCACGTATCAGAACCACGGAGTGTTCCTGAAGATTGTGACCTTCGCCGCCGATATAAGAAGCGACTTCGAAGCCGTTGGTCAAACGAACGCGGCACACCTTGCGCAGTGCGGAGTTCGGCTTCTTGGGCGTAGTAGTATACACGCGGGTACAAACCCCGCGGCGCTGCGGGCAGGCCTGCAGCGCCGGCACGTCGCTTGTTTCGACGGGGCGCTTGCGCGGCTTGCGCACAAGCTGATTGATGGTTGCCATAGTCTGTAGCTAACTCCAGTAGTTGCCGTGCCTTTAAGCACTTATCCAACGAATAGGGGCGCACCAGCCCACTATCAAAGGCTGCGCATTTTAATGTCTAGTAGCAAGGCGCGTCAACACTGGTGCCCCTACAGGGCACCAGCACCTATCGCTGCTAAAGCTCTTCGTCTGCATCGAGGGCGGTGAGCTGCGCGCCCAATTCCTGCTCGACATCGTAAGCAGAAGGGTGGTCTTGCATGCGCTCTAGATCCTCGCGTTTACGCCGCCGCTCCGCATGGTGCGTAAGGCCTGTACCGGCCGGTATCAGGCGCCCCACCACCACGTTCTCCTTCAAGCCACGTAGATAGTCGCGCTTGCCGGTCACGGCCGCCTCGGTCAAGACTCGGGTGGTTTCCTGGAAGGAAGCCGCGGAAATGAACGATTCGGTAGCAAGAGACGCCTTGGTAATCCCCAGTAGCACACGCTCATACTTGGCTGGGAACTTGTCTTCCTCCGCCAGACGCGCATTCTCCTCGAGTACCCGCACCAGCTCGACCTGATCACCAGGAATGAAGTTGGCATCACCGGCATCGGTGACCTCTACCTTGCGCAGCATCTGACGCACGATTACTTCGATGTGCTTGTCGTTGATACCTACACCCTGCAGACGATACACCTCCTGGATTTCGGTGGTGATGTACTTCGCCAATTCCGTCACACCCAGCAGACGCAGAATATCGTGCGGATTGCTCGGGCCATCGGAAATCACTTCACCCTTCTCGACGGTTTCACCTTCGAACACGGCAATCTGGCGCCACTTCGGAATCAACGCTTCATAAGGATCA
This sequence comes from uncultured Halomonas sp., assembly GCF_947493865.1. GTDB lineage: Bacteria > Pseudomonadota > Gammaproteobacteria > Pseudomonadales > Halomonadaceae > Modicisalibacter. The sequence continues at coordinate 100,726 of NZ_CANLTC010000011.1, forward strand.
CCGGACTCCGGGGTAATGGTCAGGCGACGCTTGCCCTTGGTCTCCTTACCAAAACTGACCACCCCGGTGATTTCGGCGAGAATCGAGGATTCTTTGGGCTTACGGGCCTCGAACAGGTCGGCGACTCGCGGCAGACCGCCGGTAATGTCCTTGTTACTGGAAGCTTCCACGGGGATACGGGCAATGACCTCACCCACCCCAATCCTGGCACCATTGTCTGCCGACACAATGGCCTTGCCGGGCAGCAAGTATTGCACCGGCGTGTTGGAGCCAGGCAGCGTGACATGCTCACCGGCATCATCCACCAGCATGATCATGGGTCGCTTGTCACGGCCGGAGGCCGGACGTGCCGCTGTCTCGATCACTTCAATGGACGATAGACCCGTCATTTCATCCACACTACGGTGAATGGTGCCGCCTTCGTCCATATCCGTGTACTGTGCCTGGCCCTCAACCTCAGCGATAACCGGGTGGGTATGCGGATCCCACTTAGCCACGACTTGACCGGCTTCCACGGGATCGCCATCCTTGATCGACAACTCCGCACCGTAAGGCAGCTTGTAGTACTCACGCTCGCGACCGTGCTCGTCGGCGACTGCCAGGGCACTGGAGCGGGAGACCACTACCAGCTTGCCGTCGCCACGCTCAACGTGCTTGATATTGTGCAACCGCACCTTGCCACCATGCTTGACCTGCACACTATCCACTGCCGAGGCGCGTGAGGCGGCACCACCGATGTGGAAGGTACGCATGGTCAACTGAGTGCCCGGCTCGCCGATCGACTGAGCCGCAATGACGCCCACCGCCTCGCCGATGTTGACGCGATGGCCTCGCGCCAGATCGCGACCGTAGCAGGACGCGCAGACACCGTGGGGTGTTTCACAGGCAATGGTAGAGCGCACGATGATTTCGTCGACACCCATGGTATCGAGTTGCGCGCACCAGGCTTCATCGAGCAAGGTGCCACGCGGGATCAGCACATCTTCGCTGGCAGGGTCGAGGACATCCTGAGCGACCACGCGGCCCAGCACTCGCTGCGCCAGGGAGACGATGATGTCGCCGCCCTCGATGACCGGATGCAGGGTCAGGCCTTCTTCGGTGCCACAATCTTCCTCGGTGATCACCAGATCCTGAGCCACGTCCACCAGGCGCCGAGTCAGATAACCCGAGTTGGCGGTCTTGAGCGCCGTATCCGCAAGGCCTTTACGTGCGCCGTGTGTCGAGATGAAGTACTGCAGGACGTTCAGCCCTTCGCGGAAGTTGGCAACGATCGGCGTCTCGATGATCGAACCGTCCGGCTTGGCCATCAGACCGCGCATGCCCGCGAGCTGACGAATCTGCGCGGCGCTACCACGCGCCCCGGAATCCGCCATGATAAATACGCTGTTGAAGGAATCCTGTTCGACTTCATTTCCTTCGCGATCGATAACGGTTTCCTTGGAGATACCCGCCATCATCGCCTTGGCCACCTTGTCGTTGGCCTTGGACCAGATATCGATGACCTTGTTGTATTTCTCGCCGGCAGTGACGAGACCGGAGGAGAACTGTTCCTCGATCTCCTTCACTTCGTCCTCGGCCCCCTCGACGATGTCTTTCTTCGCCTCGGGAATGACGAAGTCGTTGACACCGATCGACGCACCGGACCAGGTCGCCAGACGGAAGCCGGTATACATCAGCTGGTCGGCGAAAACCACCGCGTCCTTGAGGCCACTGCGACGATAGACCTCGTTGATCAACCGCGAGATCGCCTTCTTTTTCATCGGCTGATCGACCAGTTCGAAAGGCGCACCCTTGGGCAAGATGCGAAACAGCAATGCACGACCGACGGTAGTATCGAAGATCGCTGTCCTCTCGATCAGCTCACCACCCTCTTCTTCTGCTACATATTCGGTGAGGCGGACCTTGACCCGGGCGTGCAGAGAAACGCTGTTGGTACCGAAAGCGCGCTCGACTTCCTTGAGGTTGGCAAACACCATGCCTTCGCCCTGGGCATTGATCTTCTCCCGGGTCATGTAATACAGGCCCAGCACGACGTCCTGGGACGGCACGATGATGGGCTCGCCGTTGGCCGGTGACAGCACGTTGTTGGTAGCCATCATCAAGGCCCGCGCCTCGAGTTGGGCTTCCAGGGTCAACGGTACGTGCACCGCCATCTGGTCACCATCGAAGTCGGCGTTGTAGGCGGCACAGACCAGCGGGTGTAGCTGAATCGCCTTGCCTTCGATCAACAGTGGCTCGAAGGCCTGGATGCCCAGACGGTGCAGAGTAGGTGCGCGGTTGAGCAGCACCGGATGCTCGCGAATGACATCGGCGAGGATGTCCCACACCTCCGGCAGCTCGCGCTCGACCATTTTCTTGGCCGCCTTGATCGTCGAGGCGTAGCCCAGCGACTGCAGCTTGGAGTAGATGAACGGCTTGAACAGCTCCAGCGCCATCTTCTTGGGCAGGCCGCACTGATGCAGACGCAGGGTCGGGCCGACTGTAATGACCGAACGGCCGGAATAGTCCACGCGCTTGCCCAGCAGGTTCTGGCGGAAACGCCCCTGCTTGCCCTTGATCATATCCGCCAATGACTTCAACGGGCGCTTGTTGGAGCCGGTGATGGCACGGCCACGACGACCGTTATCAAGCAGCGCATCCACGGACTCCTGCAGCATGCGCTTCTCGTTGCGCACGATGATGTCTGGCGCGTTGAGATCGAGCAGCCGCTTGAGTCGGTTGTTGCGATTGATCACCCGACGGTACAGATCGTTGAGATCCGATGTCGCGAACCGACCGCCGTCCAGGGGCACCAAAGGGCGCAGGTCCGGCGGCAATACCGGCAGTACCTCCATGATCATCCACGCCGGCGCATTGCCGGACTTGTAGAAGGCTTCCAACAGCTTCAGACGCTTGGAAAGCTTCTTGATCTTGGTCTCGGAGTTGGTCTGCGGAATCTCCTCACGCAGCCGCTCGATCTCTTCCTCGAGATCGATATCCTTGAGCAGGGCTTGCACTGCTTCGGCGCCCATGCGCGCATCGAAGTCGTCGCCGAATTCTTCCAGGGCCTCGAAGTACTGCTCGTCATTGAGCAGTTGGCCACGCTCCAAAGTGGTCATGCCAGGATCAATGACCACGAAGCTCTCGAAGTAAAGCACGCGTTCGATGTCGCGCAGGGTCATGTCCAGGAACATGCCGATGCGTGACGGCAGTGATTTCAAGAACCAGATATGCGCCACCGGGCTTGCAAGCTCGATATGACCCATGCGCTCGCGGCGAACTGCCGCCCGAGTCACTTCGACGCCACATTTCTCGCAGATGATGCCGCGATGCTTCATTCGCTTGTACTTGCCGCACAAGCATTCGTAATCCTTCACCGGGCCAAAAATCTTGGCGCAGAACAGGCCATCCCGCTCCGGCTTGAAGGTACGGTAATTGATGGTCTCGGGCTTCTTGACTTCGCCATAAGACCAGGAGCGGATCATATCCGGCGACGCGAGCGTGATCTTGATCGCGTCGAACTCTTCGGACTGTGCCTGGGACTTGAGGACTTTCACCAAATCTTTCATAGGTCGCTCCATCGCGGAGTTGTCATGAGCGGGGCCGATTCTTCGGGGCCCCGCGGACCGTCATTCGCCAGCCGTGGGGCGTTTAGCCTTCAAGCTCGATATCAATACCCAGCGAGCGGATCTCCTTCACCAATACGTTGAAGGATTCTGGCATGCCTGCCTGCATGGCGTGATCGCCATCGACGATGCTCTTGTACATCTTGGTACGTCCTTCTACATCGTCGGATTTGACCGTGAGCATTTCCTGCAAGGTGTAGGCGGCGCCGTAGGCCTCCAATGCCCATACCTCCATCTCGCCGAAGCGCTGCCCGCCGAACTGCGCCTTGCCGCCCAAGGGCTGCTGGGTGACCAGGGAGTAGGAGCCGGTGGAGCGAGCATGCATCTTGTCATCGACCAGGTGGTTGAGCTTGAGCATGTACATGTAGCCCACTGTTACCTGACGATCGAACTTCTCTCCGGTACGGCCATCATAAAGATCCATCTGGCCGGACTCGGGCAGATCGGCCAGCTTGAGCAAGCCCTTGATTTCCTGCTCCTCGGCACCATCGAACACCGGCGAGGACATGGGTACACCCCCACGCAGATTCTTGGCCAGGGTGATCACCTCATCATCGGTCAGAGAGTCGATATCTTCCTGACGCGTATCCTGGGTATTGTAGATCTTGCCCAAGAACTCGCGAATCTCGCTAACCTGCTGCGATCGTGCATCGCGTAGCATGTGGTCGATCTTCATGCCCAGGCCACGAGATGCCAGGCCCAGGTGCGTCTCGAGGATCTGACCGACGTTCATGCGCGACGGCACACCCAGCGGGTTCAGAACCACATCGACCGGCTCGCCGTTATCGTCGAAAGGCATGTCCTCGATAGGCATGATCGCGGAAATGACACCCTTGTTACCGTGACGACCAGCCATCTTGTCACCCGGCTGAATACGACGCTTGACCGCAAGGTAGACCTTGACGATCTTGAGTACGCCCGGCGCCAGATCATCGCCCTGAGTGAGCTTGCGTTTCTTGTCCTCGAAGCGCTCGTCCATCTCCTTGCGCCGATTCTCGAGCTGCTCGTCCGCCTGGGCCAGGAGCTCGTTCAGCGCCTCATCCTGCAGACGCAGCTTGAACCACTGCTGCCGGGGCAGTTCTTCCAGATACTCTTCGGAGAGCATGTCGCCCTTCTTGAGCTTGGGCCCGCCGTTGACTGGCTGATCGGACAACGCACGCTTTAAGCGCTCGAAAGTCGCGTCTTCGGCAATCCGGTAGGTTTCCTGCAGATCCCTACGCACCTCGTCGAGCTGCATCTGCTCGATGGATAGCGCCCGCGAGTCCTTCTCGACGCCGTCTCGTGTGAAGACCTGTACGTCGATGACCGTGCCCTTCATGCCGGTTGGCGCGCGCAGCGAGGTATCCTTCACATCAGAAGCCTTCTCGCCGAAGATGGCACGCAGCAGCTTCTCTTCCGGCGTCAGCTGGGTTTCGCCCTTGGGCGTTACCTTTCCGACCAGAATATCGCCGGCACCGACTTCGGCACCGATATAGACCACACCGGCCTCGTCGAGCTTGGACAGCGCCGACTCGCCGACGTTGGGGATATCCGCGGAGATCTCCTCGGCACCCAACTTGGTATCCCGGGAAACGCAGGTCAGTTCCTGGATATGGATGGTAGTGAAGCGATCTTCCTGTACCACCCGCTCCGAGACCAGGATCGAGTCCTCGAAGTTGTAGCCGTTCCAGGGCATGAAGGCCATGCGCATGTTCTGACCCAGGGCCAGATCACCCATATCGACAGATGGCCCATCGGCAAGGATGTCGCCCCGTGCCACTTCGTCACCAGGGCGCACGATGGGACGCTGGTTCATGCAGGTGTTCTGGTTGGAACGGGTGTACTTGGTCAGATTGTAGATATCGACACCGGCTTCGCCGCCGATGATCTCATCTTCATTGATCCGCACCACGATGCGCTTGGCATCCACCGAGTCGATTACGCCGCCACGACGCGCCACGGCGCACACGCCGGAATCCCGCGCCACGAAACGCTCCATGCCGGTTCCCACCAAGGGCTTGTCGGCCCGCAGGGTCGGCACCGCCTGGCGCTGCATGTTCGAGCCCATCAGGGCACGGTTGGCGTCATCGTGCTCGAGGAACGGAATCAACGCCGCGGCCACGGAGACCACCTGACGCGGTGACACGTCCATCAGGGTGACCTTGTCCGGCCCCATGAAGGTGGTTTCACCGCGGTGGCGAACCTGTACCAGGTCGTCGACCAGCTTGTTGTCGCCATCCACGGTGGCCGAGGCCTGTGCAATGACGAAATCCCCTTCCTCGATCGCCGACAGGTGCACCACCTCGTCGGTCACCTGGCGATCCACCACCTTGCGGTAGGGCGTCTCGAGGAAGCCGTAACTGTTGGTGTGGCTGTAGGTCGCCAGGGAGTTGATCAGGCCGATGTTCGGTCCTTCCGGCGTCTCGATCGGGCACAGGCGGCCGTAATGCGTGGTATGCACGTCACGCACTTCGAAACCGGCCCGCTCACGGGTCAGACCACCCGGCCCCAAGGCGGACACACGACGCTTGTGCGTGACCTCGGATAGCGGATTGTTCTGGTCCATGAACTGAGATAGCTGGCTCGAGCCGAAGAACTCCTTGACCGCCGCCGCTACCGGCTTGGCGTTGATCAGGTCCTGGGGCATCAGGCCTTCGCTCTCCGCCATGGAGAGACGCTCCTTGACCGCCCGCTCGACACGCACCAGGCCCACACGGAACTGGTTCTCGGCCATCTCGCCGACACAGCGGATACGACGGTTACCTAGGTGGTCGATGTCGTCGACATCGCCGAAGCCGTTGCGGATGCTGATCAGCTCCTTGAGCACGGCGATGATGTCGTCGTTGTCTAGCACGCCGGAGCCGGTGTCGGACTCGCGACGCAGGCGCCGGTTGAACTTCATGCGACCGACGCCGGACAGATCGTAGCGATCCTCGGTGAAGAACAGGTTATGAAACAGCGTCTCGGCGGCTTCCTTGGTCGGCGGCTCGCCGGGGCGCATCATGCGGTAGATCTCGACCAATGCCTCGAGGGCAGAACGGGTAGTATCCAGCCGCAAGGTGTCGGAGATGAACGAACCGCAGTCCAGGTCGTTGGTGTAGAGCGTTTCCAGTGTCTTGATCTTGGCCTGAGCCAGCTTTTCAAGCAGCTCCGGCGTAATCTCGCTGTTGCACTCGCAGATCAGCTCGCCGGTGCTTGGATCAACCTGATCCTTGGCCAGGGTCTTGCCGAACAGGTATTCCATCGGCACTTCGAGACGCTCAAGCCCAGCCTTCTCCATCTGGCGGATATGCTTCTGGGTGATGCGACGCCCTTCCTCCACGATGACGCCGCCATCGCCATCCTTGATGTCGAAGGTGGCGGTCTCACCGCGCAGGCGGGACGGCACCAGATCCACGGAGAAACCCGACTTCTCGATGTGGAAGGTGCTGGTCTCGAAGAAGTTGTCGAGGATCTGCTCGGTACTCATGCCCAGTGCGCGCAACAATACCGACGCCGGTAGCTTGCGGCGGCGATCGATGCGCACGAAGACGTTATCCTTCGGGTCGAACTCGAAGTCCAGCCAGGAGCCGCGATACGGGATCACTCGAGCAGAGTACAAGAGCTTGCCGGAAGAGTGACTTTTGCCCTTGTCGTGATCGAAGAACACACCTGGCGAGCGGTGCAGCTGGGAGACGATGACTCGTTCGGTACCATTGACGACGAAAGTACCGTTCTCGGTCATCAGGGGGATCTCCCCCATATAGACTTCCTGCTCCTTGATGTCCTTGATTGCTTTGTTCGACGACTCCTTGTCATAGATGATCAAGCGAACCTTGACCCGCAATGGCGCCGAATAGGTGACGCCACGCAGCTGACACTCTTTGACATCGAAGGCCGGTGTTCCAAAACGATAGCTGACATACTCGAGCGCGGCATTACCCGAAAAGCTCGAGATAGGGAACACGGACTTGAAAGCAGCATTCAGACCAATATCTAGGCGCTCTTTCGGCGCCCGGTCCTGCTGGAGGAAGTCGTAGTAGGAATCAAGCTGGATGGCCAGCAAATAAGGCACATCCATTACTTGGGGCAGTTTGCCGAAATCCTTGCGGATGCGTTTTTTCTCAGTGTATGAGTAAGCCATCTGTATTCCCCAGCTTGTTCACCATGGGTGACCGTTGCGTGGTCAACGCCGCCTGACAGAGGCCTCCCCATCAGGCGCTGACGGCAAGCCCTGGAGGCTCGCCGTCGAAATTCATCTAGCATCCTGGCACCGTAAAATCATGTACGCTGATAATGCTAGTAACAACAGAAATAGGCCGGCAGCGGGCATCCCGCCACCAGCCATAGAAGCTCACGCGTCGCGTGAAGCCTCGGAACGCAAGGGTTACTTGAGCTCCACAGTAGCGCCGGCGTCTTCCAACTTCTTCTTGGCTGCCTCGGCGTCATCCTTGGACATGGCTTCCTTGACAGTCGCTGGCGCGCCGTCAACGGCACCCTTGGCTTCTTTCAGGCCAAGTCCAGTGATTTCGCGAACCGCCTTGATGACGTTGACCTTCTTGTCCCCGGCGCTGGTCAGCACCAGATCGAATTCAGTCTGTTCTTCGGCGGCTGCTTCTCCACCACCTGCAGGCCCAGCGACAACCGCAGCAGCTGCAGAAACGCCAAACTTCTCTTCCATTGCTTCGATCAACTCGGCGACTTCCATTACGGACATGTCGGCAACGGCGTTGATGATATCGTCTTTTGTCAGTGCCATGTTTACATTCCTAAACTTTGCGGAGCGTCTCACATTGGATGTCGACGCCCGGTGACTAGATAGTCATTTGTGAAACGTAGCGAAACCGCTCAGGCGGCTTCCTGCTTTTGATCGCGCAGCGCAGCCAGAGTACGAACCAGCTTGCCTGCAGATGCTTCCTTCATGACGGACATCAGCTTGGCGATAGCCTCGTCATAAGTGGGTAGCGTCGCAAGACGATCAAGATCGGAAGCCGGAATCAGCTCACCTTCGTAGGCCAGCGCCTTGACTTCAAACTCCTTCTGCCCCTTGACAAAGTCCTTGATCAAGCGAGCTGCTGCGCCCGGATGTTCATAGGAAAATGCCAACAAGGTAGGACCGGTCAAAGTCTCGTCCAGAATTTCCCAGGGGGTTCCGGACAATGCGCGGCGTGCCAGGGTGTTGCGGACAACACGCATCTGCACACCATTCTCGCGAGCCTGTTTGCGCAGATCAGTCATTGCGCTGACAGAGACACCACGAGAATCGGCAACAACGACGGAGAGAGCGTTCTTGGCGGCTTCACTGACCTCAGCGACAATTGCTTTCTTGCCTTCGAGAGCTAGTGGCACAATGTTCACTCCTTCGTGCCGGGACGTTCGGATGAAAATCCCGGTGGTTACCATCTCTCCCAATGCATAAAGGCATGGGAGCCCTTGTTGATGGTGCTTACCAGCGTACTGGCAGGCCACACCATCTGCGCAGGCCACTCGTCGATCATCGAACATGCATTGATGACTGAGCCATTAAGTCACTCGGAAGTGACACCTGCGGTCTTTGACGGTGCCCCGCCCCATTGGCACGAGGACCGCAAAGTTACTACTTCTGCGAAACGTCAGACCCAGCTTGAGTGGTCGACGGTCAGACCTGGCCCCATCGTAGTGGACAAGGTCATTTTCTTGAAATAGATACCCTTGGACGTGCTGGGCTTGAGCCGCTTGAGATCACTAATCAGCGCATCAAGATTCCCGCGAATGGCATCAGGGGAAAATTCCACCTTGCCCAGGGTAGTGTGAATAATACCGTTCTTGTCGGTACGGAAGCGCACCTGACCTGCCTTGGCATTCTTGACCGCAGTAGCCACGTCTGGCGTCACCGTACCCACCTTGGGGTTGGGCATCAGGCCACGCGGCCCCAGAATCTGGCCCAGCTGACCGACGACACGCATGGCGTCCGGCGAGGCAATGACGACATCGAAGTCCAGATTGCCTTTCTTGACCTGCTCGGCAAGATCGTCCATTCCGACGATATCGGCCCCGGCTTCCCTGGCGGCCTCTTCATTGGCTCCCTGGGTAAAGACAGCAACGCGCACGTCCTTACCGGTGCCGTTAGGCATGACGGTTGCACCGCGCACTACCTGGTCGGATTTGCGTGGATCGACGCCAAGATTGATTGCAACGTCCAGAGACTCTTTGAAATTAACTTTGGACAGTTCGCCGAGAAGAGATACTGCCTCATCCAAGGAATAGACCTTGGTTGAATCGACCTTCTCACGAATCATTTGTGCACGCTTGGATAGCTTCGCCATGATCAGAGCCCCTCCACGTTAAGGCCCATGCTACGGGCACTGCCAGCGATGGTACGAACAGCTGCATCGAGATCCGCAGCCGTCATATCAGGCTCCTTGGTCTTGGCGATCTCCTCGAGCTGCTGCCGCGACACGGTACCGACCTTTTTCTTGTTTGGCTCACCAGAACCGGACTTGATACCAGCAGCCTTCTTCAATAGAACGGCAGCGGGTGGCGTCTTGGTGACAAACGTGAAACTGCGATCAGAATAGACCGTGATAACGACAGGCGTCGGCAAGCCAGGCTCGATCTCTTGGGTAGCAGCATTGAACGCCTTGCAAAACTCCATGATATTGACGCCATGCTGGCCCAGAGCAGGACCGACGGGGGGGCTAGGATTGGCCTTACCTGCTGCAACCTGCAGCTTGATATAGGCTTGTACCTTCTTTGCCATCTTTACTCTCCATTTGGGTGATATCGCCTTGCGGCTCCCCTAGTTTTCGAGCCGTTTTCACGACCCGACAATCTGTGTACTAACAACAATTACAAACAGGAATCAATCTTTCTCGACCTGGGCGAACTCAAGCTCGACAGGGGTTGCGCGTCCAAAAATCAATACGCTCACCTGCAAACGACTCTTTTCGTAATTGACCTCTTCGACGACACCATTGAAATCGGCAAAAGGTCCATCCACGACACGCACCACTTCGCCTGGCTCGAACAAGGTTTTAGGACGCGGCTTATCGGTACCGTCCTGCACGCGACGCAAGATGGAGTCCGCTTCTTTTTGAGTGATCGCTGCTGGCTTTTCTGGCGTACCGCCAATAAACCCCATGACCCGAGGCGTTTCATTGACCAGGTGCCACGTGCGATCATCCATCTCCATTTCGACCAGAACATAGCCAGGATAGAATTTGCGCTCGCTCTTGCGACGCTTACCATCACGCATCTCGACGACTTCTTCCGTCGGCACCAGGATCTCGCCGAACTGTTCTGTCATGTCATACAATTTGACACGATCGAGCAATGAGCGCATGACCTGCTTCTCAAAACCCGAATAAGCATGTACGACATACCAACGCTTGGACATGGGTGCTCCTAACCTATGATGCCGGACATGGCCCAGCCAAGAATGGTATCGATCAACCACAGCATCAAACCAACCACCAACACCGCTACCAATACGATAGCCGTTGTTTGTATGGTCTCTTGCCGAGTCGGCCAAACGACACGCTGAATTTCCTTGCGGGCACTAAGCGCCAACTCGGTAAGCTCACGCCCCTTGGTCGTCATCAAAGCAATGGCGGCGGCGGCGGCGCCTAGCACCACCACACCTAGGACACGGTATAACAAAGCCTGGTCAGAGAAATAGCTGTTACCGATGACAGCCAGGACAATGAGAGCAACGACAACCGCCCATTTGGCCCCGTCGTGGCGCGACTTCTGCACCTCGGCGTTGTGTTTCATAACAGCGGGACTCCTCAGGGTGCAGCAAACAAAAGAAACTCTGTGGAACCACACCAGTCTGGGGAAGACTGGCAGGCCAGGAGGGAATCGAACCCCCAACCTGCGGTTTTGGAGACCGCTGCTCTGCCAATTGAGCTACTGGCCTTTATAGATGCTGCAACTTGCTTTTAGCTAGCCATGCAACAGCGGCCGGAATAATAGCTGATAAGCTTTACGCTGACAACCTTATTTGGCTCCAACAACTTTACGATGGAAGTAAACCGGATTCACTTTTGAAATAGTGGAGCTCATGGACGGATTTGAACCGTCGACCTCACCCTTACCAAGGGTGTGCTCTACCCCTGAGCTACATGAGCAAAACCCTATACACTTTGGAGCGGGCAGCGGGAATCGAACCCGCATCATCAGCTTGGAAGGCTGAGGTTCTACCATTAAACTATGCCCGCTTACCTTCGTGCTCTATTCTACGAGGCGCTTTATTGGCAAAGTGGTGGAGGGGGAAGGATTCGAACCTTCGAAGCTTTCGCGGCAGATTTACAGTCTGCTCCCTTTGGCCACTCGGGAACCCCTCCAATACGGCGGAAGATTTTACCGTCTTAACCGCTGCTGTCAAGCGCTATAAATTCAACAACTTGCGTTCTGCGACACTCGCGCTTTGAAGCGATGCGCATTGTGTCAAAGCAATGTGGAAAAAGCAAGGCCGAGGCGGATTTTTTCAAGCTCTACAGCGTCAGGCACCCGGGGGGCGCCTGACAAACGGCCTGCCCGCTCTGCAGGGGTCAAGGGATAGCAGGCTTCAAGCCCTGCGTACACCATATCCGGCCACAGTGCGTGGGGAATGCGCAGGCCTCTGGAGATTACCCGTGCATCCCCTCCGGTTAAAAGTAGCGGCAGGGATACCCCCTCGCGATCACACACCTCGAAGTAGATGCGATTCACGGCACTAACCGCAGACATATAGATTCCGTGATTGACTGCTTCTGCCGTGTTTTTCCCTGGTGCAAGCAGCGCGTTGGCTTCGCTATCAGGATCAATCGCCACATTGCGCGTCCCTAGATGAAGGCTCTCCTTCATCAATCGCAAGCCTGGAATGATATAACCGCCAATATGCCGGCCTCCAGGCAATATAAAATCAATCGTGATCGCGCTACCGCAATCGACACTACAACAACCCCCAGCCAACTGGTAGCTCGCCAAGGAACCTAACCAGCGGTCGACTCCCAAGCGCGAAGGTATTTCATAACCATTCACGACTCCAAGCCTTTCGCGTGTCGAACGCGCCACATACACCCTGCTTACTTGTCGCCGAAGCAACGCAACCGTGTCATCGAGCACAGCGCGCCGTGCAACACTGGAAATGCGTACCGCCGTCACTACATTCAGATCGGGGATATCAGGCCCCGGACGCCACTCTTCACGAGTCCATATAGCCCCACGCGAACGAATCTCACTGCTCGCAATATCTTTAAGACGCCATTTGGAAAGCGTATTACCTATATCGAGATCAAGAATCATGAATATACACGCAGGCTGATCTCGCCCCCCGCCAGGCGCAGAACCTTATTACCGTGACGCACACATAAGTTACCCTCGCTATCTACCCCTTCATCAATGGCGATATAGCGCTGAGCCCCCTGCATGACCTCTATCGCACGGCCTGAATAGGCATTACGCTGATTCCAATCCTGTTGCCATGCAACAAAGCCATCCTGCTCGTAGCCAGCCATCAAATTCAGCAATGCTTCAATTAAATCTGCGGCCAGATCATTGCGCGATGCTTCAAGCAATTGCTCAGTGACTGCAGCTACAGGTTGATCCATCTGATCACGAAGCAAGGGGGAAAGCGCAATATTGAGACCAATGCCCGCTACGACTTCACAAGCTCCCGACGGGTTGTCATTAAGCTCGACCAAGATACCTGCCAACTTGCGCTTTTCATCTTCAGCAAAGGACATGAGGACGTCGTTGGGCCACTTAAGCGCAACAAGCAGACCGCGCTGTTCAAGCACTTGGGCAATGACAACCCCGATCGCCAAGCTCAGCCCTTTCAGAGCCGGCGCACCACCATCGAATCGCCACCCAAGTGAAAGCGTTAGCCCTTGCCCCCACGCTGATAACCACTGGCGACCTCGCCGACCTCGCCCAGCACTTTGTGTCTCCGCCAAGCATACCTCAGCATGCCCAGCACCCTGGGCAAAACGTTCAAGCAAAAAGCTATTGGTTGATGTCACTGATTCTTCTAAGAATAGCCTTGCAAGATGCTGCCACGACTCACTGGAGAGGGCGGAAATAATCCTGGCCCCATCAAGCAACTCGATAGGAGAGGCCAGACAATAGCCTTGCCCCCTAATCACCTCTATCGGCATGCCCAGCGCTTGCAGCTTGCTCAATTGCTTCCATACCGTCGTGCGTGACACACCAAGCTGCTCGCCCAGTTGCTCGCCGGAATGATAGTTACCATCGCTTAGTAAATGAACCAACTCCCTGGTGGTCATTTCATGTCATCCGACCTAAAAGCCACCATTCTAACGGAAGCAACGACCTGCCGGAAATGCTGTGGCAAAAGCCGCAGTACAGGATACCTTTCTTCTGCTTTTCAGCCACAAAAAACCCCCAGCCTCGATGAGACTGGGGGTTGGGATAGATGCCTGACGATGACCTACTCTCACATGGGGAGACCCCACACTACCATCGGCGCTGAGCGGTTTCACTGCTGAGTTCGGCATGGGGTCAGGTGGGACCCGCTCGCTATGGTCGTCAGGCGTAACTGGGGCAACGGCAGGGCCGCTGCGTCACAACCTGAATCTCGCTGACTTGTCGCATGCCACGACGCGCCCGCGCCCGGGTGGGCACCATGGACTGTCGTGACATAGTAAGGAATACGCTGGCGTGCTGGCGTCTTCGGCTGTTGCTCGCGCGGGTCTGTCACCTGCGTGGTGTGCAGCGACTGGCGTCTGCACACACCCAGACCCCTTGGGTGTTATATGGTCAAGCCTCACGGACCATTAGTACGGGTTAGCTCAACACCTTGCAG
>NZ_CANLTC010000012.1 GCF_947493865.1 uncultured Halomonas sp.
ATGAACTGGGCAATGAGGTCACGTGCTGCCAACAAAGGATAACTCCTGTGGCTCAATCTATCATCCGGGGCCTTACATATAACCCTTGACGGTGTTCGTGCATTCACTGGAAAAGACAAGTTTCTTCCCGGGAAAATAGCCATCGGGCTGAGTTATCTATTACTGAATACGCCAAGAGAAAGCCCCGAGTTCGAGCGCTACCTTGAAGGCTATCGAACAATAGCGGACATGACCGTGGATGATCGCAATGAAACCTGGGGTATTTATTACTATGTGTCTGCCCTTTATCGCTTGCAGGAAGCCGGGTTGCTGGAGCGTGCGGTTAGCCGGAACACACTCAAGAAGCTAAAAAAGAAAACCGATTGGCGGCAATTCGTCAATCAGGATGACTACTCGCTGATCAGCCTGCCGACCAACTATTACGGCGTGGCGTTTTCCATCGCTCGATTGCGCTACCTGCTGGGCTGGGAAGACAAATCGGCGAGTGAAAAACTGCTGAAAAAAATGATGGACCACTACCGGAAATATTCCGGTGAATATGGCTTTTCTGACGAAACCGAAGGGGAGGGGCGCTTCGATCGCTACAGCATTCTTCTCATCGGCGAGATATCCCAGCGTTTCATCGAAACCGGTATGGAGGTCACGCCGCAGATGAGGGAATGGCTGCGCAACTCCGTTGACGCCATTCTGGTAAGGCTCAATGAAGAAGGGCATGGCTTCAGTTTCGGGCGCAGCATTGGCGCCTACGGCGATACCGCCTTTCTCGAAGTGCTGTCCGCGGCGGCCTATCTGGATGTGCTGACGCCCAAGGAAGAAGAGATGGCCTACGCCTTTGCCATTAGAGCTACCCAGCGCTATGTGGATTTCTGGTACGACGAGGATATGAAGTCCGTCAACCTCTGGGACAAGGGTCGCACGACGGATGACTATCGCGGCAAACATCGGATACTTGGCGAGAACTTGAGCCTGGCGCATCAGTTGATCTATACCGCCAACCTCTGGAACGAAATAGGCTATGAAGACAAGACGCCATCAAGTGATTTCGACGCCTGGCTGGAAAAACTGCCTACCAGTACCGTCACCTGGTTTGCTAGGGGCGACTATGATCGGGCGCTGGTAACCTATCGTGGTCAAAACCATGTCATCAGCCTGCCGCTAATCAATGGCGGTAAATCCCAGCATATGAACAACCCGTATTATCCCATTCCCTTCTCGAACGCCATGCTGGAGGGAACTCCGGATGAAGACTATCCTCAGCTGTTGCCCCGATTCACCTTGGCGGATGGAGACGGGCTGATTCCCGCTGCGTTCATACGCCACGTGCAAACCTCGAAAGAGGGAGATTCCTTCACGGTCAGCTATGAGCAGGAAGAAGTCGATCGGCTGGGTAAGAGTCGCCCCATCAAGGACGATCGCCTGGAAGTGAAAACGACCTACGACTTTTCACCGGGGAAAATCACGCGTACCGATGTTTACCGGCCAACTGAAACGTTGGAAGTGGATAACATTCGACTGGAATTTGCCAGCTTCTCGGACGATGCGACTATCGATGGCAAGACGGTGACATTCGATGAAGGCGACGTCACGGAGTTCTCGGTCAAAGGACTCAACGCATGCGAAGTGGATAGCGTCGATGGAGAGCCGCCTTATCAGACGCCGGTCGGGCCACTGTTGACGCGGGTTACCTGCGAAACCGACGGCATGACGATAGATGAGCCACTGGATATCTCATGGTCGATAAAATATAAGCCGTGAGTGCCATATCTCGCGAGGTTGGCTACACGAAGTCCAACGCTTAGCTATACAAGACATTCAAACGAATAGGCATGACAGCATATCAAGCGAGTGCTCGATCACGATATTGCCGGTACCGGTTTAAATGGGCGTGATCCATCAACAGGATACGCCACCCTATCTACTCCCATCCATACACAAGATCTGAGCTTAACTTGAGGTTTTGAATATGGTCTCCTTACGACCCAAAGCCGACATGTCGGCAAAGGCAGATGCTCGTTCAAGTCAATATACGAACGCGCATTATTATTCTTTTTGGCCGAGATGAAAGTGATGGAAAACTATTACAATGCAGAAACTCGTTACAGAGCAACTGAGAATGGAAAAGGTGAGGTAGTAAAATGCCGTTACCGGGTGGCCCAAGTGATAAGTATGGCAACCGTTTTGAGGGGAAGTGGACGGCCTACTGTGTCGCCCAGGTGATGGCTGAGGAGGCCGACTTTATCCGACTTGAGCCGCTCGGCGAGGAGGGGGAGGGCGCTGAGTTCTCGCTGCGCAAAGGAGAAGTAGTCGAATATCACCAGGTCAAACGTCAGCACGCTCGACCTGGTGACTGGAGCATAAGGGAGCTGGCAAGCAAAAGTGTCCTTCGTCATGCCTTTCTCAAGACTCGTGAACCGAACGGACGCTACCACTTTGTCTCCACAACCAGCGCAGGGATACTGGCAACACTCATCGACGACGCGCGCCGCGCCGAATCGCTCGCCGAATTCCGGGAACACTTCCTCAAGGGCGACAAGGTCAAGGCCTGGGCTGACATCCGTCGTGAATGGTACGACTGGATCCAGGAGGAAGCTGACAGGGCCCCCACGGCTTCGGCCGAGGATCTCGATTCGGTCCATGAACTCATTGCGTATGAGCACATGAAGCGTATCCGTATCCGTACCTCGGATGAGGAAACCCTCACCGAGATGGTAGAAACGAAGCTGCGCACACTGGTCCGGTCCGACCCGGCTACGATACGCCACGCGCTGTGCGACATGGCTATCGAGAACATCCACGCTACTCTCTACGCTGACGAGTGCTGGTCCTACGTCGAAGAGCTCGGCCACCAACGCGTCGACTACGCCCGCGACACGTCGGTCCTTACCGCCTTGGACGAGTTGAACGCTCGGTACGAATCCATGATCAAGGGCATCGGTAGCGCCATCACGATCCCTCGCGAAGAAGTCGCCAAAGTCTTGGACATCATGAAAGGCGACAGACGGAAGACCTCCGCTCTCGTCTCCGGTGAGGCTGGAATCGGCAAAACAGGCGTGCTCGGTCAGGCCATACATCAGCTCAGGTCGGAGGGCACCCCGCACCTCTACTTTCGAGTGGATCGTCTGGAGCCGACAGACCTACCGAGCAACGTGTCATCACAGCTCGGCTTGCCCTCAACGCCGACCGAGGTTCTTGCGGGCGTCGCCCGAGGGCGACGGTGCGTTCTAATCATCGATCAGCTAGATGCCGTGAGCTTCGTGTCCGGCCGTAACCCAGAGTTCTTCCACTGTGTCCACGAGATCATCCGCCAAGCCGCCGCATTCCCCAACATGCGCCTCCTGCTCGCGTGCCGTCGTTTCGACATCGAAAAAGATAGCCGATTGCGTGTACTGATCTCCGAGGATGGGCTGGCCCAGGAAGTCAGCGTGAAGCCATTCACCCCGGAAGGCGTAAAGGCGGTGTTTGAGCAGCTTGGGTGCAAGCCATCCGATTACGACGACCGACAGATCGAGTTGCTACGGCTCCCGCTACACCTAGCGCTGTTCGCCGAAGTCATACAGGAGCCCAGAGACGCGCCATTCTCCTTCGCCACGTCAGTCGAGATATTCGCCGCATATTGGGAGTTGAAGCGCGAGGCCGTATCTTCTCGCGTTGGCCCCGGTGAGAACCACTGGATGCCTGTCCTTGACCGCCTCTGTGACAAGATGACGGAACGTCAGACACTTTTCGCGCCAGAAGCCGAAGTGTTGGACGACTACAATCGCACTGTGCGTGCTATGGAATCCGAAAACGTCCTTGTTCTCGATCGCCGCCGGGTTGGATTCTTCCACGAAGGCTTCTTTGACTACGTTTTCGCTCGCCGCTTTGCGGCCCGAGGCGGCGATCTCATCCAGTACCTGAAGGAAGGCGAGCAAGGACTCTTCAAGCGCGCACCATTGCGCCAGATTCTTCTCCACACCCACGCAATGGACCACGTCGACTTCGTCCGCGAGTTGCGGCGCGTCATTCTGGAACCATCGATCCGTTTCCATCTTCGTCGGTGCGCGCTAGAAGTGGCCTCAAAAATCGAGTGTGCCACGCCCGAACTATGGCAGCTGTTCCAGGACGTTTTTGCGTGCGGCAACCCCTCGCTGATCCGTGAAGCGTGGCAAGCACTGTGGGTCGCGCCCCCTTGGTTCCCGTTTCTCCACGGGAAGGGCCTCATCGCTTCGTGGCTAGCGTCCGAGGACTTTAACGAGCGTGGCCGGGCACTCACGCTGATTCGAAATCACATCAAGGCACACCCAGGCGGGTGTGTCGAGCTGCTTTCTCCCTACGTGGGGGTATCCGACAAGTGGAACGCGGACATCCTCCATATCATCTGGCGCCGCGTACTCTCAACGGACCGGAGGGTATTCGATCTTTTCATGCGCATGCACGCGTCCGGTGCCATCGCGGATGAGCGACACCATGATTTCTGGATGTGTATACACGACCTTCCCAAGAATCGTCCCGACTGGGCTGCGGAAGTATTGGGCCAACACCTGCGCTTCGCTCTCGCTAATACTCGCGCGGAAGACATCGAAAGGCACTTCCTTCCGAACGACAGCTCAGGCGAGCGTCTTATCTTGGAGGTTGCGGAGAAAGCGCCGGCAATATTTCTGGAGCAAGTTTTGCCGGTGTTTCTCGAGGTGGTCAAGAACACCGCACTTGAACGGGCCGGTAAGCTCACGATGGATCGCGTCTGGTACTCCCGTGGCTACCGTGAGGAGTGCTCCAGCATTGAGGACAGCCTCCTCCGAGGTATAGAGGGCGCACTCCGAATACTTGCGAAGAGCTCCGTTTTCGACTACGCCCGATACATTGATCAACTCCGTCCCCTCGGAGACTACGACAGCGTGAACTTCGTCATTGTGCGAGCTCTGTCCAATTCTCCACCTGAGTTTGCCGACGGCACAGTGGAGTATCTCCTTGCCAACCCCCAACGCCTGGAATGCGGTTGGTCATATGGTGGTGGTGGAGAGTTTTCATACTGGGCCGCTCGCGAGCTAGTGGAGCATGTCGCAACCTACTGCTCGCATGATGCTTTCGCGCGCCTTGAAACAGTGATGGTGGACTACTTCCCCAGCATTGAGAAAACCAAAGGCGGTTTCAAAGCGCGAGGATACTGGCAGCTGGTCATGCTCTCTGCACTGCCCATGGGCCGAAAGGGACCCAAAACGGAAGTGCGCCTCGGCGAGTGGCATCGGAAGTTCCCGGAAATACAGATCGAGCCGCCGATAGCAAGCAAGGCCGGCTTGATCGGTTCGCCAATTAAGGCGGAAGCCGTTTCTTGGATGAAAGACGTAGACTGGCTGCGGGCATTACAGACATACGACACCGACAAAGGCTCTCGCCGGCGGCCATATAGCTTCCTGGAAGGCGGTGCACACCAGCTCTCCAGCGTCCTGGAATCAGAGACGAAACGAGACCCGATTCGTTTCACAAGACTCTCGGAACGGTTCCCGGCTAACACACACCACTACTATTATCATGCGCTATTGCGGGGTCTAAAGGAGTCCGACGCGGACAAGAATACAGTGCTTGCCTTTGTGCGACGAGTGTTCGCTATGCCCGAGAGGCCCGGCCATCGGTACCTCTGTGATGCCATTGCCAAGTTCAGTGCTGATGATTTGCCTGAAGACATCTTGGCCATAGTGGGGTGGTGCGCAACGGAATCCGACGACCCTAAGAGCGAAGAGCTGACAGTGCAGAGTTCCGGAAGCGAAGAAGATAACCGCTCCCACGACATTCTTACCACGGCTATTAACAGCGTCCGCGGCGCCGCCCCCGAAACGGTCGGTACTTTGCTGTTCGACAAGGCCGATCGCGTACCGTTCTTCATGCCGTATTTAGAGAAGATGGTCCACGATCCCACAGTGATCGTTCGTACCACGGTGGCACACGCCCTTCTCGGCCTCTACAAACATGACGAGGCCTGCGCAGTCGATTTGTTTCTAGTCTTGGTCGACACGGACAATGACCACCTGCTTGCTACCCACCACGTAGACAGATTCCTGCACTACGCGAATGTCCGACATTTTCAACGCCTGCGGCTTGTGCTAAGGCGCATGCTCGACTCCCCTGTTTCGACCGTTCGCGAAGCGGGTGCGCGTCATGTTTGCCTGGCCCAGTTCAGCAATCCGGAAGCCACCGGCATGGTGGCCGAGTGTGTAACTGGGGAGGAAGCCCTGCGCAAGGGTGCGGCTAAAGTCGCGGAAGCTAATTTGTTCAACCCTGTGTGTGAAGCGTTCACGCACGAGAAACTGCCCCTCTTCTTTAATGATCCGGTCAAAGAGATTAGGGACGCCGCCGCGAAGTGTTTTCTTAACGCAGAGGGACGCGACCTTGAGAAGGCAAAGCCCATCATTAGGGCCTTCTTGGAGAGTGATGCGTTCAGGGACAATGTCGATGACCTCATATGGCCTCTGGAGCATTCAACTGCGGACATCGCGGAAGAGATCTTACTCACATGTGAAGCAGTAATTGCCAACATGGAAACCCTTGGCGACGACCCAGCGCACCAGCTGTATGGCCATGCAAACAGCGTCGTCGAGCTCGTAATGAGGGCATATCGTCAGACCGGCGATGCAGCCGCCCGCTCTCGTTGTCTTGATATCGTCGATCGCCTCTTAGCCCAGGAGGTCTATGGTATATCCACAGAATTGGATGAGTTCGAGCGCTGAGAAAACGGCGGATGCAGGTTCTGAGTACAACATCGCTTACTGAAGTGTGGTTGGCCCCTTGTGGTGCCTTGCTATCAATTCACCCATCATCTAAATGGGATATTTGAAGTCAAAACGCTTTCGAGGCCGCATATTGAGCTCGAGAGCGATGGCATTGAGTTCCTCTTGACTATGAACCGATAGATCTGTCCCTTTGGGCAGGTACTGCCGAATCAAGCCGTTTGTAGTGGCACAGTGGATTTCGTATGCCGGGAGCTTTCATGTCCCAGGCTCTGCCAGTAACTCCTTACCCGGGTGACCTGAAGGCTTTTCCTATCAGCGCCACAGGCACCCACCTGCCTACGCGAAACAGCAAATTCCCGTAGAATGCTTGAATCGTCATACACCGCGCTGCTGCGCCACGACTTCGAGGATGTTGCATGTCGCAGATGCATTGGGAACGCCTGCTCGATCCTACCCGGCTCAACGATAAGCCTCGGGAGCTTAGGGATGAGATCGGCCGCAGCCCGTTCCACAAGGATCATGACCGTATCGTCTTCGCGGGCTCGTTTCGGCGTCTGGGGCGCAAGACCCAGGTACATCCGCTGACGGATAACGACCACATTCATACCCGGTTGACCCATTCCCTTGAGGTGGGTTGCGTGGGTCGCAGCCTGGGCATGATCGTCGGCGAGGGGCTGCGCGAGCGCTTACCCAAATGGATTACCCCGGCGGACATGGGGGTGATCGTGCAGGCGGCGTGCCTGGGCCACGATATCGGCAATCCCCCCTTCGGTCATGCCGGCGAATATGCGATACGCGACTGGTTCAAGCGTGCCGAAAACAACGGTAGCGGCCTGCTCGATGGGCTCTCGGACACCGAGCGGGCGGATCTGTTGACCTACGAGGGCAATGCCCAGGGCTTTCGGGTCGTGACTCAGATCGAGTACAACCAGTTCAAGGGCGGCATGCGGCTCACCGCGGCGACCTTGGGCACACTGCTCAAGTACCCCTGGACCGTGGAGCACGGGGGCAAGGCGGGCAAGTTCAGCTGCTATCAGTCCGAGAAGCAGTTGCTTCTCGACGTCACCCA
This sequence comes from uncultured Halomonas sp., assembly GCF_947493865.1. Lineage (GTDB taxonomy): Bacteria > Pseudomonadota > Gammaproteobacteria > Pseudomonadales > Halomonadaceae > Modicisalibacter. The sequence continues at coordinate 7,774 of NZ_CANLTC010000012.1, forward strand.
GCGGCTGGGCCTCAAGTCCCGGGGCGATTGGGTCTGGTGCCGGCATCCGCTGGCCTATCTGGTCGAGGCCGCCGACGACATCTGCTATGCGCTGCTGGATCTCGAGGATGGCCTGGAAATGGGCATCCTGCGCTTCGATGAAGTTGCCGATGTCCTCACACAGATCGCCGGCGGCGAACCCGCGGATTATGCCGAGATGCAGCGTGAAGGCGTGTCCCAGCGCCGCCGCATCGCCGCGTTGCGTGGAGCCGCCATGGAGCGGGCGGTCAACGATGTGGGGGCGGTCTTTGTGCAGCACGAGCAGGAGCTGCTCAACGGTGCGCTCAAGGATGATCTCCTTGAACTGTGTCATCCGGACCTGGGCTGGGGCGTCACTGATGCCAAGCGACTCGCCCGGGAGCGCATCTTCCAGAACGAGCGCAAGGCCAAGCTGGAAATCGGCGCCCACACGACTCTGGGCATCCTGCTCGAGGCCTTCATCGGCGCCGCCCACGAGCTGCACCATCACGGTCATTCCACCTTCAAGCACCAGCGCGTGCTGGCACTGATCGGCGAGAACACGCCTCAGTCGTCCTGGAACCTCTACGACAGCTACCGGCGCATGCTCGACTTCATCGGCGGCATGACGGATCACTATGCGGTGGATCTGGCCCAGGAAATGGGCGGGCGTTTGAGGGCGGAGTGAGCCGCATCGATCATTCAATACGACAAATGAGCGTTGTCATGACACGACAAGGCATCTGCACGATTATGAAAAAGACAGTCTTGAAAAGGGTGGTCTTAAAGGGAGCGTGGCTGTTTGCGTTGTTGCTCGCGACCCTGCCCGCCATGGCCGAGCCCAGGCTCGAAGCAGAGGGCTTCGATCATTACGTGCTGGCGCTGACCTGGCATCCGGGGTTCTGTCAGACGACCAGCCACTCCCGCAAGGAGTGCCGTGATGCCGAGGTGCAGGAAGCCGAAAGGCAAGGCTTTGTTCTTCACGGCCTATGGCCGTCGCTGCCCAGGCGCTTCGCCGACGACGGCATTACGCCCAGGCGCTGGCGCAAGGAGGGGTGTTTTCTCGAACAGCCACGAGCCAATGGCAGCTTCTGTCGCGCCCATGCGCCTTTTGCTTTCGCTGAACCGTTTGCCGCTGAGCTGGATGACGCCATGCCCGGGCGTGCCAGTTGCCTGGATCGTTATCAGTATGCCAAGCATGCCGCCTGCCTGGCCTTGCCGGCAGAGGATTATTTCGCCGAGGCGGTGGATTTGATGGAGAGGGTCAATGCCAGCGCTTTCGTCGATTTCATGATGATCAACCGAGGTGGCGAGGTCGAACGCAGTGCGCTGACCAGGGCCTTCGAGGCAGGTTTTGGCAAGGGGACGGGCAATGCGATGAGTCTCAAATGCAAAGGCTATGGCAAGCGTACGCTGACCGAGGTGCGGATCGGCATCGATGCAAAACGGCTGGAAGGCTTTCCTGAGGCGAAGAGTCTCGTGCCATTGCGCCGTGGGCAGTGTGCGCCGCGTATCACCCTGGCGGCATCGTCCTGAATCAGGCAGAAGGCCGCTGCAGGTGCCGATCACGACGAAGCGCTGCGCGTTCGGTCAAGGCATGGCCTATCCTGTCGCGGTCCTTGGCGTCGAGTTCACCCAAGGAGGTATCGATGAGTAGCTGGGCCAGCCCTTCACCGTTGACCACGATCGGGTCATCGAAGGATTGCTCTTCGGCGATATTCCAATCCGGCAATACCAGAACGCCCCGCACCGGTACATCGACCTCATGCTCTCGGAGCAACCATTGGCGCAGCCAAATCGTCGCCTGACGCGTCTTGCGTAGTGGCTGGCGCTCGCTCCAGCCAGGAAAACGCAGGCGCTCACGCTCTATCGCAACCGTCTGCATGGGTTTCCCCGAAGCATCCAAAGGGTGGGTGCGGGCGCGGGTTTCGATGACGAAGAGCCCGTGAGGTGTAACGACGACATGATCGATGGTGAAGGAATCGGCAGGAATGTCGTGGAATACGAAATAGGGATGCGCCTCTGGCCGAATCAGGCGCCCCAACTCCTGACCCACTGCCAGTTCACAGGCCAGGCCGAATTTGACGCGGCGAATACGCTGATAGTCGAGCATCAGTAAAAAGCCAAACAGGATGACCAGCAGGGTAGACAGCAGGCCGTAGATGGCCCATTCCAGCCAGTTCTGATGGGGGGCGAACAGCATGCGTCCCATGCCATAAACTAGTGGGGCAAGTACCAGGATGGGCCCCAGGGCACCATTGAGAAAGAGACTCGAGAAGATGCGATCCAGGCGGTTGCGCAGTGCCTGGCCTGGCCCATGCAAAGGCTGAGCGTTGAAGGGCGAACGAACCTGAGTATCGTGCAGGTTGCGCAGTGCCAGTATGACGACGGCGATCGCGGCAAGCGGGGTCAGAAAAATCAGTGGTAACAGATATTCAAGCCAGGCCATCGCTGACGTCCTTGTACTAGACCGTTAATAGTGGCTGTACTTTAGCCAGGGGTGACGATGAGAGCCATGCAACAATGGAGAGCAGCGTCTGCGCCCTGTCATGTTATCGTTTTCAGCATGAGCTGGCATCATGCTTGATGCGTGCATCGACAGTTTCAGACGAAGCCTTGTAAATCAACGCAGGATACAATAGTGCCGATGCCATCGACTCGGGAAACGATCTCTCCTACAGCCTCCCGGCCAAATGCGGTTAGGGCAGACGAACAGGCTTTGCACGACTTCGTCCAGCGCCATCCCGGACTGATGGTGTTGACCGGCGCCGGTGTGAGTACCGATTGCGGTATCCCCGACTATCGGGATGCCCGGGGCGAATGGAAGCGCTCGCCACCGGTACAGCACCATGCCTTCATGACCAGCCTGGCCACGCGCCAGCGCTATTGGGCGCGCAGCCTGCTGGGGTTTCGGGCCATCGAGAATGCGCGCCCCGGTCCGGCGCATCGGGCACTGGCGCAGCTCGAGGCCAAAGGCCATGTTGCCACCTTGATCACCCAGAATGTCGATGGGCTGCATCAGCATGCCGGTTCCCGGCGGGTCATCGATCTGCATGGACGGGCCGAGGTTGTGCGATGCATGAGCTGCGGTGCCCGTCGCATGCGTTATCATCTGCACGAAGAGCTGGCAGCCCGCAATCCCGGCTGGGCCTCCCTCGAGGCGCCGGTCGGGCCGGATGGGGATGCGGATCTCGAAGGGCTGGATTTTTCTACCTTCAAGGTGCTCGAATGCACACGCTGTGGCGGTATTCTCAAGCCGGACGTGGTGTTTTTTGGAGACAACGTCCCGCCGGAGCGCGTCAGCACCAGCCTTTTGGCACTGGAAAGGGCGAGTGCGCTGCTGGTAATCGGTTCATCATTGACGGTCTATTCAGGCTATCGCTTTGCGCGCCATGCCGCCCAGGAAGGCAAGCCGATCGCTTGTCTCAATCTTGGCCGTACCCGGGCGGATGATCTCTATTCGCTCAAGATAGAGGCGCCGGTGGGGCAGACGCTGGAAACGCTCGTCCAAGGGCTTCGATACCAGCCAGCCATGAGAGCATGACAAATGCATGATTAAAGTTTTCCCGAGCATGGTCGTTATGGTTTTTTATCCGATCCTTCTAAATCGGTTATCACCACAACGATACAAGCAGGGAATATCATGCGAACCTTACACACCATTTTGCTGGCCAGTGCCTTGACGGCCATGGCAGTGCCTGCCTCAGCGGCATCGATGAACAACTGGTCGGTCGGCGCCGAAGTCGGCACCACCGGTTACGGCGGCAGCATCAGCTACCGCTTCCACGACAACCTGGCATTGACTGCGGGCTACACCGGATTCACCTACGACGGCCTCGAACATGAGACCGACGATGCCGATTACGAAGGCGACTTCGATATGGACGTGTACGGCCTCACGTTCGATTACTTCCCCTTCGGTGGCCGTTTCTTCCTCTCCGCTGGTGCCGTGAAGCCGGATATCGCCGCGCTGGTGGTGGGGCGTCCCAAGGACGGCCAGAACTACGAATACAACGGCACTACCTATACCGCCGAGGAAGTCGGCACCCTGCGTGGTGACGTGACGCTGGGCGACTCCATTCAGCCTTATCTGGGCCTGGGCTGGCGCGGCAGCCACAAGAGCGGGCTGGGGGCGTTCGCCAAGCTCGGCGCATTCCTGACGGATGCCGAGGTTAACCTCGAGGCCACCGGCGCGGCGAGTGATCCGCAGTTGCGAAATGATATCCAGCAGGAAGAGGACGATCTGCAGGATGACGTGGATGAGTTTGGCGTCTATCCGGTAGCAGTATTAGGTCTCGAATATACATTCTAAAAGCCAGCACACTATCTACTACACTCGATGATACGGCGTTGAAATTGCTCTTAAAATACTCATTTACTGGCATGTAAACTGCGCTTTTTCGATCAATTTCGCCTTGCCTCATCTTCGTTCGTAACGATTGTGAGCAGGCTTTAGGCTCTTTTCTTACCCCCGACAGCCGGTCGCGACGAGTGACCGGATGTCGGGGGCTTTTTATTGCAGGTATGGAGGTCAGTTGTTGCGCTGCCATCAAAGAAAAACGTAAAGCCGGCGTCCATTCAAGCCCATGTGAAATTCCTTGTTATCGAGGTAAGTCAGCCTCCCGCCAGCTTGACGGTATAGCCACGCGCTTCCAATGCATCCTTGAGCGTCTGGCGATGGTCGCCCTGGATCTCGATGATGTCGTCCTTGAGCGAGCCACCGGTGCCGCAGCGTTTCTTGAGCTCCTTGGTCAGCGTCTTGAGCTCGGACTGGGCAAGGGGAATGCCGCTGATGGTGGTAACCCCCTTGCCCTTGCGGCCACTGGTCTCGCGGCGAATGCGCACGATGCCGTCCAGCGCCGCCAGACGCTCGGCCTCGGCACGATCGGCACATTCGCATTCGGCTAAGGGCTTGCGACAAGCAGGGCAGGTATCACCGTGTTCGGTGGAATAGACCAGGCCGCGAAGTTGATCATGAAGTGACGCCATGCTGTCTCCCGGCAAGTGAATACCGGGTCATGATACCTGACAGAGCAGGGTGCGGGTATTGCTCGGCATAGAAAGGAAAACCGCTTACAGGGCCAAGGCTTCCTGATGAACCAGGCGACTCACGACCGTGGGCAGTTGATGCATGTTGCTGATCATGATGGCGCCTGGCGGCGTGGTTTCCACGTCCGAGAAGCGGTTCAGGTGAATGACTGGGATTTCCGCCGCCAAGGCCGAGCGTACGCCGACGATGGAGTCATCGATGACCAGGCAATCACGTGCCTTGAATCCCATGCTATGAGCGGCGTGTAGATAAAGGCCGGGATCGGGTTTCCAGCAGTTGGCGGTATAGGCACTGAACAAGTGGTCATTGAAGTAGCCGCTCAAGCCCGTGGAGGCAAGACAGGTGCGAATCTTGGCTTCCGGACCATTGGATACCACGGCACGCGGGTACTCCGAGAGAGTGGAAAGGGCTTCGGGCACCCCGGGCAGGCATTTGAGTTCGTGAACGAGACGCTCGGCGAGCCGAGCCCGCATGCCGTCTTCCGTTTCCTTTAGCGCGGTTGCATCGATCCGACCGTGACGTTTTTGCAGTTCGGCGACAATATGACGAAAGCGCGCCCCGCGAAATTCACCGATGTAGTCGTCGGTAGTGAAAGGGATGCCGATGGCGGTAAGACTGGTCGCCATTTCATCTGCCAGCAAGGGTTCGCTGTCCACCAAGGTTCCATCGCAATCAAAAAGAAGACAAAGGGGCCGTGACATACGTTGGTCTCTCGCGTTCGTGGAACTTTCCAAGCCATTGTTACGTTTATCGGCTAAAGACGCATCGGGTTGAGAGTAAATTCCACGTTTTTTGAACAGTGTTTCCGAACAGCGTTTCCATATAGTGTAGCAAAACCTGTCGGTCAGGGCCGAACGCGATTGAATAAAACAGAGTTTTTTGGGTAGGGAGGCGAAATTATTAATTATTTTTTATTAATTTAAAATTAATGCTTTTTAATTAATAGTGGCTATAAATAAAGCCGCTTCATGATGAAGCGGCTTCTCTTGGTCCTGATATACAGAGCAACATGAACTAGTGGGTAGAGCGGTGGTTACCAGCGCTGCCGGTCAATTTGGGGATGAAGGTCAGGGCATACAGAGCACAGATACCCACGATCACGTAAACAATGCGCGCTAGAATGGCGGTTTGTCCGCCGAAGATAGCGGCAACCAAATCGAATTGGAAAAGTCCTACCAGCAGCCAGTTTACCCCGCCGATGATCAGCAGTATCAAAACAGCCGTGTTGAGTCCTTTCATGGTTCAACCCCTCAGTAGTGATGCATGAATAAAGTTATTCATACACCTGAGGATAGGTAATGTATAACAATTGTACAAGTTTTTTATGGCTGATTCAGGGCGTCATTGAATACGTCGGCAGGAAGAGTGTGCCGTTCAAGCGCTTGCCAACTCATTCATCATTGGTTTCTTCGGCTTGGGAACGCTCGCCGTAGGGCACTTTTTCGCCTTGGGGAGAGACCAGGTACCATTTGCTCCCTAGATGTTTGACATCCTGGCCCAGGGCATCGCCCGGGCGCTTGTCACCGCTGAAATAATATAGCGGCCAACCTGCGTAGGTAACCTGGTTGCTACCGTCTTCACGTTCGATGCTATCGAGCTTGTTCGAATCGAGGCCCTTGCCAAGCTGAAGATCGCCTTGAATGATATAAGGCGGCCAGGCGTTGACGCACTCGTCCACGCAGGTGCTGGCACTTCCAGGCTCATCTTGAGAGAACAGATATAAGCTGCGCTTTTGTCGATTAGTGAGATAGCGCCCATAGGGCTCTTGTTCGTTGATCTGTAGCAAAGGCTTCTGGTCTGCGCTTTGTACCAGGCCGGAAAGCAGCGTTACTGTTCCAGCCAGCAGAATGGACGACAGTAGGGGGATGCTTGCTTGGCGCATGGAATGACTCCTCCGTGAGGCATACAACAACTTTAGCCGTTTTCATGCGCTTTGCTAGCAATAGGGCGTTATCAGCGAGAAAGACGGCGAGAATTGGCGGTGGTGCGACGATGCAGCGGCTTCATCGCGCGATGGCTGGTGACCCACCAGGGAGAGTACTGGCCAGAAAACATGTTGAGCATGGTCTTGTTCATCACATTGGCGACTTCCATGCCGGCATCGAGCTTCTCACTTACCATGCGCTGGTTTTCTTTCATCATCTTCGGGCTGGTAGGCATTTGGGTGTACCAGAGACTATTACGCATGGCGATGGTGGAAAGCGAGGTAGTCCAGAGTTCAAATGCCATTACGCCAACCTTCCACACATCGAACATGGCGGCAGGGGTAAAAGGAACAAGCGAGGTAATGTCGTTGGAGCGTGTCATGAAAGATACCTGTCAGGGTGGGGGATTTAGGAAGGGTTGGAATCAGCATAGTGGATATGGTTGAACCGCACCTGCTTTGTTGCAGTGCAATATAGCAGAGTCGGCGTTGCCTTGTGTATGACAAAGCGGCGTTTTAGAGCAATTAATGTGACAACCGGGTAGTAAATTAATCCAGGTTATATACCTTCGCCGTGGATAATAATTCTAGTCACCCTGCAGGGTGGATTTGTAAGGAGGCACATAGAATAATGAAACGCAGTTCAATTTTTGCCGGGAAAAGTGCGCATGAAAAGTGAAACGATATGGTCGCTGGTTAGCTCAGGGCTAGCCATTACCGCCGGCGTGGCGGCACGCAATGGCGCTCGCAAGGCCTACGAACGCAAGATCGGCAAGCCGCCACTGGACCCATACGATCCGGATGTGCAATGGCGCCACGCGTTGTTATGGGGCGCCACTACCGGCGTCATGGTGGGTATGGCACGCATCATCGGTCGTCGCGCCGGCAGCGAAGCCGTGCGGCGTGCGCGTGGCCATCACCGCACACGCGAGATGCTGGAACGCCTGGAGCGCTGAAAGTCGCCAGTTGGTAGGGTCGGGCGCAATCAAATCCGACGCGTGCTCAACAGCGTGACCGGCACCAGGATAAGCACCACCCCCGCCAGTTGCAGTGCGGAGAGCGATTCGCCAAGTAGCCACACGCCCATCACCGAGGCGGTAATGGGCTCTATCATGGCAATGATGGCGGCAATGGCCGGGGAGGTGGCGCGCAGGCCGATGAAGTACACCGGAAAGGCGATGCCTGCCCCCAGCAGCCCGGTCAGCACGAACCACACCACGTCCGGCGACAGCGTGGCGGCGATCACCTCCTGGTAGCTGACAAAGGGTACCATCGCCAAGGCAAAAACCAGCAGGCTCACGGTCATGATGCTTTGCGGTCGCCCGCCCTGGGCTGCGGCTCGCTTGAATACCAGGATGAACAGGGCATAGCACAGCCCCGAAAGCAGCCCGCTCAGAATGCCCAGCAGGTCAAGCTCAGCCAGGCCGGTAGCGAGTACGTCGGTCAACAGCACGATGCCCAGCATGGCCAGACCGATCGCCAGCCAGCGAGGCCCGGTGGCGCGCTCGACGCCGGTGAGAAAGGCCACCAGGTACACGTAGATGGGGGCCATGTACATGAGTGTCACCGCGACGGCGACTCCCACTCTTGGAATGCTGAGAAGATAGAAGGCGAGATTACCGGCGACACCGACGCCGCCGAGAAGCGACCAGGCAAACGAATAGCGATCCATGGGCAGATTCTTGCGCGGCTGGCTCAAGAGCCAGATCAGCACGAAGGCAAAACCGGTGGCGCCACGATAGAAAGCCGCCAGCAGCGGTTCCCACCCCTTGTCGATCAAGAAGCCACCCAGACCACCGGAAACGCCCCATAGAAAGGCGCCCAGCACCACCAGCAGCGGTCCCATCCACACCATAACGCCTCCCTGCGCCGCTTAGCCTCGTGATGGAACCGTGTACTCTACGCTAGGGTGAAAAGATGGCAAAATGAAAAGTAGCCTCCGTTTGGAGAAACTTCTGGAGAGAAAGACATGGCACAGAAGCTATTGACGCATCAGTCCCGCAAGACCGAGAAAGGCACGCTACCGATGCTCGTGGAGGAAAATGACGTACAATACGATACCCTTGGGAACAGGTCGCGTTATTCCGACGACGCCTTCTGGAACAAGGTGTCGCGCTATGCCAAAAAGGCGGGAAAGACCACCCTCGAACCCGGTCTGAAGCTTTACTACTCCGCCCAGGACCCGGACACGCCGGTATGGGCGAAAACCACCATCTACGGCGCGCTGGGCTACTTCATCTTTCCGCTGGACACCATACCCGATGTGACGCCCTTCGTCGGATACACGGACGATGTCTCGGTGCTGGTCGGGGCGCTTGCCGTAGTGGCCGCACATATCAAGAAAGAACACACAAGCAAGGCTCGCGCCGTCTTGAAGCGCTGGTTTGGGGAGTGATATTTGCCGGACCGCCAGGCCCGGCATGCGCCCTTACTTCTTGGCCGCTTTTTCCAGCGCGGTGACGGCGGGTAGCTGCTTGCCTTCGACGTATTCCAGGAAGGCGCCACCGCCGGTGGAAATGTAGGAGACCTGATCCTCGACGTCGTACTTGTCGATCGCCGCCAGGGTATCTCCACCCCCGGCAATGGAGAAGGCGTTACTTGCGGCGATGGCCTTGGCAAGGGTTTCGGTGCCCTGGCCGAACTGATCGATCTCGAACACGCCGACCGGACCATTCCATAAAATCGTGCCCGCATTCTTGAGCAAGGAGGCAAAATGCTCAGCGGTGGCCGGGCCGATATCCAGTATCATGTCGTCATCGGCGACGTTCTGCACGCCCTTGACCGTTGCCTCCGCATTCTCGGAGAACTCCTTGGCGACCACCACGTCCGTGGGCAAGGGAATATCGACCTTTTCCATCAGCGCCGATGCCCGGTCGACCAGATCCGCCTCATGCAATGACTTGCCCACCTTGTAGCCCGCCGCGGCGATGAAGGTATTGGCGATGCCACCACCGACGATCAGCTGATCGCATTTCTCGGAAAGCGCGTTGAGCACCTCGAGCTTGGTAGAGACCTTGGAGCCACCGACGATGGCAATCATCGGTCGCTTCGGGGTGGCAAGCGCCTTTTCCAGTGCCTCTAGCTCGCGCGCCAGCAGTGGCCCCGCGCAGGCTTCCGGGGCGAAGCGGGCCACGCCGTGAGTAGAGGCCTGAGCGCGATGGGCCGTGCCGAAGGCATCCATCACGAAGACATCGCACAGCTTGGCATAGGCCTTGGAAAGCGCCTCATCGTCTTTTTTCTCGCCCTTGTTGAAGCGGACGTTCTCCAGCAGCACGACCTCGCCTTCGGCCACTTCGAGATTGCCATCCAGGTAGTGCTTCTCCAGGCGCACCGGCTTGCCCAGCAATTCACTCAGATGCTCCGCCACCGGCGCCAGAGAAAACTCGTCGGCGGGCTCTCCCTCGGTAGGACGGCCCAGATGACTCATCAGCAGCACCCTGGCGCCGGCATCCAGCGCCGCCTGAATGGTCGGCAGGCTGGCACGAATGCGGGCATCGCTGGTCACTCGCCCTTGCTTGATCGGCACGTTGAGATCCTCTCGGATCAGCACCCGCTTTCCTGCAAGGTTCAGTTCGGTCATCTTGCGCACGTTCATGGGGCAGGTTCCTCCAGGTGATTGCTCATCGTAGTGAATGAATAGCAGGTGAGTCAGTGCGACTTAACATGACTTCAAGGCCGCGATGCGCTCGGCAATGTCGAGCATGCGGTTGGCGAAGCCCCATTCGTTGTCGAACCAGCTCAGCATCTTGATCAAGTGACCGCCGGCTACCCGGGTCTGAGTGGCATCCACGATACCCGAGCGCGGGTCGTGGTTGAAGTCAACGGAAGCCATGGGTTCTTCGGTATAGCCCAGAAGCCCCGCCAGGCGATTCTCGCTGGCGTCCCGCAGCAGCGCATTGACCGCCGCCGCGGTGGTCTCGCCGCGCACGCAGATCGCCATGTCCATGGCGGAGACGTTGATGGTCGGCACCCGCACGTGCAGGCACTCGAAGCGCCCGGCGAGCCGGGGCATCAAGCGTTCGATACCCCGGGCAAGGCCGGTATCCACGGGCACGATCGAGTGCATGGCGGAGCGGGTCAGACGCAGGCTGGTCTTGTTGTAGGCATCGATCACCGGCTGATCGTTCATCGCCGAATGGATGGTGGTGGTCACGCCATGTTCGATGCCCAGGGCGTCGTCGAGTACCGTGAGAATCGGAATCAGGCAGTTGGTGGTACACGAAGCCGCAGAGAGAATGCGCATCCCGGGCTGCAGTTCGTTCTCATTGATGCCGCCGACCAGAGTGAGATCCATATCGGCTTCCGCGGGCTGAGAAAACAGCAGCCGCTTGGCGCCGGCATCCAGATGTTGCTGGGCGGTGGCGCGATCCTTGAAGCTGCCGGAGCACTCCACTACCAGATCGATCTCCAGTTCACGCCAGGGTAGTTTCGTGGGATCGGCCTCGGATACGACGCTGATGGGTTGACCGTTGATGATGAGGCGCCCTTCCCGGGTGTCTATCCTGCCCGGGAAGCGACCATGGGTAGTGTCGTAGCGGGTCAGATAGGCGATGGTTTCCAGATCGGACAGCTCATTGATCGCCACGACCTGCAGGTTGGCGTTGTTGCGCTCGATGAGGGCGCGCAATACACACTGACCGATACGGCCGTAGCCGTTGATGGCGATGCGAAGGGGCATGAGCGGTGGCTCGACGAATCATGAATGAGCGGGCCACCATCTTAGCGCAACCCGCGATAATGTCATAAGGCGTCGTTACCCGCGCGGCTATCAAGCAAGACCAGCAGGCGCAGCCATCACCTCTGTTGCGGATTGATCAGCACACGACCATAGGTCTTGCCCGCCAGCATGGCCTCGGACTGCTCTACCACCTGATCGAAACCGATTTCCTCGGTCTGCATGCGCGTGAAGAGATCCCGGGGTAGGGAGGCCAGCCGCTGCCAGGCTGCCTGGCGCAGCTCGAAGGGCGCCATGACGCTGTCCACGCCAAGCAGAGACACGCCGCGCAGAATGAACGGCATCACCGTGGTCGGCAGGTCGGTGCCGCCGGCCAGACCCACCGCCGCGACCCGGCCCTGATAGTGCATGCGGGCTAGTACGCTCGCCAGCACCTGGCCGCCGACGGTATCCACGGCGGCGTCCCAGCGGGCTTTTTCCAGAGGGCGAGTATCGCCATCGAGTTCACTGCGGGGCACGATCTGAGTGGCGCCGAGCTCTTCCAGCCAGTGGTGCTGCTCCGTCTTTCCGGTGACCGCCCCCACCTCGTAGCCAAGCTGAGCCAGCATCTGCACCGCCCAGCTACCCACGCCGCCGGTGGCACCCGTGACCAGCACTTTGCCGCCTTGCGTAAGTCCCGCCTGCTCGAGTTGTATAACGCTGAGCATGGCGGTCAGGCCTGCGGTACCCAGCAGCATGGCATCCCGGGTCGATAGAGCGTCGGGGCAGGGCACCAGCCAGTCCGCATCGACGTTCATGGTTTCGGCAAAGCCGCCCCAATGGCGCTCACCCACTCCCCAGCCGGTAAGGATCACCCTGTCGCCGGCACTGTAGCCATCGCTTTTGGATTCCCGCACGGTGCCAGCAAAATCGATGCCTGGCACGAAGGGGTAGTCGCGCACGATCTTGCCCTTGCCGGTCACCGCCAGTGCATCCTTGTAGTTCAAATCCGAGTAATCGATATCGACGCTGACCGCGCGCTCGGGAAGGTCGCCTGCATCGATTTCCTCGATCTGGCAGCGGGGTTCCTGGTCTCTTAGCATTACGACGCGGGGCATGATGTTCTCCTGCAGTGGGGAAAGTGTCCTTACAGGCTAGTTCGGCAGCGCCGGCAACGACAATCCTGCGGCTGAATTATATAGCCGAATTGAATGGCCAAATTAGATAGACTAGGCGCCCACATTCAATCGCATGGATCCGCAAGATGAAATCGAGCGCGACTGGCTGGCGCCACCTGGTGAACTCGACACGCTATTCCTTCATGGGTCTCAAGGCCGCCGCCCTGCACGAAGCGGCCTTTCGTCAGGAACTGGTGCTGTGCGTCGTATTCTTGCCCTTTGCCTTTTGGGTCGGGCAAACGCCGGTGGAGTGGATACTGCTCATCAGCAGCTGCTTTCTGGTGCTGATCGTCGAGTTGCTCAACAGCGCCGTGGAAACCGCCATCGATCGCATCGGCTCCGAGCATCACGTACTCTCCGGGCGGGCCAAGGACATCGGCTCCGCGGCGGTCATGCTGTCATTGATCATGGCCGGGGTGACCTGGGGGCTGCTGTTGTGGCAGCGGCTTGCCGGCTAGTCCAGCTCCATCGGTGTGTCCACGTCGCGATGTATGCCCGGGTCGTCGACGTCGACGAACGTACACATCGAGGCGTGCTGTCTGAGCACCTCCCGGGCACCGGCATCGCCGCTCAAAAGACCCAGCGTTGGCCAGAAGGCTTGGCCGAACAGTACCGGATGACCGGGTCGACCCTTGTGATGCGGCCCTTGCTGACGGGGCAGTACGATACGCTCCGCATGGGCATGATCTATTAACGTCCGGCAAGTATGTGGCGAAACCCAAGGCATATCCCCCAGCATCACCGCGGCGGCGTCTGCATCACTGGCATCGATCTGGGTTTGCAGGGCGGAAAACGCCGCGCCCAGGCTGGTGCCCAGGCCGATATCGTCGCTCGGGGCATGCAGTACGTGAACGTCGGATTCGATGTCTAGCTTATCCGGATCGTCTTGCTGGCGCAGAACCACCCAGGTGGTCTCGAAGTTCGCCTTTGCCAGAGCCAGGGTAGCCTGCAACAGGGTACGGCCATTCGGGAGCCGAGCACGGCGCTTGTCGCTGCCAAAGCGACGGGATAGCCCTGCGGCCATCACCAGCGCGACGACACGCGGTTTGCTGCGGCCTTCCTCACAAGGCATCGCGCGATTGCCCACGTCGAACCCGCAGAATATCCGCCATGACCGCCAGTGCGATCTCCGCCGGGGTCTTGCTGCCGAGTGCCAGGCCGATGGGCATGTGGATGCGGCCAACCTCCTCGTCGTTCAGCCCACCGGAACGCTGCAGGCGCTCGGCGCGCTGACTGGACGTGCGTTTCGATCCCATCACGCCAATATAGAACGCCGGAGTGCGCACGGCTTCGATCATGGCCAGATCGTCGATGCGCGGATCATGGGTCAAGGCCACTATCGCCGTGGCCGCGTGACTGGCCCCGGAAGCGATGAACAGCGATGGCAGCACCGCCTGAACCTCCACACCGGGCACGTCGAACGTTGCCCGGGCCTCGTCTCGCGGATCACAGACGATGACCTCGAACCCCAAGGTTCGGGCAAACTCGGCGCAGGCGGCGGAGACCGGGGAAATGCCCGCAATGATCAATCGCAGCGCGGGGCCGATGCGAAGCCGCACGTTGCCCGCGTCCCGCTCGACTCGCGGCCCCTGGGCATCGCCCTCGACAAAGCTGACCCGGCCATCCTCGAGATTCACCCGGCGAATCAGCGCGCGCTGACCAAGCAGCGCCGCCTGCAGCACTTCGAGATGAATGAGGGTGGTGGAATCGGGCGCCAGATACTCCACCAGCACCTCGAGACTGCCGCCGCAGGGCAGCGTGACCCCGGGATGATCGCCATCGCCATAGCGAACCACCGTTACCGGAACGTCGAAGGCGCCGTCCCCTAGGCGCGCCAGAAAGTCCTCCTCGACGCAGCCCCCGGAAAGGGAGCCGACATGCTCACCATTGGCGCGGGCGACCAATAGCGAGCCGGGTTCCCTCGGTGACGAACCAAAGGTTGCCAGCACGGTACACAGCCACACCGGTTCCCCGGTATTGGCCCAGCGCAGTGCGGTCTCGATGACGTGTAGATCCAGATGGTGCATGAATAGTGTTCCCGTTAACGTGGCACCCAGCTTGGCCGGCCATCTCTTGCCGGGCAAGCCGAATATTCACTATTGGACAGCGTTATAAAATATCCGACATTCTTCTGCCTTGATAAGCTCTTCGCTATGCTGAGGCTATTCGAGCGGTCGCTCACCACTGCTATCAGAACAGGAATATCATGGCGCTGCCCGACGATTTTCTACCGCTGACGAACATTCCCGGCTCGCTGCGGGAATCGTTAGACAAGACGAAAGAACGACTGGATGAGGGGCTGACCCAGGCTGACAACCTGGCCGAACTCCAGCAGGCAGAATGCCCCAGCGATGCCTGGCAGGCCCTGTCGCCAGCTCGGCGCGAGCAGCTGGCCCGAGTGCTGGCGTGTTCGTCGTTTGCAGGTGATACGTTGGCGCGTTATCCCGGCTGGCTGGCATTCCTGGACGCGGAAGGGGAACTCGATGCGGCGTTGGACGAGGCGACGCTGTCTCAAGTGCTCGCCGATGCCCTCGATGGTGCAAAGGACGAAGCGCAGATGCATGCGGCACTGCGGCGCTTTCGCCGGGCGCGCATGCTGGGCATCGTCTGGCGGGATATCAACCCGCCAAGCGGCTATACCATGTGGGATACCGCCGCCAATGTCTCGCGATTGGCGGAAGTCTGTCTCGAAGGCGCACTGGCTTGGCTGGAGGCTCATTTCGCCCCGCGCTGGGGGGTGCCGGCACCGCGAGAGGATGGTTCGGAGCAGCGCCTTGTCGTGCTGGGCATGGGCAAGCTGGGGGCCGGGGAGCTCAATCTTTCCTCGGACATCGATCTGATCTTCGCCTTTCCCGAGAAGGGCACGACGCAAGAGGGCAAGCGCGAATACGACCATCAGGAGTATTTCACGCGGCTCGGCCAGAAGCTGATTGCCGCCCTGGATGCAGTTACCGCGGACGGCTTCGTCTTTCGGGTCGACATGCGCCTGCGCCCGCTCGGTGAGGGCGGCCCGCTGGTGGGCAGTTTCAACATGCTGACCAGCTACTATCAGGATCAGGGCCGGGAGTGGGAGCGCTACGCCATGCTCAAGGCCCGCCCGATTGCCGGGGATCGTGATGCGGGAGCCGAGCTGCTGGCCCGGTTGCGCCCCTTCGTCTATCGCCGCTACCTGGACTTCGGTGCCATCGAATCCCTGCGCGAGATGAAGGCCTTGATCAACCGGGAGGTGCGGCGCAAGGACATCCTCGACAATATCAAGCTGGGACCCGGTGGAATCCGCGAGGTGGAGTTCGTGGTTCAGGTCTTTCAGCTGATTCGCGGCGGTCGCGACACCGAGCTGCAGGTGCCGTCGCTGAAAACGGCGCTACAGCGCTTGCCGGAGCTGGAACTCTTGCCCCAGACGGTCGTTGATGAGCTCGCTGCGGACTATGTCTTCTTGCGCGATCTCGAACATGCCCTGCAGGCCCAGGAGGATCGCCAGACCCAGACGTTACCGGAAGATCCGCTGGACCGGGAGCGCCTGGCGCTGGCCATGAGCCACTCGGAGCAATCCTATGATGACTGGACTGCTCTGGAAGCACGGCTCAAGGAAGCTCGCGAACGTATCCGGCGGCATTTCGATGCGGTGATTGCCGACCCGGAGGAGGAAGCCGACACACCCGTCGATACCAGCGATAGCGGCAGTGATGATGAAGTACCACTGGATGAATGGCGCGCTGCCTGGCGTGGTGAACTCACTGAAGACGAGAGTCATCAGTTATTCGAGGGAGCACAGTTCACCGCGCCGGAAGAGGCCCTGCGGCGTCTGAAGACGCTGCGCCAGTCCCGGGCCGTGCTGGGCATGCAGCGTATCGGTCAGGAGCGCCTGGAGGCGCTGATGCCCTTGTTGCTGGCCGCCATCACCGACAGCGAGGCGCCGGACACGGCCCTCGAGCGCACCCTGCCGTTGATCGAGGCAGTATTGCGGCGCACCGCCTATCTGGCCCTGCTGCGAGAAAACCCCGATGCGCTCAAGCACTTGATAACGCTGTGCACGGCGAGCCCCTGGATTGCCGAACAGCTGGCGCGTCATCCAGTGCTGCTCGATGAGCTGTTGTCGCCGGATACGCTCTACTCTCCCGCGGACAAGGCGCGCCTGACCGATGAGTTGCGCCAGACGTTGGGGCGGGTACCCGAGGAGGACGAAGAAGCCCAGCTCGAGGCGCTACGTATCTTCAAGCATGCCCAGGTGCTGCATGTGGCCGCCTCGGACATCGCCGGGGCACGCACACTGATGAAGGTCAGCGACTATCTGACCTTCATTGCCGAGGTGGTGCTGGAGCAGGTGCTGACCATGGCCTGGCGCCATCTGACCCGCAAGCATGGCCTGCCACAACACCGGGATGGCAGCCGGCACCATGAGCCTAATTTCCTGATCGTCGGCTACGGCAAGCTGGGGGGTATCGAACTCGGCTATGGCTCGGATCTCGATCTGGTGTTCATTCACGACGCGGCGACCCAGGGCACCACCGATGGCACGCGCGCCATCGACAATGCGGTGTTCTTCACTCGCCTGGGGCAGCGCATCATCCATCTGTTGACCGCCATCACGCCCGCCGGCGCCCTTTATGATGTCGATATGCGCCTGCGCCCCTCGGGCAATTCGGGACTCCTGGTGACCTCTCTCGAATCCTTCGCGGATTATCAGCGTCATCACGCCTGGACCTGGGAGCATCAAGCGCTGGTGCGCGCCCGGGTCGTGGCGGGCAGTGCTGAACTGGCCGAGCGCTTCAATGCAGTGCGCAGCGAAGTGCTGGGCCGAGAACGCGATCCGGAGGCCCTGCGCCAGGAGGTGGTCAAGATGCGCTACAAGATGCGGGAGCATCTCGGCAGTAGCGCCAAGCAGCGAGAACAGGGCCAGTTCGATATCAAGCATGATGCCGGCGGCATGATCGACATCGAATTCCTGAGTCAGTACGCGGTACTGCTGCATGGATTTCAAACCTCTGATCTCTTGGCCTGGAGCGACAATGTTCGTATTCTGGAAACACTGGAATCGAGCGGCTGCATGCCAGACGAAGATGCGCATCGGCTGCGCGAGGCGTATCTGGCCTATCGGCATATGGCTCACCGCAATGCGCTGACCAAGAGCGGTACGCGCGTCGATGCAGCGGATTACCAAGAGTATCGCCAGGTGGTAGAGACGCTCTGGCAGCGCTGGCTCGAGCCGGAAACGATCTGATTATTTTTATACCGGCGATGTCTGCGGGTTTCAGGATGACTGCAAGGCATCTCGCGACACGTTGAAAAACGAAGGATATGTATTATGTCGATGGCTGACCGCGACGGTCTGATCTGGTTCGATGGTGAAATGGTGCCCTGGCGTGATGCCAAGGTGCATGTGCTTACCCATACCCTGCATTATGGCATGGGCTGTTTCGAGGGCGTGCGTGCTTACGACACCGAGCGAGGCACGGCGATCTTCCGTCTTGATGAGCATACCAATCGCCTGTTCGATTCCGCCAAGATTCTGGGCATGGAGATGCCCTTCAGCAAGACGCAGATCAATGAAGCCAGTCGTGCGGTGGTGCGCGAGAACGGACTCAAGGAAGCCTACCTGCGGCCAATGGTCTTCTTCGGTTCCGAAGGCATGGGGCTGCGGGCGGACAACCTCAAGACCCATGTCATCGTTGCCGCCTGGGAATGGCCTTCCTACATGGCGCCGGAAGCGCGGGAGTTGGGCATCAAGGTGCAGACTTCCTCCTTTACCCGTCACCATGTCAATGTCTCGGTGACGCGAGCCAAGGCCAACGGCCAGTACATCAACTCCATGATGGCCCTGGCCGAGGCCCAGCGCGGCGGCTACGACGAAGCGCTCTTGCTCGACCCGCAGGGCTATGTCGCCGAAGGCTCCGGCGAGAACCTGTTCGTGGTCAAGGATGGCATCATCTATACCCCGATGCTGACATCCTGCCTGAACGGCATCACCCGCAACACCGTGCTGCATATGGCGGAGAAGCTGGGTTACGAGCTGCGCGAGAAGCTGATCACCCGGGACGAGGTCTATATCTGCGACGAAGCCTTCTTTACCGGCACTGCTGCGGAAGTCCTGCCGATTCGCGAACTCGACGGCCGTACCCTGGGTGAAGGGCGTCGCGGCCCCATTACCGAGCAGATCCAGTCGATGTATTTCGATCTGGTCAGCGGCAAGCAGACCCTCGAGGAAAAGTGGTTGACCCCGGTGGCCTGAAACACTGCTTGCTTCGCATGGTAAAGCACCCATCTTCGGGTGCTTTACCATGACGGCCGTTTGAAAAATGCGTATTTCGTTGATACCGAGTCGCCAGCTTTCACCCCAAGGATCGCGCCTGCCGTTGCGGATGGCGATAAAAGTAGGAGGGGGGCAGCAGAGCCATGCATGAAAAGCACGCAAAAAAATGGGCTGCATGAGCAGCCCAAGGTACGCAGGGAATTGAAGATCGGTCGATTGATCTGATCTGTCTTTCGGTATGTCATCAATTGACACATCAGATGAATCAAACCTGAAGCGAGAAGCTCTCGCTGTCTGATGGATATAGTGCGAATATGATGCCAGGTTTGTTTTAATCATTTAAAAACAAATGTTTATAATTTTTCTTGTGATGAATGATTCAGATCATGAATAAAAAAGTACCGCATACCTTCGTTAAATGTCTCTTTTTGGAGACTATCGCACAGTGTTTCATAATTATTTCAGTAATTACAGACACTTAACGTGTCTTTGAATAGATACACTCCGGGTGTTTTGCCCTTTTACCTCCTCAATTGGTTTCCCAGCGCATCTTGTTCTACATCGAGGGCGCTTGTCGAATCCGCATCCTCCTGGGCTCCATTCTTCCTTGTTCCAGGATAAAGACCTTTTGACATGGCATACGCTATGCTTGCCGCTGTCTTTTCCAGTGGATGGTTCGAAAGTCCCTCTCAATCAGCTCTTATAGATAAAACAAGGAACCTAGTCGCATGATCGAGTGGATCTCACAAAACTCGAAGGTATTGAATTTCTTTACCAACCTTGGCGTTTTGCTCGTCTGGCTGGGCTATGCACAGCTCTTGTACCTGGGGTTTAAACGTCAGCGCCGTCCGCGGCTGATCATCAATCGCGGCAAGAGAAAGGATATCGACGCGCTGTGCATCATCAGCAACATGAGTGCCGAGTCGATCTTCATCGAGTACATCATCGCTGATCTGGAAACCTCGGAAGGTACCATCACCATGGATATCACCGACTTCGATCAGGAGTATGAGGAGGGCGACGAAGACAGGGAGCAGCGCTCATCTTCTCTGGGAACGGTAAGCGAGAATACGCGTCAGGGGCCGCTGGCATCCGGTGATTTCCTGCATATCGGTACCTTCTCGCACTTGATCGAACGCCTGGCTCGAGACGAAGGCATCGAAATGGACGGCCACCGTCCCAAAGGGGATCTTCGTTTCCAGCATCTGACCATTCGCTTGATCGGCGTTTATGGCCCGGAGGATATGCCTATCGGCGCCGAACGTAGTTTCGAGTTGTTCACCGATGACGATTACGACACCGTGACGCCGAATAGCTGGGATACCAAACGGCTGTCCTCCTTCTTTCAGCGCCGCAAGTTGCGCAAGCTGATGCAGGAACTCAACGACAAGAACTTCTCGTCATCGTCGAATCTCCGGCAGGTGGAAGATAAAGATGAGAATGAAGATGAAAAGGATCAGGAAGAGACCCGTGAGGCTGCAGCCGAGGCGAGTAAACGGGATTGAGCAAGCCCATGCCCCCGGGATGCCGATCCTTTCACGCTTCTCGAAGCGAGCTTTCGTGGCGGGATGGATAAGCCCACCACTGTCCTGACAAGCGTTCTTCTGCAAGCGCCCTTGCCAGCGACGTCAATGCGTCGGGAGTCAACTTGCGCAAGGCCAGCCCCTGTGCCGTCCAGGGGGTGAGAATCTCAGCCTGAGGTTTCACCGTGGGTTGTATCAGGGTTCCATGGTGTTGGCGTAAGGCCTGCCAGGCTCGAGTCTGGGCTTCTTCCTGGGTCTCGGGGTACCCCCACGAGGCTTTTAGAGCGGTACATCGCCGTGCGAAGTCAGTGCTATCCATGTAGGCCAGCGTTGCACCTCGGGTCTTCAGGAACTCGCTCACCGCTTCACGCAAGGTCTCGACAGATGCATGGGGAGACTGAACCACATAGCCTAGCCGCGGCCAGCCATCCGGCGCCTCGCGATAGCGCACCGCCGCCACATAACCCAGCCTTCGACGCTGGCGCATCTCATGATGAAACGCCGCGTCGTGGCACTGGGCCAGAAGCTGGAAGAGGGCCTGGTTCTCGGGGCTGGCATCCGCGGCATCGACCTGCAGCATGACCGCCGCATCCTCGCCTTGGGGAGGTAGCCAGTGGGTGGGCCAACCCATGCCAGTCGATCGGGTTGTCGGACCGACTGGTGATGGCATGGACGCACACGTATTGCCCTCAGGCGCTGAGTTCACAAGGGCTGTTCCGAAAGCCGCCATCAGCCGCCGGCAGCCTGCCTGCGCTTCGGTGGCGCTCAGTGCGCCACCGGCCCAGGCCAATGGTCGTGTATCACTTTTCTCTCGGGGCGTGGGCAAGGTAGTCAAAAGATTCAGCAGACGCTGAGCTACCAGGCCCTCCACTGAAGCCCGGGGTGGCTCGCTGATCTGAGACGGCCATAGCTCCAATGCCTTAACGAGAGAGGATTCCAGCCGCGAGGCATCGCCTGTTGCCATCAGCCAATCACTTTGATCATCGCCTCCGAGCCTCAATGTAACCCCTTGCGCCAGCCCGGCCTGACGCAAGGCCAGCGTATTGTGCTGCCAGCGTGCCAATCGCGCCGCCTGATGAGTTGCCGGTGCAGTCCACCCCAGGCACCAGAAAGCCTCCGCAAGCGGTGGTTCGTTACTCCACCAGAGGGCGATTCTTTCGCTGTCGAGGATCAGGTCCGGGGCGGCAGGCGTTTCGTCGGTGAGCAGGATTCGACCTGGAATCGAGGGTGCCAATCGCCAGGGCATGACTAAAGAGGATCTGGCTAAAGAGGACTTGGCTAAAGAGGGCCTGGGAGAGACGGATGCCGGCGGCGAGTGGCGCTTGAACCGGGTGCCTGTTCCCGCCATGACGTCGCCTTGTTCCAAGGCAGGTAGCGCTTCCAGAATCCGACAGCACTTGGCCGTCAACATGGGCGCCAGCGTCTTGATTGCCTGGTCGTCCAGTGACGCATTCGCGTCCGATGTTTCCCGGGTCATCGAAAGCGTTCGCGTATCGACAGCCAGGCGCCGAGCCAGCGTCTTGGGCCAGGTATCGAGGTTGTGGATCAGCGAACCGGGTTGCCCTAAAGCGTCACCCGGCGTCAGCCGGGTAGCGACATCCTCGACCCGGGCCTGGCAGGTGGCGATCAGCGATTCACGATGCTGGCGCCCCGATTCGCTCAATGTCAGCGGCAGCAACAAAAAAGGGGTACCGCCGTCTGGATTGAGACGGGGCGTCATATCGCGAACAGCGTCATGCTGTGCAAGGGTCGCTGCCAGCGCGCCATCGTTGAGTTCCTGTGCAAGCCGTTCTGCGACCTGGCGCTGCATGGGCGTCAGCGGATCGGGCAATGGCCAGATCAATTCCAGCACCGGTTGAGCGGGCGGATGATGCTTGGGCAGGCACCACTGTATCCAGCTGGGTTCCGCCCAGCGCCAGGTTTGAGCGGGCACGTTGCTGGCCCCAGCAGGAATTTCAGCGGCCGTTGCCATCAGCAGATCGAGCTGCTGATCCAGTGGCTGGGGGCCGAGCATCACCAGGCTTAGGCCCTCGGCTCGATAATGGCGAGCGTGAAAGTCGCGAAGCGCACAACATAGTGTGGAGATGTCCGCTCCCAGGCTCTCACGATTGCCATGATGGCAGTCAAAGGCGGGATGCGACGTCTGAAAAAGTTGCGACAGGGCGCGCTGGCGATGCAGCTCGGGATCATTCAGCCGCGCCTGGAATTCCGCCTCGATCACCTCGACTTCCCGAGCAATGTGCGTCTCGCTCAGAAGAGGATGCAGAACGATGTCGAGCAGCCGTTCGAGACCTGGCTCGGTCGCCTCCGGCGGCAGGGTCAGATGCACGTCCGTGCTGTACTCGTCGGTATGGGCGTTGTAGCGCCCGCCCTGATCGTTGATCCAGGCAGCGAAATCACCGGCCTCAGGATGGCAGGATGAACCCAGAAACAGGGCGTGTTCGAGCAGATGGGCAAGCCCCGGCAGTTGTTCAGGCTCATCCAGATAGCCCGCGCCGATGGCGCAGGCCAGGCGCACCTGGCGCGCGGTGGGCACTTCGATGGCCAGGACGCGTGGGCCACCCGCGAGTCGGCGTTCGGCCATACGGCTACCCGGGGGCAGGCCTCGCACTTCGCTCATTCGCGGCAGAACACCCTCGACTCGCGAACATTGCGCAGCGTCAGTTCATGAACTTCGCGCTGGTCGTTGGCGGCTTCTTCCCGGGCGGCTTCGATCAGGTGGTGATCCGGTGACAGATCGCAGACCGGGTCCGTGGCATCGGCGTTGCCGGTGAGCATATAAGCCTGGCAGCGGCAGCCGCCGAAGTCCTTGTGGCGCTCGTCGCAATCGCGGCAGGGGGAGGGCATCCAGTCTTCGCCGCGATAGCGGTTGAAGGCGTCGCTTTGATACCAGATCGCCTGCAAGGGCTGCTCGCGCACCGTGGGAAAGCTCATAGGCAGAATACGTGCGCTGTGGCAGGGCAGCACCGCCCCGTCCGGGGCCACAGTCATGAAGATCGACCCCCAGCCCCCCATGCAGGCCTTGGGGCGCGTTGCGTAATAGTCCGGTATCACGAACAGCAGGCGCATGTCCTGGCCCTTGGCCGCGAGTCGCTCCCGCCAGCGCTGGGTCGTGGCCTCGGCGGCCTCGAGCTGTTCGCGGCTGGGCAGAAGCCCGGCGCGATTGAGTTGCGCCCAGCCGTAAAGCTGGCAATTGGCCAGCTCCACCGCGTCGGCGCCAAGCTCCGCGCACAGGGCGATGATGTCATCGATCTGATCGATGTTGTGCCGATGCAGTACCACGTTGAGCACCATGGGGTAGCCGGCGGCCTTGACCGCCCTGGCCATGGTCAGCTTCTTGGCGTGGGCCTTGGGAGAGCCCGCCACCGCTGCGGCGACCTCCGCATCCGCCGCTTGCAGGCTGATCTGGATATGATCGAGGCCTGCCTCTCGCAAGGCGCCGATACGGGCTTCGTCGAGCCCCAACCCGGAGGTGATCAGGTTGGTATAAAAGCCCAGCCGGCGCGCCTCGGCTACCAGGGCTTCCAGATCCTTGCGCACTAGGGGTTCACCGCCGGAAAAACCCAGTTGCACCGCTCCCATGGCCCGGGCCTGGCGCAGCACGTCGAACCACTCCTCGGTGCTCAATTCCTCTTGTTGGGCGGCAAAGTCCAGCGGGTTGGAGCAGTAGGCGCACTGCAGCGGACAGCGATAAGTCAGCTCCGCCAGCAGCCACAGCGGGGCGCCCGGTATCGGTTTCAAATCCGATGAAAGAGGCTGTTCACTCATGACGAATCCAGCCCTGGTTGGCGGCGTCTTGCAAGAATTCTTCCACGTCCGCGGTCATCTCCTCCCGTGGCGGCTGGGGAAAGCGGCGCTGCAGTTCGTCGATCAGTGCCGTCACGTCCCGCTCGCCGTCGAGCAGGGTCAGAATGGCGCCGGCGCTCTCGTTGAGCTGCACCATCCCTTCAGGATAGAGCAATACATGGCGCTGCTGGGCCTCTTCCCACTGCAGGCGCCAGCCCGGGCGCAGACGATAAACCCGTGTCGAATTCATGCAAGCCCCCGATGATAGACGCGCTCGTTGGTGACGGTGTGATAGGGCGCCCGGTCGAGCTGATAGGCCAGGGTCATGGCATCGAGCATGCTCCACAGCACGTCGAGTTTGAACTGGAGAACGTCCAGGGCGCGCTGCTGAGTCGCCTGGGTGGTGCAAAGCTCTAGCGCCAGCTCCAGGCCGTGATCCACGTCGCGTCTCGCCTCGCCCAGGCGCTTGCGGAAGTAGGCGTAGCCAGTGGGGTCGATCCAGGGGTAGTGGGTCGGCCAGGTATCCAGGCGGCTCTGGTGGGCCTGGGGGGCGAAGAGTTCGGTAAGCGAGGAAATCGCCCCCTCGCGCCAGTCCGCCCGGCGCACGAAGTTGACATAGGCGTCCACCGCGAAGCGCACGCCGGGCAGCACGTGTTCCTGAGACAGCAGCTCCTCGCGACTCAGGCCCACCGCCTCGCCCAGGGCCAGCCAGGCCTCGATGCCGCCCCCGTCATCCGCGTGGCCATCGTGATCCAGCAGCCGCTGAATCCAGCGCCGGCGGGCGGACGCATCCGGACAATTGGCTAGCAGCGCCGCGTCCTTGAGCGGAATATTGATCTGATAGTAGAAGCGATTGGCGACCCAGCCGCGAATCTGTTCCGGGGTGGCGCGGCCCTGAGCCATGTCGACCTGGTAGGGGTGATGAAGGTGGTAATAATCGCCCTTGGCCAGCAGCGCCTTGTGAAAGGCATCGCGATCGAGGGCTTTATCCGTTGTCTTACCGGATTCGGCGAAGGGCGTGGCGAAAGGCGATGCATTCGATGGCATGAAAGCGGTCTCCTTGAAGTTTAAGCCATCCTTGGCATGGGTCGTACATTATGACGCTTACGCTGCACTTCAAGTTCAAGCCGCCTGATTCAAAGGAGATGATTCAAGGGGCATGTTTCAAGGCTCGAAGCGCAGTCCATCAAAGGCAACCTCGATGTTGCGAGCATCGAGTTCTGCCCGCTCTCTCGATTTCTCGTCGAGAATCGGATTGGTGTTGTTGATATGAATCAGGATGCGTCGAGTGCTTTCGGGTAGACGCTCGAGTTCGCTCAGCAGCCCGCTCTCGCCGGATAGCGCCAGATGTCCCATGTCCTGCCCCGTTGCCTGACCAACTCTCGCCTGTTGCAGTTCGTCGTCCTGCCACACAGTACCGTCCACCAGCACGCAGTCGGCGCGCTGAAGCCAGCCGCGCAGCTCATCATCCGGTTTGCCCAGTCCCGGTGCGTAAAACAGCGAGCGGCCACTGCGGGTATCTTCGATGTACAGGCCGATGTTGTCCCCCGGCGTAGGGGAACCGCGCCGGGGTGAATAGGGCGGGGCATTGCTGTGTAGAGCGATCGCGGTGAAGGTCAGTCCCGGACAGGTCGGCACCGAGAAGGTTGCTGTAGCGTGGTCCGCATCCACCTCGATGGGCTGCCAGCGCAATCCGCCCTGCCAGTGTTCCAGCATGGGAAAAAGCGGAAAGCCGGTGCTCAGATCCTGATGTACGTTTGGTGTACACCAGACATCCAGCGGACAGCCTTCCCGCAAGGATAGCAAGCCGGAGGTGTGATCGATCTGGCCGTCCATGAGCAATACGCCGCCGATGCCGGTGTCTCGGGGCTGACGCTTGGGATGCAGTTCGCGGTTGGCGCCGATCTGGGCGCGAATATCCGGGGATGCGTTGCACAGAAGCCAGCGCTCGTCGTCGCTGCTGATGGCGATGGATGACTGAGTGCGCGCCTGGGCGGCCAGGCTGCCATCGCGCAAACCAAGGCAGTTGCTACAGTTGCAGTTCCATTGGGGAAAACCGCCCCCTGCCGCCGAGCCCAATACCAGAACCTGCATCTTGTTCCTCCTTGATAAAGCAAAACGCTCCGATCATCGGAGCGTTTTTCAATCACGACAGGTTATCAGCGGTTGGCGATATAGAGGGTGACCTCGAAGCCAAGGCGCAGATCGATGTATGACGGCTTGGTCCACATATGATTCTCCTGTATTTCCAGTCAAAAAAGGCCTGCATCGACATTAAAGCATGACACCTCACCTTTATAGGACAACCTGTGTGTAAAGAAAAGTTCATCGTGGGCGCACATCTTTTCTTGCCGGGAGCCATCACGTAAGGTCTTGCCTGGTATTTCAATCAAAGTTCATCGTCTTCATGAAAGATCATATTACGCCCTTCCAGCTCGTGCTGCTGGTACTCTCCTTCTATGTGTTGGGCGCACTGATTGCCGATCTGTTCTTTAGCTTGTCGCCGGAGATGACGCGACTTCTCAACTATCTCGATATCGTCGTCTGCGTGTTCTTCTTTCTCGATTTCAGTATTCGTTTCTACGCGGCACCAAACAAGTGGCGTTTCATGCGCTGGGGCTGGATAGATCTGCTGGCGAGCATTCCCGCAGGGCTTTTCATGGCGGGGCGGCTGGTGCGGGTCGTTCAGATTCTGCGGCTGCTGCGTGCGCTCAAGTCGATGCGCATGCTGTGGCGGCTGATGTTTCGCAATCGCGCCAAGGGCATCTTTGCTTCTGCCGCCACCACCACGCTGCTGTTGGTGGCCTTCGGGTCGATAACCATCCTGCTGGTGGAGAGTCCCAATCCGGACAGCCCCATCGATACTGCGGAAGAAGCGCTGTGGTGGGCCTTCGTGACGGTCACGACCGTAGGCTACGGGGACTATTATCCGATCACCACCCTCGGGCGTGTCGTCGCGGTGCTGCTGATGATTTGCGGTGTGGGCCTGTTCGGCAGCTTCGCGGCCTATGTCGGGTCGCTGTTCATCGACGATCAAAGCGACGAGGACGAGCGCCAGCACCAGGCGAGCCGACGAATGATACGTCATGTCTATCAGGAGATGGGGGAGTTGCACACCGAGGTGCGCGCCTTGCGTGAAGAGATCAAGGCATTGCGCACGCTACGCTTGAATCAGGATGTTGGCCTGCAAGGAGGCCCACCGGCACCCTCGAAGGATACAAAGGATACCGACACCTAGCTGCCTCCCCTTTCCTGACCCGTATTGATTCACTGCTTGATCTGGTAATCACCTTCCAGCACCTGCTGTTCGCGATGAGGGCGGTGGTGCCCGGGTTGGGCAGCGCCTGCGCCAACGTTCCGAGCCTGGTCGGCCCGCATCTGTTCCATGCGTTTCTTCATGCGATGGCGCACCAAGGGCAGCATGAGCCAACCCACCAGCAGGAAGAGCAGGGCGATCAGGGTGCCAACGATCATCAGCGCCCCGAACATCAACCAGGTCAGGATCAGCTTGAAACCGTTGGCATTCGAGGCAGGGCGCGCCTGACGCGCCCGTGCCTGCCATTGACGTGCCGCCTGCCAGGCGGCGTTGTCCGAACGGCTATTGCTCGATTCAGTCATTCTCTACTCCGGTGACCGAGAAGTCGGCGCCTTCCAGGCGCAATTCGACCTCCTGGTTCTGTGTGTCGTAACCCTCGATTTCGATGCTACCATCCCTATCGACATCGAGCTGCTCGAATTGTTGCAGATCCGATTCAAAGGCGTTATTCAATGCCTGACGAACCTGATCGCCGCTCAACGCCCAATCCGGTACCTGAGCCTTGCGGCGTTCTTCCTTGATCAGGCTGCCATCCTCTACGGCCATCTCCACGTCGAGCTGCCAGCCATCCTTGCCCCAGCCCTCGAGTTCGAGCCGATCGCCATCCTCCATGGAGATCTCTTCGTAATGGGTGAAGCCGTATTCGTCGGCCTTGTCGAGCAGCGACTCGAGTTGCGCGCGCTCCAGCTTGCCGTCGTCGGCCCAGGCTGGCGAGGTAAAGCCGATCAGGGCAACGGGGATCATGAGTAGCGGTAAGGTTTTCATGTCGTGTTCTCCATTCTTGATCATCCACCGGGCGTATCCCGGATGAGCACACTCTAGGACGAGCGACCTTGCAGAGTGCTGACGGGATGGTTCATCTTTCGTTCATGTCGACTCTGGCAGGCTGACTACATGCGAACCCCATACTTCATGATGACTCTATTAGCGGCGCTGATCTGGCTTGGCGGGATGCCATTGATCCAGGCCGATGACGACTGGCGAGGCCTGCACGACGAAGTGCAGAGTGGGCGTCTGGTCGCGTTGTCCGAAGTGCTCGACTGGCTGGAGAAGCACTACCTCGGCGAGGTGCTGGAGGTCGAGCTCGAGCGAGAGGATGGCAAGGCCCTCTACGAAGTGGAGATGATCGGTCCCCAGGGGCAGTTGGTCGAGTTTGAGTTCGATGCTGCCAACGGCGAGTTGATCGGCATCGAAGGGGTCAATATCGATGCCATGCAGCGACCATGAAGGCTCGACAAGACGGTGCGACAATGAATATGCGGCCATGAAGATATTGCTGGTGGAAGACGATCGGGCCCTGGCCGAAGCGCTTGGCGATGCCCTGCGCGACGCTGGTTTGATCGTCGAAACGGCGCCGAATGGCAGCGAGGGCGACTTTCTGGTGCGTACCGAGCGCTATGATGCAGTGATTCTGGATCTGGGCCTGCCGGATGGCGACGGCACACGCTGGCTGGCTCAATGGCGCGAGGATGGCCTTGCTCTACCGGTGCTCATTTTGACCGCTCGAGAGCGCTGGTCAGACAAGGCCGCCGGTTTCTCCGCCGGCGCCGATGACTATGTCACCAAACCCTTCGAAACCGGCGAGGTATTGTTTCGTCTGCGCGCGCTGGTGCGTCGCAGTCATGGCCATGCCCATCCGGTACTGAACAGTGGCGCGCTGACCTTCGATACTCATAGCGGTAGCGTCACCCTGGCCGGCCGGCCGATCAGCCTGACTGCCCAGGAGATACGGTTACTGGCCTATCTGATGCACGCCGCGCCGCGTATCGTCAGTCGCACCGAATTATCGGAGCACGTCTACGATCGCGATCATGAGCCCGATTCCAATGTCATCGATGTACAGATCAGCCGCTTGCGCCGCAAGCTCGGTAGTGAACGCATCGAAACATTGCGGGGGCAGGGCTATCGCATGGTGGCCGTCGAGACGCCGGCATGACGGGAGCCAGGCTCGGTGCCGTGGCGCACTGGACGCTGGGAAGACGTTTACTGGCAGCAGCACTGGTGCTGGTGCTGCTGGTGCTGCCCTTGGCGGGAGTGGGGCTGGCCTATAACTTTCGTGAGGCGGTGACGACCTCCTTCGATCAACGTCTGACGTCGCTTTTGCGAGTGATGCTGGCCCGGCTCGAGCAGGACCCGATCAGCCGCCGACTCGACACCACGCTTTCCTTGGGGGACCCACGTTTTTCCCGGGTGTTTTCCGGCTGGTACTGGCAGGTGACCGACACCCGGGACACGACGCTGGTTTCCCGCTCGTTGTGGGATCAACGCCTGCCGGTGATCCAGTCCGAGGGTGAAACGCTGCGTAATGCCATGGGGCCGCGAGGTGAGCCGTTGCGTATCGCCGAACGCGATATTCGCCTGCCGGGCCATCCACACCGTCTGCATGTGAGTGTTGCGGCTTCCAGGGAAGGGCTGGAGGCAGAGGTCGCCCGTTTCGAGTGGCTGTTGGGCTTGTCGCTTTTGACCCTTGGCGTGTTGCTGTTGGCCGGACTTGCCCTGCAGATTCATTGGGGATTGGCGCCGCTGCGCCGGCTGCATGCCAATCTGCGTGCCATCGAGAGTGGCGAGCAAAAACGGCTGGATACGCATCTACCCGGTGAGCTTCGGGAACTGGCCCGGGCCATGAATGAAGTGATCGAACGGGACGAGCGCATGATCACACGAGGGCGCGATGCGGCGGGCAATCTGGCCCATGCCTTGAAAACCCCGGTCAGCGTGCTCAAGACCCTGGCGGAGCGCCTTGCCAAGGAGCCTCGTCATCAAATACGCGCAGAAGTCGCCCGTATCGATACGGCGGTGCGCCATCATCTGGCGCGTGCATCCGCCGCGGGAAGCGCCTCTCTGAGCGGTCGAGTGTCGCTGAAGATAACCATCATGCCAGTGGTCGAAGGCCTCGCGCGCCTGGCCGAGCGTCGCGCCATCCTTTTCGAGTATCATCTCGATGAGACGCTCTATGTGCGCATGGACCCTCAGGATCTCCAGGAACTGGTCGGCAACTTGCTGGATAATGCCCTGCGTTGGGCTGAAACCCGAGTGGTTCTGAAAGCGAACGCAACGAATGACGGTTTAAGGCTGAGCATCGATGACGACGGGCCGGGCATGAACGCGTGGCAGCGGGAGCGGGCCTTGAAGCGGGGCGCCCGGCTGGATGAACGGCGCTCCGATGCTGATTCTGGCTTTGATTCGAGTCCCGATACCGGCTTTTATCCGAGCCCCGATACCGGCTCTGGGCTGGGGCTTGCCATCGTCGAAGATCTGGTCACGCTTTATGGCGGGCAGCTGCAGCTGGAAGATTCCGCTCTTGGTGGGCTATGCGCCCGGATCTGGTTGCCCGGCACGGCATCCGCATGACGTTCAAAGGCAAAGTTGCGTTACCATACGCTTCACCCATTCAGCAATTTCCCCATACGCTCGTCAAGGAATTGCTGAATAAATAGACGAGCGAAATGAAGTACAAGGCGCACGGAACACAGAAGGCGAGACATAACATGGGGTTAGGCGAGCCTTCGACCGGGCTGGCGTACCAGTACCGCGTAACGCAGTAATTCGTTCGCGTAGACATTTATGCAGTGATTCCCTAAAGGAGGCCTCATGTCCAGTCAACTGGATGCCCTCAAGCAACATTCGATGGTGGTTGCCGATACCGGCGATCTCGACGCCATTCGTCGCTACGAGCCCCAGGATGCCACCACCAATCCATCGCTGATCTTGAAGGCCTTCGATCTGCCCGGCCATCAGGCGCTGATCGACGAGACTCTGGCGAAGGTCAAGGGTGAAACAAGCGATGCTCAGGCGCGTATCGATCAAGCGGTGGATCGCCTGTCGGTGGCCATCGGCAGTGAGATCGCCGGTATCGTACCGGGGCGGGTCTCCACGGAAGTGGCGGCCAAGCTCTCTTTTGATAAAGACGCCAGCATCGCCAAGGCCCACCAGCTGATCGAACTTTACGACCGACACGGCATCGGCCGCGATCGGGTGCTGATCAAGCTGGCCTCCACCTGGGAAGGCATTCGCGCCGCCGAGACCCTGGAACGCGAAGGCATCCAATGCAACCTGACCCTTTTGTTCAGCGATGCCCAGGCCCGGGCCTGCTTCGATGCGGGTGTGCATCTGATCTCGCCCTTCGTCGGCCGTGTCACCGACTGGTACAAGAAAGAGACCGGCAAGGAGTACGCGGCCGAAGACGATCCCGGTGTCCAGTTCGTGCGCAATGTCTGCCGAGTGGCCAGCAACTACCGTTACGATACCGTGGTCATGGGGGCGAGCTTTCGTACCACCGGACAGATCCTGGCCCTGGCGGGCTGCAACCGCCTGACCATCTCACCGGCGCTGCTCGAGGAGCTGGCCGGAAGCGAAGGCGATGTAGAGCGCAAGATCACCGATGTGGGGGAGGCCAGCGAGCGCCTGACGCCCCTGAGCGAAGCCGAATTTCGCTGGGGCCATAACGAAGACGCCATGGCCAACGACAAGCTGGCGGAAGGCATTCGCCGCTTTGCCGCGGATCAGAATGAGTTGGAAAAGCGACTGCAGCAGCGTCTAGAGGGGTGACTACGGAAAATTAGCCTACCAACGCCCGCCAAAGCGCCGCGCTGAGAATGCCTGCGGCGATGGCGATCAGGGGCTTGCGCGTGAGCAGCATGGCGACAAGCGTCGCCACCAAAGCCAGACGCGCGCCCCAGTCGCCTTCGACCGCCGTGGGCATGATCACCGCAACCAATACCGACCCGGACATGGCATTGATGAAGCGCTCCATGCGTGGGCCGATAGGCACCCGTGACATGATCAGCACACCGCCACTGCGGGTCAGGTAAGTGATCAAGGCCATGATCAGGATTGCCAACAGGGCTCCGAAGGGCGTTGTTGGCAGGCTCAAGAGGCACGCCTCGTGTTGCGGGTGCCCTTGGCCGGCAACCATAATCCGGCCAGGCCACCAGCCAGTGCACCGACAATCACGTGGGAATTGGCAGGTAACCAGCGCAGCGCGACGAAAGCGGCCAGGGCGGCAACGCTCCACGGTACCAGGATGGACAACTGACGTGCGCCGCCGACCAGCATTGAGAGCAGAAAGCAGCCCATGATCACATCGAGCCCATAGCGTTCAGGATCGGTGATGCCGCTACCGAAGATTACGCCGATCAGTGTTCCGATCAGCCAGGCCAGCCACAGCGCCAATCCGCCGCCCACTAGCATACCAACGTTACGTTCGCCACGGCGAAAGTCGTCGGCGGCCATCGCCCAGTTTGAGTCACTCAATACCACAAGGCTGGCATAGCGCTGGCGGGTCGGCAGATGTTGCAGCCAAGGATAGAGCGCGGCGCCCATCAGCAGGTGGCGGGCATTGATGGCGAAGGTCGTGGCGATCAAGGCGACCAGCGGAATCTCGGGGCCCCATATCTCGAGGACGGCAAATTGAGAGGCGCCGGCGAAGACCAGCGCGCTCATCAGTAGCGTCTCGACATCCGATAGCCCGCGTTGGACCGCGGCGACCCCGAAAGCCAGACCAAAAGCGATGACGAACAGCGCAATAGGCGCCATGCGCCGCATGCCGAGAAGCGTGCCGGCAATATCCAGGCGCGCGCCGGTTGAGGAAGGTGACGCCATGCGAGTCTTACCGCGCAAGTTTTATATTAGTGAATCTCGTATCCTGCCTCTGCCACGGGATGACTGCAAGTGGATTGGTTGGTCGGAAAGCTAGGTTCGCCACACTTCCGCCAGAATCTCGAAGGAGCGCTTGCGGTCTACCTGGCGATAGACGTCTGTTGCGATCATCAGCTCGTTCGCCTGGGTCTGTTCCAGAAAGCGCTCCAGCCCCTCGCGCACCGTGTCCGGGCCGCCGATCACTGCGGCCCCCATATTCTGGCTGACCATGGCGCGCTCCTGAGGCGACCAGTCGAGGCTTTCTGTTGGTGGCAGTGCGCGGGTGCTGTGCCCGCGAATCAAGCTGAGAAACTTCTGCTGGGCAGTGGAGGCAAGATAGGTCGCCTGAGCGTCGTTATCCGCGGCGATCACCGGCATTCCCACCATGGCGTAGGGCTCGTCGAGCACCTGGGAGGGCTGGAACTGTTCGCGATACAGGCGCAATGCCTCGAACAGGTAGCCCGGGGCGAACTGAGCGGCGAAGGCGAAGGGTAAACCCAGGCGCGCAGCCAGTTGAGCGCTGTAACCGCTCGAGCCCAGCAGCCAGATCGGCACGTGGGTGCCTTGCCCGGGATTGGCCCGCACCCGCTGACCTGGTGTGGCGTCCCCCAGGTAGCGGCGCAGTTCATCGAGCTGGTCGGGAAAATCGCTCACCCCGGAGCGCGGATCGCGACGCATGGCCGCCATGGTGACGCCGTCGGAGCCGGGCGCGCGCCCCAGGCCCAGATCGATGCGCCGGGGGTAGAGGGTTTCCAGGGTGCCGAACTGCTCCGCGATCACCAGGGGCGGGTGATTGGGCAGCATGATGCCGCCGGCGCCGACACGAATGTGGCTTGTGGCGCCCGCCACATGCCCGATCAGTACCGCAGTGGCGGCACTGGCGATGCCGTCGATGTTGTGATGCTCCGCCAACCAGTAGCGATTGAACCCGAGGCCTTCGACCTGCTGAGCAAGTTCGACGGTATTGGTGAAGGTTTCACTGACGCTGCCTCCTTGACGGATGGGCGCCAAGTCGAGGACGGAGAGCGGTGTATCGCGGAGTCGAGGCATGCTGTTTCTCCCAAAAGACTCGGGCGCCATTTAATTAGCGCCCTTATTAGTGTCTTTTCTGGGGCCATCCACACCAGATTGCAAGGCTGAGACTTACAAGAAGTAGTCTTTGAGCTGCCAACCCAGCCATGCCACTAGTATCAGCAGAAGAACGGCGCCCACCTTGCGGGAATGCCGCTTCCAGATCCGCGTGGCGGCATCGCCGAATATTTGTACCAGCAGCGCCAAACCAAAGTAGCGCACCCCGCGTGCGACACAGGCCGCCGCCAGAAACAGCAGGAAAGGGTAGTTGCTGGCCCCGGCGACCAGCATGGCGATCTGAAAGGGCACCGGTGTGATGCCGATGGCCAGGATCGCCAGGAAGCCTTGCTCCTCGAAGCGCGTTTGAAAGCTGTCATAGACCTGTTGGCTGCCGAAGAACGAGATCAGCGTGTCCCCCCATTGTTCCATCGCCAGACTGCCCAGCCAGAAGCCCACCGTGGCGGCGGTCAGGTTGCCTGCCAGGGCTACCGCGGCGATACGCCATTTTTTGTCCGGGTGCGACAGCATCCAGGGAATCAGGATGATCTCGATGGGAATGGGAATCAGCAGGGTTTCAAGCATCGAGGCCAGGAACAGCAGCCAATAGGCGTGATTCGATCTGGCAAGGCGGTCGAGCCAGGCGGTG
This sequence comes from uncultured Halomonas sp., assembly GCF_947493865.1. Classification (GTDB taxonomy): domain Bacteria; phylum Pseudomonadota; class Gammaproteobacteria; order Pseudomonadales; family Halomonadaceae; genus Modicisalibacter. Next base: position 42,806 of record NZ_CANLTC010000012.1, read on the forward strand.
GAAGAGGCTATGGATGTGAAGGAAGGTAAAGACATGCGGCGCCCATGTAAGTGGATGATTTAAAGGTTTACCGCCGGGTGAATTAGAATGCTGCGATCTATAAGCTGTCGCAGCAATAGTCTATACGGTATCTCGCTCAAGGAAGAAATATGACCAATTTTGGACGTCAACGCGTCTTTATCGTCTCCGCTTTGATCATTGTCACCCTGGTCGCTATCGGGGCTGCAGTTCCGGAACAATTCAGCAATTTTGCCGATTCTGCCCTCGGCGTCATCGGTCGCTATTTCGGCTGGTTCTATCTGTTCTCGGTATTCGGTTTCGTGCTGTTTCTGTTCGCGCTTGCCTTCAGCAAGTACGGCAAGATCCGCCTGGGGCCCCAGGACAGTACGCCGACCTACAGCTTTTTCTCCTGGGTCAGCATGCTGCTGGCCGCCGGGTTCGGGGTCGGGCTGGTGTTCTATGGCATGGCGGAACCCATGACCCACTACCTGCACCCGCCCTATGGCGATGTTGCGCCAGAAACGGCCGCTTCCGCGCGCTATGCCATTCAATATAGCTTCTTCAACTGGGGCATTCACCAGTGGGCGGCATTCTCCATCGTCGGGCTGATCATCGCCTATTTTCAGTTCCGCAAGGGCCAGGCGGGCCTGGTTTCTTCGGTGCTCTCTTCCGTGACCGCCAAGCGCCCGAAGGCAAGAAAGCTGGCGCCGGCCCTGGATATCTTTGCGGTGGTGGCGACGGTCATGGGGGTGGCCACCTCGATCGGCCTGGCGGTACTGCAGATCAACGGTGGCCTGCATACCGTCTTTGGGGTCGAGGAAAGCGCACTGTGGAAGTTCATCATCATGGGGGCGATGTTCGCCTGCTACATGCTGTCGACCTGGTCGGGGCTGGACAAGGGCATCAAGCGGCTTTCCAACCTCAATTTGACGCTGTGTTTCGCCCTCATGCTCTACGTGCTGTTCACCGGCCCTACTTTGGCCATTCTCGAGACCATCACCCTGGGCATCGGCGATTATCTGCAGAACTTCGTGGCCATGAGTCTGCGCACCACGCCTTACAGCGATAATACCTGGGCCAACGATTGGACGATCTTCTACTGGGCCTGGGTGATTGCCTGGTCGCCCTTCGTCGGTACCTTCGTGGCTCGGGTTTCTCGCGGTCGTACCATCAAGGAGTATGTATTTGGCGTTCTGATCGTGCCGCCGCTACTGGCCTGTTTGTGGATCGGTATCTTCGGTGGTGCGGCAATCAATCTGGAGATGTCCGGCGATGTGGGCCTTGCCGCCGCAACGGATGAGAACATTACCGTGGCGCTGTTTCAGATGTTCGATCTGATGCCCTTTTCCAATGTGCTGTCAGTGGTCGCCCTGTGCTTGATCTTCATCTTCCTGGTCACTTCCGCAGATTCCGCCACCTACATCGTGGCGCAGATGACCGACGGTGGTTCGATCAACCCGCCGCTCTACAAGCGTGTGGCCTGGGGTGTACTCATCGCCGCCATCTGCCTGACCCTGATCATTGCCGGTGGCCTCAAGGGATTGCAGTCCGCTGCGGTGCTCTCGGCGCTGCCGTTTACCTTTATCATCTATGTCATGATCTTCGTGTTGATCAAGGAGCTGCGCGCCGATCGCAAGGCCATGCTCACCACGCTTTATCGCCGTCATGGCGAGACCCCAGTAGGGGCGGATGCGTTTGAAGCAGAGCAAATAGCGGATGAAGATCGCTATCGGCGGGCACCGGATGTGGTCAATCGGCGTATCAATCCAAGAGGGAGCCGGTAAGAGGCAATGGTGCTAAGCTAATATATATAGTCGAGGCCGAGTACCGGACACTGCCATGTCTTCATTCAGAAGACCTTCATTCAAGAAATCTTCCCTTTCTTCCCGGCGCGGGGCAACGCGACGTTCCGCGCCGGAAAACGATCGTTGGCTCAACCGCCTGCTCGATATTGCCGTGGCGTCAGCCTTACTTGTCGGGAGCGCGGCACTGTTGATCAGTCAGTTCTAGCGCATCGTTGGCGCCGATTATGTCGTGGAGGACTTGCCGTGTCTTCCAAGGCCCAACTGAAACACCCGGGCGAATACCAGGGTGCCCACGCCCCAGGCGGCATTGACGATAAAGCCGATGGGGAAGACGCCAAGGTTGAACCCACGCCCCTTGAGCGGGAAGACGATCAGCATGGCCACCAAGGTCAGGGCAATGCCGCCGAACAACAGCGCCTTCCACCACTGCCCTTGAGTGACGTTGAAGTGATTAAACAACCACAGCATGAGGATGCCCCAGAGCCCGCCCCAGAAGCTGGCCGAGAACCAGGCTGGCACGCCCAGAGGCGGCGTCGGAGAGGCGTTATAAGGCGCTGAAGGCACGATGCCGAAGGCATGCAACAATCCGGCTGCAGCCTGATGAAAGCAGATCACCGCCAGAAAACCGGCGATGAAGGCAAGAACGATAAAACGCGCCATGGAAGCTCCAAGTAATTGAGAACGTGGAGCCCAAGTATGGGTGAAGATCAAGGAGTCTGCATGCAGCCCTGGCCAATAATCACCGCCTGACCGCCGATGCGAATCGTCATGGCGTCGCCGTCCTGCTCGACTTCCGCGACTATCCGGCTGGGGCGCCCCATCTCCACTCCCTGGTCGATCCGCCACCGCCAGAGGCCCGTACCTTTTTCAGCCATGGCCAACGCACCCACCAAGGCTGCGGCCGCGCTGCCGGTGGCCGGGTCTTCATAAAGGCTCGCACCTAGAGTAAACATGCGGCAGCGCAGATTATTCGCCTGTTCGCTCGCCTCATTCTTTACATAAAGATAAACGGCTTCATGGCCACTCGGCGATACCCAACGTGCCCAGAGGGCTGATGCGGGAATCGCGTTTTCAAGTGCTTCGACTGAATCGAGTTCGATCAGATGGTAGGGCACCCCGCAGGAAGCGAGTACCGGCTCGCCGATGACCCGAGTCTCGTTCAGGCCAAGCAGCGAAGCGGCGCCACTACGATCGAGCGTGCTGGCCCTCACGTCTACGGGTCGCGCCGTGGTGAAGTATGCCATCCCTTCCTCGAAACGCACTTCCAGCGGTCCCACGCCGGCTTCCAGAATCAACGCCTGATCACGCTCGACCCATCCAAGCGCCGCCAGCAGGTGCGCCGTGCCCAGGGTAGGGTGCCCGGCGAAGGGCAGTTCTTGTTTCGGCGTGAAGATGCGCATCGGGTATCGGTTGGCTTCTTTCGCCTCGCCAACGAACACCGTCTCGGAAAGATTCAATTCATTGGCGATGGCCTGCATGCGTTCGGTCGTTAAATCGTCTCCATGGGGGAAGACCGCCAGCGGGTTGCCCGCGAAGGTGCGATCGGTAAACACGTCCAGCAGATAGTAGTCGGCTTTGTCAGGCATGGTTTCCTTCATAGGGTAAGGCTTTGCTCTCTAAAATAGGCTATCGCTCCTCGGTTTGCCTTGTGGCCACACGTGCCCATACTGAAACAATAGACAGATAACCACTATCAGAATGGCATGATCATTGGGATAGTCTTGACTCCTAAACGGCCGTGGCATCATCGAAGCGGTCCACCTGGCGCAGCGGCTTGAAGGCACTCATCCAGATAGCCACCACCGCCAGCGTGCCGATACCGCCGATCACCGCCGCCGGCACCGCACCAAACCAGGCCGCGCTGGTGCCGGCACGAAATTCGCCGAGTTCGTTGCTTGAGCCGATGAACAGCATGTTGACGGCATTCACCCGACCGCGCATCTCGTCTGGGGTGGCGAGCTGGATCAGGGTCATGCGGATGTTGACGCTGATCATGTCCGCGGCACCGGCAACGAGCAGCGCTGCAAACGACACCCAGAATACCGTCGAAAGCGCGAACACCAGATTGGCGACACCAAAGATCGCCACCGCCGCAAACATCACCAGGCCCACATGGCGCTTGATGCTATGCAGGCCCAGGTAGAGGCCCATCAGCAGGGCGCCGATGGCAATGGCGCTGCGTAGTGCGCCCAACCCTTGGGGGCCGACATGCAGGATTTCCTGGGCATAGATGGGCAGCAGGGCGACAACGCCCCCCAGCAGCACGGCGAATAGATCCAGGGAGATGACGCCCAGAATGATGGGCTTGGCACGGATATAGCCGATGCCAGCGGTAAAACGTTTCCAGGCGGTCGATTCCATCTGCTTGAATGTTTGTTCATAAAGCACGGGAACGCGGATCAGCAGCAGCAAGGCCAGCAGGAAGCAGCCCAGACACACCGCGTAGGCCAGGCTGCCGCCGTAGGCGTACAGGATGCCGCCCAGAAGCGGCCCCCCGATCACGGCGATCTTCATGATCGAGCTGTTCAGGGCGATCGCCTTGGCAAGCTGATCGCGTGGCACGATTTGAGGCAGCAGGCTCTGCAGGGTAGGGCCGGTAAAGGCTCGGGCACAGCCGAACAGCGCCAGAACCGCATAGTAGAGCGTCACATCCACCGTCGGGGACAAGGATAGCCCCAGCAGCAGTGCGCTACACAGCGCCTGCAGCGCCCAGCTCAAATGGAGGATGCGCTTGCGATCAAAGCGATCGACCAGATCCCCGGCAGGGAGCAGCAACAGCACCATGGGCAGAAACTGCGCCAAGCCTACATAGGCCAGCGCCAACGGGTCCTGGGTGATGTCGTAGACCTGCCAGGCGACCACCACCGCCTGAATCTGCATGGCAAACACAGCCGCCAGGCGTGACACGAGAAAGGAAAGAAAACCGGGCTGGCGATGGACAGGGATGTCGTCGGGTTCGTCGCGCAAATGGGGTATGTCGGAATGCATCAAAAGAAGCCAGTCAATGTGACGAGTATGCGATTTCAGGCGCGCCGGATAATCCTGTTACCCGCTAAGCGCTGCTTTGCTGATAAAACAACCAGCCCTGGAATCGAGTAGTCTAACTGACATACGCTGGTAGCGCTTACCGACCGTTGGACACCCATGCGCATCAACCTTTTGATTCTGCTCTTGATCGTCATCGGCATCGGCTTCGACAAGCAGTGGTGGACGATCCCGCGAGAGTGGGCGCCCTGGCAGCCGCTGCGGGTCACCGATCCGCTGACGCCGGTTACCCAGTGGAAGCTTTCGCGCCTCAAGAATAATCGTGACGGCTGCCTGGCGGCGTTGGAGACCGCTCCCGACGGGACTTTAGACTACACACCGCTCAATGATTACACGCCGGTTGCAGGCTGCCCACTCACCAACGTGGTGCGAGTTCAGCGCGGCGAAGCAGCGTTCAACCGCAGCTTCGTGGCCTCCTGCCCCTTGGCGTTGACCTGGACGCTTTACGAACAGCATCGCCTGCAGCCGCTGGCGCGGGAAATCTTTGGCCAGTCGATTTCTCGGGTACAGCACTACGGCAGCTTCGCCTGCCGCAATATCTATGGGCGCGAAAAAGGGCGGCGCAGCGAACACGCCAGCGCCGCAGCGCTGGATGTGGCGTCGTTTCGGCTCGAGGATGGCCAACGTATCGAGGTCTTGAAGGATTGGGGCAGCGAAGGGAAAGCAGGAGCGTTTCTCAAGCGTGCCCAGGAAGATGCTTGTGGCCTGTTCGGTACGGTGCTTGGGCCAGAATACAATGCCGCTCATGCCAATCATTTTCATCTGGGCATGCGCGGCATGAGTTTCTGTCGATAAATGGATTCCGATCTATCGCACGCCTTGAAAACCATTGGTTTCGTGACCACTCGTTGGGCGCATTTATCCTGCGAACTACTGCAGAAAGTCTCGAATCGCATCATCAATGAGAACGGTGGTGTATTGCGGATAAGCTGGTTAGAGGGGGCGAAGTGTGGCGCAAACGCTTGCGACAAGCGCCATAGCCGGAACTTTGGAGAAGACGGCGGGATCCAGTCTTGTAAAAGGCACAATGCTGAAGAAACATTTACCGTATCCTGATAGAATCCCGGCCAAAATGCCATCTATCGCAGGGTTGCCTTGTATATGCGGTCAGTTTTCGAGCTGCTCCGGCCACACCAGTACCTCAAGAACGGCTTCGTGTTCCTTGGTCCCTTGTTTGCCCACCAGTGGGATGTTGTAACGCTAAGCCAAGCACTGCTGGCTTTCCTGGCGTTTTGCTGCATGGCCAGTGCGGTCTATGTGCTTAATGACATCATGGACATCGAGGCAGACCGTGCTCATCCCGTGAAGTGTCGACGCCCGCTCCCTAGCGAGGCCATTTCCCTTAGCACAGCCAAGCGGTTGCTGGGTGGGCTGGTGGTCGCTTCAGTACTGCTTTCGCTGCTGGTCAGCGGATGGGTGACGCTTTTTGTGACGGCCTATTTCGTCATCAATATCTTCTACTCCTGGCACTTCAAGCATGTCGTGATACTCGACGTGTTCCTGATCTCCTCCGGCTTCATGTTGCGCATTCTGGCCGGCACAGTGGGCCTGGGTATCGCGCCTTCCGCGTGGCTGCTGCTATGTGGTCTGATGGTCACGCTGTTTCTTGGCTTTGCCAAGCGTCGCGCCGAGCTACTGATGCTGGAGAGTACCGAACAAGGCAACGGAAGGCTGACCCGCCGCGTACTGGATGACTATAGTCCGGCCATGCTCGAGCAGTTCATTGCTGTTACCGCCGCCTGTACGGTTCTTGCGTACGGCCTCTACACGGTCTCTCCGGAGACGATTGCCCTGCACGGGAGCGATGGACTGATCTACACCGTGCCCTTCGTGATATACGGCATCTTTCGCTATCTCTACCTGTTGCATCATCGATCCAAAGGCAATGATACGGCCAAGGATTTAGTCACTGACCGCCATCTGCTGGTTACCGTCGCGGCCTGGGTGGTCTCGACCTTGTGGGTTCTATCATGACGGCAGCGGTGAACTACCTGGAAGGATGGCGGCTACGGGCACTGATCCTTTCTATCGTGACGGCGACCGCTGGCTACCTGGCCTTTTCCTTGTGGGGCGGCTGGGAAGAAGTGGTCGCCGCCTTCGTGCAGATTGGCCTGATAGGAACGCTGATCGCCCTGAGCCTGTCGCTGGTGAACTACGGGCTGCGCTTCGCGCGCTGGCAGCTCTACCTTTCGCAGCTGGGCTATGCCGTGGCCTGGCCACCGAGCCTGCGGATCTATCTCAGCGGCTTTGCCCTGACCACTACGCCCGGTAAGGCGGGTGAAGCCTTCCGAGGGGTGCTCCTCAAACAGCACGGGGTGCCGTTCCCGGTGACCTTCGCCGCTTTTATCAGCGAGCGCCTCTCCGATCTTGTCGCCATCGTGCTGCTCACCCTGGTAGGCCTGGCCCAGTATCCCCAGGCGCGAGGTATCGTGCTTGCCGGGGTGCTGGGGATCGTGGTGGTGCTGGCCTGCCTGTCGAGCCAGACGTTGCTGAACCGGCTGCACCATTGGGCCTCGGCTCGTCAGGGTAAACTGGTGGTTCTTGTCGCCCATGGCAGCGAGATGCTGAGGGGCGCGCGTCGCTGCCATCGCCCCGGACTGCTGGCGGTTGCTACGGTGATCAGCGTGGTTGCCTGGGGAGCCGAGGCGCTGGCCTTCTACTGGATGCTGGGCTGGCTCGGCGCCGACATCTCGTTGTCGTTCGCCATCTTCGTCTATGCGCTTTCAATGCTGGCCGGCGCCCTGAGCTTTCTGCCGGGAGGTCTGGGCGGGGCAGAAGCGGTGATGGTCTCGCTGCTGGTTCTCAAGGGCATGACCATGCCCGCCGCTATCGCGGCGACGGTATTCATCCGTCTGGCGACGCTCTGGTTTGCCGTGGTGATCGGCCTGATAGCCCTGATCCGAAGTCGCCACGGTGAGGCGCCTGTGGAGGACACCGCATGACCGCCCCGCGTTCCTGGAACCGTCTGCCGTATGTGGCACCCGAGGCGATTCATGCGCTAACCCAGCGCACTGCAGTCGTGCCGGAAAGCCTGCCCAGACCACTGCTGGCCTACGGTAACGGGCGCAGTTACGGCGATGTCTGCCTGACCGAACAGGGCACCCTGCTGCTGACGCGAGGGCTCGACCGCTTTATCGAGTTCGACCCTCAGCGTGGCGTGCTGCGTTGTGAGGCCGGGGTGACCCTGGGCGAGATCCTCACCCTAGTAGTGCCCAGAGGCTGGTTCCTGGCCAGTACGCCGGGAACACGACTGGTCACGGTCGGCGGCGCGGTCGCCAACGACGTGCACGGCAAGAACCATCATGCCGTGGGCAGCTTCGGCCACCATGTGCGCGCCCTGGAACTGTGGCGCAGCGACGGCAGCGTCATTGAGTGCCGGCCGGAGAACGACAACCGCTGGCTCTCGGCGACCATCGGTGGTCTGGGCCTGACTGGCCTGATTCGCTGGGTCGAGCTTCAACTGATGCCCATCCAAAACCCTTGGATGTGGGTCGAGTCGCAGCGCTTCGGTAATCTCGACGAATTCTGGGCACTCAACCAGCGTGCCGAGTCTTGCTGGCCCTATACCGTGGCCTGGATCGACTGCCTGGCCAAAGGCAATGCCCAGGGACGGGGCATTCTTCTGGCTGGCCAGCATGCGTCGGCACAAACGGAACTGCCGACGTTCAAGGAAGGCAGCAAGCGTTTTCCCTTTGATCCACCGTTCTCGCTGGTCAATGGCCTGAGCCTGCGCGCCTTCAATACTCTTTACTACCGGCAGCCCGTGACGCCCCAGGGCTCACTGACCCACTACGTGCCGTACTTTTACCCGCTCGACGCCATTCAGGACTGGAACCGCATCTATGGACGACGTGGCTTCTACCAGTATCAGTGCGTGATTCCGCCTCGCGAGGCCGAGGCCGCTACTGCAGCGCTGCTCGATACTATTTCCAGGCGCGGGGAAGGCTCGTTTCTCGCTGTGCTCAAGACCTTCGGACACAAACCCTCGCTGGGCATGCTGTCGTTCCCGCGCCCCGGCACCACCCTGGCGCTGGACTTTCCCAACCGGGGCGACAAGACCCTGGGCCTATTGGAGGAGCTGGATGCCATTGTGCGCGAGGCCGGCGGCACTCTCTACCCCGGCAAGGACGCCCGCATGTCGGCGACCCTGTTTCAGTCCGGCTATCCCCAGTGGGAAGCCTTCAACGACTACGTCGATTCCAGCTTTTCTTCTCGATTCTGGCAGCGTGTAACCTCATGAATTCCCTCAAGCGTGTGATTGTTTTCGGTGCAACCTCGGCCATTGCCGAGTACACCGCCCGACAGCTGGTCGCCCAGGGCGCCTCTCTCTACTGCGTGGGCCGTAACCGCGACAAGCTGATGGCCCTGATCGATGATCTCAAGGTGCGAGCCAGCGACCACCAGCACATCGATGGCGAGGTGGCGGATCTGACCGACAGCGGCCAACATGCCCACCTCATCGATACCGCCGAACAGGTGCTCGGCGGTATCGACGGCGTGCTGATCGCTCACGGCACCCTGCCGGATCAGCAGGCCTGCCAAGCTGATGCTGCCAAGACCCGGCAGGAGATCGAGATCAACGCCCTGAGCGTGATCAACCTGCTGACGCTGCTGGCCAATCGTCTCGAACAGCAGCGGCACGGCGTAATCGCCGTAATCAGTTCGGTGGCTGGTGACCGAGGGCGGCAGAGCAACTACGTCTATGGCGCCGCCAAGGGCATGCTATCCATCTTCCTGCAAGGTTTGCGCAACCGTCTGGTCAAGGCCAGCGTGGACGTGGTGACCATCAAGCCCGGCTTCGTGGATACTCCCATGACCGCCGAGTTCGACAAGTCCGGGCCGCTGTGGGCCAAGCCAGAGCAGATCGCCAAGGGCATCATCAAGGCCATGCAGAAGGGCAAGGGCGAGGTGTACCTACCCTGGTTCTGGTGGGGCATCATGCTGATCATCAAGCATATTCCTGAAGCTATCTTCAAACGGATGTCGTTATGAATCAGCTTCCTGAATCCGATACTCGTCCCGTCGCGTTTTTCGACTTTGACGGAACCTTGACGACCGGCGATACCCTGATGCCGTTTCTCAAGTACGTCGTCGGCACGCCGACCTACTACGCCAAGTTGGCCTTGGTCAGTCCAGTACTGGCCGCCTACTTCGCCAAGCTGCTACGCAACGACATCGCCAAGCAGATCGTGCTCAAGCAATATCTTGCCGGTTATCACATCGATGAACTGTTCGAGTTGGGTCAGCGCTTCAGTGACGAAGTGATCCCTGACATGCTGCGACCCGAGGGTATGGAACGTCTTCGCTGGCACCAGGATCAAGGGCATGAGTGCGTACTGGTCAGTGCATCGATGGATGTTTATCTGAACGCTTGGGCAAGGCGAGAAAATTTTCTCAGCGTAATATGTACAAGCTTGAATTTTGATGATGAAGGTTTTTTTCAAGGAAAGATTACAGGCAAAAACTGTTATGGCGATGAGAAAGTAGAGAGAATTAAAAAAATTGCTTATTTGTCCGGTAAAAAAAACACGTACGCTTATGGGGATACAGCAGGTGATATTGAAATGCTGAAATTTGCAGAAAAGGGTTTTTTGTTAAATATCAAAAAAAACAGGTTTGAAAATGTTTGAGAGTATTGAAAAAATTGTTCAGATGCGGTTGTTGAAATTATTTTATGCTATTTGTTTTTCAGTCTATGTTCTATTTAATGCTGTGAGTCATCCAGCTAATAATTGGGATATGATTGGATATGTAGCTTCCGTTGTTAGTTCGAACGGTTTTGAAGGTGAAGAACTTAGGAAAAGAACGTATGATGACGTAAAAAGCTATGTTCCAGCTCCTGTATATGAAGTAATGACTTCAGGGGACTATTATAGAGAGGTTGTGTATAGCGATCCCGAGTCACTGTCTCAGCAGTTGCCATTCTATAAAATAAGATATCTTTACATAAAATTCATTTCATTGTTGTCGACATTTACAGAAAGCATATCACAGGCCACGGTATATACTAGTGCTTTATTTGCATTTTTGATAAGCATGACTACGGCTTGGTATTTTTCTAAGCTAGGAAGTTTTTATTATATTTACCCATTTTTATTGCTGCCAATTGGGCTTTTGCCAATAGCCACCTTGTCTACGCCAGATACAATGGCCACTTTTTTTGCTTTCCTGTCGGTTATGCTATATAAAAACAAAAGGGTTCTTTCTCTTTTGATTTTGGCCGTTCTTCCTCTAATTAGAACTGATTTTATAATATTGGTTTTTCTTCTTCTTTTGGTGAGGTTTTATCAAGGAGGTAGAAGGCAAGAGTACATTTTTTTTGCGATGGCCTTTTTTGCATATTTTATAACAAATACAATGGCAGATAACTATGGTCACCTTATGATATTTAATTTCACGCTTATACCAAACGAGCTTCGCCCGTATCCAGAAGAAATGGTTATGTCTCATGCAGTTAAGGATTATTTGAGGGCATACATGGCAGGAGGTTATTCTTTAATTGTTAGAGGGGAGTTTTTTATTGCAATTGCTAGTTTTTCATTGGTTGTTAAAGACTTTGCAAGTAAGGATGTTCGGTACTCAACGCTAATTTCTTTAGTAGGGTTGTTGTTTTTGTTTATTCACTTTTTGGCATTCCCGGCAGCTTTTCAAAGAACATATTTGGCTTCTAATTTAATAATGTTGTATTTTTTGGCGTATAGGTTTTATTTTCAAGGAGATTTATCCTTAAAAGATAGTGGAAAATTTTTAAGTAGTTAGCTGTCGGGGCCCGCGTGATTAACCACGTGAGCTCTGGCACTTAGTCTCAGCGCTTAGGCTGCTGCTGGGTAATACAGTGAATATTGCCGCCTCCCAGTAGAATCTCGCGCGCCGGCACGCCGATGATGCGCCTGCTCGGGAAGAGGGCTTCGAGGATGGCCTTGGCTTCATCGTCGTGGGTAGGGTCGAGCAATGGCATGACGACGACCGAGTTGCCGATGTAGAAATTGACGTAGGAGCCGGCCATGCGATCGCCGGGCTGGCGGGGTTTCGAGCCGCTCAGACGATCGACGCCGCTGGCTTCCGTATCGGCGATGGTCAGTGGCCCCGGCTGGGGCAGTAAATGAACCTTGAGGCGGCGCTCCTGGGCGTCCGTAACGCTCTCCAGAATCTCCCGCGCCTCCTGGCAAATGGCATGCTGCGGGTCGTTCTCGTCCTCGGTCCAGGTCAATGCCACCTCGCCGGGCGCGATGAAACAGCACAGGTTGTCGATGTGACCATCGGTCTCGTCCTGATAACAGCCCCGTGGCAACCAGATGATCTTGCGCACACCGAGGAAGTCGCAAAGCAGTCGTTCAATATCCCTCTTGCTCCACTCCGGGTTGCGATTGGGGTTGAGCAGGCACTCCTCGGTGGTGATCAGTGTGCCTTCGCCATCCACATGGATAGCCCCGCCTTCTAATACCAACGGCGAGATGAAACGCTCGATTCCCAGTATCTCGGCGATTTTCAGGCGAATGCGCCGATCCTTGTCCCAGGGGAAGTAGAGCCCGCCGTTGAGACCGCCCCAGGCATTGAACTCCCAATCCACCATTGCCAATCGGCCATCCGGGTGAGTGAGGAAGGTCGGGCCGACATCGCGCATCCAGGCGTCGTTGCTCGACAGTTCGACCACGCGAACGTGGGCGGGCAGATGGTAGCGGGCATTCTCGTACTGATCGTCGTTGACCCCGACGAATACCGTCTCGCTTTCGGCGATGGCGCTGGCTACCGCGACAAAGGCCTCTTGCGCCGGCTTGGCTCCGTAACGCCAGTTGTCCGGACGCTGCGGCCACAGCATCCAGCAGGCGTCATGGGGCGCAAACTCCGCAGGCATGGTAAAGCCGAGTTCGGTGGGTGTCGAGGCGCGGTTTTGAGAGCTGATGTCGGTCATGGCGGTCGCGAGACGGTCGAGTGGAGTTCCAGCTTTACATACTGCCGACGAAGGCGCCATGGTACGTTTTATTCAACGTTTAAGGCTGGCCGACAACACCTGGCAAATGTCGGCGCCTTGAAAAAACGTAAGGCAATGACCACAAACAATGAATATTGAGTCGACGGCAGCTCAGCGTTGAGTCTGGTGACCTGCTAGGCTGTAGAAAATGCGATCAACGACACAGGAGGTGACAATGAAGCTGACCATACAGGGTATTCAGGATCAGCAGCCCATTCCCGAGACGTTTGCGTTCGGCGTGCCCGGCGATGGTGAGCCCATGGCAACGGGACCGAACCGCAATCCCGCCCTTACCTGGGAAGGCGCCCCGGAGAATACGAAAAGCTATGCCATCATCGTGGTGGACCCGGACGTGCCCGAGGATGCCAGCGATGCCAATCAACCCGGCAAGATGCTGGCGGCGGATCTCAAGCGGCGTAACTTCTATCACTGGGTATTGGTGGATATCCCGGTCAAGACTAGCGCCATCGAGGAAGGCGCGGATTCAGACGGCGTCACGCCGCATGGCAAGGAGCCCGGCCCGAGTGAACTCGGCCTGCGCGGCATCAACTCCTTTACCGACTTCCTCGCCGGCGATCCGGACATGGAAGGCACCTACGGCGGCTATGACGGCCCCTGCCCGCCCTGGAACGACGAGCGTATCCACCATTATCATTTCACCGTCTACGCGCTGGACGTGGAAACGCTGGGGCTGAATGGCGAGTTCACCGGTGTGGAAGCCGAGAAGGCGCTGCAGGATCATGTGCTGGACAAGGCTACGGTGACCGGGACTTATACGCTGAATCCCGCACTGCGTTAAGCGTAGCCCGTATCGCAAAACGGCCTTTGCTCATGAAAAAGCGAAGGCCGTTTCGTTGCGCTGTAAAGTTCTAGTTGCGCGATCGTCACGAGCGCAGCCTCTTTTCACGTCCAGTCGAGTACGACCTTGCCCGATTTCCCCGACCCCATCACCTCGAAACCTTTCTCGAAATCGTCGATGCCAAAACGATGGGTGATGATCGGGCTCAGATCGAGGCCGGACTGAATGAGGCTTGCCATCTTGTACCAGGTCTCGAACATCTCGCGGCCGTAGATGCCCTTGATGGTCAGGCCCTTGAAGATCACCTTGGTCCAGTCGATGGCCATTTCCTTGGGTGGAATGCCGAGCATGGCGATCTTGCCGCCGTGATTGATGACATCGAGCATCTCCGCCACCGCCGAAGTCACCCCGGACATCTCCAGCACCACGTCGAAGCCTTCGCTCATGTCCAGATCCGCCATCACGTCCTGCAACTTTTCCCGCGAGACGTTGACGGTGCGGGTCGCCCCCATCTTCTTTGCCAGATCCAGGCGGTAGTCGTTGACGTCGGTGATCACTACATGTCGAGCGCCGATATGGCGAATTACGGCGGCAGCCATGATGCCAATGGGCCCAGCGCCGGTAATCAGCACGTCCTCGCCGACCACATCGAAGGCGAGTGCCGTGTGCACCGCGTTGCCGAAGGGGTCGAAGATCGCCGCCAGCTCGTCGGTAACCTCGTCCGGGAGCTTGAACAGGTTGTAAGCCGGAAGCGTCATGTATTCGGCGAAAGCGCCAGGGCGATTGACCCCCACCCCAACGCTATTGCGGCACAGGTGCCGGCGCCCGGCGCGACAGTTGCGACAATGGCCACAGGTCACGTGCCCTTCACCGGAAACCCGGTCTCCCACCTCAAAGCCCCGAACCTCTTCACCCAGGGCGACGATCTCGCCGGAGTATTCGTGGCCGGTGATCATCGGTACCGGCACGGTGTTCTGAGACCAGTCGTCCCATTGATAGATGTGCATGTCGGTGCCGCAGATGGCGGTGCGATGAATCTTGATCAGCACGTCGTTGTGGCCGATTTCCGGCACCGGTGCATCGATCATCCAGATGCCGGTTTCCGGCTTGAGTTTCGCTAGTGCTTTCATGAAATCACCTCGAGTTCACGACCGATGCGGGTAAACGCCTCGATGGCGGCGTCGATCTGTTCAGGCGTGTGAGCCGTGGACATCTGGGTGCGAATGCGCGCCTGGCCCTTGGGCACCACCGGGAAGGAGAAACCGATCACATAGATGCCTTCTTCCAGCAGCCGGTCGGCGAATTCACTGGCAAGCTTTGCATCCCCCAGCATCACTGGAATGATCGGATGATCCGCGCCGGCCAAGGTAAAGCCCGCCTGGGTCATGCCGTCGCGAAAACGGGCCACGTTGTCCCAAAGCTGTTCGCGCAGCTTGTCGCCCTGTTCGACCCTGTCGAGCACCGCAAGGCTTGCGGCCACAATGGGCGGGGCCAGGGCATTGGAGAAGAGATAAGGCCGAGAGCGCTGGCGCAGCCATTCGGCGATGGCGCCACGGGCCGCGGTGACGCCACCGGAAGCGCCGCCAAGTGCCTTGCCCAACGTCGTGGTAATGATATCCACCCGCTGCATCACCTGATGATATTCGTGGGTGCCGCGACCCGTGTCGCCGAGAAACCCCGTGGCGTGGCAGTCGTCGATCATCACCATGGCGTCATAGCGCTCGGCGAGATCGCAGATGCCCTTCAAGTTGGCGATCACCCCGTCCATGGAGAATACGCCGTCTGTTGCGATCAGCTTGAAGCGCGCGCCGGCATCACTGGCTTCTTTCAGGCGCGCTTCGAGTTCTTCCATGTCGTTGTTGGCGTAGCGATAGCGCTTGGCCTTGCACAGCCGTACCCCGTCGATGATCGAGGCGTGGTTCAGGGCATCCGAGATGATTGCATCCTCGGCGCCGAACAGGGTCTCGAACAGCCCGCCGTTGGCATCGAAGCAAGACGAGTAGAGGATGGCGTCATCCATGCCCAGGAACTCTGCAAGACGTTTTTCGAGACGGCGATGCTCTGCGTGAGTGCCGCAGATGAATCGCACCGAGGCCATGCCGAAACCCTGATCGTCCAAGCCATGCTTGGCGGCGGCGATCAGGTCCGGATCGTCCGCCAGGCCCAGGTAGTTGTTGGCGCAGAAGTTGATCACATCGCCGCTGGCGACCTTGACCTTGGCCCGCTGGGGCGAGAGCAGTTCGCGCTCCTGCTTGTAGAGCCCTTCGTCGCGCAATTCCTCGAGTTGTTGATTGAGATGTGCCTGGAATGCCTGGGACATGGTGATTGACTCCTTGTCAGTAGGCCGAATGAAAAGTCTGTGCCTGGCGGCACCCGTCTGACAGATGACACCTGGTCGTCGAGCCGGTAAAGGTTCAGTTCAGTGACTTGCGCAGCCGCGACAGGGCGATAGTAAAGAATAGACCGCCAATGACCGCCAGCGCCAACAGCTGGGGCCAGACGATGGCGAGTCCCGCACCGCGAAAGAGTATTGCCTGGGCCAGCTCGATGAAATGGGTGGTGGGCGCCGCCAGCATGATGTTCTGGATGGCTTCCGGCATGCTTTCTCGCGGCGACTGCCCCCCGGAAAGAATCTGCAGGGGGATCAGCACCAGGATGATCAAGAGCCCCAGCTGGGGCATCGAGCGGGCCACGGTGCCGAAGAAGATGCCCATGGAGGTGGTGGCGAACAAGTGCAGCGCCGCCCCCAGCAGGAACAGCCACAGGGAACCCGCAAGGGGTATGTTCAGCCAGGTTTGCACCACGAAACGCAGGGCAAAGGCGGAGGCCAGCAGCACTACCAGCCCCATGGACCACACCTTGGCGATCATGATCTCCACCGGGGTCACCGGCATGACCAGCAGGTGTTCGATGGTGCCGTGCTCGCGCTCGCGAATCAGAGCAGCGCCGGTCAGGATGATCGAAAGCATGGTGATCTGATCTATCACGGAATTCACCGCGCCGAACCAACTGCGATCCAGGTTGGGGTTGTAGTTCATGCGCACCACCGCCTCCACCGGTAGCGCATCCTGCCCGGCATAGCGCTGCAGAAAACCGGAGGTTTCGCTATTGACGATCTGCTGGATGTGCCCGGCGCCGGTGAAGGCCTGGCTGACCTGGGTGGCGTCGACGTTGAGCTGGATCGCGGGGTGCTGGCCCGCCAGCAGGTCGCGCTGAAAATTCGGCGGAATGTTCAGGGTGAAGGTGTAGAGCCCTTCGTCCATGCCGGTGTCCATCTGGGCATGGGTGATGGGCTTGGGCGGCAGGAAATAGGGCAGCTGAAAGGCGTCGAGAATGCGATAGGAAAGCGGCGACGGATCCTCGTTGACCACCCCGATGGTGGCTCTGAAAGGCGCCTCGGGCACCGCGGTGGCGCTGGAGTACACGTTGAAGCTGAAGGCGTAGACGATCAACAGCACCAAGGCAGGATCGCGGCTCAGGCTGCGTAGCTCCTTGATGCCGAGTTGAAGAATATTGGTGAGGGTGCGCATGTCATTTTTCCTGCTGTCTGAGACCGGCGATGCTGAGCAGCAGCAGCACAGGAATAGTGATCAACAAGGGAATGAGATACGGATAGAGATCCGCCATGCCCAGTGCCTTGGCGAACACCCCGCGGCTGATGATCAGAAAGTGGGCGGTCGGATAGATCTCGCCGATCAACGCACCGACGCCTTCCATGGCGGACACCGGATGGAGCATGCCGGAGAACTGTACCGCAGGGATCAAGGTGGCGATCATGGTGCCGAAGATGGCGGCGATCTGACTGTTGAGCACCGAAGACATCAAAAGCCCGAGCCCCGTGGCGCAGAATATGTACAGGAGTCCGGCGATCGCCAGGGTCAGAAAACTGCCTTTGATCGGCACACCGAACACGAATACCGCCAAGGCTACCATTATCAGGAAGTTCACCATCCCCAACGCCACGTAGGGCAGCTGCTTGCCCAGCAGGAATTCCGTGCGGGTCACCGGGGTAACGTAGAAGTTGGTGATCGAGCCCATCTCCTTTTCCCGCACCACCCCGAGGGCGGTGAGCATTGCCGGAATCATCATCAACAGCATGGGAATTACCGCCGGCACCATGGCGGGCAGGCTCTGCACGTCTGGGTTGTAGCGGTAGCGCAGCGCCACCTCTGCGGAGACCGGATTGACGCCGACCGGTGCGCGTCGGGCGAGCTGTTTCAGGTAATCCATGTGAATGCCCTGAACATAACCCTTGACCGTGTCCGCGCGGCTGGGCATCGAGCCATCGACCCATATGGCGATTTCTGGATTGGCGCCGCGCTTGAGATCGCGTCCAAACCCCGGCGGAATCACCACTCCCAGGCTGATCTCGCCGGTACGCATGCGTTCATCGAGCTGATTGATATTGGCAAGCGGTGGCTGCTCGATGAAATAGCGCGATCCTGCCAGGTTCAAGGCGTATTCATGGCTGGTAGTGGTCTGGTCGTAGTCGAGTACCGCATAGGGCAGGTCTTCCACGTCCATGCTGATGCCGTAACCCATGATGAACATCAGGATCACGCTTCCCAGCAGGGCGAGCACCCCGCGCACCGGGTCCCGGCGCAGCTCCATGGCTTCCCGACTGGCGTAGCTGTAAAGTCGCAGGAAACTGAAACGCTTGGGCGCCACCGTTTGAGAGGTCTGCTCCGAGGCTGATTCCGTTGCCGTTGCGGGGGCCTTCAGAGGTGGGTCCGGATCCACATCAGCTGCATCGTCGCTGGCCTGTTCGAGATAAGTAATGAAGGCGGCTTCTAGCGTTGGGGCGTTCTGCTTTTCCTGCAGCGCCGCCGGCGTATCGCTATCCAGCACCTTGCCTGCATGCATCATCGACATGCGATCGCAGCGCAGCGCCTCGTTCATGAAGTGGGTGGAGATGAAGATGGTGACGCGTTCTTCCCGGGACATGTAGATCAGCAGTTCCCAGAAGTTGTCCCGGGCCACCGGGTCGACCCCGGAGGTCGGCTCGTCGAGAATCAATATTTCCGGCTTGTGAATCACCGCCACCGCCAGGGACAGGCGCTGGCGTACCCCCAGGGGCAAGCTCATGGGCAGGCTGTCCACCACGGGTTCGAGCGAAAAGCGCTCAAGCATTTCCTCGATGCGCGGTTCACGTTCCTCTTCGGGAATCTGATACAGGCGCGCATGCAGTTCAAGGTTCTGACGCACCGTCAGCTCGCCGTACAGGGAGAACGCCTGGGACATGTAGCCGACCCGCTGACGAATCTCCAGGTCGCTCGGGTCCACCGGCTGGCCGAACAGCCAGGCTTCGCCCTCGCTGAAGGGTAGAAGGCCAGTCAGCATCTTCATGGTAGTGGACTTGCCGCAGCCGTTGGAACCGAGAAAGCCGAAGATCTCGCCGCGTTCGATGCGAAAACTGACGTGATCCACCGCGGTAAAGTCGCCAAATCTTTTGGTCAGATCATGGGCCTCGATGGCAATCTCGTCGCTGGATTCACGTGGGGGTATTTTCACCTTGCGGTGCTGCGACCGCTTGGCTTCCGGTAGCAGGGCAATGAAGGCGGCCTCGAGATTCTCGCTGTCGGTGCGCTCAAGCAGCGCTTTTGGGGTGCCGGTAGCAAGAATCTTCCCGGCATCCATGGCTACCAGCCAGTCAAAACGCTCCGCCTCATCCATGTAGGCGGTAGCCACCAGCACGCTCATACGGGGTCGCTGGCGGCGAATCCGCGCGATCAAATCCCAGAACTGGTTGCGCGCCAGAGGATCGACCCCGGTAGTCGGTTCGTCAAGGATCAGAAGGTCCGGATCATGAATCAAGGCACAGCACAGTCCAAGCTTTTGTTTCATACCGCCGGACAGCTTGCCCGCCGGGCGCTCCGTGAATTTTTCAAGCCCGGTGCTGCGGGTCAAATCTTCGATGCGGCGATCCCGCTCCGGCTTGTCCTGACCGAACAGCCGGCCGAAGAACTCGAGGTTTTCTCGCACGCTCAGGGTGGGATAGAGATTCTTGCCCAGGCCCTGGGGCATGTAAGCGATCAGCGGGCAATAGATGCGCCGGTGCTCCGCATCCGCCATGTCGCCGCCGAGCACCAAGACGCTGCCCTGTTGAATGCGCCGGGCGCCGGAAACCAGCGCCATCAGGCTCGACTTGCCGACCCCGTCCGGGCCGATCAAGCCCACCATTCGACCCATGGGGATATCGAGACTCAGGTCGTCCAATGCCTTGACCTTGCCTTTGCGAACGCTGCCGTACGCCAGGGTGACGTTCTTCAGGCTGGCGACACTTTCCTGAGCTGCCATTACGGCCTCACGTTGATCTTGAGTTCTTCAGGCCATTCCAGATCGTCGTCGAGTTTGACGTAGGCCACCCCAGGCAGGCCGGTCTTGACCTGCTCCACGTATTTCATCAGCAGATCCGGATCCAGCCGCGCCTTGACCCGGAACATCAACTTCTCGCGTTCGTTTTCGGTTTCCACGGTCTTGGGAGTGAACTGGGCGACGCTGGCCACGAAGCTGATACGCGCCGGCACCACATAATCCGGGATCGCATCGAGCACGATGTGCGCCGAATCATGGATGCCGACTCGGCCCACATCCCGGGTCGGCAGGAAGAAGGTCATATAGACGTCGGTCAGATCCACCAGGTTTAGGATCTTGGCGCCGGCGCCCAGTACCTCGCCGGGCTGGGCAATACGGTACTGCACCCGGGCCACGCGATCCGCTTTCAGTTCGCTATCGTCGATGTCCGCCTGGACGCGGGAAACGGCTGCTTTTGCGGCTTCGATGGTGGACTCGGCCTCGACCACCTGGGAGCGTGCAGATTCGATGCCCGCTTCCGCGGACAGCACCTGGGAGCGCGCTGCCGCAAGTGCCGCCTCGGCGCTCTGCCGGCCCGCCAGATCATCATCGAGCTGCTGACGTGAAAGGGCGTTGCGTTCCACCAGGGTAGCGGAGCGCTGATAGCGCTTCTGGGCGGCGTCGAGCTCTGCCTGGCGCTGTTTGACCACGGATTTGGCGGTCTCGTGTTCACTCTTGCGCTGGGCCACCACGCTGCGAGCCGTGTTCAGGGCGTTTTGCGCCTGGCGTGCCTGTGCGCTGGCCTGGGCCAGTTCGGCTTCCAGGGTGTCGGTGTTCATGCGCGCGATCACCTGCCCTGGCTCGACAAAATCCCCTTCGTCCACCAGCACTTCCATCAATCGTCCGGGAAGCTTGGTGGCCACATCGATCTCGGTGGCCTCGATGCGACCATTGCCGCTGGCAAAGCCTTCGGGGAGTCCCTCGGGCTTGTACATCTGCCAGGCCAGCAGCGCCAGTACAGCGACGATGCCAGCGACAATCGATAGCTTGATGAGGGATTTTCTGTTCGCATGCTTCATTGCATTGTTCCTGTCGCTCAAAGGTGGCTCAGTAGTGGTCCAATAAAATTAGCCGACAAACGTTGTCATTCAGTCTAGCGCCTATGCACGACCACCGCTTGATGTAGGTCAGCTTCCGATATGCGCGTCGATATTGGCAAGACCCCAGCTCACCAGCTGCCCACTGAGATCGTCCGCTGCTCGACCGAAGGCATCGACAACGGATTCAATGCGCGCATCCTCGCTCTTGATACGCACCGTAAAATTCTTGCTGGCCAGCAAACGGCGGCTGGCACCATCGATCAGCTGAGCATCGAGACGAATGACGATCCAAGGGGTATTTGCTTGATACTCGCTGTGAAAGGCATCCAGTTCGCTGAGCAGTACGAAATCGCTTCTGACCGGATCGCTGCCCGCAAATACGCCGGAGAGGCGCGCATCTTGACGAAACGCTTCCGCCAGACGACCGCGTAGCAGGTTAGGCACGTCCGTACTCCAGCGCGCATCTTTGTAAACACTCAATTCATTCGATGCCGGCATGACCAGGATGCGTCGATTCTTCAGAACCTCGCTGGCCCTCGGTGTTGCAAGGTGCAAGGTGACGTCCAGCGGCGCTTCACTTGAAGGCTCGTGGGTTCCGACCGGCAGGATGAAGGTTCGCAACGGCTTCGCGCCGGGAAGCAGGGTGCAGGCCGCCAGGGAACTCGACAGAATTATCAGGACAAGAAATTTCCAGGCAGCAGCCCGTCGAACAAAGCCCATGCTGCATGCGCTCATGGTGAAAACTCCGGCAGGGTGTCGCCCTTGAATAGATAGCTGGAGGGATTTTCCTCGAAGCGACGGGTGATGCGATTCAGATTGGTCAGTACGCTGTTCAACTCGTTGATGGCCGGCCCGAAATCGCCCAGTCCCTGGTCGAGAGAGGCTTCATTATCCGCAAGCAAGGATTCGAGCCGAGCGCTCGTACGGGCCAGGGTCGTCATTGCCCGCTGGGCATCGTCAAATGCCACGCTTGCCTGATTTTCCAGCAGTGCGTTGAATGTCTGGCTGGCCTGATTGAAGTTCGCCGCCGCCTGGGCAAGTTCGCCGCGCTGTGCCGCCAGCGAAACGGTGATGAGCTCGATATTCGCCAGGATGCTGCCGACGCGCTCGGTATTCGTTGATGACAATAGGCGATTGGCGCGGTCGAGCAGCGTATCGAGTCGCACGATCAGGGTTTCGCCATCGGCGAAAAGCGAGCGCAGGGAAGAAAGCTCCGCCACAATCACCGCCGGCTGATCCGGGTCGCTGACCAGCGTCGGGCTTTGTGGGCTACCGCCACTGAGTTGCACGCTCATGCTGCCGGTAATGTTGGCAAGCGCCAGGCTGGCCCGAGTATCTTCCTTGATGGGGATATCGCTATAGACGCGCACCAGTGCCCGGACTTGGCCCGGGTCGTTCGGATCCAGCGTTAGATCCAGCACGTTGCCTACCCGGATGCCGTTGTATTGCACCGCATTGCCCACGGCCAATCCGCTCACGGCCTGGTCGAAGCGTATCTCGTAGTAGCTGTAGTCCCGCTCGACGCTCGACTTGCCCAGCCAGAGAGCAAACAGCAGGGCGCCACCAAGGGCAATGAGGGTGAACAGGCCTATCATCACATGATGCGCACGGGGTTCCATGTCAGTCCACCTTCGAAGAATTGATATGTCGTCTCGCCGCTCGCCCACGAGGCCCATTAAAATAGTCGCGAACCCAGGGGTCGTCCACTTTTTCGACCACTTCCAGCCGGTCCGCTGCCAAGACGCGTCGCTGGGACAGCACGGCGACCCGATCGCAGGTGCTGTAAAGCGTATCCAGATCGTGGGTGACCAGGAACACGCTCAGACCCAGCGCATCTCTCAAGGTCAGCAGCAGCTGATCGAAGGCCGCGGCGCCGATGGGATCGAGCCCGGCGGTGGGTTCATCGAGAAACAGCACCTCCGGGTCCAGGGCCAGTGCCCGGGCCAGGGCAGCACGCTTGATCATCCCGCCGGAGAGCTCCGACGGGTATTGCAGGGCGGCATTTGCCGGTAGCCCCACCAGGGACAGTTTCACTCGGGCCAGAAACTCCGCCTCGGCTCGCGCAAGGCCCAGGTGCTCGAGCACCGGGAACGCCACGTTCTCCTGCAGGTTCAAGGAAGAAAACAGCGCCCCGCGCTGAAACAGCACGCCGAAGCGCCGTTCCAACAAGGACCGGCGCCTGGTCGATAGCGCCTGCAGATCCTCCCCGAACACGTCGATGCTGCCTGCACTCGGTCGCAGCAACCCGACGATGCTGCGCAGCAGCACCGACTTGCCGCTGCCGGAGCCCCCCACGATGCCCAGGATCTCTCCACGGTAGACGTCCAGATCGAGATGTTCATGAACGACATGCTCACCAAAGCGGTTGCACAGATCGCGAATCCTGATCAACACGTGATCGTCGCCCCTTGGCGTATCTTCACGAAGACTCACCATCCCATCTCCATGAAAAACAGCGCGGCCATGGCGTCCAGCAGAATCACCATGAAGATGGACTGCACCACGCTGGAGGTAGTGTGCTCCCCCACGGACTGGGCGCTGCCGCTGACCTTGAAGCCTTCCAGGCAGCCGATTGCTCCGATGAAAAAGGCAAATAGCGGCGCCTTGGACAGGCCGACGATGAAATGATGGGGCGCCACGTCCTGCAGGATGGTGAAGAACTGCAGCGCCGAGATGTCCAGGGTCAGCAGGCACACCAGCGCCCCGCCAAGGATACCGCTGAGCATGCCCACGAAGGTCAGGATTGGCAGTGTCACCAGTATGGCGAGCACCCGCGGCAGCACCAGGAGCTCGACAGGGTTCAGCCCCAGGGCGCGAATGGCATCGATCTCCTCGTTGGCTTTCATCGAGCCTATCTGGGCGGTAAAGGCGCTGGCGGTGCGTCCGGCGAGCAGAATGGCCGCCAGCAACACGCCGAATTCCCGCAGGAAGGAAAAGGCGACAAGATTGACCGTATAGATCGTCGCGCCGAAGTTCTGTAGCACCGTGGCGCCCAGAAAAGCCACCACCGCCCCGATTAGGAAGGTCAGCAGGGCGACGATGCCGATGGCGTTGAAACCGGTCTGCTGAATCTGCGCCACCAGGGCGGTCATGCGCCAGCGCCTGGGGCGCAACAGGTTCGTCACCAGTGCGCTCAGGATCAGGCCAATGAAACCAAGCAAAAGATGCTGCTGTTTCCAGAAATCCTCGACGCGTTCACCGGTTTGCGCCAGAAAAGCCAGCGGCTTTGAGATCTCGTGGCTTTTTGGCGTCAGCGGCGTCTCCATGGCCTGTAGCATGGTGTCCAGCAGTGCCCGACGTGCTGGTGGCAGCTCTGGTGCTTGCGCCATGGTTGCCGCCATACGCTCAACGCCGAGCAGATCGATCAGCAGCGCGGCACCGGCGGTATCCAGGGTCTCGATCGCACTTAAATCGATGCTTCTGTCTAGCTCGTGGCCGTTCCCGGCCTGGGTCTTGAAAGCGTCGATTTGAGCCTGAAGTCTGGCGTAGTGGGTAATGGTCCAGTTGCCAATGACATGCAAACTGTCGGGCCGGTCGTCGAGGCGACCGGCCTGGCGCGTGTTTGGCATCATTTGGCTTTCGATTGCTTATTCGATGACTTACGCGACGACTGGCTTGAAGGCTGTTCAAAGATCTCGTTCAGGTGACGCCATAGCTTTCCGGTCTCACCTTCGCCGTTGCACCAGGCCGGCTCGATCCTGCACACGGCATCGAGGATTCGCTGTCGCGACTCCGCATCCGGCACTATATCGGGCAGCTGCTGCACGCTCTCTTCGGGATAGGCAAAGACCAGTAGATTCTGCTGGCGCGTAATCTCGCGCAGCGTCTCGATATCCGGTAGTTGCGTGGCCGCCTTGCGATAGCCTTGGACCACTGACTCCATGGCTGACTTGGAAAGCTTGCCTTCTGCCTTGGCAAAAAGCAGCAGCACCCGCAGGCCGGCTTCGAGTTCTCCACCCTTGGACAGGTCGTCGCGAAGTTCTTCGATGCGTTTGCGCTCCCGGGCCTCTTTATGGCGCTTGGTACCAGGCGAGGGGGACGCGCTGCTGAGCATGCTCAGATAGCCGTAAAATGCATGAAAGACCAGTTCACCGCCGGCATCGCGCATTTCGCCCCAGCTGTCCAGGGTATTGGCGATATTGCGCGAGGCCAGTTCCTGCCAGGCCAGCAGTGGGTTGCTCGAATCGACCGGGTGGCGTGATTGTCGCACCCGTTCAGCGGCGGCCGGCAGCCACCATAGGGCCGGGTTCTGGCTGCCCCAGATACTGCGCCTGAGACGAAAAGGGTGCGTCCTGCGCATCGTTTCCGCCATGGGTTCGGTGATCATGCGACTGAGCCAGGGGCGCACCGTCCAGTCGTACAGCTGGCTGGTGATTTCCGAGACCTTGTCGACTTCGATGAATTCCCGCTCCTCTTCCCGACCATCCGTATCCACGGCCCGGATGTCGTCGACGCTGCGGGTCTCGAAATGCACCCGATACGCAGGCGTTTCGCTACCGGGCACGTCGTCGATGATCAGCTCGAAAAGTCCCGGTGGAAGCGCCTTGATCTCGCTCAGCGCATCGATCATCTGACGATGCTCGCGCCGGGCCACGCTGCCGGACACGAAGATGCCCAGGTGTCCGGTGCTGGCGTGCTTGAGATAGACGATGGTGCGCCCGGCGCTTTGCAGGGCGAAGTCATCCGGATAGAGGTCGACGATCCAGTTCAGCGCCTGCTGGGGTGGAGTGATGTTGTCACCATAGGAGCAGAACACTACCACCGGCACCTCGATGGCGCGCAGGTCGAGCAGGTTGCCGCCGGCATTGGCGGCACCGGTCAGTCGATTGCCGATGAACAGGTCATCAACGATGGACTCTATTTCATCGGCGTTGAACAGGTTCGGGCTGCCCCACCAGCGCTCGAAGTCGAGAAAGCGCGGCGCCTCGGTATCCACCTTGGCATAAAGATCGTAGCCCTTGGTCCAGAACGTGTTGGCAGGGTTCAGGTTCTCGAAGTTGCTGACAAGCCAAGCGCCGTCGAAACGTCCGTTACCCAGATCGCTTGCCAGCCGAGTAGCCCAGGCGCCCCCTAGCAGACCGCCGGCATAGCGCATCGGATCGCGCCCGGTGACCCCGGACCAGTAGGCAAGCGGCGCCCCGTTGACGATCACCATGCCCGGCAGTTCCGGGCGGGCGGCGGCAAGCCCCATCAGGGCCCAACCCGCCTGGCAGTTGCCGATGATCACCGGCTTGTCGGCCTTCGGGTGGCGCTCGGTGACAAATTCGATGAAGCGCATCTGGGCCATGGCCACGTCGGTCATGGTCTGGCCTGGCTCTGGGGAAAAGCCGAAGGCGATGAAATAGGTCGGATGTCCGGCGCGCAGGCTTTCGCCGATCTCCGAATCCTGCTTGAAACCGCCGATACCGGCACCATGGCCACCCCGCGGGTCGACGATGATCAACGGCGCCAGGGTCTCGTCGATGGGCTGGTCGTTGGCGGGCAGGATGCGCAGCAGGGAATAATTGACCGGGGTTTCCAGGTCGGCGCCGTCCAGCAGGGTTTCATAGTCGAATTTGAGCAGCGGGGGGGAGCCGGCCTGTTCATGGGCCCGGGTGTTGTCCGCGCGCTTTTGCAGGGTTTCCCAGAATAGAACGCTGCGCTCGCCGGCATCCACCAGATAGTTCAGCCAGTCCGCAGGTCCAGGCACCTTCAACTCGCCCTCGAGCCAAGGCTCGATCATGTCCTGCTGGCGCTTTTGCAAATTGGTGAGTAGGTTGCGACTTTGCTGGCGTTGCAGGTCGGTGATATTGCCGATCAGCTGTCTGGCAGCGCTGGTTGTTTCGTGCGTTGTTTCTTGCGTGATTGCTGACATATCCTGTTGACGATCCATGAAAGCTCCTCATGAAAGCCTTGAATTATTAATTAGCAGTCTAACCCATGCGCCCTGAATGCCGCTTGATGCGGATCATCTTGCAGGTGAATGCCTCAATTCATTGCCGTCAGCGTCTTCAAATGTCAGCCCCCAACTGGTCAGCGCCGCGAACAGCATGATCAGCGCCAGGAACCAGCCCTGGAAGACGAAGGGGAAGACCTGGGTGGGCGCCACCGCCGGCAGCCAGTCGTAGGTGCCCTGCATGCCGGTAATCGTCGACCAGCCCAGTAGCACTGGCGCACCCCAGGGGAAAATGTAGCCCAGGGCGGAGGTCACCGCGTCGAGCATGTTGGCACGCCGATAGCGATGGATGTGGTAGCGGGTACCGAGTTCCCGCACGAAGGGGGCGGCGGCGATTTCCGCGGCGGTATTGATGGTAATGGCGCTGTTGAGCAGGGCCACGATGCCCCAGATCGAGGTCTCGGCACGCTTGACGGATTTCCCGATCCAGGTCATCAGCTTGCCGGTGATCATCTCCATGGTGCCGCCGAGCTTCATCAGGTAAGCAGCGGCGACGATCAGCAGGATCAGTATCGACATGGTGACGTAGCCTTGGACGCCATTGACCAGCGCCCCGGTGATCACGGTGTCAGAATCCGCATCGAAGGCGATGATGTCGGACAGGGAGCCGGTACCGATGATGGCAATGGTGGGTACCGAGGCCAGAATGCCCCAGGTGAGCGAGGTAATCAGATGCTGGCCGGACAAGGCCAGGATCAAGACCAGCGCAAAGGGTGCCAGCATCACCAGACCCAGCGGTTCCGTTGACTCGATCATGGCGCTGAGCGCGGCGGGATCGGCAGCATTGCTGTCGCCGCCACCGCCAAACAGCACGTAAAGAATTACCGCCGGAATGGCCGCCATGATCGAGTATTTGAATCGGCTGCGAACCACCCCGGGCACATCTGCATCCTGGGTCGTAGCGGAAACGATGGTGGTGTCCGAGACCGGCGCCAGGTTGTCACCGAAGATGGCGCCGGAGAGAATTGCTGCAAACAGCATCACCGGATCGCTGCCCACGGCAACGCCAGCCGGGTACATCAGGGTACAAAACGCCACGGTGGTGCCGTAGCCGGTGCCCACGGCGGTGGAAAAGATAGCGGCCAGGATGAAGGTCAGGGCGACGAACCAGCCTCCGGTCATGTCGGAAATGGCCCCAAGCCACACCAGGCCTTCCACCAGACCGCCCACCTGCAGTACCTGAGCGAACATGCCGGCGTAGAACCAGGCCACGATGGCGACAACGCCGACGGGCTGGGTCAGGCCCTCGAACAGCCCCTTGGCGTACTCTTCCCATTTGCTGGTGCAGAAAAATAACCCCAAGGTAATGCCGAACAGGGCGCCCATCACCAGGCCGATTTCTGAGGAAAGCCCTATCACGCTGGTACTGATAGCCCAGATCACGAAAAACAGCAGCGGTACCGCCGCCCCCCAGGCTCCCAGACGAAACGAGAGTGCCGATACTTTGTCGTCTTGGGAGGATTGCTTCTGCTGATCCGTTGGCGTGCTGCTCATGAGTCATTCCTTGTTATTCATTGCCTGCCATCAGCGTAGCAATGAAAACGGAGGATGTCGGTGATCGGCAGCGAGCCAAGCCATGGATGGGGTAATTATCGGAAACCTAAATGCATATGCCTTGCATATGTTAACGGAATTCTACATAGTAAGGGCTGCATTTCGGGCTGGAGGTTGTCCATGCGCACTGTATCGATATTCAAGAATGGCAAAAATCAGGCTGTTCGTTTACCTAAGGACATGGAGTTCGACGGGGTCACCGAGCTGGAAATCATTCGCGATGGCGATACCATCACGTTACGTCCTATTCGTCCTAGCTGGTATTCGTTGAGCACATTACCCAAGGCAGATGCGGACTTCTTGCAAGAGCGTCCCCCGGTCATCACTGACGAAGAGCGCTTCGAGCCATGAGCATGTACATGCTCGATACCTGTATCTGTTCGTTCATCATGCGTGACCACCCGGCATCGGTACTGCAACGCCTGACCGAGGAAGTCGGCAAGCAAAACAGGATCGTTATATCAGCCATTACCTATGCAGAGATGCGCTACGGTCGAATAGGCAAGAAAGCATCACCCAAGCACAAGCAGCTCGTGGATGAATTCGTGGCGCGTCTTGATGCCATTTTGCCATGGGACAAGATGGCGATAGATGCCACCCTCGATGCCAAGCGTGGATTGGCAGAGGCAGGAACGCCGATAGGCGATAACGACATCGCTATTGCAGGCCATGCCATTGCCAGTGGCTGCATATTAGTGACCAACAATGTGCGCGAGTTCAGTCGTGTGATCGGGTTGGTTTATGAGGATTGGGTTCATTAAAGCCGTCAAAATAGGCTGTCTCAGTGATCCCGTTCGACTGGTGTCAGTCCTGAGCTCCTTGCTATCATGGATGAATGAACAGTGCTTTTGCTCCTCACTCCTTCGCCGCGTCGGTAGACGATCCCTTTTACTATCTGGTCAATTTTCGCTTTTTGCTCGACTGGGTCGAAAAGCGTTATGACGATCTGCTGAATGCACGGGAACATGGCTTCATCGCGTCTTTTCGCGCCTTGCCTCGGCCCTCTCAGGCGCTGCTGGTGCGTATGGTCATGCGCAAGGGCACGCTGTTCCGGGCCAGCAAGCTCGCCTACCCCGAGATCGGTTCGATCCGGGAGGCGGCGGTGCCGTTGATCGCCCGGGGCTTGATCGACGACGTGCCGGAATTGAACCTGAAGCAGCTGTTCGGTCTGTTGACCAAGACGGAACTCGTGGCCGCGTTCAAGGATCATGTCGATCGCGCAGGCGTGAAAAAAGCCGAGCTGTTCGAGAAGCTCGAGCCTTCTTTCCAGGAACCGCGGCGTTTCGATCAGTGGTGCCCGGGGAGTGACGAACGGATTTATTCGCTGCAGCTCATGGATTTGTGCGAGCGCTTGCGCCTGATGTTCTTCGGCAACCTGCGCCAGGGCTTCTCCGAGTTCGTGCTCGCCGACCTGGGCGTCTTTCGCTTCGAACGTGTGCCGTTCACCCATGATTCCCGGGCCTTTCAGAGTCGCGACGATGTGGATGCCTACCTGCATCTGCACCGCTGCCGGGAGCGTTTCGAGTCGGGCGAGTCAGTGGAAGCCGTGCTCGCCGAGGTGCCGCCAGCCTTCGCCGACAACCCCTGGCTCGAATCCCGACGCGCCAAGCTGCTGTTCACGTTGGGTCAACATTGCGAGCGCGCTGCACTGCTTGAAACCGCGCTAGCGCTGTATACAGACTGTTCTCATCCTGGAGCCCGCGCTCGTCGTTTGCGGGTATTGGAACGCCTTGAGGCATTCGATGCCGCGCTGGAACTGGCGCATGAGATGGCAGAAGCGCCGGAAAGCGAGGCCGAATCCCAGCATCTCGAACGGGTGTTGCCACGCCTTCGGCGCAGGCTGGGTCTGCCCACATTGCAGCGTCAGCCCAGTGCAAGCGTCGAGCGTATTGATCTACTGCTGCCGAGGCCAACTGCCCCGCGCTCGGTGGAAAGCGTGGTGCGCGAGCATCTCGACGAAGCTACAGGCCCGGTGCATTACGTCGAGAATGGGCTGATCAATTCGCTGTTCGGCCTGCTCTGTTGGGAAGCGATCTTCGCCCCCTTGCCCGGCGCCTTCTTTCACCCGTTCCACGCTGGCCCGGCGGATCTGCTGCGTCCGGATTTTCATGCCCGGCGCGAGGAGATGTTCGCTGCCTGCCTGGCCCAGCTCGATTCGACGGACTACCGGCATAGGATTCGCGAGAACTTCGTCGCCAAGCAGGGGCTGCAATCGCCCTTCGTACACTGGGGCATCTTGAGTGAGTCGCTACTGGAGCAGGCGCTGGCCTGCTTTCTTGCTGAACATCTCAAATTATGGTTTAAACGCCTATTGCAGGATATCAAGGCCAACCGCGCCGGGCTGCCGGATCTGATCCAGTTCTGGCCCGAGCATGATGATCCTCTCAAGCGCTACCGCATGATCGAGGTGAAGGGACCGGGGGATCGCCTGCAGGACAATCAGCTGCGCTGGATGGCGTTCTGTGCCGAACACGCCATGCCGGTCGCGGTATGTTACGTGCAGTGGCAGGAAGGCGACACCGTCCCATGAATTACCGCGTTGCGGTTCGCGCCCTGTGCGAGTTCACCGCCAAGACCGGCGATCTCGATCTGCGTTTCACGCCGTCGCCCTCCGCCCGAGAGGGCATCGCCGGCCATGCGCTGGTGGCCTCACGCCGTGGGGACGGCTACGAGCGCGAAATCCCCCTCGAAGGGAATTATCGTCACCTAGCGGTGCGCGGTCGCGCGGATGGTTACGATCCTGCGCGCAACCAGCTCGAGGAGGTGAAGACCTTTCGCGGCGACCTGGCGCTGATGCCGGCCAATCACCGGGCGCTGCACTGGGCCCAGGTGAAGATCTACGGCTGGCTGCTGTGCCAGAGCCGGGAGCTTTCCGAGATTCGCCTGGCCCTGGTTTATTTCGACATCGTCAGCCAACGGGAGACGCTGCTCTGCGAGGTGTTCACGGCGGCGGAGTTGCAAGAATTTTTTGCCCGGCAGTGCGAGCGCTTCATCGACTGGGCCGAGCAGGAACTGGCCCATCGTTCGGCTCGGGATCATTCCCTGAGCGAGTTGCGGTTTCCCCATGCCGGTTTTCGCACCGGCCAGCGCCCCCTGGCGGAGGCGGTCTACAAGGCGGTCGGTACCGGTCGCTGCCTGATGCTGCAGGCCCCCACGGGTATCGGCAAGACCCTGGGCACGCTGTTTCCCATGCTCAAGGCGCTACCGGTTCAGAATCTGGACAAGCTGTTCTTCCTGACCGCCAAGACCCCCGGCCGGCGATTGGCGTTGCACGCTCTGGCTTCGCTCGTGCCTGAACGGGAGCAGGAAGCGGCACCGGTGCGGGTATTGGAGTTGGTGGCTCGGGACAAGGCCTGCGAGCATCCGGACAAGGCGTGTCACGGTGACGCCGGCCCCCTGGCCCGCGGCTTCTACGATCGCCTGCCCGCCGCGCGCCAGGCGGCGGTAAGAACAGGAATGCTTGATCAGGCGGCGCTGCGCGATGTGGCATTGGAACACGAGATCTGCCCCTACTATCTGGGACAGGAGCTGGCACGCTGGAGCGACGTGGTGGTGGGGGATTACAACTACTACTTCGACCTCAACGCCATGCTGTTCGGCCTTACCGTCGCCAATCAATGGCGGGTCGGGGTGCTGGTGGACGAGGCCCACAATCTGGTGGAGCGGGCGCGGCGCATGTACAGCGCCGAACTGGATCAGGCCGCCTTCAAGGCGCTGCATCGGGAAGCGCCGGCGGCGATCAAGAAAGCCCTGGATCGGGTGGCGCGGCAGTGGAGCGCGCTCAATAAGATCGAGAGCGAAGCGGCGGAGAAACAGACCTACCGGGTGCTCGACTCGCTCCCGACGAAGCTGTTGAATGCCTTGCATAATGCCGTCGCCGCCATCACCGATCACTTCACCGAGCAGCCTTTCGGTCTCGACGCTGCGCTGCAGACTTTCTATTTTGAGGCCATGCATTTCTGTCGCATCAATGAGTTGTTCGATGAGCACTCCTTGTTCGACATGACCTTCAAGGCCGGTCGGCGAGGAGGTGTGAGTTCAGCACTGTGTTTTCGAAATGTCGTGCCGGCAGGGTTTCTCACGCCGCGCTTCGAAGCGACCCGCGCCAC
The DNA here is from genome assembly GCF_947493865.1 of uncultured Halomonas sp. Classification (GTDB taxonomy): domain Bacteria; phylum Pseudomonadota; class Gammaproteobacteria; order Pseudomonadales; family Halomonadaceae; genus Modicisalibacter. The sequence goes on from NZ_CANLTC010000012.1 coordinate 75,419, forward strand.
GGTGCTGTTCTCCGCGACCCTGAGCCCCAGCCGCTACTACGGTGATCTGCTTGGCCTGCCGGCGAACACGCCCTGGATCGAGGTGGAATCGCCTTTCAGTGCCGAGCAACTGTCGGTGCGGGTCGTCGATCATGTCTCGACGCGCTTTCATCACCGTGGGGCATCCTTGGCGCCTATCGTCCAACTGATGGCGGATCAGTTCGCCGCCCGGCCGGGCAATTATCTGGCGTTCTTCAGCAGCTTCGATTACCTCGAACAGGTCGTCGGGTTGCTCCGCCGGCGCCATCCCGACATTCCCGCTTGGGAGCAGTCGCGACGCATGGATGAGCCAGCGCGGCAGGATTTTCTTGCGCGCTTTGACGAAAACAGCCAGGGCATCGGCTTCGCGGTATTGGGCGGGGTGTTCGGCGAAGGCATCGACTTGCCCGGCGAGCGTCTAGTTGGCGCCTTTATCGCTACCCTGGGCTTGCCCCAGATGAATCCGGTGAACGAGCAGTTCAAGCGGCGCATGGGCGCGCTCTTTGGCGACGGTTACGATTACACCTATCTATACCCCGGCCTGCAGAAGGTGATCCAGGCCGCCGGGCGCGTCATCCGCACCCAAGAGGATCGCGGCGTGATCCACCTCATCGATGATCGTTTCGCCCGCCCTCAAGTGCAGCAATTGCTGCCCGGCTGGTGGCAGATGGCTAGGGCGACTCGTCATTCGCATTCGTTTGTTTAGCTTCGGTCGAATTGACCATCACCCGGAGCTTGCGCTGATCCCCGGAGGGCAGGTGCAGCGTGAAGATGGCCCGAGTAGGGCCTGGTGGTGTCAACTGCCAGTAGCGCTTATCGCTGGTCACCTCGCTTCCCCAGCCATCTTGATCGACGAACCAGATCGCAACCTGCTCGCTATCCAGACATAGGCGTTCGTCTACGCCTAGAGCGAGTGGTGTAGCCTGAGAGGTGGTGTCGGTGATATCCAGCACCTTGTCGCAGCCATGTGTGGGGGTGTTCGCTTGCGCCAGGACATCGCCAGCGACGAGCGTCACCAGCAGGGCGGCAGAAAGAAACGGCTTCATACAGGGCTCCTTCCATTGGAGGCGTATTGTTGGGCTAATGCTCGGTTGCTCCGGCTAAGGAATCACTGCATAAATGCCTGCGTGGACGAATTGCTGCGTTGCGCGGTGCTCGAAGACTCGCCTAACCCCATGTTATGTCTCGTCTTCTGTGCTCCGTGCGCCTTGCACTTCATCTCACTCGGCGATTTATTCAGCGATCCCCTATCGCGTCCTTGCGCGCCATTTGGCTATTTAATCACCGGCAGGTTGAGCCGTCATTACATGGATCAAGAAGATGGTACTTACGATTCCACGGTGGAAAAACGAACGCCACGCCCATATCTCCTCTCTAAGTCACATGGTCACATGAACCGCAGATCATCGCGGTAACCCAATCGTTCTGAGTCGACAGGCCCCGCTCCCATGCTCGGATTTCTTCAAGGTTTTGCCTACGGGCTCTTCATCACCTGCCTGCCCTGGTTCCTGATCGGCATGATCAGCCCTGGGCTTGCCCTTGGCACGCTGACGCCAGACCGTCTCCAGGTCGTCATTCGCTACTGGTTGACGGTGCCATTCATCGCCATGCTGCTATGGGTGACCTCGCTTTGGGGCGGTTTTGGCCCCAGCCTGCTGGGCTGGCTTGCCGGATTGGGAGCGGTGGCGGTTGCCGTGCCGGTCGAGCGGCGCATTCGGGGCTGGTTGATGAAGCGCAAGCAGCGCCGTCTCGAGGCACAGTTGAATGCCGAGAAGGCGCGCCGCCAGCAACAGCAGGCCCAGCAGGCCAGTGAGAAAGGCGGCGCCACCCTCGATCCACGGCAGCCGCCAGCGAATGCCGACGATGTCATCCGTGCGCTGTGTACCGCCAAGGAGCGCCTGATCGCCGTGAGCCAGCCCGAGCTTGCCGTCCAGGCCGATCGACTATACAGCCGCTACCTGCGGGTCACGAAGGTGCTCAAGGAGCGCTTCGATACCAACGAACTTGCCTTCGAGCGCTCCCGCACCTTGATCGCAGAAGTCTGTTTCGGTGCCGTGGACAACTTGACCCGCATGGCCTCCCAGGCCAGCGGTATCGCGGGGGTGGATGGTGATTTCGTGCGCCGCCGTTTGTCAAAGGAGCGCAACAGCCTGAGCCTGACCGAACGCGCCACCCTGGAGCGGCGCCTGACGCTGCTCACGGAAACCCAGCAGCATCTGGATGAACTCAGCGCCCGTAACGAAGCCGCCTTGACAGCACTTGACGATGCCGCGGTGACCATGGCGCGTATAGAGACCGGACGCCCTCAGGCTTCGATCGACGCGGATCAGGCCTTGCGCGATCTGAGTCATTTCGTCGAACGGGCCGAGCGCTATGGACGGCCGCGTTGATGGGATATGTTTATGGCAGATATCAATGACGGGTATCAAAGGGGCGACGAAGCTATGAGTGATGAGCGTGACAGGGCGCGGACGCCAGGACAGCTGCGTCTGCCGCCGGCAGATGAAATTGCAAGAAACCTGGAGGGAGAGTTCGAGTCTCGCAAGCCCCAGGCGGATGAGGCGACACTTGCTGCCCAGGCGGACAGCTTCGTCGACGATCTGCTGACCCGCAGCGAGTCCGCGGAAAGCCAGCGTCGCCAGGTAGACGAGATGGGCAGTGATATACAGCGCCAGGCCGCCTATCGCAGCGAGATGCTGCAGACCCCCATTCGCAAGCTCGCTCATCACGGCGACGATGGCGGGCCGGTGGCCAAGGCCCTGACCAGCCTGCGGGAGCGCATGACGAATCTCGACCCCAATCGGCACACGTTGACCCGAGGCGGTCTCGATAAGCTGATGGCCCGCATTCCCGGGGTCGGCAACGGGCTTCAGCGCTATTTCCGTAAGTACGAAAGTGCCCAGCAGGCCCTCGATGCCATCATTCGCGATCTGGAGGAGGGCCGCGACATGCTGCGTCGCGACAACCTGACCCTGAGCGACGACCAGACGGCGCTACGAGACACCCTGGACCAGTTGCAGCATCAGATCGTACTGGGCAGATTGATCGACGAGCGTCTGGAACGGCGCGTGGCGAGTCTGGAAGAGAGCGATCCCAAGCGTGCCTTTATCGAGGAAGAACTGCTTTTCCCCCTGCGTCAGCGCATCGTCGACCTGCAACAGCAACTAGCCGTCAGCCAGCAAGGCGTGCTGGCCCTGGAGGTGGTCATTCGCAACAACCGGGAGCTCATTCGCGGGGTGGACCGGGCCATCAACGTCACCGTCTCGGCGCTGACCGTGGCGGTCACCGTGGCCCTGGCCCTGGCCAACCAGCGCCTGGTGCTCGATCGGGTCGAAGCGCTCAATGCCACTACCTCGGACATGATCGCCGGCACCGCCAAGTCCCTGCGCAGCCAGGGGGTGGAAATCCAGAATCGCTCTGCCTCCACCATGCTCGATATGGAAAAGCTCGAACAGGCCTTCGGCGATGTGCTGGCGGCCATCGACGATGTCTCGCGCTACCGCCGGGAAGCACTGCCCCGGCTGGATGAACAGATCGATCGCCTGCAAGCCCTGGCCCGCCAAGGCGACGATGCCATTCACCGGCTCGAGCGGGGCGGCAAGGCCGGCTCCGGTGACGCTGTTTGAACGCTTGGCGTCCATGCAAACGACCAATCTCGAATGAGGGACCATCTCATGATTCAGGTGCGAAATATCGATCATGTCGTGCTGCGGGTAAAGGACCGGCAAACGATGCAGCATTTCTATGAACGGGTGCTCAACTGCCCGGTCGAGAAAGTCAACGAGGAGATCGGCCTGATTCAGTTGCGCGCCGGCACCTCCTTGATCGACCTGGTGCCGGTGGAGGGCAAGCTCGGGCGCATGGGCGGCGCGGCCCCGGGTGAGGATGGCCACAACGTCGATCATGTCTGCCTGCGTCTGGACCCCTTCGATGGGGAGGCCATTCGCCGGTATCTGCAGGCGCAAGGGATTGACCCCGGCGAGATCGTTCAGCGCTACGGTGCCGAGGGTATGGGGCCTTCGATCTATGTGAACGACCCGGAGGGTAATACCGTCGAGCTCAAGGGGCCGCCGGAGGCGCCGTGAACGACGAGGACAAGGCGGTGCGGCGGGCGGGGCTCGGCATGATGCTGCTGTTCTGGCTGATCGTGATGGGCTTTGGGGTGTGGTGGTTTCAAGGCTTTATCGATGACCGGCGCAATCCGAATGCGGATCTTGTCCGGCTCGCGGGAAGCGAAGGCGAGCCCGTCACCCTTGAACGCAACGCCTCGGGGCACTTCGTTGCCACAGGATATATCGACGGCGAGCCCGTGGAATTCCTGCTGGATACCGGGGCGAGTCTGGTCTCGATACCTGCCCCGCTTGCGGATCGTCTTGGTTTGCAGCGGGGTGCCACTGCGGATTTCAATACTGCCAACGGGCGTGTTCGGGGGTATCTGACGACGATCGATGAGATCGAATTGGGTGGCCTGAAAGCAAAAGACGTGCGCGGCTCGATAAACCCCGGGCTTGGAGGCAGCACCGCGTTACTGGGGATGAGTTTCCTCAGGCGTTTCGATATCGAAATCCGCGGTGCCAAAATGGTGTTGAGACCGACAGGCCAAGGGTGAGATTGGCATATCATTGCTCGTCCATCATCAACAAGGAGGCGTCATGGCCGTAGTATTGCAGGTTCACTTTCCTTTCAATGGGCCTTTCGGCGAGGCGATGGTCGAAGCCATGCAGTCCCTTGCGCGCACCATCAATGACGAGCCGGGCTTTCGCTGGAAACTGTGGACGCAAGATGCCGAGGCGAAGCTGGCCGGCGGCATTTATCTTTTTGATACGCGCGAGCAGGCCAGTGCCTATCTCGACAAGCATAGTCGCCGTCTAGGCGAGATGGGAGTCGAGAATATCGAGTCCCGCATTTTCGAGATAAATGAAGATTTGTCGGGGATCAATCACGCACCTTTGTAATACTGATTACAGGCCTTATCGGTTTAAATGGGGCGTGAAGCCATCCACGATGGCCGGTACCGTTAGTGGACGCAGTTGTGCCACTTCAACAAGTTATGCTACTTGTAAAAGCGGTTGAACATTGAAGCCATATAAGGAATGTGTTCATGGGTATTGAAGTAGGCGGCCTATTGGGTCTGATCTGGCTGGTCATCATTATCTGGGCCATCGTCAAGGTCGCTCAAAGTGCGGCAAGTACGCTTGCCAAGATAGTCTGGATCATCGTACTGCTGGTATTCCCTCTGGTCGGGCTGATTGTCTGGCTATTGTTTGGCCCCAAGGGGTAGCGATTCAAAGGGGAGCCTGTGGCGGGCAGGCCATGAACGGCCTGCCTGTTTTGCTTCAGATAAAGTTTTAGAGAAGACTTTTTAGCTGACATAATAAGGTCGTAATTCGAGCTTGTGCTATCATGCTGATGGCGAACGGAAGCATCTAACGATTGATTATGGAGAGGTATGTATGGATAACTTGTTCGGCAGTCTGGGTAACGCCTTCGGCGGCATTCTGAGTCTGATCTGGCTGATCATCGTCATCTGGGCCATCGTCAAGGTAGCCAAAAGCGGCGCCAGCACGTTGGCCAAGGTCATCTGGATTCTCGTACTCATCTTCTTCCCGTTGATTGGCTTTATTCTCTGGCTGATATTCGGACCCAAGGGCTAGATAGGGTTCCGCATCATCCGAACGGGCGGCTCTTCCGAGCTGCCCGTTTTTTTGGATGTATATCGGTGCCTTTCACTTTTTACTCTTCATCTTTTGTGCGTCGATCCCTGAATGCGGGACGCGTCCATTTCGCGCTCCAGCCGCCTGGAGATTGCCTGGGGTGAGCCGGTATGACGCGCCAGTAGATCGTAGGCCACCGGAATCACGAACAGGGTGAATAGTGTCGCGGCGGCAACGCCACAGAAGATCACCGTGCCCAGTACCAGCCGGGTTTCGGCACCGGCGCCGGAAGAGAGGATCAAGGGCACGGCCCCGGCGATGGTGGTGACCGAGGTCATCAGGATCGGCCGCAGCCGAGTCAAGGACGCTGCGATCAGGGCGTCGCGAAATTCTCGGCCTTCGTCCCGCAGCTGATTGGCGAATTCGACGATCAGGATGCCGTTCTTGGCCGCCAGCCCCACCAGCATGACCAGCCCCACCTGGCTGTAGATATTCAGGGACTGCCCCGTCAGATAGAGCCCGAGCAGCGCACCGCCGATGGCCAAGGGCACCGTCAGCATGATCACCAGGGGATGCACGAAGCTCTCGAACTGGGCCGCCAGCACCAGAAATACCACGATCACACCGAGTACGAACAGGAAGGTAGTATCGCCGCTGGACTGTTGGTAATCCCGCGCCGCACCCTTGGTATCGGTCTGTACTTCCGCAGGCAGAATCTCGTCCACCGTGGCTTCCAGATAGCTCAAGGCCTCGCCCATGGAATAACCGTCCGCCAGGTCCGCCTGAAGGGTGATCGCGCGCAGGCGGTTGTAGCGGCTATAGGTGCTGGGCCCGGCGTAATCCGTCAGGGTCACCAGGCTGGACAGCGGGATCAGTTGATCGGTGCGAGCCGAGCGTACGCGGATGTTGTCCAGGGCATTGGGAGAGGTATGAATGCCGCGCTCCGCCTCGAGGATGACATCGTACTCCTCGCCACGATCGACGAAACGGGTGACGTTGCGCCCTCCCAGCAGGGTTTCCAGGGTGCGACCTATTTCCGTGACGGTGACGCCAAGATCCGCCGCCTGGGTGTAGTCGATCTCGACCCGCAGTTGCGGCTGATCCTCTTCATAGTCGCTCTCCAGATTGAGGAGTCGCGGGTTGTCCTGGCGAATATGTTCCATCAGGGTATCGCGCCACGCCACCAGCTCCTCGTAGGTGCCGCCCCCCAGAACGAACTGCATCGCCTGCTCGGTGCTGCCGCCAAAGCCGCGCCGCATGATGGGAAAAACCCGCACGCCGGGCAGGTCGTCGAGACGTTCGCCGATCTCGTCCATGATCGGCCAGGCGGCGCGCCGCTCGGACCAGTCGCTGAGACCTGCAATGACGAAGCCGGTATTGAAGTTCTCGCTAGGCCCGCCGCGGCTGAGCGGCGCCAGTACCAATATCCGGTCGACTTCACCCTTTTCACGCATAGGGAGAAGGCGCGCCTCGACTTCGTTCATGTAGTCCAGCATGTAATCGTAGGTGGCCCCGGGCGGGCCGGAGACGATGACGAAGAAGGTGCCACGATCTTCCCGCGGGGTGTATTCCGCTGGCAGCAGCGTATAGAGCCAAGCAGTGCCGGCGAGCAGCACAGCGAAAACGCCCACCAGCAACCAGCGCAAGGCCAGAGCATGTTCCAGCAGACGACGATAGATACGCTGAGAGGCTTCAAGTACCAGCGCCACCCGATGCGCCATGGCGCTTTCATGCATCTGAGAGGAGAGGATTTTTGATGTCAGCATGGGCGTCAGGCTCAGCGCCAACAGGGTCGAGATGGCAATGGCCGCCGCCAGGGTCAGGGCAAATTCCGTGAATAATCGGCCGATATCGCCCTGGAGAAAACTCAGTGGCACGAAGACCGCAATCAATACCAGACTGGTGGAGACGACGGCGAAGGTCAGTTGTCGGGCGCCTCGAAACGAAGCCACCAGCGCCGTTTCGCCATAGAGATGCATGCGCCGGTGAATGTTCTCCACCATGATGATGGCATCATCCACCACCAGTCCGATCGCCAATACCAGAGCGAGAAGCGTCAGCAGGTTGATGGTGAACCCAAGAATCGCCAGGATCGCGAAGGTGCCGATCAGGGCGGTGGGAACGGTGATCAGTGGCACCAGGGTGGTGCGCAGATTGCCGAGGAATATGAAGATGGACACCACCACCAGCGCCATGGCGATTCCCAGGGTGATGACGACTTCATCGATGGCGCCGGCGACGAACTCCGATGAGTCATAGCTGAGCCGCAGCGACATGCCCGGCGGCAGGGTGGGGGCGATGCGCTCCATTTCCTGCTGCACCGCCTCGGATAGCGCCATGACGTTGGCGGTGGACTGCTTGATTATGCCAAGGCCTATGACAGGCACGCCGTTGCCGCGAAACAGGGAGCGCTCTTCCACCGTGCCCAACTCGACCCGGGCCACATCCTTGAGTCGTACCAGGTAGCCGTTGGCATCCTGGTCCAGCACCAGGGATTGGAAATCCTCCGGGGTGGCGAAATTACGCGGCAGACGCAGGATGAACTGGCGGTCTCTCGATTCAAGAGAGCCACCGGGGAGTTCAACGTTCTCTTCGCGCAACGTGCTCTCGACATCGCCGACGGTCAGATTTCGCGCCGCCAGGGCGTCGCTGTCGAGCCACACCCGCATGGCGTATTCCCGATCGCCGCCTACGCGCACCCGCGATACGCCTTCCTGCACCGAGAAGCGATCCAGCAGATAGCGATTGGCGTAGTCCGTCAGTTCCGAAGACGTGTAGCCGTCGCCGGCCAGCACCAGCCACATCACCACATCCGAGTTGGCGTCCTCCTTGCTGATTTCCGGCGCCTCCGCCTCATCCGGCAGCTCGTCCCGAGCGCCGGCAATGCGGTCGCGGATATCGTTGGCGGCGTCATCGATGTTCTTGTCGAGGCGGAATTCGGCGCTGATGCTGGAACGACCGTCCTGGCTGCTCGAAGAAATCACCTGGATGCCGGAGATGCCCGCAATCCTGTCCTCCAGCACCTGGGTGATCCGGGTTTCCACCACATTTGCCGAAGCACCGGGATAGCGGGTATCGACGCTGACGATAGGCGGGTCGATGGTGGGGTATTCCTGCAGCGGCAGTCGGGTCAGGGCCAGCAGGCCGAAGGCCACGATCAATGCCGCGATGACGATCGCCAGCACCGGGCGCCGAACGGAGATGTCCGACAGCAGCATCAGTTGCTTTCCTCGTTGCGCTGGGCATCGAGAATCTCGCTGACGCTGGTGTTTTCATCCACCACGCCGATCAAACGTACCCGAACGCCTTGCCGCAGACGATCGCCGCCGTGGCTGACCACCATGTCGCCTTCCTCGAGGCCTTCGAGGATCTCGACCTCACCCTCCCGGCGAGAGCCGATTTCCACTTCCAGGCGCTCGACCGGGGCGCTCTTGTTCTGACCGTCTTCCGCCTTACCATTTTCTGCTGGCCGGACGACCCACACATATTGACGCCGACCTTGAGGTACCAGGGCACTTTCAGGAATCACCAGGGTCTGGCGTGGCGCACGTGCCACCCTTACGCGCATCAGCATGCCCGGGCGCAGCAGTCGTTTGTCGTTGTCCAGCAGGGCGCGAACCCCGATGCTGCGGCTGACGGGGTCGACTCGGGAGTCGATGAGGCTGACGCTGCCTTCAAATACCTCGTCCGGGTAGGCATTGCTTGTGGCGACGATGGGAAGTCCGACCGCCATCATGCCCAGCTGAATTTCAGGAATGCGAAAATCGAGTTTCAGACGCTCCACGTCATCCAGGGTCACCAGCTCGCTGCCCGGCGTCACCAGGGTGCCGACGCTGATCCGGCGCGTACCGACCACGCCGTCGAAGGGGGCGCGTATCGTGTAGTTATCGAGCCGTGCCTGAAGCGCCTGAATCTGTGCCTCGACCTGACGCAGTTGAGTGCGGCTGTCCTCGAGCTCCGCCAGGGGCGCCAGATCGCGCTGCTGCAATCTGGCCAGGCGCGCCACCGCGTTGGCCCGTTCTTCGCGCAGGGTCTGGGCGACCTTCAGATCGGCGCGTTCCTCATTGGCAGACAGGCGCACCAGTACCTGGCCTTCCGACACCTTTTCGCCACCCTCGAAATTGAGGGCTTCCACGGTGTCGGTCACCGTGGAGGACAGCGTGACGCTCTCGTTGGCACGCAGGGTGCCCAGGGCGGCCAGCGGGTCCGACCAGTCCGTGAGAATGGCCCGTGCCCCGATGACGGCGGTCACTTCAGAGGCTTCATCGGGCTGCTGAGCAAGTATCCCTGGGGAAAAGCAGGTAATCAGCAGTGCAAGCGCAAGAAATACAGGTGTGACGACGATGTTCGAGCGTGGCAGACGATATTGTGGATGTTGCAAAGGCTTCGAAAATTCCAGGAAAAAACAAGCTGATGGCATGGCGACCACGATCGTGAAAGAAAAGAACTATGAGTGTCACTTTATGACTACAAATGTGCGATTTGTATCCTAGCAATTATTACACCAACAGGCCCTAATAAGAGGCGTCGTGTTTCAATCGTCTGCGATCGCAAAAAGTGGCTCAGACCAAAAGAGCCGGATGTCTTTGCACTGTTTACCACTGCAGTGTTTCAGAACGCGCTGAGTTGTGGGGCTCGGCGGTATCACTCAGGGACTGGATCGGCTGGTCGGGGGCATCCGCGAAGTACTCGTCATAGCGCGCCTGAGCCTGGTCGCCAAACAGGATTTCGCAGGCTTCCATCAAACCCGGCGACTGGCGAATCCTGTCCCGCTCGACCACCAGGGATATTTTCGAGCGACGGCGCAGGAAATCCTCGAGCTTGACGATCATTTCCCGATGCTTGGCCTGGCGCAGCTCGCAGCGCAGATACTCGGTTCCCTCGATCAGAAGCTCCCCCTGGCGTGGGTCTTCGCGAATGTCCTCGAGCATGGCCAAGGCATAGGCGCCGTAGCGCCGCCACAGGCGCGTCGAGAGGTACTCGAGGGACTCCTCCGGGGTCAGGGCATCCAGGTTCATCAGCTTGGCCTGATGGAAAAACTCCCGCTTGACCGGCTCGGGAGACTCCCCGTACCAGCGATAATCCGGATAGGGAATCGTCACCCCGAGGCGTTCGACCTCGGCGATGACTTCTTCCCCCACGTTCAGGCAGTCCGTCAGCTTGCCGCCGAAGATGCTGATATGCGCATCATCCTCGTGAGTGTCGATGGCGTGTTGGCGAGACAGTTGCAGGAAATCGCGCTTGCCGCCGCTACTCGGCTTGATCGCCAGGGAGCGCACGCCGCAGCGAGTGGCAATGATGTTTTCCCGGCGGATGGGCTTGTCCAGGTCGAGGCGCTTGTTGATGTTGTCCAGCACGAACTGGATGTCATCGTCGGTGACATGCACCTCGGGATTTTCCATGCGGGTATCCGTGGTGCCGATGCAGGTTCGCCGCCCCATGGGAATGACGAAGAACAGGCGGCCCTCGTCATCGAAGAAGGCCAGCACCCGCTTGTTGTCCGTAAGCCTTGGCACGATCAGATGAATGCCCTTGGAATAGGCGTGCTTGTGCGCTGTTTCCTGCTTGCTCAGCGTATTGTGCTGATCGACCCAGGGGCCGGCTGCGTTGATCAGCACCTTGGAACGAATATCGAAGGTGGCGCCGGTCATGACGTCCCGCGCCTGGGTGACCCAGCCGCCGTCTTTGCGCGCTGCGCCTTGAGACTCCACGTAGTTGGCCGCCACGGCGCCATGATTCAGCGAGGTGCGCACGAAGTTGAAGACGAACCGGGCGTCGTTGTCGTGCAGGTAGGCGTCGGAGTACTCGAAGCCGCCGATGGCCTCGCGAGTATCGATGATCGCTTCGCGGTGCTTGATGGCCTTGGGTGTCAAGAAGCGCGGGATTCTGGTGAAGCAGTTGCCCATCAGCCAGTAGAGCCAGGCACCGGACCACAGAAACCGAGGATGATAGCGAAAGCCCTTGGTGATGGTGGTCAGAAAGCGAATTTCCTGAACCGTTGAGGGATAGCTTTCGATCAGATGGTTGCGGCTCTTGCACAGCTTGCGCACCAAGGCGAAATCGTAGCTTTCCATGTACTTGATGCCCCCCCACACCAGGTTGGAGGATTGCATGCTGGTGCCGCCGGCGAAATCACCACGATCGATCAAAGCCACCTTGACGCCCTTGCCGGCCAGGGCCGCGGCTGCGGAGGCGCCATTGATGCCACCACCAATGATCAGCACATCGAAGGTTTCACTGGCCAGTTTATCGATATTGCTGTCACGCAGTTGCATGGGTGAACTCCATCAACAAGGAAGAGGGTATGTAGACGACGGACGTTCGCCGATCGTCTGAATGGCGGGTGTCGGCTTACTCCTCATCGTCGCGTTCCCAGTCCATGGTACGACGCACGGCCTTTTTCCAACCCTTGTAGCTGCGTTCGCGCTTTTCGGCGTCCATCTGGGGTTTGAAAGTGCGCTCCAGAATACCCTTGTTCACCACCTCCTCCTTGGACCACAGGCCCACCGCAATACCTGCCAGGTAGGCTGCCCCCAAGGCAGTGGTTTCCGTGATGATCGGGCGCTCCACGTTGACGCCAAGCATGTCCGCCTGAAACTGCATCATGAGATTGTTGGCCACCGCCCCCCCATCGACCCGCAGGGATTTCAACGTGATGCCGGAGTCGGCTTGCATGGCATCGATCACATCCCGGGTCTGATAGGCCAGGGCATCCAGGGTGGCCCTGGCAATGTGGGCCTTGCGAGTACCCCGGGTCAGGCCGAAGATGGCGCCCCGGGCATACATGTCCCAGTAAGGTGCTCCCAAGCCTGAAAAGGCGGGTACCACATAGACACCACCCGCATCTTCCACCTTGCTGGCGTGGTATTCGGAGTCCTCCGCGGAGTCGATGAGCTTCAGCTCATCTCGTAGCCACTGTATCGCGGCGCCTGCGATGAAGATCGCGCCTTCCAGCGCATATTCGATCTTGCCGTCCAGCCCCCAGGCAATCGTGGTGAGCAGGCCGTTCTGCGATGTTACCGGGGTTTCGCCGGTGTTCATCAGCAAAAAGCAGCCGGTGCCGTAGGTGTTCTTGACCATGCCTTTCTCGAAGCAGGCCTGGCCGAACAGGGCGGCTTGTTGATCACCGGCAATCCCGGCGATGGGAAGCTGGGCACCACCGAACATCTGGGCATCGGTGGTGCCATAGACCTCACTGGAGGAACGCACCTCAGGCAGCATGGCGCTCGGGATGTTCAGCGCCTCGAGCATGCGCTGATCCCACGTCAGCCCGTGAATGTCATAGAGCAGGGTGCGGGATGCGTTGGTGACATCGGTGATATGACGCTTCCCGCGGGTCAAGTTCCACACCAGCCAGGAATCCATGGTGCCGAACAGCAGATCGCCTTTCTCGGCGCGCGCTTGAGCGCCTTCCACGTTATCCAGAATCCAGCGGATCTTGGTGCCGGAAAAATAAGCGTCCACCACCAGGCCGGTGGTCGCCCGAATATGATCTTCCAGGCCGCGTTCCTTGAGCTCGTCGCATAGCGGGGCTGTACGGCGGTCCTGCCAGACGATGGCGTTATGGATGGGCTTGCCGGTATGACGATCCCATACCAGCGTGGTTTCACGTTGATTGGTAATACCGATGGCGGCTACTTCGGAAGGCTTGATGCCATTGGTTTCCAGCACTTCCCGGGCTACCCCCATCTGGCTACCCCAGATTTCCATGGCATCATGCTCGACCCATCCGGGAGTGGGGTAATGCTGGGTGAACTCCTTTTGAGCGATGCCGACGACTTGTGCATCATGATCGAAGAGGATGGCGCGGCAGCTGGTGGTGCCTTGATCGAACGACAGAATGTATTGTTTTTCCATGGTGCTTTCCCGGTTTTATCGTGCTGGCTAGTACATCAGACGCGGCTTCGAAGCCTTCACCGAATCGAGAAGAGTGAATGTGAGAAGAGTATTCTCTGTGTCGCTATAAATGCCAGGACACAGCAGGGAGAAAGATCAAATGGATCATGTACCAGAAGCCTATGGCGCAAGACACCCCATCCAGGAGAGGATGGGACGTCTTGGCATCAGCGCGTCGAGTCTTTGTAATGGCCGGGAACCGTGACCCGCTCGCCGTTGGGGAGCTGGCGAACGTAGGTAGGGATATAGACGCGCTTGATGATGCTCTTGCGTTCAGTCATGGGTAACACCTCCTTTGCGTCACGATAGCAGCTCCTGGCCTCGGCATCATGACTGCGATCAATACCACGCGATGGTTTGAAGTAGGTTCATTATTCGACGGCGTCACTACCATGGCCTCGTCCATAGGGAGTAGAGCAAAGGCGCGGTTACTCGTGTAAAGAGAGCCAATTGATTCCAGCGAGCGATCCATTCCAGATCATTTCGAGATGGGCGGTCTGGATGATGGAGTGTACGCAACGAGGCGTCATCAGTGCCCAGCAGGTCGCGCCGGGCTGTCGTACCGAGTGATAGCGAATGCCATTGTCCTGTTGCTTGCGTACGCTACTGCCGAACAGTCGTGCGTCGCGGTAGTCGTGGGGATGATAGATAGAATGCTCGCTGGGTAGCGACTTGGCGTCACGTAACCCGGCTTCCCCGAAGTTGCTCTTGAGGCCGCGAAAGACGAAGCGCTCGTAATGCAGCCCCGATACCCGGCTCCAGTAGCGCTGCTGGTGGTATTTGACCTCGGCAATGGCGGTGTCGAGTGAATCAGCCAGATAAAGCACGCCGAAGCTGCCGTCACTGAAGCGTGAACCATCGGGATTGATGTGAGTAAAGGGCGCCACGGCGTAGGAACAGCCCTTAATGCCGAAGGGAATCTCGTCGAGAGGTAGAGGCGCTAGGTTGCCGATTTCATGTTGTAACCTGGGGTTGGTCAATGCCTGCAGCGCATAGAGCGCTTCGAACGCTTCGCTGTCGGCCACATCGTCGAACAGGCTGATGGGTGGAAACTTGCTGTTGATCAATCGGTAGCTCGTGACTTGCCGCCCTGACAAAACGGGAAGCTCATCGGCGCTTACCATTGGGCGCTACGTAACGAATCGATGCGCTTGAAGATTTCATAGAGCGCTGCGAAATCACCGGAACCCAGGATCTCCAGAGGGGAGCGCCCTTCGAAGTAGGGGTTGTCGTTGGCCATCTTCATGAACCCATAAAGATTCTCGGGATTGTCAAAGATAAGACGCAGGGCGGCATGAATGTTCAGTACGTAGCTAATCCGGGTCAGCTGATCGCGGTCGAGCTTGATGGCTTGCACGCTGCCGTTGCGCGCTCGTGCATAAGTGCTATGTGACACCCGCAGAATGGCTTCGCCTTGTTCACCGCTGGCGTCCCATTTGTCCAGAATGCGTACCGCCGTCTTCAAGCCGGTAGCGGCGGCGGTCTTGTCCTGATCAATGGCTTCTTGAGCTTGCATGCCACTTATATCTCTGAAATGTATTTGCAGAGATTATAACAGGCATGTTGTCTTTGCAAAACGAGAGTGGAGCCAAGGCTAGATGTTTTCTTGCAAGCCAGGCCGCTCGATCACTTACCAAGCTGAGTATAGGCAAAGTCGATCAGCGATCGATACTGGCCCTGATGGATGATGGCTACGACGATATCTGCATCCAGGTTGAGGTAGTCGTGCACCAGTGCATTGCGTAAGCCGACGACCTTGTTCCAGGGAACATTGCCGGTTTCGTGTTCCAGAGATTGCAGCTTGGCGAATGCCTGTCGCGCTTCGCTTGGCACCACAGCTCCCAGAGCCTTGAGCCTTCTTTTGGCGATGCCTATGCAGGCCTCTGTCAATAGCTGCAAGTTGCGTTCGGCCGCGCGGTAGAGAAGAGGATCTAGGCCTTGAGCGCGCTGCGCCACCTGATGAAGCTGTTCGAGTTCTTCTGCAAGCGTGGCGACGTGCTCGCGCAAGGCAGTGGTATATTCCTGTTCCACGATAGCGTCCCGTCAGCTGAAATGTCGTAGATGGTACTGGTAGTCCAGCTCCCACATCGAGGTGATGCGGTTCTCCTCGCGTGCCAGGCGCAACGGGTCGTTGGCCTGCAGGGCGCGTCCGGTGCGAACGATGACGTGGGCCAGCGGTATCGGCGCCAGGTTGATATCGACAAGCGAAAGCAGGCCTTCCGGTAAATTAAGGGCGTCCTGCCAGGTTTGCGCCAGCAGTTCAGGTCGCAGACGGCGCTCGAGCGGCTCGCCTCCGGGCTGCTTGAAGGCCACCGCCAGGTCGTAATCGCTCTCTTTGGTGGCAGTGCCCTTGGCTCGGGAGCCGTAGAGCCAGAGCACGGCGATGGCCTCGTCCTGGGCTGCCAACTCGGTAAGCTGGGCCAGAATTACTTCTTCATTGTTCATAAAATATATTTGCCTAAATCTAGCCTAAGGTTTTTTACATGACAAACTTGCTTCGTTTATCTTTGTAGCAAGAAAACCAGAAAAAGATAAAATTAGTAAAAAACTTATTAGCCACAAGTAAATTTTTAAAGTAGTGATTACAGCTTCTGTGTTAAGATTTGCTAGTTCCGTCTTATCTTTCAGAAGCATGCATTCTGTATAGTTTTTTCTAGAAATATCGCAGTCTAGTTCTTTAATATTTTTAATTTTTTCTTGTTGCGAATATTCTGTTTCGTATTGTAGCTTTTTAGTGCTTAAAGCTTCTGGCATCAGAGCATTATAAAAAAGCTGAATAATTAAAAGAGCAAGAATGCTAATCGAAATAGCTGCTTTAAAAAGAGCAGTATGCGATTCTTTTTTAAAAATATCTTTAATGAGTAATAAGGAAAAATCCGAAAATTTGTTTGTTTTAGTATTAGTAGAATGCACTTTTAATTTTCTCTTTTAATATATTTAACAATGTTTAGCCCTGCTAGGTGGGTGATGCTAATTGTAATCCACCTAGCAAAGTTTGCTTAATCCCAGCTCAGCGCACCGCCGACCTGATACTCGGTCACGCGCGTCTCGAAGAAGTTCTTCTCCTTGCGCAGGTCGATGATCTCGCTCATCCATGGGAAGGGATTGGAAGCGCCGGGGAACTGCTCTTTCAAGCCAATCTGCGCCAGGCGGCGGTTGCAGATGAAGTGCAGGTACTCTTCCATGATCTGTGCGTTCATGCCGAGCACGCCCCGGGGCATGGTGTCTCGGGCGTATTCGATCTCGAGCTGGGTGCCTTCGAGGATCATCTGGGTGACTTCGTCCTGGAATTCCGGCGTCCACAGGTGCGGGTTCTCGATCTTGATCTGGTTGATCATGTCGATGCCGAAGTTCAGGTGCATGGATTCGTCGCGCAGGATGTACTGGAACTGCTCGGCGACGCCGGTCATCTTGTTGCGCCGGCCCATGGAAAGGATCTGGCTGAAGCCGCAGTAGAAGAAGATGCCTTCGGTGACCACGTAGAAGCCGATCAGGTTGCGCAGGAACTCCTGGTCGGATTCCGGGGTGCCGGTCTGGAAGTTGGGGCGCCCCAGGGACTGGGTGTGCTTCAGACTCCAGGCGGACTTGCGCGCCACGGAGTCGACCTCGCGGTACATGTTGAAGACTTCGCCTTCGTCCATGCTCAAGGATTCCACGCAGTACTGGTAGGCGTGGGTATGGATCGCTTCCTCGAAGGCCTGACGCAGCAGATACTGGCGGCACTCCGGGTTGGTGATGTTCTTGTACACCGCCAGCACCAGGTTGTTGGCCACCAGCGAGTCGGCGGTGGAGAAGTAACCCAGGGAGCGCATCACGATCAGCCTCTCGTCCTCGGTCAAGCCGTCCTGGCTCTTCCACAGGGCGATGTCGGCGTTCATGTTCACTTCCTGCGGCATCCAGTGGTTGGCGCTGCCATCGAGGTACTTCTGCCAGGCCCAGTCGTACTTGAAGGGCACCAACTGGTTGACGTCGGCCCGGGCGTTGATCATGCGCTTGTCGTCGACCTCCACGCGACCGGCGCCCATTTCCAGCTCTTCAAGACCGGCGGCGATATCGAGCTCGTCCAGGGCTTTTGCAGCCCGGGCCATGCGGTCGGTATCGGCGACCTTATAGGTCCCCGCGCTTTCCTTGACTTCCGTTTCCGGCTCAGTCTCGGCCTTGGGTGCAGTCGTCGGCTTTGTCTGGTTGGGGGCCTGGCTAGGGGCCGGCGCGGTGACGGTGTCGTCTTCGTGAAATTCGTCCCAGTTCAGCATTGAAAAACTCCTATTAAAGTTGCTTCGCGGCTATTCCGGCGACAGTCCTGCGCGGAGGCGCTGTGAACCCTTCCCTGGGCGCTACTTTTGCCGTCCCTGGCAAAAGACCTCCGCTACGAACTGTCCCCGGCGCCGCTCGATTGGAGCGCAGCACGTCCCCGTTGTTTTACTGGCAGGCCTCGCAGCCCAATTCATCAATTTCGCCCGCCGAGGGAGCACGTGAACCGCTGCCGCCCTTGCCGGTGAGAAAATCCTCGATGCCCCGCGGTTCCTGAGCCTGAGGCGCGGGCGCCTCGGTCGGCGTGGCGCCGCCGACGGCGTTGTGTCGGCCACGATCGACGGTGGACTTTTCCACCGCAGTGGCCCCCAGCGCGCGCAGGTAGTAGGTGGTCTTGAGACCACGGAACCAGGCCATGCGATAGGTCACGTCGAGCTTCTTGCCGGAGACGCCGGCGATGTAGAGGTTCAGCGACTGGGCCTGATCGATCCATTTCTGGCGCCGGGAGGCGGCTTCCACCAGCCACTTGGGCTCGACCTCGAAGGCACTGGCGTAGCGGGCCTTGAGATCCTCTGGCACCCGGTCGATAGGCTGCAACGAGCCATCGTAGTACTTGAGATCGTTGATCATCACCTCGTCCCACAGGCCACGCTCCTTGAGGTCGTTGACCATATGAGCGTTGACCACGGTGAATTCGCCGGAGAGGTTCGATTTGACGAACAGGTTCTGATAGGTCGGCTCGATGGATTGGGTGACGCCGCAGATGTTGGAGATCGTCGCCGTCGGGGCGATCGCCATCACGTTGGAGTTGCGCATGCCTTGGCTTTTGACCTTATCGCGAATGCGGTCCCAATCCTGGGTAGTCGAGGTATCTACCTCGATATAGTCGGCTCCGCGCTCCTGCTTTAGCTTTTCGATGGAGTCGATGGGCAGCACGCCCTGGCTCCATAGCGAGCCGTCGAAGCTCTGATAGGTGCCCCGCTCGGCGGCCAGGTCACTGGAGGCTTCGATGGCGTGATAGCTGACCAGCTCCATGGAGGTGTCGGCGAAGCTCACCGCCTCGCTGGAGGCGTAGGCGATGCCCTGCGCATAGAGCGCATCCTGGAAGCCCATGATGCCGAGCCCCACCGGGCGGTGCTTGAAGTTGGAGTTCTTGGCCTGGGGCACCGCGTAGTAGTTGATGTCGATGACGTTATCGAGCATGCGTACCGCAGTGCGCACGGTCTTTCTCAACTTGTCGCCGTCGAGGCGGCCATCGCTCACGTGCTGGGCCAAGTTGACGGAGCCCAGGTTGCACACCGCGATCTCGTCGACGGAGGTGTTCAGGGTGATTTCGGTGCACAGGTTGGAGGAGTGCACCACGCCGGCATGCTGCTGCGGGCTACGCAGATTGCACGGGTCCTTGAAGGTGATCCAGGGGTGGCCGGTCTCGAACAGCATCGAGAGCATCTTGCGCCACAAGTCCTTGGCGCGGACGCGCTTGTAGAGCTTGAGCTGACCGGTGTAGGTCATCGCCTCGTACTCTTCATAACGCTTCTGGAAGGCGGCGCCGTACAGGTCGTGCAGGTCCGGACAGGTGGAGGGTGAGAACAGCGTCCACTCCTTGTCGTCGAATACCCGCTTCATGAACAGGTCCGGCACCCAGTTGGCGGAGTTCATGTCGTGGGTGCGGCGGCGGTCGTCACCGGTGTTCTTGCGCAGTTCGAGAAATTCCTCGACGTCCATGTGCCAGGTTTCGAGATAGGCACAGACCGCACCCTTGCGCTTGCCGCCCTGATTGACCGCCACCGCGGTGTCGTTGACTACCTTCAGGAAGGGGACCACGCCCTGGGATTTGCCGTTGGTGCCCTTGATGTAGGAGCCCAGCGCGCGTACCGGCGTCCAGTCGTTGCCCAGGCCGCCGGCCCATTTGGAGAGCATGGCGTTGTCGCGGATTGCGCCGTAGATGCCGTCGAGATTGTCCGGCACGGTGGTCAGGTAGCAGCTGGAGAGCTGGCTGCGCAGGGTGCCGGCGTTGAACAGGGTCGGCGTGGAGGCCATGTAGTCGAAGCTGGAGAGCAGTTCGTAGAACTCGATGGTCCGCGCCTCGCGATCATCCTCATTGAGCGAAAGACCCATGGCGACACGCATGAACATCACCTGGGGCAGCTCGTAGCGCACGTCGTCGCGATGAATGAAGTAGCGGTCGTAGAGCGTCTGCAGGCCAAGATAGGTGAATTGATTGTCCCGGGTGTGATCGAGTGCGTCGCCGAGGCGCTCGAGGTCGAACTCGGCCAGCCGCGGATCGAGCTGCTCGAACTCGATGCCGCGTGCCACATAGGCCTTGAAGGCCGGCTTGTAGAGCTCGGCCATGTCGCCAAAGGTGGCTTCCTCGGCAATCTCAAGAAAGCTCAGTGCTTCGCGGCGCAGGTTGTCCTGCAATAGTCGCGCGGTGACGTAGGTGTAGTTGGGGTCTTTCTCCACTAGCGTCCGCGCGGTCATCATCAGCGCCGTGGCCACGCCGTCCTGGGAAACCCCGTCATAGAGGTTCTTCAGGGAGTCGTGGACGATCTTGTTGGCATCCACGTTGGCCAGGCCTTCGCAGGCATCCTGTACCAGGATCTCGATGCGTCCCAGGTCCAGCGGCCGCGTGCTGCCATCGGCGAGAGTGACGTTGAGAGTCGGGTGCGGCTTGGCGATATCGCCGCCGGCGGCCTGACGAGCCCGGGCGTGTTCTTCACGGTAAAGCACGTAGGCGCGGGCGACCTTTTGCTCACCACCGCGCATCAGGGCCAGCTCTACCTGATCCTGGATGTCCTCGATATGCAGGGTGCCGCCATCCGGCATACGCCGCTGGAAGGCCTCGGCGATCTGCTCGGCGGAGCGGGCGATGAAGTCGCGAACCCGCGAAGAGGTGGCGGCATTGTCGCCTTCGACGGCAATGAAGGCCTTGCTCATGGCGACAGAGATCTTGCCGGGGTCGAAGGCGACCACGTCGCCACCGCGCTTGATCACGCGAAGCCGTTGCGGTGCCGTTAGATTAACGGAAGTCTGATTGGGTGGAAGTGTAGTGGTGTCCATGGTGCCAGGGTCCCTGATCTGCGGTGTAGGGGGATCTTACGTCGACGATGCGGGTCGAAAACCGTCAACAGTGCCTTGAATAGTCGTGTTATCGAGTCTTGACAGCACTGGGTTCAATTGGTAGCAAAACACATCATATTGTGCTCGCGAGTGTCCTGGCTACAAGATAGTGTGCCAAGAGAGGGGGTGCAAGAGGAACAACCTGTGGATATCTTGTGTCTCGGCTGGGAGTTGTTTCACTCTTGTGTGTAAAAACGCGAGGTTACATCACGGCTAAAAAAATAGTAAAAAAGTGTGAGTTCGCAGCCGAGCGCAATATGGTTGAAATTAGGTATCATTTGATTCTTTCCACTATGTTAGAGAGTGATCATCTCGTAACCTTCTGTAGCAAGGTGTAGCATTGTCTCGAATACCCACGATGCCATGGTATCAACAGGCCA
Organism: uncultured Halomonas sp.; assembly: GCF_947493865.1. Taxonomy (GTDB): domain Bacteria; phylum Pseudomonadota; class Gammaproteobacteria; order Pseudomonadales; family Halomonadaceae; genus Modicisalibacter. The sequence goes on from NZ_CANLTC010000012.1 coordinate 96,738, forward strand.
AATAGGATGAATGACAGATTGGAAAGCAAACAGAAAGACCTCGTCCTGATTGTCGAGGATGATGAACGTTTGGCCAACCTGACCCGAGAGTATCTTGAAACCAACGGGTTTCGGGTCGCCATTGAGGCCGACGGTACCCATGGGGTAGAGCGCATCATCGAACTGCAGCCGGATATCGTCATACTCGATCTCATGTTGCCCGGCGAAGATGGCTTGTCGATCTGCCGTCGTGTCAGACCGCAATATGCCGGTCCCATATTGATGCTGACCGCGCGTACGGACGACATGGATCAGGTGCTCGGGCTTGAAATGGGGGCCGACGACTACGTGCCCAAGCCAGTGCAGCCTCGGGTCTTGCTGGCACGCATGCGCGCCCTGATGCGCCGCAGCGACCAGCTCGAAAGTAGCAACAGCGGCGCGGCCCGCCTGACCTTCAATGACCTGCTGATCGACAGTGCCACTCGCGAGGCCTGGCTCAGCAACGAGCGTATCGATCTGACCAGCGCCGAGTTCGACCTGCTCTGGCTGCTTGCGGACAACGCCGGTCGGGTGCTGACCCGGGAAGAGATCTTTTCGGCACTGCGCGGCATCAAGTACGACGGTCAGGATCGCTCCATCGATGTTCGGGTATCGCGTATTCGTCCCAAGATCGGTGACGATCCCAATCAGCCCCATCGTATAAAGACGGTACGCAGTAAAGGCTATCTCTTCGTCAAGGATGCTTGATAGCCATGCGTCGCACCCTTGCCGACAGTACCTTCGTGCGAGTCTATGCCACGCTGCTACTGGCACTGGTATTGACCTTCGGGTTGGCAATGATGGGGTATATGATCGTCGACCAGGTGCGCCGCGAGTACTATCGCGAGCGTCTGGCGGATACGCCCATGGCGCTGCTCACGCTCCTGTTGAGCGAGGTGCAGCCCGCAGAACGTAAGCAGTGGTTGCAGCGCGAGGGAGAACATCTCGATATGCAGCTGTCGCTGTATCGTCGGAATGAACAGTCATTCAGCTACTTCCAGCGGCGGCGGCTCGAGGATGGGCGTCCGCTGGTAATGTACGACGATGCCAGCAGTACATGGCTTCTATGGCGCCAGGTGCCCGGGGAGCCGCTATTGCTGAAGGTGACGCTGGCACAGCTTTCGGATCAGCAGTTGCGCGGGCTGGTCGACACCCTGCGGGACTGGCTCGGAGGCATGACGAGTCCCGAACGTCCGTTACAAGCGCTGACCGAAAAGCAGTCGCTGCCGATCACGCTTTCTTCGATCCCGCCCGGACTACTCGACCCCCTTCAACGTGAACGACTAGCGGATGGCGATATCGTGCTGCAGTGGATGGCTGAGCAGGGCTCGATCTCGGCCCATGCGCTATTGCTATCGCCGGTGGATGGTTCTCAACGCTGGCTCAATGTAGGGCCGATCTACGCGTTCAATACCATGCCGCTGATCCTGACCCTGGGGCTCGTGCTTGCATCGTTGATGGTCTTGGCCGGCGCTATCTATTTGATCGTACGCGGTGTCGAAACACGCATGTCTCGACTCGAAAAGGCGGCTACCCGGATTGCCGGCGGCTATCTGGATACGCGGGTCAAGGTTGAAAGCAGCGACTTCATGGGGCGTCTGGGCATGGCCTTCAATGGCATGGCGGCGCAGGTGCAGTCGTTGCTGCGTGCCCAGCAGGAAATGATTCGCGCCGTGTCCCATGAGTTGCGTACGCCGGTGGCCCGCATTCGTTTCGCGGCACAGATGGTCGAGGACATGACGGAACAGGAGGCGGTACGGCGGCAGTTGAAGGGCATCGATAGCGATATAGAGGAACTCGATCAGTTGATCGATGAGATTCTGACCTATGCGCGCCTGGGCAGTGATAACGTCAGTGGTGGGGGGATCGATACTGACATCGTCGAATGTCGTGCCATGGCCCAGCGAGTGGTGGAGGCATTGAGTTCGCTGCATCCCGATATCAGTATCGAAGTGGCCCCGGGAGAGGAGGTCGATGTCGTTGCCGAGCCCCGTTATTTGCAGCGAGCATTGCAGAACCTGGTAGCCAACGCCTGTCGGCATGCTGAGTCACGGGTATTGATTCGCCTGACCCGGGATGCCCGGGCGGTACGCCTGGATGTAGAAGACGATGGCCCCGGCGTGCCCGAGAGCGATCGCATGGATATCTTCAAACCCTTTGCGCGACTCGACAACAGCCGTGCGCGTCGCTCCGGCGGCTATGGCCTGGGGCTCTCCATCGTGCAGAAAGTGATGCTATGGCATGGTGGCAGTGTGGTCGTTGATGAAAGCCTGCATTTGGGCGGCGCACGGTTCAGCCTGTTGATTCCAGTATCGGTACAATCTACAAAAGATAACGTTGTTTGAAAAAAGGCGACGATAACAATGACGACAATCACGACAGATGCCTTGAACGGCCCTTGGTCACTCGTGCGCTTCGTTTATCGCTGGCCGGATGGTCGCGAACTGGCCCCCTTGGGGCAGGCGAGAGGGCAACTTCTTTATCAGCTCGAAGATGGCGTACCCGGACGCATGGCAGTACAGGTAGTGGCCGGGGAGCGGCCGCCTCTTGATCCTGAAAGTGACGCCAGCCTGGCGCTGCATTTTCGCAGTGGCTTTGCCTATGGTGGTCGCTGGTCGCTGCACCAGGGCATGGTGCAACACGAGGTCGAGATTGCCAGTATTCCCGGGTGGGAAGGCAGCCAATTGGCGCGTCAGATCCAGCTCGTCGGTGATCGGCTGATACTGTCTACCGACGAGCCAAGTCCGCAGCTGCCTCAGGGTGGTTATGAGACGGTACTGGAATGGCAGCGTTGACTACTGCGCTCGTGACGATCAAGACCGGTTCTTAGGCCGGGCGAATCCCCTCCAGCACCGCAAAGGACGTCTCACGGGCGGTGCGCAAAAAATCCTCCATCCAGGGTAGGTCGCGCTGTTCTTCGCGAATCGCGGCGAACAGCGTGCTCCATATTCCTTTCTCTCCCAGCGGTAGTGCGCGCACGTAGCCGCGTTCCAGATACTCCGTCAGCGCCCAGTTGGGAAGGGCGCAGACGCCGCGTCCGCTGGCCACCAGCTGCATCATCATCACCGTCAGCTCCGCGGTGCGTATCTCCTTGGGCGCCACCTTGGCAGGCTCGAGAAACTGGGTGAAAACGTCCAGCCGACTGTGCTCCACCGGATAGATGATAAGGGTTTCTTGCGCCAGATCCTCGGCGGTGACGTAAGACTTGTCCGCCAGTGGATGCTGTCGGGAGAGCGCCAGCAAGCCTTCATAGCGAAACAACGGCTCGTAGTGCACGCCGGCCAGGGGCTGGGGATCGGCGGTGATTACCAGGTCGAGCTGTTCCCGGGCCAGGGCGGGCAGCGGGTCGAAACTGCGTCCACTGGGGATGTCGACCTCGACCTCCGGCCAGTGATCGCGAAAATGATCGATGGTGGGCATCAGCCATTGAAAGCAGCTATGGCACTCGATTGCCATGTGCAGACGGCCCTGCTCCTCTCCCGCCAGCCGCACCAGATCCCGTTCCGCCATGCGTACCTGGGGCAGTATCTGTTCCGCCAGCGCCAGCAGACGCTCCCCGGCGTGGGTAAAGGTGACCGGCCGGGTCTTGCGCAGGAACAAGGGGCTGTTCAGGCGCTCTTCCAGATCCTTGATCTGATGGGATAGCGCTGACTGAGTCAGGTGTACCCGCTCAGCCGCTTCCACCAGCGAGCCCGCGTCGCGCAGGGCAATGAGAGTGCGAAGATGACGAAGCTCGAGCATTGCATGAAATCCGTTCACGTTGATGATTAGATAATTTAGTTTGATTCACCTGTCGCCGCCAGTGACACTTCATTCAACGCATATGGCGAAAATAATCGCGGATTCTACTGTTTAATTTCTTCAAGGAATAACGATGACACTGGCACACACTCTAGGTTACCCACGCATCGGCGCGCATCGTGAGCTCAAGCATGCACTCGAGGCGTACTGGAAGGGCGAGGTCGACCAGGCGGCCCTGGAAGAAACCGGCGCAACATTGCGTAAGCGCCATTGGCAGGACCAGCGCGATGCGGGTCTCGATCTGGTCAGTGTCGGCGATTTTGCCTTCTACGATCAGGTACTCGATGTCTCGGCGCTGATCGGCGCGGTGCCAACGCGTTTTGAACACGAAGGGAATGAGGTCGATCTCGACACCACCTTTCGCATGGCCCGGGGGCGTGCCCCCACCGGCACGCCGGCGGCCGCCTGCGAGATGACCAAATATTTCGATACCAACTATCACTATCTGGTCCCCGAGCTTCACCAGAAGCAGATTTTTCGAATTGCCAGCGAGCGGTTGTTCGATGAGGTCGATGAGGCCAAGGCCGCCGGTCATGAGGTCAAGGTGACGCTGCTAGGCCCTGTGACCTGGCTGTGGCTGGGCAAGGAAAAGGACACGGATTTCGATCGTCTCGAGCTGCTCGAGGGGCTGGTAGAGGTTTACGGCCACATTCTGGCGCGTCTTGCCAAGCAGGGGGTCGAGTGGGTGCAGCTCGATGAGCCTGCCTTGGTGCAGGATCTACCCAAGCCCTGGCAGCAAGCCTTCGAGCATGCTTATAACCGTTTGCAGTCGGCTAGGGTCAAGGTGCTGCTGGCCACCTATTTCGGCGATCTGGGGGACAATCTGGCCTTGGCGGTCGGTTTGCCCGTCGAAGCGCTGCATATCGATGTGGTACGTGGCCCGAATCAGCTTGATCGTGTCATCGACCGTCTGCCGAGCTACAAGATTCTTTCCGTTGGCGCCATCGACGGTCGCAATGTCTGGCGTGCCGATCTGGCCGCCCTGCGAGAGCAGCTGGCCCAGGCCAGGTCGCGGCTAGGAGATCGCCTATGGCTGGCACCGAGCTGCTCGCTGCTGCATGTGCCCGTGGATCTCGCAAGCGAAACGGAACTCGACGAAGAGCTCAAGAGCTGGCTGGCCTTTGCCCGCCAGAAGCTCGATGAAGTCGCGCTGCTGGCGCGCCTGCTGGACGATCGTGGTACGCCCGAAGACGAGACGCGTCTTGCTGATGCCACCGCTGCGCTTGAGGCCCGGCGTAATTCGGATCGCATTCACAAGGCTGCGGTGGCCAAGCGCCTCGAAGGCCTTGGCAAGCACGATGCGCAGCGGGCCAGCGCTTACCCGGCCCGTGCCGAGGCTCAGCGTCGGCGCTTCGATCTGCCGCTGTTCCCCACCACCACCATTGGCTCATTCCCCCAGACCGATAATATTCGCGCTGCCCGCCGCGCCTTCAAGGCAGGCAATCTGGCGCTTGACGCCTATGAAAATCGCATGCGCGAAGAGATCACCTTTGCGGTAGAGCGTCAGCAGGCCCTGGGCCTCGACGTGCTGGTGCACGGTGAAGCTGAGCGCAACGATATGGTGGAGTACTTCGGCGAATTGCTCGATGGCTTTGCCTTCACTCGCTTCGGCTGGGTCCAGAGCTACGGGTCGCGCTGCGTCAAGCCGCCGGTCATCTTCGGCGATGTTGCTCGCCCCCAGGCCATGACCGTGCGCTGGAGCGAGTATGCGCAAAGCCTGACCAAGGCGCCGATGAAAGGCATGCTGACCGGGCCGGTGACAATTCTTCAATGGTCCTTCGTGCGGGACGATCAACCCCGGGAAACCACCTGCCGCCAGATCGCCCTGGCACTGCGGGACGAAGTGGCGGATCTCGAAGCCGCGGGTATCGGTATCATCCAGATCGACGAACCGGCCCTGCGAGAAGGATTGCCTCTTCGCCGGGAGCAGTGGCAGGCGTATCTGGACTGGGCGGTGGAGTGCTTCAAGCTTTCCGCGGCGGTGGCCAGGGACGACACCCAGATTCATACCCATATGTGCTATTCGGAATTCAATGACATCATCAATTCCATTGCGGCGCTGGATGCAGACGTCATTACCATCGAGACCTCTCGCTCCGACATGGAGCTGCTCGATGCTTTTGAGGACTTTGCCTATCCCAACGAGATCGGGCCCGGGGTCTACGACATCCACTCTCCCAACATTCCCGAGGTGAGCTGGATCGTGGATCTGATGCAAAAGGCCGCGGAGAAGGTGCCTGCGCAGCGCCTGTGGATCAACCCGGATTGCGGTCTCAAGACCCGGGGCTGGGCGGAAGTCGAGCCGGCGCTTGCCAACATGGTGAAGGCGGCGCAAGAGCTGCGACGTAACTGCAACTGAGCGGCATTAATCGATAATCGGTAGACCCAATTGCATAAAATGAGGCCGAAAAAGGAGGTGGTAAAAAGCATGATCCGCAGATGATGACTGGTAATATCACCTTTAGTTAATTAGATCTTTAATTCTGGAGGTGGTTGTGAGGTTCATTGCTACTGGGGTCTTTGCGTTCATTTTGACGGGCTGCGCCTCATCCTCGCTATTGCCCCCCGCTTCGCCCCCGACAGAGGAGCGGGGGGTCGACTCGACACCTGCTGCGCCCGCGGTAGGCGATGATGCATCGCAAGGACAAACCACCTCTTCCTCACCCTTGTTGCCATCGGCCTTTTTCGCCGATGGCGGCGAAGCGTTCATGGCTTGGCGCTGTACACCGACCCAGGATCTGATTACCGCCTTCCCGGATAATCGGCTGCGTCTGTGGTCCGGGCAGGGGTATTTCGAACTCGACCCGGCGGTGGTGGCGTCTGGCGCGCGTTATGTAAAGAACGATCTCTCGTTCTGGAACAAGGGCAATATTGCCCTCGTTGAAAGCGACAAGGGGCGGCTCGAATGTCGCCAGGATGTACAGCGCGCTACCTGGGGACGCCACCAGCATCCGGATACGATCTTCTACGCCAAGGGCCAAGAACCCGGCTGGGCGCTCAGGCTGGATCGCAAGACATCGAGGCTGAGTTGGGTGACGGACTATGGTAAACGCACCCTGATACTTCCCTACAAGGTGGGCAAGATCGTCAACGGCCAGCATGCCAGCATGACCCTGGTCAGCCAGGATGCTGCTCAGCCGCTGACCGTCGAACTGGAAGCCAGAGCCTGTTTCGATACCGGGAGTGGAAAACCCTTTCCTGTGCGCGTGACCATCACTTCTGACGGGCAGCAGTTGCTCGGCTGCGGTCAGGGTATCGAGAAGCGTCCGTAAGCGGGCGCCTTGAATGACGGGCACGCATCGACAGCGACAGCTCGGGAGGGATGAATGAAGGCAGAAGGACACAGACGCAGATCCGGCGAAAAGATGCGTCGGGCCAACAAGGCGAGCGTCTCCGTACTTGCCGAGCGCTCAGGGATCAAGGAAGGGGGCGTCGGTATCCAGCCATCGCCGCCGCGCTTGGCCAGTAAAAAGCTGAAAGGATGGAAGCCGGGCATCCCCAGGCGTAGATCCGTGGCAATCAATCCACTCGTCCCATCCCCTGCCTGGGTGCGATAGCTCAGGAAGGGGCCGGCGAACCAGTAAAGGCGTCGTCCGCTGGCGCTGTTCAGCGCAGTGTTCTCAAGGCGTGCCCCCCGTGGAAAGCTCTCGAACAGCGGCACTTGGGTATCGAACAGTCCTATAAGAGATTCCTGATGGTTGCTGTCGTCGATCACCGTTACCCGCCACAGCAGTGTATTGAACGGGGTTGGCTGTACCAGTCGAGGGGCATCATTCAGCCCGCGTTGGGCAAGCAAGGGCCCGACCCGGGCATCGATCGTCCATTTTGCGCCCAGGGAAAACACCAGGTAGGCACACGACAGGGCCAAACCCCAGGTCAACGCGCGCCGTCTATAGCCACGTAGCAGCACGTAAACCACGGCGACAAACAGTGGCAGAGTGTATAGTGGGTCGATGATGAAAACGCTCGACCAGCTCACCGGCGGGGTATTCAACGGCCACAATAGCTGGGTGCCGTAGGCGGTGAAGGCATCGAGCAGTGGATGAGTCAGCAGGCAGGCGCCGTAGAAGAGCCCCCAGCGTTTGAGCGAAATGTCCCATCGGGTAATGAAGCGTGCCGACAGCAGTGCAAGCGCCATTGCCAGGACGCTCAATACCAGCAGTGAATGACTGAAGCCGCGATGATAGGTGTAGTTCGCCACCGCATCGCCGTAGTCGATGATCACATCAAGATCCGGCAGGGTGCCGAGCATGGCGCCGGCAAGCAGTGCCTTGCGCCCCAGGCGCCGGGCGAGAATCGCGCCGCCGACCGCTGCGCCTAGACAGGCCTGAGTCAAGGAATCCATGAAGATAAATGTCCTGATGCAGTGAAAGGTATGATGGTTTTCATCTTGCTCGGGAGTACGCTCTTGCAGCCAGAGGCGATCAGGTGTAATAAAGCGCCGTGAAGGTGCATGGGTAGCCTTCGAGAAAATATAAACGCAGAGAATATTCTCTAACGAGACAAAAATGACAGAGAACACTCATAAGAATGGGGAAGCTTCGGGCCCCAAAGATTCGCTTATCGATACAGATTATGTGGTGGGGCAGGATAATGTCGAGGGGAGTTTCGGCCCTTTCAGCTTCGACATACACAATCGGGTATTTGCCGTTTCTGCGGGCATCACAGTTGTGTTCATCCTCCTCACATTGCTGTTTCCGGACGCTGCGGGCCAGGTTTTCCAGGCGGTCGTCAATTTTTCCATCAAGACGCTGGACTGGTACTTCATCATCGTCGTCAATCTCTACCTGTTTTTCTGTCTGGCATTGGTGATATCTCCCTATGGTGCGGTGCGTTTGGGGGGCAAGGAAGCACGTCCCAGCTACTCCTATCTTTCCTGGTTCTCGATGCTGTTTGCCGCGGGGATGGGGATCGGGCTGCTGTTCTTTGGCGTACTCGAGCCGGTCTATCACACTGCCGTATCAACACCGCTCAATACACCGGCGCCTTTCGACGCGGGCGGTGAACTCATTCAGGAAAACATTGCCGAGGCCCGAAAGATGGGGCTCGCTGCGACATTTCTGCACTGGGGGCTGCACGGCTGGGCGATCTATGCACTGATGGCGCTGTCTCTGGCAATCTTTACCTACAACAAGGATTTGCCATTCTCGATTCGCTCTTCCTTCTATCCGATCCTGGGCGAGCGGGTCTGGGGCTGGCCGGGTCATGTGATCGATGTGCTGGCTGTGTTTTCCACCCTGTTCGGACTGGTGACATCCCTGGGGCTCGGCGCGCAGCAGGCCAATGCAGGGTTCAACTATGTCTTTGGTCTCGAAATCAGCCTTACGGTGCAGGTCACCATTATCATCGTCGTCACGGCGGTCGCCATGATTTCGGTCTGGCGTGGACTCGATGGCGGCGTCAAGGTGCTCTCCGAGATCAACATGGTTGCCGCCTTCCTGTTCTTTCTGTTCGTGCTCTTTGCAGGTCCGACCCTTACAGCGCTTGCCACTGTCGGGGAGGGTATGGTGGCCTATGTCCAAGAGATCGTGCCGCTTTCCATGCCCTTCGGTCGCGAGGATGATGCTTATCGGGAGGACTGGAGTGCCTTCTACTGGGCCTGGTGGATTTCCTGGTCACCGTTTGTCGGCATGTTCATCGCCCGGGTGAGCCGGGGCCGCACGGTGCGTGAATTCGTGGTGGCAGTACTGCTGGTACCGAGTCTTGTCATCTTCATCTGGATGGGGGTCTTTGGCGGTATTGCCCTCGATCAGGTCTTTACCGACCCGATGAACAGCCTGGTGAAAGCCAACGTTATCGACAGCTATAGTCCCGAACTTTCCCTGTTCGGCATGCTTAACGAACTGCCGTTTCCGCGCATTGTCTCCACCATTGCCATCATTCTGACGCTGATCTTCTTCGTCACCTCATCGGACTCCGGCTCCCTGGTGGTGGATACCATCACCGCCGGCGGCAAGACGGACGCGCCGGTGCCCCAGCGCATGTTCTGGGCAACAGCGGAGGGCATGATCGCCATCGCGCTTCTGGTCGGCGGCGGCCTCACGGCGCTGCAGGCTGGGGTAACGGCCACCGGATTGCCGTTCTCCCTGGTGCTGCTGGCGATGTGTTATTCGGTGTGGAAGGCGCTGGCGAGCGAGCCTCGCTAGGAAAGTGAGTCGGCCCAGGGCGGTGCGGCAGCAAGTATTCGCTGCTGCACCGGGCAGTCATCCCGATGGGCGCCGGGCAGATAGCCGGTGCTCATCAACATCTCGTTGACGATCTCCGGGCCGGTGAAACGAAAGGTACGCTTGAACAAGCGCACCCAATCTTCCAGCGATAATGGATGGTGCAGATCCAGCCAGGCCTTGAAGCTGCCATGTTCCCGCTGTAATGCCTGAACGATGCCGGCATTGTGAATGGCGGCATCGACCTTCAGCCGGTTGCGAATGATGCTGGCATCGTTGAGCAGGCGCTGGCGCTCGCGATCATCATAGGCAGCGACGCGAGACACGACGAAGCCTTCGAAGGCGGTATTGAACGCATCACGTTTTTTCAGCACTGTCAGCCAGGAAAGCCCCGCCTGATTGATCTCCAACACTAGACGTTCGAACAGCGCATCGTCATCGCTGACTGGAAAGCCATATTCAAGATCATGATAGGGGCCATGGAACGGATGGCCCGGCGCCAGGTCGCAGTAATCAGGCATGTAACGACTCCTCTTGAATGACTGATCCGGGTCAATGCCAGTACGATACTCTATGCGATAATGTCCTATCATGCCGTAATCGGCAGCAACGGAAAAAGCGAGACACATTATGTTCACAACCTCTTCTTCCCGTCGCCTTCGTCAAGGGCTGACCGCCCTGGCTTTGGGACTTGTTTCCATGCCACTCTTGGCCGCGCCTACCGTCGAGATGTGGAAGGATCCCAACTGTGGCTGTTGTACCGCCTGGGCGGAGCACATGGAGGAAAATGGCTTTGAGGTAATTCAGCACGCCACCTCGGAAATGAATGCCGTCAAACGCGAACAGGGCGTGCATCCTCAATTGGCGTCCTGCCATACCGCCAAGGTGGGAGAGCACGTGATCGAAGGCCATGTGCCCGCAAGCGACGTGAAGCGTCTGCTTGAAAGCGATGCGCAGCCTGCGGTGTTGGCAGTGCCGGGCATGCCCCAGGGCTCACCGGGCATGGAAACCGGTCGCGAGGATGAGTACGCAGTCTATCTCTGGCGGGATGGGGAGCAGCCGGAAGTGTTCAGCCAGTATCCATAAGAACCTATTTATGATCTGCTGCGTGTCGGTCATACGTCGTTAAATTCGGTCTCGTGCGCGAGTCCGATCAAAATACTCATTTACACCAGTAAACTCGTGTGCGAGCCCAGTCCGTTTTATCGTCCGAGTTTGCCTTGTCTGACTCTAACTCGCTAGATCGTAAACAGGTTCTAATAACCCATCTTGGAGAGAGTCATCGTGCAATATCTTCACACCATGGTGCGGGTCAGCGACCTGGACGCCTCCTTGCACTTTTACTGCGATCTGCTTGGGCTCGAGGAGATCAGCCGCAAGGATAGCGACAAGGGCCGTTTTACCCTGGTCTTTCTGGCGGCGCCGAATGACAGGCAGCGCGCCCAGGACGATCGTGCCCCGATGATCGAGCTGACCCACAACTGGGATCCAGAAGAGTACGACGGCGGACGCAATTTCGGCCATCTAGCCTATCGGGTCGATGATATCTACGCGCTTTGCGAGCATCTACGGGCGAACGGGGTGACCATCAATCGTCCCCCGCGTGATGGCTACATGGCCTTCGTGAAGAGCCCGGACGGAATTTCCATCGAGCTGCTACAGGCCGGGAATGCCCTGGAGCCCGAGGAGCCCTGGGCGTCGATGGAAAATACAGGGGCCTGGTAATAGAGAAATCCATGCAGTTGAGCGATACGCTAAGGCGGGCCTTTCGCCGCGAAGCGGAAAAGTTGGAAGGCGTCGACCTGGAGGTTTATCGCCAGTTCGACAAGGATCCTCTGGAGCCGGTGATCGGCCTGGGGCCGAAGGATGCTCCCATCGGCATCTTCGGCCGCGATCCCGGACGCCAGGAGATCAAGCACGGCGTGCCCTTCATCGGCAGCGGTGGCCAGAAGGTTCGCGGACCGCTCTTTGAGGCACTTCATGGCGAACCGCTACCAGATTTCGAGGCAAGTCTTGAGGTCGGCCGGCATGTGTTCTGGGCCAATACGGTGCCGTACAAGCCGACAGGCAACAAGGCTTGGTCCATGGCGGTCAAGAAGCGTTTTCAGCCGTTGATGGCGGAGCTGTTGATCACCCATTGGCACGGGCGCACCTTGATCACACTAGGGCGCGAGGCCTTCCTGTGGTTCGGTATCAACCAGCCAAAGGAAGTGCGTCAGGCGCTGGAAGCCTTCTGGAAACGAGAGGATCGTTTCGAGTCCGTGCACTCTACACCCTTGACCCTGGAGAGCGGTGAGCAAGCGATATTCGACCTGGCGCCGCTGCCTCACCCCTCGCCCTTGAATCAAACCTGGTACAAGCGCTTTCCTGGACTTTTCGACGCGCGTTTGACGGAGCTGAATGTGGTGGGGCGCTTACTTGAGTCGCAAAAGGTTTGAACCGCTCTTTTTCATGGACTTTCATTGAGAAGTTTTTATTAGGGTCTGTTGACGTTTCATTCACGGCCGCGCTGGCGCCAGTTTTTATTCGGGGCAAGGCAGGAGGAGAGAAATCTGGTTATTCCAAATGAACGACAACTAACGCCGCAGCGGATAAAAACTGACCCAGCCCTTTGGGTTGCGCATCAAAAAGCGCCATCCTGCGTTGCGAAACGTGAAAAGGGAATAACCTTTCTCTGCGCTTCGCGCCTTGACTGGCACTTTTTGATGCAGCAACGCGGTTCGCGATGAAACGTCAACAGACCCTAATCTAACGTCCCGTCGTAGCCTTGGTGTGTCGCGCCTGGAGTTGTTGAAACCGCCCTCGATCATCAAGTGCCCTCATGCCCGACACCCACGAAACATCTCACCGGCAGTAGCGTAAGCCACGTTCTGAATTCGCGACCCGAAAAGCGTATCTGAATCACGAATTGGAGAGCATGTCGCCTCGGCGCTGGCCAATCATTGCATCAGATCCCAGTAGGGTTGGTTTCCAAAACGCGTGTATAACAAATCAATCAGTAGCCGAACCTTGGTCGACAGATGCCGATGTCGGGGATAGAGGGCGCTAAGCGTGATGTCGGTCGGCGGGTAATCCACGAGGAGTGTACGCAATTGTCCGGTCTGCAGCGCCTCGCCGGCGATAAAGGTTGGTAGCAAGGCGATCCCTTGATGATTGATAGCGGCGTCGCGCAGAGGTTCGGCATTGTTGGAGGACATGACACACTGGATCGCGAAGGCCTGTTCACCACCTGGACCACGTAAACGCCACTTGCTTCCAGAACCCAGATAACCATAGTGTAAACAGCGGTGCGCATTGAGCTCGGAAGGAACCGACGGCTCTCCCCACGTCTCAAGATAATTCGGCGAGGCGCAGAGCACTCGCCGGGCTGTTGCCAACTCCCGAGTCACAAGGCTGGTGGTCGCTTGCGACGCCCCAACCCGCACCGTGACATCGAAACCCTCTTCGATCGCATCGATCAAGCGGTCGTTGAGCATCAATTCGACATGAACATCCGGATACAAGGCCATGTATTCGGCGAGTACCTTGGACAAGTGAAGGGTGCCGAAAGACATCGGTGCGTTGACGCGCAGTTTGCCGGTTGGTTTGCTTTGCAACGCGGTGATTGCCGAAGTGGCCTCGTCCAGCTCGCTTAGAATCTGAATGCAACGTTCATAAAACGCAAGTCCCGTGTCCGTCGGCGTGACCCGTCGCGTGCTACGCTGAAGTAATTGAGCGCCGAGTTCCTGCTCGAGATTGATGACGGTCTTGTTGACCACCGACCGCGACAATCCCATCTCCCGCGCCGCAGCGGCAAAGCCCCCTGCCTTGACGACGTGCGTAAAGGCGCGGATACCCGCGAAATTATCCATATATCACCTCTTTTTGTCGCCTTTGAGGCGACTATGTGTCCTTGAATAGCGTTATTGTATTCGTAAAAAGGCGGAATTAGGATGGCTCAATACAATCCATAAGGAGCTTACATGACTAACACACTCAAGGTGCTCGGCATTTCCGGCAGTCTACGGCGGGATTCCTACAATACCGCTGCCTTGCGGGCGGCCCGGGACAACGCCCCCAGTGACATGCGCTTTGAATTCGCCGACCTGTCACAGATTCCGATGTATGACCAGGATCTGCGAGACAAGAACGTACCGGCTGCCGTGACGCAGCTTGTGGAGCAGATAAAGGCGGCCGATGCGCTGCTATTCGCGACGCCGGAATACAACTACTCTTTGCCCGGGGTGTTGAAGAATGCCATTGACTGGGTCTCTCGCGAGCAGCCACAGCCGTTCGCCGGTAAGCCCGCCGCGATCATGAGTGCCAGCAAGAGTATTCTTGGCGGCCCACGCGCGCAGTATGACCTGCGTCGTGCCATGGTTTTTCTGGATATGCACTGTCTGAACAAGCCCGAAGTGATGATCGCCTCTGCGCACGAACGCTTCGATGCCGAGGGCCGACTCACCGATGAGACTACACGTGAATTCGTCGCCAAACTGGTAACGGCCCTGGGCGACTGGACGCGAAAGCTGCAGGCTGGAGAGAGGCGGTGAGCACGCTGACAAAGCAGCCGGATGGGGCGTTTGACCAGGACTGCGGAACGCCGCATGAATGCTATCGAACGCGCCTGGCATCGAACTGACAGCAATGCATGATTCACGCATCGCGATCGTCGGCGGGCAGCACCTGGGTAAGCGTCCTATCGAATGAACTTCGTTCTTCAGTCGCCGCGCCGATATCGGCGCGGCGAAGCTGCATCAGCGCTGCGTGAATGCGCCTTCGTAGTTCACTACGGGTGACCACTCGGGGCTGACCGGGGGCAGTGGCTCCGGCGCGAACTCGGCGAAGGGCTCGGCGGCATAGACGACATTGCCACCTGTCACTGTAAGCACCGATTCAAGTCCCATGATGTCCTCCTCGGGAACCGAGAAGTAGTCATCGGACAGGATCGCGAAATCGGCATACATGCCTTCCGCGATATCGCCTTTCACGTCCTCTTCCTGGGAGAACCACGCACTGCCCGAAGTGAAGATATCCAGCGCCTCTTCGCGGCTCAGCTTGTTCTCCTCGTTCCAGAGTTCCAGCCCACCGACGGTCTTGCCGGTAACGAGCCAGTAGAGCGAGGGCCAGGGATTGTAGCTGCTGACGCGGGTACCATCGGTACCGGCACCGACCGGGATACCCATGTCGAGCATCTTGCGCACTGGTGGTGCGGCCTTGGCCGCCTCGGCGCCATAGCGTTCGACGAAGTATTCACCTGCAAATGCCATGCGGTCCTGGATCGCGATCCCGCCGCCCAGGGCCTTAATGCGCTCCAGCTCGGCGTCCCGGACGGTTTCCGCGTGGTCGATGGCCCAGCGCGGGGCGAACTCGCCTTGTTCCTCGGCGACCTGTTCGAACACGTCCATGATCAGCGCGACGCTTTCGCCGTAGGTCGCGTGCTGGCGCAGCGGCCAGCCGGCCTCGACCAGCATGGTGGTGACTTCGTGCAGATCGCCGCGCGGGTCCTGCCCCTCCGCTTCGCGCTCGGCAAGGCTCGGGCGAGGCGCGAGAAAGTTCTCCCAGTCTCCGACGCTGTGAACCAGGAACTCCCCGCCGCCGTCAAGCTCGTAACCGTGGTCATGGGCCACGTCGAGGTTCTTTCCTACCTCGTTGTTCGCGATCCAGGTCTCGAACTCGGCCATCTCGCCGCCAGGGTCCTGCGCGAAGAGGTAGTAGCTCATCCGCAGCGGCAGACCGTCATTGGTCGCGATGCTGCGGGATCCGACATAATCCTCGGGGAAGACATGCCCACCGCCGCCGGCGTCAATTGAAGAGGTCAGTCCCAGCCGGTTCAGCTCGTGGTAATACTGCTTGGTCGAATTGACCATGTCCTCTTCGGACATCTGCGGCAGCGCGCCGATGGTCTTGTAGAGGATCGACGGATTCGGCTCCGCGTGCAGGATCGCGCCGCCACCTTCGAGGAACTCGATGCGGGAGCCGTCAGCGGTTTCCGTCTCCGGCGTATAGCCCAGCGCCTCGACCCCGGCCTGATTCAAAAATCCCTGGCTGTAGAGAAACAGCACGAAAACCGGCGTGTCCGGTGCCGCTTCGTTCAGTTCCTCCACGGTCGGCATGCGCTGCTCCTCGAACTGGAAGGGCGACCAGCCCCCGATGACGCGTACCCATTCGCCCTCGGGAACACGGTCGGCCTCTACGCGGATGCGGTCGAGTGCGGCCTCCAGCGTCGGGATGCCATCCCAGCGTGTTTCCAGGTTGTAGAAACGCCCGCCCCGGATCTGGTGGGAATGCGAGTCGTTGAGGCCTGGAATCACCGTGCGGCCCTCGGCATCGATGACCTGGGTTCCATCGCCGCGAAAGGCTTCGATCTCGGCATTGTCGCCGACTTCGATGAAGACTCCGTCCTTGACCGCGAAGGCGGTCGCGTCTTGGGATGGCTCGCCGGTATAAACCTTGCCGGCGTTCATGACGATAAGGTCAGCGGGCTGCTGGCTCTGGGCGAAGGCGGGTACGCCCGCGATAAGCGCGGCGAGCGCAACCGCCTGTGGACCACTCTTTTTGAACAATACCATCGGATCTTCCTTTTTCTGAGGTGAAGGCGGCCATGCCAAGGCGTGACCGCCAGTGTCATCAGAGTCCTGCCCGTCAGGACAGAGTGATCATTTTATTCCTTCGCGTCGGACTTGCTTGCTGCTTCCTGGGCGCGGGTGTAGCTTTCCACCGCCGAGCCGTATTCAGGCACGAGTTCCGCGTAGAGCGCGCCCCAGTCGGCGGCGTCCGGGCGGTTCCAGGTGCGGTGAGTCTCGCTCAGGATGGTATTGGTGGTGACCGGCACGATCCCGCCTGCCACCATCCGCTCGAGAGCCACGTCAGAAGCCATCTTGCTGACGTCGCCCGACGCATCCATTACCACGACCACGTCGTAGCCTTCGGCGTGAGCCTGCAGGGCCGGAAAGGCGACGCAGACACTGGTCCAGACGCCCGCGATCACCAGGGTCTTGCGGCCGGTTGCTTCGACGGCTTCGACGAAGTCCGCGTTATCCCAGGAGCTGACCTCGCCCTGGCGCCGGATGAATTTCGCACTGCTGGGCAATACGTCAGAGAGTTCTTTCATGAGCGGCCCGTTGGGACCGTCGGGTTCAGACGCGGTATAGATGATCGGGATATCCGCCTGCTTCGCGATCTTCGTCAACACGACCGTATTGCGGCGCAGGTCATCAACAGGGATGTCGTTCACGGTCTGAAACAGGCCCGTCTGGTGGTCGAGCAGCAACAGAACCGCATCGTTCGGATCGAACAAGGCGTTGTTTGCCTCTTCGGTCGGCTCGCGGGTAAGACCTTCGAGGTGCAGTTGATTGTTTGCTTCCTGTGCCTGTGCCGAGGTGGTGAACGCGAGCGGCTGAATGAGCATCGCCGCGCCTGTTGCGATAGCAAGGAAGGTTTTTCCGAGCTGCTTTATGCTTTGCATGACAGTTTTCCTTAGGAGGTCAGGGGAGTACCCTCGCGGCCATCTGGCTGCGGCCGTCGAGGAAGGCACCTGCCGTCGAGATCGATCGTTACGACGATATCTCGTGGGCAAGTTTCGTGCGTTGCCGGCTACTAGGGTCTGTATGAAAAGTCGGCTCGTAGACACAGGCGTATGCAAGCCACGCATACCATCGCATAAAAGCTACGGGC
>NZ_CANLTC010000013.1 GCF_947493865.1 uncultured Halomonas sp.
GCCCGTAGCTTTTATGCGATGGTATGCGTGGCTTGCATACGCCTGTGTCTACGAGCCGACTTTTCATACAGACCCTAAGCATGAAATACATGATTCAAATGCTTACGCTCCTGCTTTCCTTGTTCCTCATGGCGGGATGTAGTGAGAAGGAAGAAAACTGCGAAAAAACAAACCAACAGCAAGAGCAGTGCGAAAAACAGAACGGGACTATCTACGATAGCCTGAAAGAACCGGTGGATCGCTCTAAGAGCAAGGAGTTCTGATATGAAAACAGTACTTCTTCGCTTTGGGGCAGTACTGCCCTTTGCTTCCATTTCACCAGCCGCCTTTGCCGAAATTGATAAAGGCGGTGTGTTGAATGAAGTTTCGGACCGTTTTTTAACCGAAAGCTCAAATTGGGCGACAACAATTACTGATCATGCGTCCTGGTTATTCTGGACACTGGTTGTTATCTCAATGGTCTGGACGTTCGGCATGATGGCATTGCGCAAAGCCGACATTGGCGAATTCTTCGCTGAGTTTACCCGCTTCACCATTACTACCGGGTTCTTTTGGTGGCTGTTGATCAATGGGCCTGGCTTTGCAATGGATATCATCAACTCGTTGAGAAATATCGCGGCTGAAGCATCCGGCCTGCCAAGGGGGTTGAATCCGTCCACGCCGATAGATATTGCGTTTGACATTATCGCTAAGGCAGCGAGCAGCTATAGCATCACTAGCCCTATGGACAACTTATCCATCTTCCTAACCACGCTTGCCATATTGGCATGCATGGCCATTGTCGCGGCCAACGTTCTTCTTGCCCTAGTTACGGCATGGATTATTGCTTACGCGGGGGTTTTTGTATTGGGCTTCGGTGGCTCGCGCTGGACCTCTGACATTGCCGTCAACTATTTCAGGAGTGTGGCCGGTATAGCACTCAAAATCATGACAATGACACTGCTGGTTGGGATCGCTATTTCTATTATCGATGGTTATCACTCCGACCTTTCAGAAGGTGCGCCAATGGACGAATTGTTGGTCATTTTCGTTGTGTCCCTTGTCATGGTTATTCTCGTTAACTCCGTACCAAACGTGGTTGCAGGTTTGATTCCTGGCGGTGGTGCTGCTGCGAGCGCTGGTAGTTCATTCAGTGCAGGGGCCTTGATTGGTGGTGCTGTCGGTGCCGGTGCAGCCGTCGCATCGGGTGGTGCTGCGCTTGGAAGCGCTGCAATGTCCGGGGCGACTAATATGGCCGGTGGAGCTAGTGCTGTAAAAGCAGCCTTTCAAAAGGCGCAATCCAGTATGGCCGGTGGAGACATGCCGAGCTTCGGCGGTAGCTCTAGTGATACCGGCGAAAGCTGGGGTGGTAGCACCACTGACAGCAATAACGCGAGCACGGGTGATACGCCATTTGCCCAGGCAGCAGGTTTTTCCGGAGCGGGCGGTTCCAGCTCAGGCGGTGGGTTTGGTCGGGCAGCTTCTCTAGCAGCCGGAACGGCTGGCGAGCTTGCTAAAGGGGTCGGGGCAAAGATGGCCGGAAGTTTTCAGGACAGGGCGAATCAGACCGCCGGCGGACGCCTGGCATCCTCGATTCGTGAAAGCATGGAACCAAAGAGTGATAACGATGCTGGTAGCGCTGATCAGGTGAGTGATACCGCATTGTTCGACAGCGATAGCTTGAGCGGTGGTAACGGCGGCGGCTGGGTAAACCAAACAGGTGGTTTTGATGCTCTGTCTAGCGAGGACCAGGACAAGGCCCGCCAATCACACGCTGAGTGGCAAGCACGCGACCCGGAAAAGCACACCTTCGACGTCGGGGACTACGTTTCGTATGCCCAGGAACGCCAGCAGGAACGTAATGAAGAGGTTGCCAGCTTTGTGAACCGCGATCGGCAAGATACGTAAGGAGATAAGACGATGAAAGAACGTAATTTCATGGCTGCCCTGGATATGCTCGACAAAGTCCAGGAACCCCGCACAGAAGCCGATTTTGTGCCGGTTGTCGAACCATCGACCGAGGAAGAGAAAGACACCGACGCGGAGATTGCGGCTTTTGTGAATCGCCCGGACCCTACTGGCCGAATGGAGGCATCGAGCAGCACACGCATCAGCAATGACGCAGGGGCTGGAACCGGGAAAACCCCGTTTTCAGAAGTGGCCGGGTTTTCCAATACCGGCTTATAGAAAGCACACGGGCCGGTGATGGTGCACCGGTCCGCATTTTCACATACCACCTGTCAGAGAGGTGACACATGACAACCACGCATAATATCGAAGTTCAGCAAGCAATTCATCAGGCAGCAACCGAGCTGGCCGCCTTGGAGTTCATTGACCAGGAAACCGCCCGGCAGTTTTCGCCCGTCGCGGAGGCGGTCGCCAATATGTTCACCATCCTTTACTACCAGGCTGAAACTGGCCGAGCGACGTCGGAGGACTTCGAACTGGCGTTGGACACTATCCGCCAGGTGACAAGGAGGTAAGGCAAAAGATGATGAACGATGAGAAAAAACGAATAACGAGGAAGAGCAGTACACCTATCAAGGTGTACTGCCTGCCCGAGGAAAAGGAACAAATCGAGACTCAGGCAAAGCGAGCTGGTATGAGTGCTGCGCGATATCTACGCGAAGTCGGTCAGGGGTATCACATCTCGGGTGTGGTGGATTATGAGCAGGTCCGGGAGTTGGCTCGAATCAACGGCGACCTTGGCCGTTTGGGCGGCCTATTGAAGCTATGGCTGACCGATGACGTGCGAACTGCCCAGTTTGGCCAGTCAACGATCCTTGCTGTTCTAAGTAAGATCGAGGCGACGCAGGAGGAAATGGGTAAGGTCATGACCAAGGTAGTCATGCCGAGGTCTGAGCCATGACAAAGCTATGATCGCTCCCCCCCTATTTTTTACGTCGGCGGGCCAGCTCCGCCTTTGCCCAAGCTGAAGACTCCAGCATATCCCGCCGAAGCTCCAATATCTCTTGGTCTGTCAGTCTCCGAACGCCCCGGCTCTCGGTCTCACCTTCGGGTGGCAAGGCTTTTTTGGAGTCACCTCCTGGTTCGGTAGGCTTCCTTTTACCCATGCGCTCTCCCTCGGTTCTGAAGCAATGTCCTTTGCATGCCCTAGCTTCCTGATTTTGATCGCTGAAGCTGACGATGAATGTTAGCATTAGCGCAGGCATATTGGCGTGTTGATTACGCCATTACATCAACAAAAAAGGTAGCAACCGGGTCGCTAGACCATCAGTAACTAGACTTGGGCGCATCTAATGCTCACGCAGGTGGTTTCTACCATAGTAATAGCTGGCAACCGGCGGGGTACCGGATGACGGCTTGGAGCAGGCCAAGATAGGACGATGGTGTTCAAATATGGAAAAAAACAACTGGGCTGTTCTAGGTTGGAATAACGAGCTTTCTTTGAAGCACCTACAAGTTCTCGTCGTTAGCGCCGAAGATGCTCAATTTTCACGCAAGGTGTTAAATCTAGCTCTACTGTTCTCCGGACTTGGCCAAGTTGTCAATGGGAAGTTGTTGTGATGCCTATGCCGATTCCGCAGCTTGCGTATGATACCACCACTGCACCTGTGACTGGTCAAGGTTTGATCTATGACGAGACACAAGTGGAGGAAATTCTGGCAGGGCCAGTAAAGGATATTTTGCAGGATACGCCAGGTACAGATGAGCTGGAGGAGCTACTGGCGAGCGTCGTAAGCACTGAGTTTGAGCAAGGAGGACTCAGTGAATTGCTTGCAGACCACACGGTGCCCAATAATTGGCGTGTTGGAGAAGCCATCGCAGAGGCATTCGTAGCTGGTAAAGGGAGTTGTATTTTCCCTTGGCCAACCGGCCGCGACCTTAAGAATCCCAATGCGAGCCCAGCTGGTTGTGATTTGACTGGATTCCAGCCTGTAGATGATGAGGAACTTCCCCATCGTTTTGCCTTTGGAGAGGTAAAAACCTCTGAACATAACCAGTCGCCCCCAAGTGTCATGACCAGCTTAGGAAATCAGCTACACGGATTACGTGATAATCGCCAAGTGAAAAATGCACTTTGTCGTTATCTAGGACATCACGCTATACGAGCAGATTGGGAGCCAATGTTTAAGAGTGCTACCAAACGCTATTTGAGTTCTAATAGTACTGATGTCGCGGTTTATGGTGTTTTGGTGCGCGATATTTCACCAGACGCTTCGGATATTTCCGCCCGCGTAGTGTCGCTGGCTGCCAATTGTCCAGCGCACACCGATATTGAAATGTATGCATTATACCTCCCCGTTAACGCAATTAGCACTCTATCTGAGCGTGCTCAAGCCGCTATGCAGGAGGCGTCATGACGCTTTCGCAAGAGCACTTGATACAGGTCGATCAGCACTGGGCTGTGCAATCCATTAGCGATGAGCTTCGAGTTCAAGCTATGGAGATGGCTGAATTGCGTTTTGTTGATATTTCATTAGGTAATTTGCTTGAACACTCTCAGGCAGAATTTGATACCGATTTGTTGGAGAGGGTAGCAACTGCTTATGAACTAGCTGCCATTGAGGGAATTGGTCCACTGCTGCACCCAGTATCAGATCAAGAAAATAAACACCTTCGCGAATTGGCACAAGCTGGTGCATACCGAGCATTTAGTCTGTTTCGTGTATTGCCTGTACCTCGCCATGATGAGGAAAGATTATTCCATATATTGCATGTGGCTGGACTAGCTTATTGTGGTGATCGCTGGACTGATTTAAGGCGTTGGCTTGATGAGCAAAAGGGTGCATTAGAAGTCCCAAGTGTAGCGTCTGTGTCTTGGGATAAACGGTTACTGTACAGAATTTTTGATTGCTGGCTTCGTTTGCTGCGTAAAAACCGCTGGGATGATCTTGATCAGATATCTGAGATAGTGCTTGGTCTTCGCAATGACCAAGCCGATCATGAAAAAGCTCTTCTAGGCCGAGTTCAGGGTGCCGAGGCTCAGACCATCGCGATGCGATTAGTAGCTCTTTACCATTGGGCCAAAGCGACTGAGCGACTAGCTGTATATATGCTTCAGGGCGAACCTGTGGCGATAGATGCTCAATTGGATCAGCACTTCGAAGCGGCTCTGAAGGCTGCTCAAGCATCCAAAGATATGCAGCTTGAGGTGATTTTACGTTGGTTGCATGTCGCGAGTCGGAAGATGGTCGCTGGCTCCCTATGGTGGGTAGCTCACACAGTGAACTCCCGTGTGACTCGCTTTGTTTCTCATATAACCAAGCAAAAAGGGCTGTTTGAATTGCTGCCGCCACAGCGGGCAGCTCTCCAAGAACAGGGCTTGTTGGACCAGGCTAGCCGTGCGGTAATTGTGGATTTGCCAACATCGGGTGGGAAAACAGCACTTGCCCAATTCCGAATACTGCAGGCACTTAACCAGTTTGATCAGGATGATGGTTGGGTAGCTTATGTGGCTCCAACTCGAGCTCTTGTGTCTCAAATCACTCGGCGTCTGCGTGAAGACTTTGGACCGCTTGGAATACAAGTTGAACCATTGACGGGAGCTGTCGAAGTAGACGCTTTTGAGGAAGCTCTGTTAGGAGAGGCTCGGGCATTTCAGGTGTTAGTTGCTACACCTGAAAAACTTCAGTTAGTTATGCGGAATAAGAAGGTTGCCAGGCCTTTGGCTTTGGTTGTAATGGATGAGGCGCACAACATTGAGGATGAGTCCCGGGGATTGCGAATTGAGTTACTGCTGGCAACGATCAAGCAAGAGTCACCTCGCGCTAATTTTTTATTGTTGATGCCTTTTGTTCCTAATGCGAATGATCTTGCTCAGTGGTTAGCAGCTGATCGTGGGCGAAGCATCAGTTTGGGGACTTCGGCGTGGCAGCCGAATGAGCGAATTGTTGGGCTTTTCGACATTCACAAAGGTGATAAGCGAGGAGATTGGAACTTAAGTTTTGAGACACTCACAACTACTCAGCGAACGATTCATCTAAAAGGATCTCATGTCGTTGATGGGAATCGCCCCTTGCCAAAACTCACCTATTCAAAAGCGAATGGTTTAGCAACGCAGGCGGTTGCCATGGCCAAGGCTTTTTCGAAGCGAGGTACGAGTATCGCAGTTGCTCAAACAATTCCAGACGCTTGGAGTATTGCTCGGAAAGTTGCAGCAGAACTTGATCCGTATGTGCAAATTCCTGATGATGTTAAGCTTGTTCAGCGCTTTTTGGCGGCAGAAATAAGTGTCGATTTTGAGTTGATCGAGATGCTGTCAAAAGGCGTCGTTGTACACCATGCCGGATTGCCTGTTGAAGCACTTTCTTTGATTGAGTGGCTCACTGAGAAGGGATACATCCGTGTAATGTGCGCCACAACAACAATTGCTCAAGGCCTCAATTTTCCTGTTTCCTCTGTTTTCTTGGCGACACGGAAACTTCCTTACGGTAAAGAAATGTCCCATCGAGCATTTTGGAACTTAGCTGGACGGGCTGGACGTATTGGTCATGATAGTGTTGGTGTTGTTGGTATTGCAGCAGGCTCTCAACCTAATGAAATTAGGAAGTATGTTTCTGATGCTACTGTGTCCCTCGTATCTCGGCTTGAAGGTATGCTCGATGAACTTCAGGCTGCCGGAAATTTGGCAAACTTATCGGTATTTATTCAAGAAGAGCAATGGGCAGACTTTCGTAGTTATATAGCTCACCTCTGGAATGAAAAGCGTAACCTTGATGAGGTGATTGGCGAGGCCGAACAACTATTGCGCAATACTTACGGTTTTGGCTCCCTTCGCGCGAAGGCTGACAGAGCCTCACAAGATAAGGCAGATGCTTTGCTTGAAGCTACCAAAGGGTATGTGCGCAAGCTAGCGGAGCATCCCGAAAACGCTTCCTTGGCAGATGTAACAGGCTTTTCTCCAGAAGGAGTTCGTTCGACCTTGTTGGATTTGAATAACCTTGAGAATAAGCTGACCCTTACGGATTGGGAACCATCCAGCTTGTTTGGTGATAAAGCACAATCCGTGTTGCCCAGTTTGATGGGTATCATGCTGCGAGTCCCGCAACTGCAGGATGGGTTGCGTGAGATCAGTAAAGGTGAGGGTAATAGCCATCGAAAGCTAGCGGATATCACTCAAGCATGGGTAACTGGTAGCTCAATAGAGTCTATTGCGAAAGCCTATTTTCAGGGCGACTCTCTTACTGACCAAATCTCGAAAGCGTGTAGGGCTGTATATAGAGATTTAGCCAACAACGGTGCTTGGGGGCTTTCGGCATTGAGTAAAATGCCAACATCTGGACTCGATTTTGAAAGCATGTCAGATGAGGACAAGCGTAAATTAAATAATTTGCCAGCTATGCTATATCACGGTGTTAAAACTGAAGAAGCGGTTTTGATGCGTATGAACAGCGTACCTAGAAGTATTGCAGAGCGAGTAGGAGAAGACTTTAGGATGCAGACAGATGGTGACGCAGAGGTGGCGTTGTCCCCCCGTAAAGCGGGAGAGTATCTTAAGTCGCTTAAAACAGAAGACTGGGCACGGTTGAAGCCAGAGAGTTCATTGCTTTCAGGAGAGGACTACCAGAAAGTCTGGAAGCAGCTTTCTGGGGAGTCTTAGGAGTTCCTGCAGTCAACTGATAGTAAGGTTAGAAGCTCAGTTGATGATTGGTTGATTTATTTTTTTGACGTGGCATAAAATATGGTATTTAATGATGGATTGTTTTTAAGTGATTGAAAACTCAGGGTTTTATGTTTCTATTTACAATAGAGTGGGAGTGATAGAGCTATAGCGCTATAATAATTGTAGTAAGCCTGTCGATTTTTCGTCAGGCTTTTTAACGAAAACTGAAGAACAAACTAGATAAAGTGGTTGAATATCTTGGCGCGTTTATTTGAAAAGTAATTTTTACAATCAGTGCCTATTTTTTAAAATAAATATGATCAATAAATCGGTCTTTATATGGAAAATATTAATTTGTTGCTTGGGCAGATAGCTAGTATGGTAACTATTCTAGGGTTTTTAGGTTTTTTGGTTAAAAAAATAAATCGCTATAAAAACGTCAAAGAAAAACAAAGGCAGAAATTTGAAAGCCTCATCAAGGCGCTAGCAAACCAAGCTACAACTGCAATACAGCGACAAGACGTTTTTATCTACGCAAATGAGACGCTTGGATTCGGAAGGCGTATAGAAAATAGAATCCGCTTTCATGCCGGTTTTTTTTGGTTGTTTAACTTGCTAATGTCGTTTTTAATAGTATACCTTTACGATTCTAGAGATTTAGTTTTTTGGGAAATTGCTTTACTTTTATTGGCCGAGGCTGGCGCGCTGGTTTTGACTTCATTTTTAAGTGTTATTTGTTATAACTTGGCTAAAATAAATGATGCATTCGCGCAATCTTACATAGAAGAAGTTAATCGCCACATAAGCAAAAGCCCGATGGCTGTAAAAGCAAGTTCGAAATTACGGAAAAGTTAATTTTAATAACTAACTATTACCGGAGCTGATTTTGAAAGTTTTAAATTATTAAGCGCAATACCTGACTATTTTGCTAAGGTGCTGCACCATCAATCGCCGATGGCGGCGATGAAAGAATGGCAAGCCAAACGACCTGAATTATTTACCAAGTAGGTGGGCACTTACATGGGACCTGACATCTACATTAAGCGTCTTTTAATATCGTACAGGGAAAAAATACCAACTTGGCAAAAAATGGTAAGGGCGCCGAACCGTTACACGACTGATGTATCTTCATGAAAAGAATGGGGTGGCACTGGAACGATGGAAAATACTATCGTGTATGAACGTATAGAGAGTGCCGCTTATGGTTAGCTTTAGTTGCCAGGAGTATTTGATTGATTCTGTATAAGTACATGTCCGAAGCAGCAGCGAAGTCGATTCTTAAAAATCGATCAATTGGATTTTCTAAGCCAGATACGTTTAATGATCCTTATGAGCTGAAGGCAGCTTATCCGCCGCAGGGAGATAATCCACTAGATTTGTACTTCGATGGAGTTCGGTCATGGGGCAAGCAGTACATTTGGTCGAACACAAGTGGAGTTCTGTGTCTTACGCGAAACCCGTTGAACGCTTTAATGTGGGCCCATTACGGAGACGAACACCAAGGCGTGGTGCTAGGTATTGATGCAGAGCAAGCTGGGTTTTTTGATGTGCAACGCTGTTTAGTTCCAGCACAATTTGGCAATGTGATTTATACACATACTCGGCCAACTAACGCCTTGACATCTTTTAAAGGCGCCAATCCAATCTTGGTAGGTCATACGCATCACTATCCTGCTGGCCACGAAGAAAAGCTACAACGTATATTTCTCCAAAAGCCAGCTTGCTGGGCTTACGAAGAAGAGGTTCGAGTAGTGAAATGTCTATCGGACAGGAAGGACGAGACTAATCAAAGCGGCACTTTTATTGAAATCGAACTGCCCAATAAGACACTATATTGCTACAGGCTCCCTGACGGAGCAATCAAAGAAGTTTATTGGGGCATGAGGCATCCTGCACTTCAGTCTATTAGTGCCGCAAAAGATGGCTTACATGAATATTGCGAGCTGTGTCCAGAGCTGTCAGTTAATGGATGTCAGTTGTCTCGTGCCACGTGGGATATCGATTCATTTGACGTTTCGGCATTGGTGGCTGAGCGTGGCAGCTAAAAATAATTGCAGCGGAGGGGAGGCCTCAATGATCTATTGCCCATTTTTGCTATCGCAAAAACAGACGTCGGCTAAAATCCCGCGGGGTTAAAGCGTTAAATGGAATTGGATATGTCCTACATAGATAAACTTATAGAAAACTGCAATAGAGCCAGGTCGACTAAGCCTGTTGAAAATTTTATACTTTTCGATATGTCTGATTTAGATGGCATTGATAAGGCCATTTATATTATTGAAGAAGTGGATGGAGATGTCGAAAAAACATTCATAGAACTATCAAATTACAAGAAAACAAAGCAAAGAAAATGCCCAAGGCTAAATGCGCCATCTCAAGTTATGTATGTTGGATCATCAACTACAGGCGTAAAAAAGCGAATTGAGCAGCACCTTGGCAATG
This sequence comes from uncultured Halomonas sp., assembly GCF_947493865.1. Lineage (GTDB taxonomy): Bacteria > Pseudomonadota > Gammaproteobacteria > Pseudomonadales > Halomonadaceae > Modicisalibacter. The sequence continues at coordinate 9,989 of NZ_CANLTC010000013.1, forward strand.
GCCCAAAAGATACTTATTCCCTTCATCTCAAGCATTGGTTCAATGGCAAATATAGAATTACGATAAAGGTCTATGATGAATCGCTAGAAGTTATTCAGATTATAGAAGATGCCCTTTCTCATGACTTGGCACCAGCTTTTGGCAAGCAAGGGGGGAATAATAAATGAGATAAGCAGCAGGCAAGAAATATCTTTTTCTCCGCCGTGCCAATTTTTACACATAGGAGGCATAAGGCTACGTTGCGCAGCGTGGTTAGTAACCTCGAAGCAGGTACTGGTTAGCGCGTAAGAAGCGCGTTTTGTAAACCTGAGGGCTAGACGAGGTTTATAAGTATTGTATTTTACTCACCATGAGTGAGCGAAAAGACGCCAATATAAACCGGCTGCTGTGCGATCTGGACGACACTGATCTGATTTTCAGCCGGTGGCTGCGAACGCATGGCTATTCGAGCAGTCTCGTGGCGCGCTATGTGGCCAGCGGCTGGTTGGAATCGCCGGCGCATGGTGTCTATATACGCAAAGGTTGGGAGGGCGGCGCCCAGACCCTGCAAGTTAGAGAGGGCATGTCGGTGGTCGTTTTGCCTTAGCGTGGCAGGGCCACGAGCACTATCTGCGTCTGGGCGAGGCCGTTACGATAGCGCTGTATGCTCCAGATCGGCTCCCGGGCTGGGCTACTCGGCTATCGCTCTCCGAACGCTTCGAGCTTCATGGTAAAGGTCCTTTCGACTGGTCGATATCAGGTTTCATGTCTAGTGTGTCGGTCCGCCGCTTGTTTCAGCGTTAGCGGCAAATAAACATGTACGCTATGTTGTACACGTGTGCCGTTTTCTCTATACTTGTACTGTCTGCTGTACAAGAGGTAGTTCCATGAAAATTATTTCATTCACTGAGGCTCGCAATGGCCTCAAGGCAGTGCTGGACGGGGTAGTCAATGATGCGGATACCGCTGTGATTACACGCCGTGATTCTGAGGATGCCGTGGTAATGTCACTTGATTACTACAACAGTCTTATGGAGACAGTGCATCTTTTGCGATCCCCTGCTAATGCTGAGCATTTGAATAAATCAATTGCACAATATAAAGCAGGAAAGGCAGTTGAGCGTGAGCTGGTAGATGAGGGTGAGTAGTCGGTTACTTTGCTGGACTGACGAGGCTTGGAACGACTATATCTATTGGCAAAGTCAGGATAAGAAGACCCTAAAGCGAATCAACAAGCTAATAGCAGATATGAGGCGGTCTCCGTTTGAAGGTATTGGCAAACCAGAAGCTCTTAAGGAAAACTTGGCGGGTTTTTGGTCGCGCCGTATTGATGAGACCAACCGCTTAGTTTATGTCGTAGAGGATTCTTCCCTCACGATTATATCTTGTAGATACCACTATTGAACGAGTTGCGACAGGAGCCCGCTTACACCACCTCGAGCGGGATCTTGATCTATGGTGGCCATAATCGAACGTCCTGACTTGTGACAGCGGCAATGCCTTGTCCGCAAGACCAAGCATGCCGCTCGATTGATCGACGGTGTCGGGTCCGATGTCGTAAACGATCCTGTCGGATTCTTCGATGGGGGCGTGCTATGGTCGTTTGATATTGGATTCACTCGAAAAGACCGACATGCGCGAACAGCTGCAAATACTTATCTATGAAGATGCCGAGAAAGCGGTCGACGTGCGCCTGGATGAAAGCCGCGAGACGGTATGGCTGACGCAGCGGCAGATGTCCGAACTCTTCGATAAAGACGTACGCACGATTAATGAGCATGTGCTGAATATTTACGCTGAGAGCGAGCTGGAGAGAGAGCCAACCATCCGGAATATCCGGATAGTTCGTCAGGAGGGCTCGCGTCAGGTCACGCGAGCCCTCGAGCATTACAACCTGGATGTGATCATTTCGGTTGGCTATCGCGTCAAGTCTCAAGCAGGAACCCGCTTCCGCCAGTGGGCAACGCGCGTGCTTCGGGAGCATCTCACCCAGGGCTGGACGCTGCATCGTCAACGCTTTGAAGCCAATGCCCAGGAGTTGGAAGCGGCAATGGCGCTGGTGCGTAAGGCAGCACGTAGCCCTGCGTTGGATCTGTCGGGCGGTCGTGGGCTGGTGGATATCGTCGCGCGTTATGCACAGACCTTTCTACTGTTGCAGCGCTATGACGAAGGGTTGTTGAGCGATCCTGACGTACAGGCGGGCGGCCAGCTTCCCTCGTTGGAGGCGGCGAGATCGGCGCTAGACGAGCTGAAGGTCGAATTGATGGAGCGGGGAGAGGCGACCGCGCTGTTCGCGCGGGACCGAGGCGATGGCTTGGCTTCGTTACTTGGCAATCTCGACCAGTCCGCTTTCGGCGAGCCAGCTTACCCGAGTGTCGAATCGAAAGCGGCGCACCTGCTCTATTTTGTGATCAAGAACCACCCGTTCGCCGACGGCAACAAACGCAGTGCGGCTTTTCTGTTCGTCGATTTCCTGCACCGTAATGGGCGCCTGTTGTCATCGACGAGAGAGCCCGTGATCAACGATGTCGGTTTGGCAGCGTTAACGCTGCTGGTGGCGGAGTCCGACCCCACCAATAAGGAAACGATGATTCGACTGATCATGAATATGCTCGCTGGTGATGCAGCGCCCGCTTGAATCATCGATGCACTCAATCCAAATGTGCGAACGCGCCCAGTGCGTGGTTTTTGCAAAATAGCTCACGATCGGCTTGAGGTTCGAAATCTCTTCAATACGCTCACTCATAGTGAGCAAAAACGCGCAAGCATAAACCAGTTGTTGTCCAGCTTAGACGCCGCCGACTTTTTCATGCCTGGTGCAATATTCGGGCTATTGCTCATCCGGTCCGTAGATCAGGTCGATAAATTCGGCGCGGTCCACTTCGCCAACGTAGGGGTAGAGGTCAATGCCTTCCAGTGCGCCTTCGATGTCGCGCTTGTCGTAGCGCACGCCGACCAGGGCATCTTCGATCTCGCTGACCGGGCGTTGGCCGAAGAAGTCGCCGTAGATCTTGACGTTTTCAATGGCGCCGCCGCGCTTTACCTTGAGACGAAAATCGATAATCCCTGCGGCAAAGTGTCGGGTGCGCTGGATGTCGAAGTCCGGTGAGCGGCCGTAGTTCCAGTCCCACTGGCGGTATTTTTCTTTAACCAGCGCGTTGATGCTGTCCCAGTCCTCGGCGGTCAGGTGGTAGGTCTTGCGCTCGACGCCATCAGGGAAAAGGCTTGCGAGTATTTTCTCCTTGAACGCTTCGGTAGAGAGTGGTGCCTCCAGAAACTCGGCGATGTTGGCAACTCGCGCCCGGGCGGACTTGTGGCCCTTGGATGTGATTTTTGTCATCTTTACGTCAAGCGCCTTGGTGACTTGGCTCAAGTCGCAGTCCAGCAGCAGGGTGCCGTGGTCGTGATATACCGCGCCGCCGCCGGAAATGCGTCGCACGATGTGAACGCCGTGCTCGTCGATATACGCCTGATGAATCTCTTTGGAGGTAAATCGAAGATAATGGTCGAGACTATAGCGCCGCCAGCAAGAGTCAACGACGGCACAGGTAGAGTGAGGTAGACATGACACTGGATTACCGCTGGCTCCATGACAGGGTTCGCAAACGCTTCGACTCTGACGACGCCATGGAGGCCTTCCTGCCCAGGCCGCTGACGCCTGACGAGCTGAAGCAACAGGGCGATGACCGCTACCTTTCGGCCATGAGCCTGCGGGTATTTCGGGCCGGCATGACACACTCGGTGGTCGATGCCAGGTGGCCTGCCTTCGAGGAGGCCTTCTGGGGTTTTGACCCGGAGATGCTCGTGTTGCTCAGCCCGGAGCAGATCGACGGCTACATGAACAATGACCGCATTATCCGTCACCGCACCAAGCTGCAGACCATTCCCAGGAATGCCCAGTTCATACTGGATATTCGCCAGGAGCAAGACACAAGCTTTGGCGAGTTCATTTCCAACTGGCCCGGTGCCAACATCATCGGCCTGTGGCGTCTATTGGCCAAGCGTGGCGCTCGGCTGGGCGGGCGCTCCGCTGCCGGCTTTCTGCGACTTGTTGGCAAGGATACCTTTCTGCTGACCAGCGATGTGGTGGCACGCCTGGTGGCCGCCGGGGTGATCGACCAGACGCCGACGAGTCAGCGCGACAGGCAGCGTGTACAGGATGCCTTCAATGCATTGCAGCAGGTGTCAGGAAGACCGCTGTGCCAGCTCTCGGCCATGCTTTCGTTGAGTATCAACCCAAGGTTCTAGCCGATGGCGAGTTGTATGAGGGCGTAACTACCGAGGAATCCTCGGTAGTTCGTCAAGAAGGCCAGACGCTAATGGAAAGATCGTCGGCGATAATCACGACGCGGTCCGGGGCGACGGTTACGCCGACCGGTCGACCGCGCGTCTTGCTGTTCGGTCTGGATGATACCGAACCCCCTGTCAAGCAGGCTCATCAACGAGATGAGTTGAAAGCGCTGCTGGCTAAAATAACCAGGATTAAAGAAACTGAAGGCGGGGCATGAGAAATATGCTACCTGACGGATCAGATGTTGCGCTTGCTCATTGTGACCGCCTTTCATGATGCACTAGGAACTCAGCAGGTTGGGCTTCAAGGTGCAGGTGGAATACAGGGATGACCCACTGAATTGGTAAAGTACGTATGAAGAAAAGTGGCGCGTGGCGATTGTGGCTGATGGCTGCAGCGGTATTTATATTTTCCGGCCTGAGCATGGCGCAAACCCAAAACGAAGAAAGCGAGGAGACGCGCTGGTTTTCCGTCGATTCGCTGAACGAGGGATTGGGCGAGACGCCCGAAGCCGTCAAGCGTACGACACCACGGGAGGCGGTCCGGAGTTTTCTGGAGCTGACCAAAAAAGGAGAACATGCAAAGGCTGCGCACCTTCTCAACCTTTCCGAGGTGCCTCGGGCAGAGCAGCGAAAGCAAGGAAGCCAGTTAGCCAGACAGCTGGCCGAGGTTCTCACGCGTGGCGAGTGGCTCGAGGTTTCAAGTCTTTCCGGGCGCCAGGATGCCGCCATCGAGGACCCTGCGGGCCAGCATCCCCAAACAGGTGTGCCGCGCCGAAATCTAAAGTTGGCATCGCTCACGGCCGAAGGCGAAACCTACGATATTCGTCTGGGCAGGTACCGGGTGGACGGCGAGGAGCCTGTCTGGTTGATCAGCCCGGACAGTATTTCATCGGTTCCCTTGCTTTATGAGGAATACGGCCCCTCCGTGTTCGAGGAGTATATTCCAGAGCGCTTCAATGCCTCGTTGGGAGTTCTCAAGATTTGGGAATGGATAGCCATTCCGATCTTTCTACTGGCAGTTGGCTTGATAGGGCTGGCGACCCACTACCTGGTCGGGTTGATGGCACGCTGGTTGCCTTCGGGCTCGCCCACCATCTTCGTCGAGCAAATTCGAATACCCATGCTGCTCATCGTCATGTCGCTGGTGACCCAGGCGGTGCTGGACTATGCGGTATCCTTCTCGGGTGCGGCAACGACTACCTTTCGCGTGTTGCTGATAGCCGTTCTTGCCTGGGGAGGCGGGGCGATCGCGCTTCGTCTCGTCGATACCATCATGCTGAAAATGACCCGGCGGCTCGTGGAGCAGGATGGCGCTCCCCAATCCCGGGAAGACCGCAGGCTGCTGACGTCGCTCTACGCGTTGCGCCGGCTCATCATTCTGATCATGGTTACCGTTGTTTCGATCTATGTGTTGAGCAAGATTCAGCTCTTCGAGTCGATGGGTCTGTCTCTCCTGGCATCCGCCAGTGTTCTGACGGTGCTGGTGGGTATTGCAGGCCAGGCTGTACTCGGCAACATTCTCTCTTCGTTTCAGTTGTCGTTGGCGAAGCCCATACGCATCGGTGACCTGATAGAGTTCGAAGGTCAATGGTGCTATGTGGAGGGCATCTTTTATACATTCATTCGCTTGCGGGTCTGGAATGAACGGCGCTTGATCGTGCCCGTCACGTACTTCGTGTCCCGGTCCTTCGAGAACCTGTCGGTCAAGAGTACGATGGAGTATAGAAGCCTGGAGATGACGCTTCACTTGAGCGCCGATGTCCAGTGCCTTAGAGAGAAGTTCCTGGAGTATGCCCAGGAGGAAAAAGACGTCATCCAGCATCACAAGCTTTCGTGTTATGTGACGGGGCAGACCGAGATGGCGCAGACGGTCGTTTTCTATCTCATGACATCGGACCCTTACTCTGGCTGGATTGCCGAAATGAACGTTCGGGAAAGGCTAATGACCTTCATCCGGGATAACCACCCTGAGTGGTGGCCGAGAAGCATAATGGTCGTAAGTCAGCAGGATATCGCTCTCGGCGAAGGCACAAACAGCCCACCGGTAACGAAATCGGATCGCCCTGATGAAGGTCGCCAGCAATAACCGGGCGGAAGAAAATATCGTTTATTTATAACTCCTATATCTTATGGCTTGAATTCCCGAGCCTCCTGGCAAAACCGCTGAAAGGCTGGGCGCTGTTGCAGGTGCTTGAACCAGGCACCAAGGACGGGCCAGCGGTTGCTATCGAGCTCGACCTCCGCGAGTACCAGGTTGCTCATGTGAGCGCCGACGGCAATGTCGGCGAAACTGAAATCCGCTCCGGTCAGCCAGGGCCCGCCGTTGTCTTCCAGGCGCGCCTGCAGGTAGTCGAACACCTGTGGCATTTTCTCATCAATGGCCTTTTTTACCACGTATTCATCAGCCGGCTTGCCAAAGCGTACCGGCTTGACCACACGTTCGACGAGCAGATCGAACACCGCTGGAGAAAGGTCCTCGTCGGCATACTTGTCCCAGCCGATGATGCGGCCCAGGGCCTGCGGGTGATCGTAGTCGATCAACGCGCTGTTCTGACGCCGTATCAGGTAGTGGCAGATGGCCGAGGAGTCGGAAATCCTGACCTCGCCATCCTCGAAGCCCGGTATACGACCCAGCGGACTTGCCGCGCGAAAAGCTGAGGATTCGCCCTGAGGGAAAGTAAACTCTTGCTGGAAATCCAGGTCGAGCTCGTAAAGGGTGAAAAGCGTCTTACGCACAAAAGGCGATAGTGGCACACCGTAAAGCAGCATGAAGTTCTCCTGTTGGATGATCGGTGCCGTTCGATAATTGATTTCGACATTACCAGATTGGCAGTTATTGCAGTCTTGATAAAGCGTTATATGACAAACCCGGGATAGCTTGAGACAAAGGTCTCGATAGTCAATAACATGTCGTAATGAGACTAATATAAGCCGATGATGGCCGTCTGATTTTCCACTCGGTGGGTTGGACAGTCATCTACCTGTCGACTACTTTCTCGGCAGCAATGCAGCCGATTGTCGGTTCATCGACCGGCATTGAATGCCATGGATAAGTGTAAGCAAGGAGATTTCATGAGCCAGGAAAACGAATATACGCCGCCGAAAGTCTGGAAATGGGAAAAGGAGAGCGGTGGCACGTTCGCCAGTACCAATCGCCCCGTGGCCGGGCCGACCCACGACAAGGAGCTGCCCGTCGGCGAGCATCCATTCCAGCTTTATTCCCTGGCAACCCCCAATGGGGTGAAGGCCGGGGTGATGTTCGAGGAGCTGTTGGCCCAGGGCCATAAGGAGGCAGAATACGATGCCTGGCTGATCGATATCGGTGAAGGCGACCAGTTCGGTAGCGGTTTCGTCGAGGTCAACCCCAACTCCAAGATTCCGGCGCTGATGGATCACACCACCACGCCGCCGACCCGGGTGTTCGAGTCCGGTTCGATCTTGCTGTATCTCGCGGAGAAGTTCGATGCTTTTCTGCCCAGGGATCACGCCACCCGCACGGAAACGCTGAACTGGCTGTTCTGGCAAATGGGCAGCGCACCATACCTGGGCGGCGGTTTCGGGCACTTCTATAACTATGCGCCGGTGAAGATCGAATACGCTATCGACCGCTATACCATGGAGGTCAAGCGTCAGCTCGACGTGCTCGATCGGCGTCTGGCCGAGACACGCTATCTGGCCGGTGATGACTACACCATCGCTGATATCGCCAACTGGAGCTGGTACGGTCAGCTGGTGCTGGGAGAGGCCTACGATGCCGCCGAATTCTTGCAGGTGCAGGAATACGAAAATGTGCAGCGTTGGGCAAAAGAGATCGCTGACCGCCCGGCGGTGAAGCGCGGGCGCATGGTCAACCGTACCTCCGGCGAGCCCGAGACTCAGCTGCACGAGCGCCACGATGCCAGCGATTTCGAGCACAAGACCCAGGACAAGCGCGGTTAGGGTTGCCGAGCATGATGCACAAGAAATAAAACTCGATGAGTTTTAACGAACGCACCGCCGCCATGCCATTGGCGGCGCTTGCATGAGATACCCTCCCATACCGTTTATCGCAGGCCGCACGTAATGAGTCAGGACTGGATCGCCTTTGCCAAGCAGCTTCGCTCCATCGCCCAGACCGGGCAGACCTACACCACCAATAAATACGAACTTGAGCGCTATCAGCAGCTTGAAGCGCTGACCAATCAGATGTTCGCGGTGCTGGGCGATGTGCCGATCGAGAAAGTAGAAAACTTCTTCATTCCCGATGCGGGCTATGCCACCCCCAAGGTGGATGTGCGCGGAGCGGTCTTCGTCGACAACCAGGTACTGCTGGTGCGCGAGATCAAGGATGGCCGCTGGACATTGCCCGGTGGCTGGGCGGACGTGAACGAAGGCCCGTCATCCTGCGTGTTGCGGGAGATTCTCGAGGAGTCCGGGCGTCATGCCAGTAACCCGCGCCTGGCGATGCTCAAGGATCGTAGCCTGCACCCTTACACGCCGGTGTCACCGGATCATCTTTACAAATTGTTCTATGTCTGTGATCACGAAGGGGGCGAGTTCGTGCCCAACAATGAAACCGACGCTGCGGATTTCTTTGCCATCGACGACCTGCCGCCACTTTCCGAAGGGCGCACCCTGGCGGATGACATTCATCAGTGCCGGGCGTTTCTTGAATCCGGCGCCTCCGGCAGCTACAGCGACTGATGACCAGCTTGGCTCTTGAGCGTCCACTACACGCGTACTGGAGGCGGCCACCGGACAAGCGCTAGCGGTGAAGATCCGTTTGATGCCATGCTGGAGCTTGATAAACCGGGGGCAGATGGCATTTACCCTCTTCTGCATATCCATCACAATCGGCGCCATCATGGACGAGGAACCCGCATCATGGCATCAGCATGCTCTTCGCTTTTTATAGCACCACTTTTTATAGCAACCCATCCGACACGGGATACAGCCGTCAATGAGACCGGCCACGCCGTGGTGTTCAAGCGTCGTGAAGCTGGCGCGGCGATACCTCATGTACCGGTGCAGATGAGCGTTGGCCAATGAAAAAACTGCTGCGTATCTATTTTGATGCCTCGCTGATTCTTCGCGTCACCATTGCGCTGGTGCTCGGCGTCGTCGTCGGGCTGGTTGGCGGTCAGGCTGCCGCGGATTGGCTGGCACCTTTTGGCGATCTGCTGCTGCGGCTACTGAAGTTCCTCATCGTGCCGATCGTGCTGTTCACTCTCATGGTGGGCATCAATCAGGCAAAGCTCGGCAGCATGGGGCGCATGGGGCGCAAGCTGTTTGGCTATTATGTGGCAACCTCGGCGCTTGCGATCATCGTCGGGCTCGCCGTCGCGACCTTGTTCGAGCCCGGTAGCGGCTTGACGCTGGATGAAAATGCCCACATAGACGTGCCGGACAACCCCGGGGTGGCTCAGGTGCTCCTGGGTATCGTGCCGGACAACATCTTCTCCGCGTTTACCGAAGTGAACCTTCTGGGCATCATCTTCACGGCGTTCGTTTTCGGTATTGCGCTGCTGAAGCTGCGCGCCTCCAAGACCCACGGCGAGCTTGGTGAGCATCTTTATCGCACGGTTGAAGGACTCAATGACATCACCCTGAAGGTCATGGCGGGCGTGCTTCAGTACGTTCCCATTGGGGTTTTCGCCATTGTCGCCGAGACCGTGGGCAAGCAGGGGATGAACACGATTCTTTCCCTGGGCAATATGGTAGCGGTGCTCTATGTTGCCCTGGCGGTCCAGTTCGTCATCTACTGTGTGCTGATGAAGGTATTCGGTGTGGGTTTGCGGGGCTTTTTTCGCGAGGCGCGCACCCCCATGGCCACGGCGTTTGCCACCCAGAGCAGTACCGGTACGCTACCGCTGACCCTCAACGCCGCTCAACGGCTGAATATCCCTCGCGGCCTGTACGGGTTCAGCCTGCCCTTGGGGGCCACCATCAACATGGACGGGGCGGCCATCCGCATCGCGATCTCCGCAGTTTTTGCGGCGAATGTGGTAGGGGTGCCGTTGAGTCTCATGAACATGGTCGAGATCGTGCTGATCGGCACGCTCACCTCCATCGGCACCGCAGGGGTGCCCGGGGCCGGCATCGTCATGATCGCCACGGTATTCGCCCAGGTGGGGCTGCCCATCGAGACCGTGGCGCTGCTGACCTCCATCGATGCCTTGGTCGGCATGGGGGCCACCGGGCTCAACGTGACCGGCGATCTTGTCGGCTCATCGATCATTGCCCGCACCGAGCGCAAGCGCGGAGCGATTTCTGAAGACGCGGAGTGCGAATCGAGCGCCTAGTTTTCTCGCTTGATGAACGCAAGCCAAGGTACGCCGATCGCCAGCCGGCTACGATATATCAGCTTTCATTGAGGGCCATTGCCCGTCGATGACAAGCTGATGTCAGCTGTCACACTGAGTAAAACGTTCATGTCCTCCCTCATGTCGACATTATCGATTGCAGCGGTGACCCGCGCGACACGCCCAGGCTTTTTGCTATTGGCGCCGCTGTGCGTGCTGCTGGGAGTAAGCCTTGCGGCCAATCAGCCCATTACCCTTCACGGGCTCGACGTTGCACTGGTATTGATTGGTGGACTGCTGGCCCATGCCGGGGTCAATCTGCTCAACGAATACGACGATTTCCATTCGGGACTCGATCATATTACGCGTCGCACCCCTTTTTCAGGGGGTAGTGGCGCCTTGCCGGAGCATCCCTCCGCGGCCCCTCTGGTGTTGATGGCGGCGCTTGCCATGCTTGTCGGCATCGTGGCGATCGGCGTGTACTTTCTGTGGCTGCGTGGCTGGCCGATGCTCATCATTGGCCTCAGCGGCGTGTTTCTGATGGTCGCTTACACCCGCTGGCTGACCCGCTCACCGATAGGCTGCCTGCTGGCGCCGGGATTGGGCTTCGGGCCGATCATGGTGCTGGGCACCCTGATTGCCCTCGGCGGGCGCATCGACGAGACGGCGCTGATGGGGTCGGCAGTGACCTTGCTGCTGGTCAGCGAGTTGCTGCTGATCAATCAATTTCCCGACCTGGAGGCGGATCGGCGTATCGGTCGTCGCCATTTGCCTATCCTGGTGGGCTTGCCCATCGCCTCGCGCTGGGTGGCGGGGCTGCTGCTCGGTGCCTTCGCGCTTATCGCCCTGGGGCGGTTGTATGAGCTACTGCCAGTGAAAGCCTGGCTGGCTTTCCTGGCGTTTCCCGCCGCGCTGTGGATTGCCTTGCGGTTGCCCAAGGCATTGAAGGACGAGGAGGCCTTGCAGAAAATCATGGGCGTCAATGTAGCCACCTTGCTGACGACATTGCTGCTGTTGGCGGTGGGAGTGTGGTTGGCGTAAACGAAGGCATGTAATGGGGTTGGGGGAGGTCACCGGTTTTTTGAGTGGAGCGATGAAAACTTCCGATAGGTTGGATAAGCCTGGCCTATATAGCCGTCTCCGAGGTCATGGGCTTATCACTTCCGAATGCTTGCCAGCTGGCGCTTGCGGGCAATTCCAGCCTATTCATGATCGATGAATCTACCCTGACAATATTACGCTCAGTGACGCCTGCGGCTTTTGACCCGGTAGACAGTTAGCCTGTTTTCCCTTTACATGTATAAGTGACCAAGGGCATGCGCCATTGAGCTCGGCTGACGGCTTCAACAGGCTGAACAAATGGGCATGATTGCTAGCGATAGAATGAGCGTGGTCTTCGTTGCCACGTACATATCAAGGAGATGATTTTTATGGCAGATGACAATCGCAAGCCCACCACCACGGATGCCGGAATCCCGGTGGCAAGCGACGAACACTCGCTGACCGTGGGCCCGGATGGCCCCATCGTGCTGCACGATCACTATCTGATCGAGCAGATGGCCCAGTTCAATCGTGAGCGCATCCCGGAGCGTCAGCCCCATGCCAAGGGCAGCGGCGCCTTCGGTCATTTTGAAGTGACCGAGGATGTCAGCCGGTACACCAAGGCGGCGGTGTTCCAGCCCGGGGTCAAGACCGACATGCTGGCGCGTTTTTCCACCGTGGCTGGTGAGCGCGGCAGCCCGGATACCTGGCGCGATCCGCGCGGCTTTTCGCTGAAGTTCTACACCAGCGAAGGCAACTACGACATGGTGGGCAACAATACACCGGTATTCTTCATGCGCGATCCAATGAAGTTCCAGCACTTTATCCGCTCCCAGAAACGGCGTACCGACAACAACCTGCGCGATCACGACATGCAGTGGGATTTCTGGACGCTATCGCCGGAGTCCGCCCACCAGGTTACCTGGCTGATGGGGGATCGCGGCATTCCCAAGAGCTGGCGCCACATGAACGGCTACACCAGCCACACCTACATGTGGGTGAATGCCCAGGGCGAGCGCTTCTGGGTCAAGTATCACTTCAAGACGGATCAGGGCATCGAATTCCTGACCCAGGAAGACGCGGATCGTCTGGCCGGTGAGGATAGCGACTACCATATGCGGGATCTGTTCGGCGCCATCGCGGAAGGCAACCACCCGAGCTGGACCATGTATGCGCAGATCATGCCCTTTGAAGATGCCAAGACCTATCGGCTCAATCCGTTTGATCTGACCAAGGTATGGCCCCACGAAGACTACCCGCTGATCAAGGTCGGCAAGATGACCTTGGATCGCAACCCCACGGATAACCACGCCGAGATCGAACAGGCCGCCTTCGAGCCCAACAGTCTGGTGCCGGGTATCGGTCTGTCGCCGGACAAGATGCTGCTGGCCCGCGGTTTCTCCTATGCCGACGCTCACCGTGCGCGTCTGGGGGCCAACTACAAGCAGATTCCGGTGAATGCGCCCGTCGCACCGGTGCACAGCTACTCCAAGGATGGCGCCATGCGCATCAACAAGGTGTCCGATCCGGTGTATGCGCCCAACAGCAAGGGCGGCCCGTCAGCGGACCCGGAGCGCTATCCGGAAGACACCACCTGGTATGCCGACGGTGAAATGGTGCGCGCCGCCTACACCTTGCGCAAGGACGACGATGATTTTGGTCAGGCCAACCAGCTGATCAACAAGGTAATGGACGATGCCGCACGCGAGCGACTGGTCAACAACGCAGCGGGTCATATCAAGGATGGTGTTAAAGAACCCGTGCTGTCCCGCGTATTCGAATACTGGAAGAATATCGACAAGGATATCGGTGAGCGCATCGAGAAAGCCGTAAAGGAAGGCTGATCGCGTTTCACTCGGGCAATCTCGGGCCTGCTCGCCGCAAGGTGAGCGGGCCTTTTTGTTGCCAACGTGAAAAGGCTGTTTCCCGACACCTTTCATCAGTTAGCCTTTAGATGCTCATCCAGTTTGCGCACTCGCCGATGGAGCGCTTCACCATGGAAATTGATGGCTACAACGTTGCCGGACTGCATGTCACCGATCGTCGCCTGGAGGTGCCGCTGGACTGGATGAATCCGGATGATGGCAGGACTATCTCCGTCTTCTTTCGAGAAATCTGCGAACCTGCGCAACAAGACGCGCGTCTTCCGCTGCTGGTGTTTCTTCAAGGCGGGCCCGGGGGGAAATCCTCCAGGCCCACCTCGAGCGGCCCCGGTTGGTTATTGGACGCCGTAAAGAAATATCGCGTCATCCTGCCGGATCAGCGTGGCACCGGGCGAAGCAGCAGAATCACCGGCACCACCATGGAAAAGATGAGCGATGCGAAAGCTGCTGCGGACTACCTTGCCCATTTCGATGCCCACGCCATCGTGGCGGATCTGGAGCACATCAGGAAAAATGCCTATCAGGGCGCGTGCTGGGAAACCCTGGGGCAAAGCTACGGCGGTTTTCTGACCTTGACCTATCTTTCCCATGCACCACAAGGTCTTACGAAATGCTATATCGCCGGGGGCATTCCGAGCCTTTTCCCCAATGCCGACGAGGTCTACCGGCGCACCTACGCCCAGGTGGCCAAGAAGATGCGGGCCTACTACGCGCGCTTTCCCCAGGACGCGCAAAAGCTCGATGCCATCGCCGATCATATTCAGGCACATCGGCCCCGCTTACCCAATGGGGACGTGCTTACCGTGCGGCGTTTTCAGACCCTGGGGCTCATGATCGGCATGGGGGAGGGGGCAGAGCGGTTGCACTGGCTGATCGAAGAGGCCTTCACCGATGAGCAACAAAGTGCATTGAACCATCACTTCTTGTTAGAGGTGATGGTATTGACGGGCTTCGATGAAAATCCGCTGTTCGCCGCCCTGCATGAGAACATTTATGCCGCGCCGGATGCGCAAAGCGCCTGGGCCGCCGAGCGCGAGCGGCGGCAGCATCCTGAATTTGCCGAGGATCATCGCCCGTTATATCTCACCGGCGAGATGATCTACCCCTGGATGTTCGAGGAGATAAGCGCGTTAAGACCCTTCAAGGAGGCGGTCGAGGTTCTTGCCCACAAGCCGCTGGACAGGCCCTTCTACGATCGAGAGCGGCTGGCATGCAATACGGTACCCGTGGCCGCCGCCATCTACTTCGACGACATGTACGTGGACGTGGAGCTATCGCTGCAAACTGTCGAAGCGGTCGGCAATCTGACCTACTGGTTGAGCAATGAGTATCAGCACGATGGCCTGCGGCAAGATCCCAAGGTCTTCGAGAAGCTGCAATCCCTCGTGCAGGATCGGTGATTTTGGCCGACACTGATTTCGATGCCACGACAATGACCCTTGCTTGTCGGGAAAGAGGCCGCCATGATTCCCCTGCGATGGCGTGGACGGTCGTGGCGCGTTTATGAAGCATCCGACCCATGAATCGCCCCCCATAACGCTTCATAATGAATTATTACTCTTCGTGACCAAACGCTTAGACTGGATTCGAATTCTGCAAGGAACAGCAGCCATGACCCATACCATCGAGTGTCGATGCGGTAAGCTCAAAGGGACGCTAGGACCCGTCAAGAACTACATTCACAGCGTTTGCTATTGCACGGACTGTCAGGCATTTCCCCGGTTTCTAGGCCAGGAAAACGAGACTCTCGACACCAATGGCGGCACCGAACTCATTCAAACCACGCCGGACAACCTGACGTTCAACGAGGGCATCGAGAATCTTGCCTGCCTGCGCCTGACCTCGAAAGGGCTGCTGCGCTGGTATGCTAGCTGTTGCAACACGACCATCGCGAATACGCCGTCGAACTACAACATGCCTTTTGTGGGCCTGGTTCATACGTGCCTGAGATATGAGCCTGGCTCTTTGAATGACACTTTTGGCCCAGTGCGCATGCAGGTATTCACCAAAACCGCCCTGTGCGAGCCCAAGCCTTCGTCTCAGGGTCTAATAGGTGGTGGCGCCCAGGCAGCGGGCATGATTGCCAAGGCGCGTCTCGATGGGAGCTACAAGCGCACGCCGTTTTTTGATGGACAGTCCGGCAAGTGCATCGTCACCCCGAAGATACTCAGCGAGCAGGAGCTTTCGCGCGCCAAGACCCCCGCCAACCAGACGAATACGAAAGGGAGTTGAATCATGCGGCTGCAACTGGCCACCTGGCAGGAAGTGGAGGCCTATCTTCAGCGCTCCACGGGTATCATCATTCCCGTCGGCTCGACGGAACAGCACGGGCCCAACGGCTTGGTAGGCACCGATGCGATCTGCCCGGAAGCGATCGCCTGGACCCTGGGCGAGCGCCATGACGTGCTGATCGGCCCGACCCAGAATCTGGGCATGGCGCAACATCATCTGGCCTTTCCGGGCTCCATCAGCCTGCGCCCCAGTACGTTGATGGCGGTGCTGAAAGATACCGTGGCTTCCCTGGCACGCCACGGCTTCACCCATGTGTTCTTTCTCAACGGCCACGGCGGCAATATCGCAACGATAAGCGCGGCCTTTGCCGAGATTCTTTCAGAAAAAAGTATGTCCGAACAAAGTCTGTCCCAGCGCAGTTCGGGCGGATCGTCGAACGACGAACTGCAGCTGTCGCTGTACAGCTGGTTCACCGGGCGTCGCGGGCGCGAAATTGCCAAGGAGCTATACGGTGATGCGGAAGGTGGCCACGCCACGCCCTCGGAGGTATCGCTGTCCTGGGCGGCGCATCCCGAAGCGGTCAAGGACGTGGCCATGTCGCCGCATGTTGCGCCTAATGGAAGCGCCCAGTGCGATGCCATGACCTTCCGCCAGCGCTTCCCGGACGGCCGCATGGGATCGGCGCCTTCCCTTGCCTGCGTCGAGCACGGCCAGCGTTTTCTGGAGGCCGGGGTGGAGGATGCACTGGAGGCCTATCGAGCGTTTCTCGGATGAGCGCCGGGCAAGGGCAAGATACACCTCAAGAGGTCGATCTGGATTTTGGCGCGTCTTTCGAGCGTATCGACAGTTGGGTCGACGGTGCCGTTCGCCTTCTGCCCAATATCGTGGTGGCGATCGTATTGCTGGCGCTATTTTATGCGATAGGCCTGCTCGTGCGCCGAATCATTCGCCGTCATTCGATACGCAGGCAACGCGCCAATCTGGGCGACGTACTGGGCGGGTTCGTGAAGTGGGTGATCGTGCTGGTGGGGTTTCTGTTTGCCGCCACCATCGTGATTCCCACCTTGAAACCCGGTGATCTGTTCGCGGGATTGGGCGTCAGCTCCGTGGCGATCGGCTTCGCCTTCAAGGATATCCTGCAGAACTGGATGGCGGGGCTGCTCATCCTGCTGCGACAGCCCTTCAATATCGACGATCAGATCGAAGTGAATGGCTATGAAGGCACCGTGGAGCGCATCGAAACCCGAGCCACCATCATCAGAACCTATGACGGTCAGCGCATCGTGGTGCCCAACAGCGATATCTACACCAACGCCGTACAGGTCAAGACCGCCTATGAGAAATGCCGCAGCCAGTATGATATCGGCATCGGCTATGGCGATGGCATGGACGAGGCCTGTGACGTGCTACGCCAGGCGGTGGTGAGGGTGGATGGCGTCGAAAGTGATCCGGCGCCAGAGGCGCTACCCTGGGATCTTGCTGCCAGTTGGGTGACGATCCGGGTGCGCTGGTGGAGCCATAGCCGCCGCGCCGACATGGTTCACGTGCATGCCCGGGTCATCAAGGCCATCAAGCTGGCCCTGGACGAGGCGCGCATCGATATGCCCTACGACACCACTGTCCAGCTGTTTCATGATCAAACAGAGGCTACGGACGGCGATCGTGGCGCCCAGCGTGAAGGCTGGCCCAGTCCCCATGAAGGGTCGCCGCCGCCACGCTGGAAGGTGCAGGAGAAAGGACAAGGAGAGGGGCAGGAGAAAGCACCGCCAGATCGCCCTGCCTAGCAACGAATCAGCATACCTTTCTTGTCATGGGCCAGATGCAGCCGATCATGGACAGGTTCCGTGACATTACACCTCGGCGTTGTGATAGACGTTCTGCACATCGTCCAGGTCGTTGAGCATATCGAGAAGTTTCTCGAACATGGCAACGTCATCGCCTTCAAGCGGGGTGATGGTTTGAGGCACGAACTGGATCTCGTCGGTCTCGAAGTCGATCTCGCCGAAGGTGTCGATCAGCGCCTGCTTGGTCTTGGCATATTCGGTGTGGGGGGCGAACACGGTCAGCTTGCCGTCTTCGTTCTCGATATCCGTGACATCCACGTCCGCTTCCATCAGTGCTTCGAGGGTTGCATCTTCGTCGTCACCGGCAAAAACGAAAATCGCGCAGTGATCGAACAGGTGGCTGACGCTGCCCGGTGTGCCGATCTTGCTCTTGGTCTTGGTGAAACACCCACGCACGTCACCAAAGGTGCGGTTGGGATTATCCGTCAGGCAGTCGACGATCACCATGCAGCTGCCCGGACCGAAGCCTTCGTAGCGGGCGGGTGAGAAGTCCTCGCCACCGGCACCCGCGGCCTTGTCCAGCGCCTTGTCGATGACGTGTGAGGGTACCTGATCCTTCTTGGCGCGATCGATCAGGCCACGTAGAGCCAGATTGCCCGAAGGGTCGGTACCGCCGGCCTTGGCGCACACGTAAATCTCGCGGCCGTACTTGCTGTATACCTTGGTCTTGGCGTCGGCCGTCTTGGCCATGGATTCCTTGCGGTTCTGAAAGGCCCTGCCCATGTCGTGTTCCTGTAGTGCGTTACTGATAAGCGAATCTTACCAAGCGTGAAACAACGGCACAGCGCTTTTTTGCGCTGTGCCGAAGCTGTAATTGCCCTCGAACATCTTCTCAGTCGAGGGTTTCCTGATTACCGATACGTGCCAGCATTTCCGTGAACATCTGAATATCCAGCATCAGGTTGTCCATTTTCTTGAACTCGTTGGCGGAATGGCCGGTGTACTCCTCGCCGGGCATGGAGGGGCCGAAGTTGATGGCGTTGGGCAGCAGCTTGGCGGTGGTGCTCCCGGCGGAGGCGATGGGCTCTGCCTTCTGTCCGGTGGTATCGCCGAAGATGTTGAGCAAGGTCTGCAGCCACTGCCCTTGAGGGTCGCGCAGCATCCAGTCGCTGATCTCGATATCCACGTCCATGTCCAGGTCGTTTTGCTGGGCATAGGTCGCAAGCTTGTCATCGATGCTCTGGGCCAGCTCTTCCACGGACTGCTCGCCCTTGGGCGCGCGGACGTTGACCGCAACCCGCAGCGTGCCGTCCTGCTCTTCCAGGTAGGTCGGGGTGAGGGTCAACGGGCCCATGAAGTCATGGCTATAGCCGACGCCGAGCTTTTCACCCGTGAAATCCAAGCCATAGTTGTCGTCGATGTAGTGAATGGCCCGGGTATACTGGTTCTCCTGGAAATCCACGTCGGAGTTCGCCAGCAGTTCGGCCATGCGCGGCACTGGATTAAGGCCGGATTGCGGCCGGGAGGAGTGGGCGGACCGGCCCTTGACCGTCAGGGTGACGGTATCGTCCATGACATCCGTGGTTACCTCGAAGTCGCCGCCGTTATCCTCCGCGTATGCCTGGCCCTGGGCCTGGAGCTTTTGGCTCAGCATCTTGGGATCATCGCTTTCGATGGTGGCGATGGAGTTGGCGGGAATCTGGTTGGTGGCAAGCCCGCCGGTGATCTTGGTGATGACCGGACCCTCGCCATTGGCTTCGGTCATGGGAAAATAGGCGTCGATGGTGCCGAAGCCTTTCTCCGCGATGACCGCCGGGTAGCCGCTGTCCAGCACGATATTGTAGGTGGGCAGATCGGTTTGCTTCTTGTAGTACTCGAAGCCTTCTCCGCCGGTCTCTTCCGTGGTCTCGATCATCAGCCGAATGCTGCGCTTGAGCGGGACGTCGTTTTCCTCGATGGCCTTCATGGCGTAGAGGGAAGCGGCGATGGAGGCCTTGTCGTCTTCGGTGCCCCGGCCGTAGACCTTGCCGTCCTTGATCGTGGCAGTGAAGGGATCGAGCTTTGTCCCATCGTCCAGCACCCAATCCTCCGGGTTGGCGGGCACGGTATCGCTGTGGGTCAGAATGCCGAAGGCCTCATCGGTGCTGCCGGGAAGGGTCACCTCGAAAATACGGTTGTCCACGTTATTGAATTGGAGCCCGAATGCCTCGGCCTTGCTCTTGACCAGTTCGCCGAATTCGACGATCCCGGGGTTCTCGTGCTGGGGGGTATCGCCCTGCTTGCCGGTTTTGACCGCGACCATCTCACTGAGCAGAGCGACCACCTCGTCACCGTAGTGCAGGCGCGTGTAGAGTCCCAGCAGGCGGTAGACGTTGATGAAGTCGTTGCCTTCGAGGGGTTCATCCTGCCGATAGCGGTCGATGGCACTTTTCAGGGCGTCATTGTCGGTCTTGTCCTGCACTTGCTGAAGAAAGTCATCGAAGCTCTCGAAAGAGGCATCCGCGTAGGTCTGCTGCAGGTCCTCGAGGGTATCGCGCTTGATGGTATCCGTATTCGCCGCGCCGATCGGGCCTGCCAGGCTCAGGGCCAGGGCCGATACGGTGAACATCGCGAGAGGCTTGTTCATTGGAGCGTTCCTTTTTCCATGGGCTACATAAAAGCAGACTGCGCAAAATATAGGCATGAAGCTACGTGCAATCCGCCTCAGCCAATCATAGTTTCTACCATGCGATTTCGCAGCCTTGAAAACGTGTAAAAGGCGTATCGACGCTGCTGACATAACGGCTCAGGAGCGCATGCGGGTCAACCCCTCCTGGGCACTGGACGCTACCAGCCGGCCCTGCTGATCGTAGATGCTGCCTCGGGCAAAGCCTCGGGCACCGCCGGTCCAGGGGCTGTCCATGTCGTACAGCAGCCAGTCGTTGACCTTGACGTCTCGATGAAACCACAGGGAGTGATCGAGGCTTGCGATCTGCAGCTTGGGATCGCCGAACTTGATGCCATGTGGCACCAGGCTCGTGGTCAGCAGATTGAAATCGGAGCTGTAGGCGAGCAGGTAGCGATTGAGGATCGCATCCTCCGGAAGCTCGCCAGCCAGCCGAAACCACAGACGCTGGCGGGCGACCGCTTCGTCCTTCGGGAAATGCAGAAACTCGATGGGATGACTCTTGAAGTTCATCACTTTGACGCCGGAGGCCATCAATTCATCGGGGCTGGCTGCCTCGGGCATCGTCGACTGATGATGCAGGCCTTCTTCCTCACCTTGAAACGAGGCGCTGCAAAAGAAGATCGTCTTGCCGTTTTGAACGGCGCTGATGCGCCGGGTGGTGAAGCTGCCGCCGTCCCGCACACGATCGACCTGGTAGATCACCGGACGCTTGGCGTCGCCGGGGCGCAGAAAGTAGCCATGCAGCGAGTGCACGCGACGTGTCGGGTCTACCGTCTGGCTTGCCGCGGAAAGGGCCTGGCCCAGAACCTGTCCGCCGAACAGCTGGGGGAAGCCCAGGTCCTGGCTATGGCCCCGGAACAGGTTTTCCTCGAGGGTTTCAAGCCTCAGCAGGGCAACGAGGGTATCTAACGCATCGGTCATGTAGGGGTCTCTTTGATTGAATCTATCGAATGGCCGCAGTCTACGAGCTGCGGCATACTGGTTCGCAGCATAATAGAGAGCAACGGCATGCGCAGTGACGAATTTTACATGCATCGGGCACTGGATCAGGCCCGACAGGCACTAGTTGCCGGTGAAGTGCCCGTGGGGGCGGTGCTGGTGGATTCTCGGGGCGAGATCATAGGCAGCGGCTGCAACGCGCCTATTGCGCGTCACGACCCCAGCGCCCATGCCGAAATGCAGGCATTGCGGGACGCTGCGCTGCGCCTTGGCAACTATCGCCTCGACGACTGTACGCTCTACGTGACCCTGGAGCCCTGCATGATGTGCAGTGGCGCGATCATCCATGCGCGCCTGGCAAGAGTGGTCTATGGGGCAGCGGAGCCAAGGGCCGGGATGGTCGAGTCTCGCGCCAATCTCATCGATCAGCCCTGGCACAATCATCGGGTCACGGTCGTGGGCGGTATATTGGCATCGCGCTCGAAGCGACTGCTACAGACGTTTTTCGAGCAACGACGCGATCAGAGTACCGGCGGTACGATATCGAAGAGTTGATTCTTTTCCACGTCGCTCGGCGCGCGCCGATTGAGCTGGTAGAACTCCTGCTGACGTCGATTGACGTAGTTGAGAATCTCGAAATAACGCCGAATATTGCGTACATAGATGACCGGCTCACCGCCTCGGGCGTAGCCGTAGCGACCTTTCGAGTACCACTGCTTCTGCTGTAACAGCGGCAGTGCCTCGCGCACGTCTTCCCAGCGATAAGGATCGCCACCGCGAATGTCGGCGATCTTCTGGGCATCGAACACATGACCCAGGCCGACATTGTAGGCCGCAAGCGCCATCCAGGTTCTGTCGGGCTCCTTTATCTGGGGCTGCAGACGCTTCTTCACGCTAAGCAGATAGCGCGCGCCACCGTCGATGCTCTGCAAGGGGTCGAGCCGGTTTGCGATTCCTACCTGCTTGGCGGTGGATTCCGTCAGCATCATCAGGCCACGCACCCCCGTCGGGGAGGTGGCCTCGGGCTTCCAGTGGGACTCCTGATAGCCAAGTGCCGCCAGCAGCTTCCAGTCGAACCCGGTCTCTCGGGCAGCTTCCTTGAAGGCGCTTTCGTACTGGGGCAGGCGATTTTGTGCATGGCGGATGAATAGCCGTGCACCGACGTACTCGAGATAATCATCGTGGCCGAAATAGCGTTCGATCAAGGCATCGAGAACGCCTTGGTCGCGCAGTTCGTCGAGAAAGCGATTGGCTTCCTGCAGCAGGCCAAGCCCATTGCTGGCCGGCAGCGCCCACACCAGGCTCATGGGTTTACCCAGGGTAAAGGCGTCCTCGACCCCGGGATAGAACAGGCGATTGAGCTTGAACTGATGCTGGTAGATCACCGCAGCATCGAGTTCCTGCTGTTCGATCATGTGCAAGAGATCGGCAACCTCGAGATCGACGGACTCCTGCCAGCCAAGTGTCGGCAGGTGAGATTGCAGTTCGAGTAGCGCGGCCCTGGGGCCGGAACCGCCTATTACCCCTATCTTGAGTCCGATCAGATCCGCAGGCTCCCGCACTACCGGAAGATCACGCCGATAGACTACCAAGGGCTGCAGATCGAGTATTGGCCGGCTGTAATGAACGCCGGGAGGAAGCGGCCCCATGGGCAAGGCTGCGGCGCCCAGATCCGCATCCCCTTGACGCACGGTCGCAAGAACGCTGTCGATACTGTCCGCGGTATCGATGGCCAGGCTCACCCCCAGCTGATCGGCAAAACGACGCAGTAACTCGAATTCGAAGCCGGTTGGCCCCTGGCGGCCCTGATAATAGGTTGCCGGCGTGTCCCGGGTGACTACCTGAAGAAAATCCCGGCTGCGAATGTCGTTCAGCAGGGGATCGGCCCCTTTTCGAGTGCTGTCCGTGACCAGTGTCAGCAGGACGATCAGTAACGGAATTATCCACCAACGCGGGTGTTGGGTTAGAACCTTGTACATGGAGCATGATCGACAGTAAGGAATCAGTACCATACCGATCACCCGGGTTGCTGTCATGTCGGCTGTGTCGATGGATTTCTCGCAGCCCCTGCTTTCCAGTATCATATGGCCCTTCGCTGCCGCCGCTCGCGGCCCCATTCGGCTTTGTGCAGAGGCTTTTCCGAGATGCTCGAACTGCGAGGCGCCTGCGCCTTTTCCGCTTTCCGTCATGCCAAACTGCTGGCCGCGCTGCGTGAGCGGGTCCCCGAGGTGGACTCTTTCGACGCGGACTACGCCCACTTCATCGATCACGCAGGCGAGCTGACGGCCGAAGCCCGTGAAGTTCTGGAAAACCTGCTTGATTACGGTACCCGTCGCGAAGGGAACGACAGCGCCTCCTACAGCCATCTGTTTCTAGTCGTGCCGCGTCTGGGCACTCAATCGCCCTGGTCGTCCAAGGCCACGGATATCGCCCGCAATTGCGGCCTTGATCAAGTCAGGCGTATCGAGCGGGGCATCACGTACAAGGTGCGTTTGCGTGGGGTGCTAAGCGAGGAGGCTTTCAATACCATCATCGCCACCCTGCACGACCGCATGACCGAGACGGTACTGACCAACGCCTCGGATGCGATCAAGCTCTTTTCTCACCAGGCGCCCGCGCCGCTAGGCCAGGTGGATATCCTGGAGGGTGGCCGCACGGCCCTGTCGATCGCCAATGATGAGTTGGGCCTGGCCCTGGCGGAAGACGAGATCGATTATCTGCTCGCAGCCTTCGAGGAGCTGGGTCGCAACCCCAGCGACGTCGAACTGATGATGTTCGCCCAGGCCAACTCCGAGCACTGCCGGCACAAGATATTCAATGCGGATTGGGTCATCGACGGCGAAACGCAGCCGCGCTCCCTGTTCAAGATGATCAAGCACACCCACGAGTGCGCCAGTGACGGCATTCTCTCGGCTTATAGCGATAACGCGGCGGTCATCAAGGGTACCGAGGCCGGGCGCTTCTTTCCCGCACCGCTTACGCATCGAGAACAGGGCGAGCAGGCACGCTATGCGACGCATCAGGAGCCGATTCATATCCTGATGAAGGTGGAAACCCACAATCACCCCACGGCCATCGCACCGTTTCCCGGAGCGGCCACCGGTGCCGGCGGTGAAATTCGCGACGAGGGCGCGACCGGCATCGGCGGCAAGCCCAAGGCGGGTCTGATCGGCTTCGCCGTTTCCAATCTGCGCATCCCTGAGTTCGTGCAGCCCTGGGAAGCCTTCGACTACGGCAAGCCAGAGCGTATCAAATCCGCCCTGGAGATCATGCTGGAGGCCCCCATCGGCGGCGCGGCCTTCAACAATGAGTTCGGCCGACCCAATCTTGCCGGTTATTTTCGCAGCTACGAGCAGGATATCGTCGGCGTCGACGGCATCGAGCGGCGCGGCTACCATAAGCCGATCATGCTCGCCGGTGGCTACGGCAACATCCGCGAAGGCCATGTTCAGAAAGGCGAGATTCCCGTTGGCGCCAAGCTGATCGTGATGGGCGGCCCGGCCATGTTGATCGGCCTTGGGGGCGGAGCGGCGTCCAGCATGACTTCCGGTCGCTCCAGTGCGGATCTCGACTTCGCCTCGGTGCAGCGGGACAACCCGGAGATGGAGCGCCGCGCCCAGGAGGTCATCGATCGCTGCTGGGCATTGGGGGAGGGCAACCCCATTCGCTTCATTCACGATGTCGGTGCCGGCGGGCTCTCCAATGCCTTGCCGGAACTGGTCAAGGATGGCGGTCGCGGTGGGCGTTTCGAGCTTCGGGCCGTGCCCAATGCAGAGCCGGGCATGAGCCCGCTTGAAATCTGGTGCAGTGAGGCCCAGGAGCGTTACGTGCTGGCGGTGGCACCGGAGGATATCGATACCTTCGAGGCGCTGTGCGCCCGAGAGCGCTGCCCTTATGCGGTAGTCGGCGAGGCGATCGAAACGCACCACTTGACCGTGCGTGACGAGTATTTTGCGACGATGCCAATCGATCTGCCCATGAGCGTGCTGTTCGGCAAGCCGCCGAAGATGCAGCGCGTGTTCGAGCGCCACAGCCTGGAAGTTCCCGGAGCGGATTTCGACAATCTGGACCTGCGCGAGGCACTGGATCGGGTGCTGCGGCTGCCAGCGGTGGCATCGAAAAGCTTTCTGATCACCATTGGCGATCGTTCCGTCACCGGTCAGGTGGCGCGCGATCAGATGGTCGGCCCCTGGCAGGTGCCGGTAGCGGACGTGGCGGTGACCACGGCAAGCTTCGATACCCATGCCGGCGAGGCCATGGCACTCGGCGAGCGCCCGCCGGTGGCGCTGATCGACCCGGCGGCAAGCGCTCGCCTGGCGGTGGCCGAGGCGATCACCAACCTGGCGGCGGCGCCCATTGCCAAGCTCGGCGACGTCAAGCTCTCCGCCAACTGGATGAGTGCCGCGGATCATCCCGGTGAAAACCAGGCGTTGTTTGACGCGGTACATGCAATCGGCATGGAACTGTGCCCCGCGCTCGGTATCGCCATTCCCGTGGGCAAGGATTCCATGTCCATGCGCACCGCCTGGCAGGAGGGCGATGAGGCCAAGAACGACACTGTCGAGCATAAGGCGGTCACCGCGCCGCTGTCGCTGAACGTGACCGGATTTGCCCCGGTGACGGACGCGCTCAAGACCTTGACCCCGCAGATACGCCTGGATCAGGATGAGAGCGATCTGATTCTGATCGACCTGGGGAACGGCCAGCATCGCCTGGGCGGCTCCGCCCTGGCCCAGGTCTATGGCCAGGTGGGCAATGTCTGCCCGGACCTGGATGACCCGGAAGACTTGAAGGCCTTCTTCAGCGTCATTCAAGGCCTGAACGCGGACGACAAGCTGCTGGCCTATCACGACCGCAGCGATGGCGGGCTGTTGGTCACCTTGTTGGAAATGGCCTTTGCCGCCCGTGGCGGGCTCGAGATCAAGCTCGACTGGTTGATCGATGATGCCTTCGAGGCGGCAAATGCGCTGTTCGCCGAGGAGTTGGGGGCGGTAATACAGGTCAATCGTAAGGATACCGAGTTCGTGCTGGCCCAGTTCGCCGCGGCGGGCATCGATACCTGCGGTGTCATTGCCCGGCCGCGCTACGACGATCAGATTCGCGTGACACTGTTCGAGCACCCCTTGCTCGAGACCACCCGCAGCCTGGCTCAGCGAACCTGGGCCGAGACCAGCTACCGCTTGCAGGCGCTCAGAGACAACCCGGACTGCGCCAAGTCCGAGTTCGACGATCTCCTCGATCTGCGTGATCCGGGCCTCTCCGCCACGCCCACCTTCGATGTGAACGAGAACGTTGCCGCACCTTTTATCAACACTACCCGGCCGCGACTGGCGATTCTGCGGGAGCAGGGGGTCAACGGCCATGTGGAGATGGCAGCGGCCTTCGACAAGGCCGGCTTCGATACCATTGACGTTCACATGAGCGATATTCTTACCCAAGGTCAGTCCCTGGATGATTTCAGGGGACTGGTGGCCTGCGGCGGTTTCTCCTTTGGTGATGTCCTGGGTGCCGGTGGCGGCTGGGCCAAGTCGGTACTGTTCAACGCCCGTGCGAGGGAGCAATTTGCCGATTTCTTCGCCCGGGATGATCGATTCGCGCTAGGGGTGTGCAACGGCTGTCAGATGCTTTCCCAGCTCCGGGAGCTGATTCCCGGCACCGAGAACTGGCCGCACTTTCTGCGCAACGAATCCGAGCAGTTCGAGGCGCGTCTCTCCATGGTCCAGATCGAGAAGAGCCCGTCGATTCTACTGGCGGGCATGGAAGGCTCACGCTTGCCGATTGCGGTGGCCCATGGGGAAGGGCGGGCAGAGTTCCGCGACAGCGCGCATCTTCGCACCATGCAAAGCGGCGGGCAGATCGCGCTGCGCTACGTGGACAACTACGGCCAGGCGACGACCCGCTATCCGGCCAATCCCAACGGCTCGCCGGCGGGTATCACCGGGCTGACCACCCCGGATGGGCGGGTCACGGTGATGATGCCGCATCCGGAACGGGTCGCCCGGGCGGTGACCAATTCCTGGCGGCCCCAGGAATGGACGCAAGACGGTGCCTGGATGAGGCTGTTTCGCAATGCCAGAGTCTGGCTGGGCTAGCGACATTCCGGCTGAACTAAAAAATCCGCAACCCGGCAGGTTGCGGATTTTTCGTATTGGCCGGTTATTGCTTGTGAGTTGGTGTGCCTTGCGCGTCTACCGGGGCATGGCTGACGCCCAGCTTGCGTTCCAGGTCGTCGAGAATGTGGTTGAAGTTGTTGGCCAGGCTATCGAAGCGACCGAAGTCATAATTGCATTGCTCGCAGAAGACGTGATATTGGCCTTCGCGGCCGGGAGGAAAGCGCTTTTCCTTGCAACCACATTCAGGGCACTCGGGGCCGGTGGGGGCCTTGACGGGAAACTTCATGATCGTTTCCTCCTTTTTATACGCATAGCAGCTAGAAGCAGGACAGGCACCATGGCCTGCCCACTCTTCAGTCTAGCGCATGACGTGGCCTGCGCCATGGAAGGCCGTCAATCGAAATCCGCGTAGGGCGATAGTGCCGATGTGGGCAGGTCAAGCTCACCCTGCCAGCCCTCGAGGTTGTAACGCAGCGTCAGGTTGATCATGTTGGGCGAATAGTCTTCGGCTTCCTGCACCATGAAGCCTGCACTCGCTGACCAATGATCCCCCAGCCGGCGCTCGATCTGGCCACGCACGCCATAGCCGAAATCGCCACCGGAGCCGCCGGTGCGCGTTGCGTTGGCGTCCGCAAGCGAGGCCACGTCACTGCCGCCCAGGGGGTAGCGCTTGCTATCGTCGCTATCGCTCCAGGATTGCGAGATCGAGGCGCCGATCTCCCAGGACCAGTCCTCGGTGCGACGGGCGTAGGACACCGGCAGCGCCAGGGAAATATACTGCTGAGGGCTGTAATATCCCCCCTGGCCCAGGGTATAGCCGCCGAGTTCCTTGTCGTAGTGCATGTACATCGTACTGACACCGACGCTCAAGCGCTCGTTCGGGCGATTGATCAGCTTGCGATAGACACCCCCCATGGCCCGCACGCGGCTATTGTCCTCGACGTTCTTGCCATCGAGATGATGAACGCCGAACTTCGACCACACGCCCCAGGGGCCGCCCTGATCGTAGCCCAGTCCGATACTGCCCCCGGTGGCGCGCACCCCGCCCCAGGTGGTGCCGGTGCGGGGATCCTCGACCCCGGCATAGGCCAGTATGGAATCATCCAGGGCGCGTCGGGAGACCGTGGCATCAAACCACAATGGTCCTGCATCGCCGCTATAGGTAACGCCACCGACCACATCGGTGACCTCGAAACCCATCGGCGTGGTGCCGATATCCACCCGCCAGGTTTCGTTGTACCAGCCAACGCCCACGCTCACACCGGTCTGCTGCTGCTTGACGTCGTCGTTGCAGCCGGCCACGGCACAGGTGCCGAAGCTGTCGCGATTGAAACCGTCGCTCTCACGATCCAGACGCCCCGCATCGAGGCGCACCCGATCAACCCGCAGAAGCCCACGCCCTCCGGCCAGCGGGGTATCGATTTCGAGCATGTCTATATCGGAGGTGAGTTCGGAAACCCCGGGCGTACCACTTTCGTCTTCCCTCTGATGACCGTAGCGCACGCGTGTGTTCTGGGATCGATAGACCTCGGCCACCGAGGAGCGCAGGCTGGACACCAGCCAGTCGTCTCCCGGTAGGGCGCGGGTCTGACGCGTGAAGGCGGCGTTGTCCTCCAGCATCTCCTGGTCGCCCAGTTCCGCGGCCACCATGGCTTGACGATAACGTTGCAACGCTTGGGAGGATTGCCCCTGGGCCTGGGCCAGACGACCCGCATCCCGCAGCGTCAATGCATCCTTGGACGCTTCTTCATCCGCCAGCAGCTCATCCATCATGTTCTGGGCACGCTGCGTCTCGCCCAGTGCGGCCCAGGCATTGATCTGACGTCGCCGTGCATTGAGGGCATCCTGGGGAGGATCGATCGTCTCGAGCTGGCGCCGTGCAGCCACTCGGTCGCCCTGGGCCAGGGCCGTATCGACGAGCCCTAGGCGGGCGGCGATACTTTCGGGTTCGAGTTCCAGAACGCGACGATAATAGGTGTCTGCCTTGGCGTAATCGTTGCGCTCCAGGGCCCAGTCGCCCAGGCGCAGAGTAACGTCGGCGTGAGCAGGCGCATTTTGCAGCATGGCGATGGCGCTGGACTCGTTGCCTTGAGCACGGCGCTGTTCGGCTCGGGCCAGCAGTTGGCTGCGCTCGAGGCGCATCTGAAGACTCTGGATGCTATCGTCTCGCTGATCTTCCGGTATACGCTCCAGGGCGTCGAGAGCCAGAATTTCCCGGTCGTCACTGGAAAGATAGAGTGCCTGGGCATAACGACCCTGGGCGCGTTCTTCCGGCGTATCCAGATGCGAGAAAAGTTCGCGAAAGGCCTGGTCGGCGCTGGCCTGCCGGTTTTGAGCGGCGAGGGTGTTGGCCAGGGCATAGGTGACCCAGACATCACCCGGCGCAAGCTTCTTGGCCCGGGCAAAGCGCCCGCTGGCCTCGTCCCAGCGTGATTGGTCAGCCAGCGTTTCGCCTTCCGCACGAAGCAGGGCGACCTGCAAGCGTCGCCGGGTGTCTTCCAGGGTGGCCTGTTGATTCGGGGGCAGACTGTCGATGAAATCGAGTCCGGCCTGGGGGGACTCTTCGCCATAGAGCGAGGCCAGGCGTTCCAGGGCGGTGGTATAACCGGGTTCGAGGCGCAGCGCCTGACGGTAGGCGCGCTCGGCGCTGTCGCGATTGTCGCGATAGCGGGCAACATCCCCGAGTCCCAGCCAGGCCTCGTTGGCCTTGGCGATCTGTT
This sequence comes from uncultured Halomonas sp., assembly GCF_947493865.1. Lineage (GTDB taxonomy): Bacteria > Pseudomonadota > Gammaproteobacteria > Pseudomonadales > Halomonadaceae > Modicisalibacter. The sequence goes on from NZ_CANLTC010000013.1 coordinate 39,922, forward strand.
GTCGAGCCAGTTCGAATGCCTGCTCGGCGCCTTGGTCATCCCCATTGGCCAGCGCTTCGTCACCCTGCTTGATCTGTAGCCAGTAGGTGGCGGTGGCAATCAGGTTGTTCCATTTGTCACTGGCGTAGGGGCTGTCATCGAGTCGCTCCCCGCGCCGGAACAGTGCCAGGGCCTCCTCATGGCGGCCTTGACGCAGGCGGATGGTTCCCAGCGCGCCAAGAAGCTCGATATCATCGGGGTATGCCGCCAGTGCACGTTGAATGTCGGCCTCGCCGGCTTCGCCTCCCTGGGCCTCATTGCGCGCCAGGCCACGTAGACGGGCCTGATAGTCGGGATCGGCCAGCATGTCGCGGTGACGGGCCAGGGTCTGCCGCGCTTCTTCGGCGTAATCCGTGTCGCCGAAAATCGTGAGAAACCGCTCCCAGCCGGCCACGCTCTCCTCGCTTGCCTCCATTTCACGCAGGGCATCTCGCCACTGCCGAGCGGCGTCCTTGCGCGAGTAGGGGTTATCGGCAAGTTGCTCCAGACGCCTGAAGGCGTCTTCGTTGCGGTTCTCGCTGAACAGGAACCGGGCCAGGGTAAACCGCAGCTCTGGACTTTGTGGATAGCGTTCGTCCAGGGCCTGCAGCTCTTCGATGGCCCGAGGCGTGCCGCCCGGCAACTGGGCAATCATTTGCCAGTATTCCAGCGCCAGGGGCAGCGTGGGCAGCCCCTCGGCCAGAACGTCGTCGTAAATGGTCTTGGCCTGTTCCGCCTGGCCCGTGGTCGCAAGCAGCCGGGCCTTGCTCAAGGCATTGCGCTGCTCGGGTTCGGTCAAGGCAAGATTGAGCCGGGCCAGACGATAGGCGTCGCTGTCCGGAGCTTTCTCAGCCAGACGTTCTACCAGACGCTGCGCTTCTTCGAGATCGTTTTCCCGCACGGCCTTGCGAACTTCTGCTTGAAGCACGCGTGGGTCATCTGGCGCAGTGGTCTTCAAGCGCTCCAGGGCCTGCTTCACCAAGACATCGTTTTGTCGCGCCTCGCCCAGGCGCAGCTGCTGCAACAGCCATTCTTCCGGGGACACGGCGCCAGTTTCACTGGCTTGATCTCCACTGGCCCTGTTTTCATTGGGAATGGGCGTTACATCGGTCTGGGCATGCAGGGGCGGTGCGATCACCCCGCTGGCCAGCAAGCAGAGAGAAAGCGGCCAATGGGAACGGGTCGGTTTCACGGTGAACTCCATTCGGGTTGTAGAGTGCCATCATTGGCAAAGCGGTAACGCCCCTGGTCCCAGCCCAGCCCGAACAGGGTCAGTACCTGGGCGTAATAGGCGTCTTGTGCGGGAAGGTTGTCCAGCAAACGCTGACGCTGTTCCTCGAGAAAAGGGGTATCCGCCAGAAAAGGCAATAACGCAGCGGAGAAGCTGGCATTGCCAAGATTCTCGTGCTCGCCGCTCTGGGCATCGATGCTTTCCGGCGGTGCACCAAGACGTTTGGTCAACAATGCCATGGGCGCGAAATGCACCAGCAACGCCTCACGACCGGCAGCGTCCTCGGCCAGCATGCCCAGCCACAGGTAGACCCGGATAGCGTCATAATCGCCTTCGGCGCCATGCACCGGGTCGACTTGCCAGCCCTCGCCCGCGTGCCAGGCAGCCCAATCCGGTGCCAACCCTTGAGGGGCGGTGTCTTTGAGCAAGTCCGGCAGGTTCTCGGCGACCTCGGGCCAGGGGGCGCCCAATGCACTCAAGCGGCTGAGCAACTGGGGCGGCATATAGCTTGGGTTGACGCGCCAGCGAGGAGGGTCCGCAAAGCCACGGTTGCCGGGTAGCAGCATGGGGCCGAATCCTGTCAGGTCGGTAACTTCCTGTTCGGCGATCAGGCGTGCCATGCGCGTTCCCAGCACCTGATAATCCCGGCGCTGCCATAGACTGCCAGCTTCCAGCAACGCATAGGCAATCCACAGGTCCGCGTCCGAGGCACTGTTGCCATCCAGCACGCCCCAGCGGTCCTCGTCCTCGTCGTACCCCCATAGCCAGGCAGGCAATCTGACACCCAGGTCGCTCTCGGCCAAGTTGTCCTGCGTCCAGGCGAGCAGTCGCTCGAAGGTATCCTGATCGTTGGCCACCAGGGCGAAGAACAGCGCATAGGACTGGCCCTCCGAGGTGGTGATCATGCGTTCGTCGGACGCATCGATCACGCGACCGTCATCGCTGATCAGGGCGTTCTTGAAACGTTCCCACTGCGGCCATTCGACGCTTGCGGCCTGAGCGTTCGACGCCAGCAGACACAGCCCCAGTAAACAGGGCTTCAGCAGGCAGAGCAGTACGCGCACGGTTTAGTCCTCATCCCTGCTCAGGCGTCGTGTACCTAGACGACGCAGCAGTACCCACAGCATCAATGCCACCAGTAGTATCGCAACCAGGGCGATGAATGCCATCAGCTTGGGGTGAGTAGAAAGGTGGTACCACAACCAGGTGGTCCAGGGCAGCTCGCCGACATGGTAGCGCTCGCCCACCACGTCGCTGCGTACGCCGGAATCCCGGATCACCGCGATCGAACCGCGTATCTGGGAAATCACCACGGGATCGTTCATCGATTCGTTGAGCAGACGATAGTCCCCGGGCGTGTTGGCCAGCAGGGCAACGATGCTGCGTTGATCGAAGTAGGGCGATTTCAATTCGACCAGCGCGGCGATGGGGCCATGGGCGGTCACACTGATTTCACTATCCACATCCGCCGCAACGGCCTGCATGCTGCCGGAACCCTCGCCCTTCTGGCGGGCCGAGCCCAGGCGCAAGCGGCTGCGGGCATCGTCGCCCAGCGCCACGATCTGATCGGTATCATCCAGGTCTTGTGGAAGCGAACCGATGGCGAGAATGTCCGCATCGGTATCCTCGGCACTTGCCCAGTCGTCGCTGATGCTCAGCGCCACACCCGGGTAGCCGGTCTGGGCGCCGATACGGCCCAGGGTGTCGAACAGAGCGGTCAGCTCCAGCTCCGAAGGCGATTTGGGCATGATCACCAGGGTTTGAGAAAGATCCGCCAGCCGACTGAAGGGGAAGCCGGCATAGGTAAAGGTGCGCAGTGCCGGCATTGACAGATAGTGGGGATAGCTCGAGAAATCCAGGCTCGAGCTCTTGTCGATGCTGGCCTGGTGCGGTACCGAAATGAGCGGACGGCACTGCTCCTCGGAGCCGGACATGCCCACGCGACTGGCATAGGCGAAATCGAAGCTCAGATGATTGCGGGTGCCGATCTTCAGCGCCGGGATGTCCGTTTCCTGTTCCGGCAGCAGCCAGTTCTTGAGTAGCGGCACCTGCAGCAGGCTACGCTGGCTTTCACTGCCGTCCTGATCGAGTACGAGAGACTTCAGGAACTCATCGTTGATGCTGATATCGAGCCGGGAGGTGGCATCCTTCACCGGCTGGGTATAGCGGTAATCGAGGTTCAGCCTGATCAGCTCGTTCTGCCAGATGAACAGGTCCGGTGGCAGGCGCAGGTCGACGTTCAAGACGCTGGGTGTGCGGCCCTGGGTCTGCAACTGAGCCGGATAGTCGATCAGTTCGGCGAAGGTCACCGGTCGGTCCGTGGGAATCCAGGCAGGGGCATCATAGGGTTTGCGTGGCGCCAGGGTGTCGAGTCCATCGATACGTGCGCTCTGGCCCCGCAGCAGCGTGTTGCCCAGGGCCAGCGCCTGGGCGGCGGTCACCAGTTCCGCGTCGTCGCGGCCCATCACTACCAGCAGCTTGTCGTAGGGGGAGTCGGGATGACTGATCATCTCGATGGTAGGCCCCTCCACGGCGGGGTAGTCCGCCAGTACCGCGGGACGCTGTTCGTTGGTCGCCAGCACGATGGCGTGCCGTGCCGGAGGCGTATCGAAGGAGACCGGGAATCGCTGCCCCCGCCATCCGGCCTGGGAGCCGAAGTAAGAGGCCACGATACCCCCCGCCCGCTGAACGCCCAGGGAGGGATTCGGGGATAGCACCAGGGGAAGCTCGAGTGCCGTATCGTCGTTGGCATCGAAGAAGGGCAGTGGCAGATTGGCCAGATCGTTGGCCACGGGCAGCTTTTGCTGTTGCAGGGTCAGGGTGCTGTCGCCAGCGATGTTGACCCAGACACTGGAATGGGTGGGGTCTTCGCAAATCTTGCTGTAATGACCGATCAATTCCAGATTCAGGCGATTGAAATCGCTTATCAATCGGGGGTCCAGTGATACCGTTTGCCGCTGAGCCTCCCCCGGTGCGCTTGCATCGATGGGCACGACGCCCATCAGTTCGTCGTTGAGATACACCTTGAGGTGGGATACGTCCGCCAGCAGGGAAGGCGAGGGTGTATAGCCGAGTTCCAGGGTTGCCTCGGTCACCAGTTGATCGCCACGCACCTTGAATTCGATCTGGCGTTCCGGCGACATGCCGCTCAACTCCAGTTCTTGTTGAGCCAGCTTGTCCAGGCTCAGTGTTCGCTCCTGGGTCGGCGGTGCCGATTGCGCAGCGTTCGGTACCTCCATCGACGGGGTCGGTGATGGTTGAGCCCAGGCGGGCAGGGCGATCAGCAGAGAAAGCAGGAACCAGCGATGACGCATGTCGTGAACATTCCTATTCGATGAGACGTAATCCGTTATATGTACGGCGATCAAGATGCTTCGTATGGACGTTGGGGTATGAAAGACGCCAACCAGGACACCGGGGCGCGCACGCCGCGAGGCGCATGCTGGAAAAGCCGACGGTAGCCTTCGAAACCCAGGCAGACCACCTCGATCATGCTCTTCATGGGACGATCCGCGGGCAGATCGTCCCGCCACAAGGACCAGGTATCCGCCCGGGCGAAGGTGCACTGGATATAATCCACGTGTTTGGTCAGTGACATCTTCTCCAGTTCCAGACCGGCCCGGTCGGCGCGGACATTGACCACCCGCGCAGCAAAGGCATGCTGTTGCTGACCGCGCTGCAGCAACAGCGTGAGGGTGTCACCGACGTTAACCAGCCCGGTTACCGGCAGAACGATACCCAGGCCACCTTCGGCATAGTCCTGCAGCGTGCAGGGGTAGGCGTAGCCGCCGGGAAGCTGTACCGCCCCGGGGAGGGTGACGCTGACGCGATGATTGCGTCTTACCTGGCGCGCTTCCGCCGCCACGGCGATGGCGCCTCCCAGAATCACCAGGTTGTAGAACACCCACACCAGGCTGACCAGTACCGTGGGAATCTCGTCGGCGGGGCCGCTCTGCAAACGCCAGATTGCTGCCACGACACCGGACAGGTTGAGCAGGATCAGCAACAGATACGGTCGCGAAATGCCCCAGTCGAAATACTGCCTGTCCACCAGGCCGCCCTTGGCCGTGACATTGAACTTGCCCTTGCGCGGATTGATCAGTGCCACGGTGGTGGGCAAGGCGATGTACCAGGCCAGCACCGTGTCGTAGACCTCACTCCAGAAGCTGTGACGATAACGCCCCTGGATATGCGAATTGGTAAGCCCGGAATGCAGCATGTGGGGGATCACGAACGCCAGCAGCAGAAAGGCCGGGGCATAGATGATATAGGCATGCAGCAGAAGAAAGGCCAGCGGCGCGGTCAGGAAGATCAGGCGTGGCACGCCGGCCAGGAAGTGCAGCATGGCATTGAGGTAGCACAGGCGCTGGCTCAGGCGCAGACCGGGTCCGAAAAGCGGATTGTCGAGGCGGAATATCTGCACCATGCCTCGCGCCCAGCGAATGCGCTGACCGATGTGAGCCGATACGCTCTCGGTAGCCAGACCGGCGGCTTGTGGAATGCGCAGATAGGCGGAGGTGAAGCCCTTGCGATGCAGGCGCAGCGAGGTATGGGCATCTTCCGTGACGGTCTCCACCGCGAAACCGCCAATGGCCTCGATGGCGCGACGCTTGAGCACGGCACAGGAGCCACAGAAGAAGGCCGCGTCCCACAGGTCGTTGCCATCCTGCACCAGGCCGTAGAACAGGGTGCCCTCGTTGGGCATGCGCCGAAAGCGATCGAGGTTGCGCTCGAAGGGGTCCGGTGAGAAGAAGTGGTGCGGTGTCTGTACCAGGCCGAGCTTGGGGTCCTTCAGGAACCAGCCCATGGTCATCTGCAGAAAGGAGCGCTGGGGGAGGTGATCGCAATCGAAGATGGCGATGTAGTCACCCTGGGTCACGGTCAAGGCATGATTGAGATTGCCCGCCTTGGCATGATTGTTGTCGTCCCGGGTGATATAGCCGACCCCTACATCCGCGGCGAAGTCACGAAACGCCGAACGCTTGCCGTCATCGAGCAGGTAGATGTTGATCTTGTCCTTGGGCCAGTCGAGTCCGAGTGCCGCCAGCACCGTGGGCCGCACCACATCGAGAGATTCGTTGTAGGTGGGAATCATCAGGTCGACGCTCGGCCACTGCCGAGTATCCTCGGGCAGGGCCACCGGCTTGCGATTGAGAGGCCACAGGGTCTGGAAATAGCCCAGCACGAGCACCAGCCATGAGTAGGTCTCGGCTCCCAGCAGCAGCAAGCCGAAGGTCATGTCCAGGCCATCATCCCAATTGAGGGTGGAAGTGTAGCGCCACCACAGATACCGACAGGACACGGTCAGCGACAGAACTATCAGGACGAGGGTGGAGAAGCGTCCCGGCAGGCGGCGTACGATCAGGGCAATGATCCACAGCAGCACGGAAAACAAGGCCTGGGCCGGCAGAGTGAAGGGCTGGGTGATGACCAGCAGCATCAATATGGCGGTCGTTCCCCCCATGAGCATCAATAACCAGCGGGTGTTCCGAGTATCGGCGCTGCCATCGGGGGCGTCATCTTCAAGGTGGCTGAGTGTCGGGCGCAAGTGGCCCACGACACGCTGCACTACCCTGCTTGCCCGAGAAGACAGCAACTCACGGGCACGACGCAGAGGCCTGAATCGTGCGTGCCAAGAGGTGCCCATCGTAGAGGAGCGACGTGGGCGTACCAGTAGCAGCCACAAAAGCTGAAGCCCGTAGCGCAGCGGGTCAGCAATGCCCGGCCGACGCCGCTGTAGATGTGCGAAGTTTCCCGAGTGCGTCGACAGAAGCCTTTGCCAACGCCCGGACTCGAGTGGCAGGAAGCACCAGGCGACGCACCAGGCGAGTGTCAGCAGCACGGCCGTAAAGGGCTTGGCGCCTCGTTTATCGCGCAGATAACGATAGCGGTGTTTCCATTGGGCCTGGGCGCCGGGTTGCAACCACACACTCATGCAGCTTCCTCATGACGAGCCAGTAGCCATGCTGCCAGGTTGCGAATTCCCTGAGATGCAAGACAGTCTGAACGATAGGCGGTAACGCTACGTTTATGCGCCAGCGCCTCGAACATGGCTTCATCCCGATGAATGGCCCAGGGCAGTAGCCAATCGGAATATTGCGCCTGCCACAAGGTGTACAGATCGTTTTGCAGAAGGCTGGATGGTGCAAAGTGATTGACCAGGAGATAGTCGTTTTCATGAAATTGACGCCTGGCCAACAAGACGTGACAGGCGGGGTCGGCGTGAACCACGGTCAATGTCACATCCGCTGGAAAATGATCCTGCGCAAAGCACGCTGCGGGCAGATCGAATAGTACCCAGCGGTAGGTATCCCCATCGAGCGCCTCGAGGCGTTGCTGCCAGTCATCGGCGTGCAAGGCATTTGCAGGCGAGCCACCAGCGTCGTCATGGCCGTAGGGCAGAAAATGCAAATGCGATCCAAGGGCGAAGGCGGCGGCATGCCAGCTCTGACCATTGTGCACCGCATTGGCCCAGCCATTCTCATCACGCCAGTCATGGTTGAAATGCAGGCGCAGCAGATTATGCGGATCGAGGTCGATACACAGCACTCGTTCACCGGCATTAACCAGCGCCTGAGCAAGCCCTGCGACGATGCTGCTGGCACCCGTGCCACCACGACATCCTTGAACTGCCACACGGATCATGCGGAAGGCTCACGCTGGGATAGAGTGGTCTCTGCGAGCAATGGCCAGCGAGCGGCGATCGTCTCGAGACGGTCGAGTTGTGCCAAATGACGATAATCGAATTCCGTCAAGTCTGATTTTTCTAGTAACGATATAATGTCTTCATCGTATTTTTTTAATTTATTTTGTACTGCGCCGTTAGGGCTTCTCTCTTTGATCATGTTAAAAGCCAGTAATAAAAAAGAATTGATAAATTAAAATAATACGTAAGATCATGTTTTTTTTATGAGTTTATAACCCTGTTAAGTTCACGCTTTGCGGGGGCGCAATATTAAGCGTAGTAAGTTTTGTTTACAATGACAGTTACTTTATTAAGTGAATAATGGAAGTTTCATATATGCAGGGATTGCCAGGTGTTGTACAGCGCCACCATTTTTCCTTGGGGTTGCAAGAGGCGCTACCGGAATTCGATGCCCTGCGCTGCCCCGGTTTCTATGCGGTACTGGCGGACTCGAGAGACCAGGCCGAGCGCATGGGGCAAGGCGTTCTGGTAGCCCAGCCCTACAACACGACAGGAGACTGGATAGCGCCGGATGAGCATGCTCGTGCCTTGGTGCAGGCGTTACCTGCAAACACGGGTCCCAAGGCAGTGGCGCAGTGGTCGTTGCCCAGTGCTGGTAAGCACCTGAGTGAGGCGCTTCATGCCTTGCCCGAGGATTTTTCCGGGGTGCGCCGCAAGCGGGGCGCACCCCGTCTCATCGTGCTTGAAGTACCCGCAGCGGTGCTGCTTGCGTTCAAGGAGCGCACATTGCGGGGCTGGTGCTGGCGCTGGCATTTATGGCTTGCCGAGCGCGACGCTTGCTTGCTGCTGCTGGCACATGGTCCCGAAAGCCTGGCATTGCGCGAACGGCTCGATATCTACAATGACGTCATCGATGGTTTGATGCATCTGCAACCAAATGCCCAGGAAGCACAATGTCATCTACTTTACTGGCGTAGCGATCGTGGCGTTTGTGGTGTGGACGACATGCTTCTAAGCCCCCTCTCCATCGGCTGGCGCAGACAGAGCGATGCCGGGTCCGCTCCTCGCGGCAGCAGCGACGAACATCTGTATCTCGTTCAGCGAGCGGTAGTTGCCGACACATCGGTGTCCTTGGCCAACTGGCAGGTTTTCGAACGGATTGACGAGGTCATTCTTCATGCTACACGTGCCCGGGCAGCCACGGTGATCGTCGGCGTCGAACGAAGCGAGGATGTCGAGCCGCTGGCGCGCAAGCTGCACGGCCTGCGCAAGTCCCGGGGTGGCGCACTCAAGCTGGTAGTTCGCGAACTCGTGCCTTGCCTGCGCTACCATGATGAGCGATTGCTGGTCCTCAGCGGCATCAACATGGTGATAAGAAGCAACGTGACGTTTTCCCATTTCTTCAGTCGGATCGAGGCATTGCAAGGTCAACGTTTGACACGGCCGGTGAGCGATGATGTGGAAAGATTGATCAAGGCGATGCATCCAGAGGGCATGAGTGGACGTTGTCCGCCCGCCACATTCATCCATCAACTGCAGGCTTGGCTGGAGAATGATTCCGCGGCACTGGTCTCAGGCCTTCTAGTGACGCTTGTACCCGCTGGCGGGCTTTCATGCTCACAGGCGTTTGCTCAGTGCCGGATTCACCGGAAGGGCGACATGATTACGGTGATGGAGGGGCGCCTGTATCTATTTTTGTTCGGCTGCAGGCAAAGCGATAGCGATATGGCACTGCAGCGTCTATTCGGCATGCCTATCGCTACGCTGTTCAGTGAGCGATCCATTCGTGAAGACCATGTGGCAATCACTGAGGAGCTGGAACGTCTGACGCAGCTTGGCTGGTCGCAACAGCAACATCTTCCCGTCTTTACCGATGTGGAGCACGTTGGAGCGAAAGCAGGCGATACCGAGGATGAACACTACCAAAGCGTACCCAGGCCTGCCCCCCTGAGGTTGAGCATGGAGCACCAGCAATGAACGAGCTCCTGATAGCGACAGCGCTAGGCGGTTTTGCTCTTGGGCTTGCGGTGCATTGGATATGGCGCCGAATGAATCAGATTTGGCCACGCCCCCCACGCTATATGTCCAGGCTGGGTGTACGCCGCCGCGTGGAAGACAAGGAAGGGGTGAACAACGAGGGTATGGGTGTCGATGAATTACGCTGAACAGACGTTGGGTACGCATTCTCCTGCGGTCAATCGCTACTGGCGAGGCCTGGGGGCATGGAACATCTATTTCATTTTCAAGCTGGCGCTTTATTGGCAGGGTGTGATCGATTTCAACGCGCTGACCAACCTGGCCTTCGCTGCCTTCCTGCTGGTGCCCTTGCCGCCTCTCTGGTTGCATCGGACACGTCATATCCTGGCCATTCCCCTCGGGATTGCCTTGTTCTACCAGGATAGCTGGCTGCCGCCTTTCAGCCGCCTGCTGGCTCAGTCCTCCCAGGTATCGGCCTTCAGCTTTGATTATCTCCTGGAGCTGGCCAGCCGGTTCATCAACTGGGACTGGATGGCGGTACTGTTCGTGCTGGCGGTGGGCTATGCCTTCATCGCCGGTTGGATTCGGGTAACGGTACCCGTGATGCTGGGGTTGATCTGGGTTGCCTTGTTGCCGGTATTGAGCATGATCGGCGCAACCTCCTTTCTGCCTACGGCGCCAACCGCCACCACGGCGCCGGCGGGTGATGCCGCCAATGGCGTGGCTGCCGTCGAGCAGAATACGGCGCCAGCGCCTGCCCCCGCTGCCACCCCCAAGGACCCGGAACTGGATGCCCAGCTCAAGGGCTTCTATTCCAGCGAGAGCGAGCGGCAGGTACCGTTTTCAGCGACGCCGTCGCAGCCCTTCGACGTTCTGATCGTCAATGTCTGCTCGCTATCCTGGGACGATATGGAAGAAGCCGGCGTCACCAACCATCCGCTGTTCGACTATCTGGACGTCGTTTTCGACAACTTCAATTCGGCGACTTCTTATAGCGGCCCTGCCAGCTTGCGTCTGCTGCGTGCCAGCTGTGGCCAGATACCCCACGAAGAACTTTACGGGGAGGCGCCACAGCAGTGTCATCTGTTCGAGAACCTGGCCGAACAGGGCTTCGCCACGGAGCTGGCGCTCAACCACGACGGCGTGTTCGACGACTATCTCAAGACGATCCGCGAGCAGGGTGGTATCGAGGCGCCGATGCTGTCCCAAGACAGCATCAAGCCTCAGATGACTGCCTTCGACGACTCGCCTATATACCGCGACCGCGATATGTTCGATACCTGGATGGCGCAGCAGGACTGGGACAACCCCACCGCCACCTTCTACAATACGGTCACGCTGCACGACGGCAATCGCATCGTCGGTGAAAAGGGCTTTGCCGATTACGAGCCACTGTTGCGTCAACTCTTCGATGATCTACTGACGTTCCTGAAACGCCTGGAAAGCGAAGGACGGCAGGTGGCGGTCTTGATCGTACCCGAACACGGGGCGGCTCTCAGTGGCGACAAGATGCAGTTCGCCGGCATGCGCGAGATTCCCACCCCGGCCATCACCCATGTACCCGTCGGCGTCAAACTCACCGGTCTGGAGCAGCCACGGGAGGGAGCACCCATCCACATCGAGACGCCGAGCAGCTACCTGGCGGTCTCCGAGCTGGTCACTCGCTTTCTGGAGCGCGATATCTTCGCGCAGCAGGAAGTGGATTGGGAGACGTTGACCACGGATCTGCCTACCACAAAGCCGGTGTCCTCCAATGAAGGCGTGGTGGTGATGCCGGTGAACGAAACGCCCTATATTCGCTTGAAAGGCGATGGATGGATGGCTTATCCGCAGTAGAATGACGCCCTTTGGGAACCACTGACTAAATGCCTGCACGAACGAATCGCTTCGTTGCGCGGTGCTCAAAAGCTCGCCTAACACCAGTTATGTCTCGCTTTTTGTGCTCCGTGCGCCTCGCGCTTCATTTCGTTCGGCAATTTAGTTAGCGATCCCCTAACCAAGGAGCGTCATGTAGGATAGTGCCATGAAGGCCGTTACACCTTTTACACCGCCTGCGCTGCGGCCCTATCAGCAACAGGCCGTAACGCGGGTGATCGAGCATTTTCGCGAGACCGACGACCCGGCGGTGGTGGTGCTGCCCACCGGCAGCGGCAAATCCCTGGTGATCGCGGAGCTTGCGCGTCTGGCCCGAGGCCGGGTGCTGGTGCTGGCTCATGTGCGCGAACTGGTGGAGCAGAATCACGCCAAGTACCAGGCCTATGGTCTGCAAGCGGATATCTTCAGCGCCGGTCTCAAGCGCAAGGAATCCAGCCGCCAGGTGGTGTTCGGCTCCGTGCAGTCCGTGGTGCGCAATCTGGATGCCTTTGCTCACGAGCGTGACGAGGCCGGTTTCACCCTGCTGGTGATCGACGAGTGCCACCGGGTTTCGCCGGACAAGGACGCCAGCTACCGGCAGGTCATCGATCATCTGCGCCATGCCAATCCACGGCTCAAGATTCTCGGCCTGACCGCCACGCCGTATCGCCTGGGCCAAGGGTTCATCTATCACCGCCATTATCACGGCATGGTACGCGGCGAGGCGGACTGCTTTTTCCAGGCCTGCGTGTTCGAGCAGCCCCTGCGGCTGATGGTGAAGCAGGGCTATCTTGCACCGCCAGCGCGCATCGATGCGGCGGTCGAGCGTTACGACTTTTCCCAGCTTGCCCCCAACCTGCGCGGCCTGTTCGCCGAGGAAGAACTCAATCGGGTGGTACGGGGCAATCGCGCCACGCCGACCATCGTCGAGGAGATCGTCGCGCGCGCCCGAGATCGCCGCGGGGTGATGCTGTTCGCCGCCACCGTGGATCATGCGGAGGAAATTCTCGGCTATCTACCTGGCGGCGAGGCGGCACTGGTTACCGGGGCGACGCCCTCGAAGGAACGTCAACGGCTGATCGAGGCGTTCAAGGCGCAGCAATTGAAGTATCTGGTCAATGTCGCGGTGCTGACCACCGGTTTCGATGCGCCCCATGTGGATCTGATCGCCATTCTGCGGCCCACGGAATCCGTGGGGCTCTATCAGCAGATCGTCGGGCGCGGCTTGCGCCTGGCGCCGAACAAGACGGATTGTCTGATTCTCGATTACGCCGGCAACCCCTGGGATCTCTATGCACCGGAGATCGGTGCGCCCAAGCCGGACAGCGACTGCGAACCGGTGCAGGTGGAATGCCCGGCCTGCGGCCATGCCAACCTGTTCTGGGGCAAGCGGGATGGCGATATCGTCATCGAGCATCACGGGCGGCGCTGCCAAGGGCTTGTGCTTTCTAATCGCGCCCACCCCCGCGCTGTTGATAGCGCCCGACCACGCGCTAAAAGCACAAAATCAAAACCGACAGCGCCTACGATGGAGCAATGTTCATTCCGCTTTCGCTTCAAGACCTGCGAGACCTGCGGTGCCGAGAACGATATCGCCGCGCGGCGCTGTCATGGCTGTGGCGAACGGCTGGTGGACCCGGACGACAAGTTGAAGGACGCGCTGCGCCTGAAGGACGCCCGGGTGCTGCGGGTCAGCGGTATGCAGCTCGCCGCGACCGTGAATGGTCGCGGCCTGCCTCGGCTCAAGGTGACCTACCATGACGAGGACGGCGCAACACTGGATGAATGGTTCGCCCTGGAAACGTCTGCCCAGCGCGGCGCCTTTGCTGCGGCCTTTCTCCGCCATCATCTGCGGGCACCCGGAGCGGATTGGCGGCCGACCTCGCCGGAGGCGGTCATCGCGGAAGAGAAGCGTCTCAAGGCGCCGGATTTCGTCATCGGCCGCCGGGTAGGGCGCCACTGGCAGGTGCGTGAAAAGCTGTTCGATTATGTCGGGCGCTATCGCAAGGGAAACGCCGAATAAATATCCTGCGCTTCACAAGGCTTATGTCGCTAGGGAAGAAGTATGAATGCATGGCAATTCGGCATTCTTCCCAAGGCCTAGTTTCGTTACACTCTGCAGGCGCACAGCCAGCCAGGAGTGCCTGCAAGCGTGAGTGACATGTCGGATATCGTCGAATCGCCGGATCAGGCCGCCGTTCAGGAAACGGCGGCGGTCTTGGCGCGCCTGCACGATCAACCGATCACCGAAATGCCCCAGGATCTCTACATTCCCCCGGAGGCGCTGCGAGTCTTTCTCGAGACCTTCGAGGGGCCGCTGGACTTGCTGCTCTATCTGATCCGCCGCCAGAACCTGGATATCCTCTCGATCAACGTGGCCGTCATCACTCATCAGTACATCGAGTACGTCGAGCTGATGAAGGCAATGGAGATCGAACTGGCCGGCGAGTACCTGCTGATGGCAGCGATGCTCGCCGAGATCAAGTCGCGCACGCTGCTGCCGCGACCGCCCAAGCAGGATGAAGAAGGCGACGAAGAAGACCCTCGCGCCGAGTTGATTCGCCGTTTGCAGGAGTACGAGCGCTTGAAGCTCGCCGCGGAAGGGTTGGATGAACTGCCGCGCCTGGGCCGGGACTGGTTCGGTGCCAGTGCGGGGTTGCCGCCGCTGGAAACCCGCGTGGTACATCCGGATGTCGGACTCGACGAGCTTCTGGGCGCCCTGTCGGGTATTCTGCGCCGCGCGGAGCTCAATCAGTCCCACAACATCAGCCGCGAGGTGCTTTCGACCCGGGATCGCATGCTGGCCATCATGGAGCGTCTCAATCACGAACACTTTACGACCTTCGAGTCGCTGTTCAGCCTCGAGGAGGGGCGCGCCGGGGTGATCGTGACCTTCATGGCGATCCTGGAACTGGCCAAGGAAATGATGATCGAGATCGTGCAGAATGCGCCGCTATCGTCGATCCATGTGCGAGCGCGTCAGCCCATGGAGGCATCAGAGGATATCGATGATATCGTGGTCGGAGACGACCACGACGGCGAAAGCGCCTTCGAGGAGGATGCATGAACGACAGCGTTCGGCTCGATGAGATTCTCGAAGCAGCGCTGCTGGCGGCGGGGGAACCACTACCGGTGGAACGCCTGGAAGAGCTATTCGATGAACGGGAATGCCCGCCTCGCAGCGAGTTGCGCGATGCCCTAGGGGAGCTAGCCACTCGGCTGGAGAACTCGGCGCTGGAGCTGATCGAATCCGCCTCCGGTTTCCAGGTGCGTATTCGTCCGCGTCTTTCGCCCTGGGTCTCGCGATTGTGGGATGAACGTCCGCAGCGCTACTCTCGGGCATTGCTCGAAACCCTGGCGCTGATCGCCTATCGCCAACCCGTGACCCGGGGCGATATCGAGGAGGTGCGTGGCGTCGCGGTGAGCAGTTCGATCATGCGCACCCTGAGCGAACGCGGCTGGATTCGGGTGGTCGGCCATCGCGACGTACCGGGGCGCCCGGCGGTCTACGCCACCACCCGGCAGTTTCTCGACGACTTCGGCCTCAAGACCCTGGACGCCCTGCCGCCGATGCACGAGCTCAAGGGCTTCGACATGCTCGAAGAGACCCTGTATGAAGACGAGATTGACATTCAGGGTGCTCGGGCGCATAGCGTGGATACTTCATCGGGCGAAGAGAACACCGACGACGAGCCGGCAGAGGATGCCGCCGATGAGGTTTCCGTTCAGCAAGAAGCGCAAGAAGAGCAGCAAACGACGGCCGGGATGGCCGACGAAGACCCCCACGCCGGGATGGCGTCCGACCGGCCGAGACTCAGCTTCGCGGATCTCGAAGCGCGCTTGGCCGAACGCGCCCGCAATTTTCAGACCGTCGACAGCGAAAGCGACGATGACGGCCTGGCGGACGCGGAACACTCATCAGACGAGAATACGTCCGACTCATGAACACCACGAACACGACCACCGAAAAGCTGCAGAAAGTTCTCGCCCGGGCCGGCCTGGGATCGCGCCGCGAGATGGAAACCGCCATCAGCGCCGGGCGCGTCAAGGTCAACGGGCAGGTTGCCACCCTGGGCGATCGCATCGAGGCCAAGGACAAGGTCACTTTCGATGACCGCCCGCTCAACCTGCGCGGCGCCGAGGAAGTGCCGCGTAGGGTCATCATGTACAACAAGCCGGAAGGCGAGCTGTGCACCCGCAAGGACCCGGAAGGCCGGCGCACTGTGTTCGACCGACTGCCGCGCCTGAAAGGGGAGCGCTGGATCGCCATCGGCCGTCTGGATATCAACACCAGTGGTCTCCTGCTGTTCACCACCGATGGCGAACTGGCCAATCGCCTGATGCACCCCTCGACCCAGGTCGAGCGTGAATACGCCGTGCGCATCATGGGCAACGTCAAACGCGAGCAGATCGTGGCCATGGTCGAAGGGGTGATGCTCGAGGATGGCCCGGCGCGCTTCACCGACGTGCAGGAGTTCGGCGGCGAAGGCATCAACACCTGGTTCCACGTGGTCATCATGGAAGGGCGCAACCGCGAGGTGCGCAGGCTGTGGGAATCCCAGGGGCTCACCGTCAGCCGCCTGAAGCGGGTGCGCTACGGCAACATCTTCATCGACAAGCGGGCCAAGGCCGGCGAATGGGTCGAGCTGAGTCAGGACGAGATCGACGATCTCTCCAACCTGGCCGGTCTGGAGCCACGCAAGGTACCGGATCTGACCCCGGACGAGCAGAACCGCTGGAGCCGCGACAAGAACAAGCGCCGCCCGGTGCGGGCCATGCGCAAACCGAAGGAGCCGCGGCCGCGGTGAGTTAAAAGTAAGAAAGCTCGTCTGATTGGCGGGCTTTTTTTTAAAATCAGTGTCTTGTTATTTAATTTTCATTGCTTTTGGGGTGCGTGTAAATGTCTTTTGTGGGGCTTTCGCATTTGGCGATTTTAAATTCCCATTGAGCACTAGATTTTTCTTTTTTATTTATTAATTGGGCAACAGAAACATTCCCGTTGGGGAGGAGGACTATTTTTGTTTCATTTTCTAGATTCTCGCACATACGGTGTTTATCAAACCCTTGATTTTTATGATACATTGTTGCTATAAAATATTTATTTTGTAGTAGAGATGTAACCTCCCTATCAAGTGCTGTTATATTTTCTGGAGAATAGGTTTTAAAAATATAAAGTGATAGTAGGATTTCACTTGCGATCAGTAAAAGACTTTCTAATATTTTTTTAGGTTTAGAAGAATTATGTTTGTAATACCTAGTGCTTATAAAAAATATAAGCTGGAGAAGCTTGTATAGGAGCATTATAAAAACTAATATTAAAAACGGATAAATAAATAAATAAAGGTTAAGTAATAAGTGAGAAGTTCTACAAAGGGACTGAAATTAGACGCAGAAACTCCAGTTAACCTTTCAATGTAAGTACTGGCGCTGGCCTCGAAAACTGTAGATGAAAGCGCGACAAAAATAATGGAAAACATCGATATAGTTAAAACTAGTTCTTTTTTCTGAAAATAGCGGGCATATTTCTCTATCATAAGGCTTAGTAAAGCTGCAAATATTAAAAAATCCAATATTATGTATAAGGAGAGATCAATATCAAGAAGACCATAAAATATAGAAAATAGATAAATACCTAAAATTATTGTTGTAGCATTGATTGTCAGAAGTCGTTTTTGTTTGCTGTTCAGTCTTTGAATTAATGATCTTACGAGATGGGCACAAGTCTGTAAAAATTTTGAAAATGGCAATATCATAATGCACAGCCCCTCAGTTCTATTTATTTTTTTCCTGTATGTTTTTTTACGGAAAGGAAATGCTGGTAGTAGCAAAGAAACATAAAATAATGTTATGGCAAGTATGCTAATAGACAGGTGATAAGACACAGTACATCCTCAAATATTGAATAAATTCTATTGCAGCGAAGTGCCCCAAGTGTTCAGTAAGCGCAGATCGAGTGCCGGAACCCTTTCTGCAGTTCGCCCAGGGTCATCACACTGAGAAATAGCCGATCTTCTTCCGCGCTTTCCAACCACTCGATGACTTGCGGTGTCGGTGAGGGGTTTGACGACTTCGGAAATCACGCAGGTATCCAGCAGGTAGTTCATCAGAGAGTGACCTCGCACCCTTCATCGCGTGATCTTTCGAGATCGAGCCCAACACCTACTAAAGGCGACTCGCGCAAGAACTCTACGAATGACTTTTGGGATCGACGCTGAGTCAGAGCGTCATCTTTCTCGGCGGAGATCACTACCATCTTGCGCTTGCCGCGTACCATTATGACTTGAGGGCCATCACGGTCGGTCGTCTCTACCAGCTCGCTCAATTTGCTCTTGGCTACTTGTAGCTGCCATTCCATTGCCACCTCCCTTTCGTAATAGGCATTCATCGATTAAAGACTAGTCTGGCTAGCTATATAAGAGATGACGAGAATTTTCGGCGCAAGATCCGTTAAGAATCAGATTAAATAACACGTACTCGCTTCATCGTACTTTTAAGCCCCCTCTGTTGTGATTCAATTAGGGTATTGCCAATTGGGTTCTTCCGTTGGTGGGCCGAGTCGATTCATGCTGTCCATGTTCGGACATTCGATGCGCCGAACGACATGACTTCACGCTTACCAGGAAACGAACATGAATCGGAAAACGACAGCATTACCCAATCGAGTGCTGGGGCTGGGCCTTTCTGTCTCGGCGATTGGCTATGGCGCCATGGGGCTCAGCGAGTTCTATGGCCCTTCGGACGATACCCAGTCTCTAAGGATGCTCGAAGAGGTGGCCGAGGCCGGTGTTACCCTGATCGATACGGCGGACATGTACGGTCGCGGGCACAACGAGATGCTGATCGGTCGCTTCCTTGCCGCTCGGGGCTCCGCCGTGGACTCGATCAAGGTTGCGACCAAATGCGGTATCGATCGGCCCGAGGATGCGGAATACGCCCGGGGCATCAACAATCGTCCCGAGTATATCCGCGCTTGCTGCGATGCCTCGCTGAAGCGCCTGGGCGTCGAACGAATCGATCTGTACTACATCCATCGAGTGGACCCGCAGGCGGATATCACCGAAACCATGGGTGCGCTGAAGGAGCTGGTCGAGGAAGGCAAGATCGCTCATGTCGGGCTGTGCGAGGTCTCTGCAGCCACCTTGGGAAAGGCCCATGCGGTGTATCCGATCACGGCGCTGCAAACGGAGTACTCGCTGTGGACGCGGGATGTCGAGCAGAGCATTTTGCCCAAAGCTAAGGAGTTGGGGATTGGCCTGGTCGCCTACTCACCCCTGGGTCGTGGCTTTCTTACTGGCCGTATCGCCTCAACGCAGGAACTGGCCGACGGCGATTTCCGGCGCAACAATCCTCGCTTCCAGCAGGATAATCTGGCGCGTAATCTGCAACTGCTCGCGTCGGTCAAGACGATTGCCAATCGTCATGGGGCAACCCCGGGTCAAGTGGCGCTTGCCTGGTTGTTGGCCCAAGGGGATAGCATCGTGCCCATTCCAGGCACGCGGCGCTTACGCTATCTGCAGGAGAATCTCGCCGCCGCCGAGCTTGAACTATCCACAGAAGATAAAGGTGCGCTGGAAAAGGTGTTCACGCCAGGCAGTGTGCAGGGGGAGCGTTATGGGGAAGAGGGGATGAAAGGGGTCAATGCTTGAGCGTCGGCGGTTGCAAGCAGCCTGTTCACCACATCGAGTACCGCGTCGTTTTGCTCATTGGCGCGCCAGATCAGATGAATATCCATGCTCAGGCGCCTCTCGATATTCTCGGTGAACGCTCGATACACCACCCCGGTACGGCTGGCGGCTTTCATGGAACTGGGTAGAAATCCCATGCCTTCACCCGCGGCGATACGGGCGAGTAGATCGACGTGTTCCTGGGGCTCCGGTTTGCGAGGTGCAGAAAAGCCCACCTGATCGAACAAGGCTTCGCAGCGATCGTAAAAGGTAGGATTATCGACCCGCGGGAACCAGAAAAGTGGCGTGTTCGCGATGTCTTGCAAGTCAATGCGTTCCTTGCCAGCAGCGGTATGGGACGCCGGCAGCGCCACCATCATCCTGTCCTCGCCAATCTTCTGGCTCTTGAGCGCAGGGGAGGCATTGGTGAAAACACCGACGATCGCCAGGTCGACTTGCGAGGCCAGTACGCGCTCGACGAGTCGCTTGGAGTAGGCGCGCTCCAGATGAATGCCATGAGTGAATAACGGTTCCGAGAGCAGGGCGTCGAGGGCGGTAAACTGGCTGAAATCCATTACGCTGGTCAGGCCGAGCCGGATGTTTTGTTGTTGCACTGCGCCGTCGCGCAACGATGCGACCGCGTTATCCAACCCCACAAGCAAGCGATGCGCTTCATCGACGAAATGCTTGCCGGTTGGCGTTAGCGCCACCCGATGGGTATCGCGTTCGATCAATCTGACACCCAGCAGTGTCTCCAGGCTGCGCACCTGTCTCGATAGCGGTGGTTGCGACATATGCAGGCGTTCGGCCGCACGGCGAAAATTGAGTTCTTCCGCCACGGCGACGAAGCACTGCAACTGCCGGATGGTGGGTAAGCGGTTGGAGAGTATCGACATGCTAGGATCGTTTCCCCGCTTTCACGACAACCTGCGAATTCATGGCTAATCTACTCTGGTGCCAATACTTTTTCATTGGCCTGATCTACGCCTGGAGTAGATTCGTCAGGCGAGCCTGGGCTTCTGTGTCCGGCGGGTTGATCTTGTATACGGACAGCTGGGTGTATACTCAACCCAACCAGCATTGCCTCTTGTATCCTCGGTAAGAACCGGGGGCATATGGTAGTTGTAGCTAGACGATGAAATTCTTGCATATTTCTTAATTATTTAGTTGTTTTTATATTAACAATTTAATGTATCTTTTGATAATGGTTCGCGTTATTTTCAAACGCTTTTTTAATCACGATTAATCGAGAGTTCTGTCTTGTGCCAAAAATATTATTTCTAGTGAGTTCCATGCAGGGAGGCGGTGCAGAGCGTGTTGCTGCCTTGCTGTGCAACCACTGGGCTAGGCAAGGACATGAAGTGACCTTGATGCCTACTTTCTCGGGACGCGGCGAGTGCCTCTACACGCTCGAAGAAGACGTTTGTCTGACCTATCTGGCTGATAAAGTAGGAACGACGCGCCAAACACCACTTAACCGGATCAAGCGATTAGCCTCGCTTCGACGTTTCGTTCGAGAAAGTTCGCCGGATGTCATCGTCTCTTTTTTGCCTCATGTCAACGTGGCTACATTGCTGGCTACAGCAGGATTAAACATTCCCATCGTCGTTTCAGAGCGAACCTATCCACCGGCAAAATCTGTAGGAAAGGTTCTGGAATTCGTTCGGAAATTTGCTTATCCCCATGCTAGTGCCGTCGTCATGCAGACAGAGCAAGGTCGCGAGTGGCTGGCCCATGAGTGTCCAAGTGCCAATGGCAAGGTGATTGCAAATCCTGTGGTTTTTCCTTTGCCTGTGAGTGAGCCATTCATTCGGCCTGAAGAGGTCGTCGGGCGAGAGCGCCAGGTATTGCTGGGGGTAGGCCGCCTGGAGGAGGAAAAGGGTTTCACGAAACTTATAGAAGCATTTGCCAAACTTGCCGACTCTTTCCCGAACTGGGATCTTGTCATTCTAGGTGAAGGAAAAAACCGCGAATGTCTGGAAACACAACGCAGCTCCCTTGGTCTCGAGCATCGCGTACATCTCCCTGGGCGTGCTGGAAACATGGCGGATTGGTATCAGTATGCATCACTTTATGTGATGAATTCACGCTTTGAAGGTTTCCCTAATTCTCTTGCGGAAGCCATGGCATATGGACTGCCTGTGGTAAGTAGCGATTGCGATACAGGTCCAAGAGATATCATCCGCCAAGGCCACGATGGTCTTCTTGTTGACCCGGAGGCAGGGGTGCGTGGTTTGGTGGAGGCTCTCAGTAGTCTGATGCTGAATCCTGACTTGAGGGATAAAATGGCCAATGCCGCAGTAGACGTTCGCGAGCGCTTTGCCATATCGCATATTACCCGGCAGTGGGATGCCATCTTGCATACCAAACTTGATAAAGCCATGAAAGCAGAACCCCGGTAGACGAGCTGGTTTCATGGTACGGGTGATGCATTTCGGCAACTTCGTGGAAACTTTTCTGCCAGCAGTGCCCGGAATAACGTGCCCATCATCAGCGGCTCGTCGCGAACGATGTCAAACCCCGCGCCTTCCAATAGCGGCCGCGCCTGCCGGGTGATGTCCGTGGCGATGGCGTTGGTCACGAGATTCAGCGTACGGCGTCCCCAGCCTGCCGGGCGACTGTCGGGTTGGAACTTGTCCATCACGCATAGCTGCCCGTCGTTCGAAAGCACGCGATGGGCCTCAGAAAGTCCTCGAGCCGGGTTCGGCATCACCGCCAGGATCAGATGCATGATCACGACATCGAAGTGATCGTCGGGATAGTCGAGCTGTTCGGCGTCCATTACTCGGGTGGTGAAGTCGAAGCCGAGTTCATCCGCTCGGGCGCGAAAACGCGCCACCATGGCCGGCGAGAGGTCGGTGCCGTGCAGTTCGATGTCTCGCGGCAAATAGGGTAGATCAAGGCCAGTGCCCGCGCCCAAAATCAATACGCGCTGCCCCGCCGCCCAATCCACCGCCTCCAGGGCCTTGCGACGTGCCCGGCGAAAGGCGCGATCCGCCACCAGATCGTAGACCGGCGCGTAGAGGTCGTAGCGCAGCCGGTTCCAGGCCGTGGTGTTGAGCATGGTCTCGTCTCCTGGGGCGCTTTGGCAATGCGAACAGAATCCAATCTAATCATATTCGCGCCTTTGGTACCGCTTTTCAGCTCTTTACAAAAGCCCGTAGCCGCTTTTCAACTCTTTACAAAAGCCCGTAGCCGCTTTTCATAAATTGCCGTCCCATCCCTGAAAGCCTGAACGAGCCGGTTTTCGTATACTCGAAGCATCAATCAGTCCATTTGGATGGAGAGTGACATGGCGTATACCCCGACCCGCGAAGATTTCGATCGTTACATGGTGCCCAACTACGCGCCCCAGAAGGTGATCCCGGTACGCGGCGAGGGCAGCCGCCTGTGGGACCAGGATGGGCGCGAGTACATCGATTTTGCCGGCGGTATCGCGGTCAATTCCCTGGGCCACTGTCATCCGGTGCTGGTGAATGCGCTCAAGGAGCAGAGCGAGAAGCTCTGGCATCTCTCCAACGTCTATACCAACGAGCCGGCCTTGAAGCTCGCAAAGTCGCTGGTGGAGCGCACCTTCGCCGAGAAAGTCTATCTCTGTTCCTCCGGCGGCGAGGCCAACGAAGCCGCGCTGAAACTGGCCCGGCGCTGGGCCCACGATACCCACGGCGAGCACAAGGACAAGATCATCTCCTTCCGGCAGTCGTTCCACGGGCGCACCTTCTTCACCGTCAGTGTCGGCGGCCAGCCCAAGTATTCCCAGGGCTTCGGCCCGGTGCCCGGCGGCATCCTGCATGCGGAGTTCAATAATCTCGACAGCGTGCGCGAACTGGTGGGCGACGACACCTGCGCGATCATGGTCGAGCCGATGCAGGGCGAGGGCGGCATCCTGCCCGCCACCCAGGCGTTTCTCGAAGGCCTGCGGGAACTGTGCGATCAACACAACGCCCTGCTGATATACGACGAAGTGCAGTCCGGCATGGGCCGCCCGGGCACGCTGTTCGCCTACATGCGCTACGGCGTGACACCGGACATCCTGACCAGTGCCAAGTCCCTGGGTGGCGGCTTCCCGGTGGGCGCGATGCTGACGTCTGATGCCATCGCCAAGGTCTTCACCATCGGCACCCATGGCTCCACCTATGGCGGCAACGCCCTGGCCTCCGCCGTTGCCCTGGCCGCCCTCGAACACATCGATACCCCGGAAGTGCTGGAAGGCGTGCAGCGGCGTCATGAACTGTTCCGCGAACATCTCGGCATCATCAACAGCAAGCATGGCGTGTTCCAGGAAGTGCGCGGCATGGGCCTGTTGATCGGTGCGCAGATGGCACCGCAGTACGAAGGTCGTGCCAAGGATATTCTGCCGCTGGCCATTGAAGAAGGCGTGATGGCGCTGGTTGCCGGCCCCAACGTACTGCGCATGGCGCCGTCGCTGGTGATTCCCGAAGAGGACATCGCCGAGGGCATGGCGCGGCTCGAACGAGCCGTTGCGCGCTTCGTCGAGAACGCGTGATTCGAATGCTCGATCATACGTCCCAAAATGGGAGTGCCATGCTGGTCATCCGACCCGCCAAGCTCGCGGACTTGCCCGGCCTGGAGCGTCTGGCCGGGTCCGCCACACCCCGCCTGACCAATCTACCGGCGCACCGCGATCGTCTTGAGGAGCGTATTACGCGCTCCCAGCAGGCATTGGCCAAGGATGTCGATTTTCCCGGCGACGAAAGCTATACCTTCGTGCTCGAGGATCGGGAACGTGGCGAGGTTGTGGGTACCGCTTCCATTCGCGCCCAGGCCGGCGCGCAGGAGGCTTACTACACCTATCGCCAGGAGACGTTGATTCACGCCTCGCAGCAGCTCAACGTGCGCCGCGAGGTGCAGACCCTGGCGCTTTCCCATGAGGTCTCCGAGGCCAGCCTGCTGTGCGCCCTGTCCCTCGATGCCCGTTACAAGGGCACCAGTGCCGAAAGCCTGCTGCGTCGGGCGCGCCTGATGTTCATCGCCCAGTATCCGGAGCGCTTCGCCGAGATTCTTGCCCTGGCCTTCCCGGGCTATCTTGATGGTGACGATGAATCGCCCTTCTGGAACAGCGTGGGGCGCCACTTCTTCGTGCGCGGGTATCAGGAGATCAATCGCTTCGCCGGAATACGCTCGAAGAGCTTCATCGCCGAGGTGATGCCGCAGTTTCCGCTCTATCTGCCGTTGCTTACACCCCAGGCCCAGGCTGCCATTGGCCGCGAACACCCGGATCATGAGGTCGCCATGAGCGAAATGCTGGCCGAGGGTTTCGTACGCTCGCGGCATGTCGATATCTTCGATGCGGGCCCGGTGATCAAGGCCGAGCGGGACCGGCTGGAGACCTTCCGGCGCAGTATCTGGCATCCGGTGCGCATTCGTCCGGCGGCGTCGTTGCCCGATGCGGAGCCGGCGATGGTCGCCAATCAGAAGCTGGATGGCTTTCGTTGCATGGTGGCGCGCTATGCGCTTTCGCCCACCGGCCAGCTGATGCTGTCGCCGGAACACGCCGAGCTATTGGGGGTGGAAGAAGGGCGCGCGGTACTGGCCGCGCCGCTGACGCTTCCCGCCCATGAAGACATCCTCGACGAGGGGGAACTCTGATGCGCCTTCGACCCATCGCCCGGGACGACCTGGACGGATTGCAGCAACTGGCCCGGGAAACCGGTGTCGGCTTCACATCGCTCCCGGATAATCGCGAGTTTCTGGCCAGCAAGATCGAAGGCGCGGCTCGCGCTTTCGAACAGCGCACGCCGGTCGACGATCGCCTCTATTTCTTCGTGCTGGAAGACGAGGAGACCGGGGAATTGGCCGGTTGCTGCGCCATCGACGGTCAGGTGGGCCGGGAAGTGCCGTTCTATCATTACCGGGTCGGTACCCTGGCTCACTCCTCGGTGCAGCTCGATCTGCACCGCACCATCGATACGCTGTTTCTGAGTTCGGACCATACCGGCAACGCGGAGGTGGCATCCCTCTATCTGCGGCCCGCCTATCGGGGAGGGGAGCAGCGTCACAATCGCAACGGCGCGCTCTTGTCCAAGGCCCGCTGGCTGTTCATGGCCCAGTTCCGCGACCAGTTCCCGGACAAGGTATTGGCGGAGATGCGCGGCGTATTCGATGCCAATGGCAAAAGCCCCTTCTGGGAGTGTCTGGGCAGTCATTTCTTTCCCATGGATTTCGACGAGGCGGATCGCCTCACCGGAATGGGCCAGAAAAGCTTCATCGGTGAGTTGATGCCCAAGTTCCCGATCTACACGCCCTTCTTGACCGAGGAGGCGCGGGCCTGCATCGGCCAGGTGCACGAACACACCCGCCCGGCCCTGGAGATGCTCAAGAAGGAAGGCCTGCGCTGGGAAGGCTATATCGACATCTTCGATGGCGGCCCCACGGTGGAGGCCTATATCGATGACGTGCGCGCGATACGCCTGTCGACGCTGTGTCCGGTCGAGATCGCGTCGAATCTTGAAAGTGGCGAACGCCCCGGCTGGCTGGTCTCGACCACTGCGATGGTGGATTTTCGTGCCGCCTGGGTCGGCCGTGGCCCCAGCGAGGATGGCACCCTGGCATTGACCGAGGAAGAGGCACGCCGCCTCGATGTGAAGGCCGGTGATTTCCTTCGCGTATTGGAAACCTAGGAGAGGATATGCACGCCAAGCAGCAACTACTGATCGGTGGGACCTGGATCGACGGTGAGGCGGACACTTTCGCCAAGCGCGACCCGGTGACTCACGAGACGCTCTGGCAGGCCAGCGCCGCCAGCCCGGCCCAGGTCGAACAGGCCGTGGCCGCCGCTCGCAAGGCGTTTCCTGCCTGGGCGCGGCGTAGCGCCAGTGAACGTCAGACGGTCATCGAGCGCTTTCGCGACGAGCTTGAGAAGAACCGCGAGCCGCTGGCCGAGTGCATCGCTCACGAGACCGGCAAGCCGCTGTGGGAGGCGCGTACCGAAGTCGGGGCGATGATCGGCAAGGTGGCCATTTCGGTGACTGCCTACCAGGAACGCACCGGCGAGCGCAGCCGTGACGTGGCGGGGGCGCAAGCAGTGCTGCGTCATCGTCCCCATGGTGTGCTGGCGGTATTCGGCCCCTACAATTTCCCCGGCCATCTGCCCAACGGCCACATGGTCCCGGCGCTGCTGGCCGGTAATACGGTGGTGTTCAAGCCCAGCGAGCAGACCCCGATGACCGCCGATTTGACCCTGCAGTGCTGGCAGGCCGCCGGTTTGCCGGAAGGCGTTATCAATCTGGTGCAGGGGGCCGCGCCGGTGGGGCAGGCTTTGGCCGGTGCCAGCGACATCGACGGCCTGCTGTTCACCGGCAGCGCCAAGATCGGCAAGTTGCTGCACGAACAGTTCGCCGGTCAGGTCGACAAGATCCTGGCCCTTGAGCTTGGCGGCAACAATCCACTGGTGGTCAAGGACGTACCCGATCAGGCCGCCGCGGTGCTGGCGATCCTGCAATCGGCCTATCTCTCTGCCGGTCAGCGTTGCACCTGCGCACGCCGCCTGATCGTGCCCGAGGGCGAGGTCGGCGATCGTTTGCTCGAGGCGCTGGTTGAGGCCATCGGCAAGCTGCACGTTGCCGGGCCCTTCAGCGAGCCGGCCCCGTTCTATGGTGGCCTGGTGAGCGTCGAGGCGGCGGATGGTCTGCTCAAGGCCCAGGACGCTCTCGAAGCCAAGGGTGGCACAGTGCTTTCACGCATGCAGCGCCTGGAAGAGGGCACCAGCATCCTCAGCCCGGCGCTGATCGACGTGACCGGCCTCGAAGTGCCCGACGAAGAGCACTTTGGCCCACTGCTCAAGGTGCATCGCTACCGCGACTGGGACGAGGCGATTGCGCTTGCCAACGACACCCGCTACGGCCTCTCCGCCGGCCTGATCGGCGGCGAGCAGGCCGATTGGGACGATTTCCTGTTGCGCATCCGTGCCGGTATCGTCAACTGGAATCGCCAGACCACCGGCGCCTCCGGCGATGCGCCTTTCGGTGGCATCGGCGACAGCGGCAACCATCGCCCCAGCGCCTACTATGCGGCGGATTACTGCGCCTACCCCATCGCTTCGATGGAGGCCGACTCCCTGGCATTGCCCGATACCCTGCCGGCGGGGGTGACGTTGTGAAGGAGAACGGGAGCAGCGTGCGCGAGGTCAATTTCGACGGCCTGGTCGGCCCGACCCACAACTACGCGGGCTTGGCCCACGGCAACGTGGCCTCGATGCGTCACGGCGGCCTGGAATCCAATCCGAAAGAAGCAGCGCTGCAGGGCCTGGCCAAGATGAAGGCCCTAAAGGACTCAGGCTACGCCCAGGGCGTGCTGCCGCCACAGCAGCGCCCGGATATTGGGGCGCTGCGCGAGCTTGGCTTCTCTGGCAGCAACGCCCAGGTGCTCGAGCGGGCCGCTTCTGAGGCGCCGCAACTGCTGCGGGCGGTGTGTTCGGCATCAAGCATGTGGACCGCCAACGCCGCCACCGTGACGCCGAGCCTGGATGCTGCGGATTCTCGGGTGCACTTCACTCCGGCCAATCTGCAATCGAGCTTCCATCGCTTCCTCGAACCCCAAACCACCGGTCGGGTGCTGGCGGCGATCTTCCGTGACGAGGCGCGCTTCGCTCATCATCCGGTACTGCCGGCGACCCCGGCGTTCTCCGACGAGGGCGCGGCCAATCATACCCGGCTTGCCGCGACCCATGGCGAGGCAGGTGTTCATCTCTTCGTTTATGGGCGCCAGGCGTTTGGCGGCGGTGACAGTCGGAAGGAGCCCAGTCGCTATCCGGCGCGCCAGACCCTGGAGGCCAGTCAGGCCATCGCCCGTCAGCATGGCCTGAATGACACCCAGACGGTGTTCGCCCAGCAGCACCCGGAGGCCATCGACGCCGGGGTGTTCCACAACGACGTGATCGCGGTAGGTAACGGCCCGGTGCTGCTCTATCACGAGATGGCCTTTCTCGAGGAAGAACGGACCTTGGAGGCACTGCGCAGCAAGATGGCCGCACCGCTTATTCCGGTGCGTGTGCCGCTCGAGGCCATGAGCCTGGAGGATGCGGTGAGTTCGTATCTGTTCAACTCCCAACTGCTCTCCGCCCAGGATGGCTCGGGCGCCATGACCCTCGTCGTACCCGGTGAATGCCAGGAAAACGAAGCCGTATGGCGCACCATTCAAGACCTGCTGTTGGGTGGCAACAACCCGATCGGTGAGGTGGTGGTCAAGGACGTCAAGCAGAGCATGCGCAACGGCGGCGGCCCTGCCTGTCTGCGTCTGCGGGTGGTACTCAGCGAGGTCGAACGTTCCGGACTGTCCGGCCGTGTACTGCTCGATGACGGGCTCTACGGCGATCTTATCGCCTGGGTGGAAAAGCACTATCGCGATCGCCTGACGCCGGAGGATCTCGCCGATCCGCAGCTTGCCGAGGAAACCCTGACGGCGCTGGATGAACTGTCCCGGATTCTCGCGATCGGCAACGTCTATCCGTTTCAGTTGGGGTGAGGAGAGTCTTCAGCTACCCCGCGGGCCAAACAGGATCACCCCGGCGCCCACCAGGCAGATGCCGGCGCCGACCATGTCCCAACGATCCGGGGCGCGATGTTCGACCAGCCATAGCCAGAGCAGCGACGTGACGATGTAGATGCCGCCATAGGCCGCATAGGCCCGGCCGGCATAATCCGTGTCGACGAGAGTGAGTAACCAGGCAAACAGCGCCAGGCTGGCCAATCCCGGTAGCAGCCACGCCATCGATTTATCGAGCCGCCACCAGGCCCAGAAGGCAAAGCAGCCGGCAATCTCGGCCAGCGCCGCGGCCAGATAGATCATCAATGACGTCATCTATGACTTTCCAAGTGTTCGGCAACTGGGCGTTGCCATTCAAGAAGAAATCGTAATGAGTGCCGTCAGATTGTCACTGCAACTGAAGCGTACGGTTTCACCTCTTTCATTGTATTGCGCAAGTCCACCGCGTTCGGCGCAGTACTCCAACGCAATATCGTAGGGATGCTTTCCCGCCGGTGCAGATCGCGATATTTCCTGGGCATTGGCCGTCATGCTCAGGGCGGCGATAGTGGTGAGTGCAAGTAACCTCGTCAGACGAATTGGCATAGCCGTATGCTCCACTTGTCTTTACTGTTGAAGAACATCGTATCACTGCCGCACTCGGTGTAGGACATTGGAAACCATGATCGAAACTCTGGAAATACGGCGGCTCCTGCCGGGTTCGCCCCATCTGTTGATGGTCGGCAAATGGCAATACGAGCAGTGGGGCAGCCTGTACCCGGAAACGTCCCAGGAAGCCTGGCAGGAAGAATTACATCGGGAGTGCGGTGCCCGTGGAGTCCCTGCGGTATTCCTTGCGCTGGCAGAAAGACGGCCGATCGGCACCGCTAGCCTGGTGAAGGCGGACATGGAGGTGCGCCGCGAACTCGGCCCCTGGTTGGCGTCGGTATACGTACTGCCTGAGTGGCGCGGGCAGGGTATTGCCTCGCGGCTGGTCAGGTGTGTAGAGGGTGAGGCCCAAGAAGTGGGGATGACAAGGCTTTATCTGTTCACGCCGGATCAACAAGCGCTCTATCGCCGATTGGGCTGGAAAGACAAGGAGACACTGGACTATCGCGGTATGAGCGTGACGATCATGATGCGCAGCCTCGCCATGTGATACAGCTCGCGCAGTTGGGACTCCATGTCCAAGCGCTGCAGGCGGTGGTCAGCCTGGCGATCTTTGTTTGCATGCTGTGCCTGAGCAACTATTTTCGGCCCTTAAGTGCGGAATATATCTTACCTTTATCCCGCCTTCCTACCGCTAAAACATATACAACAAGCTCATCGTCAACCACTTCGTAAGCTAGCCGATATCCGGCCGATCGCAGTTTAATTTTATAAACTGATTCGTAACCGCTTAACTTATCAGCTGGCACTCTAGGATTTTCTAGCCTTGCCGCCAATTTTTTCTTGAATTGGCTTTTAACCGGACCTCCCAGCTTTTCCCATTCCTTCAACGCGAGAGGTAGAAACTTGAGCTTATAAGTCATCCAAGGACACCGATACTGCCTGCTCCTTGTCCCCTAGACGCTCCTCAACAAGCTTGGCAAGCTCGTAATCCTCAATCATGTCCATCAGAGCCTCGTAGGTATCTGCTGGAATCAGGTAAGCAGCTGGCTTGTTGTGGTTCAAAATTGCAATTGGCGAACCGCTGGCCTGAGAAAGCAGCGAGGACGGGTTTTTCTTTAATTCTGAAATGCTTACTGAAAAATCGGCTAGAACTTGGCGCATAAACCCCTCTATTAAGTCCAATATTTAGGGCTTAATATAGGTCATATTTCACTGTTCCGCTACCCCTCCTGGAGCGTCATAGTGCCTTATCGGCGACCGTCGGTATTCTCTAATCTGGCATGACGCTCGCGAAACAGGCCGATGAACTCCTGGGCCAATCGCGATGCCGGTTGATCTCGTGGCGTCAGCAGGGCGAAGTCCTCGCCCAGGGCGGGCGCGAAAGGGCGTAGCGTCACGCCGCCGCTGCCGAAGGCTTGGGCGCTGATGGGATCGAGAATCGCCATCCCCAGGCCATGTCGCACCAGCCGAATCGCCTGCAAGGCCAGCGAGACTTCCAGGCGCTGCCGTGGCCGTATGCCCTCCCGCTCGAGCAGGCGGTCCAACGCCATGCGTAACGGATCATGCGTTTCGAAGCAGATCAAACACTCACCGGCGAGATCGCCGAGGGTAACGGTTTCCTTCGCTTCGAGAGTATGGCCCGAGGGTAGGGCACAGAGGCTTTCCAACCGAAAGGCTTCCCGATCCATGCGGTCGTCGTTCTCGGCCAGGATGGCGAAGCCCAGGTCGCAACGTTGAGTGATCACCTCTTCCACCACCTGCTCGGAGCGGTAGGTGGATAGCTCGATGTTGGCGTCGGGATGGACCGGCACGAAATCCGCCAGTACATCGGGGATGAAGATCAGACCCAGCAAAGGCATGGCGCTGATGCGCAGACCGCCCACCTCTCTGTCACGAATGCGGCGTGCGGTTTCTTTGAGATGCTCGTTGCCGGCCCAGACGCGGGCCACCTCACGATAAAAAAGCCGTGCTTCCGGGGTCGGTACCAACCGACCACGCTGACGCTCGAATAGCGTAAAGCCGATGTCGTGTTCGAGTTGCTTGAGCAGTCGCGTGACGCCGGGCTGGGCGGTCAGCATGCGCTGAGCCGCGCCGGAGACCGTGCCGCACTCCATGACGTGCTTGAAGGCCACGATCTGCCGGTCGCTGAGATAAGGTTTGGGCATAACAATACGCTATAGGTTGACCAGTTATTGATATTGGATCGTATAGTCTGGCTGTCATATCGTCGAGTCATGGTCTTTGATGGGAGCGTCGAATGGCGCAGCGTGACTTTCTGATCGTCGGTGGTGGCGTGGTGGGCATGGCGGTGGCCTATGGGCTGGCGCGTGCCGGCCTGAGCGTGACTGTGCTCGACGAAAGCGACGATGCGCTGCGCGCCTCCCGGGGCAATGCCGGTCTGGTCTGGGTGCAAGGGAAGGGCGTCGGCATGCCGCGCTACGCAGAACTGAGCCTCGAGGCGGCCAAGGCCTGGGCCGACTTCGCCAGGGAACTGACCGAGCGCACCGGTATCGATCTCGAATACGAGCAGCGCGGCGGGGTCGATCTGTGCCTCGATGCCGAGGAAGCCCACTCCCGCCAGCAGGAATACACCGAACTACAAAGCGCTTCCTCCTTTCTGACTCAGGAATTTCGCTGGGAGTATCTCGATCGCGAGGCGCTGACGCCTTGTTTGCCTGGATTGGGCGAGGCCGTGCAGGGCGGCACCTGGTCGCCCCACGATGGCCAGTGCAATCCGCTCTATCTGCTGCGTGCCCTGTACGCCGCCAGCCATTCGCTGGGCGTCGAAACGCATCCCGCCAGCCCCGTCGAACGACTCGAGGCAACCACCAGCGGCTTTCGTGCCACGACGCCTCGGGGCCATTTCGAGGCCGACCGGGTGATCCTCGCGGCGGGCCTGGGTGCGCGGACGCTCGCGCCCATGCTGGGGCTGTCCGACGCGGTGCATCCGGTGCGCGGTCAGGTGCTGGTCACCGAACGGCGCCCGCCTGGCGCGCGCCTGCCCACGCCGCAGATTCGCCAGACCGCCAGTGGCGGCTACCTGATCGGCGATACCCACGAGGATGCAGGGCTCGACAAGGGCGTGACCCTGGCCATGATGCAGTCCCTGGCCGACAAGGCGGTGCGTATCTATCCGGATCTTGCCGAGGCGCGCCTGGTACGCAGTTGGGGCGCGCTGCGGGTGATGACGCCGGACGGCAATCCGCTCTACGAGGTCTCTAGCTCCCATCCCGGTGCCTACAACATCAACTGCCACAGCGGCATCACCCTGGCGGCGTTTCACGCCGGTGGCTTAAGCGATGCGATCCGCGATGACCGGCTCGCTCAATCCTTTCCGCAATTTTTGGGGGCGCGCTTTCATGTTTCAGCGACTTGACGCGTCAAGCACGCCGGTGCGTCACGTGCAGATCTGGCTGGATGGCACGCCGCACAAGGTGCCCGAAACGCTGACGGTGGCCGCCGCCGTCCTGCAGCTGCGCGGCTGGCAAGGCTATCGCCGCCACGTGGACGGCAGCCCCCGGGCGCCGCTGTGCATGATGGGCGTGTGTCAGGAATGTCTGATCACCATCGATGGGCGCGCCAATCGCCAGGGTTGCCTGGAACCGGTGGCCGAAGGCATGCGCATCGAACGTCAGGGAGGCGGTGCTCATGATGCCTGATGCGCGCGCTAACGATATCGCCATCATCGGCGCCGGCCCTGCGGGCATGGCGGCGGCGGTGCGTCTGGCAAAAGCAGGGCATCGCTCGACGGTGTTCGATATGAACGCTACCCCGGGCGGGCAGATCTACCGTCAGCTCAGCGAGTCCCAGGTGAGCGATGCCGTGATGGGCAAGGATTACGCCCGCGGCCGTGAGCTGATCGAGGCATTTACCCAGGCCGACATCGATTATCGCCCCGGCAGTCGCGTGTGGTGGGCGGACAACGACGCCTCCGGCACCAGCCTGGGCGTGCTGGAAAAGGGCCAGGCGCAGCAGTGGCATGCCCGGCAGCTGATTCTTGCCGGTGGCGCCATGGAGCGCGGCTGGCCGTTTCGCGGCTGGCAGTTGCCCGGCGTGATGAATGCCGGCGCCGCGCAAATCCTGCTCAAGCAGGGGGCTTTGGTACCTGCTACACCACCCGTATTGGCGGGTACCGGGCCGCTGCTCTACCTGCTGGCCTGGCAATACCTGCGTGCCGGCATCCCGCCTAGCCTGATTCTGGATACCGCGCCGGCCACGCGCTATGGCGAAGTGGTACGACAATCTCGTCGAGCCTGGTTCGCGCGAAGCTATCTGCTCAAGGGCGCACGCATGATCGGTGCTCTCAAGCGTGCGGGCGTACCCATTCATCAAGGTATCACGGCGCTGGAGGCCCACGGTGACAAGGCCGTCGAGAGCATTGGGTATCGCCATCGGGGGCAATGGAAAACCCACTCGACCGAGCTGCTGCTGACGCACTTCGGCGTGACTCCCGAGCCTCAGCTGGCGCGCAGTCTGGGGCTGACGCACCATTGGCACGCGAGTCAGCAATCCTTCGTGCCCGAGCGTGACGACACTCTGGCGGTCGGTGCCAACCTCTGGATCGCCGGCGACGGGGGTGGCATCGGTGGTGCCATCAATGCCGAGCGGGAAGGCCAGTTGGTGGCGCTGGCTGTGTTGGACAAGATCGGGGGAGTCGACCCGGTGTGGCAACAGGAAAAGCACTCGCTGCTCAAGGCACGCCGGCGTGATCTCGATGCGCGAAGCCTGCTTGAACGCCTGTTCCGCCTGCCCGAAGCGTGGCTCGATGACCAGCCCGAGGAGACGCTGGTGTGCCGCTGCGAAAGCGTCAGCCGCGGCGAACTCGATCGGGCCATCACCCAAGGCGGCGCGGGGCCTAATCAACTCAAGGCGTTCACCCGCTGCGGCATGGGGCCGTGCCAGGGGCGCCAGTGTGGCGAGAGCGTCACTAGGCTGCTGGCCCGGCGCCTCGACTGGACGCCGGAGGCCGTCGGCTACTACCACATTCGCCCGCCGGTTCACTCGATCACCCTCGGGGAACTGGCGACGAAAGAATAACCCCGGGCGTATTCGCAATGGCTCCCTCCCGGGGCTTTGAGTGTCACAACAACAAGTGAGGTAATGATGATGAACAAGACGATAATAGCCGGCGTAGTGGCCACGACCATGCTGCTCGGTGCAAACGCCCAGGCGCAGCAGGACACGCTTCGAATCGGCGTGGACATTCCTTACGAGCCGTATCAATACAAGCTGCCCGACGGCACCATCACCGGCTTCGAGGTGGAGCTCGTCGAAGCCGCCTGCGAGCAGATGCAGCGCGAATGCCGGTGGGTCGAGCAGGCCTGGGATGGCATCATCCCCGGTCTGCAAGCACGCAAGTACGATTTCATCGCCTCGTCGATGAATATCACCGAGGATCGGTCCCGGCAGGTGCTGTTCTCCGAGCCCTACTTCCAGGTGCCTTCGGTATGGGTCGCCCAGGCGGATGGCGACTTCGACCCGGAGGAGGGCGATCTCGAAGGGGCGAGCGTCGGCGTGCAGCAAGGCACCATTCAGGATGAGTACGTGACCCAGTTCTACCCCAAGGCCGACGTCCGGCGCTATGGGGATTCCGGCGCCGTGGTCAACGACATGCAGGCCCAGCGCCTGGATCTGGTATTCACCGCCTTTCCGCTGGCCCAGGAAACGCTCTTCGGTAACGATCAATTCACGCGCGTCGGCGAACTGGTCACCGGCCCCGAGTCGATCTATGGTCCCGGCGTGGGTGCGGCCTTCCGCAAGCGCGACAAGGATCTGGTCGAGTCCTTCAACGCGGCGATGGAAAAGGTCAAGGAAGACGGCACCTTCGACGAGCTGCACGAGAAATACTTCGGGGAGTGAAAACCGCCAGGGGACGAGTCGGCCCCTAGCGGTTTCGGCGCGTCATGACTCAGATGGCGCGGGCCGCACGGTCGGGTAGTTCCCTGACCGCTATTTTCGGCGGCGTGGGGAAGGCGTGGCGCATGTCCCGGGGCGTCTCGAAGTCGCCGGCCACGCCGCGCATCTCCTCCACCGGGCGGGGAAAGCCGCTGCGCAGGCTGTAGTCCGGCGTGGGGCCGGCCTGGTAGGCGTGCTGCCTGTTCACGGCCTGGGCGCAGTAGACGTCCACGGCGGTCAGCGCCGCCAGGGCGGCCAGGGCCTTGCCGGCGGTGTCGCGCTTACGGTTGTGCGGGTCCGACCAGGCGCTGCCCAGCAGCACGAGGTCGGCGCTGTCGCCGACGACTCGGGTCCACAGCCCGGGCGTTGGGTCGTCGGTGAGGGTCATTATGCCGCCGAGCAGTTCCCGCGCGCCGCTCAGGCGCACCCAGCTCTCCTGGCCTTCGAGGCCCAGGGCGCGGGTCAGGGCGTGCGGCGCCAGGGTCTTGTAGGCGCCCAGGCCGAGGCTCAGCCAGCCGAGCCCGCGGGCGAGGCGATCGGCGCCGCTCAGCGAGCGCTGGCCGTGGGGCGCGGTGATTCGATAGCGCATGGTGACCTCCCTGTCAGGGTTTGAGAACGACCTTGACGCAGCCGTCCTGCTTGTCGCGGAACGTCTGGTACATGCCCGGGCCCTGGTCGAGCCCCACGCTGTGAGTGATGACGAAGGAGGGGTCGATCTGACCTTCCTCGATACGCCGCAGGAGATCCTTCATCCAGCGTTGGGTGTGGGTCTGGCCGCTGCGCACCGTCAGGCCCTTGTTCATCAGGGCGCCGATGGGCAGCTTGTCGATCAGCCCGCCGTAGACCCCGGGCACTGACAATACGCCGGCGGGGCGACAGACGTAGATCATCTCGCGCAGCACGTGGGGGCGGTCGGTCTCCAGCATTGTCGCTTGCTTGATCCGGTCGTAGACCGCATCGAGGGTGCCGCTCTGATGGGCCTCGAGCCCCACCGCGTCGATGCACTTCTCCGGCCCCATGCCCTGGGTGAGCTCCTTGAGCCGTTCGAGCACGCTCTCGTTTTCGAAGTTGATGGCGATGGCGCCGCCGGCCTGGGCCATGCTCAGGCGTTCCGGCACGTTGTCGATGACGATCACCTGGCGGGCGCCCAGCAGCACGGCGCTGCGCACGCAGAACTGACCCACCGGGCCGGCGCCCCAGATGGCCACCGTGTCGGTGGGCTGCACGTCGCACTGCACCACCGCCTGCCAGCCGGTGGGGAAGATGTCGCCGAGAAACAGCACCTGCTCGTCGGTGAGGTTGTCGGGCACCTTGACGTGGGTGCTGTCGGCGAAGGGCACGCGCACGTATTCCGCCTGGCCGCCGGCATAGCCCCCGGTCAGGTGCGAATAGCCGAACAGCCCCGCGGTGCCATGGCCGAACATCTTGTCGCCCAAGGCGCGGTTGCGGTTGGAGCGCTCGCACACCGAGAAGTTGCCGCGTCGGCACTGTTCGCACT
This sequence comes from uncultured Halomonas sp., assembly GCF_947493865.1. GTDB lineage: Bacteria > Pseudomonadota > Gammaproteobacteria > Pseudomonadales > Halomonadaceae > Modicisalibacter. The sequence continues at coordinate 76,800 of NZ_CANLTC010000013.1, forward strand.
CCCCGCAGGCGATGGTGAAGGGGATGACGACCCGGTCGCCGACCTTCAAGTGCTTGACCTCGCTGCCGACCTCCATCACCTCGCCCATGAACTCGTGGCCCAGCACGTCGCCGGACTCCATAGTGGGAATGAAGTGATCGTAGAGGTGCAGGTCGGAGCCGCAGATGGCGCAGCTGCTGACGTTGATGATGGCGTCTTTAGGGTCCTCGATACGCGGGTCCGGCACGCTCTCGTAGCGCACGTCATTCTTGCCGTGCCAGCAAAGTGCTTTCATGGTTTCCTCCCTGGAAAGCAGCGTCCGTTGAAAGTGTCTCCTGGTACTGTCATCACCATAGACCAATCACGGCGAGGTTGCCCAAGCCTCACTTCACCAGTGCGAGCACCTCGCCTTCGATCATCACGTACTTTCACCGACGCTCAGGGTAAAGCCGACGTCGTGGCTCGAGTGGGGCGCGTGTTCGTCCTCAAGGCGCGCAATGATCTGTTGGGCCGCCATCCGTCCGATGGCTTCTCGAGGCGAGACGATGGTGGTCAGTCGGGGGGTGACGTGCCGGCCGATCGGCAGGCCATTGAAGCCGGCGATGGCAATCTCCTGAGGCACGTGGATGCCCTGGCGGTGGGCATGCAGTAGCGCGCCGGAGGCGAGGTCGTCGTTGGCGAAGTGAATCGCACGGGTATTCGGGTGGAGGGTCAGTACCTGGTCGAGCGCTCGGGCACCGGTTTCGAACTGACCGAGCTGGTCCATGTCGAGTAGCGGGGCCTCGAGGCCGGCGGCCTGCAGTACCTCCCGGTGCCCTTGGTAGCGCAAACCGGCTCGATAGTCCCGTTCTATCTGCGCCGCGACATAGACGATACGACGATAACCTCTCTCCACCAGATGGCGGGCCATGCAGCGCCCCGCCTCGGCATGATCGAGCCCCACATTGAGGCCGATGGCCTCGCCCAGCTCCATGATCTCCGCGATGGGGCCTTCCCATTGTTTCAGGAGGCGCTGGCAGGCATCGCTATGGCGAAGCCCGGTGATGATCAACGCCGCGGGCGACCAGCCGAGAAACGTTCTGACCAGTTGGCACTCGCGCTCGAGATCATAGTCGGTGTTGCCCAGCAGAATCTGATAGCCATGACGCTCGAATTCGTTCTGCAGGCCGTTGATCACCTCGATGAACACGACGTTCGATAAGGACGGCACGATCGCTGCGATCACCCGGGAGCTGGCCGATGCCAGGCTGCCCGCCAGCATGTTGCGTACGTATCCCACCTTGTCGATGGCGCTTTCGACCTTGACGCGCGTTTCAGGGCGCACGGTATCGGGAGAATTGAGCACCCGCGATACCGTGATCGCCGAGACGCGTGCCTCCCTGGCGACATCAGTGAGGGTTGGTTTCATGACGCCCTTGCGTGGTCGTCTGGATTGGTTGTTAGACATTGGTCATGTTTTTCACTCTCTTGCTTGCTCTGAATCGAAGACTAATCTATCTATTATGTTAGCGCTAACATATGACGGTCATGATATACCTGCCAGTACAAGCGCTTTATCGCCACAAGGAGCCAGCGAGTGTCTGATCATCACACTTCATCCATCGGTGTTATCGGCTTGGGTGCCATGGGGCTCGGCACGGCGACCGCCATGCTCGCGGCTGGGCTCGAAGTGATTGGCTGCGATGTTTCAGCCATGGCCCGCGACGCCTTCATGGCAAATGGTGGGCGCAGCGTGGCAACTCCTGCGGAGTTGGCTGACGAATGTGACGTGGTGTTGCTGGTGGTGGTCAACGCCGAGCAGGTCGAGTCCGTGCTGTTCGGTGACGAGGGGTTGGCCCACACCTTGGCGCCGAACAGCCTGATCATTCAATGCGCCACCGTCCCGCCCAGCTACGCCAAGTCGTTGGGCGAGCGTCTTGCGGCCATGAAGCTGCTTCTGCTGGATGCGCCGATCAGTGGCGGTGCCGCCAAGGCTCGTTCTGGGGAGCTGTCGGTGATGTCCTCGGGATGTGAGGCGGCCTATGCCAAGGGGCAGGCGGCATTGGATGCCATGGCCGCGACCGTTTACCGGCTAGGCGATACACCGGGGGCCGGCTCCAGCGTCAAACTGGTCAATCAGCATCTGGCCGGCGTGCACATTGCTGCCGCCGCCGAAGCCATGGCGCTTGGCATTCGCATGGGAATCGATCCCGAAACGCTGTATGAAGTGATCACCCACTCGGCGGGCAATTCCTGGATGTTCGAGAATCGTGTTCCGCATATCCTCAAAGGGGATTACACGCCGCTGTCGGCGGTGGATATCTTCGTCAAGGATCTGAATATCGTCCACCAGACCGGGCGTGAGCTGGCCCTCTCGATGCCGGTGGCCGGCAGTGCGCTGCAGCAGTTTACCGCGGCCAGTGGCGCGGGCCTCGGTCGCGAGGACGACTCGGCGGTGATCAAGGTGTATCAACGCCTGTCCGGCTTCGACCTGCCTGCGGCCAACGACAGCGGTGGGCGAGGGTGAGATCATGAGCATCGTGCTCGGCGCCATCGCCGACGACTTCACCGGCGCCACCGACCTGGCCAACAACCTGGTGCGGGCCGGCATGCGTACCCTGCAGGTCATCGGCGTGCCCCAGACGGCGCTGGCGCTCGATGATGTGGACGCCGTGGTGGTAGCGCTCAAGTCCCGCTCGTGTCCGGTTCGCGAGGCAATCGACGACTCCCTGGCGGCCCTGGCCTGGCTCCAGGCACAGGGCGCGCGTCAGATCTTCTTCAAGTACTGCTCCACCTTCGATTCCACCGACGCCGGTAATATCGGCCCGGTCGCGGATGCCTTGCTTGAACGCTTGGGGGGTATCCAAACCGTGATGGTGCCCGCCTTTCCGGTCAACGCACGCACCGTCTACCAGGGCCATCTGTTCGTCGGCGATCGTCTGCTCAACGACAGCGGCATGCAGCATCACCCCTTGAACCCGATGACGGACGCCGATCTGGTGCGAGTACTGTCACGCCAGACACCGCACGACGTCGGGCTACTGGCCAAATCGACACTGGCGGAAGGCACCGAGGCGACCCGTTCGCGACTCGACGCCTTGCATGACCAGGGCGTGCGCCATGTGATCTGCGACACCCTCGATGAGGACGATCTCAAGGTGATCGCTGCTGCGGTGGCGGAGTTTCCATTGGTTACCGGCGGTTCCGGACTGGGTCAGGCGTTGCCCGCCGAGTATCGGCGCCTCGGCTGGCTGCATCCGGTGGCTGATCCCGGGCGCCTGGCGGCTGCCAGCGGTGCCGCCCTGGTGCTCTCCGGCAGTTGCTCCCGAGCCACCTTGGGCCAGGTCGAGGATTTTCTCTCGCGTCATGAAGGCTTCGCCCTGGACCCCTTGGCGCTCGCCGAGAGCGATGAGCAGATCGAGCAGGCATTGACGTTTGCGCGAGAGCGTTTGTTCGATGAAGAGAGTTCGGCGCCGGTGCTGATCTACGCGTCGGCAGCGCCGGAGAAGGTCAAGGCCGCCCAGCAACGGCTCGGCGCAGCGAGGGCCGGGGAACTGGTCGAGCGTGCCCTGGCCGGCTTGGCCAGAACATTGGTCACGGAAGGCGTGGGGCGGCTGGTCGTGGCGGGGGGGGAAACCTCCGGAGCCGTGGTGTCCGCCTTGGAGGTGACGGAGTTGCGTATCGGCGAGCAGGTCGACCCGGGTGTGCCCTGGACTCAAACGTCTATCGAAGGGCGTGAGGCGCCGCTGTCACTGGCGCTCAAGTCGGGCAACTTCGGCGGTGTCGACTTCTTCTCCCGCGCCTTCGATGCTCTTTCAGAGGAGAGAGGCTCATGAACGTTCGGGACATCAATCAATTGCGTGAGCAGATCGTCGTCTACGGCAAGTCGTTGTTCGATCGCGGCCTGACCATGGGTTCCAGCGGCAATATCAGCGTGCGTCTCGATGATGGCGGCTGGCTGATGACCCCCACCAATGCCTGCCTGGGGCGCCTCGACCCGGCACGTATCTCCCAACTGGATAGCGATGGTCGGCTTCTGGATGGCGACAAACCGACCAAGGAAAGTTTCCTGCACATGGCGATGTACGGCGAGCGTCCCCAGTCCGAGGCCATCGTACATCTGCATTCGACGCACTCGGTGGCGGTCTCCTGCCTGCCTGAAGTCGATCCTCATGACTGTATTCCGCCGCTGACTGCCTATTACGTGATGCGGGTCGGCAGGCTGCCGCTGGTGCCTTATCACGTGCCTGGTGATCCGAGCCTGGGCGATGCGGTCAAGGGCCTGGCGGGCAAGCACAGCGCGGTACTGCTGGCCAATCACGGCCCGGTGGTGGCCGGCAAGTCACTGGAGGCCGCGGTGTATGCCACCGAGGAACTCGAAGAGACCGCCAAATTGTTTCTGTTGCTGCGCGGGCAGAATCCGCGTTGCCTGACCGATGAGCAGGTTGCTGAACTCGAAGCGCGTTTTCCGCGCGACTGACACAAGGACAACAAGGAATCCGCTATGCACGTTCTCATCACCGGCGCCGCCGGCTTCCTCGGTCAACGCCTGACACGCAAGCTCATCGAACGCGGCGAGTTGAATGGGCAGCCGCTTGTGCGTTTGACCTTGATCGATCAGGTGGCGGCCGAGGCACCCACGAACACGTCTTTCGAAAGTGTCTCCCGCGCCGTCGATATCACTTCACCGGGGGCGCTGGATGACATCCTGGGCGAGCGTCCGGACGTGATCTTCCATCTGGCTGCGGTGGTCAGTTCGGCGGCCGAGGCGGATCTCGACCTGGGCATGACGGTCAACTTCGACGCCACGCGTGCCCTGCTGGAAGGCTGTCGTTCTCGCGAGCTCACGGCCACGCGTCTAATCATGGCCAGTTCGATAGCCGTTTATGGCGGCACATTACCTGATGTACTCGACGACATGACCGCTCTGACGCCGCAAAGCTCCTACGGCACCCAGAAGGCCATGAGCGAACTGCTGATCAACGATTACAGCCGGCGCGGGCTGATCGACGGTCGGGTGCTGCGTCTGCCGACCATCGTCATTCGTCCCGGTCGTCCCAACGCCGCCGCCTCGAGTTTTGCCTCGAGCATTCTGCGCGAACCGCTCAATGGCGAAGAGGCGGTGTGTCCGGTGTCTACCGATCTCGATCTGTTCGTGATGTCGCCGACCAAGGTGACCGAGGCGCTGCTGCATGGCGCTGAAGTGCCGGGCGACGCCTTCGGTGCCTCGCGCAGCCTGATGCTGCCCGGCATTACGGTAAGCGTGGCCGCCATGCTCGAGGTGCTACGTGAATATGCTGGTGACAAGGCTCTGGCCCTTGTGCGACATGAACCCGATCCGCGTATCGAGGCCATTGTGGGTAGCTGGCCGGGCAGGTTCGAAAATCTGCGTGCTCAGCAACTGGGATTCGCAGGAGACAAGAACTTCAACGAAATCGTCGAGGCGTTTCTCGACGAGCGTGCCTGATCCTTCGACTCAGTGTTAAAGGATATCCAAGTGTGTCATTGCAAAACGAGGTTATAACAATGAAAGACAAATTCGTACGCCGTACCCTCACCCTGGCTATCGCGGGTGCCACCGCTATGACCATGACCACGCTGAATGCCCAGGCGGCGCAGAATGTGACGCTAGGCCATACGTTGTCGGATAGTTCCCACTACTCCGTGGGCGCCGATGCCTTCAAGGAAACCCTCGAAACACTCAGCGACGGCGAATTCAAGGTGACCGAGCATCCCTCCGGCGCCTTGGGGGGCGAGCGCGCCATGATCGAAGGCTTACAGATCGGTACCGTCGATGTGGTGATTACCTCGACCGGGCCGCTGGGCAATTTCGTGCCGGAAAGTTATGTGCTCGATCTGCCGTTTCTGTTCGAGGATTATGACCAGGCGCGCTGCGTGCTGGATGGCGAGATCGGTCAGGAATTGCTCACCAAGATGGGTGACCACAGCCTGGTAGGGCTGGCCTGGACGGAGAACGGTTTTCGCCACATGACCAATAGCCAACGGGCCGTGAAGACACCCGGAGACGCCGAGGGCCTCAAGGTACGCACCATGGAGAACAAGGTGCACATGGAGGCTTTCGAGCAGATGGGCGTGCATCCCACGCCGATGGCCTTCCCCGAGGTGTTCACCGCCCTGCAGCAAGGCACCGTGGATGGCCAGGAGAATCCCATCACCGTGATCGTGGCGACCAAGTTCTGGGAGGTTCAGGACCATCTATCACTGACCGGGCACGTCTATTCTCCGGCGATCGTGCTGGGGTCGCCGATTCTGTTGGATGGCCTGAGCGAAGAAGAGCGTGGCTGGTTCAAGCAGGCGGCTGACGCATCCGCCAAGGCCACTCGGGAAGAAGTCTCTCGGCTCGAGAAAGAGGGCGTGGAGATGCTGCGCGAAAAAGGCATGACGGTGCAAACCGACATCGACAAGGCCCCATTCCAGGAGGCTGTCAAACCCGCCTATAAGATCTATACCGACCAGTACGGGGATGAAATGCTCAAGCGTATTCGCGCCAGTGATTGCTGAGAACCTTCCATAATCTGCTGCGCTCGGCGAGACGGTGTTGAAAGTGACCTCAGAATGCTCATTTACGCCTTGTAAACTGCGCTTCCTCGGTCACTTTCGCCTAGTCTCGCCATCGCTCGCGACGATTCTGGACAGGCTCTTGTTCCTGAATAGCCAATCATGCTCGGCGCCGAGCGATTTCTAAAAGTAAGGGTGGCGGCGATGGTGAATCTGTTTCTGCGTTTCGAGCATCAGACGACCCGACTGGCGATGCTGGCTGCCATCGTCATGCTGATCGTCTCGGTCACCTTGGGTTTCTATCAGGTGATTACGCGTTTCGTACTCGATTCTCCGTCGACCTGGTCCGAGGTAATCTCGCGCTCGGCCATGATCTGGTGCGTGTTTCTGGGGGCCGCGGCGGGGTTTCGTGGCGGTTTCATGATGTCCGTCGAAGTCATCTACAAGCTGATGCCGGCGCGACGTTTGATCTGGCTCGAAGTGTTGATCGCGCTGTGCTGCATCATCGTGCTGCTGGTACTGATCTATTTTGGGTCGGCCATGATGCTGCGAGTGCGTTCCCAGATGCTGTCCGGCCTGGAGGTGTCGATTTCCTGGGCCTATGCGGCCATGCCGGTAGGTGCCGGATTCGCGCTGATTGCGATACTGGCGCGTTTGCTGGCTCAGGCCACGGGTCGCGAAGCGATAGGGCCGGCTCACGCTGAAGATGCCGACGAGGAGCCGGTATCCGATATGGATACATCCACCAACGATGACGCGGGACCACCGTCGACCACTCGGCCCTCGTCGATTACCCATGAAAAGGGAACGCGCCGATGAATGCCGCTATCGCGTTGTCGCTGGTGATCCTGTTTGCCCTGGGCGTGCCGATCGCGATTTCCATCGTATTGGCCTCGATCATCGGCATCGAATTCTTCTCGCGCCTGCCACTATTGCTGGTGCCGCAACAGATGTTCGTGGGTATCGACAATTTCCCGCTGATGGCGATTCCGTTCTTCATTCTGGCGGGCAATTTGATGGCCGCCGGGGGGATCTCTCAGCGCCTGGTGGATCTGGCCAAGTCTGTGGTCGGCGGTTTGCAGGGCGGTCTGGCGATGACCTGCGTGCTGACCTGCATGCTGTTCGCCGCGGTCTCCGGCTCCAGCGTGGCGACTACCTTCGCCATCGGCTCGATCCTGATTCCGGCGATGGTCAAACACGACTACCCGAAGCCGTTGGCGGCCTCGATACAGGCCTCGTCCGCCGAATTGGGAGTGCTTATTCCACCCTCGATTCCCCTGATCCTGTATGGCGTCAGCACCGATACCTCTATCGGCAAGCTGTTCATCGCCGGCATCGGGCCGGGTCTGTTGATCGGTAGCGCGTTGCTGCTGTTCCTCTATCTGTTCTGCAAGGTGCGCGGCTATGGCCTGCGCGATCGGGAGGATCGCCAGGAGTTCACTACCGCCTTCAAGCGTGCCTGGGCAGCCATGCTGATGCCGGTGGTGGTCATCGGCGGCATCTATGGCGGGATATTCACGCCCACCGAGGCCTCGGCGGTAGCGGTGTTCTATGCGCTGATCGTCGGCGGTCTTATCTATCGCGAACTGAGCCTCAAGGAGCTGTTGCCGATCCTGCGCCATAGCGTGATCTCCACCGCGGCGGTCATGCTGATCATTGCCGCCGCGGCGCTGTTCAGCTTCTTGATCAGCCGTTCCGGCCTACCCGGGGAGGTGGCTATCTGGGTCAACAAGGCCTTCGAAAGCCCGATCGCCTTCCTGCTGGCGGTCAACGTCATGCTGCTGATCATCGGCATGTTCGTCGAGACCTCGGCGGCAATTCTGGTGCTAGCGCCTATCTTTACCCCTATCGCGATGCAGTACGGTGTCGATCCGGTGCATTTCGGGCTGATCGTCGTGGTCAATCTGGCCCTGGGGATGTTCACGCCGCCGCTGGGGGTCAACCTGTTTGCCGCCTGCGCCGTCGCCAAGCTCTCCATCGATCAACTGATTCCCTGGCTGCTGCGCTTCGTGCTGGTGGTGCTGGCCTGTTTGATGGCGATCACCTACATGCCCTGGATATCGCTAGGGCTGGTCGATCTGTTGTATTGACGTCATATTGGTATCCAGAAGCGTAGTTGCTGATCACTATCTGCATGCATTCCAGGGAGATCCAGCATGAAAGGTGTTTACGAGGTTGGCCTGATCGGCGCGGGTCTGATGGGCCACGGTATCGGTCGCAACCTGTTACGCCATGGCTACACGTTGACCTTCCTCGATCATCCGGGTAACCAGCCCGTGGATGATCTCATGGGTGAGGGTGCGGTCTTGAAACAACACGCCCGCGAGGTCGCCGCGGCCTCGGAGGTGGTGATCCTGTGTGTGACCGGCACGCCCCAGGTCGAAGCGGTGCTCTTCGAGCCGGATGGCGTACTGGAAGGACTCAAGCCGGGCGCCATCGTGATCGATTGTTCCACGGCGATTCCCAGTTCGACCGTCGCCATTGCCGAGCGGGTCGCCGATCGGGGCGGGCGCTTTCTTGATGCGGCCATGACCCGCACGCCCAAGGAGGCGGAGGAGGGGCGCCTCAACCTTCTCGTCGGCGCATCGGATGCGCTATTTGCTGAGGTCCGACCATTGCTGGAAAGCTTTGCCGAGCATATCGTACACGGTGGACCCGTGGGAGCAGGCCACAAGCTGAAATTGCTGCACAACTTTGTTTCTCTGGGCTTTACCGCCGTACTGGCCGAGGCGACTGCCGCCGCACGCCGTGCCGGTATCGCCGATGATGCCTTCCTCGAAGTACTGGGTAACGGCGGCGGCGGTGGGGTGATTCTCGAACGCTTGCGACCGTTCATCACCGGCGAGGACCCGTCGGGATTTCGCTTCAGCCTGGCAAATACGCTGAAAGATGTCGGCTATTACACTGCCATGGCAGAGGATTCGGGGGCGCCCAGGAGAGTGGCGAGCGCCATCGAGACACTTTACCGGGACGCCAACGAAGCAGGGCATGGCGAGCGCCTGGTGCCCGAGTTGATCGCCATACTGGAAAAACGCTGACGTACCCCTTTTTCTTGCTCACTTCACCAGCTTCAAAACCTCACGAAACTTGGGATGCTTGCAGTGGTGTAGCCATTCGAATACCACCATCTCGCTGGTGACGGGCCCGGCGCCGGCATCCCGGGCGCGCTCGATAGCAGCGGCCTTGTCCAGCGGATTGCGTGAGCCGATGGCGTCGCTGACCAGACGCACTCGGTAGTTGTGTCGCAGCAGGCCGAATACGGTTTGCAGCACGCAGACGTGGGCCTCGCAGCCGACTACGATCACCTCATCGCGCTCTGGATCGAAGCGATCGAGCAGGGGTGTTTCGATGCAGGCGTCAAAATGAATTTTTGTTACCATTTCATCGCACAGTTCGCGCAGCGGTGGAGCGCTCGGGCCGAGACTGAGCGGATTCTGTTCGGTACCGATAACGGGAATTTCGAGTAGCCTGGCCGCATCGATCAGTACCCGGGCGCGGGCGACGACGCTTTCGGCTTCGTGGATCACCGGCATGAGGCGTTCCTGCAGATCGACGACGAGCAGTGTCGAGCGCTTCGCATTACAGGGTGCATTCATGGAGGTATCTCCTTAAAAAGTATGGTTCTTGGCTAAGTCATTTATGATCAGAACGCCATGTAATTCCATGCCTGCCGCACGCAGTGTATCCACGTGCTCTGTGGCAAAATTCTGAGAACATATTGTGGTAACCCCCTCCAGTTTCATGATACGACAGACAAGAGTTCGTTGGTCTTGATTTCCAATGCATGGACAGATTGCATGTTTCTTGATGATTACTACACGGTCAGGGATGGCCGTTACTGTATTTCCGCCGAACAGGCCAGCCGTTTCGCCAAGCAGATGGCGGATGACTACAATCCAATACACGACCCGGACGCGCGGCGCTTTTGCGTCCCCGGGGATCTTCTGTTTGCCTTGGTGTTGGCTCACCACGGATTGTCCCAGCAAATGAGTTTTTACTTCCGGGGTATGGTGGGCGCCGATATGCCTTTGGAAATCAATGAGCGCTCCGATGGCACGCTTGGCATGAGCGATACCTCCGGCAAGGAGGTGCTGATCGTGGAGCGTAGCGGCGAGACGACGCGCGACCCGGCAGTGATCGAAGCCTTCACCTGCCGCTATATCGCTTTTTCCGGGCGCAATTTTCCGCACTACCTCAAGCCGCTGATGGAACAGCAGGGGGTCATGTTCAACCCCCAGCGTCCGCTGGTGATCTACGACAGCATGGGCTTCATGTTGAACTCATTGGATATTGCTTCGCTTGAGGTCGAATTTGCCGGCTCCTCTTTCGAGGTCAACGGCAAGCGGGGCGATGCGCATCTGGAGTTTCGAATGCTCAGCCAGGGCGAGCCGGTCGGCAGCGGGTCGAAGAAACTGGTGGTCAGCGGCCTTCGCGCCTACGATGCAACGGTCATGGATGCGTTCGTCGATGATTTCGAGCATCGCAAGACCCGGTGTGAGCAAGTGAATTGAGTGAGTAAACAGACTGAGATCGAGAGGAATGTATGGCAATTGCAATCGCATTACACCTACTGGCTGCGGTGGTTTGGGTAGGTGGCATGTTCTTCGCCTATGTGGCGCTGCGCCCGGTGGCGGGTAGTCTGCTCGAACGGCCCATGAGGTTGACGCTATGGAGCCAGGTGTTCCGCCGCTTCTTTCCCTGGGTATGGGTGTCGATCGTGGTACTACTGGCGACCGGCTTCTGGCTGATCTTCGTCGGCTTTGGCGGCATGGCCAACGTGGGAGGCCACGTGCATTCCATGTTGGCACTCGGCATCGTGATGATGCTGATCTTCGCTCATCTCTATTTTGCCCCTTTCAAGCGTTTGAAGAAGGCGGTGAGCGAGCAGACCTGGTCCGAGGGTGGCACCCAGCTCAACAAGATTCGTCTGACGATCGCCATCAATCTGGCGCTGGGGCTGCTGGTCACGGTAATCGGCTCCGCAGGGCGCTATTTGTAAAAAAGCGCTATCCATAAATTGATGAAGGGAAAGCACGGGAGATCAAGGAATGATCCATATCCAATTGCGCCGGTACCCGCTGCTGGCAATGTCTACGGCAATCGTCTTGGCCGGCTGTACCGGCATGGGCGATCGATCGCCGCAAGTCACGCCGCCGGGTGGGCAGGAAACCACCAAGACCAACGTACTCGAAGCCGGGGCGGCGGCGTTACAAACCACCGCGCCTCTCGAGCCGATGAATGTCTATCTGGTCGGCTTTCATCCCATGAAGAACGAACCTGCCCATCAGATGGAAGCGCATCATTTCTGCACCCAGAAGAACGAGGATTTCGCTCAGTGCGCGCTGTTCGATGGCAATACCGCCCAGGCCAATCTCAACGGTATCGAATACATCATTTCCGAGCGCTTGTTCGAGCAGCTTCCCGAACAAGAAAAGCAGTACTGGCATCCGCACAACGGTGAAATTCTCTCGGGTCAGCTCGTCGCGCCCGGCTTGCCCGAAAAGGCGGATCACGCACTGATGCAGAGCAAGATGAACAGTTACGGCAAGACCTGGCATACCTGGGATACCAATCCGGATCAGAGCGGACAGGTTCAGTTGCCCCTGGGTGAGCCGCGTCTGGCCTGGTCCTTCAATCGCTTTGGCCAGGCGTACGAGGAACTCATCGAGCAGCGTGATCGGCGCATGGGTATCGATACCCAGGAGCGTCGTCGCAAGCGTCAGGATCTGATTCCGCTTGCCAACCCGCAGCGTGGCGTGGATACGCTGAGAGGGCGGTTCCCGGGCCCGACGGACCCTATTCCCGGGGTATCCGACAAGCAAAGCGCAGTATCCTCACCCTAGACTCACGCTACTTCCAGGGTGTTGATCTCCTCGATACGTCACTCGAGTCGTTCTCTAAATACAAAGGGCCCGTTACGAATAACGGGCCCTTTGTATTTTGTTCATGTATTTCCATGCAAAAAATTATCTTTAGAACGAGCTCCAGTCATCGTCATCGCGTTCAGATAGCTTGCGCGACTCGATGATCTTTTTCGCTGGGGCAGTTGGAAGCGTTGGGTCCTTTCTTTGTAGCGAAGGGTGTAAGGAGGCAAGCGCTGTTTCCTGTTCGCGGTCAAGTTTGAAGGAGGCCAACAACTCACTGAGCTGCCTGGATTGATCGCTCATCATCTCTGCCGCCGTGTTGGATTGCTGCACCATGGAAGCATTTTGCTGAGTGATGGTATCCAGTTCCGTAACGGCAAGGTTGATCTGGCTGATGCCTTCGCTCTGCTCCTTGGTGCCAGCACTGATTTCGTTGATCATATCCGAGACCCGCTCAATGCCCTTGAGTATATCCTGCATGGTCTGTGCGGCGCCTTTGACCATTCTGGCACCTGATTCGGTATGTCTTAGCGATGCATCAATCAGTTCTCGAATTTCCTTGGAGGCGTCGCCGGAACGAGTTGCCAAGCTGCGTACTTCCTGAGCGACCACGGCGAAACCTCGGCCGTGCTCGCCGGCACGGGCGGCTTCTACGGAGGCGTTAAGAGCCAGGATGTTCGTTTGAAAGGCGATTCCGTCGATTAGAGTGGTGATTTCGCTGATCTTGCTGGCCGAGGTGTTGATATCTTCCATCGTGCTTTGGGCCTCGTTCATGGCCGTATTGCCTTGCTTGGCGATATCCGCCGTGGCATGAACCAGCTGGCTAGCTTCTTGCGCGGAATGCGCGGTGTTCTTGATCGTGGCTGTGATTTGCTCCATGGAAGCAGAAGTCTCTTGCAGATTCGCGGCAGACTGTTCGGTACGCGATGCTAGATCCTGGCTGCTTTGAGCGATGTCAGCGGCGGCGGAATTCACACTATTGCCACTGGCCCTGGCGCGTCCAACGGTATGGGTGAGCCCTTCGCCGATACCGTTCATGGCAGTGATCAGTTTGCCGATCTCATCCTGGCGCCTTGACGCGTAACGTTGAGACAGGTCGCCCTTGGCCAAGCCTTGCCCCATCGTTACCACTTGGGCTAGAGGCGTGCTGATGAGCCTGCGCTGAAAGAAGTACATCAACCCAGCAAAACACAGAGCCAATAACAGTGCCGCCAACAGTGACCAGTTGCGCAGAGTTACTACTGCTCCTTGAACTTCGGCAGGGAACACGGTGCTGGCAATGATCCAGTTCCACTCAGGATAGCTAATGTAATAAGTGGTGCGCTCTCGGGTATCGCTTCCGGATAAAGCGTAATCAATGCGACCCGAAGTAGTGGAAAACATCTTTGCATAAGCCGGTTCGCCGGTTGGCGTGGTCAATTCTGCAAGTGACTTACCTTCGTGAGGGCCGCCGGTAATGACATGGCCCTGCTTGGCGCCGCTGGCGTTGACAAGCATTGTGTAGCCGCTCTCATCATGAGTCATGCCACGCACCCGGCTCTTCAGCATTGCCAGCTCTTGAGTGATATCTATCCCGATGAAAGATGCGCCAATGATATTTTTACCACTATCAAAAATGGGTTGATACTTGGTGATATAGGTCGTGCCAAAAAGCTCGGCGATGCCGGTATAGGGCTTTGCGGTCATCAAGCTTTCATAGCTGATGCTGTCACGATTCAGCAGCGTGCCAACAGCACGCTCGCCATTTGCCTTTTTGAGTGAAGTGGTTACTCGAACGAAATCGTCACCATCTCGGGCAAACAAAGTAACGGGGGCGCCTGTCTTGGCGGTGAAGGCATCGGGATGGTCGAAAATACCGTTGAGTAGTTCCCCGCCATTACTCAAGGCAGGCGTATCGCGCCCGGCTACGACAATGCTTTGCCGTGGATCGAGAGTAAAGTCAGGTGACAGATCCGCGAGGAAGATATTCAGGAAGTTGCTGACTTCCTCCTGCAGGGTCTCATCAAATAGCGATACCATGTTCGCTACCTGTGTCTGCTGGCGCGTGATGCTCTGAGACACCTCTTGCTGGAGTTGCTGGATGGCGGCTTGAGACAAAAAAACACTCAACCCAACGAACCCCACGAGCTGTAACACAACTATGAGTAGCGATAGCTTGGTGCCGACATTAAGCCTACGAAGCGATGATTTGAACGAATGCACTGGATTCTCCCTTGAAGTGTTTTAGTAATGGAGGAAATATCGGCTCATTTATTTTTTTATGCAGAGCGATGCCTAATTGTTACCAATATTCATGCATTTAGCAGTTTTTGGATGAGCTGCACGCAGAGTGCTTTTAAAGGAGGCAAGAGTGGAATTCGTGGTAATTTGCGAGAGGCGATGCTTGGTGCTTCCATACCCTGAATACTTGTAAATGCTGATGGATATCCTCTTTCTTGGCACGTCCGCGGGCGTGCCGACCAAGGCGCGCAATGTCACCGCCGCCGCGATCAAGAAGGCAACGGGCAAGTCCTGGGTGCTGGTCGACTGCGGCGAGGGCACTCAGCAGCAGGTGCTGCGCACGCCGCTATCCCTCATTCAACTGAGCACCATTCTGATCACCCATATGCATGGGGATCACTGCTATGGCCTGCCGGGGCTTCTTTCCAGCGCTTCCATGATGGGGCGGCAAGCACCGCTTACAATCGTTGGGCCTCAGCCGATCAAGGCCTTTCTCGATGCGGTGCAGGCAACGACCGGATTGCATCTGACCTATCCCATCGAATTCATCGATGTCGAGTCACTGACTGACCCTTTCACCCTTCCCGATTTCATGATCGAGGCCGCGGCGCTATCTCATGGCGTCGCGTCCTACGCTTATGCCTTTATCGAGAAGGATATCGAGCGCAAGCTCGATCCCAAGCGCCTGGAAACGCTGGGAGTGGAAAGCGGGCCGGACTGGGGGCGGCTTCATCGTGGCGAGGATGTCGTGCTGCAGAATGGTACCCGGATAACAAGCGATGAGGTGTTACTGCCGGGGCGACGACCCAGGAAGGTCGTGGTCGCCGGCGATAACGACACACCAGGCGTGCTCGAGCATTTTTGTGAGGGCGCCGACGTGCTGGTACACGAGGCTACTTATACTCGAGACGTCGTCGAGCGTTTGGGTACCAACAACCGGCATAGCACCGCAGGCGATGTGGCGAGCTTCGCTCAACGTATCGATGTGGCGAACCTGGTGCTGACCCATTTCAGTCCGCGCTATCAATACGACCGCCGTGCCTCGCCGTTGATCGCGGATATCGAAAACGAGGCTTGCCATCATTATCAGGGACGGTTGTTTCTTGCGAACGACTTTGCCCATTACCAGCTCTCCCGAGAAGGCGAGTTGACCCAAAAGGAGTAAGCGCTCATGGATTCCCAGGTATGGAGCATGTCGTTGGAAAGCTTTCGCGATGCCACTATCACGCAGGCGACGCCGGGGTGCGGCGCGGTGGCGGCGGTAACGGCGACCAATGGCCTGGCATTGATACTCAAGGGGTTGAGAATCAGCGAGTCCAAGCATCCCGACGCCAAGCGAGCGGAATTGATCGATGAAGGTGAGGCCTTGCTGAAACGACTCAGTGAGCATGCGGATGAAGATATCCAGGCCTTTGAAGCGTATCAACATGCGCTGAAACAAGCCCATGATGAAAAGGACGACCAAGCTGGACTGAATGAAGCGTCGCAGAGGATCAATCGCGTGCCGCTGGCGATGGCAGAAACCTGCTGCGAGACGTTGAAGGTGGCGGTTTCCTCCCTGGCGCTTACCGATACCAATCTGAAAAGCGATGCGGTTGCCGGAGGTGTACTGCTTCACGCTGGCTTGAGCGCGGTGCTGCTGACCGTGGATGCCAACCTGGCGAGTATTCACGATGAGACTCGTCGGACACAGATGCGTCGTTCCCGAGACGCACTACAAAAAGAGGCGGATGAGAAAATTCATCGGCTCAATCAAGAGCGCGATAACCTGTAGACAATCGCGCCTGGCGAAACGCCTGTATAGTAGATCGCGTGCCCACTTCAATTGAGGATGACCAATGGCAGGAGCCAGCCTACTTACTCTGCTAGACGATATAGCAACGATGCTCGATGACGTTTCGGTGATGACCAAGGTCGCCGCCAAGAAGACCGCCGGCGTGTTGGGGGACGATCTCGCGCTAAACGCGCAGCAGGTCACCGGCGTCAAGGCTGCCCGGGAGTTGCCGGTGGTCTGGGAGGTGGCGAAAGGCTCGTTTCGCAACAAGTTCATTCTCGTGCCCGCAGCGCTGCTGATCAGCGCCTTCATCCCATGGATGGTCACCGTGCTGCTGATGCTGGGGGGTGCGTTTCTGTGTTTTGAGGGTACGGAAAAACTGGCACACAAGTTTCTGCATCCCGAGGATAAAGATGCCGAGAAGGCCAGAAAGGCATTGACCGACCCCAACGTCGACCCGCGTCAATTCGAGCAGAAGAAGATCAAGGGCGCCATTCGCACCGATTTCATTCTCTCGGCGGAAATCATCGCGATTACCTTGGGTACCGTGGCCGGTGCCGACATAATGCTGCAGGTCATCGTCGTGTCCGGTATCGCATTGTTCATGACCGTCGGGGTTTTTGGACTGGTGGCGGGTATCGTCAAGCTCGACGACCTGGGCATCTATCTCAGCGAAAAGAGCAGTTCTTTTGCGCAAACCGTCGGCAATGGCATCGTCACTGCCGCGCCGTATCTGATGAAGACGCTATCCTTCGTCGGCACCGCCGCCATGTTCATGGTCGGTGGCGGCATCCTGACCCACGGCCTTCCCCTCGTCGAGCACGCCATAGAAGATATTGTCGACGTTGCCGGCGAAATCCCCACCGCGGGCGCCATTTTGCAGCCTCTGGGATCGACGCTGTTCAATATGGTGTTCGGTCTGATCGTCGGCGCGGTGATCCTGGGAATTGTCGAAGGGGTCAAGAGGTTGAGGGGCAAGAGCACCGCGCATTCTTAAGCCTCGCGACGATGAGAGTAACGGTTCCTTTGGCAGTCAGGCCTGGCGCTCGGCGATGTCACGGAAGGCGCAGCTCATGATTGCCCCATGCTTCTTTGAAACGGTTATGGTCTACAGTATCAGATCAACTTGGCCGCACCTTGGGAGCAATGATGAACGAAACCGATATGCAACATCTGCGTCGCTGTGTGGAACTGGCCACCGAGGCCCTCGAAGCCGGCGATGAGCCTTTCGGCAGCGTGCTGGTCAGCGCCGGGGGAAAGGTGCTGGCGGAAGACCGTAACCGCATTGCCAATGGAGATTCGACTCGGCACCCGGAATTCGCGCTGGCGCGCTGGGCCGCGGAAAACATGACGCCGGATGAGCGCGCCAAGGCTACCGTCTACACCTCCGGCGAACACTGCCCGATGTGTGCCGCTGCCCATGGATGGGTAGGGCTGGGGCGCATCGTCTATGTGAGCTCTTCCGAACAGCTCACGGCCTGGCTTGCCGAGTTAGGCGTTGAAGCCCCGCCGGTACGGCCATTACCCATTCAAACGATCGCTCCGGACATTCCCGTCGAGGGGCCGATTGCTGAACTCGATGAGGAAGTGCATGCGCTGCATCGGCGGCTGCACGCGAGGGCATGAGTCGAAACGTGACCGGGACCAGTCCATGCGTTTTCCGGACCCGGGCGGTCGAGAAGAATAAATGAGAGCTGTGGATGGCGCTTGCCGCCATGATCCAAGGCGAGAATACGCAATAGTGAAGCAAGGAAAATTATCCCGGGCCGTATGGTTCTTGGGCAACGACGGGAGTACATCATGAGCGATTTCGACAGATTGATTCGCAATCTTTCCCGGGCCGGCGGCCTGGCGGCCCGCGCAAGACAAGGCGACAAGCAGGCGATCGACGATCTCATCGATTCCCTGCGAGCCTATGTCGGCGAAAAGGCCAGCATCTTTGAAGGCGAGACTGCTGCATCAGCAAACGCCGAGCAGCCCGGTAATTCAAGACGAGCCGGCCTCGACAGCACCATCGCCGACTACCTGGTCACCAAGGACGCCATGGCGGCCATCGTCGACAAGCACATGCTGCTGGCCTTCGCGGAAATCGAAACCCTGTACGGCACGACGCCTACCGGCGTAACGCTTCGCATCGACGCCCAGCGCTCCGATACAAAGTTCCCGAGTGGCAAGTATATGGGTAGCGACGTACATCTGGGCGGGGAGTGAGCGTGGCTGCCGACGGGAATGCTGTTTGTTCAGGTCGCGACACCGTCTAACTTTGCAGCGCGGTATCACTTCGTCTGGCTCTGACGCAGCGGATCGAGCAGCGGGCTCAGGCCGTTGTGATCGATCTCGTGCATCAAATAGAGCAATCGTCCGATCTGGCCTTCGGGAAAACCGTTTCGGGCGAACCAGTTGAGATAAGGACCGGGCAGGTCGGCGATCAGCGTGCCTTCGTACCTGCCAAAAGGCATGCGCAAGGTGACCAGCCGTTCCAAATCCTCGGGGTTCATGGGCCTCTTCCTCTGCTGGTTTAGATAAGATCGCAACGCCCATACTTTGGGCATGTCTATCGACTCGTTATATTCCCAATCGTACGGGTTCAGCCCGCTAACAGCACTACCAACTAGGGAGTCGTTTGTCGGATGAGCCGAATAGTGCCATTATTTGGCTCATTGTTTGAGCCGAATATGCAGGGTATCTGGCTCACTGATTCTCTAGGGGAGCGCTTTCATGGGGCCACAGCAACCAACCTGGATTTGGCAGCAGCCAGACTGGCCGAACTTCCACTGGCAGGATGAAACTATCCGACCAATGCTGAAAGAAGCTTGGCGTTCGCTGGGCATGCTTATGGGTCGAGTCGGCGCACTGCTGCCAGGTAATGATCCAGCGTTGGCGCTTGATACTCTGCTGCAAAATATCGTGACATCCTCCGCAATCGAAGGTGAACGACTCAATGTGGCCTCGGTACGCTCGTCGTTGGCTCGCCGGCTAGGTATGGAGGATGAATCAGGAGCCGCCTCAACTCGTTCGGAGGGCCTTGCCGAGCTTATGCTCGACGCCATCGGGCAACCTGATGGCGAATTGAGCCGGGAGCGACTCCTTCAATGGCATTGCTGGTTGTTTCCCGATGCTGAGGTATCGTTGGTAACACTGCGTGTCGGACAATGGCGGGGCGATGAGCCGATGCAGGTAGTTTCGGGCCGCCTCGATAAACCCAGAGTGCATTTTGAGGCGCCGCCCCGCAGCGTTTTAACTCATGAAATGACGAGATTTCTCGAATGGTTCGAGGCCAGCCGCCAGGATTCTACGCTGGACCCAATTCTGCGAGCCGGAATCGCCCACTTCTACTTCGTCACTCTGCATCCTTTCGAAGACGGCAACGGTCGCCTGGCCCGCGCTATCACCGATCGGGCACTGGCCCAGGCCGATCAGCAGAGCATACGGCTCTATGCCATGTCAGCGGCCATCCTAGCAAGACGTCAAGACTATTACCGCATCCTCGAAGCGAGCCAGCGGGGCTCACTCGACCTGAGCGCGTGGCTTGAGTGGTTTCTCGATACCTTGGTAGCCAACCTTCATGAAGCCCTCGCGAGCATCGATCGTACGTTGGCCAAGGCGCGCTTCTGGCAACGCTTTGGCGACCGGGAGCTACTACCTCCCCAGGTCAAGGTGCTCAACCGATTGCTGGATGGAGGGGAGCGCGGCTTCGAAGACGGTATCAGTGCCGCGCAGTATCAAAAGGTCGCCAAGGTGAGCAAGGCGACCGCTACCCGCCACCTGGCAGATTTGCTATGCAAGGACTGTATCGAGAAACTACCGGGAGGCGGGCGCAGTACGCGCTATCAGGTTGTGACTGTATAAAGTTTTGTTTATTCCGCTCGCTCACGCAGCGCTTGCAGATAGTTGCGAATCCGCTCGGCGTTGGTGCCCACATCGCTGGCGCCTAGCCGCGATGCCGAGCGCATGTCCACCCGTATACCTTCTTCCACTTCGTTCAGGCGAATCACCACATCGTCCTTGAAACCGAACCAGAGGGTGGTGGCCGTGGCCTCAAGTTTTGTGTCGCCGACATCGGCTATCTCCCAGCCTTGATCCTGTGCGGTTGCCTCGACGGCGTTCATTGCCTCGCTCAGCGATAGCTTGAGAACGATCGGCTGAATATCCGGATAGGCCTCGCGCTGCTGGCGCGCGGTGCTCTCGCCGGGATAGGCCACCTCATTGGGCGCGGCCTCCCGAGCGGATGCCAGCGCAACGAACTCGGGCGGATTCTGTATATCGGTGGTGATGTCGTGAATTGCCGGCACCTCCTGGGCGCGCTGCTGCATCTGCCAGGGAACGATCATCATCGCCGCGACCACGGCAACCACCAGAGCGCCCGCCAACGCCGGCTTGAGCCGTTTGCACAGGCTCGCCACGATAAGCGTGATCAATCCAAGAGCTGCCGCGCCAATGGCCAGATAGGCCCCCTGACGCAATAGGCCAAACGCCGTACCCAGGTCGGTCATCTCCAGGCGATGGGAAAGCCCCGCACCGGTCATCAGCAGTCCTGCTGCAAGCACCGCCAGTACGCTCAGCCAGGCCAATAATCGTGGCCAGCGTCCGCCCCGGAGCCGTGTCCGTGAAGAGTACGTCATGAATCCATGCGCTCCATTCAACCTGCTGTTGATTCAGCATACCGATCATTCAAGGAACATCCATAGCGGGGTAGAGATCACTAAGGTCGATAGCTGGTAATCCACAAAGGCAAAAGTTTCTGTACATCGCATCTTTCAATTTTGGAACTAAGTGAGGCAAGATGCATCAAATGATGCAATTCGCCACGGCCATCAATTGGGTAACTAGGAGAAATAACAGTGAGTACAGCAAGCGTTCGCTTGGATCAGGAACTGGTTGAAAAGGCGACCATCATGGCCAAGGCCATGAATCGCTCCACGCCCAAGCAGATCGAGCATTGGGCGAAGATCGGCGAGATGATGGAAGACAATCCCGACTTACCCTATGAGTTCGTCAGGCAAGCCATTATCGCCAAGGCTGAACTGGACGCTGGCAAGCTCGAACCCTACGAGTTCGGCTGAGCCATGCAGGTTCTTCAAACCCCAACCTTCAAGAAAGCAGTCAAGAAGCTTCACGCCAACCAAAAGGGCGATCTGGACAAGGCTATTCGAGCCTTGATCAAGGATCCTCATCTTGGCGAACAGAAGAAGGGGGATCTATCGTTTCTGCGTGTCTACAAATTCAAGATGATCAAGCAGCTGACCCTGCTCGGTTACCATTACGACGACGGCAAAATCGTACTAACGCTGATGGCGCTGGGCTCGCATGAGAACTTCTATCGCGATGTGAAGAAGCGATAGTGATCCAAAAGGAGCCTTCACGCGGATAGCGGATCGCTGCCTCACGACATCGAATAACTACCTCTGCGATTGATTCATTTGAGCAATAACGTCCAAGCCGCTGGCATGATGATCGATCTACGCTAGATGAATCAGCGTTCAGGGAGGTGTGGCATGTCAAAGCCGCCTAGCCAGTTTCGGTTCTTGAAGAGTCGGCATGTGTCCGAGGTCACGGTGCTGCATGCGGCGATGGATGATTTTCACTACGACCGCCATGCCCATGAAGAGTATGCCTTTGGCGTCACCCTCGCCGGACGTCAGGATTTCTTCAGCGGTGGCCAGTGTCATCGCAGCACCCCCGGTAACGTCGTACAACTCAATCCGGAAGAAGTGCACGATGGGCACTCCGGTGGCGATAGCACGCTGGGGTACGTGATGGTCTACGTGCCGCCGGTTCAGCTCGAGGCACTGTTTGCCAACGCGGTGGGGCGTGAGGACGCCGGCCATTTCAGAAGCGCCGATACCCTGATCCAGGACCATGCGCTGCGTGGCGCCATCCTGGAACTGGCCCGGCTGGTGACGCACCAGGACGGCAGCCGCATCGAACAGGAACATGCCCTCCACCGAATCGCCACTCGGCTCGTGCAGCGCGAGGGCAAGTTTCAATCAAACACTGCCAGCGTCAGCCGCCCGGATGCACTATTGAGGCGCGCCAAGGACTACATCCTTGCGCATCTGGAGGAGGATATGTCCCTGGACGATCTCAGCCAGGCTGCCCATCTCTCGAAATACCACTTCCTGCGCCTGTTCCGTCAGCAGTTCGCCATGACGCCGCACCAGTACGTCCTCAATTGCCGCATCAATGCCGCGCGCCATGCGCTGGATAATGGTGCGCTGCCCAACGAAGTCGCCTTTCGCTACGGCTTTGCCGATCTGAGCCACTTCAATCGCCGCTTCAAGCGCATCTACGGCATGACGCCGCACCAATACCAGCGCAACGTCATTAATTAACCGGGATTCCATCATGTTAGCCATCATCGCCTATGCCCTGGGCGTCATGTACTCGCCTGGGCCAGTGAATTTGCTCGGCCTGAATGCGGGGCTGAATGGGCAGGCCAAGGCCTCGCTCGGGTTCTATTTCGGGGTAGGGCTGGCCATGCTCATCCTGTTCTTGTTATTTGGCTGGGCCGGCGCCGCCTGGGTTCAAGGCGATGTACTTGTCGTGCTGGCAGCGCTGGGGTGCGGCTATATTTTTTATCTTGCCATCAAGATCGCCCGATCGAGCATCGACCTGGGTGGCGTGCGCCAAACGCCGCGGTTAATGCGCTTTCGTGACGGCCTGATCATGCAACTGTGCAATCCCAAGGGCATCGTCGCGACACTCCCAATCGCCACGATCCAGTTTCCCGCCGTGGGGATTCACGGCGTCAGTTTGGTGTTCTGGTCGTTCGGCCTGGCGGTGTTGGCGGTCGGTGCGCCCGGCAGCTATGCGCTGATCGGCGCCTTGCTCGGTAAACGCATCGAGAACCCGAGAATCCTCAAGGGATTCAGCCTGGCGATGGCCGTGTTGCTGGCGGGCGTTTCCCTGTCGATCGGTTACGAGCACGTTTGGCTGCCGCTCTCGTCGAGGGTAATTTAAGGAGCCATAACCCACCCATTCCCAAGCAGGCAGAGTGCCCGACCAAAATCATGACAGACAGCCAACCGCTTGCCGCCCAGGCCCGCCATATTCTCGAAACGGCGCCCCGCGAATCGTTACCGATGACCTATCAGCAACTCGCCGAGGCGCTTTCGCTGCGCCCACCACGCACCATCCAGCGCGTAGCCCAGGCGCTGGAAACCCTGATGCGCGAGGACGCCGCGCAGGGCCGGCCCTTTATTGCCGCCCTGGTCGTCAGCCGGAGAAGAGAAGGCTTGCCCGCTCAAGGGTTCTTCGAGCTTGCCGTGAAGCTGGGCCGCTTTCCCGCCGACCCGGTGCAGCAGGCCGAGGCTTATCGGGAGGAGTTTCGACGAGTCATGGCGCAATGTTGTGATTAGCGATGCGATCGCACCGCTCTAAAGTTCGTAGGACGGCGCTAATTAGCGTGTTTCTTGGTCGCAGTGCGTTCGAGATATCCTGCATGGCATGGATGCTAGTCGCTTCCAATTTAAGCGGTGACAGCTTTCGGCCAGAAGCGGACTTTCAGGTGGCTTTGAAATAACGCTTGGTTAGGCCTTTCACCGCAAAGGCCATATTTTTCGTGTTTTTAGGAAACTATCATCCACAGTATATGTGTAGAAAAACTCATTAATTCCAAAGAATCCCCCAACGTTGTACTGATAGCATGCGATGTGGGCTATTTCTGATAGAACATCAGAAAACCAACGAGCGATTGTTAACGCGTAGTATCGGCCAAATTTCTGTACAATTTCAGTTTGGCCAGTTCGGATCGAGGCTGACCTTACATCCTGCATCAACCTTCCATTTTCATCAGTGTGCCTAACCATGGAGATGGGAGACATCAAATAATCAACGATTTCGGCATTATCCTCGACTCGTCTTTGCGCCGACTTTCCATAATAGTGCTGCTGCAATATGGCTTCTGCTACCTCATCCCACCATTTTCCAATTGGTTCTTCCCTAGAAAGGTTTGGTTCGTCTAGTGAAGCGAAATTCGCGTAACGCCCTCTCCGGGCGTCGGCAAATGCGTCGAGGCATTCCAATATTTTATTGCTAACCCCACTTGTTGGACGAGCATAGTTAATATCCAAACCTCTTTTATTCGAAATAGCCTCGACTGCATTAGCAAGATCAAGTAGTTTATGCCCAAACTTACGCACCGCCCTCTCTTCAGGCATTTTTCCGTTATTGGCTATGGCGTAATCTGCAACCAAAATTAATTTTGCGAGCCTTTCCAATCCAACAGATAGCCCAAAAAACGCAGTATAGTATTCGCCTATTTGGTCAGCATAATTAGCTTTTCCTAAAGCTGTGGCACCTGAACCGATCAGATGCCTCACTAGTGCCGCCTCTCGCCCTAATGCGTGCCATTCTGGTACATCCCATGGATTTATTTTTCTATCCATTACTTCCTCTGAACTCGAAGTGAGGGTTAACGCGCGCATTTGCGGCTGGTTTAGAGCGCAGCGGAAAACCAGTCCGGCAACATGCGATTGTGTACGCCCAGCATGGGCATGAACTAATGGGGTGAAAGTCCCCTGTGGGAAGATCACCGTTCGGCCGGGTCTACCCGATTGGACGCTAACCACTAGCGAAGGGCAAGGGCCAACCCGTGAGGGGCGGTCTGGAGGAAGCCCCTAGCAAAACTGCGAGCTGATGAACAAGAACATCATATGAGGCGTAGGCCGGAGGCGAGTTGGCACAAGACGACGAAGCCGCGTGATCTAACGGCCACCGTAAATGATGCAGTTGTGCAGTGACAGTGCATGCCCTTATCTGGGGAGATCTGCTCAACGAGCGATCGGTCAATTACCAGTCAGGCCACTGGTCGATCAAGCCTGGGCGCAGCCGTTGCCATCGGCGGCTGCGAGCGAACGAGGTGGATACCGATAGCGCCGACGGGGGTAACCCCTCCGGTGATTGAGCAGAAGTCAGCAGCGGCCATAGTAGCCAAACGCCCGTCGTAATGGTCGGGACAGGGTGAAGGGCCTAACACCAAGAACAAAGGAGGAGCCTTGATCGACTTGAACACACGAATGCCGTCCGGCAGTGGCGTGGCTCAGCGTACGGCCATGAAGCCAGCCTTTAGCAACGATCTACTCGACGCTGTACTGCAACGGGCTAATCTCCAACAAGCCTGGAAGCAGGTTCGAGCCAACAAGGGAGCGGCGGGGGTCGATGGCATGACCATCGATGAATTTCCCGTCTGGGTAAAGGCCGGCCACTGGATCGTGGTCGAGCAGTCGATTCGCTCGGATGATTATCAACCAATGCCAGTGAGGCGGGTTGAGATCGACAAACCGGACGGTGGCAAGCGACAGCTTGGCATCCCGACGGTGACAGACCGGGTGATTCAGCAAGCCATTGCCCAAATCCTGATACCACGCTTCGACCCGGGATTTTCGGCGGACAGCTATGGCTTCCGTCCGGGTCGAAACGCGCACCAGGCGGTGCGCCGGGTGCAACGCATTCTCAAGGAAGGGAAACGTTTTGCCGTGGATGTGGACCTGTCGAAGTTCTTCGATCGGGTCAATCACGACCTGCTGATGACACACCTGGGCCGCAAGGTCCGGGACAAGCGCCTACTGGCCCTGATTGCCCGATATCTGCGAGCTGGGATTATCGATAACCAGCTCTATCTGGAGAGTCGGGAAGGTGTACCACAGGGTGGCCCATTGTCACCTCTGTTGGCCAACATCATGCTCGACCCATTGGATAAGGAACTGGAACGACGGGGTCATCGGTTTGCTCGCTATGCGGATGATTTCACCATTGTGGTGAACAGTCGTCGCGCGGGCGACCGGGTGCTGGCCAGCATCAGCCACTACCTGGAGCATCGCCTGAAATTGACGGTCAACACGGCCAAGAGCCGAGTGGTCAGAACCAATGAAAGTAAGTTCCTGGGCTTTACCTTCAAGGGAACCCAGATCCATTGGCACCCGGACACGTTGCATAAGTTCAAGCAGCGCATCCGGGTACTGACGAACCGGAACTGGGGCGTGTCGATGCACTACCAGCTCTTCAGGACCAGCCAGTACCTTCGTGGCTGGATCAACTACTTTGGCATTGCCATCGGCTACCAACGATGCTGCGATCTGGATCACTGGATCCGTCGCCGCGTCCGGATGGCCTACTGGCGACAGTGGCGCAAGCCACGCACCAAAGTTAGGAATCTGATGAAACTGGGTGTTCATGTGCGGTCCGCCGTCGCGTGTGGCATCACCAGCAAAGGCCCTTGGCGCAGCTCCAAGACTCCGGGCATCCAGCAGGCATTGTCCAATGACTACCTGAAGGCCCAAGGTTTGGTATCGTTGCGCGATGGATGGATCAAGCTTCACCATTCCCGGTGAAACGCCCTGTGCGGACCCGCATGCAGGGTGTTGTGGGGGCTGGGGGTTAGATACCCTCGGCTACCCGATTAGCTGCCGCACTTCGGCAGCCCTGCAAGCTCGAGCAGATCATCTCTATCTTGATTATCGAGCCATATGAGGAATCCACGATCAACGATGCTCATCTTTCGAGTGGTGGCATCATAGTCCAGTACGATCGGCTTCACGTTCTTCGCGACCTGAAGCGAGGCCGCTGACTGAAGTGTCTGAGTGATGTTCCCCGGATTTAGATTTTGACCCTCGGGGTGGGCCGACTGAAGAGAACGCCTGATATCAGCATACAAAAACCCTCTTTCCAAATCAGCAATCGGAGCGGTAAGAATCGGCCAGAGTAGCCACTTTGGCATTTCGAGACGCGTATCTTGAAACCCTTCCGCAAAATTCATAATAAAAGCGTTGTAGCGGCCACCTTGCTCGTCGACCACCTCTTTGATGAGCACCCTCACATCTCCATCGAATTCAATTTCTGTCAGTTGTTCTTGTGTTTGGAAAACACCTGCGGACCGGATTGCGCGCCTACAGCACTCTTGGATGATAGATACGCTATCAAATGAGTTGTCTAAAAGTTTATCTTTAAAACCTTCAGGAAGAGCTATTCGGAGTAGCTCCTCTCCCGCTTCTATTACGGCCCGCAGCTCTTCGCGGGCCCAGTGGTCAGCATCGATGGGAATTACCCGACCTGTGAGATCACCGTTGTATACGATTAGGCGGTTTTCCTCCAGCCAGACCCCGACAATCACCATACAAAGGTCTGAGTTCTCGTGAAACGCTTTAAGCTCAATCGCGAAATCGCGCTGAGTCTCCGGCGATAGGTAATGAAAATCCTCCAGCACGATAAACTTCTGAAAAGCAATCCCCCTCAGTGCTTCGATAATATCGTTGACATCCTCTGGGTCAAGTTCCAGAGGCGTTTTTGTTGCCGAATTACTATTTTCAGACTCTGACTCTCCGCCAGCCTCAGCGGAGGCTCCAAAAATTCCGGCAGTGAACTTGGCAAGAAGTTTTTGACGGCCAGTGGCGGTGATTTGAGTTGATTGGGTTATTTCGTATCCTGCCCGCTTCAGAATGTTGGCATTGATATCTGCCGCCGACCAACGGTTCGAACACTGAACGACGATGTAGTCGTCATCTTGCAGACAGTGTTTGCGAAGGCAAGTCTTGCCTTGCTTCGATCCTCCGTAGACAACGATATGGTTTGTTCGTGATAACGCTTCAACAAAGGCTTGGTCGACCTTTTCTCGCGGAACGTAGTTGAGGGGTACCTCTCGAACTACTCCAAAGACATCGTCGACATTGTACGTTTCGTTTGCCATGTGGCGCCTCCGTTGAAAGAATGGTGATAGGCCGCTAACAGCGTATTAGACGGCGCGCTCTATGATTGGGGGAACGTGCCAGCACGTTTGTCCGGCAAATGCAGCCTGTCAAGGCCCTCGCAAGCCTTTGATCCTTAAGTCTATTAACTGAAATTAGGCTATATATCCAAAATTCGCATGCCTGCTGCATTTTCCGAAACGTCCGCCTTGGGGCGTTATCAATCACTCAATAACCCCAATCCGCTCACCCGCGTCATTTCTTGCATCACAGCCTCACCCAGTATCCCCTGCCGCTTACCACTAATGTAAACCAGTTCTTGGCGCGGGTAATCCCCGCGTAGACCAATTCCCTCGTGAGGATTGGGTTGGGGGCATCCGGCAGCACCAAGGCAGTGTGGGTGAATTCCGAGCCCTGGGATTTGTGCACGGTCATAGCAAACACGGTTTCCACCGCTTGCAGGCGGCTGGGGAGCACCCATTTGATGCGGCCGCTGCCGTCGCCCGCGGGAAAGGCGACCCGGGACAATAATGTCCGGCCATACTAGGCGTTCAATGCAGTTGA
The DNA here is from genome assembly GCF_947493865.1 of uncultured Halomonas sp. Lineage (GTDB taxonomy): Bacteria > Pseudomonadota > Gammaproteobacteria > Pseudomonadales > Halomonadaceae > Modicisalibacter. The sequence goes on from NZ_CANLTC010000013.1 coordinate 105,380, forward strand.
TCAAAAACTTCCGGATGCTGTTCAGCGATGCGTAGGAGCGCCATTGCGGGCCCTTGCGGCTCTCGACGCCCCTGCTCCCAGTCTTGAAGGGTTCGAACGCTCACCCCCATAAGACCAGCAAATGCTGATTGAGACATTTTCAGCTTTAGCCGAATGACTTGTGGTGGTGATGGTTCCGAAAGTTCGTGGGTTCGCAGCGTCAGATTACCTTTCTTGAACTGTTTGATTTCATCAAGCCCATCAAGGATTTCTGCGCCAAGGTTTCTGTTACTCATTTTTGATTGCCTCCGCTATCTGCTTAAGCATGTGCCCGGGAATCGTGGCACGCTCCGATTTACTGTACAGCGTGAGCATCCATATCTCATGATCGGACTTCTTCCAATAATAGATAGCCCTAGGGTCTGTATGAAAAGTCGGCTCGTAGACACAGGCGTATGCAAGCCACGCATACCATCGCATAAAAGCTACGGG
>NZ_CANLTC010000014.1 GCF_947493865.1 uncultured Halomonas sp.
TAGCGTCCTGCCATACCGCACCTATGCTGGCTATGCATGGGCCACATTAGCAAAAATGACTTTCCGTACAAAACCTAGGGATTCTTGATACGAATAATCTCTTTCGATACGACGCCTACTACTTTGCGTACGATAATAATCGATCAGTGTCGTTTCCAGCACCCGATGCATCCAGGCGCGCAATTTTTGCGTGTCGCGGACATCATCTATTCGTGCAAGTACCTTGACATAGAAATCGTGTAGAACGTCGGCGGCTTCCTCTTCGTTTCCCAGCCGACGCATCAAAAAATGCAATAAGTTTTGATGAACCTCGACTATCACTGTGTGCACGGCATCACTGACAGAATCGTTATCGCTATTAAGAGACATACTTAACTCCTTAGGCGCCGTAGAATTTCTAAGGTTCGATGCATCTGCAAGTTTTGAATATTTATTTACCGATAGGTATATCAGCTCTTTAAGAAAACCAAACCGGATCAATGCTAATGACAGCTCCAGGGCTCCTTGGTAGCATTGTCCTTGATATTCTGATCGACGAATCGGTAGTGATCTTTCTTGAAGCGATTCCACCAGCCTTGGCTGATACTGATCGAATGTCTTGTCAGAATCTTTTCGCCGCATTCGATACAGATGCGCAATGCATCATAGGCCAGACGAAGCATTCGCTTCTTTTCATCGAAAACCACGCTGTCGAGGCTGTAAAGGTGATCGATTTCCTGGAGCGCGTCCTCGAGCGTTCGCTGGTCGCAGGACTCGGGCTTCAGATCCTGGATCACCAGGACGGCTTCGCTGACACCATGCCGCAAATTGACAAGCAGCAATCAAGGCGTCAGGTCGCGCTTACGTTCTTCGTACTCCTGCTTGTCGATCTCGCCGCGGGCGTAGCGTTCTTGAAGAAGATCGAGCGCATTTGTTCGCCGATAAAAACCCCCACGGGGGTTATCGTCTTGTCCCGAACTCCGAAACAACCAGATGACAAAGGCGATAATCCCGCCCCAGAAGAGAATCATCATGATTCCACCAAAGAACATATGATCCCAGCCGTACCCATCCATATGCGTCATCATGCTGTTCCACATGGCGCTTCCTCCCATTCAGATTACCCAGTGGTGATACCCAGAAGTCTTGATATGTATAAAGGCTAAAACCTATGGGCGACCCAATGGACAAGGCTTAAAAGAGATTAAATCTGCTTTTCTTGATTTCGGTCAGTCTTCAGCTTATGCGAGGAAGCTGAATCAATGCTGAAAAAGGGAGGTTCTCGGCATCAAAATGAGCGTCGCCAGTAAAGAGTTAACGGATTATTGGCAGAATATGTTCAGCCAATAGTCGTCATACGCTGGAACCGAGAATTGACGATTTTACAAGTAAAAAACTCATGTGTTGCCCAATGGAAATGACACTGCTAACAGTATAACTGCTTTGCGAAATGAAATTAGACCATATGACAAAACTGAATTTTTTCTGAATGCCATCCAAAACAAAAAGAAATCAATATGGCAGGCAAAACGATTTTGAAATTTATGAACAAAAAGCGATAATCATGCTCTTGTTCTTCTTGCCATTTGGAGGCAAGCCTAGCGTTTCATAGCCGTCTAGATCGGCTCATGTCACCCGTAAGTAAAACGAGGAGCGGAACACGATGCGGATGGTAAAGGTTTCATTGGGCATTTTTTTAGTTGCATTGATCAGCGGCTGTGGCGAAGAGAAAGTAGACGGGCGTTGGTATACCCAAGCTCAGGTCGAGCGAGGGAAAACCGTATTCACCGAGAACTGCGCAAGCTGCCATGGCCGAAGTGCTCAAGGAAGAATTTCGAATTGGCGAGAGCCCCAGAGCGATGGTGCCTTTCCGCCCCCACCCCTTAACGGTTCCGCTCATGCCTGGCACCATTCCTTCGACATGCTGATGCGTACCATCAATAAAGGCGGTGCTGCCATTGGGGGGCAAATGCCGGGTTTCGAAGATCAACTCTCCGAGGAGGATAAAGAGGCCTCCATCGCTTACTTCCAGAGCCAATGGGACCAGCGGATCTACGATGCGTGGCTAGACCGAGGCGGGCTCTAGCTTCTGGGCAGCCGACGTCCAGAACCAATGACAGCGGGTGACGGTATTTAGACTAGGGTTGATTACAGTCAAGACTCTATCTTAGCCTTTCAGGCTCCATTCAGTTTAATGGAATAAATTAAGATTGCTTGGTTATATCAAGACTCTTGGCCGACAAAAACATGCTGAATTTTACATGGCGAGTACAGGACCAAGATGTCTTTGATTTCGGCAAACCTCATTGCCGAACGCTAGCGGAGGGTGAGGGAAATACATCCGCACCCCCCAGTCCAATGTAAAGGAGAGTGTCATGAAAAAGCTCGTATTCACTGGTGTTATGGCAACCCTGCTCGCCCTGCCAATGGCTTATGCCGAACAAGGCGATCATGCTGACTCGAAAATGGGCCAAGGCATGGGAATGATGAATCATGACGATATGCAGCAGCACATGCAGGCAATGCAGCAGACGATGGAGAAAATGCGTGACACCCAGGACCCGCAACAACGCCAGCGACTGATGCAAGAACACATGCAGCAAATGCAGCAGACCATGGGCGATATGCATCAGGCCATGGGCGAGATGCAGGGCATGATGGGCGGGGGTATGAATCACGACATGAAGGCGGAACAGCGTCAGAAAATGATGCAGCAACGCATGGACACGATGAAGGAAACAATGGAAAAGATGTCAGAGCATATGCAGGCCCGTCAGGCCATGCAAAACGATAGCGAATAACCATCAATTCAGTCACATGACGCAGCTACACTACGTCCCGACCCTGATCAGGGCCGGGACGATTTTTTTACGTTCTATTCCAGCATCTCGACTAGCGTGAATAAACAGCTTAGTACCAGACCCGCAATCCCGCCACGAAGGACGTCGTGGAGGTGGACTTGCCCATCTCCTCGGCGATGTCCTTGGTTTCGCCGTACATCTGATTCCAGCGCACGCCGATATAGGGCGCGAACTCCCGACGAATCTCGTAACGCAATCGCAGGCCCATTTCGGTACTGGTGATGCCATTTCCCAGATCGTAGTCGGGCTCGTCCTGAGCCGATGCCTTGATGCCGATTCGCGGCATCAACACCAAGCGCTGGGTGAGCAGCAGGTTGTACTCGAACTCGGCGCTGGCGCTGAGGTCACCGTCCTCGCTGAGGTAGGCTTCCATGTCGGTTACGAACCAGTAGGGCGCCAGCCCTTCGAGCCCTACCATCAGAAAACCCCGGTCGGGATTGGGGTTGGTGTCGTAGCGCACCCCACCCTGCAGATTGAAGAACGGCCATATCTTGTGGGCGTAGTTCGCCTCGAACTGACTGGCCTCGATGGCGCCGTCGCCCACCGGCCCCTCGCCCTCGGTTTCCCACCAGAACTTGTTGTAGTCGTTGCCGATCCAGCCCTGGGCATCCCACAGATAGGTTTGCCCTTCTTCGCTGTCACCGTATTCCAGGCGATCGATCATCGAGAATGCATAAATCTCGTCGTCCTTGGTTGGCTTGGCCTTCCAGCCCAACGGCGCGCCGCTCGATGGCTCGATCGGTCCTTCCGGCACGACACTATCCAGAGACGCCTTGCCATGCGAGTCGGCCTGCGCGATGCCGGCAATTCCGGCACTTAATAGCAGCGTCATCATCCATGATTGTTTAAGCATTGTCGTCGACTCCCGGCAAGTTGCTGACACGCACTACACGGAACATGCCGCGCTCGATGTGGTAGAGAAAGTGGCAGTGGAAGGCCCAGCGCCCCGGTTCAGCAGCGGTGACCAGCAAGGAGACCCGCGACCCGGAGCGAACGCTGATGGTGTGTTTCTTGGGCAGGTACTCGCCTTGGCCGTTCTCCAGCTCCATGAACATCCCGTGCAAATGAATGGGATGTTCCATCATGGTGTCGTTGACCATGATCAGTCGCACCCGCTCACCGTAGGGGAAATCGATCACCTTGGAATCGGAATACTCCACACCGTCGAAGGACCACATGTAGCTGCTCATGTTGCCGGTGAGGTGAACCTCCACGGTGTGCGTCGGCTCGCGCTTGTCGCTTATCGGCTCGATGTTGCGCAATTGGCTGTAGGTCAGCACTCGATGCGGTACATCCTCGAGCCCCGTGCCGCGCTCACCCAGGCGATCGCGCTGTTTCTTGGCGATGGTGGCGTTGCCCGCGCCGTGGTGATCCGGACCATGCTCGGCGACTACCGGCCCGGCGGCCTCTTTCAAGGCGACGCTGTCACCTTCCAGGCGCTGTCCCTTTTTCTTGTCCGGGCCCATGGTCATCATGCCCCGGCCCATGCCCATGTCCACCAAGGTGCGCTGAGGCTGTGCCCGCAGCTCGGGCACCGCAGCAGTCATGCCCATGCGTGGCGCCAGGGTACCGCAGGCGTAGCCGCTGCGATCCATGGACTCCGCCATCAGCGTATAGGCCTTATTCTCCCGGGGCTCGACGATGATGTCGTAGGTCTCGGCGACACCGATCTGGAATTCGTCGGTTTCCACCGGCTCGACGGCTTGGCCATCGGTGGAGACTACACTCATCGCCAGGCCCGGAATGCGGACGTTGAAATAGCTCATGGCAGAGCCATTGATCACTCGCAGGCGAATACGCTCACCGGGGGTGAACAGCCCGGTCCAGTTGGCCTCCGGATGCAGGCCGTTTATCAAGTAGCTGTAGGTGTGGCCAGTGACATCGGCGATACCGCGCGGATTCATGCGCATGCCGCCCCAGGCTTCGCGGTCCTTGAGAGTCTTGGCCCACCCGGAGCGCGCCACGTCCTCCACCAGATCTTCCATGGTGCGCTTGCTGAAGTTGTAGTAGCCACTCATCTTCTTGAGCTGCGCCAGTACCCGCGCGGGATCCTCGAAGGTCCAGTCGTTGAGCATGACCACGTAGTCGCGATCGGCCTTGATCGGGTCCGGCTCGGCAGGGTGGATGACCATCGGTCCGGTTTGGCCAATCTGCTCCTGGAACCCGGTATGGCTGTGATACCAGTAGGTACCATGCTGGCGTACCGGAAAACGCGCCTCGAAGCTATCTCCCGGCTTGATGCCGGGGAATGCCACGCCGGGAACCCCATCCATCTGGAAGGGCAGCAGGATGCCATGCCAATGGATCGAGGTGGATTCATCAAGATGGTTGTGCACTCGCAGACGGGCTTCGTGCCCTTCCCAGAGTTCGAGCAAGGGACCTGGAATGGAGTGATTGACGGTGATGGCGGAGGGCGCATAGCCACCGGCGATACCGATGCCTTCCCGGCGAATATGGAAGTCCTTGGTGACCGAACGCGGCTTGCCGCCGGCCACCCGGGCGGCACCGGCAAGATGCCGTTCGGCCCCTGAGCCTGCCCGGGCATAGGCAGGCAACAGGCCTTCCAAACCCGCCAATAGCCCCGTTGCGGCCATGGCCTTCAATAAACGCCGACGCTCTCCGTCATGGTGCGTATCGGACATATCGCAGCTCCCTCTCCTTGGATTTGTTGTGAATGGTTAATCAATTACATAACTTCTTTTATGGTAAACGCTCTATTTTGAATGGCGTTTTATAACCTTTTTACGTGCAAGGTCGGGCGACCCATTAAACGCTGGACCGCCCTTTTCATTGTTTAATGGCGCATCGTTATTGTTGGGAAATCTCGGTGATAGCGATGTCGTTACCGGACTTCCTGACTTCAAAGCGAACCTCGTCCCCTAGGGAAAGCCCTTCCATCGAGGCACTGTCCGCCACTTTGAATGGCATGGTCATCCCCGGCCAGCCCAGGGATTCGATCGGGCCGTGAGTCAGGGTGATCTGCTGATTCTCAGGGTCGAGCGCCTTGACGGCGCCCTCGCCTTGCGCCGTTTGGGTCTCCGCCGATTGCTGCATTTTTGAGCCATTCTTCTGGCCGTCATGGTTCGTATCGGCGCTGGCAGGCAGTACAACAAAAGCAGCCGACAACGCTGCGGTAGTCAACATGTAGCGAATAGCGTTAGTCATCTCGATTTCCTTATTTCATTAGTAATGTCGTACAACGGGTCCAACATTTAATTAGAGCCTTCTTAACAGGGCAGTACGATACGCACGTACAACCCCCTCATACGTGATGTGGAGAACGTCACTTCACCACGATACTGCGCGAGGATCTGCTTCAGAATCGCCAACCCCAGCCCGTACCCGGGCGTGCTTTCATCCAAACGTTTACCCCGCTCACCGAGTTGGGATAACGCCGCGGCTTGTACTCCAGGCCCATCATCCTCGATCTCGAAGATCAGGCCCTGATCCTGACGTATGCGGCATACCACATGTTCACGCGCCCATTTGCCGGCGTTATCCAGCACGATACCCAGCATCTCGTTCAGATCCTGGCGCTCCACTGCAACGCTATGCTTCGATGGCAGCGCCACATGGAGTTCGAAACGCTTGTCGGGGTATAGCGTTCGGATCATGTCGACCAGGGTATTCGCCTCCTGGGCGACCACGCTGTGCTGGGCGCTGCCCGGGCCGGCGAAGCGTGCCCGACGCAACTCGGCCGTCAGCTGCGCCTGCATGCCTTCCAGTCGCTCGAGCATGCGCTGGCGACGTTGGTCATCGATCGACCGCCGGCCACGCAGCACCTGGGTCACCGCTGCCAGGGGGGTTTGCAGCGTATGGGAGAGATTGGCGACCGCCTCCCGGGAGCGTTGCAGGCGACGCTGTAACTCATCCATGAAATGATTCAGTTGAATGAGCAGTTCATCCAATTCAGAGGGGCAGTCGAGGTCAAGCCTCTCGCGCTGGCCCGCCTGAAACTCGGCGAGCTGATTCTGCAGCCGTGCCAGGGGACGAAGACTGCGGTTGACCGCTACCAAGTTCATGAGAATCAGCAATACAAGAACGAGGCCAGCAATACCCCCCACCCACCAGTGCAGGGCGCTCAGGCCATCCTCTACCTGAGCGAAGTCTTCCCCTACCAGCAACACCCCAGGTTTGCCATTCAATTCGAAGCTGTCTCGGTAGACGAGCAACTGGCGCCCCTGCCATTGCACCTCGAAAAGCCGATCGTCCGCACCGTCCAGGTACGAATCCAGGGGCGCGAGCCAGTCTGGATGCGACGAGTAGGTCCGGTCACCGACACGCAATACATAAAGATGATGAAAGACCTCTCTGGTAGGCGAGTCGGTTTCCAGCCATTGACCAGGCTCCCCATCGAGGCGCTCTAGCCTATCGAGGGTATAACGCGCCTCCTGCCGCAACCGGTCACCCAGAAACTCCCAAGCCAGATCCCGCAGCAGGATGCCATGCAGAAACCAGGTAACCCCCACGATGACCAATGCCACCAACCCCAGCCGGATCAGTAGGTTGAAGCGCAGGCTGCGACGGTCAAAGGGAAGGAAAGACATAACCCTGCCCACGCCGAGTCTGGATATGGTTCTTGCCCAGTAACCGCCGCAACCGACCCACATATACCTCGACCAGATTGGGCGCAGCAGCATCCTGTTCCAGGGTATAAAGCTGATCGAGCAAGCGGATCTTCGAGTGCACCCGATCCGGATGGCGCATCAGGTAACGCAACAGGCAGTACTCGGTCGCGGTCAGGGTATGCCAGGTGCCATCGGCATCACACACACGCTTGGTCGCTTCATCCAGGGCGATGCCATTGACGCTCAAGGTGGTTTCCACGGCGCTGCTGCCCCGGCGCAGCAAGGCATGCAGTCGGGCCAATAGTTCAGCTTCATGATAGGGCTTGGTCAGATAGTCATCCGCGCCACCGTGCAGGCCTTCCACCTTGTCCTCCCAGCTATCCCGGGCGGTCAGGGCGAGAATGGGCAGATGGCGGCCATTGCGCCGCCACCGTTTCAACAGCTCGAGACCCGAGCCATCCGGTAGCCCAAGGTCGAGTATCGCGAGGCTATACTCCTCACTATTCATCAAGGCGTCCGCCTCGCGCACCAGACCGGCAACGTCCACCCGATAGCCTTCGTCTTCCAATGCTTCCGACAGGCTATCGGCCAGCAGGTCATCGTCCTCGACAAGCAATAAACGCATGGGCTATCTCACTGAACTATTAAGTCAAACTTTTAAGTTGAACCATTCAGTTGAACCATGCCGTCAATGGCTGTGGCCATCGTCGTAATGGCCATCTTCGCTCTTGGCACTATCCTTCCTGGCTTCTTCTTCGTCGCCTTCGGAAGCCATCGCCGCTGATGAAGGCTCATCCGAAGAAGCCTCCTCTTTCTTGGTAGCTGATGACCCCATCATGGCGCTCATATCGCCGTGCTCGTGATCGTGACCATCGTCGGCCTGCCCGCCGGAGCCCTTGGAGGGCGAGGAGCCCATCATGCTACTCATATCGCCGTGCTCGTGATCGTGGCCGTCATCGGCTTGGCCACTTGAGGCTGTCTTTCCTGGTTCGACCAACGCAGTGTACTGCTGCTCCGAGAGCTCGGGCAGCTTCTGCAAAAAGGCTACCATTTCCCAGAGTTCCTGGTCTTTGTGGGTCTCGCCCCAGGCCGGCATGCCGGTCATCTTGATACCATGCTTGACAATCCAGAACTGCTGCGCCGGGTTGCCGACCTCCCCCGAGGGTAATGCCGGGGGCTTGGGATTGAGCCCGGCCCGCAGCACTGTCTCTTCGGCACCGGGTTTCATATGACAAGCTACACACAGCGCATCGTAGGAACGCGCTCCCTGAGCAACCATCTCTTGATCGTCGAGTTTGGGGACTTCAATTTCTTCCGCCCGTGCCTCGACCGAGCTGTGCATGGTGGTGTGCAACGCCCATTGAGTCAGTCCCGTATGGGCGTCGCTGGCCGCGACGTTATAAAGACCGCTATAGATGAAGGCGACGGCGCCCAGAGCCAGCAGCAGTAACATCAACAACATACCGTATAGCAAACGCATGGAAATTCTCCTGTCAGGGGGACCACTTGTATTATTAGAACCACATTCTCACGCCGGCAACGACACCGGTACCCTCGGGTTCGTTACCTACTTCTCGAGACATATCGGCAGTGTCACCATATTGCTTTTGCCAATAGCCGCCGATGTAAGGTGCAAATTTGCGGGAAAACTCGTAGCGTAGCCGCAAGCCGAGGCGTACCGAATTGAGCCCTTTGCCCACACCGAATTCCGGCACTTCCTGAGCAGCAACGGCGATTTCGGTACGCGGTTGCAGATACGTTCGCTGGGTCAGGCGCAGTTCGTATTCGGCCTCGAAATCCGCGGACACATCGCCTTCGTCGCTGACACGCAAGCCGGTATCGACCTCGAAGCGATAGGGCATCTGACCGAACAGGCTCAGCACGGCGAAGCCACGCTCGGGATGATCGTTCGAGGCAATGCCACCTTGATAACCGACGCCGCCCTGCAGTTCCCAGAAGTCGGCGATCAAGTGGCTATAGAGCAGATCGAGAGACTCGAACTCGGCGTCCTCGTCATCGCCCTGAATGTTCGCACCTTCACCCTTGATGTAGACACGCTGGATGTCGCCGCCGTACCAGCCCTGAAAATCCCAGACCACCGCTTCTTCATTCTCGTCGTTCCAGTCGTATTCCAGACGATCAATCAGAAAGGTGCCGAAATAGTGCTCCGTCATCGGCGCTCCCCAGCCGGGAGGGGCGTCATAGTCATCGGCCTGGGCCGGTACTGCCAGCATCATCGCCAGTGCGCTTGCACCGGCTAATTCTTTTGCAATAAACCGCATCGACTAAAACTCCTCACGCGACCTTGACGACCCGGAACATGCCGGCATCCATGTGATAAAGCAGATGACAATGAAACGCCCAGCTTCCCGGGGCATCGGCACTGACCAGAGCGGATACGCGCTCGCCAGGCTTGACGTTCAGGGTATGCTTGCGTGGAATCAGCTCACCGGCGCCATTTTCCAGTTCCATCCACATGCCGTGCAGGTGAATGGGATGCTCCATCATGGTGGTATTGAAGAAGATCAACCGCAGACGCTCGCCATGCTCGAAGAGAATGGGACCATCGACCTCGCTGAACTTCTTGCCGTCAAAGGACCACATGTAGCGTTCCATGTTGCCGGTCAACTGCAGCTCCAGCTCGCGGCCCGGCGGACGCTGGTCCGGCCAGGGGGAGTAGGCTTTGAGGTCACTGTAGGTGAGCACATGACGTTCCTGCGGATCGATACCGATTCCCGGCTGGTCATAGCGCGACCCTGGCTGTGCCGACCCGGCGGGCAACAAGCCACCTGCGGGCGTGACGCCCTGCATGCCCGAGTGGTCCATGCCCTGCATGCCCGAGTGGTCCATGCCCTGCATGCCCGAGTGGTCCATGCCCTGCATGTTCGAGTGGTCCATGCCCTGCATGTTCGAGTGATCCATGTCCTGCATGTTCGAGTGGTCCATGCCCTGCATGTTCGAGTGGTCCATGCCCTGCATCGCAGAGTGATCCATACCGCCATGCCCGGCCATGGCTTCCATGCCACGATCGGCGATCCGGCGACGCACCGGAATGGGGGCCACCATACCCAGGCGTGGTGCGAGGGTGCCCCGCACATAACCGCTACGGTCCATGGATTCCGCGAAGATCGTATAGGCGCGATCCGTCTCGGGCTCCACGAGCACGTCGTAGGTTTCCGCCACGGCGATACGGAACTCATCGACCGGCACCGGCTGCACCGGCTGGCCATCGGCGGCGACCACGGTCATCTTCAGGCCAGGGATGCGCACATCGAAATAGCTCATCGCCGAGCCATTGATCACCCGCAGGCGCAGCTTTTCACCCGGCTTGAACAGCGCCGTCCAATTGTCGTTGGAGGCATGGCCGTTCAACAGATAGGTGTAGGTGCTCCCGGTGACGTCAGCGATATCCCGGGAACTCATGCGCATCTGCTCCCACATCGAGCGCTGCGCCAGGGTATCGGCAAGGCCGTTTTTCGCTACATCATCGAAGAAATCAGCGATCGTACGTTCCTGGTAGTTGTAATAGCCTTCCGCCACCTTCAAGTGGCGGAAGACATCCCGGGGGTCCTCATAGGTCCAGTCGGTGAGCAGCAGTACATGCTCGCGATCGTAGGAGAATGGCTCAGGTTCCGCGGCATCGATGATCATCGGGCCGGCGTGACCGAGTTGCTCCTGCAACCCCGAATGGCTGTGATACCAGTAGGTGCCGTTCTGATTGACGGGAAAACGCGCGGTGAAGGTTTCTCCCGGCGCGATGCCGGCGAAGCTGAGCCCCGGTACCCCATCCATCTCCGGCGGCAGGATCAGGCCGTGCCAGTGCACCGAGGTATCTTCGTCGAGCAGGTTGACGACCCTGAGAGAAGCATCATCGCCTTCGCGCAAGCGAATCAACGGCCCTGGGCTGGTGCCATTGAGTGTGATCGGGTTAGCCTTTCGGCCAGCGATGGGCAGCGACTCGCGACGCACCGCAAGCGAAATGTCACGGCCCTGCACGGCGCCATGGGGATAAACATTATTGATGCCACTGGGGTTTGCCCAGGCGGGACGCAGCCCCAGCGCAGCAGTCGACAGGCCCAGGGCGGAGGCCACCTTGAGCAACTGACGCCGAGACAGCGTCGATGTCGTCGATACCATGGTACGATTTCCTGACGAATAAATGATCGTCAGTCTGGCGTAGCATGCTGAAAATAAGCTGAATCCCGTCTCTACAGTAGATGTTCGATGCCCAGCAGGCTGAGCATCAAGGCCTTGAAACGGCGCGTGAAACTGCCCGGCTCCTCGGTCAGGGCCACCATTCGCCCATCCACTTGGGTGTGCCAGACCAGCCCTCCCTCATCGCGCAACCCAAGGGCGTAACTGCGCCTCGGATCCATGCCGTGGCGAGCCTGGGCCCAGAGCTGACGCGTCAATTTCGGACTATCGATCAGCAACCCTACCTCGCTGTTCCACCACACCGCGCGAGGATCGGCGTTGAGCGACCCCACGAACAGACGCCGTTCGTCAAAGGCCATGGCCTTGGTGTGCAGACTCGATATCTTTCCGCTTTTCGGCTTGACCTCTCCCCGCTCGGGATTGGCGCGCAACTCGTAGAGTCGTGCGCCGTTGGCCAGCAGTTCGGGACGCCACGGCGCGTAAGCGCTGTGCAGGGAGGGCAAATCCGTGGCCTCCAGGGCATTGGTCAGAATCGTCACCTCGATACCGCGTCGCGAGAGCTGCGCCTGATAGTCGATGCTGGCCTGGGTGGGAATGACGTATGGTGAAACGATCAGCAGGCGTCGTTCCAACTGGCGGAAGGCATCACCCAACTGACCCAACAGCGTCGAACCAAGGGCGGGGTAACCGACATTGGCAAGCTTATCGGGCAAGTCCCACAAGGCGATGGCCGGAGCCCAGGTCAACGATCCCAGCAGGGCGTCCAGACCGCCGACGAGACGATGCTTCACCAGCAGTTCACCCTCTGGCGCAGGACGTGCCTCGGTGTGTATCACGAGTTCGCGCCAGGCTCTGGCCGACGCCCGCTCGAAACGCTCGATCGGCACCGCCAGTGGGTGGTTCCAGTAGGCATCGAAGCTTGCCGAAAGAGCGTTCACCGTGGGCCCCACCGCTACCACGTCGAGGTCGTCGAAATTGTTTTCGTCGGCGATGGCGAAATATTCATCGGCCAGGTTACGCCCACCCGTGATGGCCACGGCGTTGTCCGTCAACCATAACTTGTTGTGCATGCGTTGATGGAGACGTTCGAAATCGGCCACCAGCGCCAGATGGTAGGACAGCCAGAAGCTCCGCCCCACGGGGATCGGATTGAACAGCCGCACCTGGACGTTGGCATGGCTGGCGAAAGCGGCCAGCAGTTCCTGCTTGCCGAGGCTGGCGGTATCGTCCAAAAGCAGGCGCACGCGCACGCCACGCTCTGCCGCCTTGAGCATGCGTTCGAGCAGTGCGCGACCGGCGTGGTCGTCCTCGAAAATGTAGCTCTGTACGTCCAGGGTCTTCTGCGCATGGTTGGCCAGGGATGTCCGCAGGGCGAAGGCTTCGCGGCCATCGCTGAGCAGGCGCACGCCATTCGCTGCTTCCTGACCCTGGCTCGCCTGATCGGCCCAGGCACCCAAAAACGTCGACTTCACCGCCGCCGACGGCAGCGCCGTCGAGGGTTGCCGGTTCACATCGACCGTGCCGCAGCCGGACAGCAGCATACCGAACAACAGCGGAAGGAGTTGCTTTGCCAGTTTCACGTAAACGCCAATTTACTAAAGTTAACTCAAAGTAACATATGTTTTGAGTTTTGCGAACCATGTGCCACCAGCAGCGAGGACTCCTCTCCTTCAGCCAGGCTCTTTATCGAGTATCCGCTGCACGACATGCCCGATCGATAGCCCCTGAACCAGGATCGAGAAAAGTACGATGATATAGGTTACGGTGAGCAGCATGTCCCGCGCTTCGCCGCTGGGAATGGCCAGGGCCAGGGCCACGGAAATACCGCCGCGAAGGCCGCCCCAGGTCAGTATCCTGGCCGATCCTTTACGAAAGCCCAGCTGTGTGCGCAGCAGCATGACCGGCAGGCCGATCGTGGAGAAACGCACGGCCAGCATGATGGCGATCAATCCTGCGCCGACCCATAAGAGGCCGGATTCAAAGGGTATCAGCAATACCTCGAGGCCGATGAGCACGAACAGCAGGGTGTTGAGGATTTCATCGATCAGCTCCCAGAAGGCATCGAGCTGTTCGCGAGTAATATCCGACATGGCGCTCTTGCGTGCCTTGTTACCCACCAGCAAGCCCGCGACTACCATGGCAATCGGCCCCGAGGCGTGCAGTTCCAGCGCCAGCGCATAGCCTCCCAGCACCACGGCCAGAGAGATGAGTACCTCGATACGGTATTCATCGATACTGCGCATCAACCAATAGGCCAAGCCCCCGACCACGAGGCCCAGGGCAATACCCCCACCGGCCTCGATCAGAAACAGCTTGCCCGCGTGAGTAAACGTCAGCGCCTCGCTGCCCGTGGCGGCGCCTAGCAGCAAGGTAAAGACCACCACCGCCACGCCATCGTTGAACAGCGACTCACCGACGATGCGCAGCTCCAGGTCCACCGGTGCCTTGGCCTGGCGCAGGATACCCAGCACCGCAATGGGATCGGTGGGGGAAGTCAGTGCACCGAAGACCAGGCAGTACATCCAGGGCACCGAGAAGCCGAACAGGCCGAGTAGATAATAAGCGGCAGCGCCAATGGTGAGAGTCGAGATCACCACGCCGAAAGTGGCCAGGAATCCGATCGACCAGCGGTAGCGCTTGAGCCGATCCAGGTCCACGTGTAGAGCGCCGGCAAAAAGCAAAAACGACAGCATGCCGTCCATCAGCAGCTTGTTGAAGTCGATCTGCGCCAGCAGGCTTTCAGCGTGGTCCTCGAAGGCGGTATAGCCCAACCAGGACAAGCCATGCATCCCGGCGGAGAGCGCAAGGGCAATGGCCATGACGCCGATGGTGGTGGGCAAGCGAATGAACTGATGATTGAGCCAGGCGAAAAGTGCCGTGAGCGAGACGATGATTGCGATGAGATTCAGCATGCGCCTTCCTTTACCTTCGTTTTTCAGGACCGGCCATGCCAGTACGGCAATCAGAATACTATAAAAAAACGCCGCCCGAAGGCGGCGTTTTTATAGGTTACAACGCTGAATCAGCGAACCTTCTTAGTAGCGGTATTCGTCGGGCTTGAACGGCCCCTCCGCGGATAGCCCCGTATACTTGGCCTGCTCGTCACTCAGCTTGGTAATCACACCGCCGAAGCCTTCCACCATGTAACGGGCGACCTCTTCATCAAGGTGCTTGGGCAATACGGTCAAGGTCAAACCACTGGCCTTGTCGTCGTCCGAAAGATCGGCATAGCGCCGCTCGAACAGATGAATCTGCGCCAGCACCTGGTTGGCAAAGGAGCCATCCATGATCCGCGACGGGTGACCCGTGGCATTGCCCAGGTTCACAAGGCGGCCTTCGGAAAGCAGGATCAGATAGTCGCTGCTTTCCGGGTCGAAGTCACCGGGCTTGCTGTCGCGATAGATCTTGTGCACCTGGGGCTTGACCTCTTCCCAGTGCCACTGCTTGCGCATATAGCCGGTGTCGATCTCGCTATCGAAGTGACCGATGTTGCATACCACCGCGCCTTTCTTGAGCGCCTTGAGCATCGGCGCATCGCAGGCGTTGACGTTACCGGTGCAGGTCACTACCAGGTCGATCTTGCCCAGCAAGGCCTTATCGACGCTTTCGCCGCCCTGATTGACGCCATCCTGGTAAGGCGACACCACCTCGAAGCCGTCCATGCAGGCCTGCATGGCACAGATCGGATCGATCTCGGTGACCTTGACGATCATGCCCTCCTGACGCAAGGATGCCGCGGAGCCCTTGCCTACATCGCCATAACCGACCACCAGGGCCTGCTTGCCGGAGAGCAGATGATCGAGGCCACGCTTGATGGCATCGTTCAAGCTGTGACGGCAGCCGTACTTGTTGTCGTTCTTGGACTTGGTCACCGCGTCGTTGACGTTGATCGCCGGCACCTTGAGGGTGCTGTCCCGCAGCATTTCCTGCAGACGATGTACGCCAGTAGTAGTCTCTTCGGAAATACCATGAATGTTGTTCAAAAGCTCCGGGTACTTGTCATGCAGAAGCCCGGTCAGATCACCGCCGTCGTCCAGCACCATGTTGGGGGTCCAGCCGTCGGCGCTTTTCACGGTCTGCTCGATGCACCACCAGAACTCCTCTTCGGTCTCGCCTTTCCAGGCGAATACCGGGATGCCCGCGGCGGCGATGGCGGCGGCGGCCTGATCCTGAGTCGAGAAGATGTTGCAGGAGGACCAGCGCACGGACGCACCCAGCTCGATCAGGGTCTCGATCAGAACAGCCGTCTGGATGGTCATGTGAATACAGCCGGCAATACGGGCGCCGGCCAGCGGCTGCTGATCGCGATACTTGGCACGGATCTTCATCAATGCCGGCATTTCGGTTTCGGCGATACGAATCTCGCGCCGACCCCAATCCGCCAGGGAAATATCGGCAACCTTATAATCCTGAGTGGCAGCGTCGGAGTTTGCCATTGCTGTCATCGTCTTACTCCATTCCGGGGAATGGGCGCCGTTGCATTTGCGACAACCTGTCCGAGCCTCGCACATGAATTTTCATGCACTGCAGCGCCCCTCGGACAGCAGCAACAGGGCGCCAATGAGGCATTGGCGCCGGGCAAGTTCACTACACTATGCGTTCTTTTTCAACGTTGACCTGCCCAATCACCCATATAGGCAGCATCGAATAGAAGAAAGGCGACTATCGCTAGCCGCCTTCTTGAACATCGGCACTTGTCAGTAAAGCTGAAACGCGTTGAGCATCTTAATTCGTGCTTTCTTTCGGCGTGTCTTCGGCGCTGGCCTTGGGCTGGCTTTGATTATCCTGACCAGAGGACTGGGACTGGTCGTTCTGCGGTGTTTTCGTGCCGCTAGCGCTTGCGTTGGTATCGTCGCCATCGATAGCGTCATTGTCATCCGGGATTGGCTCGGATTGGTTGGTGGCGGATTCCGTCGTGGTTTCGGTCTCGGATTCGTCATCGCCACACCCAGCGAGCAGTAGGCCGGAGAGTATAAGCGCGGCAAACAACGTGATCTTGCGGTTTTCCATGATTCACATCCTCATATCCATTCGAACGGATTATTTCGCCAGTGACTATGAGCCTAAATCCACAAAGGCGTCCAGAACCATGCGAAAAAGTTCACTTTTGTGCCTCTAAATGCACAGATTGTCGCCAATTCTGTACATTTGCTGTTGCTAAATAACGACACACGGCGCCTGTCAGGCTTTTAAAGTTCCGCTGCGGCACGCAACGCTTCCGCCTTGTCGAGCTTCTCCCAGGGGAAGGCGGTGAAGGTCTCGGTGTGCGACTCGCCGTGCACGTCCTTCCAGGTATAGCTGTGCTCAAAAGGCTCGCGGCCGAAGTGGCCATAGGCAGCAGTAAGCCGATACATGGGGTGTTGCAGATCGAGCATACGCGAAATGGCAAAGGGCCGTAGATCGAAATGCTCCCGCACCAGCTCGACGATCCTGTCGTCGCTGATGCGTGCGGTGCCAAAGGTATTGATCGCCACGGAGGTAGGCTCGGCGACGCCGATGGCATAAGAAACCTGGATCTCGCACTTGTCCGCAAGCCCGGCGGCGACCAGATTCTTGGCCACGTAGCGTCCGGCATAGGCAGCGCTACGATCGACCTTGGATGGGTCCTTGCCGGAAAACGCTCCGCCACCGTGGCGCGCCATGCCGCCATAGGTATCGACGATGATCTTGCGCCCGGTCAAGCCACAGTCTCCCACGGGCCCACCAATGACGAACTTGCCGGTAGGATTGATGTGGTACTGGGTCTTGTCGGTTAACCATTCTGCCGGCAGTACCTGCTCGATGATCTCGCGCTTGACCATCTTGCGCAGATCTTCCTGGGCGATATCCGGATCGTGCTGGGTGGAGAGCACCACCGCCTCTACCGCCTGGGGCTTGCCATCGTCGCCATAGCGAAAGCTCACCTGACTCTTGGCGTCTGGCCGCAGCCAGGGCAGCATGCCGTTCTTGCGCAGCTCCGCTTGGCGCTCGACCAGTCGATGAGCGTAATGGATCGGCGCGGGCATGTAGGTGTCGGTCTCATTGGTCGCATAGCCGAACATCAGCCCTTGGTCACCGGCGCCCTGATCTTCCGGCTTGCTGCGATCGACGCCCTGAGCAATATCCACGCTCTGCTTGCCGATCAGATTGAGCACGCCGCAGGTCTCGCCATCAAAACCGACGTCGGAGGAGTTGTAGCCGATCTCAAGGATCACCTCGCGCACCAGCTCTTCGAGATCGACCCAGGCCGAGGTGCTGATCTCGCCGGCAACGATTGCCACCCCGGTCTTGACCAGGGTTTCACAGGCGACCCGCGCCTGCTTGTCCCGGGCAATGATGGCATCGAGTACCGCATCGGATATCTGATCGGCGATCTTGTCGGGATGCCCCTCGGATACGGATTCAGACGTAAATAGAGAATATTCGCTCATGGCCTATTCGAGCCTCCTTGGCACCCCTTCGCGGGTGACGAAAAATGCAGTCAAACGATCACGCAGTTACGGACGGTGAAATCCGCCGCAAGCGCAGACAGTTTCAAACAAGGCCTTTTCATACTGGGCCTTTTCTCGCGAGCCCTTGGCCTGAAGGCAAAAAGTCTACACGCTCCCCCGGCGGCTGCCTAGCAGAGCGCCAACGGCTTCTTCCAGGGTTGCCCTCATCCTCTTCCACAGTGAAATCCGTGTCCGGCATTTGATGGATATACGCAACTCGGCGACAATAATCCCCCGGTTTTCATGCCGGCACTTGTCCGGCACCACCCCATCGAACGGATAGTGGTGGCCATTTCGCTGCGCTGTACTACTATCGCTGTTCATTTGCCCTAGGCGAGGAGCTTTACGATGCCGTCCCGTTTCGAGTTGGCGAATGCCATCCGTGCACTATCCATGGATGCCGTACAGAAGGCCAAGTCCGGCCATCCCGGCGCCCCCATGGGCATGGCCGATATTGCCGAAGTGCTGTGGAACGACTATTTGAAGCACAATCCGGCCAATCCACACTGGGCGGATCGCGATCGCTTCGTGCTATCCAACGGCCATGGCTCCATGCTGCTCTATTCGCTGTTGCACCTGACCGGCTATGAACTGACCCTCGAAGATCTGCAGAACTTTCGTCAACTGCACTCAAAGACGCCAGGGCATCCGGAGCTGGGTTACACCCCCGGCGTCGAGACCACTACCGGCCCGCTGGGTCAGGGCCTGGCCAACGCGGTGGGCATGGCCATTGCAGAACGCACCCTGGCCGCTCAGTTCAATCAACCGGGGCACACCATCGTCGATCACCGCACCTATGTGTTCGTCGGGGATGGCTGCCTGATGGAAGGCGTCTCCCACGAGGTCTGTTCTCTGGCCGGTACCCAAGGTCTGGGCAAACTGACCGTCTTTTACGATGACAACGGCATTTCCATCGATGGCGAGACCAAGGGCTGGTTCACCGACGATACCGCCAAGCGCTTCGAGGCCTACGGCTGGCACGTGGTGCCCAACGTCGATGGCCACAAGCCCGAGGAAATCAAGGCCGCCATCGAACTGACCCGACAGCATGACGATCGTCCCAGCTTGATCATGTGCAAGACCATCATTGGGTTTGGCGCTCCCAACAAGCAGGGCACCGAAGCGACTCATGGCTCGCCCCTGGGTGAGGACGAGGTTGCTGCCGCCCGGAAGCAGCTGAACTGGCCTCATGCGCCGTTCCATGTGCCCGAGGAGATCTACAAGGGCTGGGACGCCAGCGCTCGGGGAGAAAAGTCCGAAGACGAGTGGAGCGCACGCTTTGAGCGCTACGCCGAAGCGCATCCGGAACTTGCCAAGGAGTTAAAGCGGCGTCTCAAGGGTGAACAACTGCCCTCCACGTTAAATACTGAAAAACTGATCGAGCAAACCCAGGCGAATGGCGAAAGCATTGCCAGCCGCAAGGCTTCCCTGGCCTGCCTCAACGAACTCGGCCCACAGCTGCCGGAACTGTTCGGCGGTAGCGCCGACCTGGCGCCATCCAACCTGACCTTCTGGAAGGACTCCAAGGCCATCAGTCGCGACCACCCTGGCGGCAACTACCTGCATTACGGCGTGCGGGAGTTCGGTATGGGCGCGATCATGAACGGCATTGCCGCCCACGGCGGGTTCATTCCCTATGGCGCCACCTTTCTGACCTTCATGGAGTACATGCACAATGCCGTGCGCCTGGCGGCGCTGATGAACCTGCAGGCCATCTATGTGTTCACTCACGACTCCATCGGCCTGGGCGAGGACGGTCCGACCCACCAGCCCATCGAGCAGATGGGGGCACTGCGCTCGACGCCCAACCTGTCGACATGGCGTCCGGCGGATGCGGTAGAAACCGCCGTGGCCTGGCGTATCGCTCTCAAGCGCCGTGGCGCGCCGACCGCTCTGGTGCTGTCGCGGCAAAATCTGCCTCATCAGCAGCGTGATCAGCATCAACTGGCGGAGGTTCGTCGCGGGGGCTATGTGCTCAAGGACAGCGACGAGCCTTGCGAGGTCATCCTGATCGCCACCGGCTCCGAGGTCGGCCTGGCCATGGAGGCCGCGAGCGCCCTGGAAGCCAAGGGCAGGGCAGTGCGCGTCGTGTCCATGCCTTCCACGGATATCTTCGATGCCCAGCCCGCCAGCTATCGTGAATCCGTCCTGCCGTCCACCATGACCAAGCGCGTGGCCATCGAAGCCAGCCACTACGCCTACTGGTACAAGTATGTGGGGCTTCATGGCCGCATCATCGCCATGCACAGCTTCGGCGAATCCGCCCCGGCGGAAGCACTGTTCAAGTATTACGGCTTCACCGTGGACAACGTCGTGGAGCAGGTCGAGCAACTGCTGGAAGAAAGCGCCACGACGTAACGCCGTGACGCCGCAATGTAAAAGGCCCGGTCATCGCGACCGGGCCTTTTTCGTTTTCAGCCAACTCAAGAAACTTTCTACGCTATCGTTACATCCTTCGACAGATACACATCCTGAATCGCGTTGAGCAGCTCGACCCCCTCCTTCATGGGTTTCTGGAATGCCTTGCGCCCGGAGATCAGGCCCATACCGCCGGCACGTTTGTTGATTACCGCGGTACGCACTGCCTCACCCAGATCTGAATGCCCCTTGGAGCCGCCGCCGGAGTTGATCAACCCGGCACGTCCCATGAAGCAGTTGGCGACCTGATAGCGGGCCAGGTCGATGGGGTTGTCCGAGGTCAGCTCATCGTAGACCTTGTCGTGGGTATGGCCGAAACCGACCGCCTTGTAACCACCGTTGTTCTCCGGCAGCTTCTGCTTGACGATGTCCGCCTTGATGGTGGCCGCCAGATGAACCGCCTGGCTCGTGAGGTCAGAGGAGACGTGATAGTCGGTGCCGTCCTTCTTGAAGTCAGGATTGCGCAGATAGGACCACAACACCGTGACCATGCCCAGTTCATGGGCGCGCTCAAAGGCTTCGCTGACCTCCATGATCTGACGCCGGCAGTCCGGGGAGCCATAATAGATGGTGGCGCCGACCGCGATACAGCCCATGTTGTGAGCCTGCTCGACCTGGGCGAACATCGTCTGGTCGTAGATCGCCGGGTAGGTCAAGGTCTCGTTGTGGTTGAGCTTGAGCATCATCGGAATCTTGTGGGCATAGCGCCGCGCCACGGAGGAGAGCACCCCCAGAGTCGAGGCGACGCAGTTACAACCGCCTTCGATGGCCAGTTCGACGATGTTCTTGGGGTCGAAATACATCGGGTTGGGCGCAAACGAGGCACCCGCGGAGTGCTCGATCCCCTGATCCACCGGCAACATGCCCAGATAACCGGTGCCTGCCAGGCGGCCATGATTGAACAACGCTTGCATGTTGCGCAATACAAGGGGGTTGCGGTCGCTGTCCATCATCACCCGGTCGACGAAGTCAGGGCCGGGCAGGTATAGATCCTCTTTCTTGAATCCGCTGCAGGTATGGTTGAGAAGGCTGTCGGCTTCGTCGCCCAGCAGTTTGGTAATATCGGTCATCGTGACTAGTTCCTCTTTAGATGGCGGCGGCCTTTGCGTCCCGCAGGCACATTCAAAAATACGCCGATCATCTTGCCGATAAGTGACGCACTTTTCCAGCTTAGAACCACTGCACAAAAAACACGATCATTCTAAGCCTGACGGTCCAAAAAAAGCGCCTTCCAGAAAGGAAGGCGCCTTTTGTACGGCTCATCGTTGATGGAATCAGGCCGCCTTGACCTCGATACGCCGGCGGCGGTGCGTCTCGCGCTTGGGCAATACCAGACGCAGTACGCCATCGCGGATTTCCGCCTGGATCGAGTCGGCATCGATCTCATGGCTCAACGTGAAGCGACGCGCGTACTGATCACCGCGTATCTCTGCGTAGGAAGCGGAAACGCCGCTTGGCATATCGATCTTGATATCGCCTTCGATGCTCAGCACGTTCTGATCCACCTCGATGTGCAGCGACTCCTGGGTGACTCCCGGCATATCGGCGATCACATGCAGGGCGTCATCCTGCTCATAGATATCCACTGCCGGCAGCAGGGTGCGGCGCTGTTCCTGCTGGGTCGCGACCTCGCGATTGGTTTCGCGTTTAGTGACATCATTCATAACTCAACACCTCCCTTGGGTCTCAAGCCGTCTTGATTTCGACGCGGCGCGGCTTCATTTCCTCGCGCTTGGGCAGATGAATTTCCACCAAACCGTTGGTAGCTCGTGCCTCGGCCCGCTCGGTATCGACACCATCGGGCAACGTCACGGAACGTGAAAATTCACCACTGAAACGCTCCTGGCGGTAGTAGGCACGCTGCTGGCCCTCGCCCTCTTCCGCAACCGGCGAACGTCGACCATGTAGCGTCAGCACATTGTCCTGAACGCTCACATCAAGCTCGTCAGACGTCAAGCCCGGTGCAAACACATACACCAGAACGGCCTCGTCCGTGCGCCCCATGTTGATCATGGGGAATGTGCCACGGGGTACCGAACGGATATCCGAGGTGGCTTGAGGAAAGAATTCGTCCATGACCTGCCGGAACCAATCAAAATCCGCAGACCTGGAGCTATTGGAACGCCAAAGATCTCCGAACATGATCGAACACCTCCTTATAAAAGTCAGTGAAGATGTGTCTTTAAGCAGTGCCGCCTGTTCGACGTGCCCTGCTGGTTGTAAATATGGATGTTGATGCCGGAAATTCAAGGGCGCGGCGCCTGAAAAGCCTCATTCGAAAGAGGTGTTTTTCAGCTTGCGGGTCAGGGTGTTGCGCCCCCAACCCAACAGCTCCGCCGCCTCTCCTTTTCGTCCACCGGTATGTTTGAGGGCGGATTCGATGAGGATACGCTCGAACTCCGACACCGCCTCGCCGAATAGATGTGTATGCCCCTCGCTCAAGGTGCGATCGGCCCAAGCGCGAAAGGCCTTGCGCCAATCCTCGGTCTCATGCTCCGTGCTTTCGACATCACGCAGTTCCGCCGGCAAATCGTCGATCAGAATTTCACGCCCGGACGCCATGACCGTCAGCCAGCGGCAGGTGTTCTCCAGCTGACGCACGTTGCCGGGCCAGGGTAGGCGGGTCAGGTGCCGTTCGGCGGCAGAGGTCAAAATCTTGATTTCCGTGGCGAGCTCCCGGGCGGCTTCGGCAAGAAAGTGCTGGGCCAGGGGGGGGATGTCTTCGCTACGCTCTGCCAGGCGCGGCAGGTGAATGCGAATTACGTTGAGTCGATGAAACAGGTCTTCACGAAAGCGCCCTTGTGTAACCAGCTGTTCAAGATGTTGATGGGTGGCGGCAATGATGCGCACATCGACCTTGACCGGATGGTGGCCGCCAACACGATAGAACTCACCATCCGCCAGCACCCGGAGCAAGCGAGTCTGGGTATCCGGCGGCATATCCCCGATCTCATCGAGAAACAGCGTACCACCGTCAGCCTGTTCGAAGCGGCCTAGGCGCTGGGTGCTGGCGCCGGTGAAAGCACCCTTTTCATGGCCGAACAACTCCGACTCCATCAACTCCTTGGGTATCGCCGCCATGTTCAAGGCGATGAAGGGTCGGGCCTTGCGTGGACTATGCTGATGCAAGGCCAGGGCCACACGCTCCTTGCCGGTGCCGGATTCGCCATTGATGAGCACGGTGATATGAGATTGCGCCAGGCGACCGATGGCGCGAAACACCTCCTGCATGGCCGGTGCCTCGCCGATGATCTCCGTTGCCAGCCGGGCGGGAATGTTGGCCGGAGTGCGGCGTTCGCGGGCATGAGCGATGGCCCGTCTCACCAGTGCCAAGGCTTCGTCGACATCGAAGGGTTTGGGCAGATACTCGAAGGCGCCGCCTTGATAGGATGCCACGGCGCTGTCCAGATCCGAGTGCGCAGTCATCACTATCACCGGCAGATCAGGATGCGCCTTACGCACCTGGGCCAATAGATCCAGACCATCGAGCCCCGGCATGCGGATGTCCGTCAGCAGTACATCCGGCGGGGTGTTAAGCAGCGTATCGAGGGCATGATCCGCGCGTTCGAAGCTTTGAATCTCGATGTCCGGCTGGGCAAGCGCGCGCTCCAGCACCCAGCGAATGCTGCGATCATCGTCGACGATGACGACACGAGCCCTCTCGTTCATGGAACCTCCACGGGTGAGTTGACGGCTGCGTCCAGGGGAATGAGCAGGCGAAATTCGGTATGGCCGGGCCGGGACTCGCTTTCGATCAACCCATGGTGCTGATGCAATATCGATTGAGCGATGGCAAGCCCCAAACCACTGCCATCGGCACGTCCGGATATCATGGGGTAAAAGAGCGTATCCCGCAGGCGCTCCGGAATGCCCGGACCGTTATCGATCACGGTAATTTCACAGACCAGCCGATGGCATTCGCTGCCAAGAGTAAACTGGCGTCTTGCGCGTGTGCGCAGCGTCAACCGCGGTGCCTCGCTGCCGCTCGCCTCCATGGCCTGAACGGCGTTGCCCGCTACATTGAGCAGCGCCTGGATCAGCTGGGCTTCGTCACCAGTCAGCTCCGGTAGACTGGGGTCGTAATCCCGCACATAGTCGATACTTGGGTGTTCCGCCAGAAGCAGGGTCCGCACCCGCTCCACTACCTTGTGGATATTCAAGGGTTCGTAACGGCAAGGGTAATGGGGGCCCAGCATGCGATCGACCAGATCCCGCAGCCGATCGACCTCCTCGATGATCACCTGGGTGTATTCAACGAGGGCCGGATCCGGCAGGTCGCGTTCAAGTAGCTGCGCCGCGCCGCGAATGCCGCCCAAGGGATTCTTGATCTCGTGGGCCAGCCCTCTGGAAAGCACCTTGATGGTTTTCTGGCGGACGATGAGCGCTTCTTCCCGAGAGATCTTCAATAGCCGGTCCCGAGGTTCGATTTCGAGCAGCAACTCGTTATCGGTCAAGGGCGTCGCAGTAAAATCGACAGTGACTGCTTCGCCGCTGACCAGTACGAGTCTTGCTTCCCGCTGGGTAAAGGAGTGAAACGTCCGCATCGCCTTGACCAGCACCTCGGTCACATCTGTATTGCCCCCTATCAGGCTTTCGAGCCCCACGCCTTTCACGCGACCAAGACTGACCGCCAGCAACGCCTCGGCAGCCGGATTCATCCAATAGACTCTGAATGCGCCATCCAGGGTCATGACGGCAGTCGTCAGGTGTTCCAATAATCGTCGGTGCATCCCGTGTCTCCGCAATGGAGATGCTTGCACACAGTGGTGCAGGCACTGCGCCCCTGGCACATTTCAAGTTCACACCTGTTCTTTACCAGCAACGCATCAGATTTATGCACCATTGTGGTGCACTCCATGAAAGTATGCCCGCTTCACCACGACTTTTGGAGTCGATGAAGCTCAGTTGCCGGTTTGATCCGGGGGGCGACCTGCTGGATTGTTCGGATTCGATGGCAGATTGACGCTGGCCCGGTGCACGTACAGCGTCACCGGGTCGCTGCGATGCCGCACATTGCCTTGGGCATCGAGCAGCTCTGCGCGCAAGGTGTGCTCGCCTCGATTCAAGCCTTTGAGCATAAACGCCTGGGTGTGCATCGCGGGCTGGCTGAGCCCGCCATCTACCAACAAGCGAATACGATGATCCTGGCGCAATTCAGGCTCCACCGCGATATCGATGGCGATATCGCCAGCGTAACCGGTCTGCAGCGTATAACCGTCCTGGGGCGACAGGATAGTAAAGGTGGAATAAGGCTGGAAGGGCCCACCAGCAACGTTGCGCGAGGTTTGGGGGGATGCTTTTTTCTCGGCCGGTGTTTCAGGAGCCTTCGAGGCGGGAGGCACAGAGTCTTGTGAAGGCACCACCGTGAGGGATTCGAGCTTGATGCGCTGGCTATCCTGGCTTGGGGTATCGGTAAAGACGACATCGCCTTGAGCATCGACGCTGCGATAAACCGTAGCCGCCTCGATTCCACTAAAAGGCAAGCAACCTATGAATATGCAGGATAGAAAACGCGTCATGCTAGCTTCCTCGGTGACCCATGCCACAGGTATGCGCCGTATCTCGATATGACGTAAAAAGGGCCCCCTTGGGAGCCCTTGCTTCTTATACCTTATCGGCCGCTTGCCTTGCATCTGTAACGGGCAGCGTTGACAAGCGGCTGTCATCAACAGCTGTAGTACATGTCGAACTCGAGCGGATGGGTGGCCATGCGCAGACGCTGCACGTCCTCACCGATCACCTCGATGTAGGCATCGATCATGTCATCGGTGAACACCCCGCCTTCGGTGAGAAAGGCACGATCCTGGTCCAGGCATTCAAGCGCCTGCTCAAGACTCGTCGCCACGGTGGGCACGGACTTGCCCTCTTCCGGCGGCAGGTCGTAGAGGTTCTTGTCCATGGCGTCGCCGGGATGGATCTTGTTTTTGATGCCGTCGAGACCCGCCATCAGAAGTGCCGCAAACGAGAGATAAGGGTTGGCGACCGGGTCCGGAAAACGCGTCTCCACCCGCTTGCCCTTGGGGCTGGCGGTATAGGGAATACGAATCGAGGCACTGCGGTTGCGCGCCGAGTAGGCCAGCATCACCGGCGCCTCGAACCCTGGCACCAGACGCTTGTAGGAGTTGGTCGCCGGATTGGTAAAGGCATTCAGGGCGCGAGCGTGCTTGATCACGCCGCCGATATAGTAAAGCGCCATCTCGGA
This sequence comes from uncultured Halomonas sp., assembly GCF_947493865.1. Classification (GTDB taxonomy): domain Bacteria; phylum Pseudomonadota; class Gammaproteobacteria; order Pseudomonadales; family Halomonadaceae; genus Modicisalibacter. Next base: position 26,654 of record NZ_CANLTC010000014.1, read on the forward strand.
AAGCCCGGCGTATTCGTCACCGGCGAACATGTTCTCGCCATCCTTCCAGAAGGACTGGTGAATATGCATGCCGGAGCCATTGTCCCCTACCAGCGGCTTGGGCATGAAGGTTGCCGTCTTGCCGTAGGCATGGGCCACGTTGTGAATGACGTACTTCATTTCCTGAACTTCGTCGGCCTTCTTGACCAGGGTATTGAACTTCACGCCGATCTCGTTCTGCCCGGCATTGGCCACCTCGTGATGATGCACCTCCACCGCCTGGCCGATCGCCTCCAGGGTGTTGCACATGGCGCTTCGGATGTCGTGATGGGAATCCACCGGAGGAACCGGGAAGTAGCCGCCCTTAAGCCGGGGACGATGGCCGAGGTTGCCGCCCTCGAGGTTGGTGGAATCCGTGGCCCAGGCGCCCTCTTCCGAGGAAATACGATACATCGCGCCCTGGATATCATTTTTCCAGTGCACCTCGTCGAAGATGAAAAACTCCGGCTCCGGGCCGAAGAAGGCGGTATCGCCCAGTCCGGTACTGGCAAGATACGCCTCGGCACGCTTGGCGATGGAGCGGGGATCGCGCTCGTAACCTTGCATGGTAGCGGGCTCGATGATGTCGCAGCGCAGTATCAGAGTGGCATCTTCAGTGAATGGGTCGATAAAACCCGTACCATCTTCCGGGCGCAGGATCATGTCGGATTCATTGATTCCCTTCCAGCCCGAGATGGAGGAGCCATCGAACATCTGACCGTTTTCGAAAAACTCATCGTCGACGGCACTGGCGGGAATGGTGACATGCTGCTCTTTACCCCGTGTATCGGTAAATCGCAGATCGACCCAGCGAATGTCGTGCTCTTCCATCAGGGCAAGCGTCTTTTCTGACATGATTTTCTCCACAGAGTGAGTGTTAGGCTCAAAACGATATAAGTCGCATCGTTGTAGCATGCCGCGCCATTAATTGCCCACGACAGTCGCTTTCCATCGGTTTAAAGCAAAAGACAGGCCAAATATACCTGGCAAAACTTTTTCTTTAAACAGACAATTGATTTCATTGAAAATAATTTTAATTTTCCAAAAAATACGACAGCTCATCATGGCGTTGTAGGCCACGCCATGCGCTTTAAAAAAATGATAGGCGCACCATCCAAGTGCATGTCTTGTTGCTTCGCACCATCCTGGTGCCTTAGATGATTTGGCTGCAACGACTTGCTCATGATTAATCCACTCAACCAATCAAACGTGGAAAAACCATGCGCTGACCATGTCGAAATCAGCCGGTCCATGCATTGATACGCTCTGAAACCAAAGGCTACTATTTATTACATAAAAAAACGGCGTCTAGTGATCGCTGACATGAGTGACTGCATGACCATATTGCGTGACTCAAAAAATTCAAGTCGCTGGCGCGACAATCGACCAGCCAACAGAGTTGGGTCACCCTGACAATGAATTATTTTTGCATCATCATAGATTCTCAACGTGGCCATTCACGCCTGGACAGGTGTTTGGAAGCTGTTACGCACGCAGTCAATACGATCAACAGTCCAGTGGATATCATCGTACTCGTTGACAAGGTTCGAACACGCAACGCCGTATTGGCCGAACGCCATAATGCGCAGTTGATAGAGCGCTGCCCTGGTACTCGAGGGCAACGCTACAACGCTTGTGCCAATCTCACCCAGGCCAGCGCCCTGGTCTTCATCGATCCTTTGGTGGAGCTGCCTGCAGGTTGGCTGGCCTGGTCGGAACGCGCCATGTTCGAACGCTCCTGGGATGCTGTCGCCTTGACAATGATCAGCACCATGAAGCCTTCCTGGCTGACACGTTTTTTGAGCGCCGACAGCGACACGCTCGCCCTGAGTGTCAAACGCCAATGGTTCGAACGCGTAGGGGGCTTTGACGTCGAGCGAGAACAAGGCATCGAAAGCGATCTTCTGCTTCGACTCGACGCTTGTAACGCCCGGGTGATGAACCAGGCACCTGAAGTCAGTCAAGCAACAGGCAGCGAGCTACGCCAATGAAGGCGCTCGGGCTCGCTCAGGATCTGGCCCAGCGTCTGCGCGGCCATTGGCGACGCACACTGCTGAATCCGGGTCGTGGTCAGCGAGCGTTATTGCATTTGCCGCGAGTACTTGCAAGCGAGACCGAGGCACGCCTGCCCCATTGCGCGCCCTGGAGCCTTGGACCATCAGGCTTCGAGAACTTGCTTGTCACGCTCAACGGTGTCGCAGGCATGGTCAACCTTTCCACAGCGCTCACGCCTCACGCCGAGCATCATCCCAACATAAGCCTGACCTTCGATACCCCCTGGCGCCATGACATCGAAAATGCGACCGGGCTACTCGATCATTACGCAATTCCCGCGAGCATCTTCATCACCGCGGCACCAACACAGGATACCGAGCTGTGGCGCAAGCTGGTGGGCGACGCCCTTTGGCAAAGGCACTCCCTCAAGCGGATTCGTGACACGATGGGAGACGCAGGACTGCCACTGCCACCCATGCCGCCTCATCATCCGGATCATGCCTACAGCCGCGCCCTGTTGCGCTACTTCCTGCAACTTGCGGACACCGACTCACAGTGTTTGCGCCAGGTGGGCGAACATCTACTGGGCGTCCTCGATCATTCGCTGCAACCAATCGATCCCTTTAGCGCGCGACGCCTGGAAAGTAGCGGACTGTTCCGCTTCGGTGCCGGCGGGATTCGTTATACCGCGCAGAACGAGGAAGGGCTTCACCAACAATTGCGCCGCTCTCGCAAGGCGCTGGCCACGCTTTGCCAGGACCCGCTATCGACCATCGCCTGTACCGGGGAGGCACCCTCCTTGCAAGCCCGGCAAATGCTACAGCGCGCGGGCGTAACCACCGCGCTGTTCGATACGGAGGGCTGGGTGACACAGCGAAGCAACCCGCTGGCGCTTCCGCGTATTACCGTCAACCAAGCGCTGGCTCAGAGCCCGGGGCGCCTCTTCGACCATCTGTTGGGCTTTTTATAGGCTACGCCCAGCGGTTTTGAAAAGAGGCGCCAAGGTCATCGAAAACTGCGTCGTCAGAACGTGAAAACGGCGCCAGCCGGCAAAATCCGTGGCATAAGGTAGCAGTCGGGCACCGCTAGCCACTATAATACTCCCCCTATTTCCCAGCAGGATCCCGTCGTGATCGAGAAACTTCGCAACATTGCCATCATTGCTCACGTCGACCACGGCAAGACCACCCTGGTCGACAAACTCTTGAGCCAATCAGGCACCCTGGACCGCAAGGCCGAAGGCCAGGAGCGTGTCATGGACTCCAACGACCAGGAAAAGGAACGCGGCATCACCATCCTGGCGAAGAACACGGCGATCCGCTGGCAGGCACCCGACGAGCAGGTTTATCACATCAACATCGTCGACACCCCCGGGCACGCGGATTTCGGGGGCGAGGTCGAGCGCGTCATGTCGATGGTCGACTCCGTGCTGCTGCTGGTCGATGCCGTCGACGGCCCCATGCCCCAGACCCGATTCGTCACCCAGAAAGCCTTCGATCAAGGCCTGAAACCGATCGTGGTGGTCAACAAGATCGACCGCCCCGGGGCGCGTCCGGATTGGGTCATCGATCAGATCTTCGATCTGTTCGACAATCTGGGTGCCAATGACGAGCAGCTCGATTTCCCGATCATCTACTGCTCGGCCTTGAACGGCATCGCCGGCCCGGACCCCGAAGAGCTGGCCGACGACATGACGCCGATGTTCCAGGCCATCGTCGATATCGTCGAACCGCCCAAGGTCGAGCGCGACGGCACCTTCCAGATGCAGATCTCGGCGCTGGACTACAACAGCTATGTCGGCGTTATCGGCCTGGGCCGTATCAAGCGCGGCAACGTGCGCCCGGGCCAGCAGGTCAGCGTGATCTCTCGCGATGGCAACACCCGCAAGGGCAAGATCGGCCAGGTGATGACGCACATGGGACTCGAGCGCGTGCAGACCGAGCAGGCCGACGCCGGCGACATCATCTGCATCACCGGCATCGACGACCTGGCGATCTCCGATACGCTATGCGATCCGGCGGCGCCGGAAGCACTGCCGGCGCTGACCATCGACGAACCCACCGTCTCCATGACCTTTCAGGTCAACGACTCGCCCTTTGCCGGTCGTGACGGCAAGTACGTCACTAGCCGCAACATCAAGGACCGTCTCGATCAGGAGCTGATCCACAACGTCGCGCTGCGGGTCGAGCAGGGTGACTCGCCGGAGAAGTTCAAGGTATCCGGGCGGGGCGAACTGCATCTCTCGGTGCTGATCGAAACCATGCGTCGTGAAGGCTACGAGCTGGCCGTGGGCCGTCCTGAAGTCATCATCCGCGAGATCGACGGCGTCAAGCAGGAGCCCTACGAAGAGGTCATCATCGACTGCGAAGAGCAGCATCAGGGCGCCATCATGGAAGAGCTCGGCTATCGCAAGGGCGAGCTTTCCAACATGAACCCGGACGGCAAGGGCCGCGTGCGCCTGGACTTCATCATCCCTGCGCGGGGCTTGATTGGCTTTCGTGGCCAGTTCCTGACCCTGACCTCCGGCACCGGTATTCTCACCAGCCGCTTCGATCATTATGGCCCGCTCAAGCCCGATGCCTCCATCGAACGGCGCAACGGCGTACTGGTATCCATGGTCGACGGCAAGGCGCTGGCCTATGCGCTGTTCACGCTGCAAGAGCGCGGCAAGCTGATTATCGATCATGGCACCGAGGTCTACGAAGGCATGCTGATCGGAATCAACAACCGTGCCAACGACATGGCGGTCAACCCCACCAAGGGCAAGAAGCTCGACAACATGCGCGCTTCGGGTAACGACGAAAACATCGTGCTGACGACACCGGTACGCTTCTCCCTGGAGCAGGCCATCGAGTTTCTCGATGACGACGAGCTGGTCGAAGTCACCCCGAACCATATCCGCTTGCGCAAGAAGCACCTCAAGGAAAACGAACGCAAGCGCGCCAACAAGAACTGATTCGGTATTTGTTCCTGCGTTTTCCGGCCCGCCTTCATCGGCGGGCTTTTTAATGGGTGATGCTCGCGTTAAACAAGTCTATCCAAGAAGCGTTATGCTAATAGCCGTCAGATGTTCGGGCAGCGGATACGAAAGCTCGACTGCCACCCTGCTATTAGCCAGTAAGGCCTGCCATGTCTATCGAATCGATCCCTTTATCGCTTCAGGGTCTACACGCCACTCGAGCAAGCCTCCAGGAGGCCGTGATCCATACGGCTCAGTGGCATAACGATGTACTTTCTGCCGCATTGGGCACGTCGCTTGCCTTCAAGTTCGAGAACCTGCAGCGTGCAGGTTCCTTCAAGATACGCGGCGCCACCAACAAGATTACTCAGTTGCTGGCTGCCGATGCTCAGGGCAATGGGGTGATCGCCGCTTCCGCCGGCAATCATGCCCAGGGCGTGGCCCGGGCCGCGGGCCTCGCGGGTCTTCGCGCCGTCGTAGTCATGCCGACCAACGCGCCTTTAACTAAGATAGAAGCCTGTCGCAAGATGGGCGCCGAGGTTCATTTGCATGGCACCAACCTGGAACAATCTACCGAACTTGCCCTGGAGATTGCCCAGCGGGACAACCTGGCTTTCCTGTCTCCCTACGACGACTGGGACGTGATCGCCGGCCAGGCCAGCTGTGGTCTCGAAATGTTCGAGGACGCTCCGGACATGACGCTTGCCGTGGTGCCCCTGGGGGGCGGCGGCCTACTCTCCGGAGTGGCGCTGGCCCTCAAGCTGCAAAATCCGGCCATTCGTGTCATCGGCGTACAAACCGACAACGTGGCACCTTGGCGGCGTTTCCTGGTGGATGGCAGCATCGAGGAAGTCGCGCCCGATGCCCATACCATCGCCGACGGCATCAAGGTCAAGCGCGCCGGCAAGCTGACCCGCCAGGTCATCGCACGCTATGTGGACGATATCGTCACCGTCAGTGACAATGCCATCGCCCGGGCCATCGTCACCATGCTCGAGCATACCCACACCATTGGCGAAGGGGCCGGGGTCATCGGCCTGGCGGCCTTGTTGAGTGGCAAGATTCATGTCAGCGACCGGGACCGGGTCGTCTGCGTGATCTCGGGTGGCAACGTGGACATGAGCCTGGTGGGCCGCTCCATCGACTATGGCCTCGCCTCCAGCGGTCGTCTGACAAGCCTTTCGGTCACCATTCAGGATACGCCCGGCAACCTTGCCCATTTGCTCGATACCGTCGCCAAGCTCGGCATGAACATCCGTCATGTGGAACATCGCCGCGGCGAACTCCACGTGCCTGTCGGCATGACGCAAGTGCTACTCGAGATGGAAACCCGTGGTCCGGAACATCAACACCAATTGGTCGCTCTGCTTCAGAAAGAGGGTCTGCAGGTCAACTCGCTGGTGGCCAGTGGCGATAACGACTAGATTGCGTGCCATTTGTGCATTGAATGACCGACTCGAAGAGAAGCCTTACTCTTTCCAGCCCGCCCTTATCGGCGGGCTTTTCATTACAATTTCAAGCACGTACAAAAACCAGTTCGCATGCGTATCTACTTGTAACAAACATGACATAAATCAATGTGCGCCGCTGTGCATCGGTTACGCTACTCCCAGCTCGTAGCATCATGACCATGCTACGCTCATGCCCCAGCATTGGATGTGCCATGCGCCACCAGGGGCGATTATTGGGACCAATCAAGGAGTCTTCCCATGCGCGTAACCCCTCTTCTCACCGGCGCCATCTTCCTGGCCTCCATGACAACCGCCTCCTCGGTGATGGCCTATGGTCAAGGTGATTTCTATACACGCTTCGGTGTCGCCAAGGTCGCTCCGAAAAGTGACAACGGTGATTTGAGCGTTCTTGGCATCAACGAAATCGATGTGGGTGACGATAGCGGCTTCGCCTTCACCCTGGGCTATCGTTTCCTCGACCAGCTAGGTGTCGAGCTGCTGGCCGCCGAGCGCTTCGAGCACGAGATCGAGCTGGACGGTGCCAACGTTGCATCGACCAAACATCTACCGCCGACCCTGACCCTGCAGTACTACCCGTTCGGTGGAACCGATTCCCGAGTACAGCCTTACGTCGGTGCCGGCGTGAACTACACCCGCTTCTCGGGTGAAACTCTCGATCTACCCGGCGCCGACCTCGAACTGGACGACTCCTGGGGCTATGCCGCGCAGTTGGGTGTCGATTTGCTGATCAGCGAGCACTGGGCGCTCAACGCCGCCGCCTGGTACCTGGATATCGACAGCGATGCCACCGTCTCGGCAGGCGGTGCCGACTACGATACCGAGGTGGAAATCGATCCCCTGGTGGTCATGGGTGGCCTGAGCTTCCGCTTCTAGGAACCTGTTCACGACCTGCATTTTCAGTTCTTGATATGTGAAGGCGGCCTAGGGGCCGTCTTTATTATTGCCGTTTTGGCCTGTGCCCGATTTGCGTTTCCATACTTTCCCCCTAGTCTTTAATCAGGAGAACCACTTACTCGAGGAAGAAAACAATGACGCCTTTCCTGTTTGCCGCGAGCCTTGGTTGCGCAACCTTGTTCGCAACCATTCCAGCGCTTGCCGCCTCTCAACAAGACGTCCTCGAAGCCGCCCGGGAGCAGGAGCAACCACTGCTCGAAACCCTGGAAACGCTGGTCAACATCGATTCCGGCACCGGTTACGTGGAAGGACTCAACAAAGTCGCCGGTATACTCGAACAGCGCCTCGAACGTCTTGGCGCCGAGATCGAAACCCGCCCGGCGCCGAAGTTCGGTGGCAAGACGCTGATCGGCACCCTGAACGGCGAGGGGGATCAGAACATCATGCTGATGATCCACTACGACACCGTGTTCGATGAAGGCGAAGTGGAAAAACGCCCTTTTCGTACCGACGATGACCGTGGCTATGGCCCGGGCATTGGGGATGCCAAGGGGGGTGCTGCAGTGATTCTGCACGCCCTTGCGATACTCGAAGAACTCGATTTCAAGAAGTACGGCACCCTGACCGTGGTCTTCAATCCAGATGAAGAAAAAGGCTCTCTTGGCTCTCGGGAGGTGATTCAACAACTTGCCAAGGATCAAGACGCCGTACTGGTATTCGAACCGGCCCTGGGTGAAGACGATGTCGATGCGGTTACCGTGGTGACCAAGGGCATCAACTACGTCTTTCTCGATGTCGAAGGCCGTGCCTCCCACGCGGGTAGCGCTCCAGAGCAAGGCCGAAACGCCATCATGGAACTTGCCCACCAGCTTTTACAGCTGGACGAACTAGGCAACGCCGACAAGGAGACCACTCTCAACTGGACCATCGTCGACGGTGGCGCCAAGCGCAACATCATTCCCGAGCAGGCCCACGCCGAAGGCGATATGCGCTATTTCGATGCCGGCGAATATGACCGAGTGATGGATGAAGCCAACGAGATCATTCAGGACAAACTCATAGAAGATACAAAGGTAGACTTCCGCATCGACAAGGGCCGCCCGCCACTGCCGGACAACCCCCAGACCCAGGCGCTGGCCAAACAGGCACAAGCGATTTATTCCGAACTGGATCGCGATCTCGATGCCATCGAGATCGGTGGGGGTACCGATGCGGCCTATGCCTATAACCCGGATGGCGACACGCCGGCTGTGCTGGAATCCCTGGGCCTGGTAGGCGGGCGTTACCACAGTGCGGATGAGTTCATCGTGCTCGACAGCATCGTGCCCAGGCTCTATCTGGCGACTCGCATGATCATGGAGCTTTCCGGGCAAGCACCTGATTCTTGAATCCATAGAAATAGTTGGGCGTAGCGCTATGGGCTTTCATCAAGTGGCCTCGTGCGGCTAAGCTTGGCACGTCTACAAGGAGAGAACATATGCATACACATATCGAATGGGACGACCCTGGCGCCGATAGCGTCACGGCACATTATGCCAAGAACCCCAATGACTACAGCGAACCGCATCCCGGCAGCGTCGTCTCGGGGCGCTATCAGGGCATGAATGTGCGCGTGAAGGTCGAGGCCTACAGCGACCAGGTCAGCATCGGCGAAGTCGCCGCCATCATCGATGCCAAGGGAGAGCGGATAAAAGAACACGGCAAACTCAGCCTTGGAGACATCGTGCGCTTGCCCGACGACAAGCGGGCGTTTGAATCCGCGCCGGCTTATCCGAAGGAGGACGAGGACTGAGTAGCGATTGATCACCACTTTTCAAGCCCGGCGGATGCCGGGCTTTTTTATTTTTACACGACGAACGAAAGGAGCTTTTTCTGTAGAATCGCCGCGACTCGATATATTCCTCGCCACTTACAGCATTTCACGGAGATAACCTGCATGGCAGATAGCTCATCCTCGCGGCCCAATCCATGGCGGCGCATTCCTCTATGGCAGAAGATTCTTGTCGGCCTGGCACTTGGGGTCGTTGCCGGTGCGCTCATGGGTGAAGACGCCAGCGTCTTCAAGCCCATTGGCGATATCTTCATCAGCGCCATCAAGATGTTGATCGTACCCTTGGTGTTCTCGACCCTGGTGGTCGGTATCACCGCCATGCGCGACCCGCAGAAGATGGGCCGCATCGGCCTGCGCACCATTGTGCTTTATCTGATCACCACCGCCTTCGCCATCAGCATCGGCTTGCTGGCCTCGACCATCTTCCAGCCCGGGGCTGGACTGGAACTGAGTTTCGACAAGCCTGTCCAGGCGGAAGAGGCGCCATCGCTGGTACAGATCCTCGTCGATCTGGTGCCTCAGAACCCCATCGACGCCTTGGCTAACGGCAATATCCTGCAGATCATCGTGTTCGCCATCGGCTTGGGGGTTTCCCTGACCTTGATCGGCGAAAAGGGCGAGCCGGTGGTACGCCTGTTCGAAAGTTTCGCCGAGGCCATGTACAAGCTCACCGAGATCGTCATGGCCTTCGCGCCATTCGGCGTATTCGGCTTGATCGCCTATGTCTCGGGTAGCTACGGGCTCGATGTGCTGTTGCCGTTGGCCAAGGTAATCGGGGTAGCCTATCTGGCCAGCGTGTTGCATGTGCTGGTGGTCTACTCGGGGTTACTGGCGCTGCTTGGTCGCTTGAATCCTCTGCGGTATTTGAGCGGTATTCTCGATGCGCTGGTGGTCGCTTATTCCTCGGCTTCCTCCTCCGGTACCTTGCCGGTTTCCTTGCGCTGTGCGCAGAAGAACCTGGGCGTGTCCGAAGGGGTGTCGGGCTTCGTGCTGCCGGTGGGCGCCACCATCAACATGGATGGCACCGCCATCTACCAGGGAGTGGTCGCACTTTTCATTGCTCAACTGGTCGGCGTCGATCTCTCGCTGATGGATTACGGCATGATCATCGTCACCGGTACGCTGGCGTCTATCGGCACCGCTGGCGTTCCTGGCGCAGGCTTGATCATGCTCTCTATCGTGCTGGCTCAGGTCGGCTTGCCACTGGAAGCCATCGCGGTGATTGCCGGCATCGACCGCATCCTCGATATGGCCCGCACCAGCGTCAATGTGGCCGGCGACTTGATGGTGACCACGCTGGTTGGAAAGAGTGAAAAGGAATTGGACATGACCATCTACAATTCTAAAAATAAAGTATGAGCAAAGAGTCAAAAATTATGAATTTTACCAACTATCTTTGCCTTTATAGCCTGGGTTAACAACACATTTACCTGCAGCTGACATATTCAATATAGAGAGCACGGGATGCTCTACATAGCCAGGAAGGCTACAGCCCGGCCCTGCCCAGCAGGCCGGGCATTTTATTTGAATCCTTCCGATTTTCCTTGCCTCCATCCTTTAAAAAACAGCCCTCCACTTCTATGCTGAGGGAGACATACTTCAAAAGGGAGAAACAGACATGGCCGATCAACAAACCTGCGCTTGCCCAAACTGCAACTGCGAAGTCGATACCGACCAGGCTGTCATGTCCGATGGAAAGGCGTTTTGTTGCGATGCCTGCGCCAGCGGTCACGCCGATGGTGCAAAGTGCACCCACGAAGGCTGCGGCTGCGACAAGGCTGCCTAAAGAAATTCGATCAGGGGTAATACGATGCAGAAGCAAGCGCGCGTCGAACCCATTTATGACGCCACGGACATGAACGAAAAGATCATCGGCTGGAACGTGATCGATGAAAGCCAGCCGGAAAATGAAACGGTGGTTTCAGAGCATGAAACCGAACAAGAGGCGGTCAAGGCCGCGGAAGAGTTCGAACAGCGTGAGTTCTAGTCACTCGTGACTGACCGATCACCGGCCCCCATGCTCATGGGGGCCGCTTTCTTGGCAGCCATGAACCCCTCACCTTTCATGGCTTACACTCCAGCTTGGCCACTGCATTCGAGGTCGACGCCTCTTCCTTCAAATACTGTTCGGTTGTAAGCAAGAACAACCGCCGAAAAAGGGTGTGTACCGCCTCTTCCTGCTTTAGCGCCAACACATCTGGATCTGTCTGATCGGTTGGATTTTCCTTTCTCGGATATTCCCAGGCCAGCCGTACCGAGCCTGACGACGCATCGCAAATCTGCAAGGTGGGGTTGGTTCCTTTGAAGCCGGACGTAATGCTATAGGGCATGAACTTCTCCTGAAAGATATAAACGATAAAAATTCTCATTTACATATGAGAAATTATGCCATCCCTGCTAAGTCGTCAAGAAAAAATATTGCCGCTATAGTGAATTTTGATTTCATAATTGGTGATACTGGAATGTCAGTTACTTCGCTGAAAGGCAACCGCCGCACCATCGGCTACGAACACGGACGCCATCACGCCCTTCAGATTCAGGACAGCATCACGGTCTACGACCGGCTGTTTCAGGATTTCGTGGGTTCTTCCTGGCGGCAGGCGCGTCGAATGGCGCCCCGGTTCCTGCCCGCCATCGAACGCTGCTTTCCCGCGATCCTTGACGAAGTACAAGGCATTGCCGAGGGTGCCGGCGTCGATTTCGATGACATCCTGACCCTTAATTGCCGCAGCGAAATATCGCTGACCCAGGCCAGCGGTGGCTGCTCCGCCTTCTCGCTCAATCAGCATGGGCAATGGCTGGCCCAGAACTGGGACTGGCGCGCCGATCAGCAGCGCAATGTGGTTGTCTTGAAGATCGAACCCGACGACCATGCACCGCTGATCAGCATTGGCGAGGCCGGCATGGTCGGCAAGATCGGCATGAACGCAAACGGCCTTGGCGTGTGTCTCAATGCCATTCGCTCCCAGACCTGCGGCGAGGGCTTGCCGATTCATTTTGCCCTGCGCAAGATTCTCGAATGCCCTGATTTTGAAGCCGCGAAGCGAGTGGTGAACGAGGACCGAGTGGCCTCGCCGGCACACTTTCTGATTGCAAGCGCCGATGGCCAGGCCACCGGCTTCGAGGTGCATCCCGGTCCCCCTGGCGAGTTACTGCCGCAGAACGGTAAAGTGCTGCATACCAACCATCTTTACGCGCAGACGACCACCGCCTGCATCAACGACCTGCCTAAGCCCGACTCCCCGATTCGCCTGACAAGACTTCAACAGTTGCTGGATCATCCCATCGCCAGCGAGCCCGATGCCCTGTTCGATGTGCTCAGCGATCACGCCAACGCCCCTTCATCCCTCTGTCGCCACACCAATCATGAACAGCCGGAAGCCGAGCGCATGGAAACCCTGTTCGCCGTGGTGATGGACCTAAAAAAGCGCAGACTGTGTCTGCGCTTGGGCAAGCCTTGCGAGGCGGAAAAGACGCTGAATATCAGCTTGAATGGATAGCCGCATCGGGGCGTGTTTAGAACTCCTCCCAGACATCTTCCGACACCGCGCTCGTCTTACGAGACGACGCCGTGCTGGACTTGGGAGGCTCAAGGTGCGCAACGGGCGCCGACGCTTTTGGCGCGGTCTGCGAGCTTTCATCGCCGAGCACGAAGGTATCGATCAAAGCGCTTAGACGAGTCGCCTGTTCGCGCATGGCTTCAGCGGTGCCGGAAGTTTGCTGCACCATGGCGGAATTCTGCTGGGTCATGGTATCCATTTCGGTCACCGCCGTGTTGACCTGGCCGATACCGTTGCTCTGCTCCCGTGCACCGGCGCTGATCTCCGCAATCACATCCGTGACGCGGGTAACGCTCTCCACGATCTCGCGCATGGTGACACCGGCACGCTGCACGGTCTCGCTGCCTTGGCGGGTATAGGTGACAGCGGTATCGATCAAGCCGCGAATTTCACTGGACGCATTGGCGCTGCGACTGGCCAGGTTGCGCACTTCCTGGGCAACCACCGCAAAGCCGCGGCCGTGCTCGCCGGCCCGGGCCGCCTCCACCGAGGCGTTGAGCGCCAGAATATTGGTTTGAAACGCGATGTCGTCGATCAGCTTGATGATCTCGCCGATCTGAGTCGCCGAACCGCTGATATCCTTCATGGTCTTTTCTACTTCGGTCATCGCCTCGCCACCCTGGCGTGCCACGGTGACCGTAGAAGAAGCCAGCTGATTGGCCTGCTGTGCCGACTCGGCGCTGTGATTGACGGTAGAAGTGATCTCTTCCATCGACGATGATGTTTCTTGCAGATTCGCGGCGGCCTGCTCGGTACGTGTGGCCAGTTCCTCGCTGCCCTTTGCCATCTCGCCGGCGGCCTTGTGCACCTCACGCACCCCCCGGCGCACATCGACAAGTGTTGTTTGCATACGCGCCACGAAGGTATTGAACTGCTCCGCCAGTTCGCCCACCTCATCCCGGGTGGCAACGTTGAGCCGCTGGGTCAAATCACCGCGCCCCTCGGCAATATCACGCATTGCCGTGGCGGTAATGTTGATCGGACGCACGAGCCTGCGCACAAGCCACAGTGTCACCAGCGCCACGGCGACGAAGATCGCGATGCCCAGCAATACCGTGCTGATGATCGTATTGCGCAGTGACTCAGATGCCTCGGCGCTGACGGCGGCCATGATCTGATCGATATCATATATATACATCCCGGCGCCGATGACCCAGCCCAGCTTGGGCAGGTTCACGATGTAGGACTGCTTTTCCTCCACGGTACCGGTTTCCGGATGTTCCCAGCGATAGGTGTAGAAACCACCACCCTTGAGCCCAAGCGCGATGACATCCTTGGCGATAGGACGGCCATCCGGGTCCAGCTCGTTCAACTGATCCGTGCCCACAAACTCCAGGTTATCGCCCACGACGGTCGCCCTACCCTCGTAGTCGTAGCCGAAAATATAGTTGCCGCCATCGAAACGTATGCCCTGCAGCACTTGATAAGCCCGCTGCAGAACCTCTTCTTCACTCAGGGTTGGATCGTCCACCAGCGCGGAGGTAGCACTGCGTGCAATGTCCATTACCCCTTTGACCCTTTCCTTGCGCGCTTCGATCAACTGCTCACGCTGCTCGACAATACTCTCCTGACTGGCGGCGCTCTGCTTCAGTGCCGCTACCGTCACGAGAGTGGCGGTGACCAGGAAAAGCGGTATCAGCACCAGCGCTAGAATCTTGCTTTGTAGACCTAGAAAACGATGTAAACCAGCAGAACGAGACATGGAAGGCTTCCTTCTTTTTTATTAATCAATGGCCCACCGGCGTTAAATCGCCAAGCGCAGCGCCAGACAACGAATTGAGTGATGAATACGGCGGCAATAGCGACATGACATCGCCACAACTTCAGCCATCGGGTCATTGTCAGTCATCGGCCGAACTGGCAAAAAATTGAGCAAACGCGTTTTATTTCAGGTTCTCGAAATCGCTGGTCGAAGTCGATGCAGGGCAGGTAAATCATAAGCAATTGAACAGTGCTGTTTTTCTGAGCTGCCTGGGCGGCAGCGAACTGTCCGGGCCGTTTTTACGTATATAGTGCAGCTTTCTGAGCTGCCTGGGCGGCAGCGAACGAGGTCGAGCAAAACTCCCGCAAAATTTTTGATTTCTGAGCTGCCTGGGCGGCAGCGAACCGATCGATCTCCTTGCGCGTAGCCCTGTTGCCTTTCTGAGCTGCCTGGGCGGCAGCGAACACTCTACCTTCGGCGGCTTCCTGACGGATATATTTCTGAGCTGCCTGGGCGGCAGCGAACCCGGACGTCATACAGCTTAGCGATGCTGCCGTTTTCTGAGCTGCCTGGGCGGCAGCGAACCATCGATGTGCTGAACAAGCTCCGCCTCGAAGTTTCTGAGCTACCTGGGCGGCAGCGAACTTCGGGATTATCTGGAAGTGAGTTTTTCAAGTTTTCTGAGCTGCCTGGGCGGCAGCGAACCGAGATAGGAAGCCTGCCGTGATATTCAGCATTTTCTGAGCTGCCTGGGCGGCAGCGAAACGGGGGCAAGGCGTCGAACTCATTGGCGGTCATTTCTGAGCTGCCTGGGCGGCAGCGAACATTGGAAGCAGTGCGTAGAAATTATAACTCTATTTCTGAGCTGCCTGGGCGGCAGCGAACCTCGACCGGTAGGGTGAAGATGATGCGCTTGTTTTCTGAGCTGCCTGGGCGGCAGCGAACTCGGTGAGCTGGGCATGGCGTCCGGCGGCGTATTTCTGAGCTGCCTGGGCGGCAGCGAACGGAGGAAGAAGCGGAATACACCCAGCAGACCTTTTCTGAGCTGCCTGGGCGGCAGCGAACGGTTTTATTCCTCGTTTAACTGGGTGTTATTCTTTCTGAGCTGCCTGGGCGGCAGCGAACGATGCGCCCCGGGCGTTCGTGGATCGCGTGTTTTTCTGAGCTGCCTGGGCGGCAGCGAACCGTACTCCAGCACGTCGTCTCACCGCAGCAGATTTCTGAGCTGCCTGGGCGGCAGCGAACATGCGCTGATTGACCCCCACGCCCAGGGCGTCTTTCTGAGCTGCCTGGGCGGCAGCGAACCTTGAAGAGTCGGAAGTCGTCGCACCGGAGTTTTTCTGAGCTGCCTGGGCGGCAGCGAACGACCTATCACCTGACCGGGCGCTATCCCGACTTTTCTGAGCTGCCTGGGCGGCAGCGAACAGCGTCATGGCATCGGCGCGATTGACGATGACTTTCTGAGCTGCCTGGGCGGCAGCGAACACCCACCGCAAGTGCCAAGACCGGCCCCTGCTTTTCTGAGCTGCCTGGGCGGCAGCGAACGATAAGGGGCACACATGCCAGCGCACACAGAGCTTTCTGAGCTGCCTGGGCGGCAGCGAACCCCTTCCTGTCAACGCTGCGGGAAGGTGGCAGTTTCTGAGCTGCCTGGGCGGCAGCGAACGCTCAACTCCGCGTTTTCGCGTAGCACATCGCTTTCTGAGCTGCCTGGGCGGCAGCGAACGCAGTGACTCGCCATGCAACTGCCCTCCCTCATTTCTGAGCTGCCTGGGCGGCAGCGAACTCATTTTGCTACTGCATGATGTGCATGCCTGATTTCTGAGCTGCCTGGGCGGCAGCGAACGCTTTCGCTGAGAGCGCTTCCCGATGCGTGATTTTCTGAGCTGCCTGGGCGGCAGCGAACGGATTTCGCAGCAGCTCATCAGCCATCATTGATTTCTGAGCTGCCTGGGCGGCAGCGAACTATGGGTTCTCTCCAGTTCTTCAATGCCGACATTTCTGAGCTGCCTGGGCGGCAGCGAACTTCGGGCTCTCCGGCATCATCGACGAGGACGATTTCTGAGCTGCCTGGGCGGCAGCGAACAATGCCTGGCAGTAGATCATGAACCACTTTGTTTTCTGAGCTGCCTGGGCGGCAGCGAACAACGCTCGGCCTTTACCTCGCGAATACCGATTTTTCTGAGCTGCCTGGGCGGCAGCGAACACGCGAACGCTGGCGATCTCTAGCGTGACGCGTTTCTGAGCTGCCTGGGCGGCAGCGAACTTTCTCCGCCGTGACGCGCTTGTTGAGATCTATTTCTGAGCTGCCTGGGCGGCAGCGAACCCCGATGCGCAGCATCACAACAAGGCTATCAGTTTCTGAGCTGCCTGGGCGGCAGCGAACGACTCCTTGGGTCGTTGATAACGTCCCTAGCTTTTCTGAGCTGCCTGGGCGGCAGCGAACGTGATTGACCGTTGTCGCGGTCGGTTGCGGAAGTTTCTGAGCTGCCTGGGCGGCAGCGAACTATGGATACGTCCGTGGCCAGTGCGTCGCGCTTTTCTGAGCTGCCTGGGCGGCAGCGAACGCCTGCCCCTCGATGTACTCGATGCAGCGTTCTTTCTGAGCTGCCTGGGCGGCAGCGAACAGTCAGGGCGCCATCCGCAAGGCTTTCCATCTTTTCTGAGCTGCCTGGGCGGCAGCGAACTCTAGCCGATCCGGTTCTTCGTGACTGCTGCCTTTCTGAGCTGCCTGGGCGGCAGCGAACTGTTTTGATCGCTATAAGAAGGAGCGGGGAATTTTCTGAGCTGCCTGGGCGGCAGCGAACCAGCTTCGACGACTTTAACGACGACATACCATTTTCTGAGCTGCCTGGGCGGCAGCGAACTTTCTGCCATCTAGCACCGCACGAACCGTTTCTTTCTGAGCTGCCTGGGCGGCAGCGAACCCGTCTGATGGCACCTTGGGCCTGTACTCGGCTTTCTGAGCTGCCTGGGCGGCAGCGAATGCTGCATACCAGCCGGCGCGCATGGCAGCAATTTTCTGAGCTGCCTGGGCGGCAGCGAACCAGCAATGGGTCAAGGCCGGACTTGCCTATCCTTTCTGAGCTGCCTGGGCGGCAGCGAACAAATAAAACAACCGGGCTGGTCTCTCGCAGCCTTTCTGAGCTGCCTGGGCGGCAGCGAACCGTGCCAAGCCCGGTTGCCGGACTTTCGACATTTTCTGAGCTGCCTGGGCGGCAGCGAACATTTGCAGACAACGACCGTTGCTGAGTTTCCTTTTCTGAGCTGCCTGGGCGGCAGCGAACTTCGGCGCAAAACGCCTCGTTGTCGCGGCGCATTTCTGAGCTGCCTGGGCGGCAGCGAACGGTCTCGCCAGTACGCGACCTCTTGTTCTAGCTTTCTGAGCTGCCTGGGCGGCAGCGAACGGTAAGCGCACGCCAGAGCAGATCGTTTCGATTTTCTGAGCTGCCTGGGCGGCAGCGAACCTTTCTGCCCTCTAGCACCGCACGAACCGTTTCTTTCTGAGCTGCCTGGGCGGCAGCGAACCTGCGGCGTTTCACATCAAACCGTCAATAACTTTTCTGAGCTGCCTGGGCGGCAGCGAACTTCTATTTCGGATTATCGTGTGTAAAGAAACATTTCTGAGCTGCCTGGGCGGCAGCGAACTAGAATAAAATAGCGCTAATTATCTGATTTTTAAAGAGCCTTCTCGAAAAGGTGCGGCATCACCCTTTTCAAGGCGATACCGCTAACTCGTTGTTTTATCGCTCTTCTTTTATCCCTTGAAAAAAAGGGTCAAAACCAAGGCACCGTGGCATGGCGGCTCAGGCCGTAATGGTTGAACGTGCCTTGCACGGGGTCGTTTTGCGGCTTGCCATGATCGATAAACAAACAAAAGCGTTGTTGGCTTGAGCGGCTATTGACCTGTACGAATGGCAGCTCGATACGGCGCGATGCCGGTGCGGCATATAGCTGCCGCGCTTCCTCCAGGCTTACGTCATGGCGTTTGGCATAGCGTTTGGCGCGGCTTTCACTGCCTGTATTGAACTGTCGACGCTTTACCGCAACGTGGGTTGCCCCTTCGGGCACTGCTTGCACATTGCTCAAGGTGACGTGATCGCGCATGCCGGTTAGCCATTCGCTCTCCATCAGTTGCTCGAGCCTTTGCCGAGAGCCATGGAGACGAAGTTGCTCCCCTAAGGTGCGGGCTTGTACCCCGAGCTTGTACTCGGGGAAGCTGACGCCGATGTCGTTGGCATTCAGATCGAACAGGGCACGATGCAGCTTGTTATACAGCGCCCGCATCAGCATCGCCCCGGGAAACTCGGGATCCGGTCGCAACCGAATATCGATGTAGTGATTCATGGTTTACCCCGCTTCGCCGAACACGCCGCCGCGAATCAGCGTCGCCATGACGAAGTGCTGCTGCTCCACCGTAGGCACCTGATCCTTGATGATCCAGCCATCCAAAAGCGAATAGAAATCGGCTTTTTGCTTGGGCTGGCGATAAGCACGGCCCTGCGTTGTCACGGAGCCATAGGGCTCGACGGCGATGGGGCCAAGATCCTCGCCTTCTTCCAGCGGGTACCAGGTATCGATGGTGCGAATGGCGTTGCCGAGCTTTTGCGAGTGAATGCCGGCAATCTCGTTGACTTGATACAGCGTCTTGCTCTTGTCACCACGACTACGATCCAGGATCAATTCCTGGGAAGGAAATACCTCCTGCCCTTCTCCAATTCGGGCAAAGGCGACGACTTCCAGTAGTACATGACGCTCGCCGCTCAGGCCGTCATGAATTCGAGCGGCCAGTTCATCCAGACTCGACCGCGCCGCTTGCGGGGCTTCAAAGCCACGTAGCGAGAGATTCAACGCATCGAAGGTCCAGCTTTTGGTGGCCTGGCCCTGTTCTACGAGATTGATGCGAACCTCGACCTGCTCGGCACCCATGCGGTTGCGCCATAGAAAACGCCCATTGGCGAGGTTGTAGGCGTAACGCTTAGCCAGCTCCGTAAACCCTTGCGAGCTTACGTAGCCTTTAACCGTCTCACTTAGCTTGGCCTGGTAGTCCGCGTTATTGCAGGCGGAAGGCTTGCCGGCGCCGCCTAATACGCGCAGAGTAAAGCGCGCCATCAAGGTATCCGTATCGCTCGGCAGTGTGGCGACATCCACGGTTTGCAGGTTGGGGTTTTCGATGGCTGCGTCCAGCTTGGCGGGATCCTGATCCTTGGCTTTCAGGCGGTTGGAAATCGTGCCACGCACGGATTTTGTGCGAATGGGGATGGATTGCCAGTCCTGCGCGTTGTCGCGTTGCTCCCAGTCGCCGGCATACATCAGCGCATCGGAGGGGTCGAGCTTACGCTCGAAGGCGAGGACGGAAGCGGTCTTGAGGGTATCGTTCTTGGCCATGATAAGGCTCCTATTTAGTCGTTGGTAATGTGTCGGTGTAGGCATTGCTTAGGCGATAGATGCCGTGTTCCAGGTCATTTTCCACAAACCACATAAGGTCTTCCGGAGCCTGAATACGGTGAGGGCTTACCCACTCACCGATCGAATAAAGGCTTTCGACGAACCGGAACTTCACGTCAGTGGCTCGGGCATTGGCCACCTCGCCGGGATCGAATAGCTCGGAAATGGCGCCGTAACCCACCGGGATCGGCACCAGCCAACCGGGATAAGGACGGCGAATTTCCCAGCTCGCCTGTTCCTTGCCATCCGCGTCCTGCGTGACCCGGCACTCGTGGTTGATTCGCGAGAGGTCTAGCCAGGCGTCCAGCGGCGTAGCCCTGACGTCGTTTTCCTGTAGCGTAGCGGTGTGCTCAATAAGTCGATCGTCACGTAATACCAAGGCAAAACCCGGCAGTAATTGACGCTTGAGCCGTCGCCACTGATGGGCGCTCTCTGCCTCCTTGGCATCGAAACTGATCAACTCCGGCCGGTAGCACCGTTCGCCGGGGAGCGGCGGCATCACACTCCCCCCCGCGATGCGCATCCCCTGAACCTGCCGGTACAGTCGTTGAGCAATCGCCTGGCGTCGCTCTGCGCCTTCCAGGTCATCTCCGCCGTCTGCCTCGACACCGATCAATAACGAGACTTCCAGGTGTGCTCGGCCTTCTTCAACGATGGCAGCGGTACTGCCTGTCTTATCTACCGGATTGCGGGTTAAGTGAAAGGCGCGCGTAAAGCCACCTTTCGTGACTTGCGGGTCGATGCGGTGACACACCACCCCAATCTCGTTGAAGACTAGATTGATATCATCCGGCAGGTTGCGCTCCAGCGCTTGCATCGTGCCCATAAACGCGCTCATGGCGGGAAAGCCCCAGGTCATTGGGCTGGAGATGGCGTTGGCGTTCTGGATACGCAGCCGGGGAAGCACCAAAAGATGATTGATCATGCTGCTTCTCCCTCATCCCCGTCGCCTTCATCACGCAGCGCTTCCTGCAGATCGTCGAGCTGGCGACGGAACTCGGTCATGACGCTTTCGAATTGGCGCTGCCAGTGATGATGCTCGATATCGCCAAAGTGCAGACGACTCTTATGGCCCAACTCGCGATTGAGCCAGTTAGCAGCGCGTGCGCTTATGGCTTCATGCCAATCGGAATGACGGCGCGCCTCATCAAACTCGTCATCTTCATTGGCTCGCCCCGGGTCCAGCCAGTACTGCTCTTCTGGGGCTAGTTGGCACTTCTTATCAGCCGTCCAGCCAGGCGCCAATGAGTGGATATCAAAGGTAAACAGCATCAGCTCGTCGACCAGCATGGAGGTCAAGTCATCGCGCAGATCACGCGTGTGCATATTCTTGGTGGGGTCCGCTTCCAGAAAGCGCTTCAACTCATCGACGACCTTCCAGACAGCCGGGCGTCGCTTGAACGCTCGGAACGGCTCTCGCATCGGTGCATAAATTTCACGCGACTCCCAACGCGGCGGCAATGACGCCAGCAGATAATTCTGCCCGCCCCGCTCGCTGTTGAGCTGCGAGATGTTCTGTGGCTTGGTGCCACCCATCTTCTGGGCTGCCAAATTGGGATAGCTGGTATAGCCTCCCTCAAAGGGCGCCTTATCCTTCAGGGCCTTGCGAGCTGCCTTGTTACGCTCACCGAAGAACCAAGTGTTAGGGCTGGTATGTGCGTAGAAGCGGTGTGTGAGCGCTGTAGCATAGAGCGGCGCCAACAGGTGATAACTGTCGTTATTGGTGGGATCGTCGTCTACCAGCCAGTAGATCTGCTTGCCGCGGGCGTGAGAGCTTGGCGTGCCCTTGGGCTCGGTAATACTGGCGAAGGCACGCACCCAGCTTTTGGCTTCCTCGCGATTCTCGCTCAAGGCATCAATCAATACTTCATCAAAGTCGAGCGCCAGCTCCAGTAGCGAGCGCCCCTGCCACTCCAGCTTGAGGAACTTGTAGACGTCCAACGTCGCCGCGTTACCAACAACATCACCTTGAAAATCCGCTGGCAGGCAGTGGCTACCCACCAGGCCGTTTTGCACAAGCGGGCCGGGTTCGACGTAGAGATTCGTGCCCTTGGCATCCGGATGAATTGCTTTCAGTGAGTGCGTGACTACCTGCAACTGACTGACACGACGGGCAGCATCTGCAAGCCAGGTTTCCGGCTCAAACTGCTGCTGAAGTTCAAGGTACTTGGGATCGTCTGTTGCGAGCTTTTCCGCCTTGGTCGCGAAGCGGTCATGAATAAACCACTCGATCATGTCACGTATTGACCTGTGGGGTTGGGGTTCTGACATCGTTTATCTGCCTTATCTTGGGTGGCATACCAAAGGCATGTCATGATGTTTTGTTCGCCCTATGAGCGCCCATTCATTGGGCGAACACCTCACTCACGGGATCTGAGCTTAAAGAGACTATATGGTGGCCCGTGCTGCGCGTCAAATCCTAGTGACTAGTATCCTAGTATTTTTTTCAAACACTCTCTTAGCCGCTGAAACAGCCAAAAAGACCGATAACAATGATTAGCAAAGATTGCTATAATTACGATAACATCGGGAATCCGGATTTAGAGGTCAAGACCATGAATGTATCCCTTACACCCCAACTAGAAGATTATATAAAACAAAAGGTTGCAAAAGGCATGTACAACTCGGTGAGCGAGGTTGTGCGTGAAGCACTGCGATTACTGGAAGAGCGAGACGCCCTCCAGGCGATGAAGTTGGAGGCCTTGCGTAAAGACATCCACCAAGGTCTGGAATCATTGGATAATGGCACGGGCAAGCCGCTGGACATGCAGGCGATCAAAACCAAGGGGCGGAAACGTCTGGCTGGACACGGTCAATAATGCCATCGCTGATCATCTCCCCCGAAGCCGAGCAAGACCTGCTCGATATCTGGCTTTATATCGCCGAAGACAGTCCCGTGAATGCTGATCGCTTCCTTGATCGACTGGAAGGGAAGGCCTTGAAGCTTGCCGAGTTTACAGAAATCGGTATCGACAGGCCGGAACTCGCTCCCGACCTGAAAAACTTCCCGGTTGACCGCTATGTCTTGTATTACCGGGCCACCCCCGGTGGGATCGAGTTGGTCCGTGTGTTACACGGCTCACGAGACATCAACCGGGTGTTCTGATCTTCTTGCCCCCTGATATCCAGACACAGCGCCATCGGACCGCCCGTCACGGCGCTTGCAATGTCTTCCGGTAACCAAACCGCCTCCATCCAGGCAAGCACCACGCCGGTATCGAGCAGGCAGCTCCGGCGGAATTTATGCAGCGTTTCCCTAAAGAGCAACACCTGCTGGTTGAATGATAGAATTCCATCTGCAACCGAACAGGTTGCTTAGAAATAGTGGCCAGTGTCCTAAAACGCTTGAAACACGATTGCTGCCGTGCAGGCAGCAGCAGCCGACCTGCCCCGGGTCGGCTACTTTATTTCCGCTTAACAAATCCCAACGCGGGATGAAAATGCCACCCCTGCGGGGCGTAGTTCGTTTTCAAACGGATACGCCCGAAGCGTTGGGCACAGCGCTCTATGCTCATGTCCATGGCTTCGGCCTGATCCGCCAGCGCAGTCATGTAGTCAGGCTCGTTCCATGGTGCGATGCGTGGATGGCTGAAAACATCATTCGGCAGGCGATCCAGTTCGGTTTCCACAGGCGTCAGTCTCTCGTCCCTTCCCTCTTGATCTACCCGCCAGAAACCGTAGTCTTCCTCCGTTTCATCCGGCAGCAGCACGAATTCGCATTCAGGCTCGTTGTCTTCCCGGAAAGGCTGTTGCTGTATTGCCAGCGCCCCGAGGGCCATCGATGGGGTGCGATAAAAGAGATACGCCCCCAGATCGACCTGAGCCGGCTCGCCGCGACGCTTGCGTCGCTGCCCGGGAGCGGCGGCTCCCTGGATCATGAGCGCGGCAAGTCGCGCGTGTTCGAGGTCGACGAGCTTTTGTGTGGGTTCGAGCACTTCTGCCGGCATCAGTCGCGGACGCGAGTCGATATGCTCGATCTCATCGGCTCTTAATAGCTCCGCCAGTTGATGCGTCACCAGTGGCCAGCGTTTTTCGGTTTCAAAGCCCGGTCGGCTAAATGCCGGTGCAGCCCGCTTCAGGTGACGGACGTTGGTATCAAGCAGGGCAATATTAGGCGCATGAGCGGGCTCGGGGCGGTGTCGCCGTATGCGGCCAGCGAGCTGAATGATAGAGCGCATTGAAGAGGGCTCGACTATCGCCCAATCGTAATCATGGTCGCGACCGACTTCCGTGACCGGCGAACCAAGCACGATGAAAAGCTGATTCTTAGCGGGGTTGCCATCGAGCGCTGTACGAATATCGACAAGGTCGAATACGGCGCTCTCTTCGCGCCGATCCAACACTCGATCCAGCCGGGCCTCCAGGCGCGAGCGCAGCAGCAGGGGGAACTGCGAATGGTAAACGCATAGATGAATCTGCCGATCTTCCGGAATATCCGACTGGTAAAGCGACTGAGCAACGGCCACCAACGGCTCGATGTTGGCCATGCGCACCAGACCGAAACTGACACGCTTGCCACTGTGAGGATCGAGGGCGTGGTGCTGTTCGTGGAGGGCGCACGCTTGGGTGAGTATTGTCTGCGCCAGTGCCTGATAAACATCGTCCGGGTGAGCGGAGGGCGCAGACAGCGGGACGAGGTATCCCCGGCGAGCCGGAGCCTGACCGCTGAGCCGGGCGGCACGCTGCCGAGCAAACTGTATATGCGCGGCATCGAACTCCTCGCCCTCGGCACATGTCTGCTGGGTGCAGCCGTGCTCATCGAACCAAGCGCAGCAAGGGCTTACTGGGGTTCCAGGAACACCGCGATGGCGTTGGTACTCTGCGCGGCCGGTTCGATATGCCTCGAACAGCCCGCGCACCAATGCCGGCGGCAACGTGGCGGAGGAAAGCAGTACCCGCGAGCCGAGCAGCCCGGCCCAATAAACAAGGCGTGTCAGGCCGGGAAGGTCGTCGATATCGAAGTCATCCGGCTCATCAAGCACGAGGTCACTGCCCATCAACCGCAGCATAGGGACAATCTGGTGGCCGCCGCGCAGACTCTCAGTTGCCGGTATCAGGTGGTCAATCGTACACACCAGCACGGGCGCGCTGATCAGCGCGCGGGCACGTGGATCTTGTGTGGCCCGTGACAGCAAAGGATGTTCATCGATCCGTCCTTCGAAATGGACATGGCTCTGCTCATCCAGCAAAGCGGCTCGCGACTCCGAGCCGCCGCTTTTTCTCTGCTGATGCTCGAACAACGCTCGGCTGGCACTACCCCCGACTCGAACGGCCAAGTCATCGCTGCCCAGCCCTAGTCTTTCCCGGTAAGCCTGCCCGGTTTGCAGCGTGAGCGTTCGCAGACCAAGCGCAATCGAGAAGCGCGCCCCCTCTTCAGGATCACTCAAGGCGTACATGATGCGACCGTTGGCGATTGTCTTGCCACAGCCGGTGGAAGCCATGTTGACCCCGAAGAAGCCCTGCTCACGGGCCTTATCCCGCACGCCCACGGCTAAGTCGAATGCCTTGTCCTGCCAGCGAAAGCGAGTGTCGCGGCTACGCTGACGAAAGCCTTTGTGTCGCGCGATGCGCGGTAAGCCTTTTTCCATATCCGGCAAGCGGTGAACGATTTCGCCCACCGTGCGTGTCACGCCCAGCAAGTGCTCTTCAAGCGGCTGGCACAGTCGACGCTTACCATGCAGGACAGCCGTATTCGCATATAGCGCCGTAGACCAATCACCACGCAGGCGACCGGCCTCGGTCAGGCTCGAGTAGTGATGATCCGCGAGCATCATAGCCAAACGCGCTAGATGCATCACATAGGGCGATTCCAGCGGTGGTGTAGCGATACTGACGTCTCGCAGTTGCCGCGCCAGTCGCTGGCTGCGTTGGCGCCAGGCATCACTCGTGACGGGCAGCCCCTCGGGAAACTCCCAGTAGGGCGCAACCTCTGCCGGCGAGGTGTCCTCTACCCTTTCATTCCAGGCAGCGGTGAAAGCCTCAGGCAACGAAGGCAAGATAGCCGCATTGAGTATTCCTCGGGCACCGGACCATTTCTGTTGTCCGTTCTCATCGAAAGCCGGCAATGCGGGCAAGCGATGATGGCTCAAAATCAGCCAACCGATCGCTGCAGCAAGTGGCGGCATTTGCGCAAACGGTGCTTTCGACTGTTTTTCACCATCAACCAGCCCATCGCATCTGAGCCGGCCCAGCCAGCGGGCATCATCATCGGACGTGGGGTGTTCGAGTCGATGTAGCCAGGTTGCATCATCATCCTCGCCGACGAAGGCCTCAAGCAGCCTGAGCGATACCCATTCGTGGCGGTAACGGTTACGACCTTCGAGGCGGCCATGGAGCCGGTCCTGAAATGCACGGCTAGCCTTGCCCAGGTCATGAAAAAGCGCTGCTAGCGATGCCAGAAGATGAATCAAGCGCCCGCTATGCCAATCATTTTCATCCTCGGCACGCAGGATATTGCGCCGAGTGGTGTTGGTGGGCACAGCACCCTGCATATTGAAGCGGCTGGCATCGCCGACGATCCACATCAGTTCGCTATGGTCGCGACCGCGAATCCAGTGACAGGCCACTGCGGTGTTCTTGCGCGCGCTCTTTCGCAGCAACTTCCTGAGGGTGTCCAGCCCCGCCTGGGTGATGGGCGTCTGCCAGGTGCGCTCACCACGTCGTTCGGCAAACTGATCGAGAATGCGCCGGGTTTCTTTCAAGGCGTTCTTGTTGCATTGGGAGACAATCAGCACATTCATGGCTGCGTGTTTCCCAGGTCGGTAGCTATATCCTTCAGGGTGTCGATCATGAAATCCAGGGATTCGCTACGGGTGAGGCTTTCGATGCAGGCCTGGCGAAACTCTTGCTCCTCGTCGCCGCGCATGGCGGAAATAAACGCCTGAGGGAGAATGACCGCGTCCTTGACCAGATCCGCCACATCGAACACCAGCCCGCCGCGCCGGGTCTTGCCGTGCAGCACCGCCAAGCCGTGGGGAATACCCAATACCCAAGTGGCAGTGGCACCCAAGCCATAAGCGAGATAATTGCCATGATCGAGAAAACGATTGGCCGGGTCCGTGCCACTGCCACGCTTGGCCCGGGTAAAATCGCCGTAGTTCACAGCCTGCACCGCCAGCTTGAACAGCGTCTTGGTCAAGCGTGCTTCCAGAGTCAGCAAATCGGTGGTATTTGGTGCCTTTGCAATGGCCTGGTGGTGGTGCGTCAGCGCGGAGGTCAAGTGGTCTTTCGAAATCGTGAAACCGGCGTCGCGTAATGGCCTGCTATCGAGCCAATGGGTTTCGATTCGTGAGAGGCGCGCCAGTTGGAAGCGTTTGGCGGCTTCGAGGCGCATCTCGTCGTCGAACCAGAAACGCACCCAGTGCTGTAGATATTCGGTGGGCCGGTATTCACTTTGTGGACTGAACCAGGCAACCTCAACATCGACTTCGTTGGCGGAAAATAGCGGCGTGCCGCCGCCACCGCAAAAACCGACCAATACGCCGGCCTTAGCCAGTTCGCGCATGGCGGCTTGAGTGATCGAAGTGCCGGTGCCCAGCAAGAGCGATGTGGTGTTGGCAATGGGAATATTCCAATACTTCGATTGGCGCCCTTCGTCGGTGACATATTCCACCCGACCGCCGTTGACCAGCACGCGGCAATGCTGAAGGTAATAGAGATTGGCGCGTTTGGAATGCAGAATCGTCTTGAGCGACGAAGGTGATAAATCATCCATATTGATCCTTGCCTGTTCGAATTTCCTTGGCTTTAACCATCTAAGCACCTTTCGTTTATTTCTAATGTTTCGAAAAGCCAAGCTGGGGCGTCTTAATTCTCTGATTCCCCTATACTCCTCTGCAACTTATAACCCACACTCGGAACCCCCATGCCCGCCATCATCCACCGCACCCCGAACGCCCTACTCCTTTTCCTGTTGCTTGTGGCACCCACTGCGGCCTTGGCCCAGTCCAACCAGCAGGAGTGGGCCGCCTACGACGATGCCTTGGCCCGCGGCGAGCGTCAGGCGCAAATCTGGCAGTACGGCTGGACGGGGGTCTATACGGTGAGCCTGGCGACCAGTGCCTACGAGGCCAGCGAGGCGGATGACAGCGATGATCGCTTTGATGCGCGGGTGGGCACGGTGAAGTCTGCACTGGCCCTGGGCGGGATGTTCATCGATTCGCAGCCGCACCCGGCGGCGCGGCGTGAGTTCGAACGCCTGCAAGCGGTTGGCGACCTGGAGCAGGCCCGGGCGCTGATGCGCGAGGTAGCCGAAGAAGAGCGGGCACGCCGTTCCTGGCAGGCGCGGGTGAGCTCCGTGGTGGTGAATACGCTGGGCGGCCTGGTGATCGGTGTGGGCGACGATCGGCCCGACGATGGCGCGATCAGCTTCGCAGTGGGCATGCTGGTCAGCGAATTGCAGTTGCGCACCCAACCAACTCAGGCCGGCAGCGCCTGGAATCGCTTCCAGCCGGCTCGATTGTCGATGGGCGATGTGCATCTCGATTACCAGTACGCCTGGACCTTCGTGCCCAATCAGGTGGGCGTGCATATTCGTTACTGATTCATGCCGCAAGCGCGGGCACTGATAGCCCGCCCGTTTTTGTTATAGTATAGCCTTCCTCTTTTCTGGAGCTGGGTTCTTCCCATGGCATCTCGCCATCGCCATCGTCCTGATGGCCCTTGTCACTTTTCATTGATGTCTCTCTCGGCACACAAGCGCCTTGCCATGGCGCTGGTGCCGCTTGCGCTGTTGTGGCTGGCGGTTGCCTGGGCGACCGGGAGCCTTGGCTGATGTCGCGACTACATCTGCAAGATGTACGCCTGGCCCAGGGCGATCGCCCGGTGCTCGAAGGGCTCACGGGGAGTTTCCCGGATGGCGCCATTACCGCGTTGATTGGCGCCAACGGCGCGGGCAAGAGCACCTTGATTCAGGCCATCATGGGCTTGCTGCCCCCGGTGGCTGGGCGGATCGAGTGCAGCGTGCCTAGAGAGCGCCGCGCCTGGCTGCCCCAGCAACTGGTGCTGGATCTGAGCTTTCCCATGAGCGTCGAGGAGCTTGTGATGACCGGCACCTGGCCCAGCCACGGCGCGATGAAAGGTTACTGTGCGGCACACTATCGCAAGGCCCGGGAAATCATGGCGCGCCTGGGCATCTCGCAGCTTGCCCATCGCCCGCTCGGTGAGCTGTCCGGCGGCCAGCGCCAGCGAGTCCTGCTCGGGCGCACCTTGATGCAGGAGGCCGAACTGTTGCTGCTCGATGAACCCTTTGCCAATGTCGACAGCGAAACCGTGGAAGTGATTACTCAGGTGCTGCGCGACATGGCCGCCCAGGGCGTCACCCTCATTATCGTGCTGCATGACCTTGAGCAACTGGCGCGCCTGGCGGACTGCGTACTGCTGCTTGCCGACGCCACCGGCCAGTGGTTCGACCCTCAAACGCTTCTCGAGCGCCATGGTCGAACCCCGCTCGGCACTGCTGCACTGTCGCCACTTGACCTGGGCGGGGTGTCCTTGTGATCGATACCCTCGATGCACTACTGCTCGCCCCACTGACGGACTATGGCTTCATGCGTCGCGCGTTGATTGCGGGGCTGGCGCTGTCCCTGGCGGTTCCTTCTCTCGGGGTATTCCTGATGCTGCGGGGCATGAGCCTGATGGGCGACGCCATGGCCCATGCGATTCTTCCCGGGGTCGCTCTCGGGTTCCTGCTGGGGGGCTTTTCGCTGCCGGTCATGAGCCTGGGAGGTGTGCTATCCGGGTTGATCGTTGCCGGGCTGGCCGGCGGTGTCTCCCAGATGACCGGGCATCGCGAGGATTCGGCGATGGCCAGCTTCTATCTGATCTCCCTTGCCGCCGGAGTGCTGCTGGTGTCGATGGGGGGGAGCAGCGTCGATCTCACCCATGTGCTGTTCGGCTCGATCCTGGCGGTGGATTCCAGCGCCCTGCTGTTGATCGCGGCGGTGTGCAGTGCAACGGTGCTGCTGCTGGCGCTGATGTTTCGCGCCCTGGTGGTGGAGTGTCTCGATCCGCTGTTTCTACGCGGCCAAGGCGCACGCAACGGCTTGATTCATGGCCTGTTCCTGGGCCTGGTCGTGCTCAACCTGACCGCCGGCTTTCAGACCCTGGGCACCTTGATGGCGGTGGGTCTGATGATGCTGCCGGCCACTGCCGCCCGCTTCTGGTCCAAGCGCCTTGAAGGCCTGATGGGGCTGGCCATTGTCATTGCCATGCTGGCCAGCACCGGTGGCCTGCTGCTTTCCTATCATCTTGGCTTGCCGTCCGGCCCCTGCATTATCCTGCTGGCCGGCATCGTCTATCTGTTCTCGGCACTCTGCGGTCGCCATCACAGCGTACTGGCACGCCTGCGCCGATCAAAGGCAGCGCCTGGCACCGAAAAGCCCTCCTCGGCCCACCCCCACCACAGGACGACATGATGCATAAATTCTCCGCTCTCGCTCTATTCCTGGTGCTAAGTCTCAACGTTGCCCAGGCTGCGGAGCCGCTGCGCGTAGTGACGAGCTTCAGCATCCTTGCTGACATGGCCCGGCAAGTCAGCGGCGAACAGATCGAGATAACCTCCCTGGTAGCGCCGGACAGCGATATTCACGCCTTCTCGCCAAGCCCGACCCAGGCGCGCACCCTCAGCCAGGCGGATGTACTCATCTTCAATGGCCTGCAACTGGAAGGCTGGCTCACCCGACTGATCGAAGCCAGCGACTATGACGGCGTCCGGGTAACCGCCAGCGAGGGTATTTCGGCGCGAACCGGTGACGCTCACGAGGATGATCACGGTCACGATCATGGAGATAGTCACGACCAGGGCGAAGCCGACCCTCACGCCTGGCTGGACGTGAACAGTGCCCAGCAGTATGTGGTCAATATTCGTGATGGACTGATCGAGGCAGACCCGGATAACGCCGAGCGTTATCGTGACAACGCAAAGCGCTATCTCGACGAACTCAAGACGCTGGATCAGGATATTCGCGCTTCGATGGCCGCCATTCCCGAGGCTCAGCGTGTCGTGGTGACCAGCCATCTGGCCTTTGGCTATTATGGCGACGCTTACGAGGTGCGCTTTCTATCCCCGGCGGGACTGAGCACCGCCTCCGCGCCCTCTGCAGCGGAAATGGCACGGCTGATCGATGTCATACGCGACAATCAGGTACCGGCGCTGTTTCTCGAAAACAACACCAACCCGGGCATCATTCACCAGCTCGCCGAAGAGACCGGGCTGCCCATCGCCGGCACCCTCTATTCTGGAGCGCTGGCAAGCGAAGGCGAGGCCAGTACCTACGTGGGGATGATGCGCCATAATGCTACCTTGCTACATGAGGGCCTGAGCTCTACCAAGACGCAGGACTAGCCGATAGGAGCACCATGCTGCAACTGAGTGGCATCACCAAGACCTACCCGACGCCCCAGGGGCCGCTCAAGGTGCTCGACGATGTCGACTTGACACTGGGAGCAGGAGAAAGCCTGGCGCTGATGGGGGAATCCGGCAGCGGCAAGTCGACGCTTCTGCATCTGGCGGCGGGGCTGGATCTGCCGGATGAGGGCAGCGTCCATCTTGGGGGGCAGCGTCTTTCTATCTTGAGCGAAACAAAGCGCGCCGCGCTGCGTCGTGATCGACTAGGCTTGGTGTTTCAGCAATTCCATCTTGTCCCGAGCCTGTCAGTGCGGGACAACCTTACCCTGCAGGCCCGGCTCGCCGGACGCGAGGACGATGCCTGGACCGAGCATCTGCTCACGCGCCTTGGGCTTGCCGATTTCGCCGCGCGCTACCCGGAGCAGCTCTCCGGCGGCCAGCAGCAGCGCCTGGCCATCGGTCGCGCCCTGGCGCCCAAACCCCGCCTTTTATTGGCAGACGAACCCACCGGCAACCTCGACGAGGCAACCGCGGCCCAGGTATTGGACTTGCTTCAGGCGCTGATCGATGAAAGCGGCTGTGCGCTGTTGATGGTGACTCATAGCGCCCGAGTCGCCGCGCCCATGCAGCGCCACCTGGTGCTCAAGCGGGGCAAACTGATGGATGCGGTCCTGTGAGTACCGCCGCGCCAGGCGTGCTGCGCACGACCCTTGGCACATTGCTGTCGCATTATCGGCGTCATCCCGGTCAGCTACTCATGCTGCTGCTTGGACTCTGGATCGCCAGTGCCCTGTGGAGCGGCGTGCAGGCCATCAACGCCTCCGCCCGGGAAAGCTATGCCCGAGCCGAGGCGCTGTTCAGCGCGGATCTCGATCGCATCGCACGTCGCGATGGCGCGGCCCTGAGCCTGGACGACTATCTCGCTCTTCGCCGAGCCGGCCTGCCCGTGTCTCCAATCATCGAGGGTGAATTATCTTTGCCCGACGGCGAGAGCCTGGCACTGATCGGCATCGAGCCCTTGAGCCTGCCCGGTGGGGCGCCTCTGGCGCAGCAAGACGGTGATGCTGATTCCTTGCGTAACTGGCTGATACCGCCCTATCGGGTACGAGTAGCGCCAGACAGCCTCGCGAAGGCCCGAACCCTGGAGGGTTTACCGCCACTTGAGATCGATCCCGACCTGCCCCCGGCAACCCTGGTGACGGATATCGCCGTCGCCGCGCGCCTGTTGAACATGGATCGGCATATCACGCGGCTGGTAATCGCGCCGGAGCGCGATGTCGAGCTGCCTTCCGCATTTGTACGCACATCCACGGATGCGTTGGCCTCCCCGGGCCAGCTCGCCGATAGCTTCCACCTCAATCTCACCGCCATGGGCCTGCTGGCCCTGGTGGTCGGGCTATTCATCGTGCATGCCGCTCTCGGGTTGGCCCTGGAACAGCGCCTGGGGCTGCTGCGCACCCTTCGCGCTCTGGGAGTGCCGGCGCGAACGCTGATATTGGCGCTGGGACTGGAGCTGCTACTGATGGGATTGACCGGCGCGCTGCTGGGCATTGTCAGTGGTGTCATTCTGGCGCAACTGCTATTGCCGGATGTGGCGGCGACGTTGGATGCGCTGTACGAAACCACGGTCAGCGGCACCCTGAATCTGCCCTGGTACTACTGGCTGGGGGGTGTTGCCATCACCCTTGGCGGGCTCTTCAGCGCCGGCGCCAGCATGCTGTGGCGGGCCGCCCGGGTGAACGTGCTGGCCTTGGGTCAGGCTCAGGCCTGGCGTGCGCGTCTGCGCAGTCAGTTGCGCCTGCAGTTGTTGTTTGGCGCAGCCTTGTTGGTGGGCGCGACGTGTTTATGGTGGTACCTGGCAAGCACCGGCGGGCAGCAGGATCTGGCTTTAGGCTTCGCCCTGGTCGCGCTGCTGCTGTTGGGGGCGGCGCTATGCCTGCCGCCGCTCCTTGCCGGGCTGCTTGGTCTGCTTGCCCGCTACCTGCCTCGGCGTGCCGCGCTGCTGCAATGGAGCGTTGCCGATCTACAGCTGCAACTGCCACAACTTTCCCTGGCCATGATGGCGCTGCTGCTGGCCCTTTCCGCCAACCTGGGGGTGGGCAGCATGGTGGGCGGCTTTCGGCTGACCTTTCTCGACTGGCTCGATCAACGCCTGCTGGCGGATCTCTACGTACGGCCCTCCATGGAGCAGTTCGAGGACCTCGAGTCCTGGCTGCAAGAGCGCTCCGAGGTGGCCACCCTGCTGCCAACCCGCTCTACCGAGGCCGAGCTGATCGAGAACGATGTCAACGTCGGGCCGGTCGCGCTGTTCGGTATCGCGCCGGAGCCCATTTTGCGTCGTCACTGGCCGCTACTCGACACCCTGGAGGATCGCGAGGCCGCCTGGAGTGCATTGAACCAGGGTGCGATCTTTATCAATGAGCAGTTGGCCAGACGGCAAGGGCTTGCACCCGGCGATACGCTGCAGTTGAAAAGCCCAGCGAGCTTGATCACGCTGAGGGTTGCCGCCATCTACCCGGATTACGGCAACCCGCGCGGCGAGATCGTGCTGCCGGTGTCGCGCCTGGCCACGGAATTCAAGGCGCCTTCCGGCACACTGGGCGTGGTACTGGCACCCACGGAGGACCGGGCACAGACCCTGGAACGCTTGCAGAATGCGCTGCGTCAACGCTTTCTTCTGACCGGCGAAGGAACGGACGGGACGCCACTGATCGATCAGCAGGCGCTCAAACAGATGGCTACCGAGGTATTCGAGCGCACCTTTGCCATTACCCGGGCGCTCAATGCGCTCACTCTTGGCGTCGCGGGGCTGGCACTGCTGACCACTTTGCTGGCCCAGGCCGAGGCACGACGCGCCCAGGTGGCCCCGCTCTGGGCTCTGGGGGTGTCTCGGAGCCGGCTGGTGTTGTTGCAGATTGGCCAGTTGGTGATGGCTTGTCTTGGCACCGCGCTATTGGCGATCCCCCTGGGGCTGCTGCTGACCGGCACTCTTGTGGCGGTAATCAACGTGGCCGCCTTTGGCTGGCGGCTGCCGTTGCATGTGTTTCCCGGGCAGATCGCCATGACCGTTGCCCTGGCGGTGATGGTCGCCATTCTGGCGGCGCTGATACCCGCCTGGCGTTTGTGGCGTGTGCCGCCGCGCCAGCTGTTGCAGGAGTTTGCCGCCGCATGAAGCGTCTATTGGCTATCTCCCTGCTGTTTATCGTCATGCTGGTGATCGGCTGGCAGTTCTGGCCCGATGAGCCACCCTCCACCACGAGCTATGCGGGGCTGGGAGAAAGCAGCGGTGACTTTCGCCAGGCGCTACCCGGCACGGCACTGACGTTTCCCAAAGATCACGGCCCGCACCCGGATTACCGCATTGAATGGTGGTACCTGACCGGCAACCTTGTCGCGGAAGACGGGCGACGCTTCGGCGTTCAATGGACGCTGTTCCGTCAGGCGATGGCGCCTTCCAATCCGCAACAAGATGCAAGCGAAACACCCTGGACCAGCCGCCAGCTGTGGATGGCCCATGCAGCGCTTTCAACGCCCGAAAGACATCATTTCAGTGAGCGCTTCGCTCGTGGCGGCGTCGGGCAGGCTGGTGTAAAAACAGAGCCTTTTGACGCCTGGATCGACAACTGGTCACTGCGGGCCGCGGATGACACGGCAGGCTTTGAGCGCTTGAAGGTAACCGCCCAGGGCGAGGATTTCGGCTATCGGCTTGCGCTTGAGGCCGAGGGGCCACTCGTGCGCCATGGTAAGCAGGGGTTCAGTCAAAAATCCGCGGACGGCCAGGGCTCGATGTACTACAGCCAACCGTTCTTCCAGGTCACTGGCGAAGTGCGAGTCGACAACGAGCCTGTTGCCGTTACCGGCCGCGCCTGGCTCGACCGGGAGTGGAGCAGCCAACTGCTGGGGGCCACTCAGAGCGGTTGGGACTGGTTTTCACTGCATCTTGATAGCGGCGCCAAGCTGATGGCCTTTCGCCTGCGCGGGGCAGGTGACGACGAGAATGGAGAAAGCTATCTCTCGGGCAGCTGGATTACACCCGAAGGAGAGGTTACCCCTCTCGAACTCGAGGATTTGCGTTTGACGCCTCTCGAGTATCAATCCGTGGCAGGACGCGATATTCCAGTTCACTGGCGTGTCCAGGTGCACGCCCATGAGCTCGACGTTGAGGTACGCGCTCGCCACCCGGATCAGTGGATGGGCACCTCGTTCCCTTATTGGGAAGGCATGGTGGAGGTAAGCGGCAGCAATGAAGGCGAGGGCTATCTGGAGATGACCGGCTACGCTGACAAGTGAGGCGATGATAGGAATAGGCTACGCTGATGCGAACGAATCAACATGAAAAAGGAACAGAATATGGCGATATTTACCGAAAACTATCCCGGCGTCGATACCCACGTTCCCCCGGAAACCTCCGGTTTCACCCTTAACCACACCATGCTGCGCATCAAGGAACCCGAGCGCTCCCTGGCATTTTATAGCCATGTGTTCGGTTTGCGGGTGTTGCGCAAGCTGGATTTTCCCGAGTTGCAGTTCACTCTTTACTTCCTGGCCCAGGTGGACGTCGATGAGCGCGTCCCGGAGGATGTCGGCGAGCGAACCCAGTGGACATTCAGCCGACGCAGCGTGCTCGAGCTGACCCACAACTGGGGCACCGAAGACCAGCCCGATTTCGCCTATCACGACGGCAACGCCGAGCCTCAGGGCTTCGGCCATATCTGCTTTTCGGTGCCGGATCTGGCCACGGCCATGCACTGGTTCGAGAGCAACCAGGTCGAGTTCGTCAAACGCCCCGAAGATGGCAAGATGAAGAACGTCGCCTTCGTCAAGGACCCGGATGGCTACTGGATCGAGATCGTGGAACCGGCCCTGATGACCAAGATGGGGCGCTGATACACGGCAACAACAGACACGAGGCCCGGCCGATGCGGGCCTCGTGTCTGCAGGCTCAATCGTCCAGCTTTTTCAGCGTTCCTTCCTTGTGCGCCGCTATGTGATCGGTCTTGTCGCTCTTGATCTCGTATTGCGGCTCCTCCGGGGAGGCACGCCGGTTGTGGCCCTTGTAGTCGAAGTCTTGGGTATGCACCTTGGTGATGACCCCACTCACATGGCCGGCCTCGGAATTCCAGGTCACATGATCGCCTTTCTTGAACTTGGCCATGTTTTATCCTCCTTGCGATAGATTGAATGCTTGCTGCAGAGCGGGCCAGGCGGGCTCACCGTCTCGGGTCGTGACGCCTTCTGCAAATGACTCGACCTTCGCCGGGTTGTTCTTGATCCACTCAAGCGCCACTTCCTCTGGCTCCCGATTCTCGAAGCCGAAGCCCAGAATCATCTCGCTCTGATCGTCCGCGGAAATCACGATCTGATCGAGTAGCCTGGAGGCATTGGGATGCGCATCGGCAAAATCCTTGTTGAGCAGCGTCTTCACATCGCTGCGCCCGCCATTTGGCCCCCACAGATCCTCCGGGTCGACCAGGTAGACGATGTCGTACTCGATGTTCATCCAGTGCGGCGTCCAGGCGCCGAACACGACCCACTCGTCGTTGTTGATGGCGTTTTTCACCACGCTGAGCATGCCCGGGGTCGAGGTCTCGGAAAGATCCCAGTCGCCCAGGCCATAGACATCCTCGTCTACCCCGCGATTGAGAATCTCGCTCATGCCCGTGCCTGCCTCGATATTGTAGATCGTGCGATCGAAGCGCTCGGCATACTCTTGCTTGTCCAGATCCGCCGCCGAGGTGACACCGGCTTCGGCGACATAACGTGGCACACCGAAGCCAAGCCGCGCACCATCAACGTTGTTGCCCAGATCGACGATGGCGCCTTTCTCCACGCTGGAATCGTACATG
This sequence comes from uncultured Halomonas sp., assembly GCF_947493865.1. Taxonomy (GTDB): domain Bacteria; phylum Pseudomonadota; class Gammaproteobacteria; order Pseudomonadales; family Halomonadaceae; genus Modicisalibacter. Next base: position 63,726 of record NZ_CANLTC010000014.1, read on the forward strand.
GGTTGCTGGGCGGGCAGCCAGGCGGCCAGGAACGCATCGACCTCGCCCAGGTTGAGCGCCTCGTAGGTGATGGTGGTACCTATCTGCTGTTGGCTGGGCTGATAACCCAGCGCCTCGAGCAATTGTGATGCCATGGCGGTCTTGACGGTAACGCCGGGCCAGGGCGGCGAGGAAAAACGCACGTTGGCATCTTCCTGCTGTGCCATTGCGGTGATGGGCAAGGCCAAAGGAAGAGTCAAAAGCGCCGAACCGACAATGAAAGTAAACGGGTAGCGTTTCGTCATGGAAGAACTCCTTACGGTCGAGTAACCGATGTTTATTGTTTGCATGAAAAACTATAACACTGTTTTATCATGGAGTTGGCCACAGGTGTTTTCCACTTTTGTACGCTTTTGACACAGTACGAAAGTGCCATACAAACTGCTACTAGCGGCTCCGAATGGCTCAAAAGCGCTTGTGGCGCTACTCTACAAACCGGGACATTGATTTTGAGTTGCTCATGCCATTACTGACCAAATCGCGCTACCGCCCATGGGGCGTCCTATTGATGCTCATGTTGCTGGCCGGCTGTGCCGGGCGTGAGATGCGCATGCAGGAATACGATCAGGATCAAGCGGCGCTCTCCATCGAACGGGCGATGATCCTGGCCAGTGCTCGTCAGGCCCTGGGGATTCCCTATCGCTATGGCGGAACGACCATGAAAGGCCTGGACTGCTCCGGGCTGGTACAGATGGCCTACGCCAACGCGGGCATCGATATCCCCCGCACCGCCCATCAGCAGTTTTCTCGGGTTTCCCTGCGGGACATGACTCGCCCTGGTGACTTGTTGTTTTTCGGTTCCGGTAGCAAGGCCACTCATGTCGGCATCTATTTAGGTGATGGACTAATGGTGCATGCACCAGGGCGAGGCCGCCAAGTCACCACCACCTCCCTTGATCTCGACTATTGGCAAAAACGCTATCTCGGTACAGGGGGCCCCGCGCCTTGAGCGCTTTCCTTTCGGTTGCGGCCCTTGAATAAACCCGATGTGCCCACATCCTTTACTTGTTGAGCGTTAAAGATGTTCTACGCTTTTAGCACTAGCGTTATTTCAAGGAGAGGTTTTCATGGCAGATCAACCATTTTTGACCGACGTACAAACGCTTCGTGAGCGCGCGCGCCAGCACATCGAAAAAGGCGCGATCACTGAAGGGTACAAGGCCGATCGCGAGAATGTGATCAACATTCTCAATGAGGCGCTGGCAACCGAAATCGTCTGCACGCTACGCTACAAGCGCCACTACTACATGGCGGATGGCCTGAGCGCGAACGTTGCCAAGGCCGAGTTCCTGGAGCACGCTCAGCAGGAGCAGGAGCACGCGGATATGCTGGCGGAACGTATCGTACAGCTGGGCGGTGCGCCCAACTTTTCACCGGAAGGCCTTCTGAGCCGTTCTCACGCCGAATACGTCGAGGGTTCCAATCTCAAGGAAATGATCAAGGAAGACTTGATTGCCGAGCGTATCGCCATCGACAGCTACCGTGAGATTGCCACTTATCTAGGCGACAAGGACCCGACCTCGCGCCGCATCATGGAAGACATCCTGGCGCAGGAAGAAGAGCACGCCGATGACATGGCGGGACTGCTGGAAGGGATCGATCGACTGCCGGGCAATAACGCCTGAACCAAGCCTGAAGAATAGCGGGATCAGTCAATACCTCTGATCATGGCCTGAATAAAGGAGCGTAAGTATGTCTTTACATCTTGGCGATACCGCCCCGGACTTCACGCAAGAAAGCACCGAGGGTCCTATCGAGTTTCATCAGTGGGCCGGCGATAGTTGGGTTGTACTGTTCTCGCACCCGGCGGATTTCACGCCGGTATGTACCACGGAGCTTGGCGAGGTATCGCGACTCAAGCCCGAATTCGACAAGCGCAACGTCAAGGCTATTGGCCTATCGGTGGATCCGCTCGACGATCACAAGGCCTGGGCCGGCGATATCCAGGAAACCCAGGGCCATGGCCTGAATTTCCCGTTGCTTGCCGACCAGGACCGCAAGGTCAGCGATCTCTACGATATGATTCACCCCAATGCCGACAACACCCTGACGGTGCGGTCGGTATTCATCATCGATCCCAACAAGAAGGTGCGCCTTACCATCACTTACCCGGCCAGCACCGGGCGCAATTTCACTGAAATCTTGCGAGTGATCGATAGCCTGCAACTTACCGATGGCTACAAGGTGGCAACGCCTGTGAACTGGAGCGATGGGGATGACTGCATCATCGTACCTTCGGTTCCCAACGAACAGGCCAAGGAGCTTTTTCCCCAAGGTTGGGACGAGAAGAAGCCCTACCTGCGTATGGTCAAGCAACCCAACAAGAGCTGATCGATCGCCTGTAACCGATCGCCAATGAAGCAGAACGCCAACTCTTTACAGTCGGCGTTCTTGTTGGCTCGGTTTGCCTCTAATTCAAAGAGAGGGCCGCGCCTTGATGGAGACTCGCCGTTCGTGGAAAGCAACGAGGAGGCCGCTGGCGATGATCACGGCGGTTCCCACATAGACCCAGGTATCGGGAAGCTCGCCCCAGATCAGCCATCCCAACAGCACCGCCCAAACCATCGCCGTGTAGTCGAAAGGGGCGGCAATCGACGCCGGCGCATGTTTAAACGCCAGCGTGATAAACGACATCGCCACCACTCCCAGCACTCCGGCACTGATGAATCCCAGCCAATGCACCAGCTGGGGCGGTTTCCAGAACAGCGGCAACAGTAGCGCACTGACGATCAGCGGCACCAGGGTCACATAAAAGACCATGGCCCAGAGATGCTCACGGCCCCCATAAAGCCGTGCAGTGATCATCAACAGCGCATAGCAGATGGCCGCGATCACCACGACCAGCGCCCCGACCTGGAACCCTGCCGCGCCGGGCCTCACCACGATCAGCACCCCGACAAAGCCCACGAAAGCGGCGATCAATGGCAAGGGATCGACCCGCTCGCCAAGTAGCGGTACCGACAGCAGCGCAATGAACAAGGGTGCGGCGAAAGCGATGGCGGTGGTCTCTGCCAGGGGCAGCAATGTCAGACCGAGTATGAAGCTGAACATGGTGGCGGTAGCGATCAGGCCACGCAGGAGATGCACCCAGGGGCGTCGAGTGCCCAAGGTACGCAGCCCGCCATTGAAATGGGCGATCACCAGAATCAGAGGTATCGCCACCAGAGTGCGGAAAAACACGATTTGTACCGGGGTGTAGGTTTCGCCCAGCCATTTTGCTACCGCATCGCCCAGGGCCAGAAACAACACGCCAAGGCACATGTAGGTGATGCCCAACATTGTCGATGACACGTCATTCCCCTGTTATCAAGACACCTCATCATCATAGAAGAATGGTGACATTTCACTCCCCGACCAACGCCTTGACCTTCTCGACGATGTGCGCGCCGATGGGAATCGCCGATGTGGCCGCCGGTGACGGTGCGTTGCACACGTTGACGGTGCGCTTGGTATTGACGAACAGGAAGTCGTCGATCAGTTTGCCGTCGCGAGACACCGCCTGGGCGCGCACGCCGGCGGGGTAAGGCTGGAGATCGTCCAGGGTGACGCTCGGACAGTACTTCTGAACCTGGGCAAGATAGCCCTTCTTGTACAGCGAGTTCTTCATCTCGATCAACCCCGGGCGCAGGTTGGCCTTGAGCACCTTGAGAATCCCCGGATTGGTCAACATCGCCGCGCTGTCGGCAAGCGAGATATCGCTTTTCCGGTAACCCTCGCGCTTGAAGGCCAGCACCGCGTTGGGGCCAACCGTAACGCTGCCATCGATCATGCGGGTCAGATGCACGCCGAGAAACGGCATCGCCGGGTCGGGAATGGGATAGATCAGATGATTGACGATGCGGTTGTGTTCCGGCGGTAGCCGGTAGTATTCGCCGCGGAACGGGCAGATGGTAAAGCCTGGGTTCTGGCCCAGCATGCGCACCACGCGATCCGCCATCAATCCGGAGCAGGAGACCAGGTGACGGGTCGTGAACTCGCCCTGGTCGGTCTTGACGATGACTTCATTGGCACGCTCCTCCAGGCCGGTCACTGCCGTGGAATAACGAATCACGCCGCCGGCCTTCTCGAACTCGCCTCCCATCGCCGCGGCGATCTTGGCATAGCTGACGATGCCGCTGGAGGGGAAGAACATCCCCCCGATTCCGGTGATGTTGGGTTCCCGTTCGCGCAGTTCATCCGCTGTCAGCCAGGTGCGCTCCAGACCATTGGCCTCGGTACGCTCCCATAGCAAACGCATGCGCTGCATTTCAACGTCATCGGTCGCCACCAGCAGCTTGCCGCATACATCGAAGGGAATGCCGTGGGCCTCGCAGAACGCCTTGGTCGCGCGATTGCCCTCGAAACAGAAACGCGCCTTGAGGCTACCCGGCGTATAGTAGACGCCGGCATGGATAACACCGCTGTTGTGGCCGGTCTGATGCTGCGCTGGCCCGCTTTCCTTCTCGATCAGCAGCATCCTGCGATCGGGGTAGGTCTGGATGAGCTGCATGGCGGTGGACATGCCGAGGATGCCACCGCCGATGATGATGAAGTCGTACACTCTGATGCCTCATGTCGTCGCGGATCGGGTCGTTCATTGCGCGACCTGATAAGTGTTTATAGGGCCTTGTGGCTGTGCGACTCAAAAGTCGCGTGTGTAATTGAGCAGCGTAGCCAGCTCTGCATCGGCATCGCGGTCATGCCCCGGCTGCAGAGAGTAGAGCAAGTTGAACTGCAACCGGCTGCGTTCGGAACCCAGGAAAGCATAGCCGACTTCGATATCGCGCTGCTGCCCCGAGGAGGCAAGAGAGACATGGCGCTCCTCCCGCAGGACGTGCCCATCGCGAGTGCGTCCTACCGGCACGTTGAGAGTGGCATCGGCAGAGACGATACGCAGGGGTTGACGCAAGGTCATGGCGAGTTGCTGGCGATCCCGGCGCCATTGTAGGCCAAGTGCCATCTCCTCGCTGTGGAGATCATCGATACGTCGGATCAACCCATCCCCGGTCATGCTCCCACGGCCTTGCTCGTAGAGGGCGAAGGCGGACAAGTCATCCTGCATGCGATAATCCAACTGCAGACGCCCCAGGTTCATTTGATTGTCATCACCCAATGAAAGAGCCGCCGCGCCCTGGGCACCGAGCAACCCTTCCTGCTCCTGTACCACGGCGGCACCGGCGCTGAGCGTCAGGCGATTCGTCAGGTCCAGAGCCAAGGCCACCTCGGAGCGTTCCGCCCGATAATCTTCACTCAGCCCGCTGCCGCCGTTCTGCGCCTGGCCTCGCCAGTGCTCGGCTATCAGCGCCCATCGCTCGCCGACATCCAAGCGCTGGGCGATACCCGAAACGCTCTCTAGGTTGCGCGTCAGCGCCGAGCCGCCCTGGAAGGAGAGCATGGGCATGAAGTCGGCCTCGGCGAAGGCGCTCATTGGGCTGCTTTCGTCGCCGGCGAACTGATACACCGACCAGTGACTGCCCCCCAGGCGTCCATCAAGTCGCGCTGCGGTGGTCTCCCCTGTCGCCGTATGGCGTGACATGAATCCCAGCTCCCCCATGTCGCCACGCATTTCCGCGCGACGCTCGCCGGAGGCCGCCGCCATGCGCTGCATATGTACGCCTAGCGCCGCGTCACGGTCGGCGCTGGGCAGGACGCGATCCGAGAGATCGCCCCGGTAGTCGCGACCCAGGTCGTCGAACATCGCCACCCCGTTGAGAGCGCCTGAGGCGACGAGAGCATCGCCATAGGCCGTGGACAGTTGCACCACGCTCGCGGTGACCGGCTCACCGCCGGCTCGCAGGGTGTCGCCACTGGGCATCGTCAGCGTGCCTTGAGGTGCCAGTGCAGCCTGCACATCGACCTGGCCCTGGCCGAGATAGAAAGCACCGCAATTGACATTACCACTGGCGCCGCAGGTGTCGTCCTGATACAGCGGCGACGCCTGGCTGGCGGTATCCAGCAGCAAGCGGGAGACCGCCTTGGCATCTAGGTGCGGCCACAGCTCGATAATCGCCGCGGCATAGGCGCTGACCTGCGGCGCCGCCACCGAGGTGCCATAACCGATCCCGTAACTGTCATCCGCGTCGTCCAACGCGACGAGGCTTTCCCAGGGCGCGGTAAGAAAACGCGACTGCCAAAGGGCATCCTCGCCGGGGTGATTGCTGCGGGTGTTCAAGTACTGTCCCTCGTCCCCACCGACGATCAGCATCCGCTCGAAAACATTCGTGTACTGGTGGATCGGGTTGCTGGCAGTCAGGGGCTTGCCATCGTTGCCGGCCGCCACCACATAGACGGTTCCCAACCCATCATTGACGTTGACGATCTTGTGCAACGAATCCAGTGAGCGCTCGCCCAGGTAGGCGGCCGTCTCGCTGGGCGCCTCGAGGCGACCACTGTAGCTGTGATTGATGACGCGAGCGCCTGCATCCGCCAGGGACCCCACGCTGTAATCCATGACATTGGCATAAGCGAAATCGTCGTTACGATCATTCACCTTGGCGAGGATAAGGCCGGTATTGCCAGGCTGCATGGCGACGATAGAGGCCACCGCGGTGCCATGGCGACTGTTGGTGATGATATCGCCATCACTGGGGTCGGCAAGGTTGCTCGCGGATACCCACTCGTTGACGAGGCTCTCATGGGTGAGGCGAAAGCCCGAATCCGCCACTCCGACCAGCACCGCACCTGTGTCCGACTCGGAACGATAGCTGGACACCGGTGACGGAGCCGGCTGGGCAGTTGTCGCGGGTGGTGAGCTATCGCCACCGCCACCACCGCCGCTGGCACAGCCAACCATCGAGACGACGGCCAGGAGCGGCGGCAATAATAAAAGGGGCTTGTTCTTGGGCATGAGGTTCGGAACGGCCTGGCATCAGCATGAAGGTCGACCACCACCCTAGCCCATGATTTACCTTGCCTATGCCAAGATTAGAGATCCTAGAGTCACGCATATCGGCGAACAACCAGAAACTCCCAATACCGACCGCCCCCTAACCGAGAAACTCGGCCATCACCCGATACGCCTCGTCACACTCTTCCGCCACCAGGTCCTCCATGTTGAGAAAGGCGTGCAGCATATCCGGAAAATGATGATGCCGATGCGTCACGCCGGCCTCCTTGAGGCATTCGACATAGGCCAACCCCTCATCACGTAGCGGACAGAAACCGGCGGTGATGACCAGGGTTTCCGGCATGGCCTCGCTCATGGGCATGAACAGGGCCGAGGCCTCGCGGCGATCACCACCCAGCCGAAAGTAGTTGTCGAAATACCAGCGGATGCGCGCCTCTTCCAGAAAATAACCGTGTCCTAGCGCCTGCACGGATGGATAGGACAGGGTGTAGTCGAGACTCGGGTAGATGAGTATCTGCCGATGCAGCGGAATGCTGTCGTCACCCTGCAACCGGGCGCTGGCCGTTGCCGCCAGTGCGCCACCCGCAGAATCCCCGGCCACCGTCAGCGATTTCACGACCTTACGCTGCTTGGCCTCGAGCGCCGGCCACAGATGCTTGAGTACTGCCAGCGTATCTTCTACGGCCAACGGGTATGGGCACTCCGGGGCCAGGCGATACTCCACCGAGACCACCAGATGACCGCTGGCCTGGGCCAGCTTGCGACAGATCGCATCGTAGACCGTCACCCCACCGGCCACATGACCGCCGCCGTGCAGATAGACACACACCGGCTTGGGTGTCTCTGGCGCCGGGTCGTAGATGCGCACCGGCACCGGATAGTCCTCGGTATCGATCATCACATTACCAACCCAAGGGAGCTCCGGGCGTTGCGTGACCAGGGTCATGGTCACGTAGGCCAACGCCTCCCGGGCGCTGACCGGCGAGAAGGAAGCACCCGCCTCTCGTTGCTGTTCGATCAATACGTTGACTTGATCCAGCCAGGGTTGCAGCTTGGGGCTGAGTGAAGGGCTAGGTGACGTACTCATGGAATCTCCTGTCAGCGTTACGGATGACCACAGTAAAGATGGAATGTGCGCTCTTTGCCATACAAAGGGCCACTAAACGACGAAAGCCGGCGAACAGGCGCCGGCTTTCCTTGGGTTCCGCTTGATAACCGTCTTAGCTATCCAGCCCACCCATGCAGATATACTTCATCTCCAGGTAGTCATCGACCCCGTACTTGGAGCCTTCGCGACCGAGTCCGGACTCCTTGATGCCGCCGAACGGAATCACTTCGCTGGTGATGGCGACTTCGTTGACGCCGACCATGCCGTATTCCACCCCTTCCGATACCCGCCAGGCGCGGCCGATGTCTCGGGTGTAGATGTAGGAGGCCAGGCCGACTTCGGTGTCGTTGGCCATGGCGATGGCTTCGGCTTCATCCTTGAAACGGAAGATGGGGGCGACCGGCCCGAAGATCTCTTCCTTGAACAGGCGCATGTCCTGGGTGACGTCGGTGAGCACCGTGGGCTGGTAGAAGCAGGCGCCGTTGTCCGCCGGTGCGCCGCCGGTGGTGGTCTTGGCACCCTTGTTCTGGGCGTCCTCGACCAGTTCCTGCACGCCCTTCACCGCGTCTTCGTTCACCAGGGGGCCCATGGTGACGCCCTCTTCCAGGCCGTTGCCGAGCTTGAACTCGTTGACCTTGGCGGTGAACTTCTCGACGAAGGTGTCGTAGATGCTGTCTTGCACCAGGATGCGGTTGGCGCAGATACAGGTCTGGCCCGCATTGCGGTACTTGGAGGCCAGGGCGCCGGCCACGGCCTTGTCCAGGTCCGCGTCGTCGAAGACGATGACCGGGGCGTTGCCGCCCAGTTCCATGGAGACCTTCTTGACGGTGTCGGCGCACTGCTTGAGCAACTGCTTGCCCACCGCCGTGGAGCCGGTGAAGGTGACCTTGCGCACGATCGGGTTGCTGGTCAGTTCGTTGCCGATGGCGCTGGCGCTCTTGCCTGCTACCAGGTTGATCACGCCCTTGGGTATACCGGCACGCTCGGCCAGTTCCACCATGGCAAGCGCCGACAGCGGTGTTTCCTTGGCGGGTTTCATGACGAAGGTGCAGCCCACCGCCAGGGCCGGGCCGGCCTTGCGCGCCAGCATGGCGTTGGGGAAGTTCCAGGGTGAAATGGCCCCGACCACGCCTACCGGCTGCTTGATGGTGAGCAGACGACGATCGTTGGCTACGGTGGGAATCACGTCGCCATAAATGCGCTTGCCTTCCTCGGCGAACCATTCGATGAAGGAGGCACCATAGGCCACCTCGCCCTTGGATTCGGCCAGCACCTTGCCCTGTTCGCTGGTCATGATCACTGCCAGGTCGTCCTGATGCTCCATCATCAGATCGAACCAGCGCCGCATGACCGACGCGCGCTCCTTGGCGGTCTTGGCCTGCCAGGCGGGCATGGCGCGCTGGGCCGCCTCGATGGCGCGCCGGGTTTCGTTGGCCCCTACGCTGGCGACCCGAGTGATCAGCTCGCCGGTAGCGGGATTGACCACGTCAAAGGTCTCGCCATCGTCGCCATCGACCCACTGGCCGTCGATGTAGGCCTGGGTCTTGAGCAGGCTGGGGTCTTTCAATTGCAGTGTCATGAGGGCTCCTTGGTGTGGACTAAACAAGAACAGTGTGAACCGGCCAATGAGAACGTCGCAACGGCTGGAAACAGACGCTTGATGCAGTATAGGGACCACGTTCTCGCAAGCGAACTTTAGATCATAGTATATTTTTAACACTTGTCATAAAAATTGGACACACTGCCGACCTGATTGCACGAAAACGGAAACCTAACGGCCCCCGTTTGAAAAAGATTATGCGTATTGTCGTGGTTTACCGCTTCAGGAAATTGCTTTTCACCAGGTCGACGACATCCTCCATGCGCCCATCCAATACCGCCTTGGTGGAGTATAGCGCCGTGGAGGCAACCTGCCCGGCCTCGACCTTGGGCGGCATGACAAGCTCCATGCGATTGACCTTCACATCGAGCAGCGCCGGGCCGTCCTGGGCCAGCCATTCGGCGATGGCGCCTTCGAGCTCGTGATCCTGCTCCACGCGACGTCCCCAGAAGCCAAGCGCTTCGGCCAGCTTGTCGAAATGCGGGTTTTCAAGCTCGGTGTAGCTATCCAGCAACCCCTCCACCTTCTGCTCGATCTCGACGAAGCCCAGGGCGCCATTGTTGAAGACGACGATCTTCACGGGCACCTTCTCCTGTATGAGGGTCAGCAGATCCCCCATCAGCATGGTCATGCCGCCGTCGCCGCACATGGCAATGACCGGCCGCTCGGGAAAGGCCTTCTGAATACCGATCGCCTGGGGGTAGGCATTGGCCATGGTGCCGTGAACGAGGCTGGCAAGGGTGCGACGCTGCCCCCGGGTGCGGATATGGCGTAGCATCCACACCATGGGGCTACCGCCATCCGCGGTAAAGAAGGCGTTATCCGGCGCCAGTTTGTCGAGGGCCAGGGTCAACTCTTGAGGATGAATCAGGTTGTCATCCTTGGACTCGTGGGCCGTGCTCTCCAGGGCTTGCCGGTATTGCTTGCGACAGCTATCCAGCCACTTGGTACTGGTTTGCTCCTTGAGCATCGGCGTCAGCACCGCGCAGGTGCCGCGCACGCTGCCCATCAGGCCGATGTCCACCGGATGGCGCTTGCCCAGCTGCTGCGGGTCGATGTCCACCTGGATGATGGTGGCCTTTTCGGGATAGAACTGCCCCCAGGCGAAGTTGCAGCCCAGCAGGATAAGCGTGTCGCACTCCCCCACGGCATGGAACCCGCCGGCCAGACCGAACACCCCGGTCATGCCGACCTCAAAGGGATTGTCGGGCTCGATGAAATCCTTGGCTCGGGAAGTCCAGGCAATGGGCGCCTTGAGTTTGGCCGCCAAGGCCATGACCTCTTCCCGGGCACCCTCGCAGCCGGACCCGGCGAAGATAGAAATCTTGCCGCCCTTGTCGAGCTGCTCGACCACCGGCGCCAGCTCCAGCTCGTTAGGATAGATGACCGGATTGACCCGGTGGGCGCGAAACGGCAGATCCTGGCTTGGCGTCTGGGTGAAGAGATCGCCGTGAACGACCAGCACCGCCACCCCGTTCTTGGCCAGTGCAGCTTGTGCCGCCAGGGCCGTCATGCGCCGCGCCTGATCGGGATTGATGATCGTCTCGCAGAAAACACTGTACTGCTCATAGATAGGAACGGGATCGACATCCTGAGGAAAGTCGACGCCGGTTTCGCTGGTGGGTATTTGGGAAGCAATGAACACTACCGGCGAGCCATTTCGATGCGAATCGAACAAGCCGTTGACGAAGTGCAGGCTGCCCGGGCCGCAGGTGCCGGCACACAGGGCAAGTTCCCGGGTCATATAGGCCTCGGCCCCGGCGGCAAATCCGCCTACTTCTTCATGGCGAACGTGCACCCACTCAAGATCGCTGCGCCGAATGGCATCAGTAAACTGATTGATGGTATCGCCGACCACGCCGTAGCAACGCTTTGCACCAGCCTGAGCCAGGGTTTCCACGATGATTTCGGCCACGTTACTGTGACTCATCTGCGATTTCCTCCGCATTGACGCCCTTGCCTGGGCGCGTGAACACCATCGCCATGCATGTCATGACGACCTCTCTACAGCCTATGCCGGTCAAGAGACGAGTTCCAATCATGCACGACATTATTGGTGGCACAATATAGTTAGCAAGGAAACATTGAATGGTTTTCGATGAGGCGTATGAAATCGATTTGGACGTAATGCATTTGGGTGCGCAAATTTGAACGATCCACTTGAGCGCTAGCGGGTAGCGCTGATGTAACATTCAATCTTTATTTCGGATCGAACGGCGGACGCTGCTTGCGAAAGGCCTGCTTGCCTATGATCTTGCCCTCTTGGATAGTAAAAAGATCCACGCCATCCGCATGTATACGCTTGCCGTCCGGTTGGGTGGCCACGAAGGTCGATTCCGAGACGATACGTTCGTCCGCGAAATAGTGTTTGCCATTGATCCACTGAACATCGGGCATCGTTCCCCAGGTGTTCTCGAACTGTTCGCTGACCGCCTGCTTCCCCTTGATACGGGTACCGTACGCCTCGGGTCCGGCGACGGTCTCGAACAGGATCTCGTCGTGGAAATACGCCATGACCGCGTCGATGTCGTGTCGATTGAACGCCTCGAACAGGTCCTGCATATCTTGATCGGTCATTTTTATCTCCTTTTATTGCTTGAGCGCGGCTTCAGCGCAGGGTGTCCAGTACCTGGAAGTATTTGTAGAGCGCGCGTTGCCCCAGCCTGCGAATCGGGCGCAATGGATGGGTGGGTAATGGTGAACTGAAGATAGGCAGGTCGGATTCGGGAATGGTCTCGCCGGCAATCAAGGCCGCGAGCTTTTTCGAGGCATACGCCGAGAAGGACACGCCGTTGCCGCTGTAGCCCTGGGCATAGAACACTTGCTGCTTCGAGTCGGGCTGCACGATGCGCGGCATCATGTCGTGGGAGATATCCATCCAGCCGTGGGAAAACCAGGGCGTTTCGATACCTTCGAGCGCGGGAAACTTGCGGGCGATGGCCTCCTGAACGGTCTGCAGATGCTTTGGGTTTTGTGCATCCGCGCCGCTGATGGCACTGCGGGTACCGATCTGCAAGCGTTTTTCCGGCAGGAAGCGATAGTAATGACGCAACTTACGGGTGTCGGTGACGATCATAGTGGAACGAAAACCGCAGGCTTCTATCTCGTCATCCGTGAGAGTCCGCGTCCATACCGAGTTAGCCATGATGGGCATGTTTCGATAGGCGGTGAGTTTGTGCAATTGTGGACTGGTATAGCCCGCGGTGGCGATTCCAACGGCCCGGGCGCGAACAGTCCCACCCGGTGTGCGCAGGTAATGCATGCCTTCCTTGGTCGTCCACTCTTGAACCGGACTGGCTGTGTGTATCTTAGCACCCAACCGGCGTGCCACCCGAGCATAGCCGTAGGCCAGTTTCAGCGGTTGCACGGCGATACCCGCCGGCTCGAGCAGGGCGCCGTGACACTCCTGATCGCCGATGTAGTCGCCGAGCACCGTCTCACGGCTTAATACCCGAGTCTCGTAGCCCAGCACATCGTTGCACAGGCGTGACTCGCTCTTCAGCCCCTCGAACGCTTGCCGGCTATGGGCAATGAGCAGGTTGCCATGTTGCTGTGGATCACAGTCGATCTCGGGGTCTTCGGTCATCGCCTTGAAGACCTCGAAGCCCTCCAGGCTGTTGGCGTGCAAGCGGCGAGCAACATCGGCCCCCCACTTCTTCACCCACTGGCTGCGACTCAGGCGCCCCCAGGCCAGATGGCCCTGCCCGCCGTTGCGGCTGGTGCAGCCCCAGCCAATCTGGTTGGCTTCAAGAACCGTGGCCTTGATGCCGTATTCGCGAGCAAGAAAGAGCGCGGTGGCGAGACCGGTAAAACCCGCCCCGATCAGTACGACATCTGCTTCCATATCAGTATTGACCGGGCCCTCGTCCTCCGGTGGCTCGCCGGCGTGATAACGCCAGTAGGTCGGCGCGTAATCCATACCCGTTCCGGGTGACGCATCACGTAGCGGATCATAATGCGGATAATAAGGCTGGGATGTAGACATGGGATTCATTACCTTTCCTGTGTCGCTGAAAGACTCAATTTCCTTTTTCTCTAACTGTTCAGACCGATAACGACCTATTCCTGGGATTTACTGGGCGCGTTTACCGGCTTTACATAGGTCGCAAGACCTCTGGAAAAAACCCCAAACTCCTCATTCTTCATGCCCCCTCCCTTTGCCGACTTGAGCATCCGGTACACCGAAACCATGTAGGCAATGCCGACGAAGAAGAACGGCGCCCCGACCACGATGGCCAGGCTTCTGATGGCATCAAATCCGCCGGTGAGCTGGAACATGATGCCGGTGAAACCGATCACCACGCCCCAGAGAAGACGCATGGATACCTTCGGGTTTTCCTGGCCGTTGGACACCTGCATGGCGGCAAAGAAGGAGGCGGAATCCGAGGTGGTAACCGCGAAGACCACGATATTGAATAGCACCATCAGGCTGAGCCACCAGCCGCCCGACATGCTGGCAAGCAGCGCATAAATGCCGGATTCCGGCTTTTCCTGAACGCTTTCCCACAGGGGCGCAATGCCATTGACTTCGACATAACCTGCGGAGCCACCCCAGATGCTGAACCAGCCAATCGCCAACAGCATGGGGACCAGAATGATGCCGACGATGAACTCGCGCAGGGTACGACCCTTGGAAATACGCGCGATGAAACCGCCGCAGAAGGGAATGTAAGAGATGTACCACAGCCAGTAGAAGACGACCCACCAACCGAGCCATTCGCGCTGCTCGAAGTTGCCCGCATCCGTCCAGAACTGCAGCGCAAGCACATCGCCGAAGTAGTCTCCGATCTGCTGGGTGGCAAGATTCAACAGGTACTGTGCTGGTGCGTGGCCGAAGAACAGCAGTGCGAACAGAATGGCGCCGGCCATGATCATGTTGGCCTGACTCAGGAACTTGATGCCGCGTTCCACTCCGGTAGCCGCAGAGATCACATAGGCGATGATGACAACGATCATGACCATTGCCTGGCCCAGGGGGCCGAGGTCGAGCCCGAACAGCTGGTTGAGACCATAGCTGATGGACGCGACCCCCAGGCCGATCATCGTGGCATTGCCGCCGATGGTACCGATGATGCCCAGCCCATTGGCCACGCGCCCCCAGATACTCGTATTGCAGCGCTCGCCAAGAATGCCGTACAGGCCGGTCGCCACGGTCAGGGGCAGGCCCAGCCGATAGGCGGGAAATGCAATGGCCCAGGCGGCGATGGCAAACACGGCCCAGCCATGCATGCCCCAGTCGAGCAGGGTGAGCTGGACCGCCTTGGGTACTCCGGCGGCCTCACCCACGGCGCCCATATCGACAACATGGGAGGACTGGTAGAGATGGGTCAGCGGCTCGGCGACGCTGAAGAAAACGAACCCGATGCCGAACCCACAGCTGAACAACATCGAGATCCAGGCGTCATAGGAGAATTCCGGCACCTCATCGTCGGCGCCCAGCTTCAGATCCCCGAAGGGGCTGATGACCAGGTACAGGCAGAAGAGCAGAGTTGCGCCCACCCCCAGCAGAAAGCTCCAGCCAAAGTTGAAGATCAAGAAGTCGCGGATGCCCGACAGGGTCGTGCCGGTGACATCTGGCAGAAACAGGGCACAGGCGATGATCGACGCATATATCGCCAGCACCGGCCAGAACAGGGTGTGATCGTATTCTCCAAACAGACGGGTCGTCATCCCGCCTTGCCCATGGGGCTTGTTGTTATCGGGGCGATTCATCGTTGTAAGTCCTCGCAGCATCGGCTCTTGTTGTTGGAATGGCCACCCATTACGCATGAACAGAGTGGCTACAAGTCTATCAATAATGAAAATAACAGCGATACATAGATTTTAAAATGAAAAAAATATAATTTTTTTCATTTTTTACAGGTTGGATGGCTGATGGACCTTCCTTGTGCTCCATCTCTTTAACCCACCTAGAAGGTTAATAGCTCGGCATCGAAGCTCTTCTCGGGCTCGAAGAAACTCATGCTGCAGGTCCTGGAAACCCTGCCCTCAAGCGTGGATTTCTTGGTCTTCGACGACTTCTTCTTATACTTAGCGGGCGAGGTGTTTCGAAGCGGTACCAAGTCACCTGGAACACAAACTATTCTTCAATCTGTCGTCGAATCGGAAGTGGTGCGGTGCTGCGCTTCCCCGTCTGGATCAGCACCACGCCCCCGAGGATTAATACCAACGCAAGGATGACGAAACCGGTGATTTCCTCGCCGACCGCAGCACCGATGATTACGGCCACCACCGGGGCGAGGTAGGTTGCACCGGCTGCCTGCACGGAGCCGAGTTTTTCGATGATGAAGTAATAACAGAAGAAGGCTCCGCCGGTGCCCAGCATGCCCAAACCGACGACGACTCCCAGCAGTGCACGTGAATCCGTCGTTATTGCAGCCATGCCATCAAAGTCGGTCAATATCAGAAGAGTCATAAGCGCAAGGCCTGTCTGCCAAGTCGCCAATGCCAGCGGGGGCAGCTTCAGCGGCGACAGGAACCGTTGGGCATAAACGAATGACACCCCGAGGCTCAGCGTCCCGGCGAGCATCCAGAAGACCCCGGCCAACGCCACGCCATCGGTGCCTTCCCCGGGACGAGCACTCAGTGCGATACCGATGAAACCCAGGGCGACCCCGATCGCCATCTGCCCGGTCGGACGATCCTGGCGCAGGAACAGGAAGGCGCAGATGAACGTGAAGATAGGAATCGAACCGCTTAGGAGTCCGGCAATGCTCGATGGAAGGCGGGCGGTGCCGGCCACGAACCCGTAATAGTAGAAGGTCGTCGCCAGCACCGACATGACCGCGAAGTGCGGCAGATGACGAAGTTGATCGCGCTTCAGGACTTTGGCTCGCCATGCCGCCAAGGCCAAGGGAAGAAAGCCGAACAGCACACGCAGGAATACCGTCTGTGTCGGCGAAATCAAATCGGTGGCCCACTTCATGAAGATGAAGTTCGAGCCCCAGATGATGCCAAGCGCAACGAGCGCAATATAGGCACGTAACATGGCGTTCTCCTTGAGGAAAAGCGCAACGAGCGCCTTCCCCCAGGGAAAGGCGGCTCGTTGAAACGGGAGGACAGGGGCCATCAGATGGAGCGGGTCACGCCGCCATCGACGCGGATATTCTGGCCGGTGACGTAGCCCGCGCCTGCCGACAGCAAAAAGGCCACGGTGTCTGCGATTTCCTCGACAGTCCCATAGCGCCCCATCGGCACACTGTCGCGGCGCTCATCGACTTCGGGAAGGCTGTCGATCCAGCCGGGCAGCACATTGTTCATACGGACATTCTTCGCTGCATAGGCATCCGCGAAGAGTTTGGTGAAGCTGGCAAGGCCCGCCCGGAATACTACCGAGGTCGGGAATACGCTGGACGGCTCGAAAGCCCAGGTGGTCGAGATATTGACGATGGCACCACCGCCCTGTGCCTCCATGATCGGTGCGACCAGACGGGTCGATCGCACGGCGCTCAGGAAATAGACCTCCATGCCCTGGTGCCAGTCCTCGTCAGGGATGTCGAGGACCGGGGCGCGCGGACCATGACCTGCGGAATTGACCAACGCGTCGATCCGCCCCCATGTCGCCATCGTCAGATCCACGACCTGCTTCACGTCGTCGGGTGACTGGTTCGAGCCGGTGACACCGACACCACCCAATTCCTTGGCCAGAGCCTCGCCTTTGCCCGACGAGGAGAGGATGGCGATACGATAGCCATCCTGAGCCAATCTGCGCGCGGCAGCGGCTCCCATACCGGATCCACCGCCCATGATGAGAGCCACTTTTTCTTCAGCCATGACAGCCTCCTTTGGTTAGGTTCCGGAGGCATTGTGCCAAGTGACAGCCGAAGTTTCGCGTGATAAATAAACGTGTCAGACTGTAGAAAAACTATAGGCCATCGCCATGACGCCATCCCGCCGCAAGCTCCCCCCTCTCAATGCGCTGCGTGCCTTCGAGGTCTCAGGCCGTCGACTGAGTTTCCGGGCCGCCGCTGATGAGTTGGGCGTCACTCAAGGCGCCGTTGCGCAGCAGGTGCGCGCGCTGGAAGAGCACCTGGGCCAGGCCCTGTTCCAGCGCTTGCCGCGCGGCCTCGCCCTGACGCCACAGGGCGCGTCCTATCTGACGGACGTGACCCGCGCCTTCGATACGTTCGGGGACGCCACTGGACGACTCCTGGAGCAACCGGACACTGTCACGATCAGTGTTACGCCAACCTTCGCTGCGAAGCTGCTGATCCCTCGTCTAGCTGAGCTGAATGCCGCGCTACCCGGCGTGGAATTGCACACAGTCGCCACCGAGGCGCTCTCCGATTTTGAGCGCGGCCAGGTGGACATCGCAGTGCGGCTAACCCGCCCCCCGTTCCCATCCGGACTGGATGCTGAGCTGCTGTTCCACCAGGAGTTGGTCGCGGTCACTAGCCCCCATCTGGTCAAAGAGTTACCGCTCCCCCTCTCTACCGAACAACTTAGGGAGATTCCGCTCTTGCATGACGCGCACGATCACTGGCCGATGTTTCTGCGTGCCGACGGCAAGCTGCCCGGTGCGGTATTCAACCAGACGACACTAGCCCTGGATGCAGCGTTGGCTGGCCAGGGCGTCGCTTTGGCTTGCCGGGCATTTGTGGCGGGGGATCTCGAGGCTGGGCGTCTAGTGCAGGTCACGGATGAGACCATGATCAAAGAGCCCAGCTATTTCCTCGTCCGCAAGCGGTCATCCTTACCTCTTGCCTCGCGAGATGCGGTATGGGACTGGTGCGTGGCTCGTCTCTCGCTCCGTGTCGATTAGCGGGGAGGCAGCATTGAGCGAGCGTTGCAACTGGTCATTTATAGTCGCTTATCAATAATTTGTTACTAATTTGCAGAAAAGAGACAGGATCATTGCAAGATTTTCAGTGTGGTGTGAAAACAGCCTTGAAAATGAAATAAACCTAATTTTTTTCATATACATAGATTTTATGCTACCTTGGTAGGATAAACATATACCTCTTGCACTCATTGCACTCAACAACAGCAGCCAACATGGAAAAGACGACACAAGCGGCATCCGAGGACTTGCACATCGGTCGCCAAATCCGTGACCTGCGCAAAGCCAAGCGAATCACTCTTGCAACACTGGCCAAGGAGGTGAACAAGTCCGTTGGCTATCTCAGCCAGGTCGAGCGAGGCACTTCGTCCCTTCCCATCGGGGTGCTCCAAGCCATCAGTACGGTGCTAGGGGTACGCGCCAGCTGGTTCTTCCATCCCGAGGAAAACGCCTGCAATGGCGAAAGCGAATACATCGTGCGAGCCTATCATCGACGCACTATAGCCTTTTCGGGTATCGGCGCTCACGAAGAGCTTCTCTCTCCACGACTCAGCGGGCAACTACTGCTTATCATGACCCGACTCGCCCCGGGGGGAAGCGGCGGCGAAACGCCCCGGCAACGTAAAGGCGAAGAGGCAGGCTACGTCGTTGCCGGCACGCTTGAACTGACGATCGGCGACCAGACCTTTATCCTCGAGACGGGTGACAGCTTCTCGCTAGCCGACGACAAGCAGCATTTGATTCATAACCCGGGTGACACGGAAACCCAGATCCTGTGGGTGATGACCGGTAGCGATTACTGAACGCCATTTTGCTGCGCGCTCTCACCCTTTGACACGCCCTGTTCTCCATGCTTAGGTAAATCCACGACAGGGGCGCTGGCTTCGTGCACTGCTCGAAAGCCGGCTGAGAAGCACCCTCGGAACCTGAGAGCCTGTTCTTGAACGCAGTAGATCATGGACAGGCTCTGTACCAGTCAATACTGGCGGAGGAAGTCGTAGTTCTCCCGACTTGTCTCCGCCCGGAGGCAAATGCATGTTCGATTGCCCTTCCCACCTTGCCCGTATGCGCCAGCATGCACCGCTGGTGCAGAACATCACCAACCACGTCGCCATGAACGTGATGGCCAATGTGCAGTTGGCTATCGGCGCATCGCCGGCCATGGTGCACGCCAAGGAGGAGGTGGAGGAGTTCGCCGCCCTTGCGGATGCGCTGAGCGTGAATATCGGCACGCTCTCCGACGAATGGGTCGAGTCCATGCGGCTTGCCGCTCGCGCCGCCAATCAAACGGGTACGCCCTGGGTGTTCGATCCGGTGGCGGTAGGCGCCACGGCGTTTCGTCGCCGGGCCGGTGCCGAGTTGGTTGAACTGAAGCCCTCGGTGATTCGCGGCAACGCCTCGGAAATCATTGCTTTGGCATCCGAAAGCAGCCGTGAGCGTAACCTGAAAAGCAGCAGCGGACGTGGCGTAGACAGCGCCGACCCGGTCGAGGCGGCGGAGCAGGCCGCCATCGAGCTCGCCAAACGCACCGGCGGGGTGGTGGCGGTCAGCGGCCCGGTGGACTTCGTCACCGACGGCAAGCGTCGTGCCCGGCTTGCCAACGGCCACGCGCTGATGCCGCGCATTACCGTGCTGGGATGTTCCCAGACCGGCGTGGTCGCCGCCTTTATTGCCGGGGCCGAGGATGTTTTCGACGCCACCCTGGCCGCCATGGCCTGCTATGGGGTTGCCGGTGAGATCGCCGGCGAAACCGCGAAAGGCCCGGGCAGCTTCGCCGTCGCCTTTGTCGACGCCTTATACAACTTGAATGACACCCAACTCAATGCCCGGCTGCGCCTGGAGATGGACGATGACCTTTGATTTATCCCTGTACCTGATCACCGACCCGGCCATGTGCGCCGAACGCGGTCTTGTCGAAACCGTGACGGCTGCGGTGCGCGGCGGCGTGACCCTGGTGCAGCTGCGCGACAAACACGCCACGGACGCGGAGCTGATCGAGCAGGCCAAGGCGCTGAAAAGCGCATTGGCTGGTAGCGGCGTGCCGCTGATCATCAATGATCGCCTCGAAGTCGCCCTGGCCGCGGACGCAGACGGCCTGCATATCGGCCAGACCGACGGCGACGCCGCCGCGGCCCGCAAGGCGCTGGGCCCGGATGCCATCCTGGGGCTTTCCATCAATACCCCAGAGCAGCTGGCAAAGGCGGATACGTCGCTACTCGACTATGTCGGCCTGGGACCGGTGTTTGCTACGGCTACCAAGAAGGATCATGAATCGCCGCTGGGCTTCGATGGGCTGGCAGCATTGGCCTCGGCGAGCGCTCTACCCAGCGTGGCCATCGGTGGGCTACAGGCGCAGCATGTTGGGCCGGTTCGCGAGGCCGGCGCCCAGGGGCTGGCGATCATCTCGGCGATCTGCGCCGCCCCGGACCCACAGGCCGCAGCCCAGCGATTCGCCAAGCCACAACGATGAATCGAGGTGACCAGCAGCACGAGATCTACCGATTCATTCAGCGCCTCCCCAAAGGGAAAGGCATTGCAACAAGCGAGTGAACGCCTATAATCGCGAAGAAGAATCTTTATCATCCCGCAATGATTTTCTTTCTTCTCACCCTTCTCGATTTCAGGAAGCTGTCATGAACCACCGCTTTCATCTCACCTCGCTCGTCGCTGCCTTTGCTACAGCCGGCATGGCCTCATTGGCTCAGGCACAGGAAAACGTCACGCCGGAAGCGGTGGTCGAACACTATGCTGATCTGGCCTACGCCACCTTTCAAGATGCCCTGATCACGGCGCAAAAACTCGATGAGGCCACCGACGCCTTCATCGAAAATCCCAACGCCGACACTCTTGAAGCCGCTAAGCAGGCCTGGCTGGCGTCTCGCGTTCCTTATCAGCAAAGCGAAGTCTTTCGTTTCGGTAATCCGGTGGTGGACGACTGGGAAGGCCAGGTCAACGCCTGGCCCCTGGACGAGGGCATGATCGACTACGTGGAAGGCGATGATTATCAGCATGAACTGGGCAACCAGGGCGCCACGGTCAACATCATCGCAAGCGACGAGATCAATGTGGGCGGCGAGACGGTGGATGTGAGCGATTTGACGCCGCAGCTGCTGGCGGATCTCAATGAGATCGGTGGCTCCGAGGCCAACGTGGCTACCGGCTATCACGCCATCGAGTTCCTCCTTTGGGGCCAGGATCTACATGGCTTCGAGGCGGGCAATGGCGACCGCCCGGCCAGCGACTACCAGACCGGAGAAGAGTGCACCCACGGCAACTGCGATCGCCGCGCTGCCTATCTGGATGCGGCCACGGACCTTCTTGTCGATGATCTCGAATGGATGACGGCGCAATGGGCACCGGAACAGCAGGACAACTATCGCGCGGAACTGCTGGCACTGAAGCCGCAAGAAGGTCTGCAGCGCATGCTGTTCGGCATGGGCTCGTTGTCCCTGGGGGAACTCGCCGGCGAACGCATGAAGGTGGCACTGGAAGCCAACTCCTATGAGGACGAGCACTCCTGTTTCAGCGACAACACCCACAACGCCCATTATTACAACGGCAAGGGCATTCGCAACGTCTATACCGGACACTATGAGCGGGTGGACGGCGGCGAACTGAGCGGCCCCTCGCTCTCCGATCTGGTAGCAAAGCAGGACAGCGAACTCGATGACACCCTGCGCCAGCAGCTCGAGGACTCCATGGCGGCCCTCGATACCTTGAAACAGGCCGCCGAGGCCGAAGAGTCACCGATGACATTCGACATGATGATCGCCCCGGGCAATACCCAGGGCAGCGAGATGATCAACGGCGCCATCCTGGCACTCGTCGAACAGACCGGCTCCATCGAGCAGGCTGCCAACAAGCTGGGTATCGCATCGCTGGAACCTGATACCGCCGGCCACGACTTCTGATCTACCCGCCTAAACAAGTCTCACGGCGAAGCTCCCTTTAGAAGTTCCCTTTAATCGGAGCTTCGCTGATGAGGTTTCAACGAGGTCTTTACTATATGACCGCATCGCATCATCTGATCTTCTGGGCAAGTATTTGCCTGCTTGGTTTAACCACCGGTGCCGCCGCCAAGGAATATCCGCTGCAGGACACCCCCAAGAGCGCGGGTGACGGCACGGTGGAGCAGTTCGATCACAACGCCTACTCCCTGCCCTTGAGCAATCAGTCGATGACCAAGCGTCTCGATTTCAGCGTCGGCAACAGCTTTTTCCGTAACCCCTGGGTTGCAGCCCCGGCCAGCACCGAAGCCCGGGACGGGCTGGGCCCGCTGTTCAATACCAACTCCTGCCAGGGCTGTCACATCAAGGATGGACGCGGCCATCCACCGGCGCCAGGGGAAACGCCGGTCTCGTTGTTTCTGCGTCTGTCCGTGCCCGCGGACCCGGAAGAGGACGCCGAACTCCTGGAGCGCCAGGGCGTCAAACCCGCTCCCGTCTATGGCACTCAATTACAGAACGCGGCCTTGCCCGGCATCAAGCCGGAAGCGAACATGGTGGTTGAGTACATCGAGCGCAAGGTGAGCCTGGAAGACGGCTCGAAGGTGAGCCTGCGCGTGCCCGAATATCGCATCGGGAATCCGAATTACGGCCCCCTGCCTGATGATCTACTGACCTCGCCTCGGGTAGCGCCACCGATGATCGGCCTGGGGCTGCTCGAAGCGATCAGCGAAGACGACCTCCTGGCCAACGCGGACCCGGAGGATGCCAATGGCGATGGCATCTCCGGGCGAGCCAACGTAGCCTGGAACCGCGCCACCGATACCCTTCAGATGGGCCGCTTCGGATGGAAGGCCGGCGAAGTCAGCATCAAGCAGCAAAGCCTGGGCGCCTTCGCCGGCGATATGGGCCTGACCTCGAGCCTGAACCTGGCCACGGACTGCGACCCCAAGCAGCGCTGTGAAGAGACACCCCACGGCGGCGAGCCGGAGGTCAGTGACAAAATCGCCAACTTCATCACCTTTTATGCCAGCAGCCTGGCGGTACCGGCACGGCGGAACATGGACGACCCAGCGGTACAGGCCGGCGCGCGGAAATTCAACGACCTGGGCTGCGCAAGTTGTCATACCCCGCGCCACCAGACCGCCGAAGTCGCGGGTCGGCCGGAGCTGAGCGACCAGACCATCTGGCCCTATACGGATATGCTGCTGCACGACATGGGCGAGGCGCTGGCGGATGGCCGCCCGGAGTTCAAGGCCAGCGGCCGGGAGTGGCGCACACCGCCGCTATGGGCCATAGGCTTGACGCATACCGTCAATCCCCGCGCTGGTTTCCTGCACGATGGGCGAGCCCGCACCCTGGAAGAAGCTATCCTGTGGCATGGCGGCGAAGCCGAGAGCGCCAAGGAGCAGTATCACAGCCTGAAATCCGATGATCGCCAAGCGCTGCTGCGCTTTCTCGAATCACTTTAATAGCGCATGAGGAACACACGGCATGACCTTGCGACACTCTCTTTTCGCCCTGTTTGCCACTTCCCTGCTCTTATCATCGGCCTGGGCCGATGAAGCCGAACACAAGGAGCGCTGGTACAGCGCGATCGGTGGGCAGTATCAGACGCTCCAGGATGACAGCGCTGCCCTTGCGGACACCCTGCAAGAGGGCTGTCAGAATCCCGATGCAGTACGCGATGCCTGGCTTACGACGTACAAGGCTTGGCAACGGGTGCGCTATGTGGATTTCGGCCCCATCGAGCAGCAAAGCCGTGCCTGGCAGCTGCAGTTCTGGCCGGACCGCAAGAACCTCATCGCCAAGAAAGTCGATGCCTGGCTCAAGGCCCCCAACCCGCCCACCCCGGAACAAGTCGCCGCGGACAGCGTCGCTCTCAAAGGCTTCCCGGCGCTGGAATATCTGCTGTTTGAGTCCGAGAACGGGAATACGATACCGCTAGAATCACCACAAGGCTGCGCCCTGGGCGGCGCCATCGCCCAGCATCTGGCCACCACAACCCAGGCGCTGAATCAGGATTGGCAGGCTTTTGAGGAGCATTACCTGAGCACCGAAGGCTATACGGAAACCACCGTGGAAAGCGCCCTGCACGGCCTGCAGATTCTGGATGACAAACGTTTGGCGGAGCCCATGGGTCTGCGCGGCAAATCCCGCAACGGCTATCTGGCAGATGCCTGGCGTAGCGGCGAATCCATCACCCTGATCGCGGCGTCATTGGCGGGTCTGGAGGATAGCTTCGTGCCGGGAGCGCAGGCACTGCTGCAACAGGAAGGCGAGACGGAGCTGGCCCAGGAGCTGGAAGAGACGCTCTCCGAGACCCGCGCCCTGGCGGAGTCGCTGCCTTCCGGGCTCGCCCCGGCGCTAGAGGATGAGCAGGCCTACAAGGGACTGCAACGCCTGTACGTGCAAGCCGAGCAGCTGCGCCAGCTGATAGAGTACAAGATCGCCCCGGCGCTGGATATCAAGCAGGGGTTTAATTCAAGCGACGGAGACTGACCCATGCTGAACCGTCGCCACTTTCTCAAGAACAGTCTGGCCCTGAGCGCCTGGGTGGGGCTGGCCCCCGCGCCCTGGGCCTGGGCCGACGATGAACCGCTGCTGCTGAGCGCGGTGGACAATGCCGAGGGCAAGCACTGCCTGGCCGGCGTTACCCTACGGGGCGAACTGGCTTTCATGACAGACGTACCGGAACGCTGCCACGGCGGCACCCGACGCCCGGGCAGGCGTGAAGTGGTGATGTTCGCCCGACGCCCAGGACGGCTGCTTCATGTGCTGGACATCGATGCGGGCAGCACGCGGCTGTCCATCGAGGCGGGCGAAGGCCGTCACTTTTACGGCCACGGCGTATTCAGTCCCGATGGGCGCTATCTCTACGCCACCGCCAATCGATTTGAGAGCACCGAGGGCATCATTCAGGTCTTCGATGCGGCGCGTGACTACGCTCTCGTGAAGGAGCTCCCCCTTGACGGTATCGGCCCCCACGAACTGCGCCTGCATCCGGATGGCGATACGCTGATCGTGGCCCTTGGCGGCATCGAAACCCATCCGGACTACGGCCGCGCCAAGCTCAACCTGGATAGCATGGCGCCGGCACTGCTATTGATGGACCGGCACAGCGGCAAGATCCTCAAGCGTCATGAACCTTCTCACCATCAGCTTAGCTGCCGCCATCTGGATGTCGGACCGGACGGCACGGTGATCGCGGGTTATCAGTTTCAAGGGCCGGAGTGGGAAGCACCGCCATTAATCGTCCGGCTGGATGGCCAGACCGACGAGTTTAAAGAGCTTGCCCTGCCTGAACCGCTGACGACATCGCTCAAGCAATACATCGCAAGTGTCGCCATCTCCGGCAATGGCCGCCGCGCCGCGATCACTGCACCCAGGGGCGCTCGAATATTGATCATGGAAACCCACACCGGAAAACTGCTACGCGAACTTGCCTTGGAAGACGCCGCCGGCGTGGTCGCCGAAGGCGAAAACGACTTTCTCGTCTCCTCGGGCCGCGGTGGGCTCTATCGTTTGAACAGCACGTCCAGCGCGCCTGAACGCCTCACCCGACTGCCTGTGCATTGGGACAACCACCTGACCCTGGCGTAAGGGGTTGCGATGCTTCAACGCAGTGCCTACATAAGTGCACTGGATGCGTCAGGTATGGCGCTTACTGCTTGAATGCCGATCATTGAGGTTCCTATAGACAAAAGCCCCGCATTCTTGCGAATGCAGGGCTTTCGATTACCTCATGTCGTCAACTTGGATCGCGAATCACTCGACGATCATCACCGACTTGACGTTGACGAACTCCTTCATGCCGAAGCCGCCATGCTCACGGCCATAGCCACTGTCCTTGACGCCGCCGAAGGGCAGCTGCGGCTGGGCCAGACGATAGCCGTTGATGTTGACCATGCCGGTATCGAACAAGTTGCGTGCGATATCGATGGCGCGTTTCTCGTCCTTGGAGAAGATGCCACCGCCCAGACCATAGCGAGAATCGTTGGCCACGCGAATGGCTTCGTCCTCGTCCTTCACCCGAATCAAGGACGCCACCGGGCCGAACAGCTCTTCATCATAGGCGGGCATGCCGGGTTTGATATCTTCCAGCACGGTGCTGGGGTAGAAATAACCCGGGCCGTCGGGAATCTCGCCGCCGAACACGCAGGTGGCACCGGCATCGATGGAGCGCTTGACCAGGTCGTGCAGCGTATCGCGCAGGTCGTCCCGAGCGATCGGGCCGAGCTGAGTATTCTCGTCGGTCGGGTCGCCGTATTCGATCTGGCGCATCTTCTCGACGAACTTGTCGCGGAACTGCTGATAGACCGCATCCACCACGATGAAGCGCTTGGCCGCCACACAGGTTTCGCCGTTGTTATTAATACGACCCTGAACGCAGGTCTCCACTGCCAGGTCGATGTCCGCATCGTCCAGTACCAGGAAGGCGTCATTGCTGCCCAGCTCCAGTACCGACTTCTTCAGGCACTCGCCGGCCTTGGCCCCCACGGCGCTGCCGGCCCGCGGGCTGCCGGTCAGGGTCACGCCGCGCACGTATTCGTGCTCGATGAGCTGATTGACCTGATCCGCGTCGATGAGCAGGTTGCGGAACACGTTCTCCGGCAGGCCGGCCTCGAGGAAGACCTTCTCGATCTCCGCTGCTGACCCCCAAACGTTCGGAGCGTGCTTCAGCAGTACGGTGTTGCCCGCCATGATGTTGGCGATGCTGTAGCGAATGACCTGATAGAACGGGAAGTTCCAGGGCTGGATGCCCAGGATCACCCCAATGGGCTGATAGCTGACCAGGGCACGACCGCCCTCGAGTTCGCGTTCTTCATCCGCCAACACCTTACCCGCGTTATCGGCGCTGTACTCACAGATCGCGGCGCACAGTTCGATTTCACCACCACCCTGGGAAATCGGCTTGCCCATTTCCCGGGTCATCAGCGCGGCGTACTCGTCCTTCTTCGCCCGCAGACGCTTGGCGATCTCGCGCAGGATGTTGCCACGCTCCTCGAGGCTGGTCTTGCGCCACTTCAGAAAGGCTTCGTGTGAGTCACGAACCGCCTGCAGCGCCTGGTCGTCGCTGATCACTTCATAGGTGGCGATGGTCTCGCCGGTCGCCGGATTGATGGTTTGATGTGTCTTCGCCATGTCATTCATCCTTTTTTCAATGGTTCGTAAAACCCGTCTGGAACGGGGTTCTGACGCCAGCCTTGTTCCCTGGCTGATCTCTTCGATTGGTGTAAATGCTAGAACAGTGCCAAGCATTATAGGAAGTGCAGTCAGGGAATGAGATCAAGTTCCTGCGGGATTTTTGCACATTCCTGCTAAATCATGACGCTCACGAGGATCAATAAGGGTGTAAATTGGCATAATCGTCCGTCCTTAATCAAGGAGTCCAAGATGCCTGCCTCCCCACCGGCCGATGACTGATCGAGTTGATCGCACCCCTGGTCGGGTGCGAACACACCAATGGCTGATCGGCCTTTTTAGTGCCCGGCGCGCAAATTTGGGTTAGCGCCGGGCATCGGAGTCAGGGTGCGCAGGGGCCGTCGCCCTGCTTCGCACTTAACCAAACGGCCGTTGTTTTATCCAGTCGACGGTCTGGGCGAGCGTCGTGGGTATATCGCGGAAAGTGACACCCAAGCTGTCGCGCCGGGTGAAATCGAACTGTGTCGGCTCTTCTGCCGAGCCCGTCAATGGCGCCGGCAGACCAGCTTCGGGCACGTGCGGCGCCAGGGCGGCGTAGATGTCGGCCCAGGTCCAGCTGTCGTAGACCGCGAAATAACGCCCTTCGGCAGCCGACTGTTCATAGGCGGCAAGAAACAGCGCGGCCACGTCGTGGATATGCGCCATGGAAGCAGAGCCGTTGGGCACCGTTTCGTGCTGGCCCTTTCGTCCCTCGACCATTGCAGCCAGGCTGGCATGCAAGCCGCGCTCGAGATGCTGCGGCAGCACCGTCGGGCCGAGCATGAACGTGGGCAGCAGAATCGTCAGCCGCTGGCCGTTGTCATCGGCGAATGCCTTGGCCTCGCGTTCCATCACGGTCTTTTCGGCGGCCGTGTATTTCTTGCGGCTCATCTGCTCTTTGGCATCCGATACGGCGTCCCGCTCGTTCTTCACCGCGATCGGCTCGGGCGGATTGGTACTGCTGGTGCTGCTGCAGATCACCACGTTTCGGGTGCCGGAGCGCGCTGCGGCCTGCATGATCGCCAGACAACCGTCAGCGGTCGGCCGGATGATGTCGCGCCAGCCCTGCTCGTCATCCATTTCGCTGGCCGGGGTGCCGTCCGGCCCGCTATGGCGCGGCGCGAGGCTTGCGATGAACACGCCGTCTGCGCCGGCCATCGCCGCATCGAAGCTGTGGGTCTCGGTCATCTCGGCGGAGAACAACGTCAGCCGCTCAGACGCACCGGGGAGCGCCTGGAGGTGACGCGTTTTGCTGTCGTCGCTGGCATCGCGCAGCGTGGCGTTGACGCGGTAACCGGCTGCGAGTGCCGTCTTGACAATGTTCGAGCCGACGAGGCCGCTGCCGCCGGCGACACACAGCGTCGTGGATTGCTTGTTCATGATTGCACACCCCGAATAGGGAAATTGATGACCGGTATACCATAGAGGATTTCGCTGGCGACCTCGTCTTTGCGCGGCTGGCGACGCTCGAAATTGAAGGGCGCCAGAGGTTGATCGGCGGCATGCGCTGCATAAGCACGGGTCTGACTCATGGTAGGTCTCTTCGATTGGTGTAAATGCCAAAGTAATGCAAGCATTATAGGAAGTGCAGCCAGGGAATGGGATCAACGTTCC
The DNA here is from genome assembly GCF_947493865.1 of uncultured Halomonas sp. Lineage (GTDB taxonomy): Bacteria > Pseudomonadota > Gammaproteobacteria > Pseudomonadales > Halomonadaceae > Modicisalibacter. The sequence continues at coordinate 92,820 of NZ_CANLTC010000014.1, forward strand.
TGCGGGATTTTTGCACGTTCCTGCTAAATCAAGACGCCCATGAGGATCAATAAGGGTGTAAATTGGCATAATCGTCCGCACCGAATAAAGGAGCCCAAGATGCCTGCCTCCCCCTCGACCAATGTCCTGATCGAGCTGATCGCACCCCTGATCGAGCAGGACGGCTACACCAGAACGTCATTGCCATCGGTAACACTGATGGCGCTACGTCGCCCCATCCCACGCACGCCACTGATGTATGAACCAAGTCTGAATATCGTCGCCCAGGGCTACAAGGTCGGCTACCTCGGCGATCGCGAGATTCACTACGGCCCAGGGCAGTATCTGGTACAGACGCTGCCGCTGCCTTTCGAATGCGAGACCCATGCGTCGCGCGAGTCACCGCTACTGGGGGTGTCGATACGCCTGGACCCGGCGCTGCTGGGAGAACTGGTCGCAGCCATGGGAGAGCGCGACGACCAGGATGAAGAATCACCTGTGCCCATGGCCTCGGTCTCGATGACCCAGGGCATGCAGGGCGCGGTGGTACGACTGTTGCAGACGCTGCATGACCCCGCCGAGATCGCCGCCATGGGAGCGCTGCGGGAGCGTGACGTGGTGTTCGAGGCGCTGAAGGGGCAGCAGGGAGCCGCCCTTCGCGCCCTGGTGCATCACCAGGGCCACTATTCGCAAATCGTTCAGGTGCTGTCGCGATTGCATGCCCGCTACGCGGAGGAGGTCTCGGTTGAGGTTCTGGCTCGCCAGGCCAACATGAGTCTCTCGACCTTCCACCAGCACTTCAAGCAGATCACCCAGGCCTCGCCACTGCAATATCTCAAGCGGCTGCGCTTGATCAAGGCGCAGCAACTGCTCGTTCAAGAGGCTTACAATGTGAATCAGATCGCCGAGGCGGTGGGCTATCGCAGCGTTTCCCAATTCAGCCGTGACTACAAGCGCTGTTTCGGCACCTCGCCTCTACGGTATCGCAAGGAGGAACTCGCCCTGCAGGCATCGTGAGCCGATCACTAATAGGCAACTATCTGCTCGATCCCCATCCATAGAAGTCTCAGCGCAAGAAGCGTGAGCATCCATTTGAACAGGCTGTCGAAGCGCTCGGCACTCAGCCCGCGCAGCAAGCGCAGCCCCAGCCAGGTGCCCAGCAGGCCGGCAATGATCATTGCCACCATCAACCCCAGCCAGTCGCGAAACACGAAGCCGGCGAAGCCGAAGATAAACGCCTTGGTCAGGTGCTGCAGACTCATGCAGGCGGCGAAAGTCGCCACTCGGGCAAAGGGCGTGGTCTGACTGTGCTTGACGAAGGCCGCGACCAAGGGGCCGCTGGCACCGATCAAACTGGACAGAAGCGTGGTCACCGCCCCGGCAAGCAGCGTCGTGCCTTGGCCCAACCTGCGCTTGGGCAAGCTCGGCCCCCAGCAGGAGTAGAGCACAAACAGCGCGATACACAGCTCCAGCACGCCGCTGGGCAGGCGGATCAGCAACCAGGCGGCGGCCAGGGCACCCAGCACGACACCGGGCAAGAACGCAGCGATCAATCGACGATCGATGTGTCGCCAGGTGAGGGCCGCGCGCCCCAGGTTGGAGCCCAGCTGCACCATGCCGTGCACGGGAATCAACGCCGTGGCAGGCATGATCTGCGCCATGACGATGATCAGCAAGGTGCCACCACCGATACCGGCGCTCGCCGAAATGGCCGAGGTCAGCGCCGACAGCGCAATCAGTACCAGCTCGAGGGTGCCGGAAAGCGGAGAAAGCGCATCGAGAAACGGCACGCAAGACGTCCTGTTCAGTGAAATTCGACGCGGATTATATCGGATTGGAGCAGTTCGAGCCGATACGACCAATATCCTTGACGCAAAACGTCAACATCGTGTCGCAAAACGCCGATTTAGCCGGCGAGTTTTCCACCAAACTAACGTCAATTCAATGACGGAGTTTTTCGCATGAACCGCAACATGATCCTTACCTGCGCCCTGACCGGCGCCGGCGATACCGCCGACAAAAACCCCAACGTGCCCGTGACGCCGGAGCAGATAGCCAATGCCGCCATCGAGGCGGCCAAGGCCGGCGCCAGTGTGGCCCACCTGCACGTGCGCGACCCACAAACCGGCGGCATCAGCCACTCCATCGAACATTTCCGCGAAGTCGTCGAGCGCATCCGCGAAGCCGACACCGATATCGTCATCAACATCACCGCCGGCGGCGGCGGCGACTGGATTCCGGATGAGAATGATCCGACCCGGGGCGGCCCGGGTACCGATATGCAAACCCCGGCGGAGCGCCACGCACCGGTGGGCGAACTGCTGCCGGAGATGTGCACCCTGGATTGCGGCAGCCTCAACTTCGGCGACATGGTCTACATCAATACCGCGGACTGGCTGCGCGAGCACGCACGCTTGGTACAAGCCGCCGGCGTCAAGCCGGAACTCGAATGCTTCGACCTGGGCCATGTCTGGTTCGCCCGTCAGCTACAGGAAGAAGGCCTGCTGGACGGCGATCCGCTGTTCCAGCTGTGCCTGGGCATCCCCTGGGGCGCGGAAGCGGACACCGAGACCATGATGACCATGCGCAACAAGCTGCCTGCGAACGCCAACTGGGCCGCCTTCGGTATCGGACGGATGCAGATGCCCATGGTGGCTCAGGCCATGCTGCTCGGTGGCCATGCCCGGGTCGGGCTGGAAGACAATCTATATCTGAGCAAAGGCGTGAAGGCCACTAACGGCCAGCTGGTCGAGAAGGCCGCCGGCCTCATCGAGAACCTGGGGGGCAAGGTCATGACGCCTGCCGAAACTCGCGCCTTCTTGAAGCTGCGCGATCCTAATACGGGTAACACCGCAGGAGGCGAGGCATGAGCAAGCAGTTTTCCGTGATTGGCACCGGTGTGATCGGCAATGGCTGGATTTCCCGGGCACTGGCGCAAGGCTTCGATGTGGTGGCGTTTGATCCCATGGAAGGCGCCGAGGCGCGTACCCGCAACGCGGTGAAAAACGCCTGGCCCTCTCTGGAAAAACTCGGCCTGGCGGATGGCGCCAGTCAGGCGCGGCTGCGCTTCGTCGACAGCCTGGAGGAAGCGGTCGAGAACGCGGATCTGGTGCAGGAGAACGTGCCGGAGCGCCTCGAACTCAAGCGCGAGATTCTTGCCAAGCTGGATGCGGCAGCCCCGAGTGCCACCATCATCGGCTCGTCTACCTCCGGCTTCAAGCCCACGGATCTGCAGCAAGACTGCATCAACGCTCCAGGCCGGGTGATCGTCGCTCACCCCTTCAACCCAGTCTATCTGCTGCCCCTGGTGGAGCTGGTAGGCGGCGAGGCCACCACGCCTGCGCAGATGGAAACCGCTCAGGCGCTGTATCGGGACATGGCCATGCGACCGCTGGTCGTACGCAAGGAGATCGAAGGCCATATCGCCGACCGCTTGATGGAAGCCCTGTGGCGGGAAGCGCTGCATCTGGTCAACGACGGCGTGGCGACTACCGAGGAGATCGATGCGGCGGTGGTCTACGGCTGCGGCCTGCGCTGGTCGTTGATGGGCACCTTCCTGACCTTCCACCTGGCCGGGGGCGATGCAGGCATGCGCCATATGCTCGAGCAGTTCGGCCCGGCATTGAAGCTGCCCTGGACCAAGCTGGAAGCCCCAGAGCTCACCGACGAGCTGATCGACAAGGTCGTCAAGGGCTGCGAACACCAGGCCGCTGATCGTCCCGTCGCTCAGCTCGATAAGCGCCGGGACGACTTCCTGGTGGAGCTGCTCGATCTGGTCCACAAGTACTGGCCGGAAGCCGAAGGGCTTCAGGGGCGCATCTGATGCGCATTCTCGACACCCGGGTTGCGCCGGAGTGGGTGGACTACAACGGCCACATGAACGACGCGGAGTACGCCCGGGTCTTTTCCCTGGCCTTGGAAGCCTTGATGGATCATATCGGGCTGGACGAGGCGGGCCGCGCCGAGCATGGCTACACGATCTACACCCTGGAAACTCATCTCTGCTATCGCCGGGAAGCCCATCTGGGTCAGGCGTTAAGCGTGGATGTGATTCTGCTGGATCGGGACGCCAAGCGCCTGCATGTCTTTATGGAAATACTAGACGCTGACGATCGGACCCTCGCCACCAGCGAACAGATGCTGATGGGCATGGGGGTGGAGAACGACAGCGAAGGCGCTCGCCCGGCCCCTTTCCCGGCACCGGTGGCGGAACGCATCGAAGGTCTGCCTCAGGCCGAAGCGGACAAATGGCCGGCCCTGGCTGGCAGGCGGATCGGCCTGCCACCGGCAAAATACTAGACGCCTACCCAGTATCTTCGCGCGTACCGTGAAGCCTCAAGCGCTGTCTGAAAATCGATGCGCGCCGCCTTTTTTCTGGATGGGCGTAGGGAGTACCAGCCCTTCGCCCAGTCAATAAGGAACCTTCCTATAGATACCCCCGCCCCTCGGTCGTCATCAAAGGAGCCAACCATGCCAGGTCTTGCGCCACCGGGTTGTAAGTCAGTAACGCGACGATAGATCTTCTATTTCGTGAGTCAGGTAACACAGGCAGGAGATGCAATGCCGTCATAAAACATCAAAATTTATAATGTGAATATACGAATTTATATATTTTTCTATGTAAACCCTTTTGCAATAGTTAAGCGACGCTCAGGAGCCCCGGATAATGTGAGGGTCGGGCTTGATGGACTGAGCTATTTTCAATAGCAAATCCGTTACAGCGCATTTGGGGGAGGAAAATATGGAGAGTAACAGCTATGAATCTGGTCGTCTGAACCTGCCGTTTGTCGGCATCTGTACCTTCGGAAAAAATCCTATCTGTGAGAATTGAAATAATATCAAAGCGGATGTCGCCTTCATGGGGGCTCCCTTCGATTGTGGCACCCAGTGGCGTTCGGGGGCACGGATGGGTCCTCGGTCAGTACGTGAAGCATCGACACTATTTTCTTTCGGTCATGGCGGCGCCTACTCCTACGAAGAAGATACGATGTATCTGGAAAATGTGGCCATTGTCGATATCGGCGATGCGGATATGGTGCATACCAATACCGAGACTAGCCACGCCAACATCGAGTATGGCGTACGCAAGATTCTCGAATCTGGCGCGCTGCCTGTCGTCGTGGGAGGAGATCATTCTGTCAATGCGCCCTGCGTACGCGCGTTTGAAGGCCACGGCCCGATTCATATCATTCAAATCGATGCGCACCTGGATTTCGTTGATGAGCGTCATGGAGTGCGCTATGGACACGGCAATCCGATGCGTCGTGCCAGCGAACAGAACTTCATCAGTGGTCTGACACAACTGGGTATCCGGAATGTATCTTCATCCAACCGGGAAGACCACAAGCAAGCAGAAGCGGCCGGTTCTACAATCCTGTCCGTACGTCAAGTACGTGAGTTGGGAGTGCAGGGCGTATTAGACCGAATTCCGAAAGGAGTCAATTACTATATTACCATCGACATCGATGGGTTCGATCCCTCCATTGCACCAGGAACGGGCACTCCAAGCCATGGAGGCTTTCAATACTACGAGGTCATGGAAATCCTGCAACAAATCGCTTACCAAGGTGAAGTGGTCGGTATCGATCTTTGTGAGGTGGCTCCTGATTACGATCCCACCGACTCCACCAGCATCCTGGCGGCCCAAGTCTTAATGAACTTGATTGGCTATGTATTCCACGGAAGAAAGTTACGTCAGAACAAATAACAAAAGACTGAGAGAATCAGAACCAACCATACATTATTAATTTTATTTAATAATAAAACCATGAATTATATAAAAACAAACATGAGGTGTTACAATGTTCAACCAAAAAATGTTGTTGAAAAATATCCTACTACCTACCACTCTAGCCGCAACGCTAGTACCAACTATCGCAATGGCAGAACAGTGGAAATTTGCCGTTGAGGAAATCCCCAACTCCATCATGGATGCCTATGCGCAAGAGTTCAAGAAGCGTATCGAGTCTGAAACGGATGGCGATATTACTGTCACCATCTACCATCTTGGCTCCTTGGGGACGCCAACAGAATTAGTAGGGCTGGCAGCCGATGGCGTCGTCCAATTTGCCAACGTTTCGATAGGTAACTTGGGAACAATCGTTCCCGAGTCGCAGATTTTTCTATTGCCTTACACCCTTCCGTCCGATGAAGAGAAACTTTCTCGCGTTCTCAGTGAAAGCGACGTTATTTATAACGAGCTAGGCAATGACTTCGAATCCAAGGGGCTAAAATTACAAACCCTGTATTCCGAAGGCCCGCAAGTATGGACGACCAATCGTGAGATACGTACTCCCGAAGACTTCGATAACTTCAAGATGCGAGTCATGGTTTCGCCAATTCTGCTTGAGGCTTATGAGGATATGGGAGCGAGTCCCACGCCACTGGACTTCGGTGAGGTCTATGGCGCGCTCCAACTAGGCCAAGTGGATGGGCAAGTCAACCCGGTACCAGCCATAGAAGAGATGAAGTTTTATGAGGTGTCTGACTATATGATTTGGGCCGGCGCTGGAGACCTGATCACTGCCGTCGTATCCGGAAGCGACTGGTATGAATCCTTGGCACCTGAACGGCAACAGTTAATCGACAGCACTTTACAAGATATGGAGGGATTTATTTACGACACCGTTGCCGATTACAATAAAGAAAAACTAGAAAACATCAAGAAAAACAAGCCAAATATTAAAATTATCAGGCTTAGCGAAGAAGAGCAGAAAGCTTTTGAAGAACGCACCCGAGACACCTATAAAGCCTATACCGACATTACCGGTAAACGCGGTAAAAAACTGCTCGACGATTTAAATAAAGAAATTGATTCCATGGAAAAGTAGCATCACGTTGCGCCGCCTTGGGCGGCGCAACACTTGCATGTTCCAAGCATGGGAGTCAGATGCTGATTAAGCTGCCTTTATTCTGGCATCACGCCTTGAGTGCTAATTGAGTGGCCTAGCCATATCGTGTCTGGAGGTAAAGATGCTGACCAACAATAATTCCATTCTGACTCATTTCGTGACCAAGGTAGATAACTGGATCGGCAAGGCAGAAGCTTTCGTGCTTGCTTGGGGAATTATTATCATGGCGACCAATACGATAGCGAATGTGATTGGGCGTTATGTTTTTTCACAGAGCATCTACTTTTCTGAAGAACTTAACCAGTTTCTTATTCTAATCGTTACCTTCTTCGGCCTCGGTTATGTAACGCGTAAGGGGCAACATATTCGTATGTCTGCCGTATATGATACATTACCACCGCGTGTTCAAAAGATTTTCATGATCATTATCGCCGCCCTAACAGGGGTTGTCATGTTGTTTTTGGCCTGGTATGCCTTTGAATATGTTCAGAAAATCGCCAGAAGGGGACAGATCACCCCGGCATTGCAGTTTCCGCTTTATCTCACCTACATCTGGGTGATTATTGGATTCTTGATTACGGGCATACAGTATATTCTGACTGTTATGAAAAATTTTAACTTTTCCGACCCCAATGTTTATATCTCTTACAGCCAAATCGATGAGTATGAAGACCCCGAAACTGCTGAAATTTTACACCTCTATGAGCAGGACCATAAGTTGTCCAATGTCGAGGGTGAAAAAGACACAGGAAGGGACAAGTCTAGCAGTGACGATCATGGGGAGAACCGGTCATGACGGTAATGATGCTGTGCGTAATGACGGTGTTGCTGTTGCTTGGATTCCCCATGATGATGCCGTTACTGGTTGCAGCAATTGCCGCTTTTATCTTTTATATACCAAGCCTGAGTCTACAGTTAGCGATTCAACAGATGATCAGTGGAATACAACCAGCAGCATTGATTGCGGTGCCGATGTTCATATTGGCTGCGGATATCATCACTCGAGGCCATTCTGCCGATCGCTTGGTCGATGTGGTAATGCGCTTTATGGGACATATCCGAGGCGGGTTAGCCGTGTCTGTTACTTCGGCATGCGCCTTGTTCGGGGCAGTATGTGGTTCGACACAGGCTACCGTGGTGGCTGTCGGAGGAGCCATGCGCCCACGTATGTTAAAGGCGGGCTACAAGGATAGCTTTACCATCGGTTTGATCATCAACGCCGCGGATTTAGCTTACTTAATCCCTCCGTCCATTGGCATGATCATCTACGGAGTCATCTCGGGCACGTCAATTTCCGAGCTATTCATTGCAGGCTTGGGTCCCGGCTTCCTGATTATCATATTGTTCTCTCTATATTGTATCTGGTATGCCAAGCGCCATGATCTACCTGTAGAGACGAAGGCTACCTGGAAGGAACGGTTTATTGCTATCCGCCGCGCGTTGTGGCCACTGGGTTTTCCATTGATCATCGTGGGCGGCATCTATGGCGGTATCTTCAGCCCTACTGAGGCCGCGGCTGTCTGTGTGCTATATGCATTGATCCTGGAGTGGATCGTGTTTCGTTCGATAAAACTGCATGATTTCTATGACATAGCACTATCGACGGGGGCGGTAACGTCGATGGTGTTTATTTTGATCGCTGCTGGTGCTGTCTTTTCCTGGGTACTATCCTTCGCTCAAGTACCACAACAGATCATTTCCTCCATTGGTCTGGACGGTGCGGGACCGCTAGTTACCATGATTGCGATCAACATCGCCTTCTTCATCGGCTGTATGTTTGTCGATTCAATTGTTGTCATTCTTATTTTGGTACCTATCTTTGCCCCTCTGGTTAAAGCTGCCGGATTGGATCCCGTTCTAGTCGGTGTACTCATCACTCTACAGTTGGCTATTGGTGCGGCTACACCACCTTTCGGATGTAACATCTTCACCGCCGTGGCCGTATTCCGGCGGCCATTCATAGATGTGATTCGCGGCCTTCCCCCCTTCCTTATAATTCTATTGTTTGCAACAATTATGCTAATAACTTTTCCACAAATATCGCTCTTTCTGAGAGACCTCGCCTTTCGGTAAATATGGTTTTAGAGTAGATGTATTATGCCATGACATCAAGAATTGTTATCATTCTTGGAAATACCTGAGTGAGAGACGGCATTTTTCAGGTCCTCTATAAAAAGCTTAGTGATGTATTGAGGTTCAGGCGATAGACGCATGACTAAAGTAAACCTGAATCCGTGAAGCCGGCGCCGACACTTTCCCTATCACCGCCAGCGAGCACTTTTTGATCATTCGCCCCGTGCAAGTTGGCTTTCGCAAGCCCGTTATTGCCAAAACCCACCGTGCTGATCGGTGCTGACGGCCCGTTTTGTCATGCCTTTCCACCCGCCAGGCACGACATATCTGGCGATCGCGTGTCGCTTGGAACTGCTTGTGGATAGAGTGTCGCCGATTGACGGTCAGCATGGCGTTCCTCGTGGATAACGCAGTCGGCTCCGCAGCGTCTTGAGCACCGTCATGCGCCCGATATCCTGCCCGAAGTCGAGGATGATCTGCCGTGCCTTGTGAATCACGAGAGCCGCACGGTGCACCAGCTCTTGTAGCACGGTGCGCAGCCGGCGCCGCTTGGCCGGGTGGCGAACCGGGCTCAGCTCGCCGGTCATGCCCAGCTGTCCCATCAGGCGCAGGATGTTGTAGGCCAACTGGGCGAGATGCAGGATCAGATCGTTGGTGGCGAACTTGCCGGACGGCAAGCGCTCCAGGTC
>NZ_CANLTC010000015.1 GCF_947493865.1 uncultured Halomonas sp.
AGCGTCCTGCCATACCGCACCTATGCTGGCTATGCATGGGCCACATTAGCAAAAATGACTTTCCGTACAAAACCTAGAAGCATCTCGGTATATTCTTGCTCCTTTCAATGCAGTTGATCGATGTATTGCTTCTTCATTTATATATGCATGTGTTACAATATGTAGTATTTTAGAAAAACCATCTAGTGAAATAACGCCATCATACAAATCGCTTCTATTTTCTTCAAAAACGCCACCTTTATAGTGCGCTTTAACAGGAATTATTATGCTCCCATGTTCAGAACTCTGGTCTTTAGCCCCCACTTCAACTCCCTATTTTTTTAATCAAGCCGAAATTATTTTTGCATGACTCTTCTAACTTATCCACCCCCGCTGCTCCTCGATCCCCATGCTGATCAGCCTTGGCTCCTCCTGCTGCATGGCCTGAAACGCCGACTTGCTGTCGAGCCCCCACCAGTTGAGCTGGATCAGCGCCTGGGCGACGGCGCCGCCGAGCGTGGCGCCGGGGCCGGGAATGACGATGCGGTCCGGGGCGAATTCGCGCAGGCCTACCTTGAGGGCGGCGGTGAAATCATAGGGCGTCACCAGCTGTTCGCCGAGGGTGTAGTTCCACAGCGCTTCGGGATCGGTACTCCAGGGGGTCCAGAGCTTGCCGCGACCGTCGATCAGCGGCACGTCGGGGGCGCCAAACGGCGTCGCCGGCAGGCGGGTTCTGGCCTCGGTTTTGACGCCTTCCTGCATCGGCGTGTGGAAGGCGGCGTGCTGATGCAGGCGCAGGGGGAAGCGCTCCTGCGGCGGCAGTTCCTCGGCAAGGCGCTTGAGCCCGGCTTCGTTGCCGCCAAACACCAGCATGCCGCCGAGGTCGATGGAGAGATAAAGTTCGCTGCCGTCCTGTCCGTGCAACTTTTCGATCAGCGCCAGCAGTTCCCGGCGACGATCAAACTGGGGCCGCCACTGATCGTCGACCCAAGGGTAGAGCAGCTGGCCACCGTTGAGGGTGGTCTGCATCAGGTGGCCCATGGTGTTGATCAGCGTGAAGGCGTCGTCCTGGGACAGCGCGCCGCCGAGGGCCAGGGCGATGTACCAGCCCATGGAGTTGCCGGTCACGGCGCAGATCTCGTAGCGCTCTCGGTCGATGGCCAGCACGTCCGCCAGGGCGCAGGCGTAGATCAGCGGCGAGGCGTGATCGCCGCGCCCGTGCAGGCTCAGGCGAAACGGGGTTTCGCCGTCGAGTTCGCTCAAGGTGGGCTGGTCCTGCTCGCGGCGCAGCGCATCGAAGCGCGCAAGCCACTCGCTGCCGGCGGCATAGCGGGTCAGGGAGCCCCACTCCGCCTGGTTGTAGGTGCCGCGCCCGGGGCAGACGATCAGCAGGCGTTCCTTGGGGGTTGGTGGGGTCAGCTCACTCATGTCCGGCTCCCTGTTGCGGTGCGTTCAGACGCGATTTGCTTGGGAAAAAGGCTTTCGGCACGCTCGACGATCGCCGCGACCGAGGGCAGCGTGACCGTCGCCGCCGGTCCCAGGGGAATGAAGCTGTCCTCGGCGGTCAGGCGGTGCAGACGGTGGGATTCCATGCCCCGTTCCACCAGGCCGGTGATGACCTCCTCGCTGGGTGAGCCACTGCGACGGCATTCGTCCACGCACAGCACCTGGGCGCAGTCAGCCACCCGGCGATGAATCTCGTCATGATCCAGCGCCGTCAGCCAGCGCAGGTCGATGATGCGCAGCCGCACACCCTTCGCTTCGAGCCGCTCCCGGGCCTGATGGGTGAGATAGACGCCGTTGCCGTAGGTGACGATCGCTAGGTCGCGCCCCTCGTCCCACTGGCCGAGCGCCCCCACGGGTAGTCGATGCTCCGGGCCGGGATCAGGGAAGCACCAGCGCTGATCGCCTTCCTCGACGAGATCGCGGCAGTGATACAGGGCGATGGGTTCGAGCATCACCACGATGCGCTGCTCCTCGTCCGCCAGGCGCACCGCCTCCTGCAAAAGGCCCACCGCATCCGCGGCATTCGACGGGCAGGCCACCAGCAGACCGGGAATGTCGCGCAGCACGGCGATGGCGTTGTCGTTGTGAAAATGCCCGCCGAAGCCCTTCTGATAGCCCAGCCCCGCGATGCGTATCACCATGGGGTTGGTGTACTGCCCTTTCGAGAAGAAGCTGAGCGTGGAGGCCTCGCCGCGCAGCTGGTCCTCGGCGTTGTGCAGATAGGCCAGGAACTGGATCTCGACGATGGGCACGAAGCCGTTCTGGGCCAGGCCGATGCCCAGCCCCAGGATGCTCTGCTCGTCGAGCAGGGTGTCGATGATGCGATAGGCGCCGTACCTGGCCTGCAGCCGCTGGGTCACGCCGTAGACGCCGCCCTTGCGGCCGATGTCCTCCCCGGCCATGACCAGGTGCGGATAGGCTTCCATCAGCCGATACAGGGTCTGGCTGAGCAGCCGGGCCATGGTGGCCGGCGTTGCATCCACCTCTGCTTCGATGGGCTGGCGGCGGCTGAGGCGATGCGGCGGCACGATGGAGGCCATCACCGCCTCGGCGCTTTCCAGCTTGGGCTGACGAATCGCCACTTCCGCGACCTGGGCGACCCGTTCGCCGATATGATGGTAGAGCGCCTGGATGGCCTCGGGTTCGAGTACGCCATGACGCAGCAGCAGGCCGGCGCTGTACAGCAGCGGATCGCGCGCCTCGGCGGCCTTGATCTGTTTCGCCGTCAGGTAGGACTGCTGGGCGTCGGAGCCGGCGTGGCCCATCAGGCGCACGCAGTGCATGTGCAAAAACACCGGCTGCTTGAGGCGTCGGGCCAAGCGCTCTGCCTCACGAGCAGCGCGGTAGGTATCGAGCAGATCGAGCCCGTCGCAACTGAGGTAGTGAAAGCCGGGACGTCCACGCATGCTCCGCTCGATCCAGCCGGCGGGGGTTGGCGTGGAGATGCCGATGCCGTTGTCCTCGCAGATCATGACCAGGGGCATGGGTGTGCCCTGATAGGCTGCCCAGGCCGCCGCGTTGAGGGCACCCTGGGTCGTCGAGTGGTTGAAGGAAGCATCGCCAAAGCTGCACAGCACCACGCTGTCCGTTGGCCACTCCCCCGATCCGCGGATGCGACGCCACAGGCCGAGGCCATGGGCGGCCCCCACCGCCTTGGGCAGATGGGAGGCGATGGTGCTGGTCTGAGGCGGCACGTTAAGCGCCTTGGAGCCCAGCACCTTGTGGCGACCACCGGAGATCGGATCTTCGCTTGAGGCGGCAAAGCTCAGCAGCATGTCGTAGGTCGGCGTCTGGCCGGGCAACTGCTTGCTGCGCTGGATCAGGAAGGCCGCATCGCGGTAGTGCAGGAATGCCGGATCCGTGACACGAAACGCCGCGGCGATCGCCGCGTTGCCCTCGTGGCCGGAACTGCCGATGGTGTAGAACGCCTCGCCGCGAGCCTGCAGGCGTCGGGCATGCAGATCCAGTTGGCGGCTGAGCACCTGGGACTCGAACAACTCCGCCAGCATCGGCGCCGTAAGCCCCACTTCATCGAGGCGCCACGCCTGGGCGGGGCTCGGCCAGTCGCCGTCGCGCAGTACCTCGAACAGGCGCTCTTCCAGAGGAAAAGGATTCATTGTTGTTTGGCTCCTTGATCGGTCTCGCTGACCCTTGCATGTCGAATGGGCAAACCCTAACCATCGATTTCAAGTTTGGAGGCTTTGGCCAGGCACTCGCGCACCCGCTTGATCGAGCGCTGTTCAAGGGCTGCGTATAGCGCCAGCTCATCGGTCACGGGTGCACCCAATGCTGCCTCGAAGGCCTCGCGGTTGGCATTGCCGGCATAGGTGTCATGACTGCCGCCCCCCAGATTCGACTGAAAGATTCCCGCCGCACTCACCGGCAGAAAATCCTCGTAGGTGATCGGGCGGGCGCTGACCAGCCCCTGTTCGATCAAGGCTTCCAATTCTTCGTCCTCGCCGCATTCGGCCCCTTCCTCACGTCCTTTATCGGTGAGCCGATAATCGAAGAAGGCCAGACCTTCGCGGCGAAGTTGCGTCTCGCTATCGGGAAACTCAGCGAAGGCCTCGGCTAGTGTTCGTTGATGGGCGTCGTTATCGAGACCTGCGGCTTGCTTGCGGGCCGTTGCCAAAAGCCGGTCATAGAGGGCACGTCCCTTGGCGGTCAGCGCCGCACCGCGCTGCTCGATCTCGCCGAAGCGGGCGGTATGAGTGCCCTGGTGCTCGCCGTTAAAACGCACCTGCTCCTCCAAGGCCTTGAAGCTGGTCTGGCGTAGCAGGATCGGGCAATTGCGCCGGGGCGGGCCTTCGATCACCGCCTTGGGATTCATGCCGGCATCCGTCATACGCCGCTGGACGTCGTCGATATTCAACGTACGTGGCGTCAGATGATTGATGTGCGGCCCGCGGAAGCAGACCACGTCGGCGATCAGGCGGTGTTCCTCGAGCAGCGCCTGATAGGTCTTGTGGTCCACGGTGGCGTCGTGATGCCAGCGGAAGGTCTCCAGCGCCTCTTCCACGAAACGATCCGCCTGTGGGTCGCTGAGGCCACCTTGTTCTTCGTGGAGCACAATCAGCTCCCGAGCGCCCGGAGTAAAGATGTCACGCTCGGCGAGAATGGCCGAGGCCCGCTCGCGCAGCTCGGCACTCTCGATCAGCTCCAGGCGCAGCAAGGAGGTAAACACGCGAAAGGGATTGCGCTTGAGCGCAGCGTCGTCGATGGGTCGAAATGCGGTCGCGTGCACCGGCACGCCGGCCTCGGAAAGATCGTAATAGCCCACCGGCCGCATGCCCATTACCGCAAACAGGCGGCGCAGCATGGCAAGCTCTTCCGCCGTACCGACGCGGATGGCGCCATGGCGCTCGACGTCCAACCGCCCTAGCTCGCCATCGGATTCAAGACGTCCGGCAAGAGCGGGGTTGGCCGCCAGTGCTTCCTGGTTGACCTGTTCGACGAGTTCCAGCAGCGTTCCATACTGCGGCACTTCGGCCTGGTACATGGTGGATAAGGCCTGAGAGAAACGGTTGCGAATCTCGTCGCTGGAAACAAAGGTCATCCTGCTCATGCAACTCTCCTGAAATATTCATTACTGCATCGGTTTTGCTCGCAGAGCTACCCGAGGACAAAGATAGGTAAGATGAGAACAGCATGGGGGCAGCGGCTCAAGCGAAAAAAGGCGGGCTACATATTCCTTTTTTTCTTGAAGGGAGATTCGCCATCCGAGACCTGGGAATAAACGGGCACACTCTTCAAGAGACCTCGGCAGCGAGACATGGAGTGGCCGCCGAGTCGCGATGCTCGAGAATCCAGTCGATGAACCCCTTCACCTTGGCTACCTCGCCCATATGCTCGGGATAGGCCAGATAATAGGCGTCACGGCTGGTCAACGAGAACGGCCACGGAATAACGAGCTGACCCGCAGACAACTCCTCCTCTGCCAGAAAACGCGGCACCAATGCCACCCCACAGCCGGCCCTGGCGGCGCGCAGCGCCATGGAGAAGGTATCGAAGCGCGGCCCGTGATAGCTGTGCTCGGTATAGAAGCCCTGGGCCTCGAACCAGTCGTGCCAGGCTTGGGGCCGCGTTGCACTTTGCAGCAACACCAGCTTGGTCAACGCCAATGGATCACTCAGCCCCTGCTTCGGCATTACCCTCGGGGCACACACCGGCACGACCTCCTCGTCGAGCAACTTGATGCACTCGGCCCTGGGCCAGGCACCGTGGCCGAAGAAGAAGGCCGCATCGACACCTTCCTTCTCCAGGTCGAAGGGTTCGATACGGTTGCTGATATCGAGATAAACTCCAGGATGGCGAAAGCGGAAGCCATTGAGGCGGGGTATCAGCCAGCGGGCGCCGAAGGTAGGCAGGGTGGTCACCTTGAGCACCTCGCTCTCGCCGCCATAGGACTGCATGTAGCGCATGGACATCTCGACCTGGGCCAGTATCTTGCGCACATCGGTGAGATACAGCGAGCCTTCCGGCGTCACTTGCAGGCGCTTGCGAACACGCCGGAACAGGCGTTGTCCGAGGATCGATTCGAGCTGCGCCACCTGCTTGCTCACCGCACTCTGGGTCAGGCACAGCTCCTCCGCCGCCCGAGTGAAGCTCAGATGTCGCGCCGCTGCCTCGAAGCACTGCATCGCCGTTAGCGTCGGCAGATGTTGACGACTCATGCTTCTCACCTCGAGTTCAAGAAAAAAGGGAATGAGGCCTGTATAAAACGTCGTTTGAGGCGGGTCAATGCCTCTGGTGATACTGTCGGGACGGTTTTCGGCTAGGGCTTCGCCCATTATCTCGTCAGCGGTGACGTTGGACACATAAACAAAAAACTCCCGGCCTGGCCGGGAGAATCATGGTACATGAACCGAAAAGAAGGAAGTGGTTACAAACCAACGTTGGCCCTAACTGGGTAAGCACTCTTTTGGGAGTCGGCAAACAAGGGATTTTGCAGGTTAAAAGACTGAACCGGTGCCTGAAACTGAAGTGACAACACACAAGTGCCACCGCCATTCTCATCGACCATCTTGATACAGCCATCCTGCTCACTTGCCACGAGCATGTTATTGCTGGCCTGCTCATAGAAAGCCTTGACCTGCATCCCTTGCTCGAGGGTCGCCTGAGGCATCCCCAGCCCTATCAAGGCCTGGAGGCCTGCCTGCTGCAATGAGGCTTGCAGATGCGTCTGCATCTGCTCCGGGGTCATCGTCTGCAATGCCATAGGTGCTACCGGTGCACTGGCAGGTGCCTCGTCCTGTTCTCGTTCTTGATCCTGAAAGGGGTCCAGCATCGACGCCGCAAAGCCAAGTCCAAAAGATCTTCCCAAGGACAACCCGATGCCGGCATTGCTGCTCAACAATAAAGCCGTACTTGCGGTAGCGAGCATGTTGGACATCAATGCCTGGTAGGTAGAGCTCTCCTCGTCCGCACCCTCGGCAGCGTAGAGCCCTTCGCCTTGACGCGGGCCATCACTATGACTCGTTCCATAAGCAGGTGGAACGAGATCGCTTCCCGATGTCGCGCAGCCGCTGACGAATGCTGCCAGCGTGATGGCGCTCATGAAACGCGTGATGATGGTCATTGGGTCGGCCCTACGAAGAATATTGTAAGTTGATGTTCAACTTATCACTGTCTCGCCGTAGGAAAAGCGTGGGAATAAGGCCAATAACGTGTCTATTTCTATAAAAAGAAAAAAAGAAGTGCTGAACAATCTTATCGTCCAACGCATTGATATCTTGATAGTGCCCTTTCAAAAAAAGCCGGGATATTCTCCCGGCCTTCGTTCATCTATCCAACTCTTTTTGGCTCAGCGCTTCACGCCGATCCCGAACTCCTCGCCGGCATCCAGCAGCCAGCGATAGCAGTAGTCGGCGAAGCTTCTGCGCAGCACCAGCTCGTAGCGCTCCTCGCTGGGGCGGCGCAGGATGGCGCTGGACTTGGCGAATACCACGCTGACCGCCTTGCCCACCGGGAAGTTGGCCGGGTGCACGTCGTAGGGCACGGACTTCATCAGCACTTCCCGCGCTTTCTCGCCAGACAGCTCGACCAGGGTCTGGCCGCCGCTGACATTGAGGATGGCGAAGTGGGCGTTGCCGAGTTTCTCGCGCAGGCGATTCTCCAGGTCGAATTCTTCGCCACCGGGTACGATGACAAGCCATTCATCCGGGGATAGCCATTGCACGGAGCGCTCTCCGCTACTGTCGTGTGCCAGTCCCAAGGGGCGCCCGGGCAGGCTCATGCCGAGCACGTCCCGTACCGCCTCGTCGAGAACGATGGCACCGCCGCGCAGGATCAGATGGCCGAGAAAGGGCTTCTCCTCGAGCACGACCTGGCTTTGCTGAGTCGGTTTCGGCGCCTGGCCTTGATGATAGGCCACGGACAGAGGTGACTCGGTGGTAATACTCTTTTCCGGCCGCGTATCGAAGACAGCGACGTTGCCGTAAGTCTGATCAGACATGTTGACGCTCTCCTTTGGGGTCGATGAATACGGTACTGACGATCTCGGCTTCATGGGTCACGCCGTCGGACATGGGCAAATACACTTTCTGACCCATACGCTCCTGACCGCCCTTGACCACCGCGAGAGCAAAGCCGTGCTCCAGATTCGGACTGTAGTAGCTCGAGGTCACATGACCTTGCATGGTCATGGGAATTTCCTCGTTCGGATCGAAGACGATCTGGGCGCCCTCTTCCAGCACGACCTTGGGATCCGTGGGCTTGAGACCCACCAGCTGCTTGCGATCCTTGCGCGCGGTGTCGGAGCGGGTCAAGGCACGCTTGCCGATCCATGAGTAGGGCTTGTCGTAGCCGATCGCCCAGTACATGCCGAGATCCTCAGGGGTCACGGAGCCATCCGTGTCCTGGCCGGCGATGATCAACCCTTTTTCGGCGCGCAGCACGTGCATGGTTTCCGTGCCGTAGGGGGTCAGATCGTACTTCTTGCCGTGTTCGAACAGGGTCTTCCACACATGCAGGGCATAGTTGGCCTGAACGTTGATCTCGTAGGCCAGCTCCCCGGTGAAGGAGATGCGGAACACTCGGGCGGGCACGTCCGCGACCTTGCCGTTACGCCAGTCCATGAACTTGAACTGCTCTTTGTCCAGATCGATGTCGGTGACTTCCGAGAGCAGCTTCCTGGCATCCGGCCCGGTAACGGTCATGGTCGCCCAGTGATCCGTGACCGAGGTGAAGTACACCTGCAGCTCCGGCCATTCGGTCTGATGCCACAATTCGAGCCACTCCATGACCCCAGCGGCACCGCCGGTAGTGGTAGTCATCAGGAAGTGATTCTCGCCCAGGCAGCTGGTGGTACCGTCGTCCATCAGCATGCCGTCGTCCTTGCACATCAGGCCGTAGCGTACTCGTCCAGGCGCCAGCTTGGCCCACTTGTTGGTGTAGACGCGACCCAGGAACTCCCGGGCGTCCGGACCCTGAATGTCGATCTTGCCAAGCGTCGTGGCATCAAGGATGCCCACCCCGGTACGTACCGCCAGGCTCTCCCGAGAGACCGCCTCGTGCATGGTCTCGAGCTTGCCGTTGACCTTGCGCGGGAAGTACCAGGGGCGCTTCCACTGGCCGACATCCTCGAACTCTGCGCCATGTTCCACATGCCACTGATGCATGGCGGTATAGCGTTCCGGATCGAACAGCTCCTTGGCGTGACGGCCCGCGATGGCACCAAAGGAGACCGGGGTATAGTTGGGGCGGAACACCGTGGTGCCCACTTCGGGAATCGAGCGCTTCAGAAAGCGCGCGGCGATGGCCATGCCGTTGATGTTGCCGAGCTTGCCCTGGTCCGTACCGAAGCCTAGCGCGGTATAGCGCTTGACGTGTTCGATGGACTCGAAGCCTTCCCGAGTCGCCACTTCGATGCCGGCGGCGGTCACGTCGTTCTGCTGATCGACGAACTGCTTGGGCGCACGCAGGGTCGGCTTCTCGTGAGGCACCTGATAGAGCGCACAGGCCGGCGATTCCCGGGGGGAATCCACGCTGGGCAGCGCGATGTCCTTGAGGGTATCGATACCGCTGGCCTTGGTCGCTTGGGAACCGGCCTGGGCACCGTCGCCAAGGACCTCCGCCAGGGTGTAGATGCCCTGCACGCCGCCGGCAAAGTGCATGCCGGCGACCTTGCCCGGCACGAAGCCGAGAATGTCATCGCGCCAGGTCGGGCGCGAGCCGGTATGCGATGCCAGATGCACTACCGGGCTATAGCCACCGGAGCTTGCGATGGTATCGCACACGAGCTCTTCCACCTGACCTGTCACGGCAAAGCGCTCCGCGTCGATCTTCGCGACCCGGGCCCCCGTGACGCGATTGGCACCCTTGCCTTCGATCACCGCGGAACCGGTGATAAGACGAATACCCTTGGCCTGGGCTTCCTTGACCAGATCGCCGTCCGGATTGGCTCGGGCATCGACGATGGCGACTACTTCACGTCCCGCCTCGGCCCAATCCAGTGCTGCACGGTAAGCATGATCATTGGTGGTAGAAAGCACCAGCTTGCTGCCCGGCACCACGGCATAGCGCTGAATGTAGTTCGAGACCGCACCGGCGAGCATGTTGCCCGGCACGTCATTGTTGGCGTATACCAGTGGCCGCTCGTGGGTACCCGTGGCCAGTACCACTTGATCCGCACGCACGCGATGCATCCTGGAGCGTGCCTGGCGGCAATTGTTGACCGTTGCCGCCGTGTCGCCCAGATGCTCGGTACGCCGCTCGTGCAGGGTCACGAAGTTGTGATCGTGATAGCCGTTGGCGGTGGTGCGGGGCAACAGGGTCACGTTGTCCATGCCCGCAAGGCTTTCCAGTGTCTTTTCTGCCCACTGCGCCGCCGGTGCGCCGTCCAGGGTTTCGCGGCTATCGAGCAATGAACCACCCATCTCTTCCTGCTCGTCGCACAGGATCACCCGGGCCCCGCTGCTGGCCGCCGAAAGGGCGGCGGACAGACCTGCCGGGCCGGCACCGATCACCAGCACGTCGCAGTGCTGATTGAGATGATCGTAAATGTCCGGATCGCTTTCCTTGGGGGCGCGCCCCAGACCGGCACCCTTGCGGATGTACTTTTCATAGGTCATCCACATGGAGGCCGGCGCCATGAAGGTCTTGTAGTAGAAGCCCGGGGGCATGAAGCCGCCGCCGAGCTTGCCGACCCAGCTCATCATGTCCTTCTGGACATTGGGCCAACCGTTGGTGGAGCGGACGGTCAGGCCGTTGTACAGCGCCTGCTGGGTGGCGCGTACGTTTGGCACCTGAGCTGCTTCCGTCTGACCCAGCTGAAACAGCGCATTGGGCTCTTCCGCACCGGCGGCGACGACGCCCCGGGGCCGGGAGTACTTGAAGCTACGGTTGACCACGTCGATGCCGTTGGCCAGCAGCGCCGCTGCGAGCGTATCGCCGGCATGGCCCTGATAGGTCTTGCCATTGAAACTGAAGCTAAGAACCTTGGAGCGATCGATACGACCGCCCTGCTTCAGACGATTGGTCTGAGTCATACCGATTCCTCCTTATTGGTCTTGCCCTGTGACCCGCTGCTTTCATTCAGCGCTTCGCTTTCAGGACGAGCGCCTACGGTCTGCCAGCCTCCGTCTGCGGCTTGAACGCCGGACTGCTTCTGCTTGTCTGGCAGATTTTCTGTGGTTACCGCCGGACGCTCGCCCATGCGATAGGTCTCGAGAATCTCGTAGGTCGCCGTGTTACGGGTGATGTTGAAGAACTTGCGACAGCCTATGGCATGTACCCACAGTTCATGGTGGATACCGCGCGGATTGTCGCGGAAGAACAGGTAGTCGCCCCATTCTTCGTCGCTGCAGTTCTCCGGTTCCGCCGGGCGGACGATATGCGCCTGGCCCTTGGGATGAAACTCTTCCTCTTCGCGATGCTCGTCGCAGTAAGGGCAATGGATATAAAACATTGTCAGGTCCCCTCTAAGGGAAAAAATCGTAATTCACCACTAACAACTTCTGCGCTGCTATGGCTACCAGGTGCTGAACGAAAACTCGTCGAGCGATGGCAAGACAAGGCAAAAAATGGCGAAATAGCGGAGTTTACAAGTGCGTAAATGAGCATATTGAGCCATTTTTTAACGCCGTATTGTCGAGCGCAGACCGTTTTCGTCAGTACCTAGTGGGCGACGCCGGCGGCGCCGTGTTCGTCTACCAGTGCGCCCGTATTGAAGCGATCGATGGAGAACGGCTCGGCGATGGGATGCATCTCACCCTTGGCGAGGCTCGCGGCAAACACGTGCCCAGAGCCCGGCGTGGCCTTGAAGCCCCCGGTGCCCCAGCCGCAGTTGAAGAACAGGCCCTTGACCTTGGTCTTCGACAGGATCGGGCAGGCGTCCGCGCAGGTATCGACGATACCGCCCCACTGACGGTTCATGCGTACCCGGGAGAACATCGGGAACATCTCGACGATGGCCTGCAGGGTGTGCTCCACGGTGGAGTAGCTGCCGCGCTGACCGTAGCCGAGATAGCCGTCGATGCCCGCGCCAATGACCAGATCCCCCTTGTCCGACTGGCTGACGTAGCCGTGCACGTGGTTGGACATCACCACGGTGTCGAGAATCGGCTTGAGCGGCTCGGAGACCAGTGCCTGCAACGGATGGGATTCCAGCGGCAGCTTGAGGCCGGCCATGTTCGCCAGCACCCCGGAGTTACCCGCCGCCACGCAGCCCACGGTCTTGGCTTCGATATCGCCACGGTTGGTGTGTACGCCATACACCTGGCCGTCACGAATCTTGAAGCCTGTCACTTCCGTGTTCTGCAGCAGGTCGACTCCCAGGGAGTCTGCTGCACGGGCATAGCCCCAGGCCACGGCGTCGTGGCGCGCCACACCGGCGCTCTTCTGCCAGGAGGCGCCCATGATCGGATAGCGGGCACGCTTGGAGGTGTCGATGATCGGCACGATCTCCTTGATCCGCTCCGGCGTGATTACCTCGCTATCGATGCCGTTCAAGCGGTTGGCGTTGACCCGGCGCTGGATGTCACGCATGTCCTGCAGGGTATGGCCCAGGTTCATGACGCCACGCTGGGAGAACATCACATTGTAGTTGATGTCCTGGGACAGCCCTTTCCACAGATCGAGGGAGTGGTTATAGAGTCGCGCCGCTTCGTCCCATAGATAGTTGGAGCGTACGATGGTGGTATTACGCGCAGTGTTACCGCCGCCCAGCCAGCCTTTCTCGACCACGGCCACGTTCTTGATACCGTGATTCTTGGCCAGGTAGTAGGCGGTGGCCAGCCCGTGACCGCCACCCCCGACGATGATCACGTCGTATTGCTTCTTGGGGGTGGGATTACGCCACTGGCGCTGCCAGTTTTCATGATGGCTCAGCGCGTGCTTGACCAAGCCAAAGCCGGAATATCGTTGCATAAGTGCTCTCCTGAAGGCTCGTTCTTAGGCGTTGGCGGTTGCGCGAACGCTGCCTGCCTGAGCAGAATAGACCGGATGGCGACCGCACACTTCGGCGACTTTCTCCCGCACTTCGCCTTCTATCTTGCTGGTATCGTCACCCTCTGCCAGCACGTCGAGAATGTCGCAGATCCAGCCAGCCAGGGCCGTGCAATCCTCTTCATTGAAACCGCGGCTAGTCGCCGCCGGGGTACCGATACGCAGCCCGGAGGTGACGAAGGGGCTTTGCGGATCGTTGGGTACCGCGTTCTTGTTGACGGTGATATGCGAACGTCCCAGGGCCGCGTCTGCATCCTTGCCGGTCACGCCTTGCTTGATCAGCGAGACCAGGAACAGATGGTTGTCGGTACCCTTGGAGATAACGTCATAGTCACGCTCCATGAAGACCTTGGCCATGGCCCGGGCGTTATCGATGACCTGGGTCTGATAGCGCACGAAGTCCTGACTCATGGCCTCCTTGAAGGCCACTGCCTTGGCGGCAATCACGTGCATCAAGGGGCCACCCTGCTGACCCGGGAATACCGCGCCGTTGAGCTTCTTGTGCAGCGCCTCGTCGCCGCCGGCGGCGAGAATCAGACCGCCGCGGGGGCCGCGAAGGGTCTTGTGGGTCGTGGTGGTAACCACGTGGGCATGGGGGATCGGGCTCGGATAGAGATCCGCTGCCACCAGGCCCGCCACATGCGCCATATCCACCAGGAACCAGGCACCGACTTCATCGGCGATGGCACGAAAACGACGCCAATCCACCACGCGCGCGTAGGCGGAGAAGCCGGCGATGATCATTTTCGGCTTGTGGCTGCGGGCCAGGCGCTCGACTTCCTCATAATCGATCTCGCCGGTTTCCGGGTTCAGACCGTACTGCACGGCGTTGTAGTATTTGCCGGAGAAGTTCGGCGCCGCGCCGTGGGTCAGGTGGCCACCGTGGGCCAGGCTCATGCCCAGTATCGTATCGCCAGGCTTGACCAGCGCCATGAAAGCGGCGGCATTGGCCTGAGCACCGGAGTGAGGCTGCACGTTGGCATAATCCGCACCAAACAGGGCACAGGCACGATCGATGGCCAACTGCTCCACCACATCCACATGCTCGCAGCCACCGTAGTAGCGCTTGCCCGGGTAGCCTTCCGCGTACTTGTTGGTCAGTTGGGTGCCCTGGGCATCCATGACGGCTTTGCTGGCATAGTTTTCCGAAGCGATCAGCTCGATGTGTGCTTCCTGACGCGCCATTTCGTCATCGACGGCGGCAGCGACTTGTGGATCGAAATCGTGAAGGGATGTTGTATTCATGGTCTGCTCCTGGTTGCGCTAAGTGCTGTCATTAAGCGCTGTACTCGACGCGCTGTTCGATAGCACTCTCACGGTAGCTATGTACTGATTTGGCGATGCTTGCCTACACGCTAGTGAGAGTGTGCTCTGGGTACCAATCAATAATCCAAATGTGCTTATTTGATGCTAGTTGACGCGATAAACCTGCGAACGCATCTGGTTCTGAACATAAGCTACGTCCATGATCTCTTCGCCCTGAGCCTTCCACCGAGCCTGCTCCTCTTCGGTAGCCCTGGGCGAGAACCAGCCAGTCCAGGCATAGAGAATGCCGATCAACGGCGACAGCCAGCAGGCAAAGGCCAGGGGGATATACAAAAGGTCGGTCATGTCGCCGCTGTAGACGCCAAGGCCCAGCGAGGTGATGACCACGGCGCCGCCGGCGTTCCAGGGAATCAGTGGCGATACCAACGTGCCGCCCTCTTCCGTGGCTCGAGACAGGTTGAGCATGGAGTACTTCATGCCGCGATAGACCGGCCCGAACATGCGCCCGGTCAGCGTAATCGACAGATATGGGTCGCCTGCGACCACGTTGGTGGCAATGGCGCTGCCGATGGCGGAGCTTTGCAGCGAGCCGAAGCGGCGCGCTCGCTTCACCACCGCCTCGATGATCGCCTTCATGCAGCCGGTGCTTTCCAGGATGCCGCCGAAGGAAAGGGCGATCAGCAATAGGGTGATCACCCAGGTCATGGACTGGATGCCGCCGCGATTCAGCAAGCCGTCGATCTCTTCCACGCCGGTAGTGATCTCATAGCCGGAAAAGGCGTAGGCGAAAATGTCCTTGACCGGAGCATCCTGGAATAGCAGCGCCGTCAGGCCGCCGAGTATCACCCCCACGAAAAGCACTGGCATGGCGGGCATGCGTGCAACCGCAAGCCCGATGACCAGCACCACCGGTAGTATCGTCCACAGGGAAAGCGTGAAGTTGTCGGCAAGCCCGGTATTGATGGCGGTGATACGCGCAAAGGAAGCAGCCTCGTCGCCCACCATGCTGAAGCCGGCGATGGCATAGATGATCAGCGCAATCAGCATGGCCGGTAGCGTGGTCGGCATCATGTTGCGAATATGGTCGAACAGGTTCACCCCGGTCACCGCCGGCGCCAGGTTGGTGGTATCGGAAAGGGGGGAAACCTTGTCGCCGAAGAAGGCCCCGGAAACCACGGCACCGGCGGTCCAGTAGACAGGAATGCCGAAACCGGCACCGATACCCATCAACGCCAGACCCACGGTGCCCACGGTGCCCCAGGAGGTGCCGAGGGATACGGAGACCACGGCGCACAAAAGCGCCGCCGCCGCCAGGAACACCTCGGGACTCAACACGTCGAGACCGTAGTAGATCAACGTCGGCACGGTGCCGCTGGAAATCCACACGCCGGTAATCATGCCCACCAGAATCAGGATACCCACCGCTGGCAGACCGATGCTGACCACGTGCAGCATGCCCTCTTCCATGTCCTTCCAGGTACAGTTCAAATAGCGACCCAGCACAGCAGTAAGCGCAATGCCGATCACCAGGGGCACGTGGGGCGTGAAGGTGTCAAAGATGAATAACTGCGTACCCAACACCAGAAAGGTCAGCACGATGGGCACCAGTGCCAAGGACAAGCTGGGCTTGCGGCAGCTCTCGATCACAACGACTCTCCCTTGATTATAGTTGTCACAAGAAGTAATTGACGTGTGTAACGTATTAATAGCGGAGAGGGGTCGTCAGGAATTGAATAAATGCGCCAAGTTTATTGTCGGAAAAAAGGCGCCTGCAATACGCTGTTTCTTCAAGCAAAAAAGCTATTTGTATAACAAATGCGGAGATTGTCTGCTTAGCGCCGCTCGAGCACCATTGATGTAAACAGCAAAAGCCTTCCTGCACTTAAATTCCAAAAAGAAATAAAAAGAGATATTTTTATTCTTTTAAGTCGCCCTATAAAACTACTAGCCTTACTGCCTCTTCATGAATAAAGACGGCTATTTCGATGCCATATGCGCCCTTGTCCGATACCAACAGTCCTCTGAGGGCCGAACAGGCCACCCAGTTGAATCAGGCGTTGTCAGGTCTCAATGGCGAGCAGATGACCTGGCTGAGCGGCTATCTTGCCGGCCTCACAGCCCAAGGCGCCGTGCCGGATGCCACAACCTCCAGCGCCGGCGCCACCGCGTCCGCGACGCTAGAACTCACCGTGCTCTACGGCAGCCAGACCGGCAATGCCGAAGGCGTGGCCCAGCAGGCCTATGAGCGCGCCCAGGCGCGGGGCTTCAAGACGCGCCTGCTGGACATGGCCGAGGCCGGCAAGAAGGACTTCAAGCAGCCGGGCAACTTCCTGGTGGTGGTAAGCACCCAGGGCGAGGGCGAGCCGCCGGATACCGCCGAGGGCTTCTTCGAGCTGATCGACGGCCGCAAGGCGCCCAAGCTCGAGGGGTCGCGCTTTGGCGTGCTGGGCCTGGGGGATTCGAGCTACGAATACTTCTGCCAGACCGGCAAGCACCTGGATGAGCGCTTTGCCGCGCTGGGCGGCGAGCGCATTCATGAGCGTCAGGACTGCGACGTGGATTACGAAGACCCCGCCGAGGCCTGGATCGAATCGGTGCTCGACCGCTTCAGTGAGCTGTCCGGCGGCAATGCCGCGCCCGGGGCTACCCCCGACGCCGCAGCGGCTTCCGGGCAGATTCCGCTGACCGCGGTCGCTGAGCCCACGACCCAGTACTCGAAGAAGAATCCCTTTCAGGCCGAGGTGCTGGATTCGGTGCTGCTCAACGGCCGGGGTTCCGACAAGGCCACCCACCATCTGGAGCTTTCCCTGGAAGGCTCCGGTTTAGAGTATCAACCCGGCGACGCCCTGGGCATTCTGCCCCAGAACGACCCGCGCTACGTGGACGAACTGCTCGAGGCGCTGCGCCTGGACGCCGAGGAAGATCTCGGCGAAGGCCGCCGGCTAAGAGAAGCGCTATTGGGGGAGTTCGAAGTCACGACCCTCACTCGCCCCTTCCTGAACCACTGGGCGGAGCTGTCGGAAGCCGACGAATTGCGCCGCTTACTCGGAGAAGAGGCCCGGGACGAGCTGCGCGAGTGGATGCATGGCCGTCACATCATCGACGTGCTCGAGCATTTCCCGGTGACTGGCCTGGCCGCCAAGGATTTTCTCGCGGCGCTGCGCAAGCTGCCGCCGCGGCTCTACTCCATCGCCTCGAGCCTCGAGGCCAACCCGGACGAAGTCCACCTGACCGTGGGCGCGGTGCGCTACGAAACCCATGGCCGACAGCGCAACGGCGTGACCAGCACCTACCTGGCGGATCGCATCCAGCCCGGCGACCGCGTGCCGGTATACATCGATCGCAACAAGAACTTCAAGCTACCCACGGATGACGCCACACCCATCATCATGGTCGGGCCGGGCACCGGCGTCGCCCCCTTCCGCGCCTTCCTGCAGCAGCGCGAGGAGACCGGCGCCGAAGGCAAGAACTGGCTATTCTTTGGTGATCGCCGTTTCAGAAGCGATTTCCTGTATCAAGCCGAGTGGTTGAACTGGCGCGGCAAGGGCCTGCTCGATCGGCTCGATGTGGCCTTCTCCCGCGACCAGCAAGAGAAAGTCTACGTGCAGGATCGCCTGCGCGAGAACGCCCGGGACGTCTATGCTTGGCTGGAAGAGGGTGCTCACGTCTATGTCTGCGGCGACGGCGAGCGCATGGCCGCGGACGTCAATCAGGCGCTGATCGACGTGGTTCGTGACCAGGGCGGACGCAGCGATGAGGCCGCGGCGGATTACGTTCGCGATCTACAGAAAGCCAAGCGCTATCAGCGGGATGTGTACTGATGACTCACTACATCGAACGACTCAAGCAGGATGAGGCCTTTCTCGAGGAGCTCCATCCCAACGAACGCCTCAAGGTGAACGCCGACTATCTGCGCGGCCAGCTCGAAGAAGGCATGGGCGACCGCGCCACCGGCGCCGTGGCGGACAGCGATACCCAGTTGACCAAGTTCCACGGCTTCTACATGCAGGACGACCGGGATGTGCGCAGCGAGCGGCGTCACCAGAAACTAGAGCCGCTCTACTCCTTCATGGTGCGCCTGCGCATGCCCGGCGGCGTGATGACAAGCGATCAGTGGCTCAAGCTCGACGAGGCGGCGCGGCACTACGCCAACGGCACCCTGCGCATCACCACGCGCCAGACCTTTCAGTACCACGGCGTGTTCAAGAACGACCTGCGCGCCCATCTGAAGGCGGTCAACGACGCCATGCTCGACACCATCGCCGCCTGCGGCGACGTCAATCGCAACGTGATCAGCACCGCCAACCCTCATGCTTCGCCCATCCATAGCCAAGTGTTTGAGCTGGCCGGCGAGATCAGCGCCCACCTGCTACCTCGCACCCGCGCCTATCACGAGATCTTCCTGGGCGAGGAGCGTGTGGCCGGCGGCCCGGAGGAGCAGGAGCCGCTCTACACGAAGCACTATCTGCCGCGCAAGTTCAAGATCGCCCTGGCGATTCCACCGGAGAACGATGTCGACATCTTCGCCCACGACCTGGGCTTTATTGCTCATGTCGAGGGCGGCGAACTCAAGGGCTTCAACGTCAGCGTCGGCGGCGGCATGGGCATGACCCACGGCGAACCGGAAACCTTCCCGCGCACCGGCGACGTCATCGGCTACTGCTCGCTGGAAAATGTCATCGACGTGGCAGAGAAGGTCATGCTGGTGCAGCGCGACTACGGCAACCGCCACGACCGCAAGCAGGCACGCCTGAAGTACACCCTAGAAACCCACGGCGTCGAATGGTTTCGCAGCGAGGTGGAACGCCGCCTGGGCTACGCCCTGGAAGAAGCCCGCGACTTCCAGTTCGACAGCAACGGCGACCGCTACGGCTGGTACCAGGGTGAGAACGGCCACTGGCACTACGGGCTGTTCGTGGAGAACGGGCGCATCGCCGACTTCGTCGACACCGACCGCCAGCTGATGACCGGCATGCGCGAGATCGCCCAACGCCACGACGGCGACATCCTGCTGACCACCAATCAGAACCTGATCATCGCCAACGTCGCCGACGATCAGCGCGAGAGCATCGACGCTCTGCTGGACAAGTACCGCCTGAGTCGCGACACCACGGCGCTGCGCCGTCAGTCCATGGCCTGCGTGGCCTTTCCCACCTGCGGCCTGGCCATGGCGGAAAGCGAGCGCTACCTGCCCTCGCTCATCGACAAGCTCGACGCGATCATGGCCGAGGCGGGGCTTACCGAGGACGCCATCGTGATGCGCATGACCGGTTGCCCCAACGGCTGCGCCCGGCCCTATCTTGCGGAAATCGGCTTCGTCGGCAAGGCGCTGGGGCGCTATAACCTCTATCTGGGCGGCAACTTCACCGGGCAGCGGCTCAACAAGCTCTACCGCGAGAACATCGACGAAGCGACGATTCTCGAAGAGCTGACTCCGCTGCTACAGCGCTATGCCCGGGAGCGCGAGCAAGGCGAGCATTTCGGCGACTTCGTGATTCGCACCGGAGTGATCAAGGAAACCACCGCCGGGCGTCATTTCCACGAGCAATGACCCTTCATCTTATCTACCGCAAAAGGAGCCTTTCATGGCACTGCAACTAGGCGACACCGCACCGGACTTCACCGTCGAATCCACTGAAGGCGAGATCAGCTTCCACGACTGGATCGGCAACGACTGGGTGGTGCTGTTCTCCCACCCGGCGGACTACACCCCAGTATGCACCACGGAACTCGGCGCCTTCGCCAAGCGTCGCCCGGAATTCGACAAGCGCGGCGTCAAGCTCCTCGGCGTCTCCGTGGACCCGCTGGACTCCCACCAAGGCTGGGCCAAGGACATCGAGACCACCCAGGGCGCGGCACTCAACTACCCACTGCTGGCGGATCCGGAACAGACCGTGGCCAACCTCTACGGCATGATCCACCCCAAGGCGGACCCCAAGGTCACCGTGCGCACGGTGTTCATCATCGACCCGGACAAGAAGGTTCGCCTGACCCTGACCTACCCGCCGAGCACCGGGCGCAATGTCGACGAGATCCTGCGGGTCATCGACTCGCTGCAGCTGACCAGCAAGCATCAGGTCGCAACACCGGTGGACTGGCAGAACGGCGAAGACGTCATCATCGCCCCCTCGGTCTCCGACGAAGTCGCCAGGGAGCGATTCCCGGAAGGTTGGGAAACCAAGACGCCCTATCTTCGAGTGGTGCGTCAGCCGCGCTGATAACCGTTAAACGATAAAAGCGCCGCCCCCTCATACGGGGCCGGCGCTTTTGCTATGCAACTGAGTGGCCCCATTGCTACCCATTTCCTGGGGCCCCTCAAGATCTATTCCGGCAACGCGTAGACCACGATCTGATCGCCAACCTGATCCTTCATGATCGTATTGCCACCGGCGACGAAGGCGACATATTGGCGCCCTTCGTATTCATAGACCGCGGGGTTGGCAACCGCCGGCGCTTCGGCCTGATCTTCCCAGAGTTCTTCGCCGGTCTCGAGGGAGTAGGCGCGCAGCTTGGCATCCATGGTCGAACCAATGAAGATGACGCCACCAGCAGTAACCGCCGGCCCGCCGATGGTGGGCGACCCCCAGCTTTCCGGCATAAAGAAGCCATACTGCTGCGACGCCCCCACCGGGCGGCGCCAGTTGATATCGCCGGTTTTCATATCGAGGGCGACGATCTCACCGAAGGGCGGTTCCCAGCAGGGCATCCCGAGCCAGTTCAGCGCCGTCTTGAGCCGTATTCCGTAGGGCGCGCCCTCTTGCGCCGAGAACCCGCTCTTGTTGCCTGATCCACTATCCGCTTCCTCATAGGCCTCCCGGTCGTAGAGCTTGATGTACTGCACGATATGCGAAGTATTCACGATGGCCGTCTGGCTTTCCGGGTCGAAAGCCACCCCGCCCCACTGCACGCCGCCAGCGCTGTCCGGATAGGCCAGCGCCCCTTCGCCCTGAGTGGTGGGCGGGGTATACAGGCCTTCGTACCAGAGGTCGTCCCACAGCCGGGAGCACTGGCCGAAACCGGCTGCATCCGCCAGCCACCAGATCTCCGGCTTCTCGGATTGATCGAGCAGCGGCGCTGGCTTGGTCGGGAAAGGCTGAGTCTCGGCATAGACCTCCCCCTCCACGGAGCCGTCGCCGCCTGGAACCGGTCGCTCTTCGATGGGCCAGACATCCTCGCCGGTCTCGCGATTGACGACGAACAAGAAGCCCTGTTTCATCGCCTGAACCAGAGCGGGTATTTCCGCGCCGTCAACGGTAATATCCATCAACGTCGGGGCAGCAGGAGTGTCGTAGTCCCAGATATCATGATGTACCCATTGGCGTGACCAGACCACCTCACCGGTCTCGATATCCAGCGCGGTGGTCGAGGTCGCCAGAGGCGCCTCTTCGGTGCGATTGCCTCCCCAGAAGTTCGGCGAGGGAGAGGAGACCGGCAGGTAGACCAGCCCCAACTCTTCGTCCGCGGACATGTGGGTCCAAACATTGGCAGTGCCACTTTTCTCGCGCAGATCTTCCGGCAGCGCTTCAAATGCCCATTCACGCTCGCCGGTGCGGGCATTCAGCGCAAAAACGGTGCCTGGTGGCGCTTGCTCGTATGCCCAATCCTTGCCCGCCCAGCCTAAAATCAGCTTATCGCCGATCACCGTGGGCGGCTGCAGTAGCGACAAGGGCCATTTATCGTTGGTGGTGTTCCACTGATTGACGTTGAGTATCCCGTTGTCGGCGAAATCGGCGCAGAGCTTGCCGGTATCCGCATCCACGGCAAAAAGCCGTGCATCCATGGTGCCCATATAGACGATCTTCTGGCAGGCTTCGCCTTCCGCCGGATCATCGGCTGCCCAGTAGGCCACACCGCGATTCTTCAAGGCGGGCTGGGTCAATGCCTTCAACGCGGACTGCGTATCGAAGCTCCATTTCTCTTCACCCGTCGCCGGATCGAAGGCCAGAATGCGGTAGAAAGGCGTGCCGATATAAAGCGTGTCATTGGCAAAGATTGGCGTCGCGGACCAGACTGTCGCGGGAAGATCACCGGAGCCATCCGCCGCATCGCCGGTATGCACCTCCCAGACCTTTTCCAACTCCCCTACGTTCTGCGCGGTGATCTGATCCAGCGGGCTGTATTTCTGCGCATTCAGTTGACCGTGAAAGCTACCCCAGGTCGGCGTTTCGGGTACGAGGGGTATCGGCTGATCCTGGGCCAATAGTGGGGCTGGCGTAATAAAAAGCACAAGGGCAGTAGCGTAGAGCATCCGCATGAGACAGCTCCTCATCAAGAGTAGACAAAACGATTGGAACTGCCAGTATGGCGAACCATGTCGAGGATCAGCCCGAGAAGGCCGACCACCATGGCAACCCCGACCCACCATTGGTGCAGCAAAAGCCCTGCGAAGCAGGTGCCAACAAGACCGAGAAAAATCAAGATACGCAAGGCAATGAGGGTACCGCGGCCGTTCGCAGCAGCCAGCATGAGCGCCATTACCGCGAGCGCGATACAGGCCAGGATGGCGACAAGGGCGCCGATTGAGCCGGTGACCCCGGTAAGCGGTGTGAAATAGGCATAGAGCGCAACGCCGAGCCCGGCAAGAGAGGCGATGAGGAGCAGCATGGCGCCAGCTTTGGACGATCGAGATTGAAGCATGAGCGGTTATTTCCTTATAAGACCGGATTGATCACCTTGTCCTCGTATCGGAGCTGGCAGTGCATCATTGACGTGCTTTCCGATACGGGCTTCCTTTCCAAGGTTAGTCTGACATCGCAAAAGTTTAGGTTTAAAAACATAATTTAAGGCATCAGATATAAAATTCTACACCATTAAACTGCCTCATATTGTTTCTATCCCTCCAGCTTGCCGATATGCAGGAAGAAGGGGTCCACCAAATCCTCCGGCAACTGCGTCTCGCCTTTTCTGACCTCCGAGGGGGTATAGCCAAAAGAGTCCTTGAAGGTGCGCGAAAAGTGCGCAGTATCGGAAAAGCCGCAGCGCTCGCCCACCTCCGTGATGCTCTTCTTGGTGAAATTGAGCAGCCACAGGCCATAGCGTAAGCGTAGATCTCGAGAGAATTTCTGCGGACTAACCCCCAATGTCTCGCGGAAATGCCGTTCCAGGGCGCGACGTGAACACCCCACCCGCTCCGCGAGTTCATCGATGGGGATCAGCTCCCCCAGATGCTGCTCGATCAACGAGATGGCCCTGCGCACCTGCCGATTGTCGACTTTATTGAGTACCAGCGGATGCGGTTGGGGATGATTGCCCTGGCGAGCCTCGTCGATCAGCATGATATGCAGACTTTTCTTGGCCCAGGCCCGGCCCAGATGGCGCTCGACCAGGTAGGCCGCCATATCCGCGGAAGCGATGCCGCCGGCACAGGTCAGACGATCGCCGTCATCAATGAACAACTGATCCGATTCCGGGGTGACCTGAGGAAAACGCTTCACGAGATCCGCATGGTGATACCAGCTCACGCAGCAGCGCCGCCGATTCATCAAACCCGCCTGAATCAGGGCAAAGACCCCGGTACAGATCCCCACCAGCGGAACGCCTAACCGATCCGCCCGCTTGAGATAGTCGATGGTGGTGCGATCCACCATCTCCTTGTCCTTGAGCACCCCGGCGATAACGACCAGATAGTCGAAACTCTCCGGCGGCTGATAGGTTTCACAGGGCGAGATGGCCGCCCCGCTGCTCGATAGCGCACTCTCGCCATCGCTGGTCATGAAGGTCCAGTTGCAGCGCAGCTGACGGCTCATGTCACCTTCGTCCGCCGCTAGACGCAGGCAATCGACGAAGCCGGCGAAGGGCAACAGGGTAAAGCGCGGCAGCAATACGAAGCCGATGGATAATCCATGAGTGTTGGCGGGTGACACGATCTTGTTCCAATCAGAAAGACCATGCCACGATAGCAAATCCCGCCGATCAATAGACGATTCTGCGACTTTCACCGATCGCTGATATTATCGGGAACCAGCGTTTTCGATCATCGTTGCCTGAGAATTGCTCCATGCCGACCGACCTCCTCTATCTGGCGCTCTACCTGCTCGCCGCCCTGCTGACAGGCATTCTGTTGACCTTTCTGATCCTGCGCAGCAAATGGATCGTTAGTCAGCAGGCGGCTCAGCATTATCATCAGCGTCTGCAGCAAAGCGAGCAGGAACTTACCCAGACCCGTGAACGCCTCGACCTCACCATGCAAGCATTGCAGAAGGAGCGGGTGGCCAATACTCGCATGTCGATCACCCTCGAACAGAAGCAGCGTCATTTCGATGAGCAGCTTGCCTTTGTCGATACCAGTCGCGAACAGCTCAAGGAGGAGTTCGAGAACTTGGCCAACGAGGTGCTCGAGCGCAAGGGCAAGAGCTTCAGCGAATTCTCACAGAGAAATCTGACCCACCTGCTCCAGCCCATGCATGCGGAGATGAAAGGCTTCCGGGAGCGGATCGAACACCTGCATCACCAGGACACCCGGCAACAGGAAGCACTGCGCACCGAGCTCAAGAACCTGCAAAGCCTCAACCGGGAGATCACCGATCAGGCCCAGCGCCTGACCGAGGCACTCCAGGGCCAGAAGAAGATCCAGGGCAACTGGGGCGAGCTGATGCTGGAGAACGTGCTGGATGGCTCCGGGCTGCGCCTGGGCACCGACTATAAGCGCGAGGTCAGCTTCAATACCGAGGAGGGTCGGAGGCGCCCGGATGCCATCGTATATCTGCCCCAGAACAAGCATTTGATCATCGACGCCAAGACCTCGCTTTCCGCCTACGTGCGCTACGTCAACAGCGACAACGACATCGAGCGCACCCAGGCCCTGGCGGAACACAGCCGGGCGGTCAGCGATCGCATCAACGAGTTGGCGGACAAGCACTACTACGACCTGCCCGGTCTCAACTCCCCGGAAGTGGTCGTCATGTTCATTCCCGTGGAGTCCGCCTATGTCGAGGCGCTGAAATTCGACGACACCCTTTATCAGCGCGCCATCGAGAACAACGTGCTGGTCACCACGCCGACGACACTACTCACCAGTCTCAATATCGTGCGCCAGCTCTGGCGCTTCGAGGACCAAAGCAAGCACAGCGCCGAACTCGCCAATCGCGCCGAACGCTTCTACAACAAGCTGCGAGTGTTTCTGGAGAGCATGCAGGATGTCGGCAAGCGCCTGGATGGCGCGCGAATGAGCTACGATCAGGCCCTCGGCCAGCTCACCGGCGGCAAGGGCAACCTGATCAAGCAGGCCAGCGAATTTCGCGAACTCGGCGTGTCGGTCAAGAAGGAACTGCCGGAGGAGCTGGTGGAGAAGGCACGACTCGAACTGACACCATCCTCGACAGATCCCTCTTAGATTAGGAGGTAGCGCCGTTTACATCATTGATTACTATGAGACTCCCGCATGCGCCTGGATTACCAAGGGCCCTGGCCCGAGCCCATCGGCTTCCTGTTGCTGCCGCGCTTTTCGATGATGGCGTTCTTTTCCGCAGTGGAACCGCTGCGCATCGCCAATCGTATCGCCGAGCGCGAGTTGTTCGTCTGGCGCGTCATCAGCCAGGATGGCCAGCCCATCAGCGCCAGCAATGGCATGACCCTGCTGGCGGATACCTCCCTGGACTCGGCGCCGGCGCTTGCAAGCCTGGCGGTGGTTGCCAGCTTCGAGCCGGAGGCAACCCTGTCCCGCCACCTGATTCGCTGGCTCAACCAACTGGCGCAACGCGGCTGCGTGCTGGGCGGTCTCGATACCGGCAGTTTCATTCTGGCCCGGGCGGGGCTGCTCGAAGGGCAGCGCGTGACGCTGCACTGGGAAAGCCTGCCCAGCTTTCGTGAACGCTTTCCAGAGATCGATGCCACTGAATCGCTTTACGAAATAAGCACCGAGCGCTTCTCCTGCGCCGGGGGCGCCGCCGCCATGGACATGGCCCTGGCGATGATTGCGCGGCGACACGGCGACGAGCTGGCCACCGCAGTCTCGGAGCAGTTGATTCATGCCCGCATGCGTACTCAACACGATCATCAGCGCCTGGCCCTGACCCGTCGCCTGGGCACTCATCGCCATGCTCTGGTCGAGGCGGTGGCGTTGATGGAGCAGCATATCGAGGCACCGTTATCCGTTGGCGACATCGCGGGGAAAGTGGGTATCTCGCTGCGCCAGCTGCAGCGACTGTTCGAACAGGAACTTACCGCAAGCCCTCGGGATCACTATCTTGCGCTGCGTCTTTCCCGTGGGCGCCAGCTTCTCAGGGAGACCGATCACGACATCCTGAGCATCAGTCTGGCCTGCGGCTTTACCTCGCCGTCGAGCTTCTCCCGAGCCTATAAAGGCCGCTATGGCGTCAGCCCTCGCGGTGATCGACACGCCGGCTGAATCGTCCATGACACCCCAGGCACTGCCTCTCATGTCATGACGGATCATGCCAAAAAGCTGTCGCGTTGTGTCGTGTTGGCGACGCTCCAGACGGGCATGCTGGCGTTAAATGCCCTTTGGAGGAGCCATGACCATGACTGGAACAGCGACCGATTCCCCTCTTCCTTTAACGCCGGATTACGACGCCTGGCCCATCGAGGTACTGCCTGCCCGGGTCAGCCACGATGAACGTGTGCTCGAACTACACTGGCAGGACGGCCTCGTCAGCCGCTATCACAGCGTCTGGTTGCGGGAGAATGCCGCGGACGAGAGCACCGTCAATCCGGCCACTCGGGAGCGCATTCTTGATCTTTCGACCCTGGGCGACTGGCCGACGATTGCAGACGCGGCGCTGAACGAGCAGGGGGCGCTAAGCGTCACCTTCGCGCCCGAGAATCGTACCCTTAGTTTTCACCCCGGCTGGCTGCGGGCGAATGATTACTCCAATCTCGAACAGCCGGACGCGCCCCTGGTGCCGGTGACCACCTGGACCGGCGAAGAAATGGCGGAGCCGATCAGCCTGGATGCCAGCGGCTGGCTCGCTCATGCAGACACCCATCCGGAAGACGACCCGCAGTTCGAGGCGTTATTGCAAGATGCCTTGAAAGCGGTACTCGGTCACGGCCTGGTACGGTTGCGCAACCTGCCCACCGAGCCCGGCACCCTGGCGCGCATCGCCGAGCGCATTGGCCCCATGCGCGATACTAACTTCGGCACCCTGTTCGACGTCAAGGCCAAGCCGGACCCGGACTCCAACGCCTACACCTCCATTGCCTTGCCCTTCCACGTCGATCTACCCACCCGGGAATACCAGCCGGGGCTTCAGTTCTTGCACTGCCTGGAAAACAGCGTCGAGGGCGGCCAGGCGGTGATGGCGGACGGCTTCGCCATCGCCGAGGCGCTACGCGATGAGCATCCCGAGGCCTTCGCCACCCTGACCCGGGTTCACTGGTGTTACGCCAATACCGCCAAGGTGACGGACTACGTCTGGTTCGACCCGATGATCAAGCTCGACGACCGAGGGCGTTTGCTCGAGGTGCGCATCGCCGACTTCCTGCGCGGCCCGCTGATGGCGCCCTTCGAGGATATCGAACCGGCCTATGACGCCCTGATGCAGCTGCAGCGATTGTTGAAGGAGCCGCGTTTCGCCCAGCGCTTCACCTACCTGCCCGGCGATCTGGTGATCTTCGACAACCGCCGCCTGCTGCATGCCCGGGACGCGTTTGAAGGCAGCTCCGGCCATCGCTGGCTGCAGGGCTGCTACATGGAGCGCGACGAGATTCGCTCCCGGCTGCGCATGCTGTGGCGCAGCGAGCGCCGGCGGCGGGTTGAAGCGCTCGACCAGGCGCGGCCGGAAGTAGCCGTTGAGAAATGAGGGATTGGCGTCCGTTCAACCAACGCCCCGCTCTGCGGTTGCGCTGGGTCGTTCGCCGAAACGCGCCTGATACGCCCGGGAAAAATGCGCCAAGTGAGTAAAGCCCGTGGCAAGTGCTGCGTCGGTGACCTGGCACCGGCTGTCCGTGAGGATGCGCCGGGCCTGATCCAGACGCATACCCAGGTAGTAGTGCTTGGGTGTTTCGCCGAAGTGCGCTTGAAACTGGCGGGATAGCTGGCGCTGAGACTGCCCCACCAGCCGGCAGATTTCCGGTATCGACACTACCTGGCCCAGGTGCGCCTCCATGATGGCCAGGGCATTGGCCACCGTGCGCGGCAAATGCTGCAACTCCTTCCTGGTCTGATGTTCGCGTAGTTCACCGTCGGAAAAGCGCTGGTGCACCAGTTGGCGGCTGACCGCATCCGCCAGCGCCGGTCCGTACCCCTGCTCGATCCACTGCAGCATCATGTCGATGCCCGCCGCGCCGCCGGAGCCGGTCAGGCTCTGCTGCGTGAATTCGAAGCGTGACCGACTGACCGCAAGATGGGGGAACTCCTCCTGGAACGCGGGAATACTCTCCCAGTGCAGGGCCACCGGCTGATGCTCGAGTACCCCGGCCCGGGCCAGGATGAAGGGTGCCGTATCCAGCCCTCCGACCTGGCCGCCGAAGGCCGCAACCTGGCGCAGCATGGCGCGATCGCCGGCGGTCACCGTGGCCTCGGCTTCATAGGACGAGACCGCCATCAATAGCTCGCACTCCTTGAGCCCCTCGAGCCGACCGTCCACATCGGTACGTACGCCATTACTGGCTATCACCGGCTCACCGGTACTCGACAGCAACCGCCAGGCAAACAGCGGGCGACCGAAACGATTGGCGACGCGCAAGGGCTCCAGCAGGCACACGAGCGACAACATCGAGAACTTGGGCAGCAGCCAGACATCGATGGTGTGCTCCGCCTCCTCCGGCCGGAGCACCGGTGGACTATCCGGACGCGGGTAGGGCCAGTTTGTCGAAAAAACCTCACTCATGGCAAATAACCGCAAGCATATGGCCAAAAAAATCAAACCCTGGCGTGATTATGGCACTAAGTTAAAGGCAATGTCGCCATCCATCACCCCGAATACCGTGGAGAATCGCGAACCCATGACCACCGCCAACATCACATTGGATGCCAAAGGCCGTCGTCTAGTCCTGCGCGATCAAGACCGGGAGCGCTGCTTCGCGGCCTTGTGGTTGCGGGAACGTGCTCCGGATACCGAGACGCTGGATGCCCAGACCGGCCAACGCCTGATCGAGGCCGCCCAGCTGCCTCTCGACCTGACCATCGAAGAAGCCAAGATCGACGGCGAAATGCTGCGTCTCCGGTTCAGCGATGCGCACCGCACGCTCTTCCCGTTGGCGACCCTTCGCAAGGCGGATGAGGTGAGCAAAAGCGATACGCCGGATGATCTGATTCTGTGGGATGCCGGTCTAGAGACGCTGCCCGAAGCGGACTTTGCGGCAGCGCTTGAAAGCGACGAGCGACTGCTGGCGATGCTGGAGCATCTTCGCCGCTACGGCTTCGTGCGGGTGCGAGCCGTACCTAATGATGAAGACGGCATGCAGGCGCTGATCGATCGCATCGGCCCGCTGCGGCGCACCAACTGGGGTGGTATCGCCGACGTCAAATCCGTGCCTCAGGCCTATGACCTGACCATGACCCAGCGCGGCCTGGAGCCGCATACCGACAACCCCTATCGCGACCCGATCCCCGGCTATATCTGGCTGCATTGCCTGACCAACGCCGCCGAGGGCGGTGACAGCACCCTGGTGGACGGTTTCATGGCGGCGCGGCGGCTGCGGGAAGAATCGCCTGAGCACTTCGAGTGCCTGACCCAGCTCGCCACGGAGTTCCTGTACACCGACGACACCACGCATCTGGAAAGCGAGGGGCCGTTGATCGAACTCGATAGTCTTGGTCAGCTACGTCGGGTACGCTTTTCCAACCGCACCGAGCGGGTGCCCGCTCACGACCCGGATGTGCTGGAGCGTTACTACGCCGCCCGACAGCGGTTTTACGAATTGATCACCTCCGACGAGCTGACGGTACACCTCAAGCTCGACCCCGGCGAGATGCTGATCATGGACAACTATCGCTTGTTCCACGGTCGCACCGCCTTTCAGCTGGAAGGCGGCATTCGCCATATGCGCCAGGGCTACGTCGACCGGGACAGCACCGCCAGCCGTCGCCGCGTTTTACAGACGCAACTAGGGGAGAACGCATGATGGAACAGGCAACCTTCAAGCGTTTCGATGAAAGCCGTGCCGAGGACTGGCAGATCATCGATGCGCACTTCCAGATCTATCAGAACGACGCCAGTCGCCGGGTGCTTGAACATCTCTTGCATCTCAAGGGCGACAACCACGGCTACCCGGTGGACCGTTTCGAACACAGCCTGCAGACCGCCACCCGGGCGCTGCGCGCCGGCGCCGACGAGGAAACCGTGGTATGCGCCCTGCTACATGACATCGGCGACGACCTGGCACCGGCCAATCATGCGGAAATCGCCGCGGCGATTCTCGAGCCCTTCATCGATCCGCTCAATACCTGGATGATTCGCCACCACGAACTCTTCCAAGGCTATCATTATCGCCATTTCTACGGCCTCGACCCGCATGCCCGGGAGCAGTTCCGCGATCATCCGGCCTATGCCCGCACCGTGCGTTTCTGCGATGAATGGGATCAGTGCGCTTTCGACCCGGACTACGATACCCTGCCGCTTACGCACTTCATTCCCATGGTGGAACGCATCATGAGCCGCGCCCCGTTCGGTGGCGAGCAAACAGCTGAGGTAATCGCTGAGGATTGATTTTTCTTTTTTTACCCGCCGGGAGGCGGCAGAGCGCAATTAACGAGGCGCTTGACACAATAACGAGGAAATCCCATGACACTACGCAACACACTGTTTATTGCCAGCTTGACGCTGCTTCCCCTCACCACCCAGGCCGCCGATGAAGCGGATACGGTCAATTTCGTGGTGCCTCCCTGGCCCGGGGTAACGGTCAAGACCGAGATCGTCGCAAGGCTCATTGACGATCTGGGCTACCAAGCCAACCGCATCGACATGAGTAGCACCGTGGGCTACAGCACCCTGCAATCCGGCGATACCGACGTTTTTCTGGGTGGCTGGCTACCCGCTCAGCAGAAGATTTATGACGCCGCC
Organism: uncultured Halomonas sp.; assembly: GCF_947493865.1. GTDB lineage: Bacteria > Pseudomonadota > Gammaproteobacteria > Pseudomonadales > Halomonadaceae > Modicisalibacter. Next base: position 31,161 of record NZ_CANLTC010000015.1, read on the forward strand.
ATGCAGTCCAACGCCATCGTCGATCTTGGCAACAACGTCGAAGGGGCGCGCATGGGGTTTGCGGTGCCCGGGTACGTGCACGATGCGGGCATCACCAGCGCCGCCCAGTTGAACGAGCCGGAAAATCGCAAGCGCTTCGATGGTGAGTTCTACTCCATCGAAAGCGGTTCCACCGTCAGCGAATCCATCAACGACGCCGTGGATGCGGACATCTACGGCCTGGGCGACTGGAACATCCGCGAATCCTCCACCGCCGGCATGCTGGCGGAAGTCGATGCCGCTGCTCGCGATCAGCGCTGGATCGTCTTCTACGGCTGGACACCCCACTGGATGGCGCCCAAGTACGACATGGCCATCCTCGACGACCCTGAAGGCGTCTACGGCAAGGAGAACGGCAAGAGCGATATCCGCACCATCGTTCGGCGTGATTTCAGCGAGGCCAATCTCAATCTGACCAAGCTGCTGGATCAAGTAGTCTTCAGCGCCGAGGAGCAAAGCCAGTTCATCGATGCGTTCAGTCAACAGGAAAAGAACCTGGAGGACGTCGCCGAAGCCTGGATCGAAGATCATCCGGATCAGATCAGGGCGTTTCTAGAGGGTGTGACGACTCGGGATGGGCAGCCAGCCCAGGACGCCATCCAGTAAAAAGGAGCCATCATGCATTACTCTGACCTGACGAATCGCATTGCCGGTGAAGGCGCAGCCGCCTGGGATATTCACTATCACGCCATGGAGCGCAAGGCCCAAGGTGAGGACATCATCGTGCTTTCCATCGGCGATCCGGACTTCATCACGCCCCGGCCCATCATCGACAGCGCCGTGACGAGCCTGCAGGCCGGCGCGACCCACTATGCCGACGTTCAGGGCAAGCTGCGTCTGCGGGAGCTGATCGCCGCCCAGCATCGCCAGCGCGGCGGCACGGCCACGCCGGATAATGTCGCGGTGCTGGCCGGTGCCCAGTGCGGGCTTTACGCCGTCGCCCAGTGCCTGCTCGACCCTGGCGACGAGGTGATCGTCTTCGAACCGATGTACGTCACCTACGAAGCCGCCTTCCAGGCCGCCGGTGCCACGCTGGTACGGGTACCTCTGCGCGCGGAAGAGGATTTCCTGCCCCGCTCGGCGGATATCGAGGCGGCCATCACGCCGCGAACCAGGGCCATGCTGGTCAATAGCCCGCACAATCCCACCGGCCAAGTACTGAGCCGGGAACACTGGCAAGCCATCGCCGATGCGTGTCAGCGCCATGATCTGTGGCTGATCTCCGATGAAGTCTATGGCGAGCTGACCTTCGAGGGCGAACACCTCTCACCTGCCACCCTTCCCGGCATGGCGGAGCGCACCGCGGTAGTGGACAGCCTGTCGAAATCCCATGCCATGACCGGCTGGCGCCTGGGCTGGGTGGTCGGCCCCGAGGCGCTGATCGAGCACCTGACCAACCTGGCGTTGTGCATGCTCTATGGTTGCCCGGATTTCATTCAGGACGCCGCTTGTCACGCCCTGGAGAATCCGCCCCAGGAGCTGGCGCAGATGCGCGAGACCTATCGGCAGCGCCGGGATGTGGTTCTGGCGACCCTTGCCGACAGCGAGGTACTCGAGGTGCTCACGCCCAAGGCTGGCATGTTCATGATGGTGGATATTCGCCGTACCGGTTTATCCACCCAGGCCTTCGCCGATCGCCTGCTGGCGGAACAGAACGTCTCGGTGCTATCCGGCGAAGCCTTCGGCCCCTCGGCGGCGGGCTTCGTGCGCTTGAGCCTGACGGTCGATGCGAAACTATTGGGCGAGGCCTGCAAACGGATCGAACGCTGTGCCGAGCAATGCCTGACAACAACAACGTGAGCGCCTATGAATACAACAACAACGTCTGCCCCGATGATCGATGCTCGGCATCTGGTCAAATGCTTCGGAGAACTCGAGGTTCTCAAGGATGTGTCCTTAAGCGTCGCTGAAGGCCAGGTAGTCTCCATCATCGGCTCGAGTGGTTCCGGCAAGAGCACGCTACTGCGCTGCATGAATCTTCTCGAGCGCCCTGACAAAGGTGAACTGACCATCGCCGACGAGGACATTCACTTCACTCATGACGCCGAGGGCTACATCACCGGCCTGGATCGCCGCCAGATTCATCGGCTGCGCGCCAAGGTCACCATGGTATTTCAGCAGTTCAATCTGTGGCCGCACCTGAGCGTATTGGGTAATGTCATCGAAGCCCCGCTGCGGGTGCGCGGCTTGAGCCGACGCAAGGCCGTCAAGCTCGGTGAGCATTATCTGGCCAAGGTGGGACTGTCCGACAAGCGCGATCAGTACCCGGCCTATCTCTCCGGGGGCCAGCAGCAGCGCGTCGCTATTGCCCGGGCACTGGCCATGGAGCCTCGGGTGCTATTGTTCGACGAGCCAACCTCGGCCCTGGACCCCGAACTGGTGAGCGAAGTATTGGGCGTGATCCGCGATCTCGCTGCCGAGGGTCGTACCATGCTGATGGTGACCCATGAAATGAGCTTTGCCCGGGAGGTATCGCATCAGGTGGTGTTCCTGCATGAAGGGGAGATCGCCGAGGCCGGCACGCCAAAGCAGGTCTTCGAACAAGCGAGCAACGAACGCTGTCGGCAGTTTCTGTCCAGCGTGGCATAGAAAGAAAACAACAAACGAGGATAGCTGATGAAAACGACTCTGATGAAGCACACCTTGATCATGGCGGCTGGACTCGCCGCTCTGACCCTAAGCGCCGCCAGCATGGCCCAGGAGCCACTGAAGGTCGGCATTGCGGCGGAACCCTACCCCCCTTTCAGCTACAAGAGCTCCAATGGCGACTGGACCGGCTTCGAGGTCGAACTCAGCAAGGCGTTGTGCGAGGAAATGCAGACGCAGTGCGAGATCACCCCGACCGGCTGGAGCGGCATCTTCCCCGCACTGAACTCCGGCAAGATCGACATGATCATGAACTCCCTGTCGATCACCGATAAACGCAGGCGGGTCATCGACTTCACCGATCCCTACTACTACACCCCGGCGGCCTATGTGGCGGCCAAGGATGCCGACTTCGAGATTCCCGAAGGGCTGGACGGCAAGGTGCTCGGCGTGCAGGGCGCCACCACCAATGCCACCTATGCGCGGCGGGAACTGCGCGATAGCGGCGTCGAGCTCAAGATCTACGACCAGCAGGAGCAGGTCAATCGCGATCTGCTGGCCGGGCGTATCGACGTCATGCTCGCCGACGAGATCGTCATGACCGCCTTTGTCGAGCGGGACGAAGCCCAGGGGTACGCCATCATCGCCACGGCGCCCAAGCATGAAGCCTTTGGTGAAGGTATCGGCATCGGGCTGCGCAAGAGCGATGATGAGCTCGAAAGCAAGCTCAACGACGCTATCGCCGCAGTGGTGGAAAACGGCAGGTGCAGCGAGCTCTCCCAGCAGTATTTCGGAACGGATATCTGCGGCGGCTGATCGCCTTTTCTAGCTCATCGCTTCTTCCGCCAGGGTCATTCCCTGGCGGAAGATCCTGTTCATTCGATAAAGAATCTCACCATGGAAAACTATCAGAACGAAGGACTCCAGGAGTGGGCCGGGCCGATCCTGGAAGGGGCGCTCGTGACGATAGAGATCGCCCTGCTGGCCTATGCTATCGGCCTTCTACTTGGATTGATCGGCGCCAGCGCGCGGTTGAGCGGCTGGGGGCCATTACAGGCCCTGGCCACCGCCTATTCCACCCTGGTACGCGCCGTCCCCGAGCTGCTGCTGATCATCCTGCTCTACTACGCCGGCACCCAGGCACTCAATGCCGGGCTCGGCGCAATGGGCTTCGAGAGTGCCATGCAGATCAGCGGCTTCGTCACCGCCGTCGGGGTCCTGGCCTTCGTTCAGGGCGCCTACATGACCGAGGTGTTTCGCGGCGCCATCCTGGCCATTCCTCGCGGCCAGCTCGAAGCGGCGGACGCCTACGGCTTCTCGCGCTGGACCCGATTTCATCGTTTCGTGATCCCCGGCATGCTGCCCAACGCGCTGCCCGGCATGTCCAATCTATGGCTGATCCTGGTCAAGGATACGGCACTGATCAGCGTGATCGGCTTCGAGGAGCTGTTCTTCACCGCCCAGCAAGCGGCGGCGAGCACCCGCTCCTATTTCCTGTTCTACAGCGTCGCGGGAGCGCTCTATCTGGTCATGACGCTGGGCTCCAACGCGCTTTTCGGCTGGGCGGAACGCATCGTTCGGCGTGGCCAGCTCTCCGACAACTGAAAAGGGAATAACCCTTCCCTGCGCTTCGCGCCTTGACTGACACTTTTTGATGCAGCAACGCGGTTCGCGATGAAACGTCAACAGGCCCCAGACACTGCTGAAAGAAGCCTAAGCCAACTTCCAAGAGAACAACGCCATGGACTTTTCCTGGATCTTCGATCCGTTCTATCAAGAGTATCTCTGGACGGGTTTCGTCAACACGCTGCTGCTGGTGGCGGTATCCGGTATCCTGGGGCTGATACTGGCGGTCATCATCGCCCTGGTCCAGCTCACCGCACCCAAGCCGATTGCCATGCTGGTACGCGGCTTCACCACGGTGATTCGCGGCACGCCGCTGCTGGTGCAACTGTTCTTCTTCTATGACGGCGTGGGCCGCCTGCTGCCGCAGATTCCCGGCATTCAGGAAAGCATCATCTGGCCGCTGCTGCGCGACCCCTTCTTCTACGGCGCGTTGACCTTCACCATCAGCGTCGGCGCCTATTCCGGCGAGGTGATCCGCGGCGCCATGCTCAGTGTGCCCAGCGGCGAGCTGGCCGCAGGGCGCGCCTTCGGCCTGACCCGCTGGCAAGTGCTCTACCGGCTATGGCTGCCTCGCGCCATTCAGATTTGCCTGCCGACGCTCACCGGCGAGATGATCCTGCTGCTCAAATCCGTGCCGCTGGTATCCACCATCGCCGTCATGGATCTGCTCAAGGCCGCCAACCTGGTACGCGACGAGACCTTCCTGGTCTATGAACCTTTGCTGCTGATTGCGGGCATCTACATTGCCCTGACGGTGGTATTGACCATCGCCATGCGTTTCGTCGAACGCAACTTCCCCGGCGCCCAGCCCGCCAGAATGCGGCGCCGATTGCTCCCCGGCTAGCGATCAGAACTCAAAAGCGCTATATTGGGATATACGAAACGTATATCCGGAGCATATCGATGGAACAAGGGGCCGTTTTCAAGAGTAACCGCAGCCAGGCTATCCGCTTGCCCAAATCACTGGCACTACCGGAAGATGTCAAACGCGTCGACGTGATCGCGCTGGGGCGCATCCGTATTATCACCCCTGCCGGCGCGGCCTGGGACAGTTGGTTTGACGAAGAAGGAGTGAGCGCCGACTTCATGACGGATCGCGAGCAACCCGCCGAGCAGGAGCGCGAGACGTTCTGATGCTCAAGTACCTGCTCGATACCAATATCTGTATCTTCACCATCAAGCACAAACCCACGCAGGTACGAAAAGCCTTCAATCGTCACCATGACCAGCTATGCATCAGTACCATTACCTTGATGGAACTGATCTACGGCGCAGAGAAGTCCATGGCGCCGGAACGCAACTTGGGAGTTGTCGAGGGCTTTGCCGCGCGACTGGAAGTGCTGAACTACGACAGCGATGCCGCAGCACACAGCGGGCAGTTGAGAGCAGAGCTAGCCAAGAGCGGCACGCCAATCGGCCCTTATGATCAGATGCTGGCCGGCCATGCTCGCTCGAAAGGGCTGATTCTGGTCACGAACAACACCCGGGAATTCCTTCGCGTGCCGGGGCTGCGTGTGGAGGATTGGGCTAAGGGCTAAGCTGATCTACCTCGCCGCGTGGATTCAAACTAGCGCAATTAAGCAAGAAGCCAGCATCAATGGTGTCGTACCGTTCTCGGTGCTAGCCATGAATATCCTGAGTGAACAGAGGCAAAATACTTGACCCAGAGTCGGTCTGATTCAAAGCGGACAAACACCAATACGACTGAAGATTCGACGCGCTGGCGCATTCTGGCGGTGCTGCTGGCAGCCATCGCCATGTCGCTGATCAACGTCAGCATCGTCAACGTTGCGCTGCCTTCCATCCAGGAGGGCCTTGGCGCCTCCCAGTCCGACCTGCAGTGGGTGCTGTCCGGCTATGCATTGACCTTCGGCGTGGTGCTGGTGGCTGCCGGTCGCGCGGGCGATCTCCTGGGGCGCGGGGGCATCTTCATCATCGGCGTGGGGGTGTTCACCGTGGCCTCCATTGCCTCGGGCCTGGCCCCGGATGCTGACTGGCTCAATGCCGCCCGGTTCGTGCAGGGTGTCGGCTCGGGGTTGTTAAGTCCCCAGGCCGTGGGCATGATTCAGCAATATTTTCGTGGCGCCGAGCGCGGCAGGGCGTTCGGCCACTTCGGTACGGCGGTTGGCCTGTCCGTGGGCATCGGCCCGGTGCTGGGCGGTCTGCTGATCGAACTTGGCGGTGCCGACCTCGGCTGGCGCCTGACGTTCCTGGCCAATGTGCCCATCGGCATCGCCGCCATCATCATGGCGCTTGCCTGGTTCCCGAAACCGCTGTTCAGCCATGAGCCAAAAGAATCGACGAACGCCCCCCACGGAATACTGCATACGTTCCGCTCACTGGACCCGATCGGCGCCGTATTGCTGGGGCTTGCGGTGTTCGCCGCGCTGTTTCCGTTCATGGAATCCCAGTCGTCACCTCTTACCTGGCTGCTGCTCCCGCTGGGTATCGCACTCGTGGCACTCTGGATTCGCTGGGAGCGGCGCTACGCACGCTTGGGTCGCAGCCCGATGGTGGATCTGAGCATATTCTCTACGCGCAGTTTCACCAATGGCGCCCTCATCATGACCCTGTACTTCACCGGGATGACCAGTATCTGGGTGCTGGTGGCGCTGTATCTGCAGCAGGGCCTGGGTGAATCCGCCCTCGCAACCGGTCTCATCAGCACGCCGGCCGCCTTCATTTCGGCCTTCGCGGCCAACTGGGCCGGCCGGCGGGTGATGACCTATGGCCGCAAGATGGTGATCTGGGGTCTTTTTCTCGCACTCACCGGCCTCGCCGCGAGTATCGCCGTCGTGCTGCTGCACGCAGGCGGCTATCTAAGCATCTGGTGGCTGCTGCTCTCCCTGGCGCTGATCGGCACGGCCCAGGGCGCCGTGATCAGCCCCAATCAGGCGCTTACCCTGGCGGAGGTTCCCTTGCAGTACGCGGGAAGCTCCGGCGCCATCATGCAGACCGGCCAGCGCATCGGCACCTCCATCGGCATCGCCGTGATCACCGCAGCGGTCTTTGCCTCGCTCAACGTGACCTCCTGGTCGATGGCCGTGGCCCTAGGATTCGGCCTGATCATGCTCGTCGTGCTCGGTGCCCTCGGCGTAGCGATCAAGGACTTGCGCCATCGCACGAGAACCGGCAAAAGAAAGGACCTGAGGTCAACGACAGACCGATGAACGGTACATTCAACGAGATCCAGCGACACCGCTCGGCCACTACGCCGTTACCTGGGAAGAGGATAGGTCCGTGGTGGTAGGTGAGGATACTCCCACGCAATTGTTCACCGTCCTACGTAGCACGCCTGATCTTCCGCTCGACGCTCCCGGCCTTCAACTATTTGACGGCACTAAAAAAACAATTGGTTACATTGGTTCATGGCAAACTTCCTGCCAACAAAACACTACAAAAATCGTCTATCAATCTAAACGACGACATTTACCATTCGGCTTGCGTTTAGCCTAGCCATTAGCAACTTTGGTTTGGCTGGTTCAATCTCGAAGGCGGTGCTAAACGCGACTCAATGCATCCGCGAGATGCAGAAATGCTATTCATCGAAGGAAGCACTATGTCCTTTATCCAGGAAGCCAGCGGTCTGACTTCTGGTACCGACGAAGGTGAACTCATCTTCAGCAGCGACTCCTCCATCGTTCGCGCATGGGGTGGCAATGACGGGTTGCGCCTTGGCGACTACAGCGATATAGCCCATCTCGGCGATGGCAACGACGTTGCCTATAGCGGCGGCGGCAGCGATGCGATTCTCGGCGAAGGCGACGACGATCTGATCCACGGCGGCGCGGGCAACGACTGGCTGGACGGCGGGGAAGGCAACGACATGCTCAGGGGCGGAGAAGGCAACGACCAGCTGCTGGGCGGCTCAGGGGACGACATCCTCGTGGCCATCGAAGGCAGCAAGTCCGGCGACAACACCCTGTACGGCGATACGGGCAACGATATCCTTCATGGCGGTACCGGCCATGACGTGATCTTCGGCGGTGAAGACAACGACATCATCAAGGGCAACGCGGACGACGACTGGCTTCACGGCGGTACCGGTGCCGACCAGATCCAGGGCCAGAGCGGTGACGATGTCATCTTCGGCAGCGCCGATGAGGACGGCCAGCCTACCGAAGACAGCAGCACCGAGATTTTCTATATCGGCGGCGACGGCAGCGATGAGATCAATGACTTCGCTGTTGCCAACGACCAGCTCATCGTCTCCGCCAACATCAACGATACGGGTATCGAAAGCCTTTCCGACCTGGCGGGTCGCGTCACGGATGCCGACGAAGGCGCTGCGGTCGATCTGGGTGAACAGACCCAGATTCTGATGATTGGTGTGGCCGCGGACGACGTCAATGCCAATATGGCGGACTACTTCACCATCGCCTGAGAGTGATTTTCTATCGCTATGGAGGATGACAAGCGAGGCCCGATGTATTGAACGCATCGGGCCTTTTGTTCATCGTAATTCACGAAGCGGTCGATCAACAAAAACGCCGCGGGACCGTTTTCTCCCACCTGTTGCGATAGATCTCCTTGCCCTCTTCATAAGCCTGCAGACTGTTGACCAGGTAGAAGTTTTCCGCATCGCAACTCATGCGGCTCTGGGTATCCACATGAATACTGATATCCGCGTCGCTCAGATCGACTTCCCAGTTTGATTCCGTCACGGCGCTCAGCGGTTCGTTCTCACGGACTCGCCAGAGGTTGTGATTTCGGGTGCCATAGGTGATGCCGTTGTGCTCCAGCCTGCGCAGCCCTTCGTCGGAAAAGTCGTCCAGTATCCACTCCCGGGTGGTCAGGGACTTGATGATGCGGCGGGTGCGACTACCTTCCCGCAGAATGGTCTTGGCAAGGGGCTTGGCGGTTTCCGCCTGCATGAAGGGTAGCTCGGTGACTACCGGTGTTTCTGCCTGAGGCACGAGTACCTGACTGTGGCCGAGATCGACCGTGAGCCCGACCACCGCCGTCGAAGGCCAGATCTGCGGCCAGTAGGTGGGACTCAGGCTGATTTCCAGCCGGTGCCCTGCCGGCAGCCGGTAGCCGATGGCGTCCAGGCCGAACTCGACGTCGAACCATTCATCGACCGGCAATTCTTCCGGCATGGCATGGGAGTGGCGGTGGGTAAGATTGAACTGGCCTGCAGTGATGTAGGTCTTTTCGCCTCCGGGGGAGACGTCCGTCAATCGCGCGTGCACGTTGCCGGTGGGTTGATCGCTCTTCAGTCGCAGCTTGACCCGCGTCTTGCCGAGAATATTGAGCGGCTCCTGAGCCGGTGCCAGAGTAAACGACGTGGCCAGAGCATTGTCGATGGTCTGGTCGTCCGGCAGATCGCCTTCCTGGCCGAAGGGACAGAACACGCCGGAATACAGGCCGTGGTGCTGGCGATTGATAAGCACCTGCTGTCCGGAGAGAGGCGCCATGACATCGACGCGCGAGATATTCGTTGCCAGCAGGTCCACCCACTGGCCCGGCCGGTAATCGTAGGTCGTCTGCGGCGCCACGCTGTCCTGCAAATAAACGACGAAGCTGTCTTCATGGAGTTCATCTTTGGCGTCGGTTGCCAGCCAGCGATCGAACCAACTGACGCACTCCTGCAAATAGCCGATCTGCGGCCCAGGAATGGCTAGATCGGGAAACTCATGCGCCCAAGGGCCGATGATGGCGCGCTTGGGCACGTCGAGATTGTCCATGAGCCGGAACACCGCATCGGTGTAGCCGTCCGCCCAGCCGCTCATGGTCAGCACCGGCATGCGAATGGCGCTGTAGTCTTCACAGATCGAACCCTGGCGCCAGTAGTCATCCCGGGCCTGATGCTCGAGCCAGGTCTCGACGAAGGGCGGCGTCTTTTCCAGGCGTTCCAGCCACATTTCGCGCCACTTGTCGCCGACAAAGCGCGGAAAGGGCGGTCGGGCATTGTAGGCAAACATGGTAGAGGCCCACCACAGCATGTCCGAGCCCATCAGGGTGCCACCGCGGTAGTGAACGTCGTCGGCGTAGCGATCATCCGTGGAACAGAGACTGACGATGGTTTTCAGTGCCGCATGATTGTACGCCGCCATCTGTAACCCATTGAAGCCACCCCAGGATTTACCGATCATGGCAATATTGCCTGCGGACCACTCTTGTGCGGCGATCCAGTCGAATACCTCCAGGCAGTCTTCCTGCTCCTGGAGCGGATATTCATCCTGAATGATGCCGCTGGAATCCCCGGTGCCGCGAATATCCACCCGCACGCTCGCATAGCCGCAGCCGGCGAAATAGGCATGGCGGATTTCATCGCGCAGGGCGGTGAACTCATCCTTGCGATAGGGCAAATACTCCAATATCACACCCCGGGCCGTGGCAAGGCCTTCGGGCAGCCACAGCTTGGCGGAAAGCACGGTGCCGTCGGCAAGCGGGATGGGCGCATGCTCAACGGTTCGGACCGCATAGGGCAGGTCCGTGCGCTCATGCAGCTTGCTGTAGTCAACATCGAAAACACCCACTTATTACTCTCCCTCTAGTCCATGGTCCTGGCGCAGCCAGCACAGAATGGAAATGATCAATAGTGAATAAATGACGAGTACCGGGACCGCAACGATGACGGTGGAGGACTGCACCACCTTCAATCCACCGATCAGCAGCAGGGATATCGCCAGCACCGCCATGAGGATACCCCAGGTAATCGTATGCCAGGTCGCCGGTTCTTCACCGTCTTCTTCACCGATGGAGGCAGTGGAGGCCAGCACGAAAGACGCCGAGTCAAGGGAAGTGGCCAGGAAGATGAAGCCGAGAATGACGAAGAAAACGACCACGACCTTGCCCAGCGGTAGCGTGTTGAGCACATTGATGACGGTCTGAGCATCACCGACCTCCGCCATGCTGCCCACCACGTCGAAAACGTCGCTTAGCTGCAGGTGCATGGCATAGCCGCCCATGACGGCGAAATACAGCCAGCCACCGAGGGTCCCCCAGGCCAGCATATTGACAATGACGGACTTGATCGTGCGCCCCTTGGAAATTCGCGCCACGAACAGCCCCAGGAATGGCGCGGTGCAGGCAAACCAGACCCAGTAGAATACCGTCCAGCTCTGGGGAAACGCGCCTTTATGAATCGGATCGGTATAAAAGCTCATGCGCAGGAAGTTCTGGGCCATGCGACCGAAGCTGTCCGTGAAATAGGAAAACAGAAAGCTTGTCGGCCCCACCAGCAGCACGAACAGCGCCAGCGTCACCGCAAGATAGACGTTGATGTTGCTGAGCTTGCTGATCCCCTTTTCCAGCCCCAGAGTGGCGCTGGTCAGATAGATGACCGACCAGATCAGGATGATGATGATGCTGAGCTGGGTAGACTGCCCGATGCCGAAGATATCGCCGATGCCGGCAGCGATCATCGGCACGCCGAGCCCCAGAGACGTACCCAGTCCACCCACCAGTGACCAGATCACGAAAATATCGATGATGCGCCCAAGCCAGCCGTCCGCCCTGCTGCCGAGCACGCCCTTGCAAGCCTGGGAAATCTTCAGCGACTTGTTGCCCTTGTTGTAAAGCGAATAGGCGATCACGACTGTCGGCAATGTATAGATGCACCAGGCGGATACCCCCCAGTGGAAAAGTCCGTAGGTCAGTGCCCATTCCACCGCATCGGCGCTTTGCGCCTCTAACTGAAACGGCGGGCCCTGGTAGTAGTACATCGGCTCGATGATGGACCAGAACATGATGCTGGTGCCCATTCCGGCGCAGAACAGCATGGCACCGTAGCTGAAATTGCCGAAGGCCGGACGCTCGCCGTGTCCGCCAAAGCGGATTTTTCCATAGCGTCCCAGGGCAAACCACAGCAGCATGATGAAGATACCGAAGGTCAGAAACTCGAAGACCCAGTCCATCTGATGAGTGATCAGGCTCAGCGCCTGAGTCATCAAGGGCGCCAGGGTTTCCTGAAAAGTCGCCAGTAACGTCGTGATCACCAACAGTACGGCGATGGCTGGCCAGAAAACATAGGGATCGAGTCTTGAGCGTTTTTTGTACATTAAATGGCTCTCGCGCATTATTGTTGAAAGGGTATTGAGGCCGTCCCTGATATACCCTGAACTCCGCCAGCATCGAAAAGGCGCTGATTGAGTGAGGCAGAAACGACGCTAGATCTTATCCTATCTTTCTCTCCATTTTACCCTTCATAACAGGAGTCACCTGCGTGCTGGATCTTACAGACATAACGGTGGTGGCGTTCGATCTGGACGGCACCCTGATCGACTCGCGCCTGGACTTCCCCGCCATTCGCCGCGAACTTGGCTTCCCCAAAGATGTCGGCCTGCTCGAGCACATCGCCACGCTGGAAGACGACGCCGAGGCCCGACAAGCGCATCAGGTCATCCATCGCCATGAAATGGCCGGCGCCGCCGCGGCTACCTGGATGCCGGGTGCTCGCGAACTGCTCGATACACTCCACGACACTGGGCTTTATACTGCGATTCTCACCCGCAATACGCGGCAGGCGGTGGAGCTTGCCAAACGCAACCTGGAAATTCCCATCGATCTGACGCTGACCCGGGAGGACTGCGCCCCCAAGCCAAGCCCGGACGGGCTGGAAAAGATCGCCGATCACTTCAGCGCTAGCGCATCACAACTCATCTATGTGGGCGATTTCCTCTTTGACCTGCAAACCGCCAGGGCCGCCGGTGCCTTGAGCTGTCTGTACCGCTACGGTGATAATCACCGCTTTACCGAGGATGCGGATCTGGTCGTCGATCATCTGAACGAGCTCGCCACTCTACTGCTTCACGACAGGCAATTGCCAAGCAACAGGAAAAAATCATGAACGACAAGACCGACAGAGACATCGAGAAAAGCTACCCTACCGCCGACTTCGTCGCGAAGCTGCGTCGGCTTGCGGACTGCCTTGAAAAGGGGCAGCAGTTTGAAATCAGTATTGCCGGTGAAAGAATCTATGTCCCGGTGCGGGCGATCTACAGCATCGAACATGAACGGGAAGACAATGAAGAAGAGATCGAGTTTCAAATAAAGTGGACGAAGGAGTAAGCGACGCAAAAACTCCGCCCCCCATTCGGCGAGCATCACCGGGGCCCCGTAGAGCCCCGGTGCTGATACAGCGTCTTCACACCGCGGCTTTCTGGTACGCCCTGCGCTTGGTGACCAAGGACACGCCCACGTAGCAGATCGAGGAAACGACACAGCCGGTGAGCGGCCCCATCAACCAACCCACATCCGCGAACAGCATCATGTAGCCGCTGGTAATGAAGCCCGCCAGCATGGCAACAATCGCGCCCCAGGCGGAGCCCTGCCAGAAAGTCGAGATGAATACCGGCCCGATCAGGCTGGCCAGCAGCGTCCCGGTGCCCAGGATGCCTAGCCAGGAGAGCATGAAAGGCGGCGCGTAGAGCATCATCAACAGCGCCACGACACCCAGGATGACCACCGCAAAGCGGTTGATCCACAATACCAGAGACGCCCGCTGGAACACATTGCCGAACAGCGCCAGCCGCAGATCGTGAGAGGTTGCCGAGGCCACGGTATGCAACAGCGAGTTGGCGGTGGACTTCATGGCGAACAGGATGAACAGGGTGATCAAGCCTTCCAGCGCCGGCGGCATGAACTCCGCAAGATAGACCGGCATGGCATTGTCCGGATCCGCCAGATCGGGCACCTTCATGCGCACATAAAGCCCCACGATCGGCACCAGGCTCAGCAGCGCACCGAAAAACGCCACGTAAACGCCCATCTTGTGCAACTTGACGTCCGGCTTGAAGGCCAGGAAGCGCACCGCCATGAAGGGCAGCACCGCCGCGAACAGGAACGCATAGGGCAGCACCAGGAATATGGCTGCCGGGCTGTCACCGTAGTGGGCGCCGGTAGTGGGGTTCAACAGTTCCGGATCGATGGCGTTGAGCGCGCTTTCCCACTCGCCAAGATTCACGCTGGTCAGTATCTGAACGACAATCAGTACCGCCGCGATCGCCATGCCGCAGACCATCACCGTATCCGTCCAGGCCACTGCCGCAAGGCCGCCCAGCATGGTATAGATGATGATGACGCCGACCATCAAAAGCGCGCTATTGGTCATCTCGATATCCAGCCAGTTGGCGCCAAGCAATGCCACCGCCTTGATCTGGCTGGTCAGAAACACCAGCAGCAGTATGATGGTGATGACCGCTGCCAGGCCCTGTACCGCCCGGCCCAGGGTGCCGCCGCCATGGATCTGGGCGATATATTCCGGGATGGTGTTGCTGCCCATGTCGACGGCTTTGGCCTGCAGAAAGCTGGCGAAATAGAGCACTGCGATCATCATTGCCGGGGCGAAGAAAAAATTACCCAGTATTTCGACCGCCCCGAATTGATAGGTGGCACCGGGGGAACCCACAAAGCCCCAGCCGCTGAAACCGGTGGCCACGATGGTGCCGGCGCCGACGAAGGCTCCCAGGGAACGCCCGGCCAGCAGGAAACCGCCCTCGTCGCCTTTTTTCATCATGCGAGACGACAGAAAGCCTAGATAGATCATCAACCCGAAGGTGATCAGCAAAAGGCCCCAGTTGAATAGTTGATAGCCATCCATGATGATTATCTCCCCCGTTGTTCTTGTTGCTTGCGCTTGAACTCGCGGCGCACATAGGCGGCGCCGGCATGCACTAACATGTAGATGGTCAGCACCAGGAAGGTGGATAATACCCAGGAGTCCATGACCGTATCCTCTTGTTATTGAACTTGTTGAGACAGAAGTGTCTTTGCCTCTTGAGGCGTTATTGTTGCAACAAATACCATTGTGATAATCGACGTTATGGTAGCGGGGTAAGGGAAACCAATTTGTATGGCTAATGCAGGCATCATGCATGCCAATAGTGGGGGATAATAATGAAAAACATACCGACGGATCTTTTGAGAACCTTCGTCACCATCAAGGACTTGGGCGGCTTCACTAGCGCGGGAGAACTACTGGGGCGCTCACAGCCCGCCATCAGCCTACAGGTCAAGAAACTCGAAGAAATACTCGACACCCGGCTCTTCTTGCGCGGTACCAGCCTGACACTCACTGCCGATGGCGAGTACTTGTATGCCTCAGCCAAGCAAATGCTCGAGATCAACGACGAGATCATCCACAAGATAAAAGGTGAGGGTGTTTCGGGAAAGGTACGGCTCGGTATCCCCAACGACTTCGAACTGGCGTTCCTGCCCAAGGTGCTTAGAAGCTTCACCAAGAGTCATCCCAGCGTCTCTCTGGAGGTGGATTGCGACATCAGCAAAACCATCCAGCAGCGCTATCAGAAACACTTCTACGATATCGTGCTGATCATGGAACGGGTCAACAGTGACGAACGCCGCGATCGACGGGACTATCGCATCGAACCGCTGGAGTGGGTCATGGCCCACGATTACAAGCTCTCGTCTCAGGAAAGCATTCCCTTGATTACCTACCCCCAAGGGTGTGTCTATCGGGGCATTACCGAAGAAGTGCTGACCGCCCACGACAAACCTCACAGGATGGTTTACACCAGCCCGAGTTTGCTGGGATTGCTGTCAGCAGTAGAGGCAGGACTCGGCATTACCGTGATGGCGCATTCGACCATTCCCAGTCAATTGAAAAGCACCGAGCACACCGCGCATCTACCAAGACTGGGCAATGTCTGCATCGGCGTCTACTACGAGAATGAGCGTCTGAGTGCCGCCGCACATCGCGCCCTGGATTTCATTCGTGCAGGCATCGCCAACCTGGAGAAGAGCCGATACGAGACCCTGTGATTGGCGATGCCTATTGACGGAAGCTGCTACCCGGCCTTCATTTCAATTGTCCTGAAATGCCATCGATGCACTCGTCCAGTATCCAGCGCCCCTTTTCTGCCGTTGCGTCCACCGGCGACGATAGGGTGCCACTTTCGGCCACCCAGCTTGGATCCGAGGGAAACACATCGTAAGGAGGGAACGTGGCGGGCTCGACATGCACCGCCTTTTCCATATCCACAAGCTCCGGATAAAGCTCGAGCATGATGGAGGTTTCCAGAATACCGCCATGCTCCACGGCCCAGCCGGTGAACCCATCGGGAAACACCTTGGCGATGGTCTTTTCGCTGATGAAGTCCCAGTAGGAAAGCAGATAGACCTTCACTTTCAGGTTGCGTAGCTCGCAGTGCTTGACCAACTTGTCCGCCGCCTCGCACAGGAACATGGAATTCTCGAAGTGGCCATTGATCAGGACGAACTCTCGATTGCCATGATTCACATAGGCCAGCAGTACGTCATAGACGTACTGCTCGAGAGAACTTCCCGAGACACAGGTCGTACCCGGGAAGAAGTTTCCGCCACCGGATTTCACCTGGGACTTGTAGCCATAGCTGATGGCCGGCGCCACCAGCATGTTGTCGCTTCTTTGTGCCACTTGCTCGGCAATATGACTGGGTATCAATACGTCCGGATTGAGAGACATGTGAGGACCATGCTGCTCGATCGCGCCGATCGGCAGAATGATTCTACACTGCCCTTTTTCGGTCTTGTCCTTGTAGGACACCCAGTCCATGTTTTCGATTTTGACATTTTTCATTTTAACCAACCTCGCCCATTGGCTTCATACCGTTACCGAGAAGCCAAACCACCTGTAGTCGTCGTGTCCGGTCGTGCCTGGACCTCACCGTTGTCATCCATGTGCAGCTTGACGTTGGGGTTCGGGTCGTTGATCGCCCTTTCCAACTCCCTGGTCGACCGATCTCTTTTCAAGAGTCGCCTGATCATGTTGGCGATCATGAGCATAATGACAATGGAGAAGGGGAACGCCCCGATGATGGTACCGGTCTGCACTGTGTCGACCACGGCGCTTCCGCCCACGGTCAGCAGTAGTGACGCGACTGCGGCAATACTTGCCACCAGAACCACGCGAAACCACGCCCCCGACTTTCTCGGTGAAGATACAAAATCCGATAGCGCGTAGGTACCGGCATCCAGAGAAGTGACATAGTACGTCGCCACCAACACGGTCGACACTACGAGCAGGAGACTACCAACGATCGGTATCGACTCCAGCATCACGAACAGTCCGCTGGAAACGTTTTCGCCCACCGCCGTCGAGATCCCGCGGCCGGTCTTATCGTCGTAGAAAATGGCAGCAGAGCCAAGGACCCCTATCCACACCATGACGATCAGGGAAGGAACGACGGTCACCCCGATCACGAATTCGCGGATGGTGCGACCGCGAGAAATACGCGCAATGAATCCCGCCACGAAGGGTGAGAAGGCAATGACCCAGCACCAGATGAACACGGTCCACCAGCCATTCCAGCTATCCTGCCAGGATGTCAGCGGCTCAGCGGTACTCGGCGCGTCCGTCCAGAAGCTCATGGCTACGAAGTTGGTGAAGAAGGAACCGAAGGTCTGAGTGACGTTGGAGATGATAAATAGCGTAGGGCCAAACACAAAAACAGCAACAACGAGAACGACACTCAGGATCGAGTTTGTTTCACTGATTACGCGCATGCCCTTGCTGATACCGAAGAAGGCCGAGATTGCCGTGAGAACTCCCAACCCAAGAATGACGATCAACCAAATGGCAGGTGTCGACGCAATACCGGTGAAGGAAGTGAGTCCGGAGCTGAACTGCAGTGCCGCAAACCCGAAGGACGTCGCCAAGCCAAGTATCGTGGCCATGATGGCCAGCAACTCTACTACTACGCCGGCACCGCCCTGGGCCCACTTTGGAAGGATATCAACTGTCGCCTCGCGAAAGGTCAGGGTCTTGCCCAGATTATGATGTGAATAGGCAAGACACACAGCCACGACGCAATACATGGCCCAGGCAGTGAACCCCCAATGGAAATACGCCCAGACGAGACCACCCTCAGCGACGTTTTCTGCTGTTGCCGCGATGACAGGACTCTCGTCGCGAAGCATGATCGGTTCCGCCACCGACCAGAAAATCAGACCGATGCCCTGGCCACAAGCAAACAGCATCGAGTACCAGGCAAAATTGCTGTGTTCGGATTTTGCATCCGGCCCACCCAATCGAACTCTTCCGCCTACCTTGCTGAACACAAGCCAGGCACACACTGCCACGGCAAAAAGCGAGTACAGGATGAACATCCAGGTAAACCCGCCAGTAACGAAGCTCCGCATATCAAAAATGACAGCGGCCACACCGTCAGGATTGATCAGGACCGTTGCAATAAGGGCAATGATCGCTATTGGCGGCGCAAACTGGATAAACAATCGGCCTACGGGCGGAAGATCCTTGCCCGTAAATCGTGGAACCTCTACGCCTCCGGGGGGCTGCGTGTTCCCCGTAGACGTCTTCTGTTCTGTGCTGTTGTTCGACATTGTCACCTTCTCCATACGGGTTTTCGCACTGACTGCGAAAACGCTCCGGTTGTTTTTTTAATGGAGCACACAAAAGGGGAGCCAGGCTCCCCTTTCTACAACTGATTATTTGATGATGTTGTGTTCCGGCCCATAGGGGAAGCCGGTGATGTTCTCGGTCTTGTCCTCGTGGATCACCAGGATGTCATGCTCACGATAGCCACCTGCGCCAGGCTGGCCTTCCGGAATCATGATCATCGGCTCCATGGAGACGACCATGTTGGGCTCGAGAACCGTTTCGATATCTTCGCG
The DNA here is from genome assembly GCF_947493865.1 of uncultured Halomonas sp. Classification (GTDB taxonomy): domain Bacteria; phylum Pseudomonadota; class Gammaproteobacteria; order Pseudomonadales; family Halomonadaceae; genus Modicisalibacter. The sequence goes on from NZ_CANLTC010000015.1 coordinate 49,989, forward strand.
CAACTCTAGACCCGCTTCGCGGCCGTAGTAGTGGCTCAGGGTGCCGAAGGAATGGCCGTAACCGAAGGTACGGTACTTGAGCAGATCGTGTTCGGCGAAGATCTCGTTGAGCTCATGAGCGATATCGCAGCAGCGCACGCCGGGCTTGATGAGTTCCTGACCGCGCTCGTGAACCTTGCAGTTGACTTCCCACAGACGCAGGTGCTCGTCGGATGCGTGCTCGCAGAACAGGGTACGCTCAAGCGCCGTGTAGTAGCCGGCAATCATGGGGAAGGTGTTCAAGCTCAGAATATCGCCGGGCTGCACCTTGCGACTGGTCACCGGGTTATGAGCGCCGTCGGTATTGATACCGGACTGGAACCACACCCAGGTATCCATCAGCTCGCCGTGGGGGTAACGCTTGGCGATCTCGCGCACCATGGCCTGGGTACCCGCCAGGGCGACTTCGTACTCGGGCACGCCGGCCTTGATAGCGTCGCGTATCGCTTCACCGCCCACGTCCGCCACCTGGGCGCCATTGCGGATCAATTCGATCTCTTCAGAAGACTTGAGCATGCGCATCTTCATGGTGGGCACGCCGATGTCGACGAACTCGACGCCACCCAAGGCATCCTTCATCTTCTGCTGGTTCTGCAGGGTCAGGTGGTCGTACTCCACGCCGACACGCTTGCTGTTACCGCAGAGCTGCTTGATGGCCTTGAAGAAGTTGTCCTTCTGCCAGTCGGTGTAGACGATATTGTCGCCCAGGCGATTGCGACGATAAGGCTGGCCGCCGTCGATATTGGCGGTGACCGTGGTGAACTTGTCCTGAGTGACCACCAGACCGTAGTCACGACCGAACTTGCAGTAAACGAAATCGCTGAAGTAGTTGATGTTGTGATAAGAGGTAAAGACCGCCGCATCGATCTGCTGGTCGGCCATGTACTTCCTGAGCTTGTCGAGACGGCTTTTCATCTCACCATCGGAGAACGTAGGGGTGACTTTTTCTCCGTTGGGAATCTCGATAAGTGATGGCAACTGCATGGCAGGCTCCTTGCGTTGTTGTGTTGGTTTCCACCTTGACTATCGATAGCGGCCGCGTAAAGGGCAAATGACTAGCGTAAATGCCCTCATTGCACCTGCAAATAACTCACTAAAAAACCTAATATTTCAGCTGTTTGAGTGCACAACAGAGCATTTTCAGGCTGGCTTTTGAGTTCGGCACCAGGCCATCAGCTCATCGGCGCTTCGTGGCGGCAGGTAGAAATAACCCTGCCCCTGGTCGCAGCCCATCTGGGCCAGCAAGGCAGCCTGCTCGCGGGTCTCGATGCCCTCCGCCACGACCAGGCAGCCGCAGCCATGGGCCAGACTCAAAATCATGCTTACCAGACGCTGATCATCGGCGCTGTCGACCAGCCCTTCCACGAAAGAGCGATCGATCTTGAGTACCGATACCGGCAGCGTCTTCAGATACGCCAGAGACGAGTAACCGGTACCGAAATCATCGATGGCGATACGCACGCCGGATTGGGACAACCTCAGCAGCTGAACCCGGGCGGTTTCCACATCCACCATCAAATCGGATTCGGTGATTTCCAGGGAAATATGTTCATGGGGCAAATCATGAGCGGCCAGCAATGCCAGCAAGCGGTCGGCGAAACCGCCCTGTATCAGTTGCCGCACGGATACGTTGATGGCGACATCGAAATCATCCTCTAGCAATCCCTGGGTATACCAACGCGCTGTCTGGATGATGGCTTCTTCCAGCGCCCACTCACCTATGCCAAGGATATCGCCAGAAGCCTCGGCGAGAGGAATGAACTCATCCGGGGACATCCACCCCAGGCAGGGATGGTACCAACGCAACAAGACCTCGACCCCCTGGATACAGCCGCTTGTCAGGGATACCTTGGGCTGATAGGTAAGTGAAAGCTCACCGCGGGATACCGCGCCATGCAGTGCCTGCTGCAGGGTGAGCTGCTTTTGCTGTGCTGCCTCCAGCTCTCGGGTATAGCGTTGTATCGGCGATTTTCCCGGGCGCGGTAACGCCAGTACCGCCATTTGCACCAGTCGCTCCGGCTCCCCGCCAACGCTGTGATGGAGTCCGATGCGCGCCTTGAGCGGCAGCAGCAGTTCGCCAACCCGATGATCCGCATGCACCAGGGCATGTATCTTTTGTGCCATGTGCTTCAAGACCTGATCGTTCGGCGCATCCGCCCAGACGATCAGCAACTCCCCGCCAGCCCACAAGCCGAAATAGTGCTCCTCATCAAGATGGTGTTGCAGCGTATCCCCCAGCTCCCATAGCAGCGCCTCGCTAACGCTGTAACCATGTAGGCGGACGATGTCGTCCAGGTTGTCCAACGCGATGAACAACAATCCGACCGTACGCCTCGATCGTACAAGGGTATCGAGATGTTGCAGCAGTGCGCGGCGATTGGGCAGGCCGGTAATGGGATCGGAGTGCGACTGATACTCCAGTTGCTGGGTACGCTCGGCCACCATCAGCTCGAGAGCTTCCGCCTCCCGATCACGCAACTGATAACGATGTTGCACCGACAACACGTTGTTCAGTCGCTGAATCACCTCGTCGTGCTTCAAGGGCTTGCTCAAGAAGTCCCGCACTCCCATGCTCAAGGCCCGCTGACGCGTCTGATCATCGATCTGCGCCGTGAGTACGATGACCGGGGGCATCTGATCGTCAAACTGCGCACCAAGCTGCTCGAGCACCTGAAAGCCATCCAGATAAGGCATTCGAATATCCAGCAAAATCAGATCGGGAGTCCGTTGCTGACAGTGCTCGAGTACTTGGCGTGGATCGCTCAATCCTTTTATATTCTCGAATCCGTGGTCTTCAAGCAGCGTTTCCAGCAGTTCCACATTGACCGGCTGATCGTCCACGATCAGCACGTGTTTACCGACGAGTTCTGCCCCGCAGCTGGATAGTTTCATGACAGTGCCACACTTTCTGGCAGCGCCTTCGATATCGCATCGAGCAGCGCTGCGATATCGAGAGGCTTGGTCAAGAAGTCAGTGAACTCGGTGGCAATATTGCGATCCGCGTCACGCTGCATGGCGTTGGCCGACAACCCGATGATCGGCAGATCGGCAAAACGTGCATCCTGACGCAGCCAGTTCAAGGCTTGATAGCCGTCGATCCCCGGCAGATGAATGTCCATCAAAATCAGATCGATGGGCTGATTCTGCAACAGCGCCATGCCTGCCTCGGCGCTCGCAGCGCCATGCAACTCGAGCATGGGGTAATCGATGAAGATGTCCTCCATGAGGCGCTGATTGGCGGGGTTGTCCTCGATATGCAGTACTCGCCAGCGACGCTGCGCATGGGCGTGCAAAGCAGTGCGTTGCGAGTCCCCGGGACTACCCGAAACGGGTTTGTTTTCCAAGGCCAACGGCAATTCGAACCAGAACTGGCTACCCTGGTCTTGTACACTCTCGACGCCGATGGTACCGGCCATGCGCTCGACCAGCTTCTTGGTCAGGGAAAGGCCGATACCGGTGCCTTCGATGGCGCCGTGCTCCGCCCCCAGACGACTAAATGGCTGGAAGAGTTCGGCATGGCGATCCCCGGGGATGCCTGGCCCGGTATCACTGACGATCACGCGCAGGGTCTCCTGCCGAGGGCGACAGTGGATATGCACGTATCCCGGGCGCGAATTGTATTTGATGGCGTTGGAAAGCAGATTGAGCAGCACCTGCTTGAGACGTGTGTAATCGGCGCGCACCCTTAAATCTTCGGTGCATTCGTCGAACTCGATGGTGACATCGCTCTGGCTGGCTGTTGCAGCGAGGGTTTCGACAACGTCCTGAATGACAATCTGAAGTGAGACGGCCTCAAGAGACAGCTGCAGCCGTCCTGCCTCGATTTGCGATAGATCGAGCACTTCGTTGATCAGGTTCAGCAGATGATGGCCGCTTTTTTCAATATGGGCCACCTGCCGCCGTTGACGCTCATCCAGGGGTGATCGGCGACTGTTCAGAAGCAGCTGCGCGAACCCCAGAATGGCATTCAAGGGCGTGCGCAACTCATGACTCATGCCGGAAAGAAATTCGCTCTTGGCCTGGCTGGCTCGCTCGGCCTCATCCCGGGCATGTGCCAGTTCCTGCATCACCTGTTCGCGTTCGGCGAACTGGCGATAGAGATTGATCAATAGCGCACAGGTCGCCGTGAAGGGTTTCAATCGCTCCAGCAGCGCCTCATCGTAGCCTTGATGACCATTGGCGATGCCGTACATGCCAATCAATGTCTCACCGTCGTAGATGGGTACGCCCAGATAATTGTGCAAACGCGGGTTGTCTGGCGGAAAACCGCCTTGCTTGGGCCGGCTGTAGAGATCATCGGACATGACTGTTTCGCCTTGGGCGAATACGCGTCCCAGCAGGCTTTCCGGGTTGGACAGCAGTACGTCGCCACTGCGCAGCCCCTGCATCAGCTGACGCGATTCCTCATCCCAGACCAGATCGGTGATCGCATGAATCCTCATGGACGGGATGCCCTGTTGATCGATCACCTCGCCGATCAGGCCATAATCGCTCAGGGTCAGCTTGCGCAATGCCTGGAGTAGAAAATCCCACAGTCGCTCACCGGACATCAGCGCCTGATAATCGGTGATGCCCTGATGCAACACCTTGAGCAGCAGGGTCTGACGATGCTCCTCGGTAATATCATGAGCCACGGATACCACGCCGCGTACATCGCCCTGCTCATCGATCAACGGTGAAATGGCGATCTCGAACTGACGGTTCTTGATGGGTGGCAACAGCACGCTGCGTGACTCGCGATGCTCGATGACCTCCCGCTCCCCCTGTTCGAGCCGCTCCACCACCTCCCTTGGAAAGTAATCACTCAAGCGCACCTGCTCGGAAAGATTCTCTGCTCGCTCATCCATCAGCGCATAACTTGCGCGATTGGCCGCCAGAAAATCGCCGCTACGATTGCGCACATAGATGGGTTCACGACAGCTGTCGAACACGTTGTAATACAACATCGAGAGCTTGCGGCTGCGGGCTTGTTCCTGTGCTTTTCGATGGCATTGGGCGTGTAGTCGCAGAAGCGCCTCTGCCTGCTGCGCCAGCCCGCGCAACAAACGCCAGGCGCGATCATCGAATTCGCGAGGAGCATCGTCCAGAAGACATAGCGCGCCTACCGGGCGAGAGTCCTGCAGGTAGAGCGGATAAGCGGCAAAGAAGCGCACCTGTGGCATCCGATCGAGAGGAAAGCCCTCTTCGGATACCGGCAGATTGCGTGTATCCTCGATGAGTCGTGGCGCATTGCCCTCCACGACAAAACGATACAGTGTCTTGCGGGCACAAGCCGTCAGAGCCAGGTTCGACCTGGGAATCACCCAGAGGCGATCCGCATCCTCCGGGAAAAGCAATGCCGAGGACGCATCGAAAATATCCCTGGCCAAGACCGCGAGGTGCTCGAAATTGGCATCCCCCTGCGCAGGAAATGGCCATGTCCATTCTCGAGGCTGAGTTTCTCCAGCCGAGTTCTCGAAACCTCCCATGACCCACTCCCTATATCAGTACTACGCACTGACATGCTTACTACGAGGCATTATAATTTTTTTAATATTTGCCATTATGCCGCATTCAGCAAAACTTTTAATGCGCTAATTATTCTTCAATAAGCGATTTTCCTAAGTAAAGTTCAGTATTAAAGGTTTGTGGGTTTTCTTTTGAGAACATTGCCTGCATATAGCGACTTGGTTTTTGACTAATTCATCTTGCTAACCCGCACTCGGAACAGCCTTGCCCGAATGCTCAGAAAGGAAAACCGCCCATGCCTCGAGACCATTTCTTTCAACCTGCCGTCGGTGACGTCGCCTTGCTCGAGGTGGTGGCGATCAAGGATGCCGGTGCCTTTCTCGGCTGGGGGCGCCCCAAGGATCTATTGCTGCCCTATAGCGAGCAGCGTAGCCGCCCCGGGGTCGGTCAGCAGGTGCTGGTAATGATCTTCGAGGATGAGCAGGGCCGCCCCGCGGCGTCGATGCGGCTCGAGGATTTCATCGTCGATCAGGCAGAAGGAGTGAAAAACGGCGACAAGGTCGCCCTGGTGATCGGCGAGCAAACCGATCTGGGGGTCAAGGCGGTGGTCAACCAGCGGTTCTGGGGGCTCTTGTATCACGACGAACTGACGCGCCCCCTGAAGCGCGGCCAACGGATGGAAGGCTATGTCCGCCGGGTCCGGGAGGACGGCCGGCTGGATCTTTCCCTGTTGCCTTCCGGGGCGGAAAAGCAGCAGCTGGCTGCGGAACGGATAATGGAAGCACTGCAAGCGCACCAGGGCTTTCTAACGCTGAGCGACAAGAGTTCGCCAGACGCCATCAAGTCGCAACTGGGCATCAGCAAGAGCGCCTTCAAGCAGGCCATCGGCAAGCTCTACAAGCAGCGGCGGATCGTTATCGAGAAGGAAGGGATTCGACTGACGCCCTCCGAATGACGGGTTCCAGACGCTGCCAACTCAATCATTGTCGCGAGTCCCCGCCCCAGCGCCATCCCGGGAGGCGTCGCTTGCCTCCACCAGAATGCGTGTCGCCAGGGTCTTGAGCCGCTGCCAGAGCGCGTCGTCCACCTCGATGCCTTCGGCAAAGGCGCGCTCACGGCAGGCCAGCAGGTCGGATTCGCTCTGGCGTGCCAGCACCTCATAGTGGTAGTCCGAGCGCATCGCCGGCAACAGGTCGACGTGGTTGGCCAGAATCAACGTGATGCCATCGTTGGGCTCATTCTCCTCCGGCACCTCGTGAACGGCGTAAACACGAATTTCCGGCACCGTACTATTGGCACGAAACCCCACCACTTGCTCGGTCAGCGGCATCTGGGCGTTGCGCCAGAAGGCGGTGACGTTCATGCCCCGTCCCGCCAGCCGGGACAGATAGCCCATGATCAACTGGCGATTGTGGCAGCGTCGAATCTTGATGATGGCAAGCCCCCGGGCCCGGGCCTTGGCAAAACCCAGCTCCACCGCCAGGCTCGAGGCGCGCAGCACGCTCTGGCCGTGACCGTCGAGCACGGCAAGGTCGCCATCGTTGTAGAGTATGCTGGTCAACTGGTTGGGGTCTTCTCGCAACAGATGATCCAGACCGCGACCCAGGGCATTGAGTCCTTCCAGGCCGTGGCACTGCATCCAGGCCACCATGTCCGCGGCGTCCGCGGCCTCACCTTCTTCGAACTCCATGCCGCTGAACGCCTTGCGACATAGACCCTGAAGCTCGTTGTAGGATACTTTCATGCTTCGCCCTTCTCCCTATCAGCCCACCATCGGCCCGCGGCCATCACACACTCGTCTCGTTGTTATCTGCGATCACCCCTGCTGAACGGCCAATTCATCCGTCATCGGCATACCGTTGACCCTGGGCTCAAGGGGAAAGCTCCAGTCATCGAAGTCGGCCAGGTTTGAGGGCTCGGCGTTCAATTCCTCGACCAGGGGCGCACCCTGGAACAAGGTGATGCGCACCCAACGATCGGATTTGGGGTCGAAACGGCTGGCGCCGAAGAACGACAGCTTGGTGCGCAGCAGATGCATGGGCTTCATGTCGCGATGCCAGAGATTGGCGCGAATCTCACCGTAGGGTGTATCCGCCATTGCCTGGATACGGCGAACGATTTCCTTGTGACGCGGGTTGGCCATCAGGAATTCCACGACTAGCGCACGGGGGTTGTCCTCAAGGAAGCGACTCAGCGTTTCATGGGCCTTGCGTACTCGGGGGGCCATGGCCAAGGGCATCTCTTTTTCCTGGCCCGGCTCCGTGTAGCGCACCCCAAGGCGCGGCTCCTCTTTCTCCGCGGAGCGATACCAGAACCAGTAACAGGCCTCCGGCGCATCATAGTCTTCAGCAAGTGCCCAATCGTAATGGGTTTCGATCAGCTGCTTGAGACGCACCAGGGCCATGTCCGGCACCAGTTCCATGCGCTCATCGGCCCCCATGTGGTCCTCGAGCGCATCGACCTGCAACGGGTAAAGTTCGATCAATAGCGTATTGATGAGCTCCTGGGCTTCCAGGGGCAAGGTGCGTTCACCCCAGGCCATCAGCTGCTGCCACATGTCCGGGTCCAGCGGCACCTGCTCCAGCCAGGTCACTACTTCCGGTAGCGCCGCCACGGTTGCGGCATTGCGCTCACCCTGTTCGACGTTCTCGGTGACCGTCTGCTCAAGGTGTGCAAGGGCGCGACGAGTCAGCTCGATCAGGCGCGCACGATCCGCCTCACAGGGGGGCTGATCGATGGCCAGACCCAATGCCTGCTCGCGACAGTGCACCCACTGCTGAATCAGCTTGGGGTGGTTGATCAGAAATGGTGCCATTCCCAGACCCGTGGAGTTGCCTATTCCCAGATAGCGACGTAGTTCGGGATCCATGGTCACGGCGGCTTGCGGGGCTTGAACCTGAGCGATGTGTTCCACCTGGGCAATGGAGAAATGGCGCAGCAGATAGACCGCAAGCATCTGCGCCGAGAACGGTCGTTTGAAATCCGGGCTGTCTTGCAGACGAGCGAAGTCCGCGATGCCGAACTTGCCGTTACCGTAGACGGCGGTAGTACGGTACAGATACCCCACCTTGGTCAACCAGGTGGGATCCGGCTGACGGCCTTCCGCAAGTGCCTGAGTGAAATGACTGAAATTACGCAGACTCCGATTGGCCCGAGACAGCACCAGCAGCCGCGGGTGCTGCCGGCCGGCTTCCTGCAATGGCACATTCGCCGCCATCTGCTCGAGCAATGACTCGTCGACATCCCCCTCGACCAGACCGAAGGTGACATCCCAGGCTTCGGCGATGACCCGGTCGGAGCGGGCCTCGTCACTCAAGGGTTGGGAGAAGATCACCTCATGGTAGCGCCCATGAGGTGTCTGAACACGATAGATAGCCGTGCCATGACCATTGTCGTCGAGATCGAAACGACTACAACTCACCTGCCAGCGCTGGCGCGCCATCTGACGCACCAACGAGCGCACGAAGCTCAGGCGGCTGGCGTGTAGACTGCCCAGCCGTTCCAGCTCCATGACCTGTTCTGCAGGGCGTAGAAAGGGTCTGACACGTGGTTGGCTATCAAGATCGTGCATGCTCCTTCTCCTTGGGCAGTAGCCCCTGCTCTCGCGCCATGGCATAGGCCGCTTGAGGCCCTGTCCAAAGCGATGGCAGCAATACAAGGGATACGGGAATCGCGGTAATCACGATGAATTGTTGCAAGGCGCTGATCTGACCCGAGCCCATGTACAACAGGATGCCCGCCATTACCGCCATGGCGACGCCCCAGAAGGCACGGATGAACGCGTTGGGATCGTCATGACCGGAACCCACCACGGCAATGGCATAGCTCATGGAATCGCCGGTGGTGGCCACGAAGATGGTGGTCAGCAGCAGAATGGCCAATGCCATGAAGGTGCCACCGGGCAAGGCCTGGGCCACGGTGAGGGTCGCCACATCGAACTGGAAGTTGTTAAGGGCGTCCGCAAGATCGATGGCGCCGTTCAACTGATAGTAGATGCCCGATCCGCCCAGTAGCGTGAACCAGACGGTGGTAGCAATGGGCGCCATCACCGCCACGGCAAGAATCATCTGGCGCACGGTGCGTCCGCGAGAGATGCGCGCCACGAAGATAGCCATCAGCGGGCCGTAGCCGATGAACCAGGCGAAGAAGAACACCGTCCACCACTGCATCCACCATTCCGGCGCGGTCTCGCTGGTCATGGTGGCCATGTCGAAGAACGACGTCAGATATTCACCGAAGCCCTGGAAGAAGGCATTGGTCAGAAATAGCGTAGGTCCGAAGATGAAGATGGCCGCCGCGATGGCCAGGGCCAGAAAGACGTTGAAACGACTGAGCAATTGAATGCCGCGATCGATACCGCTTACCGCGGATGTGACGTACACCACGCCCAGCCCCACCAACACGATGAGCTGAGTGCCGAGACCTTCGGAGAAGCCGAACAACTCATGCAGACCGTAGGCCACCTGGGTCGCCAGGAAACCTATCGGGCCCACGGTGCCTGCTACCACGGCGATGACACAAAACGCATCCACCAAGCCGCCGAACCAGCCGCTCATGAACTTTTCACCCAATACCGGATAAAGAAGCGTACGGGGGCGCAATGGATGACCCTTTACGTAGTGCAGGTGCGCCAATACCACGGCGGTCAGCGAGCCCAACACGGCCCAGGCCAGAAAGCCCCAGTGCATGAAGGATTGCGCCAGGGCACCGGCTACCGCTTCCGGGGTGCCCGGCTCGGTATCGAAGGCGGGTGGCGTGACGATGAAGTGATAGATCGGCTCGCCGGCGGCAAAAAACACGCCGCCTCCGGCCAGCAGGGTACACATGATGATCGACAGCCACTTGAAGTTGCTCATCTCCGGCGTATGGCGATTGCCGATACGCGCGCCCGAGGCAGAGGATACGGTCAACGCCATGGCGATGAAGAAAGTCAGCAGCAGCAGTAGCTGGAAGAAGGTACCCAGGGTCTTGGCGGTCCAGGCAAACCCTCCACTGATACCATTGGCCACCATGTCGAGGTCGTAGAGCGACAACGCCACGAATAACACGATGAAACCGATGCTGACGCCGAGAACGACCGGGTCGCCCCAGCGTGAGGTCTTGCTTTGTGATGACGAGTGACGCTTTGCACTGTCATTGCTCATGATCAATGGCCCTTTATTGTCGACTGTTGGTGTTGGGCTTGAAAGATAACGGAAAACGATCAGGCAGCCGTTGGCGTCGCGGCTCGTTCGAGCAGCTCGATCCAGTTGCGGCCCATGATGCGTTCGATTTCCCCTTCATCGAACCCGCGTTGGCGCAGTCCTTTGATCAAATTGGGGAAGTCGCGATTGTCTCGGAACCAGGATAGCGGGCGCGGCCAACCGGCATTGGCCTGGCTTCCCTCGCCGTAATCCATCTCCTTCGACCAACGACCGTTACGCATCCACTCCAGCACCGACGTTGGCTGATCCTGGCAAAGATCGGTACCTATACCGATATGTTCGATTCCCATCAGATCAGCCGTGGTCGCAATCATGTCACAATATGCTTCCAGGGTGCAGTCTGGACCGTCTTTGAGATGAAAAGGGTAGGCCGAAAAGCCTAGAATTCCCTCAGACTCGGCAATGGCCTTGAGCACCTTGTCCGACTTGTTGCGTTTGGCCGGGTGCCAGGCATTGGGGTTGGCATGGGAAATGATCACCGGCCGCTCGGAGAGCTCGACAGCCTCCAGGGTCGAGCGCTCGGCGCTATGGGACATGTCGATGACCATGCCCACCCGGTTCATTTCCTTGATCACCTGACGACCGAAGCGGGTGATGCCGCTGTCTTCGCTCTCATAGCAGCCGCAGGCCAGCAGGCTCTGGTTGTTGTAGGTCAGCTGCATGATCAGAAGCCCCAGACGGCGCAGGATCGCCACCATATCGATGTCGTCTTCGATGGGCGAGCAGTTCTGAGCGCCCAGGAAAATGCCCACCTTGCCCGCCTCACGGGCGCGCTGGATATCCGCCGGCTCGTGCACCGGCATGATCAGATCGCTGTTGGCCTCGAAGCGGCGGTTCCACTCACCCAGCCGGCTCAGCGTATCTCGGGTGGTCTCGTGATAGACCAGGGTGGCGTGCACCGCATCAACGCCACCTTCGTGCATCTGCTCGAAGATCTCCCGGGACCAGTTGGAGTACTGCAGGCCATCGACGATGAGCATTTCCTGGGACATTTGCGTATTCCTCATGACTTAAGGATCGCTGAATAAATCGTCGAACGAAATGAAGCGCAAGGCGCACGGAACGCAGAAGGCGAGACATAACATGGGGTTAGGCGAGCCTTCGAGTACCGCGCAACGCAGCGATTCGTTCGTGCAGACATTTAGTCAGTGATTCCTTTCACGTAGCAAGTCTTGACCACGGTATAAAACTCCCGTGCGTAGCGACCCTGCTCCCGGGGCCCGAAGCTCGAATCCTTGCGCCCGCCGAAGGGCACGTGATAATCCGTGCCGGCGGTGGCCAGATTGACCATCACGCAGCCGGTCTCGGCCCGGGCCTTGAAATCGCTGGCGAGTTTCAGAGAGTCGGTGATGATGCCGGCGGTCAAACCGAAGTTCGTATCATTCAAGGTCGCAATGGCTTCCTCGTAATCCCGCACCTTGATCACGCAGGCGATGGGGCCGAACACTTCCTCGCGATTGATCGCCATGTCATTGCGGGTATCGGTAAACAGCGTCGGCGCCATGAAGAAGCCATCGGTATCACGTTCGAGTCGCTCGCCGCCAAAGGCAAGGGTGGCGCCATCTTTCTTAGCACGCTCGATCCAGGCCAGATTGGATTCCAGTTGGCGGGAGTCTACTACCGGGCCGATATGCACCCCTTCTTCCAGGGCATGACCGACCTTGACGGTCTTGAGCTTGTTGATCAGCTTCTCGACGAAAGCGTCGTGAACGGCTTCGGTCACGATCAGGCGTGACGAGGCGGTGCATTTTTGACCGGTACCGGAATAGGCCCCGGCGAAGGCGGCTTCTACCGCCAGGTCGAGATTTGCATCCTCCGCGACGATCAGCGCATTCTTGGAGCCCATCTCGAGCTGGCACTTGACCAGATTCCCCGCCGTGGCGGCGGCCACCCGACGACCGACTTCCAGGGAGCCGGTGAAGCTCACCGCGTCGATATCCGGGCTCGAGATCAGCGCATCGCCGACCTGGCTGCCGGAGCCCATCAGCAGGTTGAAGGTGCCGGCGGGCAGATCCTGACGGCTGATTATCTCGGCCAGGGCCCAGGCGCTCGCGGGTACCAGATTGGCGGGCTTGAAGATCACCGCATTGCCGAAAGCCAATGCCGGGGCGATCTTCCACACCGCCGTTGCCAGCGGAAAGTTCCAGGGGCTGATGATGCCGACCACACCGACCGGCTCACGGCGAGTTTCCACTTCGACACCCGGGCGAACGGAATCGGCGCGGTCATCGATCTGGCGCAGCACTTCCGCCGCGTAGTAGTGGAAGAACTGCCCAGAGCGATAGACCTCGCCAGCGCCTTCCGCCAGGGTCTTGCCCTCTTCCCGGGAAAGCAGACGACCCAGCTCGTCCTTGCGGGCGATCAGCTCATTGCCAATCGCCATCAGTACGCCGTAGCGCGCCTCCAGGCCGCTCTTGGCCCATTCGCGGGAACCACGACGGGCCGCCGTGATGGCATCCTGCACCTGGTCGGTACTGGCCTGGGCGAATTCACCGATCACATCGCTCGTATCCGAAGGATTCGTGTTGGTCAGCGTATCGGTGCCGGTTACCCATTGGCCGTCGATATAGAGGGAGTGAGCCTGTGACATGAAAACCTCCTGAAAGATTGCTGTCAGCCTAGCGGGAATTAATCTATAAATATAATCAATTATAAAAATTAAATGATAAGATTTCCTTACTATCTGCCTACGCAGCATGGGAGGAAAAATGCGATGCCACCGGAGTTGAAGATTCAGCCCTTGCGCTATGTGCTGGCCATCATTGATGAAGGCGGTTTCAATGCAGCGGCACGACACCTGCACCGCAGCCAGCCGGCGCTTTCCATGGCGATCAAGGAGCTCGAGCAGCGGCTGGGGCAATCATTGTTCGAGAAGAGCGGAAAAGCGCAGCTGACGCCCTTCGGCATCTATTGCCTGCCGCGCTTTCGTGAATTCATCGCTCAGCACGACCGGCTGAGTCGTGAACTCAAGGCGCAGGTCGACAAGCAGGCCGGACGCCTGGATATCGCTGCGGTGCCTTCGGTTGCCAGTCGACTCATGCCCGGCATACTGGGGGAGTTCATTGCTCTCTATCCTGATCTCAAGGTCAGCCTGCAGGACGGCAACGCGGAATTCGTGCGTCGTCAAGTGACGAGCGGTGAAGCGGACCTGGGAGTGGGCAGCGTATGGCAGGGAGATGATGAGCTAGATTTCAAACCGTTGATGCGCGACAGGGTCGGGGTGGTGTGTCGCGCCGATCACCCTCTCGCCGGGAGGGAAGCGCTCGTTTGGCAGGAACTCCAGGGCCAGGCGCTGATCGGCAACGGCACATCACGTCTGCTGGAAGGCACCGAGGCGGCGCCGCTACTCGAGCAGAACGCCTATTTCGTCGCCAACATGATTTCATTGACGGCGATGCTCGAAGCCGGCGTGGGTATCACCACGTTGCCACGGCTGGCCTTCCCGGAAGGACATACGCGCCTGCGCTTCATCCCTTTCGCCGACCCCAAGGTCGAGCGCGAGATCGGCCTGTTGAAGCCGCGCAAGCGCAGCCTGTCGCCGGCGGCCCAGGCCATGGAGAGGTTTATCGCGGAGAGATTAGAGAATTGACAAGAAACATGTGTTCTTTTATAAAACATGCAGCTTATATTTGTAGACAATAAGAGCGTTAATTATGAAAAAAATAGCAACTTTTCTCTTCTTAATCTTATTTTCCAACGGTATATTAGCTGCTGAATGGTACGAGAATGGATCTCTTCACACCAAAAGTGCACTAGCTTGGCAAGATGCTACTTATGAAAACAAACTTGCTACTAGCGGCGATCTCATTGCGTCACTTTATCAAAATGGGAAACTAGCGCCTGAAATTGCTAATCGCATTCACGACGTTGACGACATAAAAGGGCTGGCAGAGAAACTAGTAGCACAGCTGAATGACGCCTTTCTTCCCGAAAGCAATCCCGAGCAGAATCGCAAAATTTATGCTAATCAAAAAGTAGGGGAAACAGCAGCTATGGCTATGATAATGATGGGATGGATCAAATAATCTATTAAAATTTTACAATTTTTTACGCGCCTAAATTTTGTCGGATTTCGCGTAATTAACCACGTGAAATTCGACAGGCAAAATTCACTGTTCCCATTCAACGGGAGAGATATTCACTAGCTCATCAAAATGACAATTATCGGCATCGAGTCCCTGGAGCAGCTGTGCCTCGGTGAAGGGAAAGCGGATCTTGCGCGACGATTCCATCGCAGGCTGCACGACGATGCGGCCCGCCTCGACGGTGACTTCCACTTTGCTGGCCACGTCCAGGTGCGCCTGGGCCAGAATGGTACTGGGCAAGCGCAACGCGGCGCTGTTGCCCCATTTCTTGATTTCCGTTTTCATGCTCTCAAGCCTTGCGTATCTACATATGTAGATACAGCAACAAACTGCAAGTACTGTCAATGATACAAGCCAATTCGTGACACCCCTATTGCTTCTTGACGATCTTCATCATTCGCAGTTCTTGGTCATCGTGCACGATCAAACGGGACGCTCGATCCTGATGGCGCCGCTTTCGCGCAGGCCGGACAGCGGCCCAGACCATGGAGACATTTATCCTGAAAAGCTGCGGTGATACCAATCCATGGTAATTCGCCTATGACGGCATCGAAATTGCGCCTGTCCCTTGAATTCAGGAATTCGAGCCAGCGAGATCAATCCCACCATTGAAATAGGCACAGCTTTTCGACTTCATGGTTTCCATGAAGCCTCTACGCCCTTTCTTTTTCTCTTTGAGTGCCCGAACACTCATTGACGAAATCTTCCACCATGAAATTTTCGAAGAAGAATTTGCCTTCAACCCATTCGAGATCATCTGTCCAGTATCCCGGGCAGGGGCGGTGCGCCGATGTTGAAAAACCGTAGCTTACTTCCACTATCATCGGCCCACTTTCATCAAACACGAAGTCGTAGGCGGCACATTGGGACCCCAGCTTTTCCGTAATATCAAAAGCCGTTTTCAAACACTCCTCTGGAATCTGCTGCGGATCGTAGATGATATGCCCGCTACCCGAGGCTCTGAAGTCCCCTTCATGAACCATTCTCTTGACGGCAAACGCCCGCTTCCCGATTACAACGACACGGATGTCGTGATCGTTGTCAGGGATAAAATCCTGAAAATAGACATAGTTCTTTTCGATGGCGGTGTTGCTCGCCACCTGGGTCGTGGGAAAGACGACGCGGTAGGCTCCCCGCCCGATACCGACGAAGGATTGCAGATTCTTTTCCCGACCGAAGCGACGCAGTTGCTTGTTGAAATAGTGAACGCGGCTCTTGGCCTGATAGCCGGAACCAAAGGCCCGCTCGATGAATTTTACGCCGGCCTTGCGGTCTCTGGCGATACGCACGTTTTCCGACAGTATGCCGCCTCGCAGCTTGAACACCTTGGGAAAATCGGCAGTCTCCGCCCACTCAAGCGCCTTCCGCTTGTCGTAGAAAACATGACTAGGGATAAGCGGCGCGCCAATGGCCTCCAGCAGATATTTCTGCGCTATCTTGTCGTCGTAATACCAGATGGTGGCGCTACCGGGAAACACCTTCTTGCCCATTGTCTCGAGCGCGGCGGTCAGTTGCCTGGCAAACAGCAACGACTTGCCGTCACTCTCTGCCCAATGCCACATCAGGCCACTGCAGGGACGCATCTGCTCGATGATATCGAGTGCGTAACAATCGACCAGCTTGTAGGCGATGCGATGCCTTTCACAGTACTCGACCCATTTATCGCTGAAGCTTCCCGAACGCGAATGAATAGCTATCATATTATTATCTAGAATATTGAACGTGGATTTGCGGCCTATATCCGATCAAACCAATTGGTATTTTTATCGGCCGATTTTTTTATTTTCTTTGGGTGTTCACAGGCCGCTACATAGCGAATTACGTGCTACCCAGCCATTTTTTATATTTCATATATACTACTGCTTCTTCACTGTCATCATCTTTCTCAAGCGCTTGGCGTCATGCACGATCAATTGCTGGCGCTCGACCGTGATGGCACCGCTTTCACGCAAGCGGGTGAGCAATCGCGACAGAGTTTCCGGGGTCATTGCCAGTTGCGCTGCCAGCAGATATTTGGGTGTATCCAGATGAACCACGCCGGGCAGTTGCGGTGGCTCAGGCAACTGACGCAGGATAAAGCCAATCAGACGCGACAGGGCATCGCCCTGGGTCAACAGCACCATGTCCTCCAGTCGATCGGTCAACTCCCCGGAGAGTTGCAGCATGAATTTCGCACGACACTCGGCGTTATCGTCGATATAGCGCCAGCACTGGGCAAGATCCAGCACCAGTACCTCTGTACGCATCAAGGCTTCGGCGGAATACAGATAACGGGGTTCGTTCGACAACATGCTCAACTCGCCCACGGTATCGCCACGCTCGGCACACCGAATGGTTGCCAGACGACCATCGTCGGAAGTTCGAACCAAGCGTACTCCACCGCTGAGCACAACATACAAGTACTCTGCGGCTTCGTCCTGATGAAACAGCCATTCATGGTGTTCAATTGCCTGTAATCGAGACGATGCCAGCATGGCGTCGATTGTCGAAGCGGGCAAATGGCTGAACCAAGGCACCTGGACGACTAGCTCGCGCACCTGCTCCGACGTGAGCGAAGGCTGCTGTCCTGATGGATGAGAGGTGCTGGGACACATGACGTCTGCCTTCTCCTTGTTGTTGGTTCAGTAGGCCAGGGTGCTTGTCAGGCCTACTGCATCAAAGCGCCGTCCGCATCCTCGTCCAGGGCCAGCCCCTCGACGCCATAGGTTTCTTCCAGCGCCAGCAGGTAATGGCGCAGCGCGCGCCGCGTGGCCTGTTCGTGCAGCGTATGGCGAACCTTGTCCGCGACCGCCTCGAAGGGCAACGGCTGGGCCTCGATGCGCTTGTCGATACTGACCAGGTGCCAGCCATAGCGCGATGCCAGGGGGCGGTTGTGCAGCCCTTCAGGCAAGTGCTGCAGAGCGCGATCGAGCTCAGGCACGGTCTGCCCGGTCGTCAACCAGCCAAGCTCCCCGCCTTCATCCTTGGACGGGCAGGCGGAATGACGCAGCGCGAACTCGGTGAAACGCTCCGGCGCTACTGCCAACTCCTCGAGTAATTCGACGCCTTGGTGATACTGGGCATCCCGGGCTTGAGCATCCTCTGGCGCGGCCAGCAACAGGATATGCCGTACCTGCAACTGCACCGGCTCGAAGAAACGCTCCGGATGGGCCTCGAAGAAGCGCTGGCAGGCTGCCTCGTCCGGCTCCGGCACCACGAGTTCCCGATCCAGCAGCTCGGTCATGGCGGCGTCGTTCTCGACTCCCTTGTCATCAACGATCGGCGCGAGACCGAGTTCCGCCGCTCGCTGGCTCAACAACTCGCGAACCACCAGGGCCCGGGCCGCCTTGAGCTGGGCGTCGCTGACGCTCTCCGACGGATGGTACTGCATCTCCTGGGCAATCGCTTCTTCGGCGATTGCCACGTCACCCACTCGGATCGGGGGAGCGGCGCTCCCTCCGGGCAGGTTTTCGACTTCAATCATCTGCATGGTACTTCTCCGATGATTCTATTGCATAGCCACTGGATAAATCGCCGAGCGGTGTGAAGCGCAAGGCGTGCGGCGCACAGGGACCGGAGCATATGGGGTATATGTGACGGTTCCGAGCACCGCGCACAAATTCGTCAGGAACGAATTTGAACAGCCTTCAGGCTGGCCCGAAGGGTGGCCGCCATGGAAGGCGGCCATAGCACAGCGACTTGCCCGCGCAGGCATTTATTAGCCCCTGCGGCGCACGATTTGATAGTTCCGTCCTAGATAGCCCAGCGGAATGCTCCACACATGCACCAGCCGTGAGAACGGAAACAGCAGGATGATGGTCAGCCCCAGGAAGATATGCAGCTTGTAGATCCAGGAGACTTCCGCCATGTAGTCCGCCGCGCCACCGCTGAAGAATACGATGGATTGCGCCCAGCTCGCCAGAGTCAGCATCATCTCGCCGTCCAGGTGTCCCAGGGAGAAGAACACGGTGACGATCCCAAGGCCGGCCTGGAATACCAGGATAGCGAGGATCGCGGTGTCCATCGGGCTCGATGATGCCTTGACCCGGGGATTGTTCAGACGCCGATAGAGCAGCATGCCACCGCCGATCAGCACCAGCACCCCCGCGATGCCGCCGACAAGGATAGCCAGGATCTGCTTGGTGCCGGCACTAAGAAACGGCGCATAGATCCAGTGCGGCGTCAGCATGCCGAACAGATGACCGAAGAAGATCACGATGATGCCGATGTGAAAGAGATTGCTGGCCAGACGCATGTTCTTCGACGACAGCATCTGGCTGGAGCCGGTCTTCCAGGTGAACTGGCCGTGATCGAAGCGCAAGAGGCTACCGACCAGGAACACCGTACCCGCCAGATACGGGTAATAGCCGTAGATGAGGTGCTGCAAGTATTCTACAAACATGGCAATTCTCCGGTTAACGCTCGATCGCTGCAGACGTAGCGTTCGGCGCGGGCATGATACGTACGGGTTCGCTGGCAACCGAGTGCTTGCGTTCGGCCAGGCGCCGACCTTCGGCGGACTGTAGCGCACAATCCTCGTCGGACTGAGCAGAGAAGCGCACCGCCTCCTCTTCCCATACCGCGTCCAGGGCTTCGGCAGTGTGATCGGGTTCCTCTTCCTTGACCTTGGGCCGGTGCTGCTCGATCTCGCCTTCGGCCCCGATCATCCCGAGCAATGCGGTGGGCACCAGGGCATGATCGGCACCGCGCTCTTCTATCCTTGCGGCCAGCAGCGCCAGGATGTGGCGAATCTCGCCCAGCCAGCGCCCCACTTCCGCTTCATCCTGAGTCGAGAGGAACTCCAGGAACACCGGCAGGTGATCCGGCAGTTCCCGGGCATCGAGCACGAAACCGGCGGCTTCGTACTGGGCGAGCAGATCGACCATGGCCTGACCGCGATCCCGGGACTCGCCATGCACGTGTTCGAACAGCAGCAGCGAGGTGGCCTTGCCACGATCGAACAGCGCCACGTATTCGGCCTGAAGGTCGAGCAGATCAGCCTCGAGCAGACGCTGGCACCAGCTCATGAGCTCACCACGCAGCAGGGGGTTCAAACGCTTCTCGGCAGCGATGATCTCGATCATTTCGGGAACGGCGTCCTGCAGCTCGGCGCTGGGGTAGTCCAGCAGACGAGCCAGCACCCGCAGGCTCAATAATGTCTGATCAGTCACGGCTGTTGTTTCGCTCATGGCTGTTAGTTCGCTCACGGCTGTTGACTGGCTCATGGCTGCACCTCCTTCTCTTTTTCCGGCTGCGGCTCATAGGTCTCGACAGGTTTGACCAGGGTCGTGGTCTGGCTGCGTCCACCGAACAAGTTGGCGCGATCGTTGCCACCGTGGCAACCGTCGCCGAAACTGAAACCGCAGCCGCCTTTTTCCGCGTAGGCATCCCGGGCCATTTCACGATGGCTGGTGGGAATCACGAAGCGATCCTCGTAGTTGGCGATGGCGAGATAGCGATACATCTCTTCCACCTGGGCCACGCTCAGGCCCACCTCCTCGAGTACCGCGACTTCGCCATTGCCTTCCACATGCTTGCCGCGCATGTAGAGGCGCATCGCCATCAACCGCTTTAGCGCCAGCACCACAGGCGCCTCGTCACCGGCGGTGAGCATGTTAGCGAGATAGCGCACCGGAATACGCAGGGATTCGATCTTCGGCAGTATGCCGTCGAATTCGACGTGGCCTTTTTCCGCGGCAGACTGGATCGGCGACAGGGGCGGCACGTACCAGACCATTGGCAAGGTGCGGTACTCCGGATGCAGCGGCAGGGCCAGGCCCCAGTCGATCGCCATCTTGTAGATGGGAGATTCCTGGGCGGCCTTGATGACGTTGTCCTGTACACCATCCTTGCGCGCCTGGGCGATCACCGCCGGATCATGCGGGTCGAGGAATATCTCGCACTGGCGATGGTAGAGGTCGCGCTCGTCTTCCGAGGCTGCCACTTCCTTGATGCGGTCCGCGTCGTAGAGCAGCACGCCGAGATAGCGGATACGACCCACGCAGGTCTCGGAACACACCGTGGGGTAACCCACCTCGATGCGCGGGTAGCAGAAGATGCACTTCTCGGACTTGCCGGTCTTCCAGTTGTAGTAGATCTTCTTGTAGGGGCAGCCGGAGATGCACATCCGCCAACCACGGCACTTGTCCTGGTCGATCAGCACGATGCCGTCCTCTTCCCGCTTGTAGATGGCGCCGCTCGGGCAGCTCGCCACGCAGGTGGGGTTCAGGCAGTGCTCGCAGAGCCTGGGCAGGTACATCATGAAGGTGTTTTCGAATTGACCGTAGATGTCCGCCTGGATCTTCTCGAAGTTGACGTCCTTGCGCCGCTTGGCGAACTCGGTGCCGAGGATCTCCTCCCAGTTGGGGCCCCATTCGATCTTCTTCATGCGTTGCCCGGAGATCAGCGAACGCGGCCTTGCGATGGGCTGGTGCTCGCTGATCTTGGCGGTATGCAGGTGCTGATAGTCGAAGGTGAACGGCTCGTAGTAGTCGTCGATCTCCGGCAGATCCGGGTTGGCGAAGATGTTCGCCAGTACCCGCCACTTGCCGCCGATGCGCGGCTCGATACCGCCATCCTTGCGACGCAGCCAGCCGCCGCGCCACTTCTTCTGGTTCTCCCACTCCTTGGGATAGCCGATGCCGGGCTTGGTCTCGACGTTGTTGAACCAGGCGTATTCCACGCCCTCGCGGCTGGTCCAGACATTCTTGCAGGTCACCGAGCAGGTGTGGCAACCGATGCACTTGTCCAGGTTGAGGACCATGCCTACTTGTGAGCGAATCTTCATTTCACGGACTCCTGTTCGTAGTCATTGCCCTCGCCGTCCAGCCAGTCGATGCGCTTCATCTTGCGCACGATGACGAATTCATCACGGTTGGAGCCCACGGTACCGTAGTAGTTGAAGCTGTAGGAAAGCTGACCGTAGCCGCCGATCATGTGGGTCGGCTTGGGGCAGATACGGGTGACCGAGTTGTGAATACCGCCCCGGGTACCGGAAATCTCCGAACCTGGGATGTTCACGATACGTTCCTGAGCGTGGTACATCATCGCCATGCCCACCTTGACCCGCTGACTGACCACCGCCCGGGCCGCGATGGCGCCATTGGCGTTGTACAGCTCCATCCAGTCGTTGTCCTCGACGCCGATGGACTTGGCATCGTCCTCGGACAACCACACGATGGGCCCGCCCCGGGACAGGGTCTGCATCAGCAGGTTGTCGCTGTAGGTGGAGTGGATACCCCACTTCTGGTGCGGCGTGATCCAGTTCAGCGCGATTTCCGGGTTGCCGTTACTCTTCGGCGCATGGACGCTGGCTACCGCCTTGGTGTCGATCGGTGGACGATAGACCAGCAGGCTCTCGCCGAAGGCCCGCATCCAGGCATGATCCTGGTAGAACTGCTGACGGCCGGTGATGGTGCGCCAGGGGATCAGCTCGTGAACGTTGGTGTAGCCCGCGTTGTAGGAGACGTGTTCATCCTCGAGGCCAGACCAGGTCGGGCTGGAGATGATCTTGCGCGGCTGGGCCACCACGTCACGGAAGCGGATCTTCTCGTCATGCTTGGGCAGCGCCAGATGGGTATGATCGCGCCCGGTGATCTTGGACAGCGCTTCCCAGGCCTTGACCGCCACCTGGCCGTTGGTCTCCGGGGCCAGGGTCAGGATCATCTCCGCGGCGTCGATGGCGGTGTCGATGATCGGCTGGCCCTTGGCCGCCCCATCCAGCTTGCGGCGGTTGAGTTTGCCGAGCAGCTCGACCTCGGACTCGGTCTTCCAGTTGATCCCCTTGCCGCCGTTGCCGAGGCTTTCCAGCAGCGGCCCTATCGAGGTGAAACGCTCATAGGTGGCCGGGTAATCGCGCTTGACCTCGATCAGGCTGGGCATGGTCTTGCCGGGAATCGGCGCGCACTCGCCTTTTTTCCAGTCCAGAACGTGAGCCTGAGCCAGCTCTCCCGGGGAGTCGTGCTGCATGGGCAGGGTCACCAGGTCGGTTTCCTCGCCGAGATGGCCGACACACACCTTGGAGAACGCCTTGGCGATGCCCTTGTAGATGTCCCAGTCACTGCGGGATTCCCAGGCGGGATCCGTGGCGGCGGTCAACGGGTGGATGAACGGGTGCATGTCTGAGGTGTTGAGGTCGTCCTTCTCGTACCAGGTTGCCGTGGGCAGCACGATGTCGGAATACAGACAGGTGGTGGACATGCGGAAGTCCAGGGTCACCAGCAGATCGACCTTGCCTTCGGCGGCTTCTTCCTGCCAGTCGACTTCCTGGGGCTTGATGCCGTCCATGCTGCCCAGGTCCTTGCCCTGAATGCCGTGGTTGGCACCCAGCAGGTACTTGAGCAGGTAGTCGTGGCCCTTGCCGGAGCTTCCCAGCAGGTTGGAGCGCCAGATGAACATGTTGCGCGGGAAGTTCTGCGGGCTGTCCGGGTGCTCCGCGGCGAAGCGCAGCTTGCCGCTCTTGAGTTCGTCAACCACGTAATCGGCAGTGGACTTGCCGGCGTCCTTGGCCGCCTTGGCCAGGCGCAGCGGGTTGGTGTCGAGCTGCGGGGCGGACGGCAGCCAGCCCATGCGCTCGGCGCGCACGTTGTAATCGATCAACGAGCCGGGGTAATCCTCGGCCTTGGCCAGCGGCGAGAGAATGGACTTGATCTCGAGCTTCTCGTAGCGCCACTGGCTGGAGTGGTTGTAGAAGAACGAGGTGCCGTTCATCTGGCGCGGCGGGCGGCTCCAATCGAGGCCAAAGGCCAATGGCAGCCAGCCGGTCTGCGGGCGCAGCTTCTCCTGGCCCACGTAGTGCGCCCAGCCACCCCCGGTCTGCCCCACGCAGCCGCACAGGATCAGCATATTGATCAGGCCACGGTAGTTCATGTCCATGTGGTACCAGTGGTTCATGCCGGCACCGACGATGATCATGCTGCGACCCTGAGTCTTGTCCGCGTTGTCGGCGAACTCCCGGGCCAGACGAATGGCCTGCTCCGCCGGCACGCCGGTGATCTTCTCCTGCCAGGCCGGGGTATAGGGCTTGATCTGATCAAAACTGGTCGCGCCGTCGTCCTCGCCCTCTTTACTTCCAAAGCCGCGATCGATGCCGTAGTTGGCGCACATCAGGTCGAATACGGTCACCGCCAGCACTTCGCGGCCATCGGCCAGGGTCAGGCGCTTGGCGGGAAGATTGTGCTGCAGGATTTCCTTGGCCTCGACGTGATCGAAGTGTTCGTGCTGAATGCCGCCGAAATAAGGGAAACCAACCCGGGCGATTTCGTCATGGCGCTCGGCCAGGGACAAAGTCGGTTTGATCTCCTTGCCATCCGCATCCTTGGACTCCAGATTCCAGCGGCCGGTATCACCCTCCTTCTCACCCCAGCGGAAGCCGATGGAGCCGCGCGGCACGACGATGCGATCACTGGTTTCGTCCCAGGCAACGGTCTTCCATTCCGCGTTATTGGTCTGGCCCATTGCCCCCTCGAAATCCGAGGTCCGCAGCTGACGTCCCGGTGCATAAACACCGTCTTCCCGTGGCTCCAGCTCGACCAGAAACGGCATGTCGGTGTAGCGGCGCACGTAGTCGGTGAAATAGACGCTGGGATTGTCGAGATGGAATTCCTTGAGGATGACATGGCCCATGGCCATGGCCAGCGCCGCATCGGTACCCTGCTTGGGCGAGAGCCACTCATCGCACAGCTTGGAAACCTCGGCATAGTCCGGGGTGATGGCGACGGTCTTGGCGCCCTTGTAGCGCACTTCGGTGAAGAAGTGGGCGTCCGGGGAGCGGGTCTGGGGCACGTTGGAACCCCAGGCGATCAGATAGTTGCTGTTGTACCAGTCCGCGGATTCCGGCACGTCGGTCTGTTCGCCCCAGGTCTGGGGGCTGGCCGGCGGCAGGTCGCAATACCAGTCGTAGAAGGAGAGGCAGACACCGCCGATCAGCGACAGATAGCGAGCACCGGAAGCGTAGGAGACCATGGACATGGCAGGGATCGGCGAGAAGCCGATGATACGATCCGGGCCATACTGCTTGGCGGTATAGACGTTGGAGGCGGCGATCAGCTCGTTGAGTTCGTCCCAGTCGGCACGCAGGAAGCCACCCAGGCCCCGGGTACGCTTATACTGTTTGGTCTTGGCCGGATCCTCGACGATCGACGCCCAGGCATCCACCGGATCGGCGTGCTGCTTGCGGGCCTCGCGCCACAGGCTGATCAGGGTCTGACGCACCAGCGGGTACTTCAGACGGTTGGCACTGTAGAGATACCAGGAGTAGCTGGCGCCCCGCGGGCAGCCGCGTGGTTCGTGATTGGGCAGGTCCGGGCGGGTGCGCGGGTAGTCGGTCTGCTGATTTTCCCAGGTGACCAGGCCATTCTTGACGTAAATCTTCCAGCTACAGGAGCCGGTGCAGTTCACGCCGTGGGTGCTGCGCACGACCTTGTCGTGCTGCCAGCGTTGGCGATAGCCGTCTTCCCACTTGCGAGCCTCATCACGAGTCTCGCCATGGCCGTCGGCGAATTGGGGCGGCTTGTTGGCCAGATACTTCAGTCGATCCAGAAAGTGACTCATGGATGATCTCCAGGCTCCTCGAAAATGGGAGCGAACACGGGGTTCGCTCGGCCTGCCTTCGAAGGATGCAAGGGCAATCCTTTCGGCGACAGTGTTGAGGCTGATTTTGCGGTATCGGCAAGGGAATTTCGCCGTGGTTACCTCCACATACCCCCGATCTACCTCCAAGGGGATAGGACGCAATGCCGCGAGGGATAACATGTGCCAGAGATTCAGGAGGCAGTGCGGTTGTGGTCCCACAGCATCACAAGCATGCACACCACCAGGGCGCCATACAGGAACATGAAACCGGCGCTGCGAATGCCGATCCACTCGTTGCCGAGAACGAATACCAGCGGCAATACACCAGCGAATAGTCCACCCAAGGTTAGCGCCAGCCCGCCCACCCGGGCCATATCATCGCCATGATCGCGATAGATCAGGTGCATCAGACTCCCCTTGCCCAGTCCCATGGCGAGTCCCATAAGAACCAGCAGGGCATCGAAGGCCCATAGCGGCGTACTGAAGTGAAAGGCGACGGTGCCATGCACGCCTTCGATCTGAATCGAAAAGGGGGGATAGGAGAGCAAGAACAGGCAGATCAGCACCCAGGCGCTGACCCACCAGCGCAGCGCACGAAAATCGCGCCAGTCCGCCAGGAGCCCCCCCAGAATCTGCCCGAGCCCACCGGCCAGAATGAACAGAAGCGCCCAAAACGATGCTTGCTGTAGCGATAACTGATACTGCGCGGCAAGATAGCTCGGCAACCACAGCGCCAGCGCCACGAAGGCGCCATAGAAGAAGCTGTAATAAATGGCGAGCCGCCATACATGCCAGCTCGCCGGAGGTAATAGCGACTCGAGCAGGCATTGCCAGCGTCGTCGCCGAACGTAACGGCCCGTATCGTCTTTGACGTCGAAGATAGGATCGCCATCCTCGTTCGTATCGTCCTCGGCGAACAGCCACAGCAACAGCGCCACCAGCAATACCGGCAGCAGGTAGAGTTTCGGCGCCAGGCGCCAGCCGTAGGCCTGGCTGGCCAGGGGTAATAGCAAATAACTGAGACCGGCACCCAGCATGCCGGCGCCGTAAAGGCCCAGCGCCAGGCCGATACGCCCCCGCGGGCCCCAGGCCGCCACGTAGACCAGCCCGGCCGCCAGGGAGCCAGCACCGAAGCCCAATCCTGCACCCGCCAGCAGGAATTCGATATAACGCTCCGCGACACTGATCCACCACAGGAAAGGACAGATGAATAGCAGACAGCCCAGCATGACGCGATGCCCGCCAATCTGTTGCGACAACCGTGCCAAGGGTAAACTGGTCAAGGCGCCGGTCAGCATCGGCGTGGCCAGCAGCAGAGCGAAATCGATATCATCGAAACCCAGGGCGCGTTTGAGCTCCATGCCAAGCACGGCGAACAGGGTCCAGCAGGCGAACACCAGGGCGAAGGCCAACGGCGACAGCAACGCCACCACCAACGGCTGATAGCCATTAGTGGCCTCGAAGTCACTAACACGTTGGGCCGAGAACATACGGAAAGACTCATGAGTGGTAACAGAAATTCTCATGCCACCATCCCCCAGCGTCAAAAGGGCATCGGGAGTAACCCCTATGAGGTAGGCTTTGAGGGTTAGCGCTTGTCCGAGTAAAGTAGTGGTTCTTTTACATCTAAAGCTCTATTGGCGATTCAAGATTGTGTCGTGGAACAAGCCCTGGCAGCCATGACAGTGAGAGGATTCGAGGGTCAATGAAACTGTTGCAACGCTCCCTGGTGGCACGCATCGTCGCCTCGCTGCTGGCGATCACCGTCATGGCGCTGATCAGCATCGTCGTCACCATGAGCGTTGCGAACAGTAGCCGTGGCGACGCCGCCGCCATCAACATGGCCGGCTCGCTGCGCATGAACAGTTATCAGATCGTCGCCGCCCTGCTCTACTATCAGCAACGACCCGACACCCCCCGGCGCGAAGAGGTCGAACGATTGACCGCGCGCTTTCAAGAACGCCTGGTGAGCCCCGAGTTGACCGGGGCCATTCCAGGCGCCAGCGACCATGAATTACGCCAAGAGTATCGAGATCTGCTGACTCGCTGGGAGCAGGAGCTCGTGCCCCAGGTCAGAGGATCCCTTCAGGAAGAACGTCTGAACGATGGGGCGTTGCGCGAGACACTGGACGATCTGGTGGGCGACATCGATCATATGGTGACGCTGCTCGAGCAAAATGCCGAATCGAAGATCCAGTTGATCAGTGCCCTGCAGATCCTGTTTCTGATCCTCACCGCAGCGGTAGTGGCCATCGCCCTGTACGATATTCGCCACAATCTGGTCATTCCGCTACGTCAGTTGGTCTCGCTGGCCCGCGAGGTGGCGCGCCACAACTTTCGGCCGCGCAGCCACTTGCGGGGTAACGACGAACTGGCGCTACTGGGTCGCACCCTGGACACCATGGCAGAGGATCTCGGCTTGAGCTATGCAGCCCTGGAAGACCGGGTGTCGCTCAAGCAGCAGGAGCTTCAGCGCAGCAACCAGGCGATGCAGATCCTGCATGAAGGCAGCCGCTCGCTTTACGGCGGCGGCAACGACCTGTGTGCGAGTGCCGCGCCCATGCTGCGCGAACTCGAGACGCTGCTTGGCATCGGCCCCATTCAGCTTTCGCTCAATGATTCTTTCGATCAACAACCGACCCCCGTTTTGGCTACCCATTCGGCCACTCGTCCCGATTACTGCCGGGATTGGGAATGTCATGCCTGCTTGATCGAGCCTCATTCGCTCAAGCTCGAACCGAACGCGGAACGCGAGTGCCTGCTGCTACCGATCAACATGGGTAACGAGCTGCTTGGCACCCTGGAGATCTGGTATGCCAAGGCCACGCCTCTTAGCGACAGTACCCGACGCCTGCTCAACACACTGAGTGATCAGCTGGCCACTGCGGTCTATCTACAGCGACGCATCGAGGAACAGCAGCAGGTAACGCTGATGAACGAGCGCACCATCATCGCCCGGGAGTTGCACGACTCCCTGGCCCAGTCGCTCTCCTATTTGAAGATGCAGGTAGCCCGGCTCGAGCGCATGCAGCAGAAGAACGCCTCGCGGGAGACCCAGGCGGCGGTCTTCGATGAATTGCGCACCGGGCTGAACAGCGCCTATCGACAACTCCGAGAGTTGCTGACGACGTTTCGTTTGAAACTCGAGGGGCCCGGGCTCAAGTCTACCTTGCAGCAAACCACCGAAGAGTTTGCCGAGCGCATGGCCGTGCCGGTGGACTTTTTCTACGACCTGCCGCCATATCTACTCAACCCCAACGAGGAGATTCATGTGCTGCAGATCGTGCGCGAGGCCCTGGCCAATACGCACAAGCACGCCCACGCCCATTGGGCTGCCGTCTCACTGCACTTCAGCAATGCTCAATTGCTGCTTCAGGTCGAAGACGACGGCATCGGCTTGAAGGACGACACCTCGCCGCCCATGCACTACGGCCTGGTGATCATGCGTGATCGTGCTCAAACCCTGGGCGGTGAGCTGGAATTGCGTAACCGCACCGGCGGCGGCACCTTGGTAGCGTTGACGTTCACGCCCCAGACAGCCCGACTGATCGCACGTCAGCCGGCCCAGGAAAACGCCTCCATCGCCACAACCACAACCGACGGGAACGAGGAATAAGCTACGATGGACAAGCCTGCCCAAGAAACGCCCGCCACGATCCTGATCATCGACGACCATCCCCTGTTGCGCCGCGGGGTCGCCCAGTTACTAGAACTCGAGGACGACTTGAACCTGCTGGGCGAGACCGGCGAGCCCGAAGAGGGCCTGCGCCTGGCCAAGGAACTCGACCCAGACATGATTCTTCTGGATCTCAACATGCCGGGCATGAACGGTATCGAGACCCTGAAGCGCCTGCGAGAAGCGGATTTCGCCGGTCGCGTGGTGATGTTCACGGTGTCGGATCACGAGGAAGACGTGGTCGCCGCCCTGCGCGCCGGTGCCGATGGCTACCTGCTCAAGGACATGGAGCCCGAGGAGATGGTGCGCCAGATACGTCAAGCGGGGCTTGGTCGCATGGTGATCAGCGAAAGCCTCACGGCGCTGCTTGCCGAAGCTTTGCGCAATCAGCGCAGTAAACCCGCCACGCCGGACGTGCACAGTCTTACCCAACGCGAGCGTGAAATCCTGCGCGAACTCGCCGCTGGCCTTTCAAACAAGCTGATCGCACGCAAGCTCGACATCACCGAAGGCACGGTCAAGGTCCACGTCAAGCACCTGCTCAAAAAACTCAACCTTCGCTCCCGGGTGGAAGCAGCCGTATGGGCGGTTCAGGCCAACCTCAATACCTGAGCCGAGCAGCGATTTTCGTGGATACCTCCAAAAAGCAGCAGGCCATCAAAACGCTTTGCTTTTCTCATCGCAGCGCACAAAAAATGCTTTGTTAACAGTCAGATAAAATACTTCTTATTCTATCTCGAAAGTGGTATCTCACTGCTTTTGCAGCTTTTTTCGTCAGTTCCCCCCCCTATACAGAAGGCGTATCTTGCGCCTTAAAGCCTTGTCTCTTGATCTTGCTCAATCTCCAGAGGACGTGACAAGGCGACTTGCGCACTCATCCATGGGGGAAAATCATGACCGAAAACGTAGAGCTTGAGCGTAATGGTGGGATAGGCGCTCATACCGGTAGTGGTTCGAAACGAGCAAACGCCGATATCGAACACTGGGATGTCGAAGACGATGGTTTCTGGCAGCGTCAGGGCAAGAAGGTTGCCACCCGCAACCTGTGGATTTCCATTCCCAGCCTGCTGATGGGCTTTGCCGTGTGGCTGATGTGGGGCATGATCACCACCCAGATGCGCAATCTGGGCTTTGACTTCACGGTCGATCAACTCTTCACCCTGACCGCCATCGCCGGGCTCGCCGGCGCCACCCTGCGCATTCCCGCTTCCTTCATGATCCGCATCGCCGGCGGGCGCAACACCATCTTCCTGACTACCGCCCTGTTGATGATTCCGGCGCTGGGCACCGGCCTGGCGCTGATGAATCCAGACACACCGCTGTGGGTGTTCCAGGCTCTGGCGCTGCTTTCGGGCATCGGTGGCGGCAACTTCGCCTGCTCGATGAGCAACATCTCGACCTTCTACCCCAAGAAGCAGCAGGGTTACGCCCTGGGCATGAATGCCGGTCTGGGCAACTTCGGCGTCACCACCATGCAGATCCTGATTCCCCTGGTGATGACCGTCGGCATCTTTGGCGCCCTCGCTGGCGACCCGATGGAGCTGCAGCGTGCCAGCGGCACCCTGATCGGACGCATCGAGGCGGGTACCGACACCTGGATCCAGAACGCCGGCTTCATTTGGCTGGTCTTCTTGATTCCGCTGGCGTTCGCGGGCTGGTTTGGCATGAACAATCTGCGCACCGTCACGCCGAATCCCGGTACGCCGCCGGCCGCCTTCGGCAAGATCATCGGGCTGTATGCACTCGGGCTCATCGCCTCGGTGGTCGGCGTGATCGCACTGGACTGGATCAACATGTGGCTGGCACTCCCCATCACCATCCTCCTGACCTTGGGCCTGCTCTTGCTGCTGCCGGGCGCCATCAAGACCAGCATCAAGACCCAGTACGCCATCTTCAATGACAAGCACACCTGGGCGATGACGGTGATCTACACCGCCACCTTCGGCTCCTTCATCGGCTTCTCCGCCGCCCTGCCGCTGTCCATCACCGTCATATTCGGCAACATGATGGAAGTCGCCGCGGACGGCACCGTCACGCGGATCGCCAATCCGGACGCTCCCAGCGCCCTGACCTGGGCCTGGATGGGCCCCTTCGTCGGCGCTCTGATTCGCCCGGTGGGCGGCTGGATTTCCGACAAGGTGGGTGGGGCCATCGTCACTCAGATCATCTCGGTGATCATGGTAGTGGCTTCCGCCGCGGTGGGTTACGTGATGATGCTGGCCTACAACGCCACGGACCCCAACCAGTACTTCTGGATGTTCCTTGGGCTCTTCATCGTGCTGTTTGCCGCCAGCGGCATTGGCAACGGCTCCACCTTCCGCAGCATCGGCGTGATCTTCAACGTCCAGCAGAAAGGCCCGGTACTCGGCTGGACCTCCGCCGTGGCCGCCTACGGCGCCTTCATCGCCCCCCGCGTCATCGGCGAGCAGATCAAGGCCGGCACTCCGGAGATGGCCATGTACGGCTTCGCCGCCTTCTACGCCGCCTGCCTGGTGGTCAACTGGTGGTTCTACCTGCGCAAGAACGCCTATGTGAAGAATCCGTGACGAGACGCCCGAGCCAACGCTCGGGCTTTTTTTGACCTCTAGCCACTTCGTGAAACTTTGTGAGAGGTACGCAATGAATATCATGATCGCCTACGACGGCTCGCGTAATGCCAAGCTCGCGCTGGCCCAGGTCGTGGGCATGTTTCGCCCCATGCAGCCACATCTGACCCTGGTCGGGGTAGCAGAGAATCCTCGTGATGCCACCGACGCCAATGAATCACTGTTTCAGGAAGAGTATGCCGAGCTAAAGCAAGCGCTGGAGGAGGGCGTGAGCTTTGCTTCGGATGAAGGGTGCACCGCCGAGATGCTGCTGGCCGAGGGCGATGCGCGCAAGATGCTGCTGCGCACGACCCAGAAGCTACACCCGGATCTGCTGGTCATCGCCCGACATAGCCACAAGCCCGACGGCGGCATCATCGCCCAGTCGCTGAGCTATTTCGTCGACGAGCTGGACTACATGACCTTCGGCAGCGTCAGTTCCTTCCTGGCGCGGCGAGCGGAGTGTCCATTGCTGATACTGCCCAGCCCGTAAGCCTGGCTCGTCTCAACGGAATAGAAACTTATATAGGCACATAACGAGAAACGACCATGAAAGTATCCAGTGTCTTCAAATTCCGCTCTCCAGAGATCAGGGCGCTGCACCTGACCTGGATCGCGTTCTTCATCACCTTCTATGTCTGGTTCAACATGGCGCCGCTGGCCTCGAGCATGCTGCGCAGCGTCGACTGGTTGACCGCAGACGATTTGAAGCTCTTCGCCATCTGCAACGTCGCTCTGACCATCCCCGCGCGCATCATCGTCGGCATGGCCCTGGACCGCTTCGGGCCACGCCGGGTGTTCTCGATTTTGATGGTCACCATGTCGATCCCGGCACTGGTGTTCGCCTTCGGCGATACCATGGCGCAGCTTCTGATCTCGCGCCTGGTGCTCAGCTCCATCGGTGCGGGCTTCGTGGTGGGTATTCATATGACCGCGCTGTGGTTCAAGCCCCGGGACATCGGCTTCGCCGAGGGCTTCTATGCCGGCTGGGGCAATTTCGGCTCCGCCGCCGCCGCCATGTCGTTGCCGACCATCGCGCTCACCATGTACGCCGGTGAGGACGGCTGGCGCTGGGCCATCGCCCAGAGCGCCATCGTCATGGCGGCCTACGGCGTCTACTACTGGTTCGCCATCACCGATGGCCCGGATGCCAAGGCGCACCGTAAACCGCGCAAGGCAGCGGCCATGGAAGTCAGCAGCTGGGCCGACATGATCAAGCTGATCATCTGGACCATTCCCTTGATCGGCGTGCTCGCCATCCTGGTATGGCGCATTCAGAACATGGGCTATCTCTCGACCACGGGTGCCGTAATCGCCTATCTGGTCATCACCGCCATCGTGATCTACCAGATCGTGCAGATCCTGCGGGTCAACGTGCCGATCCTGAAGAAGGGCGTACCGGAGGATGACAAGTACTCGTTCAACAGCGTCGCCGCCCTCAACAGTACCTACTTCGCCAACTTCGGTGCGGAACTGGCGGTGGTCTCCATGCTGCCGATGTTCTTCGAGCAGACCTGGGGGCTGAATGCGGC
Source organism: uncultured Halomonas sp. (assembly GCF_947493865.1). GTDB lineage: Bacteria > Pseudomonadota > Gammaproteobacteria > Pseudomonadales > Halomonadaceae > Modicisalibacter. The sequence continues at coordinate 83,109 of NZ_CANLTC010000015.1, forward strand.
CATGGCCGGCCTGATTGCCGCCTCCTTTGCCTTCGTCAACCTGGTGGCACGCCCCATGGGGGGGCTGGTATCCGATCGCATGGGCAACCGCCGCTTCGTGATGCTCAGCTACATGTTCGGCATCGCCATCGGCTTCATGCTCATGGGCCTGTTGAATTCATCCTGGCCGCTGATCGTCGCCATCGCCATCACCATCTTCACCTCCTTCTTCGTGCAAGGGGCGGAAGGCGCTACCTTCGGTATCATCCCGTCGATAAAACGGCGCATCACCGGCCAGATCTCGGGCATGGCCGGGGCCTACGGCAACGTGGGCGCGGTGGTCTACCTGACGATCTTCACCTTCGTCACGCCGACCCAGTTCTTCTTCATCATCGCCACCGGCGCTTTCATCAGCTGGCTGATCTGCCTGGTGTGGCTCAAGGAGCCGGAAAATGCCTTCGATGAGGAATACTACGTCTCCTCCGTGGATCGCCTGATCGAGCAGCAGCATCTGCAGGCTGCAAAAACCAAGGGTTGAGCACACCACCAGCAACACCCGTGGGGGGTATCGGCAGCAAGCCGATATCCCCCGCGGCGTTTTCATTCATAACTTCATCTACAAAAGCGTCTACCCACAAAGATTCGGGCCGTTGCCATTGCGTCCCGGCATTACCTCCTTGAGCGTAGCTCGCTCTTTAAAACACCTTTAAAACAAATAGTTAACTCTGGATTTCATCTACCCACTTAGTGATAAGCACCCAAACTGACCAGGCGATGGCGCCAGAGCACATTGATTCACGTCAATCGCAACCTCCTGCCTGCGTGCCATTCTGAACGCCGAATCCCACGCTCCATACAGGAGAAACCCATGCACCATCTCGACGGGGTGACCCGCCCCCAGCAGTACCAGGCACTGACACTCAGCACCCTGGCATTCACCACCTGTTTTGCGGTGTGGACGATCTTTTCCATCATCGGCATCAAGATCAAGCAGGATCTGGGCCTCAACGAAACCCAATTCGGCATTCTGGTGGCCACTCCGATATTGACCGGCTCCATCAGTCGCATCTTCCTCGGCATCTGGACCGAGCAGTTCGGTGGGCGTCGGGTATTCAGCCTGTTGATGCTGATCACCGCAGCCTGCGTCTTCTTGCTCTCCTACGTCGAAACCTACGCCATGTTCCTGGTGGCCGCCCTGGGTGTCGGGCTGGCCGGTGGTTCCTTCATCGTCGGCATCGCCTATACCTCTTACTGGTTCGAGAAAGAGAAACAAGGTACGGCGCTGGGCATCTTCGGGGCAGGTAACATGGGCGCTGCGGTGACCAACTTTGCCGCGCCCTTCCTGCTGCTGGCAGTGGGCTGGGAACGTACGGCGGTGGTCTATGCCATCGTGCTGGCGGTAATGGCCGTGGTCTTCTGGATGTTCACCAAGGAAGATCCGCTGACCCGAGCACGGCGCGGTAGCGGAGGTAAGGCAACCTCGGCAATGGCCCAACTCGAGCCCCTCAAGCACATCCAGGTATGGCGCTTCTCGCTGTACTACTTCTTCGTCTTCGGGGCTTTCGTCGCGCTGGCTTCCTACCTGCCACGCTATTATGTCGGTGCCTATGAGGTGAGCATCGCCGTGGCGGGCACCCTGGCGGCGCTCTATACCCTTCCCGCCAGTGTGTTCCGGGCACTGGGCGGCTGGCTATCCGATCGCTACGGCGCCCGGGCGATCATGTACCTGACCTTCATCGCTTCGCTGGTGTGCCTGTTCCTGCTTGCCTATCCGGAAACCAGCTACGTGGTGCAGGGCAAGGAGGGCGAAATCGCCTTCACCCTGGCCATGCCGCTATGGGCCGTGGTGGTGCTGACCGTGCTGCTGGGCTTCTTCATGTCTCTGGGCAAGGCGGCAGTATTCAAGCATATCCCGGTCTACTATCCGCAGAACGTGGGCTCCGTTGGTGGATTGGTGGGAATGATCGGTGGTTTGGGTGGCTTCTTCCTGCCGATCCTGTTCGGCGCGGTGCTTGATCTCACCGGCGTGTGGACCAGCTCCTACATGGTGCTATTTATTCTAGTGGCGGTATCGCTGATCTGGATGCATGGGGCGATTCGTCGCATGGAACGCCAGCGCGTCCCTGAACTCACCCAAGAGCGTTTTCGCTATCTTCCCGAGATTCAAGCGCCAGCGGCGGCCTATGCCAAGCACCATTCCGGTGACGAGCACGCTACCAAACGCTGAAACCTCACCCCGACGTGCACTGCCCCGGATTCACCATCCGGGGCATTCAAGAATCACTTCTCGGTCACATCCTCGATCCAGGTCAGCGCTGCCACAGCGGCAGGGAAGCCCAGGGTGGGGATCGACATCATCGCTACCTGCTTGAGCTCTTCTGCGCCGATGGATTCCTCCAGGGCACGTCGTGCGTGGGAATGCACCGCGCCCTCGGAACGGGCTCCTACCGCCAATGCCAGCTTGACCAGGCGACGGGTACGCTCATCCAGCGGCCCGGACTTGGCGCAGGCCTCTCCCAGAGCGGCATAGGCGTTCCATATGTCAGGATACTGCTCGGCGACTTCACCGGCGCCGGAAGGCAAGCTCTGCTGAGACATCAAGACCTACTCCTATTAAAGTAAATACCATTTTTGCCGACAATAAGCTCGAGACCTTGCTACGCTAGTCGACTTGCCCATTTTCATCCTTGGGCACCCACCCCTTTAACCTATACTATGTGTTTACGATCATCGAGTCCTTGCCAATCTTGCGTCAGCATTCTTTACATAAAGGCAAGGCTCACCGTGAGGAGGAGAACATGTCCCTGCCCCGTGTCGCTGCGGTCAACGAGATGCGTGACAGCTGTCGCAATTGCCGTATGCGCGAACTCTGTCTGCCGGATTCCCTTTCTCTGGCGGAGGTGTCCAAGCTCGAGGAGATCGTTCAACGCCGCAAACCCATTGCCCGGGGCGACTATTTGTTTCAAGCCGGCCATCCTTTCAATGCCATCTATGCGGTGCGTACCGGCTCCATCAAGACATCGAGCCTGCTGGCCAATGGCGATGAGCATATCACCGGCTTTCATTTTCCCGGCGAGGTAATCGGGCTCGAAGCCATCACAACCGATCGGCATGCCTGCGCCGCTATCGCCATGGAAACCTCGAGTGTCTGCGAGATTCCGTTCCATGCGCTTGAAGTGCTGGGTGAAAAAGCGCCCAAGTTGCAGCAGCAACTGGTTCGCATCATGAGCCGCGAGCTGGTCACGGAGCAAGGGACCGCTCAGCTGCTCACCCGACGCTCCGCGGAACAGCGCCTGGCCGCCATACTCTTGAATTTCTCCGAGCGTTTCGCCAGTCGAGGCCTGTCCGGCAATCGTTTCCGCCTACCCATGTCGCGCCTGGACCTGGGGAATTATCTTGGTCTGGTGCCGGAAACCATGAGCCGCACCTTTCGGCGTCTGGAAGAACAAGGACTCCTCGACATCGCCGGCAAGGAAATCAACATTGCCGACAAATCCGCCTTGGCGGAGCTGGCTTACGGGACGGCACCCGAGGCCAGTCCAAATGCCTGCCGCAAGAGCGGGTGAAGTTGCCGGCATGGCAGGCGTAAGCAACATGAGCCAACCCTATCAGTGGAACGATCAAGCAGACGTGACTTAAGTCAACATACGAGGTGACGTCACTAACTATAGTGGGTGCAAAGATTCCTGGCCAAGGACACAGGATGGTTGCCCACGTGGCGCTCGATCGCGCCTTGCTTGAAAAATATGCTTGCGCCGATTTCTGCCAGACGCCCTATTCTTCCCTAACGCACTTGCGCGAGAATTTCTCGGAGAAGGCCTACCGTCAGGCGGCTCAGGCCAGCAATGAAGACCCGATCCCGAGACCGCTTTCGGTTTCCTTGAGCCTGCCTGTCTGCCATGAACTAAATGCATTAAACGCTTGCCCAGGGATAGATACCGCCCACCATACAGCCCGTATCAATGAGTACATTGGCTATCTCGAACGCGAAATTGCACTGCAAGCCACCCTGTTCGACAGGGACCGCCAGATCGAACACGTTTATGTGAGCGGCGATTTATCGGTCTGCATGAAGCAAACCCAATGGGAGCGGCTATTCGACGTACTGACACGCCACTTTTCGCTGGCTCAGTCCGATCAGCCCACCTCTACCATCGACGTAAGATCAGACAACGCCTCTTCGGGGTATATAGCGCTACTCGGAGAGCTGGGTTTCACTCATCTGAACCTGATAGCCCAGTCTCAAACATCACTCTCTGGCGAGGGCAGCGGCGGGGTCAGCATTGAGTCCCTCGTGCCGCTTATCGACGCCGCAAGGCAGGCGCAGCTACACAAGGTGGGCGTTACATTGGCTTATGGCCACCCTCAGCAGATGCCTGCACGCTTCGAGTCGGACCTGGCCACGCTAGCCGCGCTACGGCCGGATCGACTCAGCCTTTGCTATCAGCGCTTTCTCGACGCCGAAAACGGCACTACCACCCTCCCCCTGGAGCGTCTGCAGCAGGCCATCCTGCATTTCAAGAAAGCCGGCTATCTACATCTTGGCCTGGGGCATTTCGTTCTGGCGGAAGACGACTTGGCAGTGAGCTGGCACAGCAACACTCTGCGCTACGATTTGTACGGATATTCGTCTCATGGCGTTTGCGATCTGATCGGCCTGGGGGCGGGAGCCTTCAGTCGGCTGGACGATAGCTACAGCCAGAATGCCCTGGAGTCATCTCACTATTTCAGGCATCTCGATCAGGGCCAGCTTCCTGTATGGCGTGGTTACCAGTTGAATTTCGATGACCTGTTGCGCCGTGACATCGTTCATCAACTGCTGTGTCGCCAAGAGGTTGATGTCACCGCGATAGAGGAGCGCTATCACATCGTATTTCGTAATTATTTTGCCTCGGAATTGGTAGCGCTAGCCTCCTTCGTCGATGATGACCTGGTAACGCTCACGACAGACGCAATCAGGCTGTTGCCACCCGGACAGGTACTGCTGGAACCGGTAGCCGCACTATTCGCGCCGTTCAGGAACAAGACAAGACAGCGTTTATTCCGGATCGTTTGATGCAAGGGCTCTCTGAGCGAACTTCTCGTCTCGCCGTCTGTTCATGATCATGCCGCAATCATCGTCCACCAGGAAAGTGGATCGCGGGTAACGGCCGCGCCGACGATATAGGCAAAGATCGCGATGGCTATCAACGCCGTCACACCTCGCGTGGCCGGCGTACGACCGCGTTTGATGGCAATGGTACCAACGCCGATATAGGCCACCAGCCCTATGAGCTTGGCCGCCAGCCAGGGTTGCTGGGTGGGCCAGGCCTTGAGCAGGACCATCAGGGTGACGCCCGCGGCCAGCAGCACGGTGTCGATCACATGGGGAAAAATCCGCACCCAGCGCCGTTCAAGCTGAGGCGACTCACGTACCGACCACCAGGCCCGCAGCATGAACAACGCGATACTAAGCCCCGCCGCCAGCATGTGAAGCTGCTTGATCAACAGATAACTCGCCATGCACTCTCTCCGATTTCTTGGTAGTGGATTCAACGCTATAGCGCGATTGCGTTAGGCACTTCAGCCTTCTTTATGTTAAAAAGACCTAACGTTAGAACTTGTTTTTCACTGCGCGGTCTGTTTCTTGAATGATGCCAATGAACCTGGAGGCCTACCATGTGTAATCCGATAGTGACTCATTTCTTCGACGAGCCAACCAGCACGTTCAGCTATGTCATTCAGGATCCGAGCAGCAATGCCTGTGCGATCGTCGATTCGGTACTCGATTTCGACTACGCTGCGGGGCGTACCGACGTACGTTCCGCCGACGCCATCATCGATTTCATTCAGCGCCATGAATTATCGGTCGAGTGGGTGCTCGAGACCCATGTACATGCGGATCATCTTTCCGCCGCACCCTATCTGCACGAGAAGTTGGGAGGCAAGACCGGTATCGGCGCCAAGATCCGCGAGGTTCAGGAGACCTTCGGCAAGGCCTTCAACGCCGGCACCGAGTTTGCCCGGGACGGCAGCCAGTTCGATCGTCTGTTCGAAGAGGGTGACACCTTCGCTATCGGCGGTCTGAAAGCCCGTGTGTTGCATACCCCTGGGCACACGCCCGCCTGTCTGACTTACGTGATAGGCGATGCCGCCTTCGTCGGCGATACCCTCTTCATGCCGGATTACGGCACGGCGCGTTGCGATTTCCCTGGTGGCGATGCCCGTACTCTATATCACTCGATCCAGAAAGTACTGGCGCTTCCCGGCGAGACCCGGCTTTTCCTGTGTCATGACTACAAGGCGCCCGGTCGCGAAGAGTATCAACACCAGAGCAGCGTGGCTGAACAGCGTGCAAACAACGTCCATGTGCATGAAGGCATCAATGAAGATGCGTTCGTCGAGATGCGCACCGAACGGGATGCCACCCTGGGCATGCCACGTTTGATACTGCCCTCGGTGCAGGTCAACATGCGTGCCGGTCATATGCCGCCCCCCGAGGACAACGATCAAATCTATATCAAAGTACCTATCAATCTGTTCTGACACGGTCAGTAAAAGGAGAATTCATGTGGATGTAACGGCCAGTCTTCATGGTCTGATCGGCGGCATTCTGATCGGCCTGTCCGCCGTATGGCTGATGGCGACCCTCGGGCGCATCGCCGGTATCAGCGGCATTCTATCCGGACTGTTGACCAGGAGCAGTCAAGGCGATTCTGCATGGCGCCTGACCTTCCTGCTGGGGCTGATCAGCGGCCCTCTGCTCCTGATGCTACTAGGTAGCGACCTGGGCAACGTGGCGAGCGCCCCAGCCAAGGTGATCGGCGAACCTGTTGGCGGAGTGGGTATCATGCTGCTCGCCGGCTTGCTGGTCGGCGTCGGTACCGGTATCGGCGGTGGCTGCACCAGCGGTCATGGCGTATGCGGCCTGGCGCGCGTGTCGACGCGCTCGATAGTCGCAACCCTGACCTTTCTGCTGGTGGCCATAATCACTGTCTACCTGATGCGGCATGTGATCGGAGGTGATGTATGAAGGCGCTGATGGGCTATCTGGCCGGCCTGCTGTTCGGCCTGGGATTGGCGATTGGCGGCATGACCGATCCCGCTCGCGTAGTGGGCTTTCTGGATATTGCCGGGGCCTGGGACCCAACGCTGATCTTCGTTCTGGGTGGAGCGGTGGTGACCACCTTCATCGGCTACCGGCTGGTGTTACGCCGCGACCGGCCCCTGGTGGCACAAGGCTTTCAACTGCCGACCCGGCGTGACCTGGATGCACGACTGATCGGCGGTGCGGCACTATTCGGTATCGGTTGGGGGCTGTCCGGCTATTGTCCGGGGCCCGCATTTGCTTCCATCGCCGGCATCACGCCGCCTCTCATCGCCATGCTGGCGGCCATGATCGGTGGCTGGTTCCTGGCGCGCAGGCTACCGGCGAAATCCTGACGCAGATGGAATCAAGGCTTGGGCGAGCCCATCATCTTGACCAGCTCGTCCTCGCCTGGCGCCCCTTGTGTTACGGATAGCCGGTCATTCTCACCACCGTGATAAAAGGTGCTCGGCGTGGCATTCAGCCCCAGAGAGCTCATCAACTGATTGTTGGCGAGCAACGCATCTTCCTTGTCTCTAGGTAGTTCATCGAGCAACGCGATCTCATCACCGCTCTGATGCTCCTGCAACGCCTGAGAGGGATCGTCCGCGGCAAGCAGGGCAATCGCCTTTTGTGGACTGTCCTTCTTGAGAACACCGACCATGATATGGCGTAGCTGTACCTTGCCGGCCTCCACCCAGGGCCGGGTCTGCTTGAAGAACTTATGACAATAGGGGCAGTTGGGGTCGGTAAAGGTATAGAGCACACGTCCGGCAGCGTCATCGCCGTCAGCGATCCAGGTGCTTTCCTCGAGCTGCTGCCATAGTGCTGCATCCTGAGGCCCACCCACCAGCTTGGCCAGAGGCTCGGCGGAAAGATCGTTACCCTGGGCATCCAGCAGGGTACCGACGATGGCGTGTTGACCATCCTCGGTGACATAGACCGCTACTTCACGGCCCTGCACACTGGCAGCGTAGCCGGTCAAGCCGGCCGGGGCCTCGAAGCGCTCGTGCACGGTCAAGCCCTGCTTTTCCAATGCCTGAACCGGTGCCGGCCATTTGGAATCATGATCTTCTGCGACACTGATCAAGGGCCAGAGCAGGCCAGGCAAAGCGAACAGCAACAAGTGACGCCGCCGATAGTGGACCATCGTGAAAGCTCCTGAATGTGATGTGAATGCGTGATCGCGCCCTTGGTTCAAGATGCTTCCCGGACTTGTTGGGCTTGTTCAAGCCGTTCGAGAAACGCCTCGGCACTGATTTCACCGACGATGCGCTGAGCACGTCGCTCCTTGCCATCAGGGCCAATCAACATGATGGTAGGCGGCCCCAGCACGCCATGGGCCTTGAGCATGGCCTTATCGGCAGTGTCGTTTTCGGTCACGTCCGGACGCAGCAACTGCATGCTCGCCAGTTCCCGCTGCACCCGTGGGTCTCCGAATACCTCTTTTTCGATCACCTTGCAGGAGATACACCACTCGGCGTAGTAGTCGACCAGGGTCCACTGGCCACGCTCGCCGGCAAGATCGAGCTTGCGCGACAGATCGTCGAGATCCTCTACTTCCGCAAAGCGGGACATGAAATCCTCCTGAACGGCGGCGCCAGCCGAACCCGACTGGAGAAACGCTAGAGGCCGGTAAGGGTCGTCACCGCCACCGGCGCTGCCCACAAGCATCACCGCCCCCCACAGCCCCAGTACCATACCGACGCTGCGGGCAATCAGCTGCCCGGGGCTCGGCACCGCCGCCCGACTCGCCTGCCATAGCGCGACTGCGATTCCCACCAGCCAGGCGCCCCACAGCCCTAGCTCGATGCTGCTCGGGATTACCCGGGCGACAAACCAGATGGCCATGCCCAGCAACACGAAGCCGAACAGTACCTTGACCCGGGTCATCCAGGCGCCGGGGCGGGGCAGCAAACGGGCACCCAGCGCCCCGACGAGCAGCAGCGGCGCGCCCATGCCCAACCCCAACGCCAGCAACACACTGCCCCCCAGCAGCGCATCGCCGCTGTCGGCGATGTACAAAAGCGCACCGGCCAGTGGAGCGGTCATGCAGGGGCCGACCAGTATCGCCGAGAGCGTTCCCATCGCTGCGGCGCCTCCCAGGGTGCCGCCGCGCTGGCGCTGCTGCATGTTATCGAGGCGTTGACGCAACGCCTGGGGCAACTGCAGCTCGAAAAGCCCGAACATGGCCAGGGCCAGCACCACGAACAGCAGGGCAAACACTCCCAGCACCCAGGGGGTTTGCAGCATCGCCTGCAGATTGGCGCCGGCCAGGGCGGCGATGACGCCGATCACGGCATAGGTCAGGGCCATGGGCACCACGAAGGCAATCGACAGCAGCAGACCGCGCTTGGCTCCCGCGCCGGAACCTACCACCAGGCTCGACAGGATCGGCACCATCGGCAGCACACAGGGCGTGAACGTCAACAGCAACCCCATGCCGAAGAAAGCTGCCAAGGCCCAGCCAAAGGAGGCATCGGATAGCTGCGCGGCCAGGAATTGATCTTCGCCCAGCGCGGTGCTGTTATCTTGGGGATTGGCTACCGCAGCATCCTGCTCAGGCTCGGTCGTGGCCGGGCTGCTAGCGCTCGACTCGCTGGAGCCAAACCACGAACTTGAACCAGAACTTGAACCAGAACTTGAACCAGAGCCACTCAGGGACGAGAAAAACCCCTGCTTCGCCAGGGTGCCGTTTTCCAGGCTCATGCTGGTTAGATCCAGCTTGTCACGCTGGGGGGCGTAGCACAGCCCATCCTCGGCGCACCCCTGCCAGGTCAGCGCCAGGCGCTCGGCCTCCTGGGGCTTGACCCGCACCTCGAGATCATCGTAATAGACCTCGGATTCGCCGAAATACTCGTCGGTGATGATCTCGCCATCACGCAGTTCGAAAGGTGCGATAGCGGATGGCTCGCCCTCGATGCCCAGGCGCTTGCGATAAAGGTAATAGCCCGGCGCGATCTCCCAGCGCAGCAACACCTCGCCATCCTGCTTCTCGGCATGCAGCTTGAAGGCCTTGTCGACGGGCAGAAATTCCTGACCAGCGGCCAATGGACTCAGCACCAGCATCATCAACGGTAATAGAAGCCGTATAAACAAACGTGACAGAGCACTGTCCGGCATCGAGTCACTCCACTAAAGGCAAAGTCCTATTTTGACAGATAAGGATTAGCTCGGCATTAGGGTCTGTTGATTACGCCGTGCCGTAATGCGTTTGCTCGAACTCCATGACATCGCTCCCGCAGGTGAGGAGACGCAATGCAACCGAGGTTATCGTGATGGCTATGCTAGGCTGACAAAATAGAAAAACTCAGGATGGAGAAGCCTATGGCCATGGAGTCGGCCCTATCTGCTGAACAGCGTTCTCGTATCGTTACCGACCTTGATGCCCAAAAGAGGTTGCCCGCCATCAACGTCACGGCGCTTGCTGCCTCACTGGCCTATCTGATCGATACTGGCGCCGATCGTTTGCCTCTGCCGGGTCAGGGTGACACCTTGAGCCGCTGGCAAACGCTTGCCGATGTGGCCGGTCTCGATCTTTCCCTGGTCAAGCTCTTCGAGGGCCATACCGATGCGCTGGCCATCATTGCCGAACATGGCGCCGAGGCCCTGGTACCCGCCGATGCCCGATGGGGCATGTGGGCCGCGGAGCCGCCCTTCGCACGAGCGGAAATAGAGCAATCACGCGATGAAGGCGATGCCAATGGCAGTGACGTGACGATTTCCGGGCGCAAGGCCTGGTGTTCTGGTGCGCCGATTCTGACCCATGGCTTGATGACCGCCTGGCAAGACGGCATTCAGCGCCTGGTGGCGGTAACGCTGGATCAGCCCGGCGTGAATGTCACCCAGCAAGGCTGGGAGGCGGTAGGCATGGCCGCCACCGCCAGCGTCGAGGTGGAGTTCGATCATGCCCGGGCGCAGCTCATCGGCCCTGCCGGGGGCTATCTTGAACGCCCGGGATTCTGGCAGGGAGGCGCCGGCATCGCCGCCTGCTGGTTTGGCGGCGCTCGCGCCCTGGGGGAGACGCTGCGGGCTCGGGCCAAGGGCAATGATAACGCTCATTTACTGGCGCATCTGGGCGAAGTGGATGTGGCCCTGGAAAGCGGCCGGGCAACGCTGCGCGAAGCCGCACGCTGGATCGATGCGCACCCTCGGCAGAACGCTCAGCTTATCGCCATGCGTGCTCGGGCCGTGATCGAGAACGTCGTCAATGCGGTGATCTATCATACTGGCCGCGCCCTGGGCGCGGGCCCCTATTGCCGCGACCCGGCCTTCGCCCAGCGCATGGCGGATCTACCGGTGTTTCTGCGCCAAAGCCACGCCGAACGCGATCTTGAAGCCTTGGGCCGCGAGTTGGCGGCTGTGGATGACCCGCCCTGGGGGCTAACCCCATGCGCATGAATGATGACCGGCGCATCATCGGTGAAGGCACCCCCGAGAGCGACTGGGTGGCCTGGCCGGGCCTGCTCGAAATGCCCGGCATCGAGATCGATTCGCTGGTACCGCCTGGGCGCCGCATTGTCATGGTGGCACCGCACCCGGACGACGAGATAGTAGGTTGTGCCGGTTTACTGATGCAGCTGGCCGCCCTTGGCCACGACATGCTGATCATCGGGGTCACCGACGGCGCTGGCAGTCATCCCGGCTCCCGCTACTGGACACCTGAACGCCTGGGCGAGGTCCGCCCTGAAGAAAGTCGGCGTGCCCTCGAGCGTCTGGGGCTCGCCGAGGTGCCCATCCTGCGGCTTGGGCTGACCGACACCCGGGTAGCCCAAGAGCGAACCGCGCTGATCTCGCACCTAAACGATCGCCTTCAACCCGACGATATCCTGGTGACCACCTGGCGCGGCGACGGCCATCCGGACCATGAAGCCACCGGCCAGGCCTGCGCCGAGGTAGCCCGCATCAAGGGGTGCACCCTCATCGAACTGCCGATCTGGACCTGGCATTGGGCAAGCCCAGGGGACCCTCGCGTCCCCTGGGGGCACGCTCGGCGTATTGAGCTCAGCCTCGAGCAGTATGAGCGCAAGCGCGCCGCCCTCGAGGCCCACGTCAGTCAGCTCACCGCCGATGACACCACCGGTCAAGGCCCGGTCCTGGCGCCTTTTGCGTTGGCACGCCTGCTGCGCCCTTTCGAGGTGCTATTCCTATGAGCTTCTCCACGGATGATTTCGATACGCTCTACGCTCGAAACCCCGACCCTTGGGGCTATGAGCATCGTTGGTACGAGGCACGCAAGCGCGCCCTGTGCCTTGCCATGCTGACCCGGCCCCATTACAAGCGCGTATTCGAGCCTGGCTGCTCGATCGGTGTAATGAGCGAGGCGCTATTGGAGCGCTGCGACACCCTGTTGGGCTGGGATCTTAGTGCTGCTGCCCTCGAGGCCGCTCGCAAGCGCCTGACTCAGCATAAACGTGTAACCCTGGAACGGCGTCGACTGCCCGATGCCTGGCCCGAGGGCAAGTACGATCTGGTGGTCTTCAGTGAGCTGGGGTATTTTCTTGATTCTTCGGCGATGGAGGTCATCGTTACACGCCTCTCGGCGCTTCTTGAAGAGGACGGTGAAATACTGGCCTGCCACTGGCGCCACCCCATCGAAGGCGGCGAACTCGATGGCGAAGCAGTACACCGCCTGATCGACGAGGGCAGTGGGCTGACACGACTGAGTCAACATCTGGAAGAAGACGTCATCATCGAGCTGTGGTCGAAGAAGCAAGATTCCGTGGCTCGGCGCGATGGCTTGATATGAGATCGTTCATCACAGGGAAGTGAGTTCACCATGATCGGTATCGTCATCCCCGTACACAATGAACAAGATTACCTGCACCGTTGCCTGACCGCATTGATGGCCGCCGCCCAACACTTTTCTTGCACTCAGAGAGAAGCGGTGGAGATCGTTCTGGTGCTGGACGCCTGCACTGACGATTCCGCAGCCATTGCCGCCACTTTTCCCGTTCGAGTGATCGAGGTCGACCATACCAATGTGGGTATGGCGCGGCACATCGGTGCCGGCTGGTTGCTCGAACAAGGGGCGCGCTGGCTGGCCTTTACCGATGCAGACAGCGAGGTTAGCCAGGATTGGCTGAGCAGCCAGTGCGACCTTGATTGCGATGCGGTGTGCGGCAACATTCGCCTGGCGCAATGGTCACAGCTACCCGCCGTTCAGCGCAAACGCTACCTGGCTCATCTGCGTGGCAGCGATCCGCAACGCATCTATGGCGCCAACCTGGGCGTATGCGCCAACGCCTATCGCGCGGTGGGCGGCTTCGAACCACGCCGTTCCCACGAGGACGTGCACCTGGTGCGCGCACTCCAGGCGGGAGGGTTTCGCATCGTCTGGAACACCGCTTCTTATGTGCTCACCAGCGCCCGCTGCAAGGCCCGGGCACCAGAAGGTCTGGGCGCCCTGCTGCAATCACTGGAAGCACCCGGCATGGAGAAGGAAAGCCTATGACAGCCTTTGGTGGCAGCGCAGTGTCATGGCTTAAGCAGATCATAAACGGGTTCTTACAGCTGCCGCCGCCAGCGGCTCTCGATCGTCTCCAGCTCCGCCGGGCCATAAAGCGCTCGCTCGTGCCCGCCATACAACGCCCATAGCTGGTCACCGAAATCGAAATGCCACCACTCGCTGGGCAGGTTGGTGAAGCCTTGTGCCTGCATGTGGTGATAGAGCAGACGCCGCCGGTTCCGGGCCAGACGCTGGCGCTTGTCGATATCCTCACCCTGACGTTCGAGGTAGTCGCTGTGGGATGCCGGTACGGCTTCGTCGAACAGGGTGCCCATATCGAGCAACAAGCCATCCGCGTCACACAGAGTCACATCCACCGCGCCACCCGTCAGATGCGGGCTGGGCGCGTTCGAGTCGGTGCTGGGCACGGAAACGAACTCCCGGGTGCGGGCAAGTAGCTCGTCATCGTCGGCCTCCGGGTGACGAGCGCGAATCGCCTCGAAAAGCGTATCGAAGAGATACTGTTGCACCCGCCAGGGGCGCCAGCCATCGAGCACCACCAGGCCGAGCCCCTCCGGCAGCGAGCGCGCCACGCCGAGCAGGCGCCGATAGACCTCCTCGCGTACATAGCAATCGCCCACCGCCCCGGGAATATCCTGCTTGGCATAGACGGGAAACGTCTTGAGCGGCTCCGGCGCCAGGCTCACCGGCACCAGCGGCGCATCGTCCGCCAGGGTGGGGATACGACTCAGTGTTACCCAGTCCGGCTCGGGCCGGCTGGGAATCGGCGGCAGCTCCACGCCTGCGGAGGTAACGACAGTCTCGCTCATTGCATCATCCAAGTACGCTGGGCAACCATAGGGTCAGGGCCGGGAACAGAATCAGGATCAGCAGCACCAGCACCGCGGTCAGCACGAAGGGCCAGATGGTCTTGAACAGCGCCGTGATTTCGAGGTGGCTGACTGCCGCCGCCACGAACACACAGGCGCCCATGGGCGGCGTGATCAGGGCGATGGTGATATTCAGGGTGATGATGATGCCCAGATGCACCGTATCGATGCCCGCCATCATCGCCACCGGAGCGAAGATCGGGGTGAGCAGCATCAGCGCCGAGACCTCCTCCATGAACATGCCGGTGATGAAAGTGATGCCGCTGAGCATCAGCAGCACCAGGATCGGCTGATCGGTGTAGGGTGCCAGCAGTTCGACGAACTGGGTGGGCACTTGCGCATAGGAGAGCAGCCAGCTGATCGTCGCCGACGCCGCCATGATCAGGAAGATCGCCGAGGTGAGCCGGGTCGTCTCGACGATCGCCCGCCAGAAGTCGACAAGACGCAGATTGCCCAAGGCGATGCCGCAAAGGGCCACGTAGAGCGCCGTCAGCGCACCGGATTCCGTGGGGGTGACGAAACCCAGCACGATGCCGGCGACGATGATGAACGGGGCGATGAGTGCCGGCAAAGCCGCCAGCGCCGCTCGGCCCAGCTCAGCGGCCCCAGGCCAGCCACCACGTTTGGTCAACCCCTTGCGCCAGGCGTAGAAGGCATTCATCGCCATGAAGGCCACGCCCAGGACCAGTCCGGGAATCACCCCGGCCAGGAACAGATCCCCCACGGAAGTGTTGGTCAATGAGGCATACAGGATCATGAAGATGCTGGGGGGAATGATCGGCCCGATCAGCGAGCTGCCGGCGGTCAGGCCGGCGGCGAAGGCGGTGGAGTAGCCCTCCTTGCGCATGGGCGGCACCAGTAGCGAGCCCAGCGCCGAGGTGTCCGCCACGGCGGAGCCGTTGACCCCGGCGAAGAACACGCTCGATACCACGTTGACATGCCCCATGCCGCCGCGCAGGTGGCCGACCAGCAGGCGCGCCAGGCCCATCAGGCGCTCGGTCAGGCCGCTTGCATTCATCAGGTTGCCGGCCAGGATGAACAGCGGGATCGCCATCAGCGAGAAGACGTTGATACCGCCGAAGAACTGCTGTGGCATCATGCGCGCCAACATGCCCGGGTCGACGAACATGAAGCCCACCACCGCCGTTACCAGCAGGGCGAGGAATAACGGCAGGCCGAGCAGCACATGCACAAGAAAGACCGCCAGCATGGTGAGCGTCATACGTCCTGCTCCGTCATCGTCTTCAGCGGCGCCGGCCCGTACCAGAGGGCATGCCAGGCCAGCAGAGCGAAGCCGGTGGGCATCGACATCATG
The DNA here is from genome assembly GCF_947493865.1 of uncultured Halomonas sp. Classification (GTDB taxonomy): domain Bacteria; phylum Pseudomonadota; class Gammaproteobacteria; order Pseudomonadales; family Halomonadaceae; genus Modicisalibacter. The sequence goes on from NZ_CANLTC010000015.1 coordinate 98,807, forward strand.
GGGATGGTACGGCTGATGCCCAGGCCTGAGCTGGTGAACATGGCTACGGAGTGAGCATAGCGATAGCTGAACAGGGCGCCGCCGATGGCCAGACCCAGGGTCAGCAGCCATTGGTAAAGATTGAGCAGGCGGCATAGTGGCGTCGGCAATAACCGTTCGATCAGGGCGACCCTCATATGGCCGCCCTCTACCCACACGGCCCCGGCGGCCAGCAGCACGGCGCCAATGATCAGAAAGCGCGCCAGCTCGTCCGTCCAGATGGGGGCGCCGCCGGCCAGATAACGTAAAAAGACCGCGTAGAGGATGACCCCCAGATTGATCAGTAAAAGGGCGCTGGCGATAGTGATCGACACCCTTCGACTAATCGCCAGCACCCGCTTTCGCAGTACCAACAAAGCACTAGCCATGATGCGACCACATCTGGGCCATCACTGCGCCAACTGCGTCATGCCGGCATCCTCAAAGGCCATATCGACCCAACGCTGCTCGATATCCTGGGTCTTCAGCCATTCCAGATAAGCCGGCTGGCCCTGCTCGCGAAAGGCGTTCAGATTCTCTTCGGACGGTTCGATGACCTGCATGCCCTGCTCTTCGAGATAGGCGATGCGCTTATCCACCTTGGCCTCGTTGTGTTCCCGGGCCATGGCGTTGGCTTCGTCGACCGCCTCCAGGAAGGCCTGGCGGGTCTGCTCGTCCCAGCCGTCGATCATCGCGCCGTTGCCCACCAGGAACTGATCCGAGTACTGGATATTGGCCAGGGTCAGATATTTCTGCACCTCGTAGAGGCTGCCCATGATGATGTACATCGGCGGGTTCATCTGCCCGTCCGCCACCCCGGTACGCAGGGCCATGTACACCTCGGTCCAGGGAATCGGCGTCCCCGAGGCGCCAAAGGCTTCGTAGAGCGCCACCTGGCTGGGGTCCATGGCGCGAAAGCGTAGCCCCTTGAAATCCTCCGGGGCGCGAATGGGCTTCTCGTCATTGGTGAAGGCCAGGAAACCGCCCTCCTCGACTACCGCCAGCATCTCGATGCCGGTGCGTTCACGCAGCGTCTCGTCAAACGCCTGCCAGTAGTCACCTTCATCGAAGAAGGTCCGCGCCGCCTCGAAATCCTCGAACAGGAAGGGGATGGCGCTGACATAGATTTCCGGCATCACCGGCGATATCCCGGCGAAGGAGGCGATGTTCAGATTCGGCGAACTCATGGTCTGCTCCATGCGGGCCTGCTCTTCACCGAGCTGGCTGTTGGGGTAGAGCCTGAGCTCGAGTTCGCCGCCGGTCTTCTCCGCTACCAGTTCCTTGAGATTGGTGGCGAACACGTGCACCGCGTTCTTCTCCGGGTCCGGCGCACCGTTGTAGCTCAGGTTGACCGTGGTGGCCGCCTGGGCGGTGCCCACTAGGCTGATAGCGCCGAGCAAACAGACCGTACGCACCGCACTTGAGAAGCGCCTGGAAAAGGACATGAGCGTCTCCTTGTTGTTATTCGTATTCAACAAGCTTTTAGTATTGATGGATCCGTGAAGCATGTCGAGTTCATGCAGATGAACAGGTAGAAGTATAAAAAGGGATCAAGTCGCCGGCGAGCTGCCAGATATGTCGCTTAGCTGTCGGGGCCCGTGTGATTAATTACACGTTTCCAAAATAAATCGGGGCGCTCTTGCTGCCACTGCTTCATGGCCTCG
>NZ_CANLTC010000016.1 GCF_947493865.1 uncultured Halomonas sp.
GAGGCCATGAAGCAGTGGCAGCAAGAGCGCCCCGATTTATTTTGGAAACGTGTAATTAATCACACGGGCCCCGACAGTTATATCTTCTTTTTCACTGAGCAGCTTTTCGAAAAACACATCCAGCTTGGGCAGAATTCGGCTGTCGATCACCTGGTTGAGCGGCGGATAGGTCTTTGGATGCTTATCGCCGGATGTTTCCATCGCAGGGGTAGTCGCCGCCTTCGTTTCAGCCTGAACGGCTACACTGGCACAGAACGTTGCTAGAGCCAGCGCGACGATGCATTTGACGTATTTATTCATTAAAACCATCCATAGCTTGAATGACTAAATTAATTGGGCATGGCGCCTTGTCGGTCGAGTTTCACGACCTCATATAGTGCAGGACACCTTTCCAGGAGCAAGCATGATAAAAGAGATCACGATCTATTCCGATTATGTCTGTCCGTATTGCCTGCTGGCCGAACGTCTCGTCGACGACGCGACCCAGGGCCAGGATGTCGAAATCAAATGGCGCCCCTACGAACTAAGGCCCGAGCCGGTGCCTACGTTGCGCGTGGAAGATCCGTACCTGCCCCAGGTCTGGCAACATTCGGTGTACCCGCTTGCAGAGCGCCTGGGTGTACCGATCAAGCTACCGGCCGTTTCGCCACAGCCGCGCACCGATAAGGCGTTCGAAGTATTTGCAATGGCCGATGATCAAGGCCTGGGCCACGCCTTCACGATGAGGGTTTTCAAGGCCTTCTTCCAGGAAGAAAAGGATATTGGCAGCCCCGAGGTTCTCGCCGATCTCGCCCAGGAAATCGGCCTCGACCGCGAGGAAGCACTTACGGCCCTGGCCCAGGGCACCTATCGCCAGCGTCAACGGGAGGCTCAGCGTCATGCCGTCGAGGAGGCGAACATAACCTCGGTGCCGACCATCATCGTGGGTGAACGTACCTTTACCGGTGTTCCCGACCCCGCCCAGCTTCAGCAAGCCATTGCAGCGCTAGACGTCGCGGAGGCTTCCGGGAGTAGTTGAGGCGGTAACTGGCTCCATAACCGGGACGTGGATGCGGCCCGAAATATCCTCGCCCTCGGGGCAGGACGTTGCCCTCTGGCAGTTGGAACCCCCGTTATTTAGGCCGGGGAGGATGTCAAAGGTAGAGGCACCGTTTAGCCCTGAGGCGGATTGAGGCGTGTATCGAGGGCGAAAGGCTCTTCAAGAACGACCTCGAAGAGGCCTTGGGCAGTGACCGGATTCATGACGATGTTCCAGCTGTGCCGCGACACTGTCGAAGGGATGACGATGAAGGGGTGTTCCTCGAGAAGCTTATCTCCATGAGCCTGCTGGCCTTGACCTGGGGACCCGGGAATGAGCCAGTTCGAGTTAGGGATCGACGCCGGCGCAACCTCGTAGATCAGGGAAGAATCGAGGATGCGAGCACAGAGGAGTACGTGCGGGATGATGTCCAACGCCTTGAACCCCTTGTGCGCAGCGACCTCCAGGATGGCAGTGGAAGGGTCGAGCGATCCATAGACGGCCGCCCTCCCCTTCGTATTCCAGCGTCCGCCTCCCAGCTCGGCGCCGACACCGCTATCCCAGGTCTCCACGTGGCGCTTGCGCTCCAGCCGCCACAGGCATATCTCGCCAGGTGTGCGGCGGCTAGCCATCAGGTATATACCCCGTAATCCATGCGGGTCAGGAAGTCGTCGACCAACTCGAAACCCACTTGGGTCGTGATCAGGTCGATCGGCTTATGCCCTTCCAGGCCCATGGCAGGCGTATTCATCCAGCGCTGTGCTTCCTCGGGATCGCCGAACACATCTTCCGCCTTGGTGAGGATCTCGGCAAATCGCCAGGTGCGACTGCTCTGCTCCGCGGTGAGCGACTCCGGGTTCTTGACGCGACGATACAGTGTACGCTCGGACATGCCGAGCACCTTGGACACCACCCTCTTGTCATGGAACAGGTTGACTGACTCGACGAAGCGGATGACGTCTTGGGACGGCAGCCCCTTCTCGATCATCTCGTGAATATCAAAGGCAGAAAGCGCCGTGGTGGCTCGGTGGCCCATCAGGCGTTTCAGGGTGCGATCCAGGATATTAGGTTCTTGATCGGCATGATTCTCGGCGACGGTCATGATGTTGCTCTCCTGTCCTTGCCATTTGGCATTATCATATCGCCAAGTGACAGTGACGTCGAGTGCAATCCCCTGATCCGATCCAATGGCAGCAACCAGGCCGTAAGCAGAGGGTAGCGCCCGGCATGAGAAGCGCACACCGTCAGTTGTTCAGGATCATCGCCGTCAAATCCTCCGCCAGGGGATCGAGCACTTCCGACCAGGAAAGATAGGGCGTGGTGCCATTGCCGTTGACCAGTACACTGAAAGCGCCCCAGCGCCCTTTGCTGGTGCGAAAGTAGCCGCCCAGGGCGCGTACCGCGTAAGGCTGATTGAGGGTGCCTGTCTTGATCATGACGTGGTGCTGGAAAATATCGCTGCCCCGACGAATGAAGCGCATCGGGCCATTGGCGGGTGTCTGCATGCCCGCAACAAAGGGGGGGAACAGGGAAGCGCGACGGTACATGGCTTCGAGTAGCATATTGACGCCCTGAGCCGAGGTGCGGTTCTCCGTGGTCAAGCCGCTACCGCTGTAAAGCGTCAAGGGACCATGCCCCGGCAATGACTGGGCGAATCGCTCGATCTCTCCGCCGGCCTGCCTTAATGAGGCTCGGGGCTGATCGATCAGATCGAGACTCAGCGTGTCCGCCATGAAATTGTTGGAGTAGTTCAGGGTGCGCAGCAGCAGTGTCTGCACGGTTTCGCTCTCCACCGCGGCAAGCTCCCTACTGCCAGCGGGCGGCGCAGTGACGCTGGTGGTGTGACCGCCGCTGACCTCGACCCCCGCCTGCTCGAGCATGGCAAGCAGTGTCATTCCGGTTTGGCCCCCAGGGTCGGAACTGGAACGGTAGACTTGGCGCGGGCTGCTGTTCAGCGCAATACTCCCATCGATGACCAGCGTGTCCACGCCATCCCGGGTGACACGCTCGGCGCTGATACGGGTCGGCTCCCCGGCAATCATGGTCTTGACCCGGTTATCCACCTTGACCAGGGGGGTCAGGATGTCGCAACTCATGGCCCGGGCCGGCACACCGGCCTTGGCGCCGGGCAGAACATTCACGCACCAGTTGCCAAAATTGACTCCGGCGGAAGAAAGCAGCGCGTCGTAGGAGTTGCGCGAGTGAGTGCGCGAATTGCAGCGATCGGTAGTGATGCACTCGACCGGGCCGAAACGCCACTGGCTGATGATCAGTTGGCCGTTTACCGAGGTGACGCCCTGCTGGCGCAGCCCCTGAATCAGTTGCCAGAGATCTTTCGACACCAGCGCCGGATCACCGCCCCCTTCCAGCACTAGATCGCCCTGCAGAGTACCGTTCTGATCGACCCAGCCACTGGATACCAGCCGCGTGGTGAACCGGTGCTGCGGCCCCCAACGATCCAGTGCCGCCGCGGCGATATAGAGTTTGGATACCGATGCGGGAGAGAGCTGGCGCTCCGCATCGATTTCACCCAGCACTTTGCCGCTGTCGAGCAGACGCGCCTGAGCGCCTACGGCAAACCCCTTGCTCGACAATCGATTGACGTGATCGAACCCCGCCGCCATGAGTGTGAAAGAGGTTCCTGCGAGCAGGAAGAGGGCGAGCAAGACAATAAGCGGGCGACGCATGGTGATGATCCTGAGAGGTAAAAGAGCTGTATCGCTTAGTGAGATGAAGCACTGGAGAAAAGCTGAATGACGACGACGCCGCCGATGATCATGGCTAGTCCCAGCACGGCGGCAAGATCGAGTTTTTCCTTGAACACGACGACGCCGATCAAGGTGACCAGCACGATACCGAGCCCGGCCCAGAAGGCATAGGCAATACCCACCGGCACCGTGCGCAGTACCAGGGTCAGCATGTAGAAGGCCAGTCCGTAGCCCCCCACTACCAGCACGCTGGGCCAGAAGCGCGTGAATTCCTGGGAGGATTTGAGTGCACTGGTGGCCAAGACTTCGGCGACGATCGCCACGAACAGATAGATATACGCCATCAGGTTTCTCCCCGGGCCAAGCGATGACGCATGAAGGCATCGAAGGCGGTATTGAACAGCAGTGCATACAGCAAGAAGAACAGCATGAAGCCCAGATCCAGCCAGAAGGCTTCGATGATACCGATATTCAGCCACCAGGCCACGCCGGGCAATGTCACGATCAGCAGCCCCAATTCGAAGCCCAGTGCCTGGGCGATTCGCTGCATCAAGGTGCGCTTGCGGGTGGGCACCCAGTGATCGAACAGCCGGTTCCACACCAGGTTCCAGAGCATGGCCAGGGTCGAGATGGCCACGGCCAACAACCCCAGGCGCCCCATGCCGTGCCCACTCAACCAGCTCGCCAGGGGCGTGACCATGATCAATCCGCCCACTTCGAACAGGGTCATGTGTACTATCCGCTCACCCCAACTACGCATTATCTGATTCCCTTCGCGCTCTTTCCTTGCCTGACACTTCGCTGTGTATCTCTAGGGCCTGTCGCCGGCACCAGTTCCGGGCGACGGGGTAATTCGACCACCAGCCGCCAAAGCCGCTGACCGCTGGCATGGTACTTGTGCTCGAAGGGCGTGAGGGATTGATCCATCGGATCGTGCTCGTCCACCCTGGGCTGAATGCCCGTTGCCTGCTCTGTCGCCTGGGCGAACTCTTCGATATAAAGCCGCCAGTTGGAGCGCACCTCGAGTCGACCACCCAAGGCCAGAATCACCGGAAATATCGGGTGACCGTGCCAACGCGACTTGAGATGTGCCGCCTTGGGGTAAGGATTGGGATACAACAGATAGTGATGCATCGTTTGCCAACCAGCGGCCAACGCCAGACGCCAGAAATCGACAAGGTCGGCCCGAACCAGGTAGGCGTTGGCAGGCAGCACGCCATGATGGCGGCCAAGGCGATCGGCGCTGCGATCGATGCCGATGACCGCATGATTCGGATGTTGCCGTGCCAGCTCACGGGTCGACAATCCAACGCCGCAGCCAGCATCGAGAATCAGGGGCTTGCTCTGGGTTGCCAGCCACTCATCGGCTGCGCAAAACGTCTCACGCGTGTGTTCGGCTATCGGCTTGCGCAGCGGATACGCCAACGCCCGCTCGACACGCCGATGCAAATCCTGATGCACTTCTGTCTGATTGGTGACGATGGATCGCGAATTGGCGTGCATACTGATAAAGCAACAGGAAGAATGACCGATAATTCTAACAGCACCCCGCTGCAATCCCTAGCGGGCCTCTCCCATGGCCTGGCATGACGGGGCTGCAAACCAGGTGCTATTATCGCGCCCCAGAATCACATAGATAGAGATCCACCAGCATACGAGGAACGCGGCTTGTCACAACTACCGGTGATTGTCGGCATGGGCGGTGTCAACGCTGCCGGCAGAACCTCGGACCACCAGGCGTTTCGCCGTACGGTGCTCGACGCCCTGCCTCAGAGCGACCAGGCACGAACGCTGATAGGACTGGCGGCGATGATGCACTTGATCCAGCGTCAGGAGGATGGCTCCTGGCAGGATCAACAAGGCCTCACGCTGACAAGCGACGATATCGTTCGGCATCACCGTGAGACGATTCTCGGGCGCACGCTCATTCGGCGTATCGAGTCAGCGCTGTTCAACGTCGAGGAAATTCCCGCCAACCGCGCCAGCCGACTTCATTTCGATTCGCCGGTGATCTTTCAGGTGCGCCGCCGTCAGCTTCCCACGCCGCTTCCCGAACACTGGCAAGTGCGGGAACTCGACAGCAAACAAGTGGAAGTCAGCGTGCCGGCGGGAAACCTGGATGTCCTTTTCCCCGAACGCCGCAAGGGCCAGGTGCGCGCTGCCGGCCAACTCCCCAGCGGCTTCGAACCCAGCGCACTCTATCACAGCGTGCATCACCCCCGCGGGCTCTCCATGACGGTGTTCGGCGCCAGCGACTGCCTGGGGCAGAGCGGCCTGGACTGGGATGCGCTGCGCGACAGCCTGGACCCCGACCAGATCGCCGTGTACGCCGGCAACTCCATTGGCCAACTCGACGACCAGGGCTGGGGCGGGCTGCTCAAGAGCTATGTTTCCGGCAACCGCGCCACTTCCAAGCAGATGCCCCTGGGCTATGGTCAGATGCCGGCGGATTTCCTGAACGCCTATGTGCTGGGCAGCGTTGGCACCACCGGCGCCATTCAAGGGGCATGCGCCACCTTCCTGTATAACCTGCGCTTGGGCGTGGAGGATATTCGAAGCGGCCGTTGCCGCGTCGTCATGGTGGGTACCAGCGATGCCCCGGTTACTCCGGAAATCATCGAAGGCTTTCGTGCCATGAGCGCCCTGGCGGATGATGACAGCATGAAGGCTCTGGACGCCCTGACTCTGCTCACGGATGCGGATTACCAACGCGCTTGCCGCCCCTTCGCACGCAATTGCGGCTTCACCATCGCCGAAGCCAGCCAGTTCCTGCTGTTGATGGACGATGCCCTGGCACTGGAAACCGGTGCCCAGATTCTTGGTAGCGTACCCGGTGTGTTTGCCAATGCAGATGGCTGGAAGCGTTCGATCTCCGCCCCTGGCATCGGCAACTACATCACCATGGGCAAGGCAGTCGCGCTAGCCCGGCAAATGCTTGGCAAGCGCGCCGTGCAGGAGCGCAGCTTCGTGCATGCCCACGCCACCAGCACACCCAAGAACCGTGTAACCGAATCCCATGTGCTGCACGAAATCGCCCGGGCCAACGATATTACCGACTGGCCGGTGGCCGGCATCAAAACCTTCGTCGGACACTCCCAGGGCAGTGCCGCCGGGGACCAATTGGCCAGCGCCCTGGGCAGCTTCGCCTATGGATTGATTCCCGGCCTTCCCTATCTGGATGCGGTTGCCGAGGATGTACACGATGAACGGCTCAAGCTGTTTCAAGAGCCGCTCTCTTTTGGTGCGGATGCCGCCTTCATCAACGCCAAGGGCTTTGGTGGCAACAATGCCACCGGCCTGGTGCTGTCGCCCCAGGTAACCGAACGTCTACTCGTCAAGCGCCACGGTCAGGCGGCAATCGATGCCTGGAAGCAGCGTCGCGAGGCGGTACTGGCGGCCAGCGAAGACTATCGGGAGCGTGCGGACGCCGCGAACTTCGAGGTCATCTATCGTTTCGGCCATGGGGTGCTGGAAGGCCCGGAACTTGATATCGACCTGGAGCGCATCCATATCCCCGGTTACGCCCAGCCGGTATCGCTAGTGGTGGACAACCCCTTCGGTCGCCTCGATGACGAGGAGTGTTGAACGCCAGGCCTCTTGAAACGCTGCTTGAAAGGCAGACAATGGGCTTGAGCGCAGCTATCGACACCCTCTGATCCAGCAAAGAGGGTGTTTACAAAACAGGCGAACGAAGGCAAGACAAGGCGAAATTGAACGAAAGAGCGCAGTTTACATGGAGTAGATGAGCATTTTGAGGCCAATTTCAACGCCGTATTGCCAAGTGCAGACATTTTGTAAACACCCTCAAAGGATTCGCCCATGAACACCGTGGTCTATCCCGGCACCTTCGACCCGATCACCAATGGGCATTACGATCTGATCGAACGTGCCGCCCGCATGTTCGACAAGCTCGTGGTGGCGGTGGCGGAAAGCCCGAACAAGCAGCCGGCGCTGGACATCGATACCCGGATCGCCTTGATCGAAGAGGTGGTGGACGGCCTGGACAATGTCGAAGTGGTGGGTTTCAGCGGCCTACTCACCGAACTGCTGGACCAGCAAGGCGCACGTATCATCCTGCGGGGGCTACGCGCGGTTTCGGATTTCGAATACGAGCTGCAACTGGCCAACATGAACCGTGCCCAGGCACCCCATGTAGAGAGCCTGTTTTTGACCCCGGCCGTCGAAAATTCCTATATTTCGGCTACCATCGTAAGAGAAATTGCCCGCCTGGGGGGCAATGTCGGCCAACTGGTGCATCCACGGGTCGCCGATGCCCTGCGCGCACGGTATCATACGCCTTGAAGCGTAGATTCATGATAGGCGCGTCACTTCACTCCACTACTTCGTAGCGAGGATATGAATCATGGCCCTGATGATCACCGACGAATGCATCAACTGCGACGTCTGTGAGCCCGAGTGTCCCAACGATGCCATTTTCCCCGGGGAAGAAATCTACGTCATCGATCCCAACTTGTGCACCGAATGTGTCGGACATTACGACGAGCCGCAGTGTCAGCAAGTCTGCCCCGTGGACTGCATCCCCCTCGACCCCGAGCGCGAAGAGACCAAGGACGAGTTGATGAAGAAGTATAAAATCATCACCGCCGCCTGATCTCTTTTCCTGATTCTGAAATCATCATTCAGGACAATGCTCAGAAGCGATAGTACGCATACACCTCGAACAGCTGCGACGTATTGTCGTTGCCCGCAAAACGCTCGTCGGCGCCCTCATCGGGGAAGGCCACGGCATATATCGTCGACACCGAGAACTTGTCGGTGATCGCCCAATCCGCATAGAGATTGACCTCCTTGGCGAAAGCCTTGTCACTGGCTCCTGCCGCCTCGGTGTCGTGGTAACGGAAACGATAAGCGATCAGGCCGGTTTCCAGATCTTTCCGCGCTTGGATCGAGGCCTTGATCATATCGATGTCTAGGTTGCTGTTGAACAGCATGTACTCACCGACGATCTCCCCCATGAACCAGTTGCCCCAGCCACTGACGAAGTCAAAGAACAAGGGGTCGTAGTTTTCACTGAACTCCGCCCGGCGATAGAGGATCTGGGGCCGCAGGGGCATGTTTTCGAAGGTATAGGTCGCCTGCAGATACCAGCCGTCATCATCGATATCCTGGTCGTCGTTGTCCTGATAGACCCACTCACCGCCTATGGAGAGATTGGGCACGCTGGGAAACGGCACCCCCTTGGCACGCAGGTTGTAGACGCTCATGTCGTCCCGGGTGGCGATATCGCTCTCGTAAAGATCGAGATAGGCAACACCGAACTTGGCACGTTCACCAACGGTATAATCCAGATTGGTGCCATTGAGCTTGGTGACGGTATCCGGGCCGTCCGAAGCGTACTGATCCTCCTCCAGGTGAAACACATCCCCATGCCAGCCATGACTATCGATCGAGGCAACCACCGTCTTCTCGAAACTCTCGCTGGGGCCTATGTAGTAGGTGGCATTGCGGCCAAAGTCACTGAAGCCATCGGCGAGGAGAAAACCGTCGCCGATGCTGAACTTCTGTCGCCCAAAGGAGAGCGTCACGGCATCCTCACCCAGCGTATCCGCAAACACCTCTCCGCTGCGCCAGCCAACGTAGGCGCGATCGAGTCGCGTGCCCTCCGGGTGCCCGGGAGTCGCTCCGGCGGCATCCCCATAGCGGCTGCCCCGGGTCATGCCCAGGCTGCCCTGCAGGCCAGAGAACAGTGTGCCGCCGTTGCCCACATCAACCTCGCCGATCAATTCGGGTTGCGCCACCGCCTCCCACCAGGCAGGGTCCTCATGAGTCGGAGCCGTGCCATCGATACTACGATCGGAGCCGAAATTGACGTCATCGGTGACGGCGCCGAACCAGTAAAGCGACAAACCGCTCTTGAGACGCACATCGCCATCGACGCTTTCATAAAAGGTATGTTCCGAGGAGAGCGGTCGGATACCCGATTCCAGATAATCGATATCGGTCACGGCAGCGAATGCCTGGGGCGACATCCCCACCAGGCAACCCAGGAACCAGGCGTTTTGGCGAATCCGAACGGCTCTACGTGGCAAGCAGGGTAAATATTTCATATGACAAACGTCCCTGTTCTATCATTGTTGATTGCTTATTAGGGTCTGTTGACGTTTCATTCACGGCCGCGCTGGCGCCAGTTTTTATTCGGGGCAAGGCAGGAGGAGAGAAATCTGGTTTTTCCAAATGAACGACGACTAACGCCGCAGCGGATAAAAACTGACCCAGCCCTTTGGGTTGCGCATCAAAAAGCGCCATCCTGCGTTGCGAAACGTGAAAAGGGAATAACCCTTCCCTACGTTCCGCGCCTTGACTGGCACTTTTTGATGCAGCAACGCGGTTCGCGATGAAACGTCAACAGACCCTAATCCTAGATTACCGCTCCGGTTTCGCAATTAAAAGGTTCGCCGTTTGATCATCAACCCCTCCGACAAGCGTGTCTGGCTGCTGGCCTGGCCGATCATCCTGTCGAATATTACCGTCCCCCTGCTGGGGCTGGTTGACACCGCGGTCGTCGGCCATCTACCGGATTCGCGCTATCTGGCCGGAGTGACGCTGGGAGCCACCCTGTTCAGCTTCTTGTACTGGGGGTTCGGCTTCCTGCGCATGGGCACCACCGGGCTAACGTCTCAGGCCGCTGGCCGGGAAGACGATACGACGGTACGCAATCTGCTGGGTCAGGCGCTGATCATGGCCCTGGTTATCGGGGTGCTGCTGATTCTGTTCTCCACCCCTTTGATAGCCTTGGGCCTGTGGTTGCTCGACGGCAGCGCCGAAGCCACTCGTCTTGCTGGCGAATATGCCGGTATTCGTATTCTCTCGGCCCCGGCGGTGCTGGCCAATTACGCCATTCTGGGCTGGTTCCTGGGCCAGCAGAATAGCCGGGTGACGCTTTTGATCATGGTCACGACCAACAGCGTCAACATCGTGCTCGATTTGCTCTTCGTGGTGGGCCTGGGCATGACCAGCAACGGCGTGGCCTGGGCCACGGTAATTGCGGATTACACCGCCCTGGCGCTTGGACTCACCCTGGTTGCGCGCCAACTGAGGCGCCTCGAGGGGCACTTTCTGCGGGAGCAGTTGATGAAACTCAAAGCGTATCAGCAGCTTTTTCAGGTCAATGCGCATCTATTCCTGCGCACCCTGGGGCTGCTGTTCGCCATGGCTTTCTTCACTGCTCAGGGGGCGAGCCAGGGCGACGTCGTTCTGGCAGCCAACGCGGTGCTTCTACAGTTCATCATGCTCACCTCCTACGGCCTGGACGGCTTCGCCCATGCCGCCGAAGCACTCATAGGCCGGGCGATCGGACGGCGCAGCTGGCAGGAATTCGGTGAATACGTTCGGGCGGCGACGCGCTTTTCCCTGCTTACCGCCGGCGCTGCCATGCTGGTATTCGCCCTCGGCGGCAATGCCCTGATCGCCCTGCTCACGGACCTGCCCGCGGTGCGCGATACCGCCGCCGAATTCATGCCCTGGATGATTTTGATGCCGGCACTGGCGGTATGGAGCTATCTACTGGATGGTGTCTTCATCGGCGCCACCGCCACTCGTGAGATGCGCAACAGCATCTTTGTCGGCCTGGCGGTTTATCTGCCGCTATGGTGGCTGACCCAGAACATCGGCGCGGGGATGGGTAATCATGGCCTGTGGCTTGCGTTCACCACCTTCATGCTGGTGCGCTCGCTGACCCTGGGGGGCTACTACCTGTACTATCGTCGTCATTATTGGCACCGTGGCGCTACGGCCACTATCTGAGAGTGGCATTGGACTGCTGCGACCAGAGTGGCACAGGCAAGCGGCGTTTTTTGCGCTACGTTCTACGTTACTTGAACAACTAAACAAGAGAGAAACAACATGCTCAGGTTCCTGTCTCGGCCAGCGGTCAGATTAGTCGAACGTTATCTGCCCGATCCTTATATCTTCGTGCTTTTGCTGACCCTGGTCGCCGCTGCCGCGGCCATCGGCGTGGAGCGCCAGACACCCCTGGCGGTGCTGCGCTACTGGGGCGATGGTTTCTGGGATCTGTTGACCTTCTCGATGCAGATGCTGTTGGTGTTGGTCACGGGATTCATGTTGGCAAGCTCGCCCCCGGTCAAACGCCAACTGGCGAGGCTTGCCACCAAGGCGGGGACTCCGGCCCGAGCCATCATTCTGGTCACCCTGGTGTCGCTTGCGGCAAGCTGGATCAACTGGGGCTTCGGTCTGGTGGTCGGGGCGCTGTTCGCCAAGGAGCTGGCCAAGCAGATTCGCGTCGATTACCGGCTGCTGATCGCCAGCGCCTATTCCGGCTTCGTGGTATGGCATGGCGGTCTGGCGGGCTCAATCCCCTTGGTCATCGCCACCGAAGGGCATTTCGCCGTGGATCAAATTGGCATCGTGCCCACCTCCGAGACGATCTTTTCCTGGTTCAACCTGGCCATTGTGCTGGCGCTGTTCATCATCGTGCCATTGGTCAATCGCATGATGCTGCCGGAGGAAAAGGACAGCGTTTACGTCGAGGCCAGCAAACTCGACGATGGCCCACCCCGCAGGCTCAGAGCGACGCGTCCGGCGGAACATCTCGAGAACAGCATGACCCTGGCCTGGCTGGTAGGCATCCCCGGGCTGCTGTTCCTGCTCGATCACTTCCTGCTACGCGGCGGCGGCCTCAACTTGAACGTGGTCAACTTCACCTTCCTGTTCCTGGCCATCGTGCTGCACCGTACGCCCCGGCATCTGCTCGATAGCCTCTACGAGGCGGTAAAAGGCGGCGCGGGCATCGTCATTCAGTTCCCGTTCTATGCCGGCATCATGGCGATCATGGTGCAGTCGGGCCTGGCGGAAACCCTGTCGAAAGGCTTCGTTTCCATCGCTACCGCCGATACGCTACCCTTCTGGTCGTTCATCAGCGCCGGGGTAGTCAATCTGTTCGTACCTTCCGGGGGCGGTCAATGGGCCGTACAGGCGCCGGTCATGCTACCCGCCGCCGAGGCTCTTGGCGCCAGCGTGCCGCGCATTGCCATGGCGGTGGCCTGGGGTGACGCCTGGACCAACCTGTTGCAGCCGTTCTGGGCATTGCCGGTACTCGCCATCGCGGGACTCAAGGCCAAGGACATCATGGGTTTTTGCCTGATTCAGCTATTCGTCACCGGGGTGATCATCAGTCTGGGACTCACCTTTCTCTAAACGATTTCGAAGGACTCTTCCTTGAAGGAGCACGATGCAATGAACGACGCCTTGTCCGGCCAACACGAATTGAGCATGACCGTGCTGATGACTCCCGATATGGCCAATTTCAGCGGCAAGGTACACGGCGGCGCCATTCTAAAGAAGCTCGACGAGGCTGCCTACGCCTGCGCCAGCCGCTATTCGGGAAGCTATGTGGTGACCCTGTCCGTGGATCAGGTGCTGTTCAAGCAGCCGATCCATGTAGGTGAACTGGTGACCTTTCTGGCATCGGTCAATCATGTCGGTAGTTCCTCCATGGAGATCGGCATCAAGGTCATCGCCGAGTCCATCCAGGAAAAGGTCATCCGTCATACCAACAGCTGCTATCTAACCATGGTGGCGGTCGACAAGGAGGGTCGGCCGGCGCGAGTGCCACCGCTGCCGCTCGAGACCTCGCTGCAGCAACTGCGTTTCGAAAAGGCGACACTGCGCAAGAAGATGCGCAAGGAGGCGGAGGAAGAAGCACGACGCACCCACGAAAACCACTATAGCGTTCAACCGCGCTAAGCGATTGACACTCTACTGCATCACAAGGAGGTGAGATGAGATCGACGCTGCCGCCCCGTGCCGAACGCACTCCCCGGGAAAACGCCCTGCTTGCCTGGGATCTGTTCATCATCGCTCTGGTGATCGTCAACCTGGCCCTGCTGGTCTTCGACAGCCTGTTTCTGATCAGCCCGCTGAACGACACCTTCGCGGCCGTGGCACCGGGGCTGCATCAGGCCTATGCCGACAACATCCATGCCAACTTCTTCAGCATCGACCTCTTTTTCGTCAGCATCTTCGTTTTCGATGTACTCCTCGGCTGGGCGATGGCGGTTGCCGAGCGCCGCTATCACCGCTGGTTCTTCTATCCTTTCGTGCACTGGTACGACGTGCTGGGCTGCATCCCCTTGGCTGGCCTGCGCTGGTTGCGCGTTCTGCGTATCTTTTCACTGATGTTCCGCCTGCAACGGCTCGGGCTGATCGATGTACGCCGCTGGTCGCTATTCCAGGTTCTGGCCAAGTATTACGAGATCCTGCTCGAAGAACTCTCCGATCGGGTGGCAATTCGCCTGATCGATAATGTGCAGGACGAGATCCGCCACAGTGGCGCCCTGTCCGGGCGCCTCGTCAACGAGATACTGATGCCCCGCAAGGAACAGCTGGTGGAAGAACTCACCGAGCGCCTGCAGAGCATTCTGAGTGATGGGTATAGCGACAACCGCGCACTGATCTCCCGCTACATCAGCGCCCTGGTGGGCCGCACCATGAACGAGAACCCGGAGATCCAGCGCCTGCGCCGGCTGCCCTTCGGCGAGTCGCTGACCAATGCCTTGGACCACACCATCAGCGGCGTCGCCGCCCAGCTGGTGCATGAAGCCGTCACCAGCCTGGAGTCACCGGAATTCAAGGAACTGTTACAGCACCTGGCGGACAGCGGCTTCGACGTGATGCTCGAGACCGATCAGCGCACCAACCAGATCACCGAGCAGGTGCTGATCGACAGCCTGGAGCTCGTCAAGGAGCAGGTGGCCGTGAAGCAGTGGCAGAATCGCTACGACTGAGCGTTTTCAGTCACGCGTTCCAATTCAGCCCTGCATCTCCAATAAGGTATAGGGCGCCTCACAGGCATGACGCTCGTCTCGCTCGTCGATGCCCCCCAATCCCATATGCCGGTCGTTGTCGTAGGCAACGAACAGCCGGGTCTCGTCCAGCACTGCCAGCCCTTCCGCCTTGTGCTCGAACTCCAAGGGCACGCCCTCGGCATCGGTAACCAGCGCCGGTAACTTGTTGGCCGCAAAATCATCAAGTGACATGACCCATAGATAACCGCCGATGTGCTCCACACCGTCGACCTCGGTCTCGAAGCTGGTCAGCAGATAGAGACGATCGTTGTAGGGGTCATACTCAAGACTCGACAGCCCGCAGACATGGCGTACCTTCTCGAACTGACCCGGATCGAAATGGTAAAAGCTGCGCAGCTCATCGACGAATTCAAGATTGTCGCGCTCATTGATCCTGTAATGCGCCCCCACCACCCGGCAGACGTAGTCAAAATCATCGTGCGCATCGCCCTGCTCACGCACACCGAACAGCAGCAGGCCGTCGCCCAGCTTCCCGGGAATCGCCGCCAGCCCCTCGATCTTGTAGTACGGCGTACCGATAGCGGCATTGAGCTTGTTGCGCAGTTCCAGAGAGCCCTCGACACCGTCCCGCGGGTCCGGATCCACTGTCTGCACCTTTTCCGGCTCGCCCAGGGGCCAGATCAACAAGTGA
Source organism: uncultured Halomonas sp. (assembly GCF_947493865.1). Lineage (GTDB taxonomy): Bacteria > Pseudomonadota > Gammaproteobacteria > Pseudomonadales > Halomonadaceae > Modicisalibacter. Next base: position 15,202 of record NZ_CANLTC010000016.1, read on the forward strand.
TTGTAGTCGTTGAGGTCATTACTCTCGTCGTCGATGCGATCGAAACCGGTGGTGGCCAATACGTGCTTGCCGTCCGCGGTCAGCGCGAAATCCTCGTACTTGGTTGCCCGTTGAACCGCCTCGGCGGTGAAATACTCGAGGGTCGTGTCATCGGGAATGCCCCGCTCGCTGATATCCATGGCGAACACCGCCGAGCGTTCGGCACCGGGAATTGGCTTGTCGCTGGCGAGAATCAGGCGATGGCCATCGTAGACCACCGCCGAAACCTCGACGTTGACCAGCTTGTCCTGTTCATCCCGCAGCCCCGTGGGAAAGCAGTGCATGGTGCCGTGGGAAAGAATAGTGGCCTGGGTCATGGATACCTCTTCGCTAGCAAATTCTACCTAAAACTGCGGGTTCGACGCTTCGAATGCAAGCCGGGGCATGATCAAAACACACAATCCAAGTTATATTTTGGCTGGCGAATCGGCACAGCCTTATATACATTAATAGTGTCGTTTTCTAATCATTCCTGCCTACAGACAGCACCAAGCGGACTGAATCTGCCTTGTAGCAACCATCGCTTGATCCTGCGCTATTCTATTACCGAGCCTTCCTTCATGAATAAAAACGAAGAAGCCCCAGAGGTCACCGTACTGTTCGCGCGTCAGCCGATTTATGATCGCCAGCATCAGCTTGCCGGCTGCGAACTGCTGTTTCGCCCCTGCCCCCGAACCGAAGCGCTGACCGAGCCGTTCGATGGCGATCTGGCCACCCGTCAGGTGTTACGCAATGCTTTCACTCATACCGATATTCGCACGGTGTGCGAGCAGACGCCGGCCTATATCAACTTCACGGCCAACGCTCTGAAAGCGGAGATTCCCTTCGATCCAGGCGATATCGTCATCGAAATACTCGAAACCGTCGAGGCAAGCGACGAAGTCATCAACGCAATCAAGGATTACAAATCGAGGGGCTACACCATTGCCCTTGATGACTACCGCTTGAAGAAGGCCAGTCATCCGCTGCTGGCCTTCGCCGATACCGTCAAGCTCGACTACCCGCATTACAGCCCCGAAGAGTTCGCGGTATTGGTAACAGAACTACGACATCAGCACCCCCACTTGACGCTACTTGCCGAAAAGATCGAAACCCAGGAAGACTTCCTGTATTGCCAACAGACGGGATGTGATCTTTTCCAGGGGTACTATCTGGCCCGGCCCTCGATAGTCTTTCGTGAGCGGTTACCGGATGCGCATTTTGCGCTATTACAGCTACTTGCCGAACTCAACCGCGTCGACGCCACTGCAAAAGAACTTGCCAAGACCATCGACGATGACGCCTTCCTGAAGCGGGAACTCTTGAGCGTCGTCAACAGCAACTATTACCACTGTCGCGAGGAAGTCACCTCGTCTTCAATGGCCATCGATGCGCTGGGCGAGCGCAGTGTCTGCAACCTGGCCACCATGCTGGCATTGAGCAAACTGGACGACGCCCCCCATTCGCTGCAACGCCTTGCCTTGAACAGGGGCCATTTGTGCCAGGGGCTTGCAGACTATCTCGGCGAGGAACCCATCTCGGGGTTTACCGTGGGATTGTTTTCCATTCTGGGGGCTTTCTTTAAAAGTGCGCTGGAGGACATCTTCGACAATCTGCCATTGCCAGCTGTACTCAAGGAGGCCATCCTCGAGCAGCGTGGCGTCATGGGGCTGGTGCTGGCGACGACGTTACAGCTCGAGCACGGCGATTTCGACGATCTCGACTGGCCAGCCCTTGCCGAATATGGCCTGACCCCGGAAAAGGTCAGCCAGGCCCAGCAGCAGGCCGTCGAGAATAGTGCCGCGCTTCTATGATCATCTAAAGCATGATCATCTAAAGAGTATGCCAAGGGTTGGTCGTCGGGGCCTCAAGGGCCTGCACCAAGATGTCCAGTGCCTTGATCAGCGATGCACGATTGGCAGCCGCGCTCACGCATAATCGAATCGCCTGGGGGGCTGGCTGGCTACCGATACAGAAAGGCTCGGCACTGGTGACGCGTATGCCCTGGCGCTCCAGCTGCTCGATAAGCGCTGCGGATCGCAGGCCCGTCGGCAGCTCCAGCCAGAGATGAAAACCATGGAGAGGCCCTCTCAAGGTGAATCCCGCCAAGCGCTCCCGAGCCAGGTGTTGTCTGGCAACGATTTCCTCGAGCTGCCAGACCAGTAAGCGCTCTGCCATGCCACTGCTGATCCAGCGGCAAACGACTTCTATCATCAATGGCGGAACCATCCAGCTTTGGGCACGTTGTAATGTCGCCAGGCGTTCATGCAATCCAAGCGGTGCCCGCAGCGTTCCGATACGCAAGCCGCCCGCGATCACCTTCGACGTACTGAACAAGTAGAGTGTGCGCTCGGGCGCCAATCGGTACAGCGGTGTCCCGCGTTCTTCGGCGGGTAGGTATTGCACGCCATCCTCGACGATCCAGAAATCGTACTGCTGGGCCAACGCGATCAGACGTTCACGACGCGACTCGGAGAGACAGGTTCCCGTCGGGTTGTTCTGATCCGGGGTGACATAAACCAGCCTTGGCGGTTGCTGCTCGCACAGGCGAGCCAGTGCCTCGACATTCATCCCCGCGTCATCCACGGGAACGCCGAGCAGCTTCAGATGCAACTGCTGGGCGGCACTGACGAACCCTGGGTAGGTGAGCGTACAGGCGGCCACTCGCTCACCTGGCTGAGCCAGGGCCTGCAGTGCCAAGAAGATACCGTGCTGCCCGCCCTGCGTAATCACCATTTCATCCGCATCGACGAGCAGCCCCAGACGAGCCATCCATTGCGCCAGTATTACGCGATGACGCGCCAACCCCTGCTCAGGCTGGTAATTCACGGCATGCAGTAACGCCAATGGATCATCAACGATGGCACCAAGCGCCTCTCTCAATCCTTGCGGTCTATCCGGGTGTGGCGGTGGCAGACTAAGACTCAGATCGATGTAATCGCGATCCTCTTCTTGTGCTATCTGACGAAACAGGACGACCGCCGACTCATTTCCGCGCACATAGGTACCGCTTCCCACCCGCGCCTCGATCAGCCCTCGCCGCTCTGCCTCGGAATAGGCGCGAGTCACCGTACCCACGGTGACGCCAAGGGCATCGGCGAGACGACGCTGGGGAGGTAGGCGCTTGCCTTCGGCTAGCTCACCCTCGGCGATTGCCTCGGCAATGGCATCCGCCAGGACACGGTAGCGGTTACCCGTATCCGGCAAGCAAGGAACCCAAATTGTCATGGTGACAATAAACCCATTGACCGTTTATTTCTCAAGGCTATGCTATAAAAACTGCAGAATAAAGAAACATTCAATTTAATTGTATGGGTACAAAAATGGAGAGTCTGGCGTTTCTAGGGCCGGCGGCGTTATACATGATCTCGATGACCATCACGCCGGGGCCCAACAATGTGATGCTCACGGCCTCAGGGGCCAACTATGGCTATTGGCGCACCCTGCCCCATATTCTTGGCATCATGGCCGGCTGTTTCGTGCTGTTTTCGGCGATTGCGCTGGGCCTTGGCCTGCTGTTCGAACGCTATCCGCTATTTCAAAGTCTGCTCAAGATCGTCGGCAGCCTCTATCTGCTTTATCTGGCCTGGAAGATTGCCAATGCGCCCCCACCGGACTTGAACGCTCAAGGCGAGGGGCACCCGTTGACCTTTTGGCAGGCCGCCGCTTTTCAGTTCGCCAACCCCAAAGCCTGGATCATGGGTCTGGCGTTGATGGCCGGTTTCTTACCGGAGGGAGGAAGTACCTTGCTGAACGCCCTCCTGCTTGCCGGCTTCGCCGAACTGATCGCACTGCCTTGCATTTCGCTATGGGCAGGATTCGGCATTGCCATTGGCCGACTCTTGCGTAGCGAACGTAGCTGGCGCATCTTCAATGGCGCCATGGGCGCGATGACCGCCGCCTGTGTCGTATTTATCCTCGGCTAAAATATTTTCATACACTCGCAATAGCACGCCTCAGCCACAGCGCAGATCGCTGATGCGGCCATCTTCATCCAGATAAATATTCAATCGCGCCTGGCGATAATCGAGAGTGAAGGGTTGCCCCGGCTTGAGCACACGGGCGTTATCGGCGTCACTCTGGCTGGTAAGGATCTGACGTAAGGCATCGCTGTAGTTTTGTCCGATATAGCCTTGCACTGACGTGGTATCGCATTGCTCACGACTATCCGGTTCACTCATGCTCGGGGGGCGCGGCGCATCCTCCGGCGGGGGACCACTTGCGCAGCCAGCCGCCAATGCTGCCAGACACACTCCTGATATCAATTTTCCGATCATCGTATTCTCCTTTTCTTGCTACGCATCAACCCCATATAACGTTAATGTCGTGTTGATTGTCACGCCTATTGAATAGTGGTCTTTCCCGCTCAGGATAGGCTAGTCTGGGTGTCGAGCAGGACAAGGACGGCCACATCAAGCAAATCGCTTCGGCCCGATACAGGTATCTTTCGCGTTTGAATCGCTATTGCCAGAGAGGATGGAAACTTATGCTCAGATTCACCAGCTTGATCGGCATTACCCTTGGGGCGACATTGACCCTGAATTTAGCCTTGGCAGCGGACCCTTTACGGGTTGCGTCCAAGAACGACACCGAAGGCGCCCTGCTTGGCAACATGGTGATCGCGCTACTGGAAAATAGCGATTATCCCGTGGATAACAAGCTGCAACTAGGGCCGACCAACATCGTGCGTACGGCGCTGCTCGAAAACGAGATCGATCTGTACCCGGAATACACCGGCAATGGCGCTTTCTTCACCGATACCACCGATGACCCTGCCTGGAAGGATCACGACAAGGGGTTCGAAAAGATTCGTCAGATGGATCTCGAACAGAACGATCTAGTCTGGCTGCCCCCAGCGCCGGCCAACAATACCTGGGCCATTGCCCTGCGCAAGGATCTGGCCGAGGAGAACAACCTCGAGACCATGGAAGACTTCGGCAAATGGATCAATGAGGGTGGCGAGGTAAAACTGGCTGCCTCCGCCGAATTCGTTGACAGCGAAGCCGCGCTACCCAGTTTCCAGCAGGCCTACGACTTCGAGCTGAGCCAGGATCAGCTACTGGTGCTCTCCGGTGGCAACACCGCCGCGACCATCAGAGCCGCCGCGGAAGGTACCAGCGGTACCAACGCCGCCATGGTCTACGGCACCGATGGCGCCATTCAGCCCGCCGGGCTGCGGGTCATGGAGGACACCCAGGGCGTTCAGATGGTCTATGCTCCGACGGTGGTCATTCGCAAGCCGGTGCTGGATGACAACCCCGAGCTCGAAGCATTGTTTACCCCGGTTCTCGAATCCCTGGATCTCGAGACACTGCAGGAGCTTAACAGTCGTATTCAGGTCGATGGCCTGCCTGCCAAGCAGGTTGCCCAGGACTACCTTGAAGAGAATGACTTCCTGAAATAAGGATCCGGTTCAAGGTGTTGTCGACCCAGGTGTCCAATGGAAGGACCAGCCCTCTGGTGGCAAATCGCGTCTTGCTGACATTGGTGGTCGCCGCGGCGATAGGCGCGGCGCTGCTCTCCTTCGTCGCCATGGCGCCCAATCGGCTCGTGTCGGGAGAGCCGATCAACCTGATTGCTGCGCTACGGCCCTGGCAGTGGATCACACTGGTTCTGCTGGCCATGCTCTTGGCAGCGTGCGCCCTTACACGGCCGCTTTCCCCTCAGGGGGCACTTTATCTGACGCTGATCGCGGCCCCTGTATGGCTTGTGCTGGTACTTTATGGGCTGGGTGACTATGCCACCCGTACGCTGCAGGAGGCCTCGGCCTCGGCTCGGGTCTCTCAGGGCGCCGCCTTCTGGATTCTGGTTTTCTGTCCGATTCTGATGATGCTCGACGCGTTCCAGCGCCTGCATACCAACCTGGCGCTGCGCGGCCTCTATACGCTGATACTCGTTGCGATCGTGGCGGCTCTGTTCGTCTCGGGTCATCTCGATGGACTGGCGATCATGTACGAGTATGCCAACAACCGTGATCAGTTCACGGACGAGTTCATCGCGCATCTCCGTCTGGTCGCTTCGGCCCTGAGCCCGGCGTTGGCGATCGGTCTGCCGCTCGGTTTACTTGCTCATCGCCGCGCCGGGACTCGAGGCGCGCTTTTTGGCGTGCTCAACTTCTTCCAGACGATTCCCTCGATTGCCCTGTTTGCGCTGCTTGTAGCTCCCCTGGCGGCATTGAGCGAGACATTTCCGCTACTGCGGGAATTCGGCATCAAGGGCATTGGCGCCACCCCCGCCATCATCGCGCTGGTCATGTATGCGCTACTGCCCATCGTGCGCAATACTTATGCCGGCTTTAATGGCGTTGCCGCAACGACCCTGGAAGCAGCTCGCGGCATGGGCATGACCTCCCGCCAGATTCTATGGCGAGTCGAGATCCCGTTGGCCCTGCCGGTAATCCTCGCCGGACTTCGCATCGTGACCGTGCAGGCCATTGGCCTGGCGGTGGTGGCTGCCTTGATTGGCGCGGGTGGACTCGGCGCCTTCATTTTCCAGGGGCTGGGACAATACGCCATCGATCTGGTGCTGTTGGGGGCGATACCCACCATCGCCCTGGCGGTGGTAGCGGATTTTATCTTGCAGATTCTAGTCGTACTGAGCCGACCCCCGGGGGGCCGATGATCGAGCTACAAGGATTGACCAAGACCTATGCCGGCAAGGATGTGGTCAAGGATGTCTCGCTGCGTATCGAAAGCGGCGAGTTCGGCGTGTTGATTGGCCCTTCCGGCTGCGGCAAGTCCACCACGCTGCGCATGATCAACCGGCTGATTCCCCTGACCCAGGGGCGTATTTTCCTGGGAGACGAAGATGTCACGGAGCTGCCCGCGGAACAGCTGCGCCGGCGCATCGGCTACGCCATCCAGTCGACGGGGTTGTTCCCGCACTGGACCGTGGCCGAGAACATCGCCGTGGTACCTGGCCTGCTCAAGTGGGACAAATCCCGCACCTCGGCGCGGGTCGATGAGCTTTTGAATCTGTTTCACCTGGACGCCGGCGAGTTTCGCGACAAGTACCCGCACCAGCTCTCCGGGGGCCAGGCCCAGCGGGTCGGGGTTGCCCGGGCGCTGGCGGCGGACCCGGAAGTACTGCTGATGGACGAGCCCTTCGGTGCCGTCGATCCCTTGACCCGGGACGTGCTGCAAAACGAGATGCTGCGGGTTCATCAGCAGACCGGCAAGACCATCGTCTTCGTCACTCACGACATGGACGAGGCCCTCAAGCTGGCCTCCCGCATCGCCATTCTCAATGCCGGGCGACTGGTGCAGTACGACCGCCCCATCGAACTTCTGACGCAACCCGCGGACGATTTCGTGCGTAGCTTCATCGGCAAGGCGGACCTGGGGCTGAAACTGCTGTCTCGGCGCTGGGTGCATCAGTATCAGCAGCCTGCCAGGATTCTGAAACGCCCTTCTTCCTTGGATAATGATGCGGCGTCGGCAGCCTATGGCTGGGAAGTCGATGCACAGGGGCGCGCCCTGTGCCTGCATGGCGGCCGACTGCACGCCGACGAGAGCGAACAGCGCACCCGGGTCAGCCATGAGTGGAGCGCAACCCCGGACATGACCATGAAAGAAGCCCTGTCGCGAATGGTCTGGTTTCGCGTCATGGTGCTGCCGGTACTGGATGATGAAGAACGTCTGATCGGCGAGGTGGCCATGCAGGGTGTGATGGGGCACGAACCCAGCGAACGGCAAGCCCCGGGGCAAGCGTGATGAAAGCAGTGACCCTGCGCGCGCCGACTCAGACTCGCACCTGGCTGTTGATCGCCCTCAGTGTCCTGCTGGTGGTCCTTGTGCTTTTCATGGAAGAGCTCAAGCCGCTATTCGAGGCGGCTTTTCCGGACCTGAGATCGCCGCTTTACGATCGTGAAAGCTTCCTGCAACTGACCCTGGATCACCTCTTGCTGGTACTGGTGTCATCGATCATTTCCGTCAGCGTGGGCGTGGGAGCCGGGCTTTTCGTGACCCGGCCCAGCGGTCGGGAGTTCGAGCCGCTGGTGTCGTCCCTGGCTGCCATCGGACAGACCTTTCCGCCGGCGGCGGTGCTCGCCATCGTCGTACCCCTGGCAGGCTTTGGCTTCATACCCACCATCGTGGCACTGACGCTGTATGGCTTGCTGCCGGTGGTGCAGAACACCATTGCCGGGCTAGGCACCGTACCCGCTACCACGTTGGAAGCGGCCAGAGGTACCGGCATGAGCCGAACCCAGGTGCTGCTGCGGGTAGAGCTGCCTCTGGCCATGCGGGTGATCATCGCCGGCGTGCGGGTATCGGTCATCATCAATATCGGCACTGCCACCATCGGCTCGACGGTGGGGGCTCAGAGTCTGGGCACACCGATCATCGCCGGGCTCGTGGGCAATAACATCGCCTACGTGATTCAGGGAGCGGTACTGGTAGGGTTGCTTGCGATCGTGACGGATCTGTTCTTCGAGCGCCTGGAAACGCGCTTTAGTGTCGGAGGCTAGATCAAGAATACGGGAACGGGATAGGGAGGGATACAACAGGACGCTTGGAAGCAAATGCTTTACCGCCCGGGGTTACCGAGCGGTAAGCAGACGTGACCAACTGGCTCAGCTGGCAGAATCCTGAATGGCTTCGCCACCTTGCTCGATATCTTCACCCGCGCCGCTGATAGTGTTGCATCCAGCCAGCAAGCTCGCGCTCATGAGCAGAGTAAACGTCAGCATCAAAAGCTTTTTCATCATGTTCTCCTTAACGATAAAATGATTTTTTGTACGACAATAGAATGGTGGCTTTGCCACCCTTGCAAAGCCTACCATGTAACGTTTAGTTACGCACACTGAGGCCTTACACGCTTGCCTAGTTCGCCGCCTCTTCGATTTCCGACCCTACCTTGCTGAGATCCTCGCCAAATCCTCGCATGGTATTACACCCTGCAAGCGACACCAGCAGCACCATCGCTGACAGCAGCAACGCATGTTTCATGTTTATCTTCTCCTGGTTCGATAAAAGACGGATAGAAGGATGAGAGACAAGCCCGATCAGTTCAGTTATCTCTCAGGTACAGCGCGACAGCAAGTTCATTTGTCACATAAGATGACATACCGGCAGGAAATATTCGTTCTTCCTTTAAAAGAATATCAACCGTACAACGATCGCAACGATGACCAGGAGCGTCAGCCGCTTGACCCAATAAGCCCCCCGCGGCCCCATGTTGATTTTCACTGCCAGCCAGGCGCCACTCATGCTGCCCAGTGCCAGCAGTAAACCATGGCTCCAACGTACCTGATCGCTGATTATGAACAATAAAAGCGCCGGTAACGTGTAGATCAAGATGATAAAAACCTTGAACACATTGACCTGGGCCAGATCGATCTTGAGCAATCGATAGAGCACCACGATGAACAGTATGCCGACCCCGACCTGTATGAAGCCGCCATACAGGCCGATGAAAAACATCGCGAGATAGATACCCGGTGTCAGGCGCTCCGGGGTTAGAGCGCGGGTGTCGAGCCTGGGCTGAGGGAGCAGCATCATGATCGAGGCCCCAATCATTGCAACGATCAATACTGCCTCGAACAGGGCATCCGATACCTGCAGGGCAAGCCAGGCGCCGCACAGGGAGCCGACCACCGCCGGGAGGGAGAGCCGCAGGCTGATGCCGATCTCTCCGGCGCCGGCGCGAAAGAAGCTGCCGACCGCGCTTACGCTCTGCAGCACGATGCTCACTCGGTTGGTGCCGTTGGCCTCCTGAGGCGGCAAGCCCAGGAACATCAGCAGTGGCAGGGTCAGCATCGAGCCACCCGCGGCCAGCACATTGATGAAACCGGCAACGCCCCCCATCGCCACCAACGCAAATGCCTCGAGCAGGGTCATTCTCTCTCCTTGTTGTTCATTCTTGTCGCTTCCCTGATGATGTCACCCTCGGTTTCCCGTTGGTCACTACCCCAGGAGTCTCATGAACGACTTCATCCTTCATCCGCGCCTGGCCGCGGATACGTACCAGGTAACGGATCTGGCATTATGTCAGGTGCGCCTGATGAACGATGCACGCTTTCCCTGGGCGATACTGGTACCGCGTCGACCCGCTATCCGCGAGGTCCACGAACTCGAGGAAAGCGAGCAAGCGCGGCTGTGGCGGGAAGCTACGATGCTGGGTCGCGGGATGCAAGCATCTCTCGGCGGGGACAAGCTCAACCTGGCCACGCTGGGCAACCAGGTGGCGCAACTGCATGTACACGTCATTCTGCGCTTTCAGGACGACGATGCCTGGCCGGGGCCGGTATGGGGCATGGGCACGCCACGACCCTATACGCAGGCTGCGCTGGACGAGATGCACCATCGCCTTCTTGCCTTGGTCGACGCTACTTTCGGCACCGGCTGATCGCCGGCTGCGTGCGGCGAGCTTGCCTTACTGTTCGTCCTCCAGGCGCGACGTGATCTCCACCAGCAGCGGGTCGAAGCGATGGGATTCAATGGCTTGACCGCCCTGGTGACCCGACAGGGTCAGCCGGGTGCCAGTCGGGATTGCACTGGCAGTCATGCGCCTCACTGCTGATTCTCCAGCACCCGCACCCGGGACTCGATGGAGGCGCTGAGCTCACGACAGAATTCACTGTGGTTCCGTGAGCGGGAATCCACCACGTAACCGCCGGGATCGACGATGCTGGCCTCCCGCGTGATGCTGACGTTCTGCTCGTCGATGATCACCGACAGGCGTTCGATCTCGATCGGATCGTCATGATACCCGCCGCCAATACCGCCGCCGAACCCGGTTCCGAAGCCTATCGAGAAGCCCGAGCGGCGACCGACGCTACCCCATACCGAACTGCCTCCCAGTATAGGCCTGTCCACGGCACCCAACCCCGGCTGGCGTGTTCTGCGTTCGGCACTGACGAGCCCCAGCGGCGTATCCGTGTAGCGAATGACATAGTCCCGCGCCTCAAGGGCCTCCACCGTGGCCCTGAGCCACAGTTCCCGTGAGGCTTGATCGTTGCGTGTCCAGGTGCAGGGGGCGGGTAGGGGTTCGGCATTATGTGCCAACGGGTCCGCAGGCGCCAATGACTGACACCCGGCCAACGCAAGTGCGATCACCGGGAGTATTGGTAACAATAAACGTGAGGAGTGGAACATGACGCTTCCTTACGGTTCATGACGGATTGCAAGGGAAAAGCTATCTCTCAAAGCATAGCCGCAACCGTGGAATGACAGGATATGGTACAGATACAGACTGATTCGGTCTTCGAAAGCATTGGACAACAAATAGACAAACCCTATCAAATATATATATACGATTGCTTTTTTATTTTTAAATGAATACTTTACTTTAATCATCTATCAAATCTGATCGTGGAGAGTATTCATGTCCGACATCAATGCAATCGGCCTGCACGAAAGCAGCGCTACGCAACTGGCTGACAAGCTCAACATCCTGCTGGCCAATTATCAGATCTTCTACATGAATGTACGCGGCTACCACTGGAACGTGAAAGGCTCGCAGTTTTTCGAACTGCATGCCAAATTCGAAGAGCAGTACACGGATCTGTTGACCAAGGTGGATGAAGTTGCCGAGCGTATCCTGACCTTGGGTTACGAGCCGCTGCATGCCTATAGCGACTATGTACAGCACGCCGCTATCGAAGAAGACAAGCATGTTCACCAGGGCGATGCCTGTGTCCGCGGCATTCTTGCCGGCTATCGGACATTGATCGAACTGCAGCGTGAGATTCTCAGCCTGGCGTCGGATGCAGACGACGAAGGCACTGCCTCCATGGTCGGCGATTATATCCGCGAGCAGGAAAAGACCGTGTGGATGCTGAACGCCTATCTCGGCTGAGCCGTGAGTTGATGCTTGCTTCACTCTTTTCTGGGCGAGTAGCTTTCGAAATGCACACCTTACATTTTGAAACTTTACATACCTTGTACTCGCCCACTGACGACCCCAGATTAATGGGTAGCACGCGATATATCGTGCCAAGTCAATTTGTTAGCCAATATGCCGCAAGGAGGTAGCATGAGCCAGCAATCCTCAGGTAAACGTGTCGCCATTCTCGCCACCAACGGGTTCGAAGAATCGGAGCTGTCGGTACCCAAGGCCAAACTGGAAAATCAGGGCATGACGGTACACGTCATCGCGCCGGATACGAAAGGCATTCGCGCCTGGGCGGAGACCGACTGGGGCGAGACCTATGAGGTCGATAAAAGCCTCGACGATGCGAATTCCACCGACTATCACGCCTTGATGCTGCCCGGTGGTCTGTTCAATCCAGACACGCTGCGTCAGAACGACAAGGCGCTGGATTTCGTGCGCCATTTCTTTGAAGCCGGCAAACCGGTAGGCGCCATCTGCCACGCGCCTTGGATTCTGATCAATGCAGGCGTCGTCAAGGGTCGCAAGATGACCTCGTACCCTTCCGTTTCCCAGGATCTCAAGAATGCGGGGGTCGAGTGGGTCGATGAGCAGGTCGTCGTCGACAATGGGTTGGTCACCAGCCGCAAGCCGGACGACCTCGATGCGTTCTGCCACAAGCTGGTCGAAGAGATCAATGAAGGACGCCATTCCGATCAGCACGCCTGATCGCATCGCATCGCATAGCGTTTCACGAGTTCCTTTCGTTTTTTCGCCTGTCTTCCCCGGGAGACAGGCGTTTTTATGTATGCTTATCCGGTAGCCACAATTACAGGTTTCATCTGGAGAGTCATTCATGCCGCACACCCCACGTCCGATCAGCAAGGCGCTGAGAAAGCTATTGCGCGTCCTGGCGCGCCCGATGAAATCGGACAAGGGCCATGGCGGCATCGTGGTCAACGCCTATCGTGGCTACGGCTCCCAACGGGAAGTGTTCGTCATGGGGCGTGTGTTTCGGCAGTTGCGCATCGGTTTGCCGGCGCCGGAAGGCACGCTATACCGAGACGTCGTGGATGTTTTCCGCCGGATGCTACGCTGGGGCGCCAAGCATGTGGAGATCACACTCGATGTTGAAGGCAGCCGAATACAGGTAACCACCGACCGGGACGGGTATTTCGATATTCGACTACCCTTGAGCAAACCACCGGCCCCGGACCAGAGTTGGCACACGGGGACGCTCGATATCGTCATGCGCGATGAGCGTACCGTTTGCACGAAAGTGGATATCTACATACCGCCAGCAGCGGTGGATCTGGTGGTGATCAGCGATATCGACGATACCGTGATGTATACCGGGGTCGCCAACAAGTTGATGATGATGTATCGACTATTCTTTCGTAAGGCGCACCAGCGTGTCGCCTTCCCCGGCGTCGCGGAGCTCTATCAGGCGCTTTTCGTCGGCGCCGACGGCCAGAGAAGACGACCGCTGCTCTATGTCTCGCGAGGCCCCTGGAGCATCTATGAAGTGCTTGAGGAGTTCTTTCAGCGCAACAACATCCCCGTCGGCCCGATCCTGTTCCTGCGGGAGTGGGGGCTGACCCTGCAGCGCCCGCTACCGCGAAAGTCGGAAGATCATAAGGCGAATCTGATCCAGCAGATGCTCGAGCTCTACGACGACTTGCCTTTCGTGCTGATCGGCGACAGCGGTCAACACGACCCGGAAACCTATGCCCGCATCGTGCGGGAGTATCCCGGTCGCATAAAGACGATCTATATTCGTAACGTCAATCAGGATGCTTCAAGAGACGAAGCAATCGAGGAACTTGCCCAGGAGATCAACGACGATGGCTGTTCGCTGCTATTGGCCGCGGATAGCGTCAGCATGGCCGAGCACGCTTTCGAGCAGGGGCTCATTTCCGCCGCCGGGCTCCAGGCGGTACGTCAGGCGCCCAGCGGCGATTGAATCGCTCGATCACGCCTTGCTCTCGGCCGGCTCCCCAGCCAGCTCCTCGATTAGCGCACGCAGCAGGCCCCAGAACTCCTCTACGGAATCGACTTCGACGCGCTCATTGGGAGAATGAGCGCCGCGAATCTGGGGGCCGAAGGAGATCATGTCGAGCGCCGGGTACTTGCCGCCGAGAATGCCGCATTCAAGCCCGGCATGGATGACCTTGACCTCGGGTTCGACGCCCAGGCGGCGCTGGTGCAGTTCCCGAAAGCGTTTCAGCAGGCGGCTGTCTGGATCCGGTGTCCACCCCGGGTAGGCGTTCTCGACCCGGGTACTGGCACCGATCAGATCGAACAGGGCGCGAAAGCGATCCGCCATATCCTGGGTCGCGCTATCACGCAGCGAGCGTACTAATGCGCAGAGCTCGAAACGCCCTTCCTCGAGCGTCACCACCCCCAGATTGTTGGAGGTTTCCACTACCCCGGGCACCTCGACACTCATGCGCTCCACGCCATAGGGTGCGGCATGCAGCGCGTCGATCAGCAGATGGCTGGCGGAATTCGTCAATGCCTCCTGCGGGGGCGAAGCCACCTCTTCCAATGATAGTTTCAGGCCATCATCGACACCGGCAAGCTCGGCGGCGAGTTCGGACTGCAACTCGGCCAGCCGTGCCTGGGCGGTTTCACTTTCGTCTGCGTCCAGGGCCAACATGGCGAACGCCTCTCGCGGCAACGCATTGCGTAGCGTCCCGCCCTGATAGCCGATCAGCCGCGCACCCAAGGGTTCCAAGGCACGCAAGACGCGAATCAGCAAACGATTGGCATTGCCACGCCCCTTGTGGATATCGATGCCCGAATGGCCCCCGACCAGACCGGTCAACGCCAGCTGCCAGACGCGCTCGTCCTCCTTCAGCGAACTGGTCGGCAGGTCCGCGGAGACCAGCACGTCCGCCCCGCCGGCACAGCCGATGTAGACCTGGCCCCGATCCTCGGAATCCAGGTTGAGCAGGTAGCGGCCCTGCAGCCAGTCTTCCGCCAGATTGAGGGCGCCGCCCATGCCGGACTCTTCCTCCAGGGTAAAAAGCGCCTCCAGCGGGCCGTGACGCAATGAATCATCTTCCAGCACCGCCAGGGCCGCCGCCACGCCAAGACCATTGTCGGCGCCTAGCGTCGTGCCCCGGGCGTACAGCCAGCCATCCTCGACATAGGTATCAAGCGAGTCCTGGGTGAAATCATGCGAGTGATCCGCATTGGCCTGGGCCACCATATCCAGATGGCCTTGCAGCACGATGCCCGGCGCCTGCTCGCACCCTGGCGTGGCGGCCTTGCGAAGGAGCAGATTGCCGATGTGATCCTGCTCGTGGGCAAGACCGCGCTTCTCGGCCCACTCCTCGATCAGCGCCACCAGCGCGGCTTCATGCCCAGAGGGCCGGGGCGTATTGCACAGCGTACGAAAATGGCGCCAGACGATGGCCGGCGACAATGACTCCAGATGTTCGTTCACGATGGTTTCCCTACTTGAAATAACGCTCAACGATTGCGCGACCTGTGATGATCATACAAGCGCTGGGCCAACGCTCGCCAACGACGCAGCCGGCTTTTTCGCCCTTCTGCCTGGGCAGTTGATTCATTTCCCAGAAACAGTGGCGCTATCAGTTCCTGCAACTCATCCTCTGGCGATTCGGAAGATGCACCTCGCCACCAGGCCAGCCATGCCTTGGCAAGCCAAGGGCGCACCAGCGCAAGCTCTCCGCCTCCTTCGGCGAACCAGGTAATTCGCGCCACATCACCTTCCGTGATCTCGGGCGCCGGTCCTTCCCGTAAAAGTGACGCCGCCAGAGCAGGCTCGAGGTGCTTGAGATCGAAGGCCAGCAGACTCGGCAGCAGCTGCTGAAAAGCTCGATTCACGTCGTCGATCAAACCCTCGGACTGTTCGTCGAGCGCTCGCCCCATCATCAGTGCATGCTCGCCGCTGGAGGCTTCCCGGGAAAGCCCGAGCCGCAGCGAAACGAAGCCCTGGGCGCGCCAGAAGGCGATCAGGCTCTCTTCGGCGCCAAAGCTGACCCCCAACCGCTCAACGCCTTCGCTTTCCATCCGTGCGCCCAGATGCTCGACCAGCCCACGCCCCACCCCTTTTCGTCGCGCCACCGGATGCACGGCAATACGCAGAATCCGGCACCAGCGCACCTTCGCAGCCTCAAGATGGCCCGCATGAGTCGCCAGGGACTGCGCCAGCAGATGCCCCCGTGGACGGCGCTCACCGCGGTAAATCTTCGTTGCCAGTTCCGGCGGAAATCCGCCTTCGATTTGCCCCAGGCAGACACCGATACAAATATCGCCGGCATAGGCGGCGATCAGGCGCACATCCGGGGCGTCGAGCAGCTGGCGCAGATCCGCCGGGGTGGTGCGGTAATGGGCCTGCACCAGCAAGCCGAACAGTTCGCTCAGGGCGGCTTCGTCTGCGGCCAGTGCCGCCCGGTCGAGCACGACCAAGCGTAATTCGTGGTCCGTTAGCGCCTGAGCGGCGCGTTCGTCGTCGCCGGGTTCGGCGTCGAGCAGCAGGAGTTCCCGGGTCAAGATTTCCAAGGGATCGCCTTCGGCCCAGCGGATCGGCTGACTCAAATGAAACTCGCGCCACTCCGGCGTGTCTCGATCGAGCCGGGCGCGAAAGCGCAGCTGAAAACCGCGCCCGGTGCCTTCATAGCCATGCACGGTGGTGGCAAAGGCGATACGTGGAAACGCATTGAGCCAGCGACTCAGCAAAGGGGCGGGAATCGCCGCCGCCTCATCGACGAACAGGGTCGGCGGCGAACATGGATCGACTGCGCTGGACTGCAAGGCTTCGAGTAGCGCGTCTGGCGCGATGAAGCGCACTTCGGCATGCTCATCGTCGATGTCCACCTGGAAACTATTGCCTTCACGCCGGCCCTGGGGCAACAGCGCCGCAAGCCGCTCGAACACGGGTTCGACCGCCGCCGGACGCGGTGCGGTGATCCAAAGCTGATTTTCGCCGACCAGCAGGCGCCGCGCCGCGGCGATGCCCAGCGCTGCGCTCTTGCCCCGACCGCGATCGGCGCTGAGTACCAGCGGGCGCCGACGACGCAAGCGGGTCAGGCGATCGACCGCCTCCGCCTGATCCGCGCTCAGGCAGTCTACATCGCTGCTGCTGGCGGCCTGTTCGGGGATAATGGGCGGCAGTTTCGACGCTGGAAATACCTGGCCGCTCGGCCAGTGCATCACCTGGGTCGAGTCCTGCAGCCGTCGCGCCAGTCGCGCAAGATAACGCGCACTCAATTCACTGGGTTGATAAGGCCAGGCGTCGAGCCGCGCGTAATCCGCATCCGGTTCGGGAAGGTCTTTCTGCCAGGCGCTCGGGGTCAGTAGCACCAGCAGGCCCCCGGCGCGCAGCGTGCCGGAAACGGCACCGAAGGCATCCGGATCGAAGCCCGCGTCTTTTGAGACGGCATCGAAAACCACCAGATCCTGCTCGCCGCCCAGCCGAGTCCGCGCCTTGGCCATGGGCAGCGCGGCAATGCCTGTGTCGGGAGGGGTTGAACCCAGCCACAACGGTGCTTGCCAGGAGCGTGCCCGCCACAGCCACAGCGCCTGCGCAAACGTTTCCTGCTCGCCGCTGCCGAGCCATAAAAGCACTCGATGCCGTCGCGCATCGAGTGCTTTAATCAAATGCTCAAGGTTCGCTGAATTGTCGTCGCTCATGGCCCACAGGATGCGCCATGAGCGATGACGGTGCCAGCTTCCGTCAAGTGTCCATCACCTTTTCCAATGTGATCGGTAGATCCCGAATACGCTTGCCGGTGGCGTGATAGACCGCGTTGCCGATGGCGGCGGCGATACCCGTCAGGCCGATCTCCCCCACTCCACGGGCGCCAAACTCGTTGAAGGCGTAATCCGGGTTGTCCAGCAGCTCGACGCCGATCTCCGGCATGTCCGCATGGCAGGGCACGATATAGTCCGCGTAGTTGTTGTTGATCAGTCGCGCGTCCCGGGGGTCGTAATCCAGTTTTTCCGTCAGGGCCATGCCGATACCCATGACGATGCTGCCCTCGACCTGATTGCGCGCCGCGGAGGGATTGATCGCCCGGCCGATGTCGATGCTACTGACTACCCGCGCCACCCTCAGCCGCGAGATACCCGGGTCCCAGCGCACCTCGACGAAGTGCGCGCCGAAAGAGCGGAAGCTGTACTGCCCTTTCTCATCTCCCGGCGCCGCCTGACCCTCGCCGTTGACGCTGCCGAGTTTCTGCTGGGTCAGCATCTCGCCAAAGCTGACGCGCTTGCCCTGATCGTCTTTCAAGGCTCCGCCTTCGATCTCGAGGCTTTCCGGGTCGCTGCCCTCGAACGCCCCGCCTTCGCCGGTGGCGACTTCCTTCAGGGCATCGAAGGCGTTGCGCAGCGCCGCCGCCACCGCGGGCAAGGCGGTGGCGGTCACCATGGAACCCCCGGAGAGCGGCCCCGCCGGCAGGGTGGATTCTCCCAGACGTACCTCGATGTCCTTCAACGGTACGCCGGATAGCTCGGCAACGGTCTGCGCCACGATGGTATAGGTGCCAGTGCCGATATCCTGGGTACCACAGGCAGCCATCACGCTACCGTCGTCACGCAGTTCGACCCGGGCGGCGCAGGGCATGCGTAGCGCTGGCCAGGAGGCGGTCGCCATGCCCCAGCCGATGATCTCGTCACCGTCGCGCATGGCGCCTGGAGCGGGATCGCGGCGCTCCCAGCCGAAACGCTTGGCGGCGCTGGTATAGCAGTCGTCCAGATGCTTGCTTGACCAGGGCAGTTCGGATGCCGGGTCTTGGTCGGCATAGTTGCGTCGGCGCAGTTCGAGCGGGTCCATTTCCAGTTCAACCGCCAGCTCGTCCAGGGCGGTTTCCAGGGCGTGAATGCCCGAGGTTTCGCCAGGCGCACGCATGGGGCAAGGCGTACCGTGATGCACTTCCAGCAGACGCTGGCTTATCGCCACGTTGTCGCAGGCATACAGGCTCGGGGTAGCCGACCCCAGGGAATCGACATAGCGGTGCACGAAGGAGGTTTCCGTGGTGCTGTCGTGGCGCATCGACACCAATCGCCCATCCGGGTCGGCGGCCAGGCGCAGACGCTGACGCGACGCCGGACGATTGCCGCCGCTTTCCATGTCCTGCTGGCGGGAAAGAATCGTCTTGACCGGGCGCCCCAGCATCTGAGCGGCGCCGGCGGTCGCCACCGCATGGGGCCACATGAACAGCTTGTTGCCGAAACCGGAGCCGATGTAGTGCGACACGACTTCGACGCTTTCATCCGGCAGCCCGAAGATACGGGCCATGGCCTTGTGCTGATAGACCACCCCTTGGCTCGACTCATGCACGATCAGCCGCTCGTCGCGCCACTCGGCAAGGGTTGCGTGCACTTCCATCTGCATGTGGCTTTCGGCGGCAATATGATAGGTGTGATCGATCTTGACCGGCGCCTCATCGAAGGCCTTTTCAGGGTCGCCCCGGGAGGCGCCTTCCGACGCCAGCAAGCGTCCTTCCCGGTCGGTATCCAGCAGGCTCGCTATCGCGCCGGATTCCCGGCGATAGTCGGCGTGTACTGCGTGGGCCGCGGCCCGGGCCTGCTCGAAGCTCTCCGCCACCACCAGGGCGATGTACTGGCCGTCGTAGTGAATGCGCTCGTCCTCGAAAGGCAGGCGCACTTCGCTGACCTGATCCTGATGCGTCGGACTATTGGGGGAGCGATACAGCTTGGGGAAATGACCGTGATGGAAAATATCCACCACCCCGGGCATGGCTCGCGCGGTGTCCAGATGCAGTTTTTCGAGCGTGCCATGAGCGATGCTCGCCGGCACCGGATAGCCATAAAGCATGTTCTGGGCCTGCCAATCGACGGTGTAGTCGGCCCGGCCGGTCAGCTTGAACTCGCCATCCACCCGTGGGGTGCGATGGCCAATGACTTGTGTATCCATCCGTGGTCCCTCAGTGGTGTTTTGATGCTGCGGAGGCCTTTTCAAGCGCGCGAACGATGGCTTGCCGTGCCAGCGGCACCTTGAAGGCGTTGTGCTCTCGAGGAACGGCGTCCGATAGGGCGATCTCCGCTGCCTTTTCGAAGCTCTCGGTCCTGGCCGGCTTACCCGCGAGCGCCTGTTCGGCTTCCACAGCGCGCCAGGGCTTGGTGGCGACACCGCCAAGGGCCAGGCGCGCTTCGCGAATCACGCCATCTTCAACGGCCACCATCGCCGCAGCAGACGCCAGCGCAAACTCGTAGGACGCTCGATCACGCAGCTTGAGATAGTGAGAACCGCCGCCGACTACCGGTGTATCCAAGGTGACATGGGTAATCAGCTCATCCGGCTCGAGCTCGTGCTCGAGATCCGGGCGATCCATGGGCAGCCGATGGAAATCACCGAAAGCTATTTCGCGAGTGCCATTGGGCCCTTCCAGGGTCAATGTTGCACCGAGCGCCGTCATTGCCACGCACATGTCCGATGGATGGGTGGCAATGCAGTGCTCGCTGGTACCCAGCAGCGCGTGCATGCGATTGACGCCTTCCAGGGCATCGCAGCCACTGCCGGGGGCACGCTTGTTGCAGGCCGCCGCCACATCGCGGAAATAGGGGCAACGCGTGCGCTGCATGACATTGCCGCCGGTGGACGCCATGTTGCGCAGTTGGGTGGAGGCACCGGCAAGCAGCGCCTGGGAGAGCAGCGGGTAGTGCTGCGTCACCAACGGATGGTGGGCCAGGTCGGTATTGCTGACCAGAGCGCCGATACGCAGCCGGCCGTCGTCGAGCCGTTCGACCTCGCGCAGTGGCAAACGATTGAGGTCGATGACCTGGACGGGGCGCATCACATCGAGCTTGACCAGGTCGATCAGGGTGGTGCCGCCGGCGATATAGGACGCTTCGCCCGCATTACCTCTTTCGGAAGAAACCGCCTGATCGACATTCTCGGCAGAGGAGAAGGCAAAGTTTCTCATGAGGTTTTACCCGCCGTTGGTGCAGCCTGTCCCTGTCCCCGCGCCGTCTGAATGGCGGCGAGAATGTTCTTGTAGGCGCCGCAGCGGCAGATGTTGCCGCTCATCGCCTCACGCACTGCTGCATCGTCGGTTCCAATGCGTTCATCCTCGAGCAGCGCCGTGGCGGACATCATCTGCCCCGGGGTGCAAAAGCCGCACTGGTAGGCGTCATGTTCGAGAAAGGCCTGCTGTACCGGATGCAGACCCGCATCGTTTGCCAGGCCTTCCACGGTAGTCACCTCGTGGCCCTCGCACATCACCGCCAGCTTCAGGCAGGAATTGATCGCCTGGCCGTCGAGGTGCACCGTGCAGGCTCCACACTGACCATGATCGCAGCCCTTCTTGGTGCCGGTGAGACCGAGCCGATCGCGCAGCGCATCCAGCAGTACCACGTTGGGGGAAATCCTCAGCTGGTGCATCTCGCCGTTGACGGACAGTGTCACCGCCGTCTCGGCGCTCCCTGCCTCATCGCCTTGTCTGGAATACTCCTTCATGTTCATAGCCCTCTCCTTGTCAATGCCATATTACGACTCGTGGCAAGCGTCACGGTTCGCTTGCCAAGCTTTACCCGAAAAGTACCTGCGCTCGTCTATACAGCGTTAAAAATTAGCTCAAGATACTCATTTACACCGCGTAAACTCCGTTCTTTCGCTAATTTTTGCCTTGCCTAGACCTCGCTCGCTCACTTTTCAGACAAAGCTTGCAGTTTTTATCAATCTTGAGAAAGCTTTAGAATAGAACAGTCGTGCGGTGTATTAGGGCCTGTTGACGTTTCATCGCGAACCGCGTTGCTGCATCAAAAGGTGTCAGTCAAGGCGCGAAGCGCAGGGAAGGGTTATTCCCTTTTCAAGCTTCGCAACGCAGAATGGCACTTTTTGATGCGCAACCCGAAGGGCTGGGCCAGTTTTTATCCGCTGCTGCGTTAGTCGTCGTTCATTTGGAATAACCAAATGTCTCTCCTCCTGCCTTGCCCCGAATAAAAACTGGCGCCAGCGCGGCCGTGAATGAAACGTCAACAGGCCCTAAGCCTCGATGCGCTTGAGCAGTAACACCAACGGCACGCAAAACAGATAGATCAGCCCCAACCACAGGAAGATATCGTTAAAGGCCAGCACTTCCGCTTGCAGCGACACCCGCTGGCCCAGCAGGGCCACGGCACTGCGATAGGGGTCGGCAACATGGCCTTCGAACAGCGCCTGATAGCGTGCCAGCTCCTCGATGACCACGGCGCGCCCGGTATCCAATGCCGGAATCAGCTGATTCCAGTGATAGTCCACCTGAATATCGCGCACCGTATCCAGCAGCGCCAGCCCCACGGCCCCGCCCAGATTGCGCATCACGTTGAACAAGCCGCTGGCGTTGCCCACCTCATGAACCGGCAGCGTACCCAGGGCGATTCGCGAGGCAGGAATCAGACACATGATCAGCCCGATCCCGCGCACCACCTGGGGCCAGAAGAACTGCCAGAATCCAGACTCCACGGTCAGATTGGCGTTCATTACCGTGCCGATTCCCACCAGCGCCAGGCCCGCGAACAGCAGCGCCCGCAGATCCACATGGTTGGACAGCTTGCCGACTACTGGCGCGCCGAGGAACATCGCCACCCCGGTGACGAACATCACCTCACCGATCTGCAGACTCGAGTAGCCGCGGACGTAACCAAAAAACAGCGGCATGATGTAGACCAGCCCGTAGAGCGCAATGCCGATGACGAAGCCAAGCCCCGCCCCCAGGGCGAAGTTGCGATTGGCGAAGGCGCGTAGATCGACGATGGGGTGACCCGTGGTCAGGGTGCGATAAAAGAAGCCGATGCAGGACGCGATGCAAACCAGCGTCATGGTCAGGATCAAGGTACTGGCAAACCAGTCATCGCCAGGGCCTTCCTCCAGCACGAACTCGAGGCTGCCTAGAAAGATCGCCAGTAGCGTCAGACCGACGATGTCCAGCCGTCGCGCTGCGTCGCGATCGCCCTTGTCGATATCAAGGCACTTCCATGCCGCCCAGGTCACGATGATGCCGGGAATCAGATTGGCCAGGAACAACCAGTGCCAGCTGGCGAACTCGGTGATATAGCCACCCACCGTGGGGCCGATGGAGGGGGCCATGGTCACTACCATGCCGATCACCGCCTGCACGCTGCCCATCACCCAGCGCGGAAAGATCGAGAAGCTGATTGCCTGGGTGATGGGGATCATCGCCCCGCCCATGAACCCCTGGATGGCCCGCAGCACGATCAGTTGTTCGATGCTGCCCGCCAGGGCACAGCCCAGGCTTGCCAGGGTGAAGCCGGCACTGGAAATGACGAAGGCAATACGGGTCGAGAGAATCCGGGTAAGCATGCCGGACAGCGGAATCATGACGATTTCGGCGATCAGATAGGAGGTCTGAACCCAGGAGATCTCGTCGTCGCTGGCGGAGACGCCGGCCTGTATCTCGTTGAGGGAGCTTGCCACGATCTGGATATCCAGAATCGCCATGAACATGCCGAATACCGCGGCGATGAATCCCCAGCGCTGGATCCAGGGTGGCATATCGCTGACCCCAAAGGTCGGCGTGGATACAGCCGTATCGCTCACGAGGCCGGGGCTGTCTCAGGTTGCTCGCCGGTATCGGAGTGCAGTTCGGGGCTGGCATCGAGATTGCGAGTATCGATCCTGGGGACTACGGACAAGCCTGCGCGTAGACGATCGAGCGCCTTCTCAGGTTTGGTCACGCGAATCTTCACCGGTACCCGCTGCACGATCTTGTTGAAGTTGCCGGTAGCGTTGTCTCTCGGCAGCAGGCTGAATTCACTGCCGGTGGCCGGCGCCAGGCTTTCGACCACGCCTTCGAATGTGATGCCCGGATAGGCGTCGATCTCGAGCACCACCGGCTGGCCGGTGCGCATGCGGGTAATCTGGGTTTCCTTGTAGTTGGCAATGACGTAAGCGGACTCGATCGGCACCAGCTGCATCAGCGTCATCGACGGCTGGGCCAGATCGCCCACCTCTACATCGACGCTGGTGACCACGCCGTTGCGCGGGGCCCTGAGACGGATCTTGTCGAGCTGATTGCGCGCGTAAGTCAACTCCGCCGTGGCTGCGTCGCGATTGGCCTTGGCGCTGTCGACGCTGGCCTCGGCGACAGCCAATTGCCGCTTGGCGGAAACGACGCTCGCGCGGCGCATGGCCAGGGTCGACTGTGCGATGGCAAGCGCGGTCTGATCATCCTCGAGCTGTTGCCGCGAGGCATATTGCCGCGACTCCAGGGAGGTTGAACGCTCCAGGTCCTGACGCGCCTGCTGCACATCCGCTTCGGCGGCACTGACCTGGGTCTGGGTTTCGTCGATGGCTGCCTGCCGTAGATCGACCTGCCGCCGTGCCTCGACGATATTGGCCGTCGCAACGGCCTGCTGGGCTTCAGCCTTGGCTATTCGATCGCGAATATCGCCAGCGTCCAGCCGCACCAGCAGATCGCCTTCTTGCACCGGCTGATTGTCATCTACCGCCACCTCGACGACTCGCGCCGTGAGTTCTGGGCGTAGCGCGACACTGTCGCTGTGTACGTAGGCGTTGTCGGTCTCTTCCATGAAACGCCCGGTCGTCCACCAATGAATGCCCCACCAGGCCAGACCGGCAAGGGCTACTACGGCGATCACCGTAGTAGCCACCTTTACGCCCTTCTTCATGCCTATTCTTTACTCCCTTAAGCCATAGCGATTGGCGTTGCCGAACCTATCTACAGTAACGTCCTCCTTCGAGCAAGTCATCCAAGGGGCAGGCAGAAGCATTACACCCAAAGTCTATATTGCTGTCAGCGACGACGGGGATTACGGTTAGGGAAACTTAAACGATTAAGATGCAACTCCATACGCCTCTCCATCCATAGATTCGAAAACAAGAACCCCGCGAGGTAAATCGCCCATGTATCGCAAGCTGATCTCCGTTATTGCAATGGCCGGTGCCGCCAGTGTCGCCACTCAGGCCCAGGCCGCCGAATTGACGATTTCCTGTGGTGCCGTGGGCGCCGAACTCGCTCTCTGCGAAGAAGGCGTCAAGCGCTGGGAAGAGAAGACCGGTCATGAGGTGAAGATCGTCTCGACGCCCAACTCCTCTACCGAACGCCTGTCCCTGTATCAGCAGATATTGTCCGCCCAATCCAGCGACATCGATGTGATGCAGATCGACGTGGTGTGGCCAGGACTGTTGGCCAATCACCTGCTCGACCTGAACGAGACATTGGGCAAGGATGCCGCCGAGGGCTTCTTCGACACCATCGTGACCAATAACACCGTCGAGGATCGACTGGTGGCCATGCCCTGGTTCACGGATGCCGGCGTTCTTTACTACCGCAAGGATCTACTCGAGCAATACGGCCACGAGGCCCCCGAGACCTGGCAGGAGCTGACCGAGATCGCCAAGGAGATCCAGGCCGAGGAACGCGAGGCCGGCAACGACAAGATGTGGGGCTACGTCTTTCAGGGGCGTGCCTACGAAGGTTTGACCTGTAACGCGCTGGAGTGGATAGCGAGCTACGGTGGCGGCACCATCGTCGATGGCGACGGCGAGATCACCATCGACAACCCCCAGGCCCAGAGCGCTCTCGAGCTGGCGGCCACCTGGATCGGCGATATCTCGCCCAACGGGGTGCTCAACTACACCGAGGAGGAGGCGCGGGGCATCTTCCAGTCCGGCAACGCGGTGTTCATGCGTAACTGGCCCTATGCCTGGTCCCTGGCCCAGAGCGAGGACAGCGAGGTGCGCGACAGGGTCGGCGTGGTCAAGCTGCCCCATGGCCCCGAGGGCGGAAGCGCCGCCACCCTGGGCGGCTGGAACCTGGCGGTTTCCAAGTACACGGAAAACCCCGACATCGCCGCGGATCTGGTGGCCTTCCTGACCTCCAGGGAGGAACAGAAGCGCCGCGCCATCGAAGGGTCCTACAATCCGACCATTGCCGGCCTCTATGAAGACGAGGAAGTACTCGAGGCAGTGCCCTTCTTCGGCACGCTCTACGAGACCTTCACCAATGCAGTAGCGCGCCCCTCGGCGCCCACCGGGGATAACTACGGCCGGGTCAGCAATGCCTTCTTCAATGCCACGCACAATGTGCTGTCCGGCAACCAGAGCAGCGCGGAGGCGCTTTCCCAACTCGATAGCGAACTGTCACGCATCAAGCGTCGCCGCTGGTGACCCGGGAGCGCCCCATGACCAAGTCCGCCATGACTGGGCCCACCAACCAGAGCGCACCTGACAAGGTGCGCTCACCCGAAAAGGGCTATCGCGGCACCAAAGTGCGCCGCCAGCGCGTACGCGCCGCCTGGCTATTCCTGATTCCCATGCTGGTGACCCTGGTACTGGTCGCCGGCTGGCCACTGGTGCGCACCTTCTATTTCAGCTTCACCGATGCCTCGCTATCCGACACCGCCGGTGCCACATTCATCGGCATCGAGAACTACTTGGTCTATGACGACGGCAACTGGTACGGCATCCTCACCGATCCGACCTGGTGGATCGCAGTGTGGAACACACTGTTCTTCAGCGTCGTCTCGGTGTCCCTGGAGGTGGTCTTCGGCATCATCGTCGCCTTGCTGCTCAATGCCGAGTTCAAGGGGCGCATTCTGGTGCGTGCGGCGGTGTTGATCCCCTGGGCCATCCCCACCATCGTCTCGGCCAAGATATGGGCGTGGATGCTCAACGACCAGTTCGGCATCATCAATCATCTGCTGCTGGCTTTGGGCGTGATCGACAGCCCTCTGGCCTGGACCGCCGACGCGGATCTCTCGATGTGGGCGGTGATCATGGTCGACGTATGGAAGGCCACTCCCTTTGTCGCCCTGCTAATGCTGGCAGCGCTGCAGATGCTGCCCAAGGACTGCTTTGAAGCCGCCGAGGTGGATGGCATCCACCCCTTGAAGGTGTTCTTCCGTGTCACCCTGCCGCTGATCACCCCGGCACTGCTGGTAGCGGTGATCTTCCGACTGCTCGATGCGCTGCGGGTGTTCGACGTCATCTACGTGCTGACCTCCAACTCCACCAGCACCATGACCATGTCGATCTACGCCCGCCAGCAGCTGGTCGAATTTCAGGATGTGGGCTACGGCAGTGCCGCCTCGACCCTGCTGTTCTTGATCATCGCCCTGGTGACGATCGTCTATCTGTACCTGGGTCGTCGTCAGCTAGGAGTCGACCAATGAATCAGTACCAGCTTTTCAAACTGCTAAAACGTGTCGGCCTGTGGGCTCTGATCGCGGTGGTCATGGTCTATGCCATCTTTCCCTTTTATTACGCGGTGATCACCTCGCTGAAACCGTCCAGCGAACTTTTCCGCGTCGACTTCTGGCTCTCCTCGCTGGATTTCAGCAACTATGTGCAGATCCTGTCCCAGAAGAGCTTCATACAAGCCATCGGTAACTCCATCCTGGTGGCCGTCAGCGTAGTATTCATCGCTCTGCTACTGGGTATCACCGCCTCCTACTCCCTGGGCAGGGTACGCTTTCGTGGACGCACCACGGTGCTGCTGGTCATTCTCGGGGTTTCAATGTTCCCCCAGGTGGCGGTGCTCTCGGGCTTATTCGAAGTCATTCGTGCCCTGGACCTCTACAATAATCCGGGCGGCTTGATCCTGAGCTATACCATCTTCACCCTGCCCTTCACCGTCTGGGTGCTGACCACTTTCATGCGCCAGTTGCCCATGGAGCTGGAAGAAGCGGCGATCATGGATGGCGCCACCCCTTGGGTGACTCTTACCCGTGTATTCCTCCCCTTGATGTGGCCCGCCATGGCAACTACCGGCCTGCTGGCCTTCATCGCCGCCTGGAACGAATTCCTCTTTGCGCTGACCTTCACCCTCACGGACAGCCAGCGTACGGTGCCCGTCGCCATCGCCCTGATCTCCGGAGGCAGCCAGCACGAGCTGCCTTGGGGGCCGATCATGGCCGCCTCTGTGACCGTCACGGTGCCGCTGGTCATTCTGGTAATGATCTTCCAGCGGCGCATCGTTTCGGGGCTGACCGCCGGTGCCGTCAAGGGCTAGTTTTCAATGATCTCAATGGACTTTCAGATGCAAGACAACCTGACCTGGTGGCGCGGTGGTGTCATCTACCAGATCTATCCACGCAGTTTCATGGATCACAACGGTGATGGCATCGGCGACCTGCGTGGCATCATCAGTCGGCTCGATTACGTGGCTAGCCTGGGTGTCGATGGCATCTGGCTGTCGCCCTTCTTCACCTCGCCGATGCTGGACTTCGGCTACGACGTCAGCGACTACCGTAACGTCGACCCGATGTTCGGCACCCTCGATGACTTCACGACACTATTGGCTCGCGCCCATCAACTGGGACTCAAGGTCATCATCGACCAGGTCATCAGCCACAGCTCGGACCAGCACCCCTGGTTTCAACAGAGTCGCCAGAATCGCGACAACGACAAGGCGAACTGGTATGTCTGGGCCGATCCCAAGCCTGACGGCACACCGCCCAACAACTGGCTATCGATCTTCGGCGGGCCGGCCTGGACCTTCGATTCACGGCGTCGCCAGTACTATCTACACAACTTCCTGACCAGTCAGCCGGACATGAACTTCCACAGCCCGGAGGTACGTGCCGCGCAGTTGGACAACATGCGCTTCTGGCTGGAACTCGGCGTCGACGGCTTCCGTCTCGATACCGTGAACTTCTATTACCACGATGCCGAGTTGCGTGATAACCCGCCGGTGCCCGCCCATGAGAGCAAGACCATGGGTGCACCGGATACCAACCCCTATACCTGGCAGCGCCACAAGTACGACATCAGTCGCCCGGAGAACCTTGTTTTCCTCAGGGAGCTGCGTGCGCTGATGGACGAGTTCCCAGGCACCACCACGGTGGGTGAGATCGGCGACGACAATCCACTGGAACGCATGGCCGAGTACACGGCGAACGACGACAAGCTACACATGGCCTATACCTTCGATCTGCTCAACACGCCAAACTCCGCCTCCTACATTCGCGAAGTGATCGAGCGTTTCCAGCGTCTGGCCGGCGATGCCTGGCCCTGTTGGGCGCTGTCCAACCACGATGTCATGCGCAGCGCCTCGCGCTGGGGCACCGACCAGGATCCCCTGGCCTATCCCAAGGTCGCCTTGGCCATGCTGTTTTCCCTGCGTGGCAGTGTCTGCCTTTATCAAGGAGAGGAACTGGGCCTACCCGAAGCCGAGGTGCCCTTCGGGAACATTCAGGACCCCTACGGCAAGGTACTGTGGCCTGAGTTCAAGGGACGGGACGGCGCACGCACGCCCATGCCCTGGGATGATATGGAGCATGGCGGCTTTTCCCAGGTAGGTCCTTGGCTACCGATAGATTCTCGTCATCTAGCGTTGGCGATAAGCCGGCAACATGACGATAAAGATTCCGTGCTCAATACAGTGCGCAGGATGTTGAGCTTCCGTGCCGCGCATCCGGCGCTGATCGATGGCGCTCTGGAACTGGTCGATGTCGGCGAGGATCTACTCGGCTTCGTGCGCCAGGCTGACGGTGAGAATGGGGGCGAGCGGCTGCTGTGCGTGTTCAACCTGACCGGCGAGCCCCGATCGACCCCCTTGCCGGTAAGCAACGCCGAACCACTCGATACCCATGACTTCGGGATCGAGCTACACGGCGATGAGCTTCACCTGCCGCCCTATCAGGCCGGTTTCTTCAAACTCGGATAACGATCGACCCGGCAATCGATACAACAACAGGCCAGCCGCGCCAGGTTGGCAGGGAGTCGCCAGATGGCAAGTGTCACCCTCGACAAGATCAACAAGGTGTTCGGCAGCACGCACATCATCAAGGATGTCGACCTGATTATCGGTGATGGTGAGTTCGTGGTCTTCGTCGGCCCTTCGGGCTGTGGCAAGTCCACCCTGCTGCGCCTGATCGCCGGCCTCGAGTCGATCACCAGCGGTCGGCTCAGCATGGGCGACGACACCGTCAACGATCTTCCACCCCGGGAGCGGGGGGTAGGCATGGTGTTCCAGTCCTACGCGCTTTACCCGCACATGACGGTCTACGAGAACATGGCCTTCGGCCTGAAGCTGGCCAAGACCGACAAGCAGACCGTGGACGAGCGCGTCATGGAAACCGCGCGTATTCTGCAGCTCGAAGAGCTCCTCAAGCGCAAACCCAAGGCGCTTTCCGGCGGCCAACGCCAGCGCGTGGCCATGGGCCGCGCCATGGCGCGCGAACCACGCATCCTGCTGTTCGACGAGCCGTTGTCGAATCTGGATACCTCGCTGCGCGTGCAGATGCGCAACGAGATCGCCCGTCTGCACCATCGTCTGGGATCGACGATGATCTACGTCACCCACGATCAGGTCGAGGCCATGACCCTGGCCGACAAGATCGTGGTGCTGCGCGATGGCCGTGTCGAGCAGGTCGGCAGCCCCTCTACCAGCAACCGGCGACGAAATTCGTCGCCGGCTTCATCGGATCGCCGACCATGAATTTCATGCCGGCGGAGCTGGTGCAGAGCGCTGGCAAGGGATGTCGGGTTCGCGCTCCCGGCCTCGGCGAACTCGATCTTCCCCAGGATGCCAGCTACCAACAGAGCGGGGCCAGGCTGGCTCTGGGGATACGGCCCGAACATCTGCGCCTGACCGAGGCGCAGGACGACAACCGCTTCGAGATCGTCAATGTCGAATACCTGGGCAATGAGGTCTACGTCTACCTGGAGCCCAAGGCCGGCGATACCCTGCTTATCCATCGAAGTGAAGCTCCCAGCTGCTGGGAAGTCGGCCAACGGGTGGCCCTGGCTCCAGAGCTCGAGCACATTCACCTATTTGACACCCAGGACAAGGCCTTGATGATCAACAAGACGAAGGCCACCGTCTGATAGACAGGAGTTCCATTTGACTATCGCACAGCAACGAAGCATCGACGCGGAATGGTGGCGCGGCGCCGTGATCTACCAGATCTATCCGCGCAGCTTCATGGATGCCAATGATGATGGCATCGGTGACCTGCAAGGGGTGATCGACAAGCTCGACTACATCGCCTCGCTGAATGTGGATGCCATCTGGCTGTCACCCTTCTTCACCTCCCCGATGAAGGACTTCGGTTACGACGTTTCCAACTACCGCGATGTCGATCCTACGTTCGGCACCCTCGACGACTTCGATCGCCTGGTGGAGGCCGCCCATGCCCGTGGTCTCAGGGTCACCATCGACCAGGTACTCTCCCATAGCTCGGATCAGCACGCCTGGTTCCAGGAGAGTCGCGCCAGCCGCGACAACCCCAAGGCTAACTGGTACGTATGGGCCGACGCCCGGGCCGATGGCTCACCCCCCACCAACTGGCAGTCGATCTTCGGCGGCAGCGCCTGGCAGTGGGATACCCGGCGCTGCCAGTACTACCTGCACAACTTCCTGGTCGAGCAGCCGGACCTCAACTTCCGCAACCCCGAGGTGGTCGAGGCGGTTCTCGGCGAGGTCCGCTTCTGGCTGGAACGCGGCGTCGACGGCTTCCGCCTCGATGCGGTCAACTTCTGCACTCACGGTGAGCTCCGGGACAACCCCCCTCGTCATGAGATCGCCGAAGGCTCCATCGGCGTACGCCCGGACAACCCCTACGCCTTCCAGCATCACCTCCACGACAAGACTCAGCCAGAAAACCTGGCGTTTCTCGAGAAGCTGCGTGCATTGCTCGACGAGTATCCCGGCACCACCAGTGTCGGCGAGGTTAGCGACGACAACTCCCTAAGCGTCATGGCCGAGTACACCCAAGGCGGCAATCGCCTGCACATGTGCTACTCGTTCGACCTGCTGACCGAGAATGCCGGCCCTCAATACCTGCACGACACCCTCACCGAGATGGAGACACGCATCGGCGACGGCTGGCCCTGCTGGGCGCTGGGCAATCATGACGTGACACGTCTGGCCACGCGCTGGAAAGCCGAGGGCAATGTCGCGGCACTACGCTTGTACATGGCCTTCCTGCTCACCCAGCGTGGCAGCATCTGTCTGTACCAGGGAGAAGAATTGGGGTTGACCGAGGCCGAACTAACCTTCGAGCAACTGGTCGATCCGGCCGGCATCACCTTCTGGCCCGCCTACAAGGGGCGCGATGGCTGCCGTACTCCGCAGCCGTGGCAGGCCGACGTCCCCCACGGTGGCTTCTCCATGGGAACACCCTGGCTGCCGGTACCCGAAGCGCATCTTGGTCTAGCGGTGGACCAGCAGGACGGCGATCCGGATTCGTTGCTCAACGCCACCCGCGCCTTCCTGGCCTTCCGCCGTACCCAGCCGGCACTGGTCAAGGGCGAGATCCGCTACCACCCACTGCGCGATGACGTCCTGTGCTTCGAGCGTCGCCATCAGGGGGAACGCCTGCTGGTGGCGCTGAACTTCGCCGATGCAACCCGCGAACTCGCCGCCCCCCGGGAGGCCCGCGCCCTCGACAACGCGCCGACTATGGTCAACGGTCTCTGGCAGGACGGCACGCTGCGGCTGCCGGCCTACGGTATCGCCATCGCGCGCTGCGCAGCAGACGCGGATCAGGATAGCAAGTGGGATCCTTGATTCTTGGTACCGTACATAAGGGGGCGCTATGTCCCCCACCCATTGCCACATCGATGTCTCTAACACTACGACAGGATGAGGCATCGAAACCAATGCCCACAGCCACTCGCGAGTATCACGAGAGTCGCCAACTGCCAGGCCCACCTCGTCTTGTAGGATACTGCCCGTCTCTATCCCCCTAGAGCCAGTCAACAGTAGTCAGAAATGGCACGAAATATCCTTGACAGGGATGCCCACTACGCAACGCAACGGCGAGACGTTGCTTCTCGCGTCGGGGGCAGCAACCTGGCTGGTTGTTAGCTGATAAGATGTCCGATGGAAACCAGTGGTGGTGCAACCGCCTTGGCACCCGATCACGCAACGCTTTACATGGAAACACCTGTGCCGTCATCGTCGCGACGTATCACTCTCAAGGATCTGGCCGCACGGCTGGATATTTCCACCGCCACGGTATCGAATGCCTTCAACCGTCCCGATCAGCTTTCGCCGGCACTGCGTGATCGCATCCTGCGGGAGGCCAAGGCCATCGGGTATAGCGGCCCGGATGCCAAGGCTCGCAGTCTACGCACCGGACGCTCGCGTATCATTGCCGTGATACTGGCCGAGAGCCTCACCTACAGCTTGAACGATGCCGTGGCCAGCGAACTGCTATCGGGTATCGCCGAAGTGCTTGACGCTCACGGCCACACCTTGCTGCTAGTATCGGGACGTCAGCACTCCAACCGAATTCCCGATTCGGCGAGCATGGCCGATGGTTTCATCGTCTACGGTTTGATGCCTAACCTGACGATGCTCGCCAATCTTCCTCCCCAACGACCTTTGGTAGCAGTGGACTTCGAGTTCGAAGATTGTCCGACGGTACATGTGGATAACGAGAAGGCGAGTTATGCGATTGCCTGTCACGCCCTCACCGTTTTACCGCAGCGCCCGGCGGTAATCGGCCTACGGCTTACCGAGCAAGCCTGCAATGGACGTATCACCGCCGAGTACCGCCTATTGGCGGCGGAATATACGATCACCCGTCATCGCCTCATTGGCTTTCGACGCGCCTTCGTGGAACGGGGCATCGACCCGGCCCAGGTGCCGATATGGAATGTCGAGGAAAATACATTTACGACCTGCGTGCCGGTGATCAAGGAGATCCTCGACCTACCCAAGGACCAGCGTCCGGATCTGCTGCTGTGCATGTCGGATCGCATCGCCTTGACGGTCCTGACCCTCGCGGAACAGCGCGGCCTGCGTATTCCCGAGGATATGCGTATCACCGGTTTCGACGGCATCGCCGAAGGCCAGTATCGCGCACCGCACCTGACCACCGTGCGCCAGGATAGTGTCGCCAAGGGACGTTTTGCAGCATCGATGATTCTGGGCAAGGAGCCCATGGCACCGCATTGGTTGAAAACTGAATTAATCATCGGTGAAACCTGCCCGTAATCGCCTCTGATCAATGCGGCGACAGAATTCCAGGCACTAGACATTAGTTGAAAGTCCTTTTAAACAACCTGTATTTGTAGAACTTAATCGATTAACTTCAACACATCGGCAATGAGACCATCTCATCACCGAAAACCGGTGAACGGTGTTTTTTTGACTGTTATCTTAAACGATTAAGACTTGCTGAGATGAGCACCGTTTGGCAAACGCCAGCGTAACAACAAAAAAGGGAAAACCATGAAGATAGAAACACCCAAGACTCCTTTAGCGATTGCAATCGCATTCGTGGCGCTCGGTGCTACCGCTCCGGCCCTAGCGCAGGATGCGAGCCTCGAAGAACGTCTTGCCGCCCTCGAAGCACGAGTCGCCACCGCTGAAAATCGTGCCGATCAGGCTGAACAACGCGCCAGACGCGCCGAGAGCCAAATGGCTCGGACCCAAGCGCCAGCCGGGCAAACGAGGCAGGAACAGGTTTCCGAGCCGCAAAACACCCCAGAGGAACAGATAGGCGAACGTCTCGCCAAGGCAGAGCGTCCTGCCGAGGGGGAAGAAGGTTTCTCCTTTGGTGCCTATGCCCGATCAGGGCTGTTGATCGGCGAAGACGGCAAGAGTATTCCCGGAGGACCCTATGTGACCCCGGCGGGCCCTACGGGCGGTGCCGTCGGACGCCTGGGCAACGAGCCGGACACCTATGTCGAAGCCATTCTCAACTACAAGCAGCGCTTCGATAACGGCGCCAAGTCCCACTACCGTGTGATGCTTGCCGACTCGGTCACCACCAGCAACGACTGGACCGGGAGCGAGTCGAACCTCAACATGCGTCAGGTCTATGCCGAATTCAGCGACTTGCCCAGCTTCACCGGCGCCTTCGAGAACTCCTCGATCTGGGCGGGTAAGCGCTTCGATCGCGACAATTTCGACATCCACTGGCTCGACAGCGATTTCATCTTCCTCGCCGGCACCGGTGCGGGGATCTACGACGTCCAACTCACCGATAACTGGAAGAGCAACTTTTCCCTTTACGGGCGCAGCTACAGCGACTTCGATGTCATCACTGACGAGACGCCAATCGAGGGCGATACCGACAACCTGACTCTGACCGCCAACAACTACTTCGGTAACTGGCAATGGATGATCAGCGGCCTTTCTGCCACAGACAACGACGACCGGTTCAATGATCTCCAGACAGAGACTCAGCAAGTCGTGGTGGACGGGGTCGTGGAAGAGAATGTGACCGTCACCAACCGAGGTGAGCGAGGAGCTGACGATGGCTTTCATACCATGCTGGCCTACCATGGCGACAGCTTCTTCGGACTCAGCGAAGGTAACTTCAAGGCTGCCGTACTGCACGGCCAGGGCCTGGGCGCCGAAGTCAAGAGTATTGGCGCCGACGGCAACCTGACCGAGGATGCCACGGCGACACGCGTGGGATTATATGGCACGACCTACATTGCACCCCACTGGCGTATCGCTCCAGCGATTCTGGCCGAGGTCAGCGATGACCGCTATGTCGAGGGTGATGATTACAAATGGGCTACCGCCAACCTACGCCTGGCCAACGAGCTGACCCAGAACTTCGAGATGCAGTACGAGGCAAGCTACCAATTCATGGATCTCGACCCCCAGGGCTACAAGGGGAGCAATGAGGTCGATGGCGGGTTTAGCAAGTTCACCATCGCACCGACCTTCAAGCCGGAGGTGGGCGGTTTCTGGCAGCGCCCCGAGATCCGTGTCTTCGCCTCCTATACCGATTGGGATGACGAACTCAACGAGTTTAGTAACGAAGACTCATTCGGTACCGAAGGCTTTACCGGCGGGCAGTGGAGCTTCGGCACCCAGATGGAGATCTGGTTCTGAGCCAAGAGTTTTGATAGGTCGATTCGATCGTTTTACCCGTGGGCGTTAGCCCACGGGTTTTTTACGTTTTTCTCAAGGCATCAGTCCGGGCAGCCACAGCACTAGTGATGGAAAGACAATGCACAGGGTCAGGCCGATCAGCTGCAGCAGCACGAAGGGAATGATCGAGAGATAGATGGTGCCGATGCCGATCTGTCCTTCGGTGATCCCCTTGAGATAGAACAGCGCATAACCGAAGGGTGGCGTCAGGAAACTGGTCTGCAGATTAATCGCCACCAGAATCGCAAACCAGACCAGAAGCCCCTGCCCGGACAATCCCAGACCGAAATCGAGCAGTTCCACCACCGGCGCCACCAGGGGCAGCACCACGAAGCTGATCTCGATCCATTCGAGGAAAAAGCCCAGCACGAAGATCAATCCCATGATCAGCAGCAGCAGACCATAAGGCCCAAGGCCGGTACCGGTGATCATCTCCTCGATCATGTAGTCGCCGCCCAGGCGCTTGAATACCACCGAGAAACAGGTCGCGCCGATCACTACGAACAGAATCATCGAGGAAGTGCGCGAGGTTTCCCGCACCGCGTCACGCAGCGTCGCGTAATCCAGACTGCGCATGACCAGCGCCAGCAGCAGGCTCCCCAAGGCACCGATGGCAGCCGCCTCCGTCGGCGTGGCGATGCCCGCCATGATCGAGCCGAGTACGGCGGTGATCAAAAGCACCGGACCAAGCAGATCACGCAGCAAGGCCAACCCCAGCGGCGTCGTGTCCGCGTCGTGAGCATCAGGATCGGCCAGCGGTGCCCATTCGGGCTTGATCCAGGCAGTGATCAGCAGATAGGCAACGTACAGCACGCCCAGTAACAGGCCGGGCAACAGGGCCGCCTTGAACAAGGCACCGACGGAGATCTGCAAAATCGAGCCCATCAACACCAGCATGATCGAAGGTGGAATCAGGATACCCAGGGTGCCCGAGGCAGCGATGACACCGCAGGCCATCTCCGCGCGATAGCCCTGCTTCATCATCACCGGCAGCGCCAGCAAGCCCAGCATGACCACCGAGGCACCGATGATGCCGGTACTCGCCGCCATCACCACGCCAAGGATCGCCACCGAAATGGCGAGACCACCCGGGGTGCGCCCGAACAAGCGCTGCAGGGTCAGCAACAGGCGCCGGGCGACGCCGGAGCGCTCCAGCATCAGGCCCATGAAGACGAACAGGGGAATGGCGATCATCAACCAGTTTTCGATGACACCGCCAAAGATGCGCGACCCTACCGTGCCCAGAAAGGGAATGGGAATATCGCCGATGAAGGCGAAGGCAATGCCCAGGCCGCCAAGTAGAAATGCTACTGGATAACCGGTGAAGATACCCGCCAACAACGCGACGACCATGGCGATGGCCAGGGCATACTCGGCCAGAAACTCAGCCATGAATCGGCTCCTCTTTAGTGGACGATGGCTCCAGACGCGCAGGATCGAACAGACCGGCAAGATTGCGCAGTATCTGCCCCACTGCGCCGAGAGCCAGGAACACCAGGCCGATGGGCAGCATCGCCTTGATCAGGTAGCGATCCGTGAGGCCGCCATAGTTGGATTGTTCGTTGGAAAGGTAGGACATGCTCACGAAATGCTTGGACAGCCAGGCAATGAGCAGGCAGAACGGAATCAGCATCAATAGATGGCCAAGAATATCGATGACGGCGCGACCTCGTGGCGAGAGTTTCTGATAGATCAGATCGACTCGCACATGGGTATCGCGATGCAGCGCATAGGTGCCGCCGAGCAGTGTAAGAATGCCGAACAGGTGCCACTGCAACTCGGTCACGCTGTTGATGGTCAGCGCCTTGCCGAACAGCAGGACGCTATCGTTCCAGCGGGCGATCTCGTTGATGCCCAGGGCATTGAGCGTAATCGTCGTGAGCACGGCCAGCATCACCAACAGCACCAGCCAGCTGCTGATGCGCCCGACGACGACCCCCAGCCCGATCAACGGTCGGGCCAGGGCGTCACACAGCCGCGCACCACGCTCACGCCAGGGAGCAAGGCGGGAGTGCGGCATCAGCTCTCTCCTTCATCCTTCAGCGGCTTGGGCGCGGGCATGGCCTGCAGCTCGTACCAGTCATCGATGAGTTTCACGTGCTTCATCAACGACCTGTAGGCCTCGGCGAAGTCCGGGTTGTTCTGCATCTCCTCCTGGCGCACCTCGACCCAGGCATCCTGCAGAGCGCTTACGACTTCATCCGGGAAGCGCTTGACCTTCACGCCCTTCTCTTCGAGCTTGCGGATGGTGCGCATCTGCTCCGGAGGCGCCTCGGCCATGGCCCATTGCAGGGTGGCGCGACAGGCGGTCTCGAACTGCGCCTTGCGCTCGTCGCTGTACTCGTCCCAGATCTGCTGATTGACCAGCAGCGAGAACCAGCTGGCGCTCTGGTGCCAACCCGGGAAGTAGTAGTATTCGGCGACCTCGTCGAATCCCATGGCGGCATCGACCTGAGGTACCGAGAACTCCGTGGCGTCGACCCGGCCTCTTTCCAGGGCCAGGTAGATCTCGCTACCCGGCACCAGCTGGGTGGATGCGCCCAGCTTGTTGAGCACCTTGGCGCCCAGACCGGAAATGCGCACGGACAGCCCGTCGAAGTCTTCTGGCTTGTTGATTTCCTGGTTGTACCAGCCGCCGGTTTCCTGGGGCGAGATGAAACACGGCAGTACCTTGACGCCGTACGGGTCGTAGGCCTTCTGAACCAGTTCGGTACCCTCGTCGGACCACATCCAGGACATGAAGGCTTCAGGCGACGGACCGAAGGGGAGCGCGCCATAAAGATTGGTGATCGGCACCGTGCCGGCCCAGTAGCCCATCCAGTCCCAGCCGGCTTGTATGGCGCCGGACGAAACCGAGTTGAATACCTCGAAGGCTGGCACCAGATCACCGGGTTCGTGAACGCGCAGGCTGACCGCGCCACCGGTTGCCGTCTCGAGTTCCTTGGACAAGCGAACCGCCCCCTCTCCCAAAAAGTTCTGGGTAGAGAAGGTACTTGCCACATCGAGCTGCTTGGGGCCTTCGGCCAGCGCCGGCACACTCAGCAGCGCAGTGGCCGCCGCACCGATGGTGCTTGCGAGTAGGGAACGGGAGAATACGTTGTTTCGCATATGTGACTCCTTGAACATTGTTGTTGTCACCCTCTCAAACAATATAATAAGAACAAACGTTTAAAATGCTTTTATGCGCATTCTTAGACTAATGCCCTATACATGACGACAATCAGCAACAAAACCGTCCGAATTTCCGGTCGGTTTTCAAGCTATGCAAACAATCAAGTTTCGGGCACTTCAAGGGAATGGCGCGCCAGCTTTTCGTAAAAGGACGACTTGGCTATGCCAAGCCGTCTCGCGGCGCGAGTCCGGTTGCCGCCACACACTGCCAGCGCCTTCTTGATGGCCTCTCGCTCGGCCCGCATCAGCGTCTGCTTTAGTGGCTCTCCCGGTATCGAAGGCGAGCCGCGGCGCAGGGTTTCGGGCAGATCGTTTGTTCCGAGTCGCGATCCGCCCAGATAGAAGGCTGCTTCCAGCACATTCTCAAGCTCCCGCACATTGCCCGGCCAGTCATGTTGATTCAAACAGGTCAGAGCGGCCTGACTGAGCACGGGGCAGCGCCGGCCACGACGCTCGGCGAAGCGCTTGAGCAGATGACGGGCAATTACCGGAATATCTTCAGGTCGCTCCCGCAGAGGCGGGATGATCAAGGGCACTACATTGATGCGATAGAACAAATCCTCTCGGAACTCGCCCCGCTTCACCAGGCTCTCCAAAGGGCGATGAGTGGTGGCAATCACCCGTACGTCCACCGGTCGCGAACGAGCAGCCCCTATCGCCTCGACCTCTCGATCCTGCAACACTCGCAGCAGCTTGGCCTGCACCGCCAGCGGCATGTCGCAGATTTCGTCGAGCAGCAATGTCCCGCCATGGGCAAGCTGAAACTTGCCCGGCTTGCCGTTCTTGCGCGCGCCGGCAAAGGTGCCCTCCTCGTAGCCGAACAGCTCCGCCTCGAGCAACTGCTCCGGAACGGCAGCACAGTTGAGCTTGATGAAGGGCCCGTTGACCCGCTCGGAGAGACGATGCACAGCATGGGCGTAAAGCTCCTTGCCGGTGCCGGATTCACCGCGAATCAATACCGACGCATCGCCGGGAGCGATCTTGCGCACCTGACTGTTGAGGGACGCGATCGCTTCGCTTTCGCCAACCACCTCGGCCAATCGCCAGCGTGCGCCGACCCGCGCATCCAGGGCCTCGCGGTAGTAGTCGACCTGGGCTTCAAGTGCCTTGACCTGGGCATCCATCTGACGCCACTCCCAGGTATCGTGATAGATCACCGTGCCAAGAGCGCCAATCACCTCACCATCAGCGTGAATGGGATAGCGATGGGCAATCATGTGATGTCCCCGCAGCATTTGCAGCTGAGCAAGCTCCGCCTTGCCGGAGGCCAGCACCGCAGGCATTCGGGTATTTTCGATGATTTCCACGACAGGACGGCCGATCGCCGCCGCTGCATCGACCTCGAGAAAGTCCGCATAGGGCGCGTTGAGATAGACGATACGGGCATCGCCATCCACCACTACCAGCCATTCGCTCATGGCATCGAGCCCTTGCAGCAGCAACGGCGGTGAAAGAGGATCATTGCTCATGGACGGAAATTCCTGTTTTTGCCATGACGTTTAGAATCAGCATGGGCAGCGCCCTCGACAAGACGACCTTGGACGTAACGACGTCGCCTGCTGCTCGTATCGGCGGCATATCCATATCACGGCTTGTTCTTGTAGGTTGGGGAAAACAGGTACCCTGCCAGGTTAGCAGGATAGCGAACCGGCCTTCTCCACAGAAATAACGTCATCTATTGCAAAAGGACTCTGCATGACCGGCATACTGATCTGGACGCTCGTCGCAATAATCTCCACGGCGATCATCTGGAAAGGCAGCGGCCTGCTCGAGCGTGCCAGCGAACGCCTTTCCATCTATTACGAACTGCCGGAAATCGTGCAAGGGGCGATCGTGGTGGCAGTGGGTTCGAGCTTTCCCGAGCTTTCCACCACGGTGATCTCGACCCTGGTGCATGGCGAATTCGAACTCGGGGTTGCCGCCATCGTCGGCTCGGCGCTGTTCAACATCATGGTGATTCCCGCCCTGTGCGGTCTCAGTTCTCACGAGCAACTGCGTTCGAATCGCGACCTGGTCTACAAGGAAGCCCAGTTCTACATGATCGCCGTGGCGGTGCTCACGCTCACCTTCTCCTTCGCCGCCATCTATCATCCCGTCGCGGATGACGGCGGTGCCATCAAGGGCGAAATGACCCGTTGGCTCGCACTCATGCCCATCGCCCTCTACGCGCTCTATATCTTCGTGCAATATCAGGACACCCTGGACCATGAGGCGGATGTGGACAAAGGCGACATCCGCCCAGGCCGGGAATGGGCCATGCTTGCCCTGTCGCTGGTGGTGATCGTGGTGGGTGTCGAAGGGCTGGTGCGCGCCGCCATCAACTTCGGCGACATCTTCGGCACGCCGAGCTTCCTGTGGGGCATCACCGTAGTCGCCGCAGGCACCTCGATTCCAGATGCCTTCGTATCAATACGTGCAGCCCGGGACGGACGCGGCGTGACCAGTATCGCCAACGTGCTCGGCAGCAATACCTTCGACCTGCTGGTGTGCATCCCTGTCGGCGTGCTCATCGCGGGTACCGCCGTTATCAGCTTCTCCGTCGCCGCGCCGATGATGGCAGTGCTGACCGCCGCAACCATCGTGCTGTTCTTGATGATGCGCACCCAGATGATTCTTTCGAGGCGTGAATCCGTCGCCCTGCTCGTCATCTACGTCACCTTTCTAGCATGGATCAGCCTGGAGACCTTCGGTGTCGTCGACTGGGTGCCGAGCTTGCCGCCGGTGTGAGGCGAACCCAGCACCCCTATCGACCTCCCCGGATGAGAGCCGCTGTTCAGTTTTTATGATCCTCCCGCCTCCTCTTATGACTTTTAATACTTACATAAGATACGCTACATATAGCGAAGGGCGGCTTTCGACCCAAAGCGGTCATTTCGGCAAATTCCGCCGACATGTCGGCCCGTGTTATGTAGCCGGCATGATTATTGGTGGTTGGGCCCATTGCGCTCCGTGTGAGAAAGACGCACAATGCATCGCATGTGCAACGCATTGCGGTGGTGCTATGAAATCGTCAACTATTCCGTCGCTCCGGGTTACACCAGAGTTCCGTCATGATGCAGAAAGTGTGTTACATGAGGGAGAATCCTTGAGCGCCTTCGTGGAGGAGTCTCTGCGGCAACATATCGAGCGCCGGCGAACGCAGAAAGAATTTGTAGCGCGTGGATTGGCGGCACGCGAGGCTGCGAAGTCCACGGGACAATATGCTTCGAAAGGCGAGGTCATGGACTCTTTGCGATCCATACTCGAGGCACAGAGAGATAAAGGGTGAGCTTTCGTGTCCGGTTCACCTTGGGGGCAAAGGCGGACATCGAGCGGTTGTACAGGTTTCTCGCGGAACGCGACTTTGGAGCCGCCGAAAGAGCACTTGATATTGTTGACAGTGCCTGGTCATCACTTGAACAGTTCCCGTTTTCCTGTCGGAAAGCCGATGACGCAACCCCATTTCTCCGTGAGTTCATTATTCCATTCGGCAATTCCGGGTATGTGGCTTTGTTTGAGATCGAAGATAACCATACGGTTACCGTTCTTGCGATACGTCATCAACTGGAGGATGACTATCATTGATTCCTGCGACAAGCCTGGCTTATTGCCCAACAAGGCACTGCAGTTGACCACTTTTCCGCTGGCGCTCCAAAGCGGCAACTGAGCACAAGCTTTATATGACCGCTTGCCGAAAGTCCGCTTTTGGCCGAAAGCCGCCTCCATTGCCATTAATCTATCAGCCCTTCTTTTGTCAGACTGTCTTCATTTCACTGCTTCAATGCGCTTTATCCCGATTACCCCCGCCTCGGCCTTGACGATCAGCGGCACCTTGAGACCCGCGACATTCTGCATACGCTGTTTGACTGCAGCGATAAGATCATTGACCTGTCCTTCCTTGACCTCGAACACCAGCTCGTCTTGGACCTGCATGACCTTGGTGGCATCGACTCGCTTTCATCATCGAGCGAGTTGAGCCAGGCGTCGCCGCCGGTCATGGCGCGCTTGATGATGCCCACGGCGGTACTCTGCATGGGCGCGTTGACGGCGGTGCGCTCTGCAGCCTGTCGCCAGCGTGAGGTGTGGCCTATCGAACCCGGTATAAGCGACGCTATTGATTGGATTCAAGGAAGAAACCGTTTGCGGGTGCTCAATCATCCTACTTATTGATACCTGACACGTTACAGGGTACAGTTACAGCATGATACGAAGCTTCAAACATAAGGCTTGGCCAAATTCTTCGAGTCCGGTAGTACAGCTGGGATTCAGGCCGCTCACGCCAAGAGGCTTCGGCTCATCCTCGGTCGGCTAAATGCCGCTTCGGACGCCAAGGATATGGATTTGCCGGGACTCCGGCTACACGAACTCAAGGGCGGTCGCTCGGGAATGTGGTCAGTTACGGTGAGTGGTAATTGGCGCGTGACATTTCGCTTCGATAGTAATGACGCCGAGGTTGTGAACTACGAAGACTACCATTGAGGCACTATCATGTTGATGCATAACCCTCCCCATCCTGGCGAAGTGATAAAAGAACTTTGTCTTGAGCCGCTTGACCTTTCGGTTACTGCTGCGGCGAAAGCACTCGGTGTCAGTCGCAAGACGTTAAGTGCGATTATCAACGGAAATGCGGGCATCAGCCCGGAAATGGCTATCCGGCTTTCTATCGCTTTTGATACCTCGGCCGAAAGCTGGCTCAATCAGCAATCCCAGTATGAGCTTTGGCATGCAGAGCAGCGCCGCCATGAGCTACAAGTCAAAAAGTTGTCTACTGCGTGATAAATGTATACGACCATGCGCTTCAGCACCCTAGCTGGTCGGCCAAGTCCAAGAACGTCTCGGCATGAAAATCGTTGGCAGGTGACGCTGAAACATCCTTGGGATTGGCGGCACCGAATTCCTGAGGGCGCTCGATATAGGCCGTCTTGAGGCCCAATGCGTGGGCGCTATCCAGATCGTTCTGGTGCGCCGCCACCATAATTACCGCCGCTGGGGCGACATCAAACACCCGCGCGACGCCTAGATAGGTATCCGGATGCGGCTTGTATTGGCGAAACACCTCCGCGCCGAGGATGCAGTCCCAGGGCAGACCGGCCCGCTTGGCCATGTTGGCGAGCAGCCCCAGATTGCCGTTGGAAAGCGTACAGATCGTGAAGCGCTGCTTCAGCCGGGTCAGTCCTTCCACCGCATCGGGCCAAGGGTCCAGACGATGCCAGGCCCTGTTGAGATCGCGCTTCTGTTCTTCCGATAGCGAGGTCACGCCGAATTGCATCAGCACGTCGTCCAGAATGCCACGATGCAAGTCGTCGAGCAGCGTCCACCCTTTTTCACCGGACATTACCCGCTGCATCGCCGGCTTGTAGCCTGCCCGCCAGGCAAGCGCGAACTCACCGCCATCGACGCCTAGCCCTAGCGCATCGACCTCTCGCGCGATTGAGCCATGCCAATCGACCACGGTGCCAAAGACGTCGAAGGCAAGGATTTTTACTGAATCTAGAGTGTTCATAAACGCCTCTCTATTACCCGCCGTCGCAC
The DNA here is from genome assembly GCF_947493865.1 of uncultured Halomonas sp. Classification (GTDB taxonomy): domain Bacteria; phylum Pseudomonadota; class Gammaproteobacteria; order Pseudomonadales; family Halomonadaceae; genus Modicisalibacter. Next base: position 59,514 of record NZ_CANLTC010000016.1, read on the forward strand.
ATCAAATACCGGTTATCGCGAAATCAAGCGCTGCGATGATCTGGTCACGAAAGTGGGCAAGCGAACCGATGGGCTCTTTAAGTTGTTTAACGGGTATCGAGGAGGCTTGAGGCGTAAGAAGTAAAAATACTTCATCGGCGTATGAAATTTCAGGAGTCAGCCCCTGCATCGCCTCGTTTTGGAAAGCTATACGTCTGCCCAACGGTATGACAATGCGAGTTGCCAATGCTGAAATATGAGGGCTTTGGATGTCGACCAAATAAGGATAGTGGCTCTTGCTCACCCTGCTGGGATTGGCATAAACATCGAACTGTGCCATCAGAACTCCCTGAACTCGTCACCAAAGCAGCCGTTTTTCTCAACGAACGCGTTGTAGGCATTGATCGCCGCCCGGTTCTCATCTGCCCATTTGTCTGCTTCCGTTGCTGCTAGCCGCTGCTTGAGCGCCTCTTCCAAGGTGGCAGAGAGGTTGATATTCAGAGCGCGCGACTTTGCCAGCAAGTCACTGTTTAAACTGAGGTTGGCCGCCTTTTTAGGAGCATTCAGGTCATATAAAGGTTGCATAGGATACTCTCCGCCAAAAGGTTAATACTCGAACTTATCTTATGCGCATCGTAATGCGCATTTCAATGTGCTGTGCTACCGAAGAAAGCCCCCGAGCGTCTTGAGCACCATTCGCAGGATGTATCAGGCGCTAGTTGCCAATGATGATACGTTGCTGCTGAGATAGACTGGTAATGGCTAAATACGGAGGAATCGATGAGCGGGCTGGTCTATTGGCTGGATCTGGCGGGCGTCACTATATTCGCCTTTTCGGGGGTGATTGTCGCCTGTCACTCACGCATGGACCCCTTCGGCATGTTCGTGCTGGGGGCGGTAACAGGCATCGGCGGTGGCACGCTGCGGGACCTGGTGCTGGGGGTGCCGGTGTTCTGGGTGGCCGCGCCGAGTTATCTATGGGTCATTCTCGCCACGGTGTTCCTGTCCATCCTGGGCTTTCACTACATTCATCGTCTGACGCGCACCTTCCTGCCGGTGACGGATGCCTTCGGGCTGGCCCTGTTCACGGTAATGGGCGCCCACAAGGCATTGGTGTTGGGCCATGCCGGTATCGTCGCGGTGCTGATGGGGCTGATGACCGGCGTCGCCGGCGGGATGATACGCGATGTACTGGCGCACCGGGTTCCCATGGTGCTGCGCCAGGAAATCTACGCCACCGCCTCGATTGTCGGTGGCATCGTCTACGCCATCCTATTCATTTCGGAGTTGAACAACGTGCTCGCCATTGGTCTGGCCCTTGCCACTACCCTGGGCATGCGTTTGGCGGCAATTTACTGGGGCGTTTCGCTGCCGACCTTTGCCTGGGTGGAGAGCCCATCAGCGCCGAAAGAGGAACTGAAAAACGATTCATCCCCACCTCCCCGAAGAAAAGCTCGGGTCAAGATGATTCGATCCGAGCCTTCTCGGCGTCGAAAACGCTGATCTGGTCACATCGATTCATCAAAACCCTCAATGCGCTTCGTCCCAGTTATTTCCGGCCTCGGCTTCGACGATCAGCGGTACCTTGAGCTCGGCGGCGTTCTGCATGCGTTGTTTCACGCTGCCGATGAAGTCGTCCACCTGTTCCTCCTTGACCTCGAACACCAGCTCGTCGTGCACCTGCATGACCATCAGCGCGTCGAACTCACTTTCACCTGTGAGCGGATTGAGCCAGGCGTCCACGTCGATCATGGCAAGTTTGATGATGTCCGCGGCGGTGCCCTGCATGGGGGCATTGATGGCGGTGCGTTCGGCGGCTTGACGCCGGGCATGCTGCCGCGAGTTGATCTCGGGCAGGTAGAGACGCCGACCGAACACGGTCTCGACGAAGCCATCCTCGGCGGCCTGGGAGCGGATGTTGTTCATGAAGCGGGCCACACCCGGGTAGCGATCGAAGTAGCGGTCGATATAGGTCTGCGCCTGGCCGCGCTCGACGCGCAGCTGGCGGCCCAGACCCCAGGCGCTCATCCCGTAGATCAGCCCGAAGTTGATGGCCTTGGCGCTGCGTCGCTGGTCGGGCAGCACCTTGTCCAGGGCCACGCCGAAGACTTCCGCGGCGGTGGCGGCGTGAATGTCCCGGTCGTTGGCGAAGGCATCCAGTAGTCCCTTGTCTTCGGAGAGATGCGCCATGATGCGCAGCTCGATCTGGGAGTAATCCGCCGCGACGATCCTGTAGCCGGGCCGGGCAATGAAAGCCTGGCGAATCTTGCGACCCTCTTCGGTACGGATGGGGATGTTCTGCAGATTGGGGTCCGAGGAAGAAAGTCGCCCGGTGGCGGTCACCGCCTGATGGTAGCTGGTATGAATACGCCCGGTGGCCTTGTTGATGAGCCTGGGCAGCTTGTCCGTGTAGGTCGACTTGAGCTTGGAGAGCCCGCGATGGGCCATGATCACCTTGGGCAGCGGATAGTCCAGGGCCAATTCTTCGAGCACGGCTTCCGCGGTGGAGGGCGATCCCTTGGGGGTTTTCTTGATCACCGGGATCTTCTGCTCGTCGAACAGGATTTCGCTGAGCTGCTTGGGCGAGCCGAGGTTGAACTCCCGACCGGCGATCTCGAAGGCTTCCTTTTCCTGTTCGCGGATGCGTGTTTCAAGCTCCTGGCTCTGGTTGTGCAGGCGAGTCACATCCAGCGCCACGCCGTTTCGCTCCATGCGGGAAAGCACCGGAATCATCGGGCGTTCGATGCTGTCCAGCACCTCGCTTAGCCGCCCCTCCGCCTCGACCTTGGGCCGCAGCGTCTGATGCAGGCGCAGGGTGATATCCACGTCCTCGCAGGCGTAGGGCACCGCTTGCTCGAGGGCGACCTGATTGAAGGTAAGCTGCTTGGCACCCTTCCCGGCCACCTCTTCGAAGCTGATGGTCTTCTGGCCCAGATACTTGAGCGCCAGGGAATCCATGTCGTGGCGGGTGGCGGTGGAGTTGAGCACGTAGGATTCCAGCATCGTGTCGGTCAAAGGCCCCACTACGCGAATGTCGTAGCGCGCCAGCACGGAAATATCGTACTTCAGATTCTGGCCGATCTTGGTTTTGTCCGGGTCTTCCAGCAACGGCTTGAGTGCCTTGAGTACCGCATCGCGATCGAGCTGCTCCGGCACGTCGAGATAGTCGTGAGCCACGGGAATATAGGCCGCCTCACCCGCTTTCAGCGCCAGGCCAATGCCGACGATCTCCGCTTCCATGTAGTTCAAGCTGGTGGTTTCCAGATCGAAGCAGAATTCTTCCGCCTGCTTCAGCCGTTCCAACCAGTCGTCGAGTTCGGCCTGGGCCAACAGGGTGTGATCGTCCCGCTCCGGGGCCGCGAGAGCGGTATCTTCCTCGACCGTTTCCTCACTGAGTGTATTCTTGCCTTCAACGTCATCGACGCCCTGATCCTTGCCCTCGAGCAGCTCGGACAGCCAGCTCTTGAACTCGAGATCGCGGTAGAGTTTAGCCAACGCTTCCCGATCCGGGTGGGCGATATCCAGATCGTCGAGTCCCACCGGCAGCTCGCAGTCGGTCTTGATGGTAGCGAGCTGGTAGGAAAGATAAGCCTGCTCCCGGTTCTCCTCGAGTTTCTTGGGCAGGGATTTGGCGCCACGCACGAGGAGCGTGGCCACCTTGTCGAGATCGGCATAGATGGCATCCATGCCGCCAACACCCTGGAGCAAGCCAAGTGCGGTCTTTTCGCCCACCCCGGGCACGCCGGGAATGTTGTCGACCTTGTCGCCCATCAGCGCCAGAAAGTCGATGATCAGCTCCGGCGGCAGGCCGAACTTGGCCTCCACACCGGCAACATCCAGGGTCTCGCCCTTCATGGTGTTGACCAGGGTGATATGGCCGTTGACCAGTTGCGCCATGTCCTTGTCACCGGTGGAGATCACCGCATCGCGACCGGCTTGCGTGGCGTGGCGCGCCAGGGTACCGATGACGTCGTCGGCCTCGACGCCCTCGATGCATAGAAGCGGCAGGCCGAGCGCCTTCACGCAGGCGTGCAGCGGCTCGATCTGTTCGCGCAGATCGTCCGGCATCGGCGGGCGGTGCGCCTTGTACTGCTCGAACAGCTCGTCACGGAAAGTCTTGCCCTTGGCATCGAAGACCACCGCCATGGGGCTGTCCGGGTACTGCTTGATCAGACTCTTGAGCATGTTGAGCACGCCCTTGACCGCCCCGGTGGGATTGCCCTTTGACGTGGTCAGCGGTGGCAGGGCATGAAAAGCGCGGTAGAGATAAGAGGAGCCGTCGACGAGAACGATGGGGGTTGCGGCCATAAAAAGGCTTCCTGACAAGACATTCGATGCGCCCATGATACGCAAGCGGGCCCAGGCCGTCAGGTCTTCGGCGCGGGAGAAACGCGCGCTGCGATCACTCTTGGCGATCATCGCAGCGCGCGTTCGCGGCTCAGGCGCTACGCGGGATGTCCTCCATCAGCTTGTCGAGGGTAATCGGCAACTCGCGAATACGCTTGCCGGTGGCATGATACACGGCGTTGGCCACGGCGCCGGCAAGACCGGTGATGCCGATTTCGCCAATGCCGCGAGCGCCGTACTCGTTGAACGCATAGTCCGGATAATCGAGCAGGATAACTTCGATTTCGGGCTGATCGGCATGGACCGGCACCAGGTATTCGGCGTAATTGTTGTTGACCGGCAGGCCGCTATCCTCGTCGTACTCGGTTTTCTCGAACAGCGCCATGCCGATGCCCATGACGATAGACCCCTCGACCTGATTGGCGGCGGTCTTGGCGTTGATGACCTGGCCGACGTCGATGGCGCTGACCACCCGGGATACGCGCAGACGGGAAATTCCCGGGTCCCAGCGCACCTCGACGAAATGAGCGCCGAAGGAGCGAAACGAATGCTCGTCCTTGGGCGCGGCCGGGGTGTGCGCTTCGCCGTCGGCATTGGCCAGGCGCAGTTGGCTGAGTACCTCGGTGTAGGCCACCCGTTTGCCGTTGCCGTCGATCAGCTCACCGTCGGCGAACTGCAGGTCGGCTGGCTCGGCGCCAGCGAAGGCACCGCCGTCTCCCGTGGCGTAGCTCTTGAGCGCCTCGATGGCCGCGCGGCTGGCCTGGGCGATGGCGGGCAAGGTCGTGGCGGTGGCCCAGGAGCCACCGGAAATCGGCCCCGAAGGATAGGAAGAATCTCCCAGCTGCACCTCGATCTTGTCCAGCGCTATGCCGGTAATGTCACTGACCGCCTGGGCGACGATGGTATAGGTGCCGGTACCGATATCCTGCGTGGCGCAGGAGGCAAAGGCGGTGCCATCGGCGCGCAGGGACACCCGGGCATCGCACGCTTGCTTGAGCGCCTCCCAGTTGCAGGCCGCCATGCCCCAGCCAATGATCTCGTTGCCCTCTTTCATGGCGCCGATCTTGGGGTTGCGGTCGGCCCAGCCGAAGCTGTCGGCGGCGCGATCAAACGCCTCCAGCAAGTGGATGCTGGAAAACGGCAGATCCTTGCTTTCGTCGCGATCGGTGTAGTTGACGCGGCGGAACTCCAATGGGTCCATGTCGATGGCCTCGGCCATTTCATCCATGGCCGCTTCCAGCGCGAATAGCCCCGGCGCGGCGCCGGGTGCCCGCATGGAGGTGGGCGTACCGTGGTTGGCGGGCACGGTGGCGTGGCTGACCCGCAGGTTGGGGCAGGCGTAGAGGCTCTTGGTGCAGGTGCCGGTGCGCTCGACGTAGGTGTTGACCTGGGAGGTGGTATTCACCGAGTCATGACTCAGGGCGACGAGCTTGCCACTGTCGTCGGTCGCCAGCCGCAGGCGCTGATGCGTCGGGGGACGATGCCCGGTGGTGGTGAACATCTCCTGGCGCGGCACGACCAGCTGCACCGGACGCCCGACTTCGCGCGCCGCCGCGGCGGCGGCCACCGCATGAGGCCATATCCACAGCTTGCTGCCGAACCCGGAGCCGATGAACGGCGAGCGCACCTCGACGCGTTCCGGCGCCAGGCCAAACACCTTGGCCATGACGTTACGCGCAAAGACCACCCCCTGGGACGCCTCGTAAAGCACCAGGTCGCCGTTTTCCCAATGGGCGACACTCGCGTGCATCTCCATGGGATTGTGGGTTTCCATGGGCGTGACGTAGGTCACGTCGACCTTGTGGCGCGCCGATGCGAAGGCCCCGTCCGGATCGCCGCGGCTGTGGCCGCTCTTGGCGTCCTCCTTGGGCGTGGCCTGGGCCATGGCCTGCTCGAGCGTGGCGATGGCCTTTTCTTCGGCATAGTCGACCTTGACGCGATAGGCCGCCGCGCGGGCCTGATCGAAGGAGTCGGCGACCACCAAGGCCACGAACTGCCCGGGATAATAGACGCGGTCGTCCTCGAAGGGCAGGTGCGTCTCGTCTACCTTATTTTCCTGAACGAAGGAGCTTGGGGTGCGATACAGCTTGGGGAAATGTCCATGATGAAAGACATCGATCACCCCAGGCATGCGCTTGGCCTCGGTGGCATTGATGGCGCGAATACGTCCGCGACCGATGGTGCTGAATACGCCGTAGGCGTAGACCATGCCTGGCGGATGATTGTCCGAGGTATAGGTGGCCCGACCGGAGAGTTTTTCAGGCCCGTCGATGCGCGGTCTAGCCGCGCCGATGATGCTTTTGCTCATGATGGCGAACCCTTCAATCAGGTGGTGACCGTGGTCAGGCTACGAACGATCGCCTGCTGACCCAGAGGAATCTTGTAGGCGTTATGCCGGTAGGCCTTGGCGTCCTCGAAGGCGATCCGCGCCGCGTTCTCGAAGCTCGCGACAGTGACAGGCTTACCGATCAAGGCCTGTTCGGCCTTGCTGGCGCGCCAGGGTTTGGTCGCCACGCCACCCAGGGCGAGGCGCGCATCGCGGATGGTGTTGCCGTCGAGGGTGACGATCACGGCGCTGGAGGCCAGGGCGAACTGATAGGAGCTGCGATCGCGCAGCTTCAGATAATGCGAGCGATTGCCCGCCAGCGGGGCATCCAGCGTCACGTGGGTAATCAGTTCATCGGGTTCGAGGGCGTGCTCGCGTTCGGGATGCTTGCCGGGCAGCAGATGAAAATCGGTGAAGTCGATCTCGCGCTGTCCTTTCTCCCCCTGCACGGTGAGCGTGGCACCGATGGCCGCCATGGCCACGCACATGTCCGAGGGGTGGCTGGCGATGCACTGGTCGCTGGTGCCCAGCACCGCGTGCACACTGCGATTGAGACCACCGATGGCGGCACAGCCGGCGCCTGGCTCGCGCTTGTTGCAGGCCGAGACGCCATCGCGAAAATACGGACAACGCACGCGCTGCATGACGTTGCCGGCGGTGGTGGCCTTGTTGCGCAGCTGGGTGGAGGCCCCGGAAAGCAGTGCCTGGGAAAGCACCGCATAGTGCTCACGCACCCGAGGATCTCGCGCCAGCGCCGTGTTGGTGACCATCGCACCGATACGCAGACGCCCATCGTCGAGCGGTTCGATACGATTGAGCGTCAGACCGTTCACATCGACGACATGCTCGGGCTGCATGATGTCGATCTTGACCAGATCGAGCAGCGTGGTGCCACCGGCCAGAAAGGCCGCCGTCTGAGCCTGGCGGTGGGCCGCCACGGCCTGCTCCGGGCTGTCGACCCGGGAATAATCGAATTGGCGCATGATGCTCTCCTAGGGCGTGTCGAGCTTGCCGCGGGCTGACTGAACCGCAGCCAGAATGTTCTTGTAGGCGCCACAGCGGCAGATGTTACCGCTCATGGCCTCGCGCACCTCGGCATCGCTTTCGCCGATATCCTTGTCATTGAGAATCGCCAGCGCCGTCATCATCTGCCCCGAGGTGCAGTAGCCGCATTGATAGGCGTCTTCTTCGAGGAACGCCTGCTGCAGCGGGTGAAGCTCGCCGTCGCGCTCGAGACCCTCGACGGTGCTGATCTCGTCGCCATCATGGGATACCGCCAGGCTCAGACAGGAGTTGATGGCCTCGCCGTTGACCAGCAGGGTGCAGGCACCGCACTGGCCGTGATCGCAGCCCTTCTTGGTGCCGGTGAGGTGCAGGCCTTCGCGCAGGGCATCGAGCAGAATCACGTTGGGCGTCACGTCGAGCTGATGGCGCTTGCCGTTGACGCTCAGGGTAATGCGCCGGCGCCCTTCGGCGGGCGGCGCCTCGACGGCCTGCTCGCTATCATCTGGCGACCCGGCATAACTCACCTGGGAAAACGCCGGAGCGGCAGCTACGGCCAGCCCCGAGGCGCCCACACTTTTTAAAAAACGCCGCCGCTCCGGGGAATGAGCGGCGTCGACAAACCGATCTTTGTCGTCGGCCATAGGATCTCCTTTTGGGTACGGCGCAGGGGTGCCCGCCAGTACACGGTCATGAACGCTTTTAACAGCGCCTTCGAAAAAACAGCTCTACAGGGAAAAGACGGAGGCCAGGCCGTCAGCGGAAAGGCCAAGCATCTGCCGCCTGATGCCAGCAAACGCTTGTTCAACTCAAGGTAGCAGGCCTTTTATCAACACAACAAGGCCTCGGGCGCTTATTTGTCCTTCGGAACCAAATCCCTTGAGGAACATCTTTGACCAGGCTCGGGAGGCCGAGTGTAGAGCCCCTCTTTCCAGCCCCCATCCTTTGGTGCTTTGTGACACTCACCCGCCAAGGACAGCGCCATGGGCTATCGCACCCTACTTCGAGAACATCGCGGCCTGCTGGGCATCGGCTTGTTGGCGATGCTCACGCCTCAGAATCAAGTTGAATGCACGACAGCCGATATTATGGATACACTGGTACCATGACATGAAAGCCAGTGACATTGGAGAGCCCCATGACCCCCTATCGTGTTGTTTCGAGCGTGCTTCTCGCCGTCGTTCTACTAGGCTCAACGCCACTGGTAGCGGCCCAGGAAAATTCCGATGCTCCGGATATCACCGTGCGACAGGAAGAGGATCGCACCATTCGTGAATACCGGGTCAATGGCCAGCTTTACGCTATTAGAATCGAACCGAAGGCGGGCCCGGCTTATTTTCTGGTGGACGACGATGGCGACGGCGATTTCCAGGTTAGCGACAGCGAGCGTATCGCCGTTCCTAGCTGGGTGTTGTTCTCCTGGTAGCCGTTTGACGAACCGTCTCGCCGAATACCTCTATTTTCCTGCGGTACGGTAATCGCCGCAGGCCCCTGCCCGATGAATGGTCGAGCCGCTACAATGCTTCCTCGACATCCAGCGCGAGATCACCATGGCTGTATTCACTCCGTTGAGCGACTCTCAGGTCGCCGATTTTCTCGAGCGCTTCGATACGGGCTGTCTCAAGGAACTTGAAGGCGTCGCCAGCGGCACCGAAAACTCCACCTTTTTTGTCACCACGGATCGTGCGTCCCTGGTATTGACCTTGTTCGAGCAGGGCGAGCACGATGAACTGCCGTTCTTCGTCGAGCTGCTGGACTATCTAGCCGAGCACCGGTTGCCGGTTCCTGGTCCGGTTCATGATCGTCAAGGTATTGCCCTGCAAAGCCTCGCGGCCAAGCCAGCGCTACTGTTTCCGCGCCTGCCGGGCAAACATCCCAAAGCCCCCAATCTGGCCCAGTGCCGTGCCCTGGGGGAGGCGCTTGGACGCATGCATCATGTGTCGCAACACTTCCCCGGGCAGCGCGCCAATCCGCGGGATCTGCACTGGCTGCTGGCCTCCCACTCCCAGGTGATGCCCTATCTTTCGGCCCAGGATCAAGCGCTAATGCGCGAGGAGATTGAGGCCTATCAGGCGGTATTCACCGGACAAAGCACGCTGCCTCAGGGCGCCATTCATGGTGATCTTTTTCGCGACAACACCCTGTTCGATGGCGACACACTCGGCGGGCTCATCGATTTCTACAATGGCTGTACCGGGGATCTGCTGTTCGATCTGGCCATCGTCGTCAACGACTGGGCCTGCAACGCGGATGGCAGCTTGAACCAGGAGCGCCACGACGCCCTGCTCGGCGCCTATATGGCGCGTCGTCCGCTCGATAAAACCGAACGCGAGTGCTGGCCGCTGATGCTGCGCATGACTGCCCTGCGTTACTGGCTCTCGCGGCTGCTGGTGGTCCATGTCGATCCGCCGGCCTTTGATCTGACCCCTCACGACCCGGAGCAGTTTCGCCGCATTCTCCTTCACCGCATCGAACACGGCGCCCTGGCGCTACCGGAGCAGACCCCTTCATGACATCACCCGCTGCCAAAGCCCGTCGCACCTACAATATCGATCAGTGGGGCAGCGGCTATTTCGATGTGGACGATCAGGGCAATACCGTGGTCAGGCCACTGGGCAGCGAGACCGAAGGCCCCGCCCTGCCCTTGAACGCCCTGGTCGATCAGCTGCGCGAGGCGGGGCTGCGCCTGCCAGTGCTGGTGCGCTTCACGGACATTCTCCACGATCGGGTCGAGCAGCTATGTGCAGCCTTCGATGCCGCCATGCAGGAAGCGGCCTACTCCGGCGGTTATACCGCGGTCTATCCAATCAAGGTCAATCAGCAGCGCCGAGTGGTGGAGGAGATACTCGCCACCCAGGAGCGCGGCCATGGTCGGGTCGGGCTTGAAGCCGGCAGCAAACCGGAACTGCTGGCGGTATTGGCGCTGTCCGGTGGCAGCCTTTCTGATCATCCCTCGCTGATCGTGTGCAACGGCTACAAGGATCGGGAATACGTGCGCCTGGCCCTGATGGGCGAGAAACTCGGCCACAGGGTCTATCTGGTGGTGGAGAAGTTCTCGGAGCTTGCGCTGATCCTGGAGGAGGCAGAACGCCTGGATGTGCGCCCGCGCATTGGCTTGCGAGCGCGCCTGGCCTCCGTGGGCAAGGGCAAGTGGCAAAATAGCGGTGGCGAAAAATCCAAGTTCGGCCTGACCGCGACCCAGATCCTTGAAGTGGTCGAGCGACTCCGCCAGGCCGAGTCGCTGGATAGCCTGCAGCTGGTGCATTTTCATCTTGGCTCCCAGATCGCCAACATTCGCGACATTCAGCGCGGATTGCGGGAGTGCGCACGGTTCTATCAGGGGCTGCGCGAACTGGGCGCACCGGTGGATACCGTGGATGTGGGCGGTGGTCTTGGCATCGATTATGAAGGCACCCGCTCTCGCAGTTTCTGTTCGATCAACTATTCCATGAGCGAATATGCCAGCAACGTGGTATGGGCATTCCGCCAGGCCTGCGAAGCCGAGGGTGTGCCCCATCCTCATTTGATTTCCGAATCCGGTCGCGCCCTGACCGCCCATCATGCGGTGCTGATCACCAACGTGATCGATGAAGAGCGCATCGGCGAACATCCCCCCGAGCGGCGTCTGGCCGAGCAGGATGTCCAGGTCGGAGAGCTGTGGCAGGTCTTCGATCGACTGGCGACGACTGCCGAGCCCCGGGGTAAGGTCGAGGCCTATCACGATCTGGTGCAGGCATTCGGCGAGCTGCAGGAGCGCTTCGTGCTGGGGCTGGCGGGCATCCAGGTCAGGGCCGAAGGCGAGGCGGTCTATTTTGCCGCCTGTCAGCGCTTGAGAGCCAAGCTCGATAGCCGCAACCGCGCCCATCGTGAGATCATCGACGAACTCGCGGAAAAGCTCGCCGACAAGCTGTTCGTCAATTTCTCTCTGTTCCAGTCCCTGCCGGATGTCTGGGGCATCGATCAGGTCTTTCCGGTGCTGCCGCTCTCCGGGCTCGATAAGGAACCGACCCGGCGAGCGGTAATTCAGGACATCACCTGTGACTCCGACGGCCGCATCGACAGCTACGTGGACGGCCAGGGGCTTGAGGCCACCCTGCCGCTACCGGAGTGGCGCAGCGGTGAAGACCGGCTGCTGGGCCTGTTCCTGGTGGGCGCCTACCAAGAAATCCTGGGCGATCTGCACAACCTGTTCGGTGACACGGATTCCGTGGACGTGGCCCTTGATGCCCAGGGCCACTGGCGGCTATCGACCCTGCGCCAGGGCGATAGTGTGGCCCAGGTGCTGCGCTATGTGGACTTCGATGCCCAGGTATTGCAAGAGCGACTGGAGGCCCAGCTGCACAATAGCCACCTGAGCGAGCAGGAGCGCTCGAGCTTCATGACCGATCTGATCGCGGGGCTTGAGGGTTACACCTATCTTGAATGAAGGTGGCAGTCACTCAGCGGTGTGCGTTCTGATATCGAGCCCCGTATGGCTGGCCCCCGCCTCCAGAATGAAATGCAGTTCAGCGCCACGTGGCAGTGGCCCAACTCCTGCCGGAGTGCCGGTCAGCACTACGTCGCCTGGCTCCAGGGTGAAATGCCGGCTCATCTCCGCCAGCAATGTCGGTATCTGAAACAGCATGTCGCTGGTTTGACCGCTCTGGCGGCGCTCGCCATCGATATCCAGGCTAAATGCCAGGCTGTTCCAGTCCGGAGCGCTTTCAATCGCAACAAAAGACGACAGCGGGCAGGCGCCGTCGAACGCCTTGGCGATCTCCCAAGGGTGGCCTTTCTCTTTCAACCGGGCCTGAACGTCGCGCCGGGTCAGATCCAGCGCCAGACCAATCCCCGCTACCGCCTTTTCCGCCTCTTGAGCCGAAGCGCCAGTCAAGGTCTCGTCGATCAACAGCGCAAGCTCGGTCTCGAAATGCACCCCGCCCCGCTCGGCGGGTATCGTGATCGGCTCCTCAAGCATCACGGCACTGGTCGCCGGCTTGATGAACAGAAGCGGCGTGCTGGGCACCGGATTATTGAGTTCCTTGGCGTGCTCCGCGTAGTTGCGCCCCACGCAGACGATCTTGCCTAGGGGTTGATCGAAGGATCGGCCATCAGTGAAACGGGAAACGAAGCGCATGGGGTCTCCTGCATGATCGGATAAGCGTCAAGCGACGCTATGACTTTCCCATGAGTCTATCCGAGACCGCTTTCTGCTTTAACGCCAAGGGAAACATTTTATCTTTCAAGGCATGGCTACAGCATCTGCCAAACCGTACAACGTTTGCACAATTTTTTTATTTCAGTTTCGTCCAGTGCATGACCCTACTTTTCCATGGACCTGAAACAAGTACAGCAATGAGTAGTTGCTTCCTTAAGTTAGATACCTGGCTGCCGATAATCCTACTAGAACAGATCTTCGTACAACTCGTGAACAAGACCGGCATATCCGACAGGAAACAACATGAATCATTCGACATCGAATCAAATCCCCAGCAGCTATCGACAGCGCATCGACCGTGTGATGTGGACGCTTGCACTACTCAATCTCGTCATCTGTCTGGCGGTGGGTGTGCTCAACGGCAGTTGGCCAACGGTCGCAGGCTTTGCCCTGACCGCAGTGCCGCTGGCCTATTTGATCACTCGTACCTGGGCCGGCACACTGCTCAGCGGCATGAGCATGGCAGCCCTATTCATGGGTTTTGCCGCACTGTTGATCGATCAGACTCAGGGCATGATCGAGGCGCATTTCAGCATCTTCATCATGCTCTCGACGCTGATTCTCTACTGCGACTGGCGGGTGATTCTGGTTGGCGCCGGGGTGATTGCCGCCCATCACGTTGGCTTTACCTATCTGCAGTATCTTGGCTGGGTCCATATCTACCAGGGCGTCACACCCAGCAACGTCATGCATCTCATCATGTGTCTGGCGATGCATGCCGGCGCCGTCGTGGTTCACACCGTCATTCTGGGCTATCTGAGCAACACCCTGCGCCAGGTCATTGGGGATGGGCTGAGCATCACCGATTTCGCCCGAGAGGCGGAGCAGGGCAAGCTCGACATCGCATTTACCGAAGCCCAGCGTCAGCGTCCTGCTATCGCCGCCATCGCCAGCATGCAGGCCAAGCTGACCAGCGTGCTCAAGGAGGTGCGCCAGACTGCGGTGACGGTACACACTTTGAGCGCCGAGACCACCGAGGCGCAGCAGATCCTTCATCAGCAGGCCCAGCGTAGCGCGGAGCAGATCGAGCGTACCGCTTCAAGCACCGAGGAGCTCTCGACCACCACGCGCCAGAACGCGGCAGAGGCGGAGCGTACCAATCAACTTGCCTCCAAGACCGGGGAAACCGTGCGCCAAGGTGCGGAGAGCGTTGCCAAGTTGAGCGAGACCATGTCGCATATCGACGAAGGCGCTCGCGATATCGCAAAGCTGCTGGGTGAGATCGACAACATCACCTTTCAGACCAACCTGTTGGCGCTGAATGCCTCCGTGGAAGCGGCCAGAGCCGGCGAGCAAGGGCGCGGTTTTGCCGTGGTCGCCAATGAAGTTCGGGGGCTATCCGAGCGCACGGCGCATACGGCGCAATCGATTCGCGAACGGGTCGATCACTCCAATCAACAAGTAAAATCCGGCGTCGAGCAGGTAAGTACCACTGGCGAGTTGATGCAGCGGGTGGTGGAAGCTTTCCAGCAGGTCTCTAGCCGCATGAATGAGATCACCACTTCAAGCCACGAGCAGAATCAAGGCATCGAAACCCTTAACGCCAGTATTCTGGAGATGCAGGAGGCGCTCACCCTCTCCGCCAGCTCCATCGACAGCACAAAAGGAGTCGCGGAACGCCTGGAAGAAGCGGCGCAGTACCTGACTACCGCCATTGGCTACTTTCATCTGGAAAACGAGTCGAGGCGCACGACGCAGCCTGGCCAGGGTTTCCCCGAAGAAGAATCGAACGTCATATCCCGGAAGAGCCAAGCCGCCCTGGCACCAGCCTGACATTTACCGCAACCATCAAGCGGCCATTTCTGGCCGCTTTTTTGTGACGCGTGCTTACTCGCGCTGAGCAAACGCCGTTCAGGTGCCGATATTGCCTTCCGCCTCTTGCTCATCGAAGTGTTTGACCGGCGAGTCCGCATTGCATCTGGGATCATGTAAAAAGGTCTTGGTCACATCGAGTTTGCCTAGATGCTGAATCGTGCGCCGACCCAGCAATACCGGATAGAGCATGTCACTGCGATCTCTGAGGCTGAACTGCTCCTCGTAAATCGTATCCTTCATGCAGATTTTCAACAGCACTACTGGACGCTCGTCCTTGCCACCGGCACCACGAACCGTCAGGTTTCGCTGCAGCGGCAATTCCATTTTCTCGGATACTTTCTCTTCGCTCTTTTGATCTTCAAGTGTCAGGGTAAAGCGAACCCAGTCATCGCCATCACGCTCGAAGTACTCGATATTCTTGGCGTTTATCGACGAGGTCAGCGCACCGCTGTCGAGCTTGGCCTTGGCTACCGCGCCGAGCGACCCGATTCCAGCTCTTTCGACCCAGCCATAGGTAACGTCGTCATCTGCCCAGGCCGTGCCGGCCCCCATCACTGCCATCAATAAGGGTAATACGACGCTCCCTGTCAATTTATGCATCGACACAACTCTCTCCTGTTTGAATGAAAAATTTGCCATAGCGAGATCGTGGAGCCGCGAATCCTACCATTTGTCTACGGATTTCTCGCGCTTGGGCGTTGGCAAAATAAACCTAGGTTATAGCGCTATATTTCCCCTGCATGGTTTCTTCCCTACAAAGATTACTTTGCCGCCGGGGAGTTATAGTGAATCGAGTCGTATTCGATAGTATCTTCAAGCGCTTCGATCTTCACCGTACTCCCGAACAGGACGTTACGTCGCTATTCGAGCACTTCCCAGAAGACCAACTGCGTCATCAGAATGCAGGGGATTGTTTATGGCAGGAAGGTGAAAATGCCGACTCTCTGTTCGTTTTACGCAGCGGTTGGGCTTGTTCGGTCCATTATCATAAAGAAGGGAGTCGACAACTACTTGAAATCTATTTGCCCGGCGACGTGCTTGGGCTGTGTCAGATCGCTTCGGGAAATCGTCGTACCAATGCCGTAATGCTGACCGATGGCTGGATATGCGAACTGCCCCACTCGTCGCTACCAGCACTATTCGATGACTCGCCGAACACGGCAGCACTGCTGTTTGCCATAATCAACCAACGCCAGGCGATGCTCGCCGAACGTCAAGTCATCATGATGCATCGAAGCGCCAGGCAACGGTTGGCGCATTTTATTTGCGAATGTCATACACGACTGCTTGAAATCGGCGAGAGCTATCAGGGTGAGTTCCTGTTACCGCTGACCCAGCAGGATCTGGCCGATGCATTGGGCATGAGCGCCGTGCATGTAAGCCGCACGTTCAGTCAACTCGCCGCAGAGGGCTTGGTGCAGCGCCATCTCTTCCAACTGATCATTCTCGATGCGACCAGACTCAGAGAAATAGCGGCATTCGACGAGCGCTACTTGAAGAGCCTGCGGGGTGATGAGGGCTTATCGTCGATCGAGCAGCAGACACCAGTGTTCATCAGCCCAACCGCTTCCGACCTCCCCGAAGATCAAGATGGGAAAGTCGCGGAAAAATAGCGAAAGACGTCAAAGAGTCCGTTACGAGCTGATGCCGATTCATGATCTTGAAGAAGATATCAGTCATTATCTTCTGAGCTTTCATTGCGTATCTTCTCGGCAAGCTTGCGCAGGTAGCCAGGCGTCACAGACGCGATACCCGCCTCTTTCATGGCATTTGCCAACCTCAGATATGCTTCTGCATCGCAATCCGCAAGACGTGCCTCTTCCAACTCAAGCTCTGTCATTCCTACCAGGTCTCCGTGATGTCCACTAGGCAATGCCATTTGTCATGGCGCGCATGGGTAGTCTAGCAAACCATGCCATGACAAGGCTTTGCCTCTTATCAGGAAATTGCACCAGGAATGTAAAACAATGAAAAAAAATGTTGGCAGAATTATTGCTGAAGAAGTTATTCCATTCGCAGGAGACATTTCGCGCGACGATACGATGAGGCTCGTATAAATCTTGCGCGACGTCAGATGTCAGGCAAAGAACGTCTATCCTGAGGAAAATCAAAAAACCTCTAGTCGACGATATTTCCTGGATAAACGTTGTGAATATTTCCTACCGCACGATGACTACGGCGCAAGTCGCAACATGGAGTACCCGGTGAGAAACACTGCCTATTACCAGGCTTTTTAAATTGCTGTTGCCGCGACTTCCCATGACGATGGCATCGATGTCGAGTTGCTTGGCTTCGGCAAGAATAGCGGTGGCGGGTTGACCGGCACGCACGATGCGCTTCACGCGCTCATGCTCGACCTTGGCTGCCTGGCAAGCCTGCTCGATCAGCGCCTGCCCCGATTCCTGTACGAGTTCCTCGGCATTGATTGCCGGCACACCAGCGGAACGACCCATTGCATCCGTTGCTAGGGGCGCTTCCTGGACGTTGAGAACGTATAACATGCCCTGCTCAGGATCGAGCAGATTAGTGGCCAGCGTCAGTGCTTTATGAGATTGAGCAGAGCCATCGACAGGAACAAGAATCGAGTTGTACATAACGCCTCCGGGAAACCGTGATTGGCAAACACGAACTCTTCTCTAATCAATCTAGCGTAATTCAAAGAAAACCTCTTGATCTGGATCAACAAGAGATAATACGCAGATAGCTACCGCGATTTTCCAATGGTTATCGAAAAGCCAAGATACCAAGGTACACGTTTATAGCTAAAGGCTAGGTGAGATGGGTGGTAGTTTTAGTATTGAATTGATTCAATATCGGCGGTCTCAATGACCAAGTGCAACACCTAATTTACCAGGTACCGTGTTGCCATGACCCATATAACAAAAAAGCCGCCATGGTGGCGACTTATCAATACGCAAACGCGTGGTTTTACTAGCTTCGAAGTGGTGCTGGCACCAGGAGTCGAACCCGGGACCTACTGATTACAAGTCAGTTGCTCTACCAACTGAGCTATGCCAGCGCCTGACGAAGCGTTGGCGTGGCTGGGGTACCAGGACTCGAACCTGGGAATGCCGATACCAAAAACCGGTGCCTTACCACTTGGCTATACCCCAGCAATGTGGTGGCCAGAGACGGAATCGAACCGCCGACACGAGGATTTTCAATCCTCTGCTCTACCGACTGAGCTATCTGGCCGTTGCCAACGGGGACGTATTTAAACGTAAAGCCTCAAAGCGGTCAAGCCTTCCATCCCAGAAAGATGCCAGGCCCGGGCTAACGGCGTGTTCACGCGGAAGGCGGCACATACCCTTCTGCCTGATCGGTGTCGCGGTTATCGAGAAAACGCTCCATTTGTTCCATCAGATATTCCCGCGTTTGTGGCTCGAGCAGATTGAGATGCTTTTCATTGATCAGGCGGGTCTGATGGGCCTGCCATTCTTCCCAGGCCTGCTTCGACACTGTGCGCTGGATCTCCTGGCCCTTTTCTCCTGGCAAGGGGGGAAAGGGCAAGGCTTCGAGTTCCTGCTGATACTTACGACAAAATACGGTCTGACTCAACGTTCGTTCTCCTCGGCGTGGATGGTCAATTGCGTCAAGCGTTCAAGTAGCGACTTGACCGGTGCGGCAAGCCCAATGCTGGCAGGAGTGTGCGGGTTATACCAGTACCGACCCGATTCACCAACAACGTTCAGTTCAGCACCGAGCATTGCCGGTCGCGGCTGGATCCTCAAGCGAAAGTGGCTGAAGGTATGGGTAAACGCATTCCAGGATGGCTCAAGCCGGGCTTTGGGCGCATGCTCATCGAGCCATTCCTGCATGGCCTGCTCCTCATCGAACTGCGGAAAACACCACAGGCCACCCCAGATGCCACTGGGTGGACGCTGCTCCAGCAGTACATGCCCCCTGCCATCCTGCAGCAACAGCATCTGCGTGCTGCGCTCGGGCAGTGTCTTGCGCGGTTTGCGCTCTGGAAAACGCTTTTCTTCACCACGCAGATGGGCCTGACAGACATCGGCAAAGGGACAGAGCAGGCAACTGGGCCTACTGCGAGTACACAGCGTTGCCCCCAGATCCATTATCGCCTGGGTATAGTCGGACAGACGTGTTTCAGGCGTGTAGCGCTCTGCCAACTGCCACAGCTCACGTTCAACCGCCGGTCGCCCCGGCCAACCCTCGACGCCATGCAGGCGACTCAGTACGCGCTTGACGTTGCCATCGAGAATGACCGCTCGCTGCCCGGTACTGATACTGATGATAGCGCCCGCGGTGGAGCGCCCGATTCCGGGAAGCGCGGTCATTGCCTCGAGGCTGTGGACCGGGAATTCACCTCCGTGTTCGACCACTACAATCTGTGCCGTGCGGTGCAGATTGCGCGCCCGGGCGTAATAGCCAAGCCCGGTCCATAAATGCAGCACCTCGTCCTGAGCGGCCTCCGCCAGATCCTCGACGCGAGGGAAGCGCGCCATGAAGCGCTCGTAATAGGGAATGACGGTCGCGACCTGGGTCTGCTGCAGCATGATCTCGGAGATCCAGACCCGATAAGGCGTCTTGTCCTGTTGCCAGGGCAACGTCTTGCGACCGTGGCGATCGAACCACTCGAAAAGACGCTTCTGAAAAGTACCCGCCGTCAGTTCAATGGGATGTAATTGACTCATGGGTTCACGACATGAAGAGGACACAAAAAAGCGCCGACTGAAAAGTCGGCGCAACAACTGGCTTGCTAGTGATGCTCACTTGAATAGACCGCGTAGAGCGTCACCGAGTTCCTCGCTGGCATCTTTTCCTAGGCGCTTTTCAAGCTCCTTGCCGATCTTCTCGTCAATCTTCTCGCTGGCCTTGCGCTTGACCTCGTCTCGCGCCAGTCCGGTCAGAGACTGCTGAAAGGCCTGGCGGTCGAACCCGCACCACTGTTTGGGTTCGCCCCCGAGAGTGCCTTCGCAGTGCAGGGGAAGGGGCACCCGCTCCAGGCGTGGATTGACCTTGCAGGCGGCATCCACGGTGTCGACAAAGCGTGCCCGGGCATCGTAATCGAAACGTTGGGTAGGCAGGTTCAGCCGACCGTCCCCTGTAAGCTCGATACCAGGAATGACGATCTTGAGATCGTCATTATGAGCGACGCCATTGACCACACGAATACTGCCGGACAAGCGCTCGAAGCGAGTATCCTTGCTCCAGTCTCGAGTAGCCGTTTCCCCCTCCAGCATTGCCACTGCAGTGCATAGCTCCTGAGAGACATTGACATCGAATACGGCCCCATCCGCCACCTGAAAATTGGCGGTGCCATTGAGATTGCTGACCAGAGTATCCAGCGTGTTGGTTCGCGAGGTGAAATCACCGTCAAGATTGAGGCGTCCACGCAGGGGTGATGGCTCACCGCTGTAATCCTCGACCAGGGGTACGATCTGCACGTTTTTCAATTGCGGCGCGAAGGCCCAACGAATAGGCGTTTCCCGAACGTTCAACGTGGCCCCGGCATTGAGCGTGCCATCATAAAGTCGGGCATCGAAGCGCTCCAGTGCCAGGCGCCCGTCGCTACCTTTTAGCGCCAGCGAGGGCTTTGATAGGGTCAGGTTCTTGACCTTGAGTTCTGCAAGGGAAAGTTTGCCATCCAAGGTCAGATCTTGCAGCGCATCAACCGGTACCAGCTCATTCGTTTCTTCCTGAGCATAGGCGGAGTCGATTCCCAGTGGTTCAAGAAAGGCAGTGCTCTCCTTGGTGTCATCCTCCTCGATCGGAGGTAGATAGTCATCGAGATTCAGGCGTTCGCCCTCAAGATCGAATGTATACGCCTTGCCATCCAGGCCGATTCCCAACTGCCCGCCAAAGGTATTGTCATCCATCACCAGGGTGAGGTTGGTCAGGTTCGCCTTCTGCATATCTCCTTTTATCGGGCTGGTGAGCGCTACCTGAGACAGTGCCTCGTCGTCCGCGGTGTTCAACTCGCTACCGAAGCGTTCGAGCCAGGGCCGTAGCGACATGGGCGCCAGCTTGATTTGCCCGGTGTAATTCGGCGAACTCAAAAGCTCGGTGAACGATAGCGTACCTGTGAGCTTGAGTCCTTTTTCGCTGGTCAGCAGCAGATCGTGTATCTGGGCGGTTTGCTGCTCGGTATTCGCCTCGCCTTCGAAGCTGAGATCCAATGGCAATGGCTTTTCGCCTAGCATGGGATGCGCTAGGTCGGCCTTGAGTACAGCGCCTTCGAGTCGATAATCGCCACTATCGATCTCGCCCAGCACCTGCTTGGCCTTGAGGGAGAGCGTCTGCTGGCGGTCCGGCAACTGCAGCATTTCCGTTTGAGACTCGAGATTCAGGCCCTCGAGCACATAGCGACCATCGTCCAGCCCGAGGCGCACCTTGGTCTTGAGATCGATCTTGCTGGAAAGCTGCGGCACCACACTTTCCATCAGGAAACTGCTCTTGACCGGAAAGGCATTCTCGGGGTTGACGTTGCTGCTGCTGATCATCAGATCGCGCACCGTGACGTCCAGATCGCTGCGCCGATCGGCATAGCTGACTTGACTGTTGCTCACTTCGACATTAGCAATGTCGAGCGCTACATCCGGTTCATCCTGCTTCATGGCTGGTCCTGCGGACGCAGGAGCCAAGGCTTGCTCGGTTTCCTCATCCTGCAGGCGCTGCAACAGCATTTCCCAGTTACCGCGACCTTGCTCATCGCGCACAAGCTCGAGCCGCATGCCGTCTAGCGTCAATCCATCGATGGCAATATCACCGGTGAGCAGAGGTGTAAATGCCAGACTGACTTCTGCGCTATCGATGGCTGCAAAAGGCGTATCTTCCTGGGGTTGCTCGGGCAGCCAGGCACGAGCATCTTCCACGCTGACCCCTAGTCGTGGATAGAACGACCAGTTCAAGGGGCCTTCTAGAGCCAGCTCCAGGCCGCTTTGCTCACGCACCGCTTCAATTAGCCGAGGCTTCAAGTCATTGGGATCGAAGAATGTGGTCACATAGACCACGGCGGCCACCACTATCAGCCCCAATATGCCAATGACGGCCAATAGCGTCCGCACCAACCTTTTCATCAATAGCCTCCTGCTGCCAACGGATTGAGTTCGAAATAGACACCGCCGGCCTTTGGACGATAGCCCAGGCGGGTTAACAATAGCTGATCTTCCAACTGCAACTGCGCTGCCTCGACCCGCAGTGTCCTGCCCTGCTCACGGGCTGCCTCTGCAATGAGAGCCATTAGCCGCGATCCGATACCACGCCGACGCATGCTTTTTCGCACGCAGAAATAGGCAAGCCACCAAGCGTCTGCTTCCTTCTGCACGCTGACCGCCGCCAATAGCCGATCATCGAACAGCGCACAACAGAATACGCCGCCGCCGTTTAGATGCGTTTGAACGAACGTATTAGCATTCTGAGGCAAACGCTCACTAGGCGCATCATGATAGATGCGTGAAAGGTCGACTTTCACCTGATCATGGGTTTCCCAGCACCCATGATCGACTTCCGTGAGCGTTACCGCCATGCTCTATCTCCTTGATGCGACTATCGCCCTGAGGTTCCTGCCCCGCATTGTAGCGGATGGCCATGACGATTCTCTATAATGACAGATCAGGCTAAAGAAGCGCTCCTTCCAAGCGCTTGTGCAGGTTCCAATTCACAATCATTCACCATTTACCTTGTGTGAGTATCCGGATGGAGACCCTCGATGGAAACAGCCCAGCTGGATAGCTCGGATGTGGCCGAGCGTATTGCCACGGTATCCCGCGATACCCTGGAAACCCAGATCACGGTCAGTGTGAACCTGGATGGCCAAGGGCATTTTGCTGCCGAGACCGGCGTACCGTTTCTCGATCACATGCTCGAACAGATTGCCCGCCACGGCCTGATCGACCTGGACATCCGCGCCAAGGGTGATCTGCATATCGACGAGCATCACACCGTCGAGGATATCGGCATCACTCTGGGCCAGGCCTTTGCCAAGGCGCTCATCGACAAGCGTGGCATTCATCGCTATGGCCATGCCTATGTACCGCTGGACGAGGCACTCTCTCGGGTGGTGATCGACTTTTCCGGTCGCCCGGGGCTGTTCATGGACGTCGACTTCACCCGTGCCGCCATCGGTCGCCTGGATACCCAACTGTTCCAGGAGTTTTTCCAGGGGTTCGTCAATCATGCCCAGGCAACGCTGCATATTGACAATCTAAAGGGCTTCAATGCCCATCACCAGATCGAAACCATCTTCAAGGCCTTCGGTCGGGCCCTGCGTATGGCGGTAGCGCGCGATATCCGCATGGCCGGGCAGATGCCCTCCACCAAGGGCAGCCTCTGACCTTCATCTTCAAGGAGCGAGCATGACGATCGCCGTCATTGATTATGGCATGGGCAACCTGCACTCCGTTGCCAAGGCGCTGGAACACGTGACTCATGAGCATGTGGTGATTACTCGTGATCCACGGGTCATTGGTGGCGCGACCCGACTGGTTCTGCCAGGTCAAGGTGCCATTCGTGACTGCATGGGTGAACTTGAGCGCACTGAATTGAAGGGCTTGGTACAAGAGTTACTCGCTGCTCAAGCCAAACCGTTGCTGGGCATCTGTGTCGGCCAGCAGATGCTGATGGATGCCAGCGAAGAGAATGGCGGCACGACCTGCCTGGGTTTTCTACCGGGAAAGGTACGCTATTTCGGTCAGAACCTGCTGGATGAAAACGGCGAGCGCCTCAAGGTGCCGCACATGGGCTGGAATCAGGTGAGCCAGCGCCAGGATCACCCCGTTTGGGAAGGCATCGAGGATGGCACACGTTTCTATTTCGTGCATAGCTACTACGTAGAAGCGGAACGTGATGGCGATGTCTTTGGTACCACCCGCTACGCCGGCATCGATGCCCATGTGGCGACGGGGCAAGATACGGTCTTCGCGGTACAGTTTCACCCGGAGAAAAGCGCCGGCAACGGCCTGAGACTGCTCGAGAACTTCGTGACCTGGGCGCCCTGATCAGGGCCGCGCCAGGCTACTGATTCCAGAATATTAAAGCGACGATCCCCAGGATCTCGCACTGACGAGGACACGACATGCTGGTTATTCCCGCCATCGATCTCAAGGACGGCCAATGCGTCCGCTTGAAGCAGGGGCGCATGGAGGATGCCACGAGCTATGGCGATGACCCGGTGGCCATGGCCGCGCGCTGGGTCGAGACCGGCGCTCGCCGTTTGCATCTGGTGGATCTCAACGGCGCCTTCGAAGGCAAGCCGGTCAACGGTGAGGCGGTTACCGCCATCGCCCGTGCCTACCCGGACCTGCCCATCCAGATCGGGGGCGGCATCCGCTCGGCGGCTACCATCGAGCACTACCTGGCAGCCGGGGTAACCTATGTGATCATCGGCACCCAGGCGGTCAAGGAGCCGGCTTTCGTCAGCGAGATGTGTCGCCTGTTCGAGGGCCATGTGATCGTCGGCCTGGATGCGCGGGACGGCTTCGTGGCAACCGACGGCTGGGCAGAGGTTTCGAGCGTGAAGGCCACCGAATTGGCCAAGCGTTTCGCCGACGCCGGTGTCTCCTCCATCGTCTACACTGATATTGCCCGGGACGGCATGATGCAAGGCGTCAACGTCGAGGCCACCGTGGAAATGGCTCGGGAAGGTGGATCGCCGGTGATCGCCTCCGGCGGGGTAACCGATCTCGATGACATTCGAAGGCTCGCGAAAGTCGCCGATCAGGGCATTCTCGGTGCCATCACCGGACGTGCCATCTACGAAGGCAGTCTCGATGTCGCCGAGGCGCAGCGCCTGTGTGACGAGTTCGATACTACCGCTTCACGGGAGGGCTAAGCATGGGGCTGGCCAAACGCATCATTCCCTGCCTGGACGTCGATGCCGGACGCGTGGTCAAGGGGGTCAACTTCGTCGGCATTCGGGATGCGGGCGATCCGGTGGAGGTTGCCAAGCGCTACAACCAGCAGGGTGCCGATGAAATCACCTTTCTCGATATCACTGCCAGTCACGAGGACCGCGCCACCACGGTGGAAATGGTCAGCCATATTGCTGGCGAGGTGTTCATTCCCTTGACCGTTGGTGGCGGCATTCGCACCTGCGACGATATCCGCACCATGCTCAACGCCGGGGCCGACAAGGTCTCGATCAACACCGCCGCGGTGATCAACCCGAGCTTCGTGCGCGAAGCCGCTGAGCGTTTTGGCAATCAGTGCATCGTAGTGGCTATCGATGCCAAGCGCGTATCAGCGGATGATGAAACGCTACGCTGGGAAATATTCACTCACGGCGGTCGCAAGCCCACCGGGCTGGATGCGGTGGAGTGGGCGCGCAAGATGGTTGATCTGGGTGCCGGCGAGCTTCTATTGACCAGCATGGACCGGGATGGGACTCGGGTTGGCTTCGACCTGGCGTTGACCCGAGCGATCAGCGATGCGGTACCAGTCCCGGTAATCGCCTCCGGAGGCGTGGGCAATCTTGATCATCTTGTAGAAGGCATCACCAAAGGCGGCGCCGATGCGGTGCTGGCTGCCAGCATTTTTCACTTCGGCGAATACAGCATTCCTCATGCAAAGCGCTATCTGGCCGAACACGGTATCGAAATGCGTTTATGAGGTCATCACAATGCATAAGGCCACCCCCTTGGCGCTGGTCGTGCTGTTGACGGTTGCCAGCCCTGCTCGCGCCGAAACGGCATCATCCTTTTGGCGCTATGATCACGGCCTGGTGCAGACCAGCCTTTTCACTCAACATTTCAGATCGGATTCCGAGCACAACGAGAACCAAAACCTGATCGGCTTCGAGCTACACAACCCCGAGCGCTGGTTCGCCGGAACAGCCTGGTTCAAGAACTCCTTCGACCAGCCAACCTGGTATTTCTATGGTGGACGTGAAATTCCACTATGGCAGCTCAGCCACGGCGCCAATGTCCGCGCCAAGCTCACCGCCGGCCTGCTGCGCGGCTACGATGGTGACAAACGCGACAACATTCCCCTCAATCATTTGGGCATCGCGCCTGCCATACTGCCAACGCTGGGGATCAGTTGGAAACGACTGGAAGGGGATTTGATTGTCTTCGGTACCGCCGGGATGATGTTCACCGGAGGCATGCGTTTCTAATACAACGCTTCAAAGGGTCATTCCAGGCTCAAGCCCAGGTTGCTGACGCCTTCATTTCGCCCCAGATTACGCAGTGACTTGAGTGCTTCACGATCCAGCGCCACCTCCACGCTCTCCAGCACCATCGCCTGAAAGTCATGCTCTTCATCCATCAACGGATGATCCCGCAACCGGGCAGCATTACGCTGCGCATCGTCGTCGTCACTGCCTTCCGTCATTTCGATAAAAGCCTGCACACCGTTACGAGACACTTGGCTGACTTCCAAGGGCGCTTCCGGGGCGTCACCCTGCAAGGCATCGAGTATCGCCGATAGTGCCACGACGGTCTCCGTGGCCCGGCGGGCGCCAAAACTGTCATCCTCATCAGGCGGACCGAGTTCTGCGAGTTTCTCCGCCTGGCGGGCAAAATCGATGCGTGCATCCCGCACCTGTAGCGCTTCCCACACCAGATCCAGAATGACCCGCAGGCTCTGGATGTCGCCCTGCTCGGTCATCTGGACATAGAGCGCGTAATTGGGCATCAATCGTTCACACAGGGCGGCCATGAACGCCAGTTGCTGACGCCGATTCAACTCGCGCAGGCGCGTCTTGAAACCGGAGGGGGATGCTTGGTTCATAAGCTCTTCCATTTGCTAGGCGTTGCTTTAAATTCCTTCATGGCCACAGCAGTTCAGAATTGACGCAACCTTTGGCATCGAAGGCAACACCTTCGGCGCGCAGTTTTTCCCTCTGACGCACGGCGCCACCATGTTCGGTAACCTTGAGACCCGCATTGATCACCCGATGCCAGGGCAACTCGTGGCCGCTGGGCAAATGGCCCATGGCGCTACCGACCGCCCGAGCCGTTGCGCCATCGGTCATCTTGGCGATACGCCCATAGGTGGTTACGCGCCCCTGGGGTATCTGCGCGACGATGGTATAGATCTGTTCGCGCAGCTCGCTTCTCATCGCTTCTCGATCCTGCACTGCCAGAGTTAGATCTGGGATTTTCGCCTTTCTAAATCCCTAAGGAAAGCACGAATACGACGACTGCCATCGTCGCCTTCCAGCATGCGACGCATGACTGAACCTGCTTGATTAGGGCCTGTTGCCGCCCTCTTGCACAGCAACGCGGTTCGTGATGAAACACCAGCCGGCCCTAGACATGAACAGATGCTTTATCCATCATGAACCTATCATGCATATCTACTTTCTCCAGCACGCCGCCTATGATGGTCCTGCCCGCGTGGCCGACTGGCTCACGGGCATGCACCATAGCCATAACACCTGCCATCTCTATGCTGACGAAGTACCGCCTCGCCTTGAGGATTGCGACGGGCTGATTGTGCTCGATGGCCCCCAGGACCTCGACGATGAAGAGCGCTATCCCTGGCTCAAGCGCGAAAAGAAGCTGATCACTCGTGCCTTGAAGAGTGGCAAGCCGGTACTGGGTATCGGCCTGGGTGCGCAACTGATCGCCGCGGGGCTGGGCGCCATCGTCTCCCGCGGCACCTATGCCGAGATAGGCTGGCATCCGATCACGCTGGCACCGGACAGCCCCTTCGATCTGCCCGAGCAGTTCGAGGCCTTTCACTGGCACCGCGATATCTTCGGTCTGCCCGAGGATGCACTCCCCTTGGGCACGAGTTCAGCCAGCCCGATACAGGGGTTTGTCTGGGATCAAGGCCGGGTGGTCGGGCTGCAATGCCGCCTGGAAGTCACTCGTGCCAGTGTAGAGTCGCTACTGGCGCACATGCCTGAAGCACTGGAGGCGGAAGGCCCCTTCGTGCAGGACCGCGAGGAAATGATTGCCGATTCAAGACGCTTCGATCGCCTTGCTGCGTTGCTGGATCGAGTGCTTTTACGCTGGATAACCAGCACCGCCTGACATCACGAGTGATTCTGCCAGTCCCTGGCAAACGCCAGGCAGCTTTCCCAATCGCCGACGTGCAAAAAGGTGCGGGCATGTTTCTCAAGCTGGTGTCGATACATCGGATCGTAGTATTCGGTCAGTAGCGGCCCCAGCCATGCCTCGTGAGCCTGAGTATTGCCTCGTTCGTGCTCGCGAAAGGCCAACCGCTGTAGCCGGGACAAACGCGCCAACCGGGCGCTGCCCAGGCGCTTCTTTAGCCGGCCCAGGGCATTGCTCAGCTGCTTGCGCATCAGCGTCCAGCCAAGCCACGGCCCATACTGGCAACGATAGGTTGCCCAGAGATCCTCGATATAATCCTTGTGGATACGCGCCAGACGCCAGTCCAATGGCATTTCCACCCGTATTCGAGGCGCCCGCTCCATTGCTTGCCAGAACATCAGCGGAATATTGGCGACACCGATATGCCGCGACTCGTCTTCCAGCACACAGCCGCCCGAGATCTCCATGAGCTGACGAGCCAGCGCGTGTTCGAAATCAATCTGCGAGGGCGCCGGTAGCGGATGGCGCCCGAAAGCCGATCCCTTGTGCCGGGCGCAGCCCTCCAGATCAACGCCGCTTTCCAGGCGCTGTATCAATTCGGTCTTGGCGCAGCCGGTCAGGCCACCAACGATGAGCATGGGACGCTCGGCGGCGAGATCAATGTGTTCGCACAATGCCCTGCGCATGGCCTTCCAGCCCCCGCGAATGCGGGGTCGCCCAATGCCTTCATCAAGCAGCCATTGCTGTGCAGTCTCGGAGCGCAATCCACCGCGAAAACAGTAGATCACCGCATCCGGATGCGCCTCGATGGCACGCTGCCAAGCCGCCATCCGCGACTGCTTGATACTACCGGTCACCAGGCGGTTGCCGAGCTCGATCGCTGCCTGCTGGCCGTGCTTCTTGTAAGCGATACCGACCTGGTGACGCTCCTCGTTATCCATCAACGGCAGGTTTATGGCGCCGGGCAGGCTGCCCTCGGCAAACTCCACCGGCGCACGCACATCGATCAGCAGACGATTCTGGCGCAATAAGGCAAGATCCGGTTCGATCAGCGGTAGATTCACCCCCGCACCTCGATCAACGCCTCGCCGTCGGTCTTGACACATTCGCCGAAGGGCTGAAGCTGAAGACCGTGGTCACGTCCGATGCGCTCCACATCATCGGCCCAGGACGGATGCACCGCCAGCAGCAACCCCCCGGAAGTCTGGGGATCGCAAAGCCACTGCCAATGCGCCTCATCCATGGCCGGCAACTTTTCGCCCAGCGCCTGGCGATTGCGAGCGCTGCCACCAGGCACCGCGCCCTGACGCCGATAAGACTCGGCTTCCGCCAGGCGCGGCAGGCGCTTGTAATCGATGCACGCCTTGACGCCGCTGGCAGCGCATACTTCGGCGAGATGACCGGCAAGACCGAAGCCGGTCACGTCAGTCATGGCATGCACGCCAGTTACCCGGGCCAGTTCGGTGCCGATGGCATTGGGCTTGAGCATCGTTTCCCGGGCCAGGCCGTGGTGGCCAGGCTGAAGCAGGCCTTGCTTCTCGGCAGTGGTCAGCATGCCCACCCCAAGCGGCTTGGTGAGATAAAGCAGATCGCCGGGCTGGGCGTTCTTGTTGAGCTTCAAATGGTCAAGATCGACCAGCCCATTGACCGCAAGGCCGAAGATTGGCTCCGGAGCATCGATGGAATGCCCACCCGCCAGGGCCAGGCCCAATTCACGACAGACGGCTTGAGCCCCGGCGATCACGTCACCGGCGATATCCGCGCTCAACTTGTCCAGCGGCCAGCCGAGAATGCCCAGTGCCAGCACCGGAGTACCGCCCATGGCATAAACATCGCTGATGGCATTGGTAGCGGCGATCCGGCCGAAATCGAAAGGATCGTCGACGATCGGCATAAAGAAATCGGTGGTGGCTATCATGCCGCGACCGTCGCCAAGATCGTAGACGGCGGCGTCCTCACGCCCCTGGTTACCGACGATCAACTTGGGGCTGCCGGCGCCCGGGCCAGCCTTGGCCAGAATGCCATCGAGCACGTCCGGGGCGATCTTGCATCCACAGCCGGCACCATGGCTGTACTGGGTCAGTCGAATGGCACTCATCAAGTATCTCCTTGCCAATGATTCTTGCATTCTACTCCATTCACAATGCTTCCAATGCCTCCGCGAGCTTGTCCACGGCGATCACCTGCATGCCCGCGGGCGAGGTCTTTGGAGCATTGGCCCGGGGTACGATGGCCCGGGTGAAGCCATGCTTGGCGGCCTCGACGATACGCTCCTGGCCGCTGGGCACCGGGCGAATTTCACCGGACAGCCCCACCTCGCCGAACACCACAAGCTCCCGGGGCAGCGAGCGATTTTGCAAACTTGAAACGACTGCCAGCAATACTGCCAGGTCGGCACTGGTTTCCAGCACCTTGACCCCGCCCACCACGTTGAGAAAGACGTCCTGATCCCCGGTAAACAAGCCGCCATGACGATTCAGCACCGCCAGCAGCATGGCTAGCCGGTTTGGGTCGAGCCCCACCGCCACTCGGCGCGGGTTGCCCAGCGCCGAATCATCGACCAGCGCCTGCACCTCGACGAGGATCGGCCGAGTGCCCTCCCAGACCACCATCACCAGGCTGCCCGGCGCCTGCTCCTCGTTGCGCGACAGGAAGATGGCGCTGGGGTTCTTCACCTCTTTCATGCCATGCTCCAGCATGGCGAACACACCGAGCTCGTTGACCGCTCCGAAGCGATTCTTCTGTCCGCGCAGGGTCCGAAAACGTGAATCCGCCCCGCCCTCGAGCAAGAGCGATGCATCGATCATGTGTTCGAGCACCTTGGGCCCTGCCAGGGTGCCATCCTTGGTCACATGCCCGACCAGCAGCAATACGGTGTTGGTCTGCTTGGCGAAACGGGTCAGGGCACTGGCGGATTCACGCACCTGGGCCACGCCGCCAGGGGCCGAACTGATGTCCTCGAGATGCATGGTTTGAATGGAATCGATGATCAACACTTGAGGTCGCTCGCGTTCTGCGACCCCAAGGATCGTTTCAATACTGGTCTCGGCCAGCATCTTCAGCCCCTGCACCGGCAACTGCAATCGATGGGCGCGCATCGCCACCTGGGAAAGCGACTCCTCCCCGGTGACATAGATCACGCTGCGCTGCTGGGCCAGTTTGCAGGCCACCTGCAGCAGCAACGTCGACTTGCCGGCGCCGGGATTTCCCCCTAGCAGCACCGCCGAGCCCGGCACCAGGCCACCGCCCAGGACACGATCGAACTCGCCGAAGGTCGATGAGAAGCGCGGCACTTCGGACAAATCCACCGCTGCCAGATCGACTACCTCACGAGAAACCGCGCCGGCGTAGCCGCTGCGTCCATTCGCCGATGAGCTAGTGCCGGCCCGGGGAGACGACAAGCGTATTTCGGTCAGGGTGTTCCATTCACGGCAGCTAGAACACTGTCCTTGCCATTTGCTGTATTCGGCACCGCACTCGGTACAGACGAAAGCACTCTTCGCTTTTGCCATGCTGGTTTCTCTGTGCTCCTGTTTCTACGTGTTTACAGGCTGCTACCACATTCTATAGAAACATCGAGGGCGGCACATTGGCCGCCCTCGACACATCAGCGCGTAGCAAAAAGAGACTACTGGCGTTGTAGCCGCAGCATTTCGCCGTTCTCGAAGCGACGCAGTTGAGGGTCGATCAGCTCAAGTGTCGTTGGGTTGAGCTTCAAGAAGTAATAGACCTGGCCTTCGCCTTGGGGCGTGAGCTCATAAACGGTTGCTTCGGGATCGGTTGCCGTACCGCTGATCACTTCCCATTGCCCTTGATAAGTCTCGGCAGGGGGGTTCTGAGGATGCTCGCGATAGCTGGCTTCAAGATCGAAGGTACGTTCGGCGGCAACTGCCTGCTCGTCTCCTTCCAAGGTGACATCGATATCGATTCCCGCACAGTTGCGGCAAGGCAAGGTCCCTTGATAGGTCGTGCCCTGCTCTTCAGCGGTGGTCATACCGGGCGATCCGCCCTGTTGAGTGCCGGTGGCGCAACCCGCCAGCAAAGCTAGCATTGCGGAACCTGCCAGCAATGTCCTGATCTGCATATGAATCCTCCTAACGATTGGGTCTGGCACCATCCACCATGGCGTGCTGGTCTACAGGATAACGGCAAGCTACGCTCGATGACAGCCTAGCAGCAACTCCCCTCATCCTAAAGTAGGGCAATTAGTGTATCCCTTGGTACCACTACCGTAAAATAGACGGGGTCGGGCCGGTCAAGCTTCAGCACAATATGACACGTCTCAGCGCCGAGAATACAGGCATCCACGCCGATTAGGTTAAAACGCAAGCAATCATGCGGCGATGCCGACTAAATTTGCAAATACCAGTGCCAGAACGACTGGCATCACAATCAAGCTACCAAGATTGCCAATTAATACCAGAGAAGCCACCCTATGCGGTTCCTGACGATACTGCTCCGCCAGTAGATAATTGAGTACCGCCGGCGGCAATGCAGCAAATATCCAAAGTGATGCGGCCTGTATTCCTTGAAGATCAAACAACGCGATCAAGGGCCAAGCGAGAATCAAGCCACTTACCGGGCAGGCTACGGCACCCACCACGCCAATTTTCCAGTCACTGAAATCGATGTCGAGCATGCGCACACCAAGGGCAAATAGCATCAATGGAATGGCCACCCCGCCCAGCATGTTCATCGCCTCAAGCAGCCAATCGGGCAACGGTATGCCGCTGAGATTCACGCCGAGTCCAGCCAGGCTGGCGAATACGATCGGCATGCACAGCACGCGCCACAGAGGGATACGCGGATTGAGCATGTACAATCCCACCGAGAAATGCAGCAGCATCTCGACGATGAACAACACTATCGCGGCGGGAAGCGCTTTTTCACCGAACGCCAGTACCAACAAGGGAATCCCCATGTTGCCGGTATTATTGAACATCATGGGAGGTAGAAAAGTGCGTAGATCAAGCCTGAGAGCCCGGGCCAACGGCCATAGCAGCAGCCCTGAACCCAGCACTATAACGACTGCAGCGATCGCCAATGACGCATATTGCTGAAGGGGAGCCTCTCGATCGGCCAATACGGCGAACACTAGCATGGGCACGAAAAGCTCCATGTTTAGTGTATTCAAGCCGCGAATATCGGGCGTACGAAATCGTCCGTAGAGTGCCCCGCACCCGGTAATCAGGAAAACGGGTAGAAGCGTCGAAAGGATCTTGGCAAGCATAGGAATGTGTGGCCCAAAACAAAGGCTGACAGCCTAGCATGCCAGTGCTTGCGTGGTCCGTCTCGCCACGTCACCATGAGCGAAAGTCTACCTTGTCGAAGCGAGAAACCATGAGCAAGTTCTGGAGCTCCGAGGTGCGTGAGCTGACGCCCTACGTGCCCGGGGAGCAGCCCCGCGAACGCTTGATCAAGCTGAACACCAACGAGAACCCCTATCCGCCCGCGCCGGGGGTGGAAAAAGCGTTACACGACTACCCATTGGATCATCTACGCCTCTACCCCGACCCCGAAGCCGCCGCGCTACGAGAAGCGTTGGCCGAGGAGTTCGGTGTCGAGTCGGATCAGGTGTTCGTCGGAAACGGCTCCGATGAGGTGCTGGCACTGGCGTTCCAGACCTTCTTCCGACAAGACAAACCACTAGCGATGCCGTCGATTACCTACAGTTTCTATCCAGTCTATTGTCGTTTATACGGTATCGAGTCTCATAGTGTGGCACTGGACGATAAATGGCAGGTGCCACTGCAGGCGCTGAATGCGGATAGCGGAGGCATCGTCTTCGCCAATCCCAATGCTCCTACCGGACATGGCCATGGGCGGGAGGCGATTGCAGAATTGCTCGAACGCATAACCGAATGCGTGGTATTGGTCGACGAAGCCTATGTCGACTTTGGCGGCGAATCTTCCGTACCGCTTGTGCAGGACTATCCCAATTTGCTGGTCACCGGCACGTTCTCCAAGTCACGCAGCCTGGCAGGCCTGCGTTTAGGTTACGCGATAGGCTCGCGAGAACTGATCGAGGGGCTGGAACGGGTCAAGAACTCCTTCAACTCTTATCCCATAGACAGCCTGGCCATTGTCGCCGGTATCGCCGCGCTCAAGGATCGCGAGCATTTCGATGCCTGCCGGGAAAGAGTCATCAGCACCCGCGAGCAGACTCGTCAGCGCATGGAAGCGCTCGACTTCGAGGTGTTGCCTTCGCAAGCCAACTTCCTGCTCGTGCGTCATCACGATCAGAAGGCAGGGCATATCTACACCGAGTTACGCGAGCGTGGCATCCTGGTACGTCACTTCAATACCGAAGCGCTGTGCGACTTCCTGCGTATCACTATCGGCACCGATGATGAAATGGACAGCTTGATGGAAGCTTTGGAAGCCATCTGCCACTGAACTTCGGTTTTCCGAGACACAAAAAACCCCCAGCCTGATTGAGACTGGGGGTTGGGATAGATGCCTGACGAGGATTGGGGCGGCCATCCGCTGGCCGGCACTCCGGGACTTTACTCGTCTCCTCCTGAGACTCGCCCTCCGGGCCCGCTAAAGCGGTTCCCGTCTGTTCCCGACAAACGGGTCCATGGGGACATCCGGAACGACAAAACCCCGGCCACTACTGGCCGGGGTCTCTGGATAGATGCCTGACGATGACCTACTCTCACATGGGGAGACCCCACACTACCATCGGCGCTGAGCGGTTTCACTGCT
>NZ_CANLTC010000017.1 GCF_947493865.1 uncultured Halomonas sp.
GGCGGACCGGACGGGACTCGAACCCGCGACCTCCGGCGTGACAGGCCGGCATTCTAACCGACTGAACTACCGGTCCTGCTTGCCCATGCTCCATGTCTCGGGTTGTCACATCCGATGACACAAGGGCTTCAATGGTATCTGTGAAACAGACTGGAAATGGCGGACCGGACGGGACTCGAACCCGCGACCTCCGGCGTGACAGGCCGGCATTCTAACCGACTGAACTACCGGTCCCCTTTCATTTCCAAATGACGTGACGCCCCATCTTTCAAACGCTTCGATTCTTGAGAAGATGGTGGGTGGTACTGGGCTCGAACCAGTGACCCCCAGCTTGTAAGGCTGGTGCTCTTCCAACTGAGCTAACCACCCGTCACGTGGCGCTGCATTCTACAGTGCGACCATGGAATGTCAACGCTTTTTGCCAGCTTGATCAACCCGCGCTTTCCATTTCGATTTCATTGACTTGCTTGATGAATGGGGCAAGCTCCTCGACGAACGGGCAGGCATCAAAAGCCGACAATCCTGAACGCGTCATGCGGCGCTATGTCGCAGACGGTTAAAGAAGTACATAAACCTTGGTAAATGTTCACTTTTTACTGCCATGCACCCGTGTGTATTTAGCTAGTGGAAACGCGCTATAATCGAAGGTTATTTCATATTTAGCTTCTGGGACGGCTAGGCTAGACTCGGCGTCCGAAATGTTGATTTATATCATGATGTGGGCAAAAAACCTGGGGCATACTGCGCGCCAAGGGTGCCTACCTAATAACGCGTTCGATGGGAACATAACATGAGCACAGCATTTGAACATCCGACCTACAACTACAAGGTAGTTCGGCAGTTCGCAATCATGACGGTGGTGTGGGGCATCGTGGGCATGGCCCTGGGGGTCTTCATCGCTGCACAGCTGGTCTGGCCGGAACTGAACTTTGGCCTGCCCTGGACGAGCTTCGGTCGCTTGCGTCCGCTGCACACCAATGCGGTGATCTTCGCCTTCGGCGGCTCGGCGCTGATCGCCACCTCCTACTACGTCGTGCAGCGCACCTGCCAGACGCGCCTGATCTCGGACAAGCTGGCAGCGTTCACGTTCTGGGGCTGGCAATTGGTGATCGTGCTGGCGGCCATCACATTGCCGTTGGGCTTCACGACCTCCAAGGAATATGCCGAGCTGGAATGGCCGATCGATATTCTGATTGCCGTGGTCTGGATTTGTTATGCCATCGTCTTCCTGGGTACCATCCAGCAACGCAAGACCTCGCACATCTATGTCGCCAACTGGTTCTATGCGGCGTTCATCCTGACCATCGCCGTTCTGCACATCGTCAACTCCGCTGAAGTCCCGGTGTCGGCCATGAAGTCCTACTCCGCCTACGCCGGCACCATCGATGCCATGGCTCAGTGGTGGTATGGTCATAACGCGGTCGGCTTCCTGCTCACCGCCGGCTTCCTGGGCATGATGTACTACTTTGTGCCCAAGCAGGCGGAACGCCCGGTTTACTCCTACCGCCTCTCCATCGTGCACTTCTGGGCATTGATCACCACCTACATGTGGGCCGGTTCGCACCACCTGCACTATACCGCGCTGCCCGACTGGGCCCAGTCCCTGGGCATGATCATGTCGATCATTCTGCTGGCGCCCTCCTGGGGTGGCATGATCAACGGCATGATGACGCTTTCCGGCGCCTGGCATAAGCTGCGCACCGACCCGACCCTGCGCTTTCTGGTCGTGGCCCTGTCGTTCTACGGCATGTCCACCTTCGAAGGCCCGATGATGGCAGTCAAGACCGTCAACGCCCTGTCTCACTACACCGACTGGACCATCGGTCACGTGCACTCCGGCGCACTGGGCTGGGTGGCCATGATCACCATCGGCTCCATGTATCATTTGATTCCACGACTGTTCGGCGGCATCGAGATGTACTCGGTCAAGTTGATCGCCGTGCACTTCTGGCTGGCGACCATCGGCACCGTGCTGTACATCACTTCCATGTGGGTCAACGGCATTCTGCAGGGGCTGATGTGGCGCGCGGTCAACGCCGACGGCACCCTGATGTACACCTTCGTCGAGGCGCTAGAGGCCAGCCATCCGGGCTATGTCGTACGTTTCATCGGCGGTGCTTTCTTCGCTTTCGGCATGCTGCTGATGGCTTACAACGTCTACATGACGACCAGAAGCATCGCACGCGAACAAGCGCCGGTCCTGCAGACCGCCTGAATAAACGGGGAATTTGATACCGATGAAACACGAGATAATCGAGAAGAATGTTGGCCTGCTCTCCGTTCTGATCCTGGTGGTGATCAGCTTCGGGGGGCTGGCAGAGATCGTGCCGCTGTTCTTCCAGGACAAGACCACGGAACCCGTGGAAGGTTTGAAACCGCTTAGCGCCCTGGAACTCGAGGGGCGCGACATCTACATTCGCGAAGGCTGCGTTGGCTGCCATTCGCAAATGATTCGCCCGTTCCGCGCCGAGACCGAACGCTACGGGCATTACAGCGTCGCCGGTGAGTTCGTCTACGATCATCCCTTCCTTTGGGGCTCCAAGCGTACCGGCCCGGACCTGGCGCGGGTGGGCGGCCGCTACAGTGACGACTGGCATCGTGCGCACCTCTACAACCCACGGGATGTCGTGCCGGAGTCGAAGATGCCGGACTACCCCTGGTTGTTCGAGAACACACTGACTGGCGAAGACACTGCCACCAAGATGCGCGCCCTGAGGAGCGTGGGTGTGCCCTACACCGACGAGCAGATCAATGAGGCGACCCAGGAAGTCCGGGGCAAGCAAGAGATCACCGCTCTGGTGGCTTACTTGCAGCAGCTGGGTACCGTACTCAAGGACGCACGTTAAGTCATGGATATTGGAACCTTCCGCGGCATCACCGCGCTACTGGTCATGATTGCCTTTTTGGGCGTGGTGTTCTGGGCTTATTCCAAACGACGCAAGCAGGACTTCGACGAGGCGAAGAACCTGCCTTTCGCCGATGAAGATGATCAAAGAATCCGTGACAGCAGCCATACCAACGATCGCACAACATCCCGCCAAGATGAGGGAGACAAGAATTCATGAATAACCTTTGGGACGATACCCTTTCCAGTTTCTGGAGCATCTGGATCATCGTCATTACCCTGGGCACGATTATATTCTGCTGGTGGGTTCTGTTCGCCAATCGCAAGACCGACAAGCAACCCTCAGTCGATGGCGAAGTCGAGACGACCGGACACACCGCCGATGGCATCGACGAATACGACAACCCCCTGCCCCGCTGGTGGTTCATGCTGTTCGTCGGCACCATCATCTTTTCCGTGGCCTATCTGCTGCTGTATCCGGGCCTTGGCAATTTCAAAGGTGTACTCGGCTGGTCCCAGGAAGGCCAGTGGGAGGAGGAAATCGCCTACGCTCAGGAGCAGTACGCACCCATCTTCGCCAAATACAGCGAGGTACCGGTACCCGAGCTTGCCCAGGACGGCGATGCCATGCAGGTTGCCGAGCGAATCTATCTCAATAACTGCGCGGTGTGCCACGGCTCCAACGCCCAGGGCGGTTACGGCTTCCCCAATCTGACCGATGACGCCTGGTTGTATGGCGGCGAGCCCGAAAACATCGTCACCACTCTGAACAACGGTCGTAACGGCCTGATGCCCGCCTGGCAGCAACTGGGCGACAACAATCTGGAAAATGTCACCAGCTACGTCCTGAGCCTGTCCGGGGAAGAGCACGAGGCGGACAAGGCGAATCAAGGAGAGGCGATCTTCGTTTCCGCCTGCGTGGCCTGTCACGGCGCCGACGGCAAGGGCAATCAGGCGATTGGCGCGCCCGATCTGACCGATAACGCCTGGCTCTATCGTCGACCCGGCCAGGATACCCATGCAGCGGTACTTGAAACACTGCGCAATGGGCGTAACGGCCACATGCCTGCCCAGGCCGCCTATATTGGTGAAGACAAGGTGCATCTGGTTGCCGCCTACGTCTACAGCCTGTCCAATTGATACACTTAGGGTGCGGCTGGCAGTCGCACCCAACTCCCTCCTCTTGCAATATCCGATAAAATTACTCGGCTACCGGCAACCCGCGCTCAACTATAATTACCCGCCTGAGCCACCCCTCACCGTGACGCGACAGGTGATTCCATGACGGACAAGATTCCGCTTCGCAATGTGACCCCGGACCCCGCCGTGGGCACCCATGACCCAGCGCAGAATATCAAAAAGGAGATGTACGCGCGTCGCGAGCATATTTATGTGCGCGAGATAAAGGGGCTTTTCCAGCGTGTCCGCCGCAGCGCCAACTGGATCTTGATGGCGCTTTATTTCGGCATCCCCTGGCTTTACTGGGGAGATCGACAGGCGATCCTGTTCGACCTGCCCACCCGGCAGTTTCATATCTTCGGCGGCACCTTCTACCCCCAGGATTTCATGCTGCTCTCCTGGCTATTGATCATCTGCGCCTTCGGCCTGTTCTTGATCACGGTGTTTGCCGGTCGGGTCTGGTGCGGCTACACCTGCCCGCAGAGCGTATGGACCTGGCTGTACATCTGGGTCGAGCATCTCACCGAAGGCACGCGCAATCGGCGCATGAAGCTCGACAAGCAGCCGATGACCAAAGAGAAAGCCGCACGTAAGAGCGCCAAGCATGTATTGTGGCTAGCGATCGCCTTTGCCACCGGCCTGACCTTCGTCGGCTACTTCACCCCGATTCGCGGGCTAGTGGCCGATTTTGTCACGCTGTCGGTGGGCGGCTGGGCGCTGTTCTGGGTAGGGTTCTTCACGGTATTCACCTATCTCAACGCAGGCTGGCTGCGAGAGCAGGTCTGTATCTACATGTGCCCCTATGCACGCTTCCAATCCGTGATGTTCGACAAGGACACGCTGATCGTCTCCTATGACGAGGCGCGGGGCGAACCGCGCGGGGCGCGCAAGCGCAATGCCGCCCATCAAGAAGAGCGCAGCATCGCTCATCGCGAGCAGGGCTTGGGCGACTGCATCGACTGCGGGCTCTGCGTGCAGGTCTGTCCTACCGGTATCGATATTCGTGATGGTCTGCAGGTTGAATGCATTACCTGTGCTGCCTGCATCGATGCCTGCGACAGCGTGATGGACAAGATGAACTATCCCCGGGGGCTGATTCGCTATACGACAGAGCATGCCCTGGAGGGCGGCAAGACACACATCCTGCGGCCTCGCCTGATCGGCTATTTCATAGCGCTATGCGTGATGATCGGGCTGTTCGTCTGGACCGTCAGCGATCGCCTGCCGCTGGATGTGGATATCGAACGCGATCGTAATCAGCTTTACAGCATGACCCGGGAAGGAGACATCACCAACTCCTATACACTGACGATTCGCAATCTGGACGACAAGGCGCATCGCTACGTGATAACCCCCACCGGCCTGGAC
Organism: uncultured Halomonas sp.; assembly: GCF_947493865.1. GTDB lineage: Bacteria > Pseudomonadota > Gammaproteobacteria > Pseudomonadales > Halomonadaceae > Modicisalibacter. Next base: position 5,393 of record NZ_CANLTC010000017.1, read on the forward strand.
GGGATTGCGCTGCTCGGCAACGACAGCATCACCATCGACGCCGGACGCAGCACCACTTTCCCCATACAGCTTGCGGTTCCCGCCGGGGCACTCGACGCACCCAGCAAGGCCATCGTCATCAACGTCGAGGCCGAGCAGGACCCGGACATTACATTGGCCAAGGAAGCGCGTTTTCTTGGCCAGTCACGGAGATGATTCATGACGACACAGATACGCCCCTGGTACAAGGAATTCTGGGCCTGGTTCTTGCTGGGCATACTGGGACTGGCGGTGATCATGGGCACCACTTTTCTGGTGTTCTCGATCACCAGCTTCGATGGCATGGTAGTCGACGACTACTACAAGGAAGGATTGGCCATCAACAAGACCTTGGAGCAGGATCAGCGCGCCGCGGAGATGGGCATGGCGGCGAATCTGCGCATCGACGATCTCAGCGGTGATGTCGTGGTCAATCTCGAGGGCGAAGCACGTCCCGAGAAACTGCAACTCGATCTGATCTTCCCCTCTCAGGACGGGCGTGACCAGCGCGTGATTCTCGATCGAGTCAGCGCCGGTCATTATGTCGGCCAATTGTCCCGCGCCCTGCAATACCGTTGGTATGTGCAACTGCATGCGCAGGCCGCCGAGCCGGAGTGGCGTCTGCTGGGCGAGATCGAACTACCTCAGAAGGAAGCATTGGCGTTGCGTGCCAATATTGGCGGGGCATGAGCACACTGGCGACGTCCATCGACAGCGAAGCGAGCTGCTACCACTGTGGCACCCCGGTGCCCCGCAAGGCTCCCTGGCATATCGTTCTAGGGGATGAGCGCCATCCACTATGCTGCCCGGGCTGCGAGGCGGTGGCCCATGCCATCGTCGATGGCGGCCTGGAAAGCTACTATCGCTTTCGTACCGAACTACCGGAGCGCCCGGACGATCGTCAGATTCAGCGCGCCGACACCTGGGCGGTTTTCGACGACCCGGAGCTGCAGCGCCAGTTCGTCCACCCGGCGGAGAACAATCGACGCCAGATCACTCTCGCGGTGGATGGTATTACCTGCGCCGCCTGCGCCTGGCTGATAGAGCACCATCTCAATGCGCTGGATGGCCTGCATTCGAGTGCCGTCAACCTGAGTCATCATCGCCTGCATCTGGTCTGGGACCCGGCGCAACTGAAGCTGTCGCGCATTCTGGCAGAGCTTGCGAGCATCGGTTATTCGTCTCAACCCTATGAGCCGGATATTGCCCAGCAGAAACTGCAGCGCGAAGAGCGCCAGTCCATCCGTCGCCTGATCGTGGCTGCGGTGGCGATGATGCAGGTCATGATGTTTTCGATTCCTCTTTATGTCTCGGGCCCGGAGGACATCAGCAGGGATTTCTTCCTGCTGTTCCACTGGCTTTCACTGGCCTTGACCACGCCGGTGGTTGCGTATTCCGCCCTGCCGTTTTTCAAGAACGCCCTGCGGGATCTTCGTACGCGCCACCTGGGCATGGACGTTCCGGTCTCGATCGCCATTCTTGGCGCCTATCTCGCCAGCGCCTATGCGGTGCTAAGTGGTAGCGACGATGTGCATGGCACCCCGGTCTATTTCGATTCGGTGACCATGTTCACCTTCTTTTTACTGTTCAGCCGCTATATCGAAATGCGTGCACGAAGGCGCAATGGTCATAGCGGCAATGCCCTGTCCGGCGTCTTGCCGGCAAGCGCCATTCGTCTCGAAGCAGACGGCAGCGAACGAGTACTGCCGGCCAACCAGTTGCACCCAGGCGATCGAATTCGGGTGCGCCCCGGCCACGGCGTGCCTGCGGACGGCGTCATCGTTGCGGGTCATTCGAGTCTCGATGAGTCGATGCTGACCGGCGAAACGCTGCCTGTCAGTCGTCGGGTCGGCGATAGCGTCACCGGCGGCAGCCTCAACGTCGAAAGCCCGCTTGAAATCAAGGTCACTCGCAGCGGCCGCGACGCCCGGGCCGCCGGCATCATGGAACTCAGCGACCGGGCTTTCGCCAGCCGCCCCAAGATCGCCGAACAGGCCTCCCATATGGCGCATCATTTCGTCACTAGCCTGCTGTTTATCAGTCTCGCGGTAGCCATCGCCTGGAGTGTCATCGACCCCTCCCGGGTACTGTGGGTCACGCTTTCGGTGCTGGTGGTGACCTGCCCCTGTGCCCTGGCCCTGGCGACGCCTACGGCGCTTACCGCCAGCCACGGCCAGCTGCGACGCCGGGGTGTGCTGGTGACCCGTGCCAACGCCATCGAAGGGTTGGCTCAGGCGACCCGAGTCGTGTTCGACAAGACCGGCACCCTTACCGAGGGTAGAATGCGCTTGAGAAGTATCCAGCCCCTGGCCAGCGATATTGACAGCGAGCAAGCGCGGACCCTGGCAGCCGCCCTGGAGGCCCATTCCGAGCATCCCATTGCCCAGGCTTTTCGCGATCAAAACCCTTCTCATGTCACCGCAAGCGACGTCCGCAACGTGCCAGGACAAGGACTTGAAGGCCTCATCGAGGGGCAGCGCTACCGCTTGGGGCGTCCGGACTTCGCCATGAAGACACCGCCCTCATTGCCGGACCAGCAAGGTCAATGGCTGCTGCTCGCCATGATCGATGACTCCTCCGACGCTTCCATCAGTACACCGCTAGCCTGGTTCCGTCTCGATGACACCCTGCGCGTCGACGCCCTGGCGACCGTTGCCGGGCTCCGTGACCTGGGGCTGGAGGTGGAGCTATTGTCCGGCGACGTCAGCGCTGTCGTTGGAAGGCTTGCCCATGAGCTTGGCATCACGAGCTGGCAGGCAGGCGCCACACCGGAAACCAAACTCGAACACGTTCGTGCCCTGCAGGCTCGAGGAGAACGCGTGGTCATGGTTGGCGATGGCATCAACGACGTGCCGGTACTGGCTGCAGCGGACGTGTCCGTGGCCATGAACGGTGCGACGGATCTGGCCCGCACCAGCGCCGACGCGCTGTTGATGAGCCCGCGTCTGGGGCGTATCGTCGAAGCGGTGCAACTGGCGCGCCAGACCCAGCACTTGATTCGTCAGAACCTGCTCTGGGCGCTGTGCTATAATGTTTGTGCGCTGCCGCTGGCGGCACTGGGTCTGGTGCCGCCCTGGGTGGCGGCGCTGGGCATGTCCGCCAGTTCACTGGTCGTGGTAGGCAATGCCCTGCGACTCAATCGGATCAAGGCCACTCCTCGCTCCTCGTCACTGGCAGCAACGTCATGAGCATTCTCTACCTGCTGATTCCTATCTCCTTGTTGCTGCTCTCGCTCGCGGTCTGGGCGTTTTTCTGGGCCGTCAAGCACGATCAGTTCGACGACCTGGAAGGCCCGGCCTATCGCATTCTCTTCGATGAGGACGAAAACGATCTGACGGCGGAACAGCGCCAGCGCCGCCGGGCGCAGCGTAAGTCGGCAGCTGATGACAAGACGGGAAAACCGGAAAAGCATCACCCCGACGATCAAGACAAGCACCCGCACTGATGGATCCTACCGGCCTCGATCTACCACCTCTGGCAGCGGCCTTCATCTTCGGCCTTCTGGGGGGTGCCCACTGCATCGGCATGTGCGGCGGCATCATGAGCGCCCTGACCTTTGCGGTGCCGCCCAGCATGCGCAGTACTGCACGCCTGGGCGGATTGTTGCTGGGCTACAACCTGGGACGCATTGCCAGTTACATGGTGGCCGGCGCTCTGGTAGCGAGTCTGGGTACACTGCTTGGCAGTGCCAGCAACAGCCTGCGACTCGTGCTGCAGGGACTGGCTGCCGTGATGATGATCCTGATGGCACTGTATCTGGCCAATTGGTGGCGAGGGCTGACCCGAATCGAAGCTCTGGGGCGCCATCTATGGCGCCATCTCGAACCGGTCGGCCGGCGCTTGATGCCGGTGGTCAAGGTCCCTCAGGCAATAGCGCTGGGAGCGGTGTGGGGCTGGCTGCCCTGCGGGCTGGTCTATTCGATGCTGACCTGGAGCCTGGCGGGTGGCGACCCTGCTCACGGAGCGGCATTGATGGGCGCTTTCGGTCTGGGCACCCTGCCGGCGTTGCTGGTCACCGGCGTGGCGGCTCGGCAGATGACCCATCTGATTCGCCATCCCGCCACCCGCACCCTCGCCGCGCTTCTGATCATCGCTTTTGCGCTATGGCAGCTCTGGTCGTTGATAGCCCCGCTACTACCCTTCGCCGAGATGCCGTCGGCCCATGGGCATCACGCAGACTAGGCCCGCAACGACGCCTCACGCTTCATGGGTCAGCAAATCAAAGGCGTCAATACGATTGGCATTCAGGGTCTCGCGCTTGGCTTCAAGACCCTGAAAGTCGAACAGATCGCGGTCCGCAAGCTGGGACGGGGCAACGTTGGTTACCGCCTTGAACATGGTCTCGAGCCGGCCGGGGTGCGTCTTTTCCCACTCGCCGAGCATCTCCTTGACCACCTGGCGCTGAAGGTTGGGCTGGGAGCCGCACAGGTTGCAGGGAATGATGGGGAACTCCATCAGGCGGGCGAACTCGGCGATGTCCGCCTCCCGGCAATAGGCCAAGGGGCGAATGACGATGTTCTTGCCGTCATCGGAGAGCAGCTTGGGCGGCATGGCCTTGAGGGTGCCACCGTAGAACATGTTGAGAAACAGCGTCTCGAGGATATCCTCGCGGTGGTGCCCGAGAGCCACTTTTGTCGCACCGATCTCCTCGGCAAAACCGTAGAGAGAGCCGCGACGCAAGCGGGAACATAGCGCGCAGGTCGTCTTGCCTTCCGGGGTCTTTTCCTTGACCACGGAATAGGTGTCCCGCTCCAGGATATGATAGGACACGCCGAGACCATCGAGATAGTGCGGCAGTATATGTTCGGGAAAACCTGGCTGCTTTTGATCCAGGTTGACCGCCACCAGTTCGAAATCGATGGGGGCATTGCGCTGCAGATTGCGCAGGATCTCGAGCAAGGTATAGGAGTCTTTTCCGCCAGAGAGGCAGACCATGACCTTGTCCCCCGCTTCGATCATGGCATAGTCGACAATGGCGTTGCCGACCTGACGGCGCAGGCGTTTCTGAAGCTTGTTGAACTCGTATTTGGGTTTGCCGATGAGCGCTGACATGACGAGACACTAGATGGTGAATTCAAGGCCGTCTATGCTACCACTGCCCCTGTCGACTTGCGACGACGCGCCTTCGAACATGATCAAAATATCTAGGGTCTATTGACGTTTCATCACGAACCGCGTTGCTGCATCAAAAAGTGCCAGTCAAGGCGCGGAACGCAGGGAAGGGTTATTCCCTTTTCAAGTTTCGCAACGCAGGATGGCGCTTTTGATGCGCAACCCGATGGGCTGGGTCAGTTTTTATCCGCTGCGGCGTTAGTCGTCGTTCATTTGGAATAACCAAATCTCTCTCCTTCTGCCTTGCCCCGAATAAAAACTGACGCCAGCGCGGCCGTGAACGAAACGTCAACAGACCCTAGCTCGCATCTTTTCTAAGCCGAACGTACATCAGCGCCGTGGTCACCGCATCGCCCAGTGCCGTATGTCGCCCCATCACCGGAACGCCCAGTGCCTTGGCCACCGTCTCGAAGCGCAGATCCGGCTCCAGATCGGGATTCGTCCTGCGTATCTCACGCCGATAGAGATGGAGCATGTCCAGACAGGCATTGGGCAGGTCGAAACCGAAGCGCGGCCTCAGATGACGATTGATCACCGCAAGATCGAAATCGATACACCAGCCGAGCAGCGGACGATTGCCGATGAAGTCGAGCAGCTTTTCCAGTGCATCCGCCGGTGTGTCTCCACCGTCGAGATCGATGCCTCGCAAGCCATGGATCTTGATCGAATCGCCGCTCAGGCTTTCAGGGCACTGTAGACGCAAGTCTAGGGAGTCGCTGGTCAGCACTCGCCCGGCCTTGATGCGCACTGCCGCTACCGATACCAGTTCCGCCGTCTTCGTATCGAGCCCGGTGGTTTCACAGTCAATGGATACAACCTCATCCCCGGTATAGGGATTGAACAGCCAACCGTAATGACCATCCGCTTGACGTCTGCGATCGGTAACCCGGCGCAAGGCTCGAAGCATCAAGATACGTTCCTTTAATATTCCAGATGAAAGCGATACGACAATCGCTGCTTGAAACTCTTGACGATACCCAGCGCCTCCCGCAGCAGGTCGCGCTCCAGAGACGATAGCGTCTGCACCACCACGCGATTGGGCTCTTGGCTGTTCTGCCTGCCTTCGAGCCGCGCCAGTTGCTGCTTGAGTCGCAGCTCGGAAAACAGGCAGAGCGCCTCACCAAGATCATCGGCGAAACTCTTTTCCAGGCGGCCTTCTTCCGCCAATGCCTTCAGCCTTGCAAGGGTCGAGATTGGCATAATTCTCTTTTCCAGGGCCAGGGTGCGCACGCCATGCACGATGGGGAAAATGCCACCCTTTTTGATGTCGATGCCGTGCTCCGGCTTTTTAAGCGTGCCGAACAGGGTCAAGGGCGTGGAAAAGCTCAGGGCGGCTCGAGCAAAATAGGACAACAGCAGTTCGTCTCGAGAGCAGTGCTCGAAAAGATGATTGCGCAACCTCTCGAGAAGCGTCGTGTCTCCTGCCACCGCATGGGCATCCAGCATGATCGCCAGGTTCATCAGGGAAGCACCGTCACGCTTGGCGATCCAATGAGAGATCGTATTGCGCCACCCCGACTCGCTCTTCACCCATTCGGGATTCGATACCATGATATTGCCTAGGCAAGGGGGATAGCCCAGGGTCAGCAGCGTGTCCGTCAGTTGCTGCATGTCCGAGGCACATTCCGGCCAGGCGACATCGTCCGCCAGGATCAGAGCGTTGTCCTGATCGGTCTTGAGTATCTGCTCGCCGCGCCCCTCGCTTCCCATGATCAGCAGGCAGCTTTGGCGCTGATGTTCCGGTGCCACGATGAATCCAAACGCCTTGTTGACGATACGTCCGTTGAGCGCGGCCAGCAGATCCATGACGAACTCCAGCTTCACGCCCTGGGCCATCAGCGCCTTGACCAGTTCCGGCATGCGCGCGCTGGCCGCGGCAAGCGATTCGAGATCATCCGCCTGCTCCACCTCCAGACTGACCATGTAAGAGCGACTGGAGAAGTAGCTGAGCACATCGGTCAGTTCGACGACTCCGCAAGGCTGGTCATTCTCCAGTACGACCACCCGGGAGACCTTGTGCCGGGTCATGCTCACCAGGGCCTGAAACAGATAGTCCTCCGGCTGAGCCGAGACCAGCGTGAAATGGGCGATATCCACTACCGGGCTGTGCTTGTCGCGCCCCTCCAGCACCAGCGCGTTGAGCAGATTGGTCTTGGTTATCATGCCAACGCCTTTCCCTGCCTGGACCAGCAAGCTATCGGCATGACTATCGTCGAGTGCCGTCGCGGCCTGGGCTACGGTCGTCGTCTCATCTAGGATGAGGGGTGGACGCATGCACTCGACGATCCGCGCCAGCATGAATCCCGCCATGGTCATGCCGCCTTCATTGCGCTGTTCGATCAATAGGCGCGTCTTGTTGGCCAGACTCTGGCGAAAGAACTCGGCAAAGGCAGGCGATTCCTGGCAGAGCTGCTCGAAGAGCGCCTTGGGCAACAGGTAGCAGAGCGTTTCCTGCTCGGCCTTGAAGCGATAGCGGCTCCTGCCATTGATGATGCTGATCGCGCCGAAAAGGTCGCCGGCGGTGTAATGTCCGATGCGCCCCTGGTCGCCCGGCATGGTGTTATCCAGCTCCGCGACTTCGCCCTTGTGGATGATAAAGACGAACTCGCCGGACTGGCCGGCCTCGAGAATGATTTCCTGGTTGTCGAAGTAGCCTAGATCGACACCCTTGACAATCCGCGCCTTGCTGGACTCGCCGAGTAACGAGAAAGGCGGTTGTGAAAGATCAATGTCGACCATCGTACGCTCTCCGATACATCTCTTTTGATGTTGGCTCAGTGCTTGCAGCCAACCGTACATCTATCCAGCTCAATCATTAGTCATAGAGACATTCGAATGACACCTCATGACTATCGACATCAAGAATGCCCTAACAAGAATCGCAACAGCATAATTTTTAAAAAAGCCAGACCATCGCTGCATACTTCTGAAACTAGACTATTGTCCCATGTGTGACTGCCTAGACCATCGTCCTATAAGTTGCCGCCAAGCCTTGATTAAGACCAGGAAAAACTCAACTAACCCTTTGTATTTATTAGTTTTACCACCCATGTACTTAAATCCTTTTCCTCTTCATAGTACCAAAGTATAGGATTTTATTTTCCGCGTTTTTTGCCCACTATTAGTCCCGAGTCTCGACATGTAACAACGCGTTCATGAAACATCTTGATTTGATAGACATGACGATCAGCCATGTGATGCCGCAAGGCTTCCCCGACCGATAATGGTTGCCATTAGGTAATGATCGACCTGTTGAAACTGATATTTTCTCAAGGCAACGTCCTTTATTAAAACAAGCGGAGAGCAATAATATGGCAGATGATAAAACCAATGCTGCTGCCTACTGGTCGGCGAACGTTCGCCTGATTGCCGGCTGCCTGATCGTCTGGGCGCTGGTGTCTTACGGCTTTGCCATCCTGCTGCGCCCTTTACTGGCCGGCATTCCTGTCGGCGGAACGGATCTGGGATTCTGGTTCGCTCAGCAGGGCTCCATCCTGACCTTTATCGGCATCATTTTCTTCTATGCGTGGAAAATGAATCGGCTCGATAAAAAGTTCGGACTCGAGGAGTAGACCAGCATGAGCCAATTCGCTATCAATATTCTCTTCGTTGGCGCGTCCTTCGCTCTCTATATCGCCATCGCCATCTGGGCCAAGGCGGGTTCGACGAAAGACTTCTACGTCGCCGGCGGCGGCGTGCATCCAATCACCAACGGCATGGCCATCGGCGCCGACTGGATGTCCGCGGCCTCCTTCATTTCCATGGCGGGCCTGATCGCTTCCGGGGGGTACGCCAACTCCACCTTCCTGATGGGCTGGACCGGCGGCTACGTTCTGCTGGCCACATTGCTGGCGCCGTATCTGCGCAAATTCGGCAAGTTCACGGTACCGGAGTTCATTGGTGACCGCTTCTACAGCAAGACTGCACGGCTTGTGGCGGTGGTCTGTCTCATCGTCGCCTCCCTAACCTACGTCATCGGCCAGATGGCCGGCGCCGGCGTGGCGTTCTCCCGCTTTTTGGAAGTCGACGCCACCATGGGCCTGATCATCGCAGCGGTGGTGATATTCTTCTATTCCGTGCTCGGGGGCATGAAGGGCATCACCTATACCCAGGTCGCCCAGTACTGTGTGCTGATCACCGCCTACACCATTCCGGCGGTGTTCATTTCCCTTGAACTGACGGGCAATCCGCTGCCCCCGCTGGGCCTCTTCTCGGAGCATACCGACTCCGGCATGCCGCTACTGGCCAAGCTCAACGAGGTCATCACCGATCTCGGCTTCAACGAATACACGGCGGACGTGGACAACAAGCTGAACATGGTGCTGTTCACCCTCACGCTGATGATCGGTACCGCGGGTCTACCTCACGTCATCATCCGCTTCTTCACCGTGCCGAAGGTTGCCGACGCCCGCTGGTCCGCTGGCTGGGCTCTGATCTTCATCGCCCTGCTCTATCTGACGGCACCGGCGGTCGCCTCCATGGCGCGCCTGAACCTGGTGAACACCATCTATCCGGATGGCCCCAGCGCCGAGGCCATTCAGTATGAGGACCGTCCGAACTGGATCAAGGAGTGGGAGATCACCGGCCTGATTCAGTATGAAGACAAGAATGACGACGGCCGTATCCAGCTGTACAACGCGGATTCGGAAGCCTTTGCCTCCACCGCCGAGTCCCGGGGCTGGGAAGGCAACGAGCTGGTGGTCAACCAGGACATCCTGGTACTGGCCAACCCCGAGATCGCCAATCTGCCCGGCTGGGTCATCGGCCTGATCGCGGCAGGGGGGCTGGCAGCGGCCTTGTCGACGGCGGCCGGCCTGTTGCTGGCCATCTCGTCGGCCATCAGTCACGACCTGATCAAGGGCGCGCTTAATCCCAGGATCACGGAGAAAGGCGAGCTCATGGCGGCGCGAATCTCCATGTCCGTGGCGATCGTCGTCGCTACCTACCTGGGCGCCAACCCACCGGGCTTTGCGGCCCAGGTAGTGGCACTGGCCTTTGGGATCGCCGCTGCATCGTTGTTCCCGGCGCTGATGATGGGGATCTTCTCCAAGCGAGTGAACAACATCGGGGCCATCGCCGGCATGCTCACGGGCCTCGCCTTCGCCCTGGTGTACATCTTCATTTACAAGGGCTGGTTCTTCATCCCGGGCACCAACAACCTGGCGGATATTCCCGAGAACTATGTACTGGGCATATCACCGCTATCCATTGGCGCCGTCGGGGCGATCATCAACTTCGCCGTGGCCTTCACTGTATCCAAGGTCACCGCGCCGCCGCCCCAGGAGATACAGGACCTGGTGGAAAGTGTGCGCTATCCGAAAGGTGCTGGTATCGCTGTTGACCACTAGGCTTCGTCTGAAAAGTCAGCGAGCGAAGTCTAGGCAAGGCAAAAATTGGCGAAAGAGCGGAGTTTACGCGGTGTAAATGAGCATCTTGAGCCAATTTTTAACGCCGCATGGACGAGCGCAGGTACTTTTCGGACAAAGCCTAAGCCATAATGGCGCCCGGTTGCAGCCCCCGCTGCCATCGGGAAATCAATACCAGTCGGGCTTCCCTCGGGAAGCCCGACTGCTTTGGAGACGTTCGATTCATGATATGGCATTTGATTGCAGCGGCCTTCGCGGGCTTGGGGGCGGCTGGTATAGGACTACTGCTACGATTCATCAGTGGCAAACGCGTGCCACGCTGGGTGGTGCCGGTTCTTGCAGGCCTGGGTATGCTGGCCTATCAGATTCATTACGAATACACCTGGTTCGACAATAAACGAGCGCAGCTACCGGAATCGGCAACGGTGGTTTCCATAGAGAAACAGCAGATGCTCTGGCGACCCTGGACCTATCTGTTTCCGTTGACCACCGCCTTCGATGTCGTCGATCAAGACAGCCTGACAAGAACCGACGTCGATGGGGAGCCCGTGGCAGAGTTCATTCTCTACCAGTTTGAAAAGAGCTATCAGGATCTGGTGACACATCAGGCACACCTGATCAATTGCGCCACTCGGGAAAAACTACCGCTAATGGGCGAAGGCCGTGAGCCCGACGTAGCCAGAATGCAGAATATCGATCCTTCCACGCCCTTGTTCAAGACAGTCTGCCCCGATACGTAACATCTCCTCCTGCATTGCCCTAGAATGAGCGCAGACAAGGGAGGAAACATGTTTCAAGGCTGGCTGTTGATCGTCATTTCGTTACTCTATATCGCCACCCTTTTCTTCATTGCCTGGCGTGGCGATCGCCGTGCGCGGCTACTGGGCGCGGCCCAACGACGGCCTGTCATCTACAGCCTGGCGCTGGCGATCTATTGCACCTCCTGGACCTTCTACGGGGCCGTCGGCCAGGCCGCTACCTCGGGCTGGTCTTTCGCCAGCATCTTTGTCGGCCCGATACTGACCTTTGCCTTGTTCTGGCCGGTGCTGGCCAAGATGATTCGCGTTGCCAAACGCCAGAACGTCACCTCTATCGCCGACTTCATCGCCTCACGCTACGGCAAGACCCAATCCCTTGCCGCCTTTGCCAGCCTTGTGGCATTGGTTGGCACCCTGCCCTACATAGCCTTGCAGCTGAAAGCCGTTGCGACCTCGTTTAACGTGCTGACGGCCTCCTCGGACATGACCCGGGCGCCGCTGTTTGCCGATACCGCCTTCTATGTGGCGGCGGTCATGGCCATTTTCGCGATCTTGTTCGGCACCCGGCACACGGATGCGACCGAGCATCACGAGGGGCTGATTCAGGCCATCGCCTTCGAGTCCGTGGTCAAGCTGTTCGCCTTTCTGGTGCTGGGTGCCTACGTCACCTGGGGCATGTTCGATGGTCTGGGCGATCTGCTGGGGCGTGCGGACAACTTCCTCGCGCTGCAGCGCCAACTGAGCGAGCAGGACTTTGGCCGGGGCTTCTGGGCACAGACCTTGTTAGCCATGCTGGCGATTTTCTGTCTGCCGCGTCAGTTTCACGTCATGGTGGTCGAAAATACTCACCCCGACGATGCCGCTCGCGCGCGCTGGTTATTTCCCCTCTATCTCGTTGCCATCGGCTTTTTCGTATTACCGATAGCCGCCGCCGGGTTGACGATGTTTCCCGAGAGCAGGATTTCACCCGACATCTACATGCTGGCGCTGCCCATCGCCGCCAACAACGAGTTCTTGACGCTACTGACCTTCATCGGAGGCTTTTCTGCCGCAACGGGTATGGTCATCGTCGCCGCCGTTGCCGTATCGATCATGGTTTCCAATGAAATCGTCATTCCGCTGCTCTTTCGCCTTCGCTGGTTCGATACCAAGGCGAAAGACTATGGCCGCCTGGTACTGCGAGCCCGACGTATCACCATTGTGGTCATCCTGGCCTTGGCCTACGGCTTCTATAAGCTGACCGCGGAATTCAGCTCTCTTGCCTCCACCGGCATGCTCTCCTTTGCCGCCGCGGCACAATTCGCACCGGCTTTACTCGGGGGACTCTACTGGAAACGCGGCAATCGTCTTGGCGTCATTGCCGGCATGAATGTCGGCTTTGCAGTATGGGCCTACGCGCTGCTGTTACCGACCCTGGTCAATGCCGGTGTGGTTCCTCACTCCTGGCTTACCCTGAGCCCGTTGGGTATCGACTGGCTGTCACCGACACATTTGTTTGGTTTCAACATCGGCGATCCGTTCACCCACGGCGTGATGCTGTCCCTGGGACTCAACCTGTTCGGCTACATCTTCATCTCTCAGATCACCTCCCAGCGTGTGGTGGAGCGGATTCAGGCCTCGTTGTTCGTCGATAGTGTCGAAACCCGCCAGACGTCGGTGAACCGCCCCTGGACCGGCGCCACCACCGTGGACGATCTGCGGGTACTTTGTGAGCGCTTCCTGGGCGCCAATCAGGTGCGTGATGCTTTCGACGATTACGCAAGACGAAACGGCCAGCAGCTGGAATACAACGCGCGAGCCTCGATCGATGTCATTCAATTCACCGAGCGGCTGCTGGCATCGGTGCTTGGCGCATCCTCGGCGCGCATCGTCGTCAATTCGGCCCTGCAGGGGCGCGGCATCGGCATTTCGGATGTCATCTCCATCGTCGATGAAGCGTCCCAGGTACTGGAGTTCAACCGAGCCTTGCTTCAGGCCACCATCGAGAACATCAATCAGGGCATCAGCGTGGTGGATCAGAACCTGCGCCTGGTGGTATGGAACCAGCGCTATCTGGAGCTGTTCCGCTTTCCCGATCACCTGATTCGCGTCGGCGCCTCGATGGCCAAGATCTTTCGCTACAACGCCCACAACGGCGAGTACGGCCCGGGAGACCCGGAAGAGCATGTCGAGCTATTGCTCGACAACATCAGGAAAGGCCAGCCGCATCGCTACATCCGTTATCGTCAGGATGGCAGCGTACTTGACGTTCAAGGCAATCCCATGCCCGGCGGCGGCTTCGTGTATAGCTATCAGGATGTCACCCAGCAAAAGCGCACCGAAGAAGCGCTGATTCGCTCCGAGAACAATATCCGTATCTATACCGACAACGTGCCGGCCCTGATCGCCTATTTCGACAGGGAGTGTCGCTATCTTTTCACCAACCGGGCCTATGAACAGACCTTCAACATCGGCCGCGCAAGCGTCATCGGCAAGCGTACGGAGGAAGTGCTCTCTCCGGACATCGCGCGGGACCGCGCCCCCTGGATGGAACGAACCCTGAACGGCGAGCGGGTCAGCTTCGAGATTTCTCTGGATGACGGCGATGGCGGCGTTCGCTATATGCTGGTCACCTATACGCCCCACTTCGGCGACAGCGATAGCATTCTCGGCTTCTTTGCGCTCTATCAGGACATTACCGAGCGCCGTCTGGCTGAAATCGCGCTGCAGGAAACCAATGAGAATCTCGAAGAGCGCGTTCGCGAGCGCACCCAGGCGCTGTCCAAGGCCAATGCCGCACTGCGCCAGGAAAACCAGGTACGCGCCGAAGCCGAACAGGCACTACGCCAGGCCAAGCAGACCGCGGAGACGGCCAACGCCTCGAAAACCCGCTTCCTGGCGGCGGCCAGTCATGACCTGCTGCAACCGCTCAATGCCGCGCGGCTATTCGTATCGGCGCTTTCCCAGCAAGAGGATGCGGAGGATCTCAAGCGCACCGTTGGCCACATCGACAATTCCCTGCAGGCCGCTGAAGAGCTTTTGAGTACGCTGCTCGATATTTCCAAATTGGACGCCGGCGCCCTCACTCCCAGACGCGCGCATTTTCCCCTGGCTAATATCTTTCGCCCATTGCGGGCAGAGTTCGAGTTGATGGCCGAAGAGCGAGGACTTGATCTTGTCGTGGTGGCGACGGATACCTGGGTCGATAGTGACGCCCAGATGCTGCGGCGCATCCTGCAGAACTTTCTCGCCAACGCACTGCGCTATACGCAATACGGCCGCGTGCTATTGGGCTGCCGGCGCCACGGCCAGCACCTGTCCGTCGAGGTCTGGGACACAGGCCCGGGGATTCCCGAGTCCAAACAAGCCGAGATATTTCAGGAGTTCCGCCGCCTGGACCAGGCCTCCCGCCACAAGGAGAGCGAAAAGGGACTGGGATTGGGTCTCTCCATCGCCGATCGTATGAGCCGTGTTCTTGATCATCCCATTCGAGTGCGCTCCTGGGAGGGAGCTGGAACCCTCTTTTCGGTGGAGGTACCCCGAGTGTCTGCCCTGGAGATTCCCGCCACCAGGGATGATGCCCCCAAACGACGCACCAGCAATAAACTGGCTGGCACCCGGATCATCTGTATCGACAATGAAACGCTGATTCTGGAAGGCATGAAAGCGATGCTATCCGGCTGGGGCTGCGAGGTATTTACGGCCACCTCGATTGGTGGCGCCAAGTCGATTCTGCGTCATTTGGAAGAAGATCCGGATGCGATACTCGCCGACTATCACCTGGATAACGAGGTCACGGGGCTGATGGCGCTGGAAGCATTGGATGAGCGCTTTCGAGAATCGATACCCGGCATCGTGATTACTGCGGACCGCACCGAAGAGGTCGCGGAAGAGATCAAGCGGGCGGGCTATCACCTGCTGTTGAAGCCGGTACGCCCCGCCGCCCTGCGCGCTCTACTGACCCGCACGCTGCAGGCCAGTCGCGCCACGCGCACCTCTTGAACGGCATCAGCGATAGTGACGAAAAAGCCCAGGGCAATGCTCTTTTGAACGCGCTTTACCCTGGGCTCAACTTGTGGCGTTTTAGTCTTTCAGGACTCGACCTTTGGCGGCTCGACTTCGAGCTTCTGGGCCGCAATGACCGCCTGAGTGCGCGAATGCACGCCTAGCTTGCGTAAAATGGCAGTTACATGGGCCTTGATGGTGGCCTCGGAGACGCTCAGCTCATAGGCGATCTGCTTGTTGAGCAACCCTTCCGTGAGCATGTTGAGCACGCGAAACTGCTGTGGGGTAAGCGAGGCGATCGCTTCGGCAAAACGGGTCTCTTCTTCGTTGGTTTCCCCGAGGGTGGCAGCCAGTGCTTCCGGTAGCCAGATTTCACCGTCGAGAATTTCGCCGACGGCTTGGGAGATCATCGCCAGGGAGGAGGATTTGGGGATGAAACCAGACGCACCATAGTCGATGGCCCGACGCACCACATAGGGTTCGTCACTGCCTGAGACCACGGCGACAGGAATATCCGGGGTCTGCCCACGCAATTGAATCAAACCGGAAAACCCGTGCGCGCCGGGCATGTGTAGATCCAGCAGGATCAGATCCGCATCGGGATGGCGCGTTACCACCTCGGTGGTCGCCTCCATGGTGTCTGCTTCGACGATTTCAGCTTGGGAAGCAACTTGGCGCAAGGCTTGCGTTAACGCCGCACGGAACAGCGGGTGGTCATCGGCAACTATGAATTTCTGGGCAAAGGCCATTAAGTCCTCTCCGGTTCCCTGCACTGGCTTGCACTAGGGTGGTGCGTCATGCGTCACGACGCCAATTGTATTCACTATTCTCTTACACCATGTTACCCCATGCCGGAGCCGATTCCCAAGCGCTGCGCACTATCGATGAACATCCTGGATAGTCATAAAAAAACCGGCTCCGAAGAGCCGGTCACTGAAGATGATGAGCAGCCTGAACGCCAGGTTCACCGGTTGGCGCGATTCTCGATCAGGTCATCGACCACGCTTGGATCCGCCAGGGTACTGGTATCCCCCAGACCATCCGTTTCGTTGGCCGCGATCTTGCGCAGAATGCGCCGCATGATCTTGCCTGAACGGGTCTTGGGTAGCCCCGGAGACCACTGAATGACATCCGGCGAAGCGATGGGGCCGATATCCTTGCGCACCCACTGGACGAGCTCTTTCTTGAGCTCATCGCTGGGCTCGTAGTCATCGCCAAGGGTGACATAGATATAGATTCCCTGGCCCTTGAGATCATGCGGGTATCCCACCACTGCGGCCTCGGCCACCGCTTTATGAGCGACAAGGGAGGATTCGATCTCGGCAGTACCCATGCGGTGGCCGGACACGTTGATCACATCATCGACCCGGCCGGTGATCCAGTAGTAGCCATCTTCATCCCGACGACAGCCATCGCCGGTGAAGTACATGCCCTTGTAGGCGGAGAAATAGGTCTGGACGAAACGCTCGTGGTTATTCCAGATGGAGCGTGCCTGAGCCGGCCAGGAATCGAGAATGACCAGATTGCCATCGGCGGCCCCCTCGAGAATCTCGCCTTCATTGTTTACCAGGGCAGGCTGAACGCCGAAGAATGGCAACGTGGCTGAACCGGGCTTGAGATCGATGGCGCCGGGCAAGGGCGAAATCATGATGGCGCCGGTTTCGGTCTGCCACCAGGTGTCGACGATGGGGCATCGGGAGTTGCCGATCACCCGGTAGAACCAATCCCAGGCTTCCGGGTTGATGGGTTCGCCTACGGATCCGAGTACTCGCAGGCTGTCGCGTTTGCTCGATTCCATGACCTTGTCGCCATGGGCCATCAGCGCCCGAATGGCGGTGGGTGACGTGTACAGGATCGCCACCTTGTGCTTGTCGATGATTTCTCCAATGCGGCCATGGGAGGGGTAGCTGGGCACCCCTTCGAACATCAGCGTTATGGCGCCATTTGCCAGGGGTCCGTAGACGATATAGCTATGACCCGTGACCCAGCCCACATCGGCACTGCACCAGTAAACCTCACCTTCCTGATAATCGAAGACATATTTATGGGTCATGGCGGCCTGAAGCAGGTAGCCACCGGTGGTGTGCTTGAGCCCCTTCGGCGCGCCGGTAGACCCGGAGGTATACAGGATGAAAAGCGGATCCTCTGCGTTCATCGTCTCGGGGGCGCACTCCGTGGACTGTTGCTCGACCTGCTCGTGGTACCAGAGGTCACGCCCGCCGTGCCACTCGGTTTCGCCACCGGTACGCTTGACCACCAGAACGTTGACGACCACATCGGTACCGTCCCGGGTCATGGCCGCATCGACGTTGTCCTTGAGGGGAACTCGCTTGCCACCGCGCACCGACTCATCGGCGGTAATGATCAGCTTCGACTGGGCATCGACGACTCGCTGCGCCAGGGCGTCCGGCGAGAAGCCGCCGAACACCACCGAATGAATCGCACCGATACGAGCGCAGGCAAGCATCGCCATGGCCGCTTCGGGAATCATCGGCATGTACAGGGTCACGACATCGCCCTTGCCCACCCCTAGTGCCTTGTAGGCGTTGGCCAACTGACAGGTCTGCTCATGCAACTGGCGGTAGGTCAGGGTCTTGCTTTCATTGGGGTCGTCGCCTTCCCAGATGATGGCGGGCTGGTCACCCCGCTTTTCAAGATGACGATCGAGACAGTTGGCGCTGACGTTGAGTTCACCGTCCTCGAACCAGCGGATATCGACGTTGTCGGCATCAAAGACAGTGTGCTTGATCTTCGTCGGGGCCTTGATCCACTCCAGCTGCTTGGCCTGCTCTTCCCAGAATGACTCGGGGTCGTCCACCGACTGCTGATACATGCGCTGATACGTTTCCTTGTCCGCCCAGGCGTTGGCGGCGAAATCCTTACCCACGGAATGGACTTTTTGCTGTTCAGTCATGTTGGAGCCTCTGTACCCTGTCGGGTATCTTGGGATGTGCCTGTACCGACCCGATGGCCGAGTCGACGCTTACAATGTCCTTTCAGCATATACCCAGTGGGGGCACCCTCCCCTATTAGACCTTCGTAGAAACTTTTTCTTATTTAAATTCAAAGGCTTGCACTGGCTCAAATTACCTTTTCAGAACACAAGACCAACCTTTGCCGGCATTGACGGCAAACGTAATGCTTACCAGCATGAGCCAGCCTATGTCGTCGAACGCTGAAGTGGTGGCTTTGGCACCCACATTCGTAACGGTACGGGGCCGGGCTGGCCCCTCGGGTATCGAACATATGGGTCACCTTCGGCTCGAGCCCATACAGTCGACGCATCACGCTGCGCCACTCCCGACCATGAGGCGGCATGCGTTCACCCTCTTCGAGATGATGAACGAGCCAGTGGGCCATTTCATGCGGAATGACATCGACAAAATAAGCCAGGCGATTCTCTGCCAGCAGCACAGGATTGAAGCGCAGTCCCTGACGCCCAAAATGTGCCTGCCCCGCGCATTTCCCGCGCAGATCGAGCCATACTTTCGGCAGCGGCAGCGCCGGGTAAACCTCCCGGGCAAGCTGCCAGGCAGCCTCGACCCGCTGATGGACGCGGGCATGCAGCGCCGCCTTGTCGAGAGCCGCCAGCTCAGCAGCGCTTGGAGTGGAAAGCGCCGGCTTGGAAAGCGTTGGTGTGGTCATGAAATGCTAGAATGCCTTGTTGCGCCGCTTACAGATAAGCTCAATTCTCTCTTTTCCGGAAAACTCCATGCAAGAGACACCTCTCCCCCAACCATTGCTCGATGACGATGAACTAGACCGGCTCGACGACTTCCTCGACTCCGAGCGAGTCGATGCGGATGCTCTGGACACTATATCCGCTCACGGTTTCTTGGTCGCCCTGGCGGTATCGCCTCGTGAGATACCCTCGGCAACCTGGATCGGCGAATTGTTTCATGGCGAACCGAGTTTTAGTGACGATGCCGAGCGTGATGACATCCTTGGTTTACTGGAACGGCTCAAAAACAACGCCATAGAAGCCTTCGAACACGGCCACTTGCCGGAATTGCCTTTTGAACTCGAACTGCAGGGTACCGCCCCGGAGGAAACCCCCATCGGCGACTGGTGTGCAGGCTTCATGGAGGGGGTATTTCTCGATGAGAGCGCCTGGTTCAAAGACGACGAGGAAAGTACTGCCACCTTGCTGCTTCCTTTCATGGCCTTGTCGGGCTTGTTCGACGAGGAACCGGATATGGCCGAACTCTCTCGCGATCCCGTTCAGGCGGAACGCCTCGTTCGGCAGCTGCCGGAACTGGTACTCGATCTTTATCTACACTTTCGCGTACCGCCCGCGGCACCCAAACCGACCCCCCGCAAGAAGCGCCCAGCCGGGCCTGGCAGCAAGCAGCGCCGATAATGCCCGCCAATCTAGCGCAGTCGGGTGGCCCAGGCATCCAGGGTCCCATACACACCCTCACGGATGCGTTGCCACCAGGAGCGACGCTTCCACTGCTGTGGCAGGATTTCATGGCTGCGGGCAAAGCGTTGCTCGAAGAGAGTCGCGATCTGACTGGCGAAGCCTGCATCCTGCACTTCCTGATTGGCCTCGAGGTTCCATTGCAGGCTCCAGTGATCGAAATTGCAGGAGCCGACGCTGACCCATTCATCCACCAGAGAAAATTTGGCATGAATGAACATCGGTTGATGTTCGAAGATCCTGACGCCGGCGCGTAACAAGCGGCCATAAAAACGCTGACCCGCATAACGCACGCCAGGATGGTCATGGCTTTCGCCGGGCAGCAAGAGGCGTACGTCAACACCCCGCCGAGCCGCCCGTGCCAGGCGCCGCCGAAGACTCAAGGTGGGTACGAAATAGGGTGTACATATCCAGATGCGCTGCCTTGCGTGCGCAATCTGATGCTGCAGCGAGAAGCGGATTGCCTGGTAACGATAGCCCTGCCCCCATACTACTCGTCCGCGCATCCCGGGCTTATCGACAGGTGGCGTTTTCGTAGCACCCTGTCTGAGTCGCTGCGCATTCAAACGACGTGCCGAATGGTTTTTTGTTTCGCCGCGAGTAAGCGAAGAATTCCACAGAGACAGAAACAGCTTGACCCAGTCATCGACGACTGGGCCCTCGATACGTACCGCGATCTCGAACCAGCTTTCGAGAAACTCGTCAGTGGCGCCAAACCCGCCGGTAAAGGCCAACTGCTCGTCAATCACCAACAGTTTGCGATGATCTCGCGTCAGATTCTGACTCAAGCCCCGCCAGGCAAGGGGATTGAAAAAGCGTAATGTCACTCCGGCGTCGCGCAGGCGCTGGCGGTCCTGTTCATTCAACTGCATGGCACCGAAACCATCGAGCATCACGCGTACGCTGACACCGCGCTGCGCCGCTCGGCTCAGGGCATCGATAACCCGCTGCGTCAAACGCCCGGACTCCATGAGATAAAGTTCGAGCAGGATCGATACGCGTGCACGTTCGATCGCCGACCGCATGGCCGGTAGATAACGTCGACTCCCGGGTAACAGCGTAAAATGGTTGCCCTCTTGCCAGGCGCTACGCCGTATCTTGTTTCGCATCGCCTATTCTCATTGGTATATTGATTTCAGCGACCCCGATCGGCTGCATTCTCTGAATGTCACGTCAATTAAGTGCATGTCGCCATAGGACTTTATCGCCCAACGGCGCCTCGTCTTTAACCCGTGTTCGCTCCAGGGATTCTCACCCATGGACAACGCTAGGCCTTGAGCGTGCGATGCACATAGAGATCATAGCGGCTGGTCTTGCCTTCAATGACGTGAGCAGGCTTTGGCCCGGCTATGGGTGGCGCCTGTCGCGGCCGTTTGACTACTACCCGATGGGTTGCCACTGACAGGGCGGCTTCGAGCAGTTGCGGAGCATCGTCGTCGTCCCCCGCCAAGGCGCGAAACAGACGCATCTCTTTCTTGACCAGCGCGGATTTGCTGCGATGGGGAAACATTGGATCGAGGTGAACGACCTGAGGGTCGAAGCCCGTCTCGGACACCACCCGATGCAGCTCTCTCGCCGAGTCGGCATGGGCTAGTCGCAGTCGTGCAGCGACGGATTGAATTTCATCGTCACTCCTGGCGCGACTCAGTGCATCTTCGAGTAGTGCAAAGATTGCCGGCGATCGTTCGATCATCAGCACCTCGGCGCCAAGACCCGCCAGTACGAAGGCGTCTCGCCCAAGCCCTGCGGTCGCATCGACAATGCGCGGTGTCACCCCGTTGCCAAGTCCACAAGCCTTGGCAACGAGCTGGCCCCGGCCACCACCGAAACGCCGGCGATGATCCGCCTTGCCCAGGACGAAATCCGCGACTAGGGGTTTGCCATACTCCGCCGGAGGGCCTGCAAGCGCCAACCCCTGAGCCGTGGCGATCAGTGCCAGCCCTTCCGCTGGGCGTATCGGCTCCCAAGGCAGGTTCAGCCGTTCAGCCAGCTCCCGTAGCGCTTCACCTACCACAACGATGGCCGCGCTCATGCCACCCAAAGTAGCAGCAATATTATTCCCAGTATCAGACGATAGATCACGAAGGGCAGCATGCCGATACGATCGAGGGCGGCAAGAAACAGCTTGATGCACACCAGGGCGGCAACGAACGAGAGGATGGCGCCTATCGCAACGTCATTGATCGCAGCATCAGTGCCTGTCTGAGCAAGTTCCATCCCTTTAAGCGTACCCGCGGCAAGGATCAGTGGAATCGACAACAGGAATGAGAAGCGCGCCGAGCTCAAACGATCAAAGCCCAGCAATAGTGCCGCCGTGATGGTAATACCCGAGCGCGACGTACCAGGAATAAGCGCCAGCGCCTGAAACAACCCGATGATCAGCGCTGCCTTGAAAGTCAGGCTGAGCAGATCGCGATTGCGCGTTCCTCGCACGTCTGCCCACCAGAGCAGCAAGCCGAAAGCCAGGGTAGTGATGGCAATGACCAGGGAGGAGCGCAGCGATGTTTCGATCAGACCGTTGAACAACGCCCCGGCGATCACTGCGGGCAGTGTTGCCAACAGTATCATCCAGCCCAGCCGACTCGCCTCGGACTGGCGGGCTGCCAGCGATCCAGAACCTGCAAACTGGCCAAACCAGCCCTTGAGGATGTCGATCACCTCATGCCGAAACGCCATTATCACCGCCGCCAGAGTACCGACATGGACCGCAACGTCGAAAGCAAGTCCCTGGTCGGGCCAACCTAGAATCTGAGAAGGCAGAATCAGGTGCGCTGAAGAGGAAATAGGTAAAAATTCGGTTAGCCCTTGAATAAGAGCCAGCGCCACAAGCTGTAGCCAATCCATCGATATGTCCCGTTATAGTTCAAAATGTCGTTATATTAGCCGCGCTTGATAGCGACTTGATCCCGTAAGTAAACCGGTATCACCTCCTGAGGAGGGCGGCCTTCCTGGGCATCGAAGGCTCTGGCCGCCAGCCGCACCATGGCGGCGGCGTCAGGTTGTGGATCGACGAAGCACTGATTGATTCCGGTCTTGACCTCTATCGGCATGTCTTCCCATAAACTCCAGCCGGAACCGACTCCGCACCACTGCGCCCCCTGGTTTGCGGGGGGTAATTCCAATGATTGAGGCGGCATGACTGCATCGGCCATCACGGGTGTCACGGCGTCGTCTTGACAGTGGTAGGCACCCACATAGATCTCGCTCATGCGGGCATCAAGGGCGGAAATGACATGGCGCAGGTGATAACGTCGATGAGCCGCAAGCGCCAGCGCCGCAAGCGTCGAAACGCCAATCAGCGGACGCTCGAGAGCGAAGGCAAGGCCTTGAGCCACACCAGCCGCGATACGCAAGCCGGTAAAAGAACCCGGCCCTTGGCCATAGGCCAAGGCATCGAGGTCGGTGAGCGCTACCTGTGCCTCGGTCAGAACATCATCGATCATTGGCATCAGCCGGCGAGTATGCTCCCGTGGCGCCAGCGCAAACCGAGAGAAAACCTCACCGTCGCGCCATACTGCACAGGAGCAAGCGCTCGAGGAGGCATCAAGGGCCAGCAACATTGCCATGCGCATTCACCATCGAGAATTGAGTGCGCATTATACGACTAGCACTGTCCTGGCAAAACCCGCCGCGTCAAACGCACTGGCCCGGGGTAATCCCCGGGCCAGTGCGTTGCCATCCTATCGGCGTCAGTGCTGAAGTGCATCGAGTATCTTGGTGCGAATGCTATCGACGCTACCCGTACCTTCGACGCAATGATAGGTCGGCGCCGTATCAGGCTCCTGCTGCGCCCAGTCCCGGTAGTAGTCGACCAGCGGCTTGGTCTGTTCATGATAGACCGACAGGCGATTGCGTACCGTCGATTCAAGATCGTCGTCCCGCTGTATCAAGGATTCACCCGTGACATCGTCCTTGCCCGCTTCCTTGGGGGGATGATACTCGACGTGATAGACACGCCCGGAAGCAGGGTGAACTCGGCGCCCCGCCAGGCGCTTGACGATCTCTTCATCGTCAACGGCAATTTCCAGCACATGGTCGAGCCTGACCTGGGCTTCTTTCATGGCATCCGCCTGGGGAATCGTGCGCGGGAAGCCATCGAACAGAAAACCATTGGCGCAATCGGGTTCATTGATGCGCTCCTTGACCAGGGCGATGATGATATCGTCGGACACCAGTCCACCGCTGGTCATGATCTCCTTGACTTTTAGCCCCAACTTACTGCCTTCCTTGACCGCAGCACGCAGCATATCCCCAGTAGAAATCTGCGGAATACCGAAATGTTCGCATATGAACTGGGCCTGGGTACCCTTCCCTGCGCCCGGGGGCCCTAACAGAATCAAACGCATTGGTGCTGCTCCTTGGGTTTTTCGATTCTTGAATTGTTACCAGAGTAACATTACGTCCGACAATACGTGGGCCCAGTGGTGCAGACAAGCACACTATGGTCGCAGGACAGCCCATGTTACTTACTGTAGCGTCCATCACAGGCCTTGCCATTAACACTTTGGTCTGGCCAGAACAGACGTAAATCGAGCATTGGTATCAAAAAAGGCGGCCTCAAGAGGCCGCCTTGGTCGGCATTGCGTGTACTTTTACAACAGCAGACGCCGAATGTCGCTCAGCAACTGTCCCAGCAATGCGGTGAAGCGTGCCGCATCGGCACCGTTGACGGCGCGGTGATCGTAGGACAGGCACAGTGGCATCATCAGTCTTGGAACGAATGTCTCCCCGTTCCACACCGGCTCCATCTGGGACTTGGAAACCCCCAGAATGGCAACCTCGGGTGTATTGACGATGGGTGTGAACGCATTCCCGCCAATCGAGCCCAGGCTGGAGATGGTAAAGCAGGCACCCTGCATTTCCTCCCGCTTGAGCTTCTTGGACTGCGCCTTCTTGGCGAGCTCCACGGACTCCTTGGCCAGATCGATCAGCGACTTCTTGTCCGCATCACGAATCACCGGCACCATGAGGCCGTTCGGCGTATCCACCGCCACCGCGATATGCACGTATTTCTTCCAGACTATCTTGTCACCGTCCGGGTGCAGGCTGACGTTGAACTGCGGATACTGGCGCAGCGCGAAGGCGCAAGCCTTGATCAGGAACGGCAGCGGCGTGAGCTTGGCGCCCTGAGCCTCGGCTTCGGCCTTCATCGACTTGCGGAAGGCTTCAAGCTCAGTGATGTCCGCCTTATCGAACTGGGTCACATGCGGCACGTTCAACCAGCTACGATGCAGATTGTCTGCGCCGAGCTTGAGCAGACGACCCATCGGCTGCTCTTCGACTTCACCAAACTGGCTGAAATCGACAGCCGGTACCTGAGGAATGCCTGACCCGCCAGAAGGCGCCGCTGAACCCGCAGCCTCGCCCTGGCCTTTCATCGCCTGCTTGACGAAGGCTTGAACGTCCTCCTTGAGCACCCGCTCCTTGGGGCCACTGGGTTTGACCCTGGCCAGATCGACACCCAATTCCCGCGCCAGCATACGCACCGCCGGGCCGGCATGAACCAGCTTGCCATCCCGGGGTTTCTGGTCGGCGGCCTGGGACTGCCTGGATTCATCCTCGCTCTTCTTGGTCTGGGTCTGCTCCGAGGACTTTTCGGATTTGGCCGACTGCTGCTCGGACTGTTCTGCCTTTTTCGGCTTGTCCTGCTTGGACTTGTCCTTCTTGGACTTGTCCTTCTTCGATTTGTCTTGCTTGCCCTCGGAGGCCACTTCAATGTATCCGATCAAGTCGCCTTCTGAAACGGTGTCGCCTTCCTTGACGGAAAGCTCGACGAGCTTGCCCTTGTAGGGACTCGGCACATCCATGGAGGCCTTGTCGGACTCCAGGGTGATCAACGGGTCTTCCTTGTCGATCTCGTCGCCTTCGGACACCGCCATCTCGATGATCGGCACATTCTCGCTGCCGCTGATATCGGGAACGCGAATCTCCTTGCGCTCCGGCTCACCGCTACCGGAGTCGTCGTCTTCGCTATCGGTGTCGTCGTCTTCCTCTTCGGAAGCCTCGTCACCACTTTCCGCCGACGGCTGTTGAGTCTCTTCCTCGGCGTCGTCCTGATCGTCGTCGCCCTCGTCACCCTCACCGGCGATTTCCATGGTGCCGATGACATCGCCTTCCGAGACCTTGTCACCTTCCTTGACTGCCAGGGACACGAGCTTGCCGCTATAGGGGCTTGGCACGTCCATGGAGGCCTTGTCAGACTCCAGGGTGATCAATGAGTCTTCTTCGCTGACGTCGTCGCCTTCGGACACCGCAATCTCGATGATCTCGACATCGGAGCTGTCGCCGATGTCCGGCACCTTGACCTCGACGGTACGCTTGCCGCCAGAGGAAGATTTCCGCTTCTTCGATGACTTGTCGTCCTTGTCGGTGTCTTCGGTGTCGTCAGCCTTGGACTCCTGCTCGACATCCGATTCACCCGAAGGCTCTTCATCGGACTGCTTGGAATCCTTGTCGTCGTCGGCATCGTCGTCACCCGAGCCTTCCGCTTCGAGTTCGAGGATATCGTCGCCTTCGGAAACGGTATCGCCTTCCTTGACCAGCACCTTGACCACCTTGCCGCCCTTGGGCGCTGGTATGTCCATACTGGCCTTGTCGGATTCCAGAGTGATCATGGTGTCTTCAGGCTCGATCACATCGCCTTCGGACACCGCGATCTCGATGATTTCGACATCGGAGCTGTCGCCGATGTCGGGAACTTTGATGATTTCGCTACTCAAGGTCGCGCTCCTTTCTAATCGTGCTCACCGTTGGTGCAAATCCTGAGAGGAAGGCTCGGGCCATCTTCCTTTTTAGCGTAGCCCGAACCGACCAGGATGTTCACTGCCTCCTCACGAGACCAACGGGTTGGGCTTGTTTGGATCGATGCCATACTTCTTGAGAGCATCCGCTACGACCTTGCGCTCGATCTCGCCACGGTCGGCCAAGGCCTTGAGCGCCGCCACGGTCACGAAATAGCGATCGACTTCGAAGAAGTAACGCAGCTTTTCGCGGGTATCGGAACGGCCATAGCCATCGGTGCCGAGCACGTGATAGTCCGTGGGCACCCAGGCGCGAACCTGATCGGAAAACAGCTTCATGTAGTCCGTGGCGGCGACGGCCGGCCCCTTGCGCCCTTCCAGACACCGCGTGACGTGCGGCTTGCCCGGTTCATCCTCGGGCTTGAGGAAGGCCTGACGATCGACCTCGAGCGCCTCGCGACGCAGCTCGTTGAAGCTGGTCACACTCCAGATATCGGAGCTGATCCCATACTCCTCCTTGAGGATCTCGGCCGCAGCTTCGACCTCGCGCAGAATGACACCGCTACCCAGCAGTTGCACATGGCCTTTGTCTTTCTTGCCCGCCACTTCCCGCAGCAGGTACATGCCCTTGATGATGTCCTGTTCGGTCCCTTCCTGAATCTCGGGATGCGGGTAGTTCTCGTTCATCAAGGTAATGTAGTAGAAGCAGTTTTCCTTGTCCTGAAACATCCGCTTCAGGCCGTCCTGGATGATCACCGCCAGTTCATGGCCATAGGCTGGATCGTAGCTGCGACAGTTGGGGATGGTGGACGCCAGGATGTGACTGTGGCCATCCTGGTGCTGCAGGCCTTCGCCGTTGAGCGGGGTACGTCCAGCCGTACCACCCATCATGAAGCCGCGGGCTTGCATGTCGCCGGCCAGCCAGGCCAGATCGCCGATGCGCTGGAAGCCGAACATCGAGTAGTAGATATAGAACGGCAGCAGCGGCAGATGGTGATTGGCGTAAGAGGTCGCCGCCGCGATCCAGGCGGACATGGCGCCGGCTTCGGTGATGCCTTCCTCGAGAATCTGACCCGCCTTGTCCTCGCGGTAGTACATGATCTGACCGGCATCCATGGGCTCGTACTTCTGCCCTTCGGCGGTGTAGATACCGAGCTGGCGGAACATGCCCTCCATGCCGAAGGTGCGCGCTTCATCGGGAATGATGGGCACGACCTGCTTGCCGAAGGTCTTGTTCTTGACCAGACCGTTCAGAATGCGCACGAAGGCCATGGTGGTGGAGATCTCGCGGTCCCCGGAACCCTTGGTCTGGTTCGAGAACATCTTGTCGTCGAGTCCAGGAATCTCGATGGCCTCGAAATCGCTCTTGCGCGCCGGCAAGTAGCCACCCAGTTCTTCGCGGCGCTGCTGCATGTACTTGATTTCCGGCGCGTCATCCGCCGGCTTGTAATACGGCATATCGCCACTGTCGAGCTGTTCATCGGTCACCGGGATGCTGAAGCGATCACGGAACACCTTCAGCGCCTCGGTATCCATCGACTTGATCTGGTGGGCTTCCATGTCGGCTTCACCGGAACCGCCCCCCATGCCATAGCCCTTGACCGTGTGGGCCAGCACCACGGTGGGTCGACCGTTGGCGTTGTTCACCGCCTCGTGATAGGCCGCATAGACCTTGTACGGGTCGTGACCGCCGCGATTGAGCTTCCAGATATCCTCATCGCTCATGTCCTCGACCATGGCTTTGGTCTCGGGATGCTTGCCGAAGAAGTTCTCGCGGGTATAGGCGCCGCCCTGGGCCTTGCAGTTCTGGTACTCGCCATCGACGGTTTCGTCCATGAGCTGTTGCAGCACGCCCTTCTTGTCCTGTTCGAACAAGGGATCCCACAGCCGCCCCCAGACCACCTTGATGACATTCCAGCCGGCACCACGGAATACGCCTTCGAGTTCGTCCATGATCCGGGAGTTGCCGCGCACCGGGCCATCGAGACGCTGCAGGTTGCAGTTGACGACGAAAATCAGGTTGTCGAGCTTTTCCCGGCTTGCCAGGTGCAGCGCACCTAGGGACTCCGGCTCGTCGCACTCGCCGTCGCCCAGAAAGGCCCAGATCTTGCGATCATGCATTGGCTGAAGGCCGCGGGCATCCAGATACTTCATGACGTGGGCTTGATAGATCGCGGTGATCGGCCCTAGCCCCATGGAAACCGTGGGGAACTGCCAGTAATCCGGCATCAGCCACGGGTGCGGATAGGAGGACAAGCCGTCGCCGTCGACTTCCTGACGGAACTTGTCCATCTGCTCCTGGGTGAGGCGCCCTTCCAGGAAAGAACGGGCATAGATACCCGGCGAGCTATGACCCTGGATATAGATCAGATCGCCCTTGAAATCGCCGTTGGCGGCTCGGAAGAAGTGATTGAAGCCCACCTCATAAAGAGTGGCGCTGGACATGTAGCTGGCAAGGTGGCCGCCCAATCCGGGATGCTTCTTGTTGGTACGGATGACCTGTGCCGCCATGTTCCACCGAATCAGCGAACGAATTCGCCGCTCCATGAACATGTCCCCGGGCAGGCGGGCCTCGCGATGAATGGGGATACTGTTGCGATGCGGTGTCGTCACCGAAAAGGGCACTTTCACGCCATCACGACGCAGACGGTCGGCCAGCCTGCTCAGCACGTAGTGAGCACGCTCTTCGCCTTCATGATCCAGTAACGACTCCAGGGAATCCAACCATTCCTTGGTCTCGACCGGATCGAGATCCTCTCTTGCCTCCAGACTCATAGATGTCTCTCCGAATCACGATGTGATGTCAATCTGCCCTTCACGGTGCTGAAAAGGACCAGTAATCTCTTGATTTGGCACTTGCGCCGGAACGCCGCCGACACCATGTAATTTATTTACAAATACACACCATAAATACATGGATGTAGGTCAGAAAGATACCGTAAACCGCTCCTGCTGCCAATTGAAACAACCATGAAAATAATTTCCACAAACTATATTGCATAGCAACATTAAGGTCTTGCGACTAACGCTGAGACTTGCTCACTCTCTTCCACTACTCATGTAGTACTGCTACCCGGTGTCCACTCCTGTTACAGACAACGCTGCAGGTACTGCCAATCGAAGGCAGGACCAGGATCGCTCTTGCGCAACGGGGCGATCCGCGCATGGCTAGTGATACGTGCCTGGGTGAGCGCCGGATAGGCACTCATCAACGCATTGATCACCTGGGCCAGATTACGGTACTGACGTTCCATGTAAGG
The DNA here is from genome assembly GCF_947493865.1 of uncultured Halomonas sp. Taxonomy (GTDB): domain Bacteria; phylum Pseudomonadota; class Gammaproteobacteria; order Pseudomonadales; family Halomonadaceae; genus Modicisalibacter. The sequence continues at coordinate 35,051 of NZ_CANLTC010000017.1, forward strand.
GTGAATTTCATCGCCTTCCAACTCGATGCCAATGCTGAAGTCATTGAGTCCGCGACGCTGCCGCTGGCCATCCTGCCAACAGGAACGCCCTGCGTGCCAGGCACGTTTGTCGAAAGGCACGAACTGCACCAGCTCGCCGTCTCGGCGAATCAACAGATGCGCCGAAACCTTCAAGCCTTTGAGATTAGCAAAGTAGGAATGCGCCGAAAGATCAAGAGAATTGGTAAATAGCTTTTCAATGGCCTCGCCGCCGAACTGCCCCGGCGGCAGGCTGATGGAATGCAGAACCAGCGCGGAAATCTCATCGTCAGGGCGCTCGTTGAAATTGGGTGACGCTACGCGCCTGGCGTGCTGTAACCAGTTCGCCTCGATTCGCATGCTGGACTCCCTGCCGAATTCTTGTGGCTTTCTTTATACTGTGACCATTGTCGCATAGGAAGCGCCGAAGAAATCGCCCAGTGGTTCAAGCGCCATCCTGCGTTGCGAAACTTGAAAAGAGAACGACGCTTCCCCACGTTCCGCGCCTTGACTGGCACTTTTTGATGCAGCAACGCGGTTCGCGATGAAACGTCAAGAGACCCTAGAGCAGGATTTGCCATGCACTACTACGAAGCCCTTGCCGAAGACATACGTACCAGCGCCGCACGCCTGCTGGCGGAGGATGCCGGCCCCGGCGACATTACCGCGCAGTTGATTCCTGAAAACCAGTGGGCCACGGCTCAGGTCATCTCCCGGGAAGAAGCCGTACTCTGCGGGGTGGCTTGGGTCGATGAGCTGTTCCGGCGTCTTGATCAGCGAGTCACGCTATCCTGGCAGGCCGCGGATGGCGACGTCTTGAGCGCCGGCCAGGTATTTCTGGAACTTGAAGGGCCGGCGCGCAGCCTGCTGACCGGCGAACGCGCCGCGCTGAATCTGCTCCAGACGCTATCGGGCACCGCCAGCAGGGTACGCCACTATGTACAGCGGGTTGCCGATACAGGAGTGCGCCTGCTGGACACACGCAAGACGCTGCCAGGACTGCGCCTGGCGCAAAAATACGCAGTCACCTGCGGGGGTGGCCATAACCACCGCATTGGCCTGTACGACGCCTTTTTGATCAAGGAGAATCACATCGCGGCTTGTGGCAGCATTGCCGCTGCGGTAAAGGAAGCTCGCTCAATTGCCAAGGATCTGCCCGTGGAGGTTGAAGTCGAGAATTTCGACGAACTGGATCAAGCCCTCGATGCCCAGGCAGACATCGTGATGCTCGACAACTTTTCCCTCGATGATCTTCGCAAGGCAGTGAGCATTACTGCCAAGCGGGCTACTCTCGAGGCCTCGGGCAATGTCGACGAATCGACCCTGCAGGCCATCGCCAGCACCGGCGTAGACTGCATCTCGATTGGCGCACTGACCAAGGACGTCAAATCCATCGATCTATCGATGCGTATAACGCATGTCGAATCACGCTAGGGCCTGTTGAATGTCACGTCAGCGCTTTTTCCAACCGGACTCGGGTCAGGCGCTGGCCCTGGCGCTCGACCCACTCTTCACCAAGGCGCTTCCAACCTCGTCTTTCGAGACCCGGCGCCAGCATCAGGCTTGCTTCGATGCCCAGCCGAACCACCCCCTCCTCACGCATCGCCACCTCTGCGTAGTCGAGCAAACGCGAGCCGATACCGCGATGATTCAAGGAAGGCCAGACATAGAGCGTCTCGATACGCTCGCCTTCCAGGTCGAGTTCGACAAAACCGACACAGCGCCGATCGCACACCGCCACCAGGGTTGGGTAGAACATCTGGCGTGCCGCCCAGGCACTGGCCTCTCGAGGCAATGCACACACCCAGGCTTCGCGTTGCGCCAACGTATAGCAACCCCCGGCCCCCTGCATCACGGCGTGATAGAACACCTCGCCTTGATCCGCTGCATCCTTCGGCACGGCGGCACGATAAATCATTCGATCCAGCATGACATTCATCTCTCCAGTAGCCGCACTGCCCTCAACTGCGCCCTTTGGGCATGAAGGATTAGCCCTTCATCCACGAAGCCGACCGATCCGATGTTGATGACTTGCCGAGCGTGAGCAAATTTCTCGAGATCGATCATACTGACTGTCTCCTGCAAGAAAAAAGAGAATACTATCGGCATAATAGTGCCATGACAGAGCATACTTCATACTCGACTCATGCCGTCGATTTTACGCTAACCGCCATCGGACATGTTGCCAGCGACTATCCCGACAAGTTCGGCGTGCCTCGCCAGCCCGGACTGGCACCCGCCGGCCGCGGCATACTCCACTTGCGCCCACCCTTTAACGATCCCCAGGCGGTTCGCGGACTCGAAAATGTCAGCCATCTATGGCTGACCTTCATCTTTCATCGTAGCCCGAGGCGCTGGACACCGCTGGTGCGGCCACCTCGTTTAGGCGGCAATACCAGGGTTGGCGTATTCGCCACCCGCAGCACCCATCGGCCCAATCGCCTGGGTTTGTCCCTGGTGGAACTGGAAAAAATCGAGACGACGAACGGAGTACGGCTACATGTGCGCGGACACGATCTCATCGATGGCACGCCGGTGCTGGACATCAAGCCCTACTTGCCTTGGGTGGAATCGCATCCTGACGCCCAGGCCGGTTTTGCACCCGGCCCGCCGCCGGGTTATCGCGTTGATTTCTCGGCAAAAGCCGAGGTAGCGCTTGCGCAGCGAGACGATGAGAAATCGCTCCGGGACTTGATCGTGCAGGTAGTGGGGCAGGACCCGCGACCAGCTTATCATCAGGATACGCCAGCGCGGGTTTATGGTGTGTCCTTACGCGATGTAAACGTGCGTTTTTGCATTCAGGGCGAGACCGACGGCATCAGTATGCATGTGGTCGACATCGAGTAGCGCAGCGGTGAATTGATGCCTGCTAGCTGAAATTTACACCGATACGGCGTCCTACTTCCTCGTAGGCCTCGATCACGCCACCCAGACCCTGGCGGAAGCGATCCTTGTCCATCTTCTCGCGGGTCTTGGCGTCCCACAGCCGGCAGCCATCCGGCGAAAACTCGTCGCCCAGCAGGATTTCACCGTCGAACACGCCGAACTCGAGCTTGTAGTCGACCAATAGCATGTCACCGTCCTGAAACAGCTGCTTGAGTACATCGTTGACCTGAAAGGTCAGCGTCTTCATTCGCGCCAGCTGTTCTGGCGTCGCCCAGCCGAAGGTTTCGGCCAGGGACTCGTTGATCATCGGGTCGCCTTTTTCATCGTTCTTGAAGAACAGCTCGAAGGTCGGCGGAACGAGTTCGACACCCTCTTCTACCCCCAGGCGACGCACGAGACCGCCGGCGGCCAGATTGCGCACCACGCACTCCACCGGAATCATGTCCAGTTTCTTGACCAGGCATTCGGTATCCGAGAGCAACTTCTCGAAATGCGTGGGAATCCCCGCTGCCTGCAACTTATTCATGATGAAGGCGTTGAACTTGTTATTGACCATACCCTTGCGCTCAAGCGCTTCCTTGCGCTTGCCGTCGAAGGCACTGGTATCGTCACGAAAATGAAGAACCAAACGATCCGGGTCATCGGTGCAATAGACCGACTTGGCCTTGCCCGCATACAGCTCATCGCGTTTTTCCATCCAGGATTCTCCAAATTCGTTAGAAAAATGTCATTGATATAGAAAAGCCGACAGATCACGCAAGAGGTAAGTGTGGGCGATTGATCGGGCTCAGGCCACCACTTGCCATTCGACCCCTTTGTCCTGGGCGGCAATGACAAGACGGGACTCATCGCCATCGAGCAGCGGAATGAGTGCCTCCCTGGCCAATTCCGGACGATTGTTCTGCTCGGAGAGATGCGAACAGACGATATGCTGCAGGCGATCCATGCCTATCTGTCGCAATAGCGCATGGGCCTGAGCATTGGCAAGATGCCCCCAGTTACCGCCGACGCGATGCTTGAGTCGAGGCGGATAAGGCCCTTCCGCCAGCATGCGCGGGTCGTGATTGCATTCCAGAAGCAGTGCATCGCAACCACTAAACGCCTGAACCACATGGCCGGTCGGGTGGCCCAGATCCGTCAATACGCCGAGCCGGCGCTGCCGGGCGCTGATGCAAAACTGCACCGGCTCCCGGGCATCGTGAGGCACGGTAACTGGATCGATCTCCAGACCATTGATCGCAAACCGCAGATGCGGGGTGATCAACTCGTGCCGTGGCACCTCACCAAGCCGCTGCGACAGCCAGGTGCCGGCAGTGAGATAAACCGGCAAATTGTAGCGCCGCGCCAAGGCGCCGACACCACGAATATGATCGCCATGTTCGTGGGTGACCAGCACCGCTGCCAGCTGCCTCGGACTCAATCCCAGCCGCGCCAGACGTTTCTCGGTTTCACGCAAACCGAAACCACAGTCGATGAGAACGTGGGTCTCCCCGTCACTGACCAGGGTAGCATTCCCCTTGCTACCACTGCCCAGTGAGGCGAAACGTAGCGCCGATCCATTGCCGGCGTGTCGATCTGTCATTGTCAACGTAGCGTTGCGGCCAGCTTGTCGAGCACTTCGCGAGCATCGCTGCCGCTGAGCGTGGCGTCACCCGGCGCGGCCACGCGCACCCGGGTCATGCCCTGAGAAGGCTCGTCTACCAGCAGGCGGTACTGGCGCGGTTCCGCGTCACTGCCAAACAGGCCGAAAAAGCCGCCGCCGTCGTCTTGAGGCGTGTACTCGACCAGAAATTCGCCGGCGCTGCGATTCTGATCCAGCAGCTTGTTTCCCTTTTTGGTGAAGTTATTCTCGAGCTGGTAGAAAAGCTCAGACCAGGCACGATCGAAGCCAAGAGCCATCAACAGTTGCCATGCACCACCGGCGTTCTCGAGACGCACACGGTCGTCACGAGACAGATTCTGAGCCGCCAGGGAGACACTTTGCTGCTCCTGGGCGTAGGAGGTGAGGTAGTTGCTCAATGCCGACAGACACTGGGACGAATTCGTGCCTGGCGTTGTCTCGCAGCGCACTTCACTGGTGTTGCCGCGCAGCCCCTGACGCACGCTGAGCGTAGCCTGATCGGTTTCGATACGGCCTTGAGACGCATTCAGGGCGCGTGTTTCAAGCCCGCGCTGAGCAACGAAGTCTTGAAGCCGGGGCCAGATGGCGGCAGGAGCAGTGTTGACCAGAAGCCAGCGATCCGTGCCCGCCTCGCGCTGTTCGACGAAGTTCTGCTCACTCTGGTTGCCGCCGGTCAGCGGCTGGGGGCGGGGGGCGTCGAACTCGCCCTCTGCCAGAAAGTCGCTGTTGGCCGGCGGCACCGGCATGGCGTCCTGATAGCGGTTGCTCTGTCGAGCGTCGGGCAGCGTCAGCGGCGGGGTCAATTGAGCATCGCGATACTCATCGTTGCGATCGTAATAATAGCCGCTGCGGCCACAGCCACTGACCACCAGGGCAGTCGCGAGAATCAACGGCGTCCACTTGAAGACGGGGTTCATGCATCTACCTTATGTTGTGCGCGGGGCGGCGATTCAGCCACAGCCGGTCTGCCAGGATGCCGCGGCGCAGTGTCAGTCTTCCAGCACATCGGCAAGCTGCAAGGCCTCATCGACGGTGGCATGGTATTTCTCGGAGAGCCAGGTCAGCGGCAGGCGAATGCCCTGCTCGGCGTAGCCCATGCGGTTGAGCGCCCACTTCGTGGGAATCGGATTGGACTCGACGCCAAGAACGGTGTGCAACGGCATCAACCGCGTATTGATCTGATGGGCCTTGTCGCTATCGCCGGCCACGGCGGCCTTGCACAGCTCATGCATCGACCGGGGGGCGACGTTGGCGGTCACGGAAATATCGCCATGCCCACCCATCAGCATGAAGTCACAGGCGGTGGGATCGTCGCCGGAATAGAGCGCGAAGTCGCTACCCTTGAGACGTTCGATAAGATCCTCGGCGCGCTCCAGATTACCCGTGGCATCCTTGAGACCGACGATATTATCGACCTTTGCCAGCCGAAGCACGGTCTCGTTGTAAATATCCGAGCAGGTCCGCCCTGGCACATTGTAGAGGATGACCGGCAGATCGCTGGCCTCGGCAATCGCCTTGAAATGCTGGAACAAGCCTTCCTGAGTCGGCTTGTTGTAATAGGGGGCCACGGTCAGGCAGTAGTCGGCTCCTACCTCCTTGGCATAGCGCGTCAGCTCTATAGCTTCGGTGGTGTTGTTGGATCCCGTCCCGGCGATCACCGGGATCCGCCCATTCGCCTCTTCGACAATGGTACGGATGACATCGAAGTGCTCCGCGAAGGACATGGTCGTGGGCTCACCGGTGGTGCCGGCGGCAACGATGGCATCGGTGCCATTGTCGAGATGAAAACCTACCAGCCGGCGCAAGGCCTCCCAGTCGATCTCGCCGGAAACCTTCATCGGTGTCGCCAACGCGACGATGCTGCCTGTAATCATGCGAAAACGCCCTCCTGTACAACGGCTTCCTGGCCCTACGGCGACGAGTCGCGGGTCACGACGTCCGTGATCGATATGCTGTTCGAAGGGCAAATGGTACTCAGGCGACGAAAGTCTGTACAGGTGCCAGGAGCGCTAAAACACATAGAATTGAGAAGGGAGCACGCCTGGATGTACTCTCTGCGTTCCTGACAAGGGCGCAACCAAGGAGCGCAACATGAGCATCAGCATTGGCCAAGAGGTTCCCGACTTTACCGCCGAGGCCACCAACGACACTACGGTCACGTTGTCCCGGCTCAAGGGCGAACAAGTGGTGATCTATTTCTATCCCAAGGACAGCACGCCCGGGTGCACGACCGAAGGCGGCAATTTTCGCGATCACAAGCGCGCCTTCGACGAGGCCAATACCCGCATCTTCGGTGTTTCCCGGGACGGCCTGCGCGCTCATGAGAACTTCAAGGCCAAACAAGGCTTCAACTTCGAACTGATCTCCGACAAGGACGAAACCCTTTGCCAGTTGTTCGAGGTCATCAAGCTCAAGAAGATGTACGGCAAGGAGCATCTGGGTGTCGAGCGCAGCACTTTCCTGATCGACAAGCACGGCAAGCTGGCCCAGGAGTGGCGCGGCGTCAAGGTGCCGGGCCACGTCGAAAAGGTACTCGAAGCGGCCCAGGAACTTCACGCAAAAGAGTAATAGCGCAACTCGTAAATTTAATCTTCCAGGTCAACCTGACGAATAGGCTGCCCCCGCTGTCCTACGCTGCGGGGCCAGGCCCTGACCAGGGCCTTGAGCAGTGTCGCCAACGGAATGGCGAAGAATATTCCCCAGAATCCCCATATCCCCCCGAAGAACAGCACCGCCAGGATGATCGATACCGGATGAAGATTGACTGCCTCGGAGAACAGCACCGGCACCAGCACGTTGCCATCCAATGCCTGCAGCACGCCGTAAGCGACGACCACATAGACGAACTCGTCGCTGATGCCGAAATAGAATCCCGCCACGGCTGCCACGGGAATCGTCGCGATCGCCGCCCCGATGTATGGCACCAGCACCGAGAGCCCTACCGTCAATCCCAACAGCGCCGTATAGGGCAGTCCGAAAAACCAGAAGGTAACGTAGGCTGCGCTGCCGACGATGAGAATCTCGATCACCTTGCCTCGTACATAGTTGGCGATTTGATGATCCATCTCGTGCCATACATTGGTCATCAAGGCACGTTTTTGTGGCAGCAGCGATAGAAAAAAGCGTGTCAGCGACTCCCGGTCCTTGAGTAGAAAGAACACCAGAATCGGCACCAGCACCAGATAGATGATCAGCCCCAGCAGGTTGCCTAGCGATGACAGAGACAGCGTCAATGCCCGCTGGCCAAGCAGAGTGGCTTCTCGTCCCGCCGTTGAAATCCAGACCTGAATTTGATCCGGGGTGATCACCGTGGGATAGCGCGCCTGAAGGCCGTCCAACAGCTGTTGCACCCGAGCGAACATGCGCGGGGTTTCCTGCACCAGCTCGACCATCTGATTCCAGACCAGGGGCAATACCACCAGGGCCAGAGCCAGCAGGGCTCCGATGAAAATCAGAAATACCGTCAATACCGATAGCAGTCGGGGCAACCCCCTGCGCTCCAGCCAGGCAACGATACCCTGCAGCAGGAAAGCGATGATCAGCGCAGTGAAGAAAGGGGCCAGCATCTTGCCCATCCAGATCACGATGGCAAAGCCCAGGATCAGCACCAGCAGGAGAACGACGGCTTCCTCGTCGGAAAAGTACCGCTCGGCCCAGGATTTCAGGACCTCTTTCATCTTCATATAACAGCGGCACCCTTGCGAATCCAGTAGTGGTATTCGTCGCCACTTTCCTCTCGGGACAGGAGCTCGAAATCGCTCTGTTCGATGAAGGTTTCGAAGTCCCGCCAGGAACCTGGATCCGTTGCCATCACATAAAGCACAGCGCCGACTTCAAGGCTTGCCAGGGATTGCTTGGCCTTGAGCAGGGGCAGCGGACAGTGCAGGCCACGCGCATCGAGCACATCGTCAGGTTGCAGAGCCATGACATCTCCCGTGAGAATAGAAAATCGTCTCGATTTAAAGGCACTTTGTTTCGCGAATCAATGTCGAGTGTATATGCCGCTACTGGCGTTACCCGTCCACGAGGATAGTCATGCTGCGTAAAATAACAACGTCGGTTCTGGTAGGCGCCTTGACACTCGCCTCGCTTTCGACGCCGCTGCGCGCCGATGACTATGGCCTTCCCTCTCTGGGCAGTGGTGGAAACAGCGTCTCCAGCGACGACGAGCATCGTCTCGGCCGTGCCTGGCTGCGCCAGTTTCGCGCCCAGACTCATGCCTGGCAGGACCCCATCACTCAGCGCTATGTCGAGTCGGTACTGTCCCGGCTCTTGCCTTATAGTGATATCGGCAACACCCAGGTAATCGTTACCCTGGTGGACAGCCGACTACTCAATGCCTTTGCGGTACCTGGCGGCATCGTCGGCGTCAATGCCGGATTGTTCTCCTTCGCGTCCAGCGAAGATGCCTTCGCCTCGGTGCTGGCTCACGAACTGGGTCATCTGTCCCAGCGCCATTTCGCGAGGCGCATGGAGCGCATCGAAGAGACTCAGCTGCCCACCATGGCCGCCATGCTGGCAGGCATGGTGATCGCGGCGGGCGGCGGCGGCAACGCCGGGCTTGCGGCCATGGCGGGCTCCCAGGCGGCGTTCATTCAGGACCAACTAGCCTATTCCCGGCGCTTCGAACAGGAGGCAGACCGGGTGGGTCTCGATGCCATGGCGGATGCGGGCTTCGACCCTCAGGCCATGCCCGCCATGTTTCGCGCCATGCAGCGTCTGACCAGCCTGCAGGGGGGCAACCCGCCGGAGTTTCTGTTGACCCACCCGGTCACGGAATCCCGTATCAGCGATACCCAGAGCCGCGCCGATCAACTTCGCGCAACGGCCTCCGCCCAAGACCCGACCTACGCCATGATTCGCGCTCGCGCCTTGCTCAAGTTGAACCAGGACGCTCCGACTCAAGCCATGTCGCAGTTGCGCCAGGACAATCCGCCTCAGAGCGCTATCCACTATCTGGAAGCGCTCATCGCCGCGGAGCAGAATCGCACCGACGCGGCCCTCGATCGTCTCGATCGCCTGGCTCGCGAACTGCCGGATCTGTCCTTGATCCCGGCCAGCGCCGCAGAAATCGCGCTGGAGGCGGGGCAACGCGGCGCGGCGTTCGAACGCGCCCAGCGCATCTTGAGACTCTCTCCGGGTTACTTTCCTGCGGCGCTGATCCAGGCCGATATTCTGCTGCAGACAGACCCGGACCGAGCCTTCGATGTCCTACGCGGACTCAGCCAGCAGGCCCCGGAAGACCCTCAGGTATTTGCCCTTCTCGCCGAGGCCGCCGGACGCAGCGGTCACGAAACATGGGGGCATCTGGCGCGGGCCGAACAACTACAGCTGAGTGGCAGCATCGATCGCGCCATCCGTCAGCTCGAAGTGGCCGAAGATGTGGCCAAGCGCAGCAATGATTTCGGCATGGCGAGCCGTATTCAGCAGCGGCGCAGGGAGTATCTGGAGTATCGTAAGGCCGCACAACAACTCTAGAAAAACATCAGCCTCGCCGCTGACATCGGCGAGGCGTTTCAACCACTAACGCTTGAAGTTGAGCATCCGCTCCAGCGGCTTCAACGCCCGCTGACGCAGTGCATCGTCGACGAATATCTCACCGCTGTAGTCACGCAGCGCTCCGGCCAGATTGTCGAGGGCGTTCATCGCCATCCAGGGGCAATGCGCGCAGCTCTTGCAGGTCGCGCCGTTACCGGCGGTGGGCGCCTCGAACAGCGTCTTTTCCGGCACCGCCTGCTGCATCTTGAAAAAAATGCCGCGATCCGTGGCGACGATCATCTCCTGTTGGGGCAACTCCTTGGCCGCCTTGATCAACTGCGAGGTGGAGCCCACCACGTCCGCGATCTCTACCACATTGGCCGGCGATTCCGGATGCACCAGCACCGCCGCGCCAGGATAGATCGACTTGAGATCGCTCACCCCCTTGGCCTTGAATTCTTCGTGGACAATGCAGGCGCCATCCCACAACAGCATGTCGGCGCCGGTCTTTTTCTGGATATAGCCGCCCAGATGCTTGTCAGGAGCCCACAGAATCTTCTCGCCCTTGGCGTGCAGATGCTCGATCACATCCACGGCGATGGAGGAGGTCACCACCCAATCGGCTCGCGCCTTCACCGCTGCGGAGGTATTGGCATAGACCACCACGGTGCGCTCCGGATGGGCATCGCAGAAAGCCGCGAACTCGTCGGCCGGGCAGCCGATATCCAGGGAGCAGGTGGCCTCCAAGGTCGGCATCAGTACACGTTTCTCGGGGGAGAGGATCTTGGCGGTCTCCCCCATGAAGCGTACCCCGGCGACCACCAGTGTCGAGGCTTCATGACGGGCGCCGAAGCGTGCCATCTCCAGGGAATCCGAGACGCAGCCGCCGGTTTCTTCCGCCAGCTGCTGAATGGCATCATCGGTATAGTAGTGGGCGACGAGTACCGCGTTGTGCGCTTTCAGCAAGCGCTTGATCTCGTCGATGCGCGCTTCATCCTCGGCAGGAATCCGCGTGGGACAGTAGGCGCGGGCCAGGTGCTCTTGCACCCTCGCGCGAGGTGCCATGGTTGTCATCGTGTCTATCACTCTTGTCGACAGGGAATCCCCCTGCATTTCAGAGTCAGCTCATGATCTACTGCACTCGGCGATACGATCCTGAACCGACTCTCAGAAGCGCCAGAGTCGATCGATCTTTTCGATCCTCCGACGCGCCCAACTTACGAATTTTGACAAGTCTAGCGCGAAAACGCTCCCCGGCGTACAGCAAAACGCCCCCGCATGTAAAAATGCGAGGGCGTCGGTATCTGGTGGGTCGTGTAGGATTCGAACCTACGACCAATTGGTTAAAAGCCAACTGCTCTACCGCTGAGCTAACGACCCGAAAAAGAACGGAGCACTAAAATCACAAGAATACTCAGGCGGCGATAATGGTGGGTCGTGTAGGATTCGAACCTACGACCAATTGGTTAAAAGCCAACTGCTCTACCGCTGAGCTAACGACCCGCCGCCGGGCCGTCGAGATGGTGGGTCGTGTAGGATTCGAACCTACGACCAATTGGTTAAAAGCCAACTGCTCTACCGCTGAGCTAACGACCCCCTCGACAGGGCGCACATATTACTGACAGCGCTCGGGGATGACAAGTGGGTTTTGATCGCCCATGGACCGCTTCCCATAAAATAGGGTTTTCACTCTTCCAGAATATTTTCCAATTCCCGGGTCGCTTTACGCATCAACGGCACCTGCTCCAATAGACGTTCCAGGGGTTGGCGCATGCTGGGCGCGTGAATCGCAAGGGATGCCAGCACATTGTTAGTGCCATCGTAGACCGGCACCGCCACCGCCACCATGCCTTCGATGAATTCCTCATCATCGGTGCTGATACGCTCACGCTCGATATGTTTAAGGCGTTTTTCAAGCTGCTCAATCGTCGTTGCGGTGTGCGGGGTATGGGGTTTCAAGTCAAGGCTTGCCATCAGGGTGCGGCGTTGATCATGGGGCATCAGGGCCAAGAACAGCTTGCCGCTGGCGGTGCAATGCAGGGGCAGTCGGGAACCCGGCGCCAGTTGCACCCGTACCGGCCAGTTGGTCTCGACCCGATCGAAGTAGATGACCTCATGCTCACTGCGTACCGACAGGTTACAGGTCTCCCCCACCTGCTCCGAAAGGCGTTGCAGCACGGCTCGCAGCGCTGCACTGACACTGGGACTAGCGAGGATGCCGAAAGCCAACTGCTTCATGCGCTGTCCCGGTACGAGACGGCGTCCGTCCAGCTCTCGCTTGATCAGCCCCTCCTGCTCCAACTGAATTAACAGTCGATGCGCCGTGGGCTTGGGGATATCCAGACGCTTGCCGATTTCCGCAGCGGTTACCCCCCCCTGGGCACGCACCACCTCTTCCATGATGGCGATGGCTCTTAGCAGCGTGGAATTCGTCGGCAATGACATGCAATGTTCCCTGAGTTATTCGAGCCGCCAATGATACCGCGGCCCCGGGTTAAACCAAGAGCCGCGATAATCGACAGTGCAAAGCACTTTCAGCCGCTGAACTGCACTAGATACATCGACAGCGCCGGCCATAGCGCAATGGCCAACCAACACAGCATCAAGACGCCGAAGTACGGAATGATGTACTTGACCAGCCGCAGGTAGGGGATGCCGGTAATGCTGCTGGCCACATACAGATTGAGACCGAACGGTGGCGTGATGAAGCCGATGGCGGCCCCTACCAGGAAGATGACTGAGAAGTGGATCGGATCCACCCCCACGTTCTGGGCGATCGGTGCCAGAATCGGCGCCAGGATGATGGTGATCGGCAAGCTTTCCAGCACCATCCCCGCCACCAGAATGATCACCATACAGATGCCCAGCACGAGGTAATAATTGCCCAGCCCGAGCAACAGGTCGTTGAGCAATTCACCCACCCCAAGCACGGAGAGCAGTTGCTGCATGACCACGGAAACGGCAATCAGCGGCGCCAGCATCCCGGCGATCTGCCCGGAGCGCAACAGGATAGCCGGCAGGTTCTTGAACTTGATTTCCCGGGTGATCAAAAGTCCCGCGATCAAGGTGAAGCCGACAGTGACCGCCGCCGCTTCGGTAGGCGAGAACAGCCCTGAGTAGATACCGTAGAGCACCACACCGATGGTGGCGAATCCCAGGTACGCCTTGCCCGCATGGCGCAGGCTATCGCCCACACGAAACGGGATCAGCGTACCCCAACGATTGCGGCGAGAAACCCAGTTGCAGGCCAGCATCATCACCAGCACCATCAGCGCCCCGGGCACCATGCCGGCGATGAACAGCTCGCTGATGGACAGATTCATCATGAAGCCGTAGACGATGAAGATGATACTCGGCGGAATGATGATGCCCACGGTGCCACCGGAAGCCGCCGTGGCGGCGGCGAAACGCTCGTCATAGCCGTTCTTGACCATCTCCGGATGCATGATGGAACCGATGGTGGCCGTGGTACCGGCATTGGAGCCGGAAATCGCCGCGAACATGCCGCAGGCGCCCAAGGTTGCCATGCCCATGCCGCCGCGCATCCAGCCCAGCACGGAGTAAGCGAAATCCGATAATCGTTTAGCGATGCCCGCAGCGTTGATCAAGTCGCCGGTAAGGATGAATAGCGGCAATGCCAGCAACCCGAAGAAGCGAAGTCCCTGAAACAGCGTCACCCCGATATTGGCCAGGCTGAAATCGATGATGATGCTGACACCGACCACCCATAGACCGATCACCAGAAAGATCGGAACACCAATGAGAAAGAGCCCCACAATCAGGAACGTCACGAGGCCAATCAAGGATCCATCAGTCATGATAGCCTCCTTTAATCCATGATCGCGGGTTGTAGTTGGAAGGACTCACCACGCTTGAAGCGCTGGATATCCACGTACAGATTCTGCAATACCCGAAAGAGCAGCAGCACCCAAGCCAAGGGCGTGGCTAGATAGAACCACCACTGCATGACATCATTGGTGCCACTGACGATGGCGAAATTGTCGTAGGCCAGCGTTACCTGCTGGGTCGAGTAGTAGATGACCAATGCCCCAAAGCCGATCCACAGCACCGCATCCAGAATCAGACAACCAAACTGCGCCTTGTAGGGCATGCGCATACGCAGCTCATTGAGCGAGAGATGGCTGCGCTTTTTCACATTGAGCGAGGCGCCGAACCAGGTCAGCCACAGGAACAGCAAAATGGGAATGCTGGTGCTCCAGGCGGCCTGCTGATTGAGCAGGAAGCGACGAATCACCTCGACGAAGATGATGCCCGCCATACCGGAGTAGGCGATCAGGATGACCGTCTTCTCGAGATTCTCGTTGAGCCAGAGAAATGGTTTGAGCCAGGCCGGACGAGGCCGACCTGGTGTGTTGTTATTGGGATTCATGAAGGCCTCCGATCAGGCGCGCCACCAGCGATTGGGCTTGACGTTAACCGCCGCCATGTCTTTGGGAATTTCCCGAGCAATGCTGTGAATCTCCTGATAGACATCGATACCCCCGGCCCAACCATTTAACCGCTCCCGCCACTGCTCCCAGGGCTCGGGGTTGAACTCCGGCGCGCACATCTCGGCGGCCTGCTGGCGCACCTCATCCGAGAGTGGCGCGACTCGCACGTTGTGCTTGGCGAAGACAGTACCGGGAATTGGGTTTTCCGCCGCACCAACGACCTGTACGCGTCCAGCCTCGTTCATGCCTTGAGTGAATATCTGTGCGGTATAGGCAGACTCCATCACCTGATCCTGCAGATCGCTGCCCAGCTTGTCGAACACCGGCAAGCTCATGGCGGTGTGTTCGGTGCCGGCGAAGAACTGCAGATCCACCGCCTGGGAAACCACCGGCGCCATACCCGCGTAGGCCACCGCCGCCATCCAGGTTTCCGCCCCATCGAGCAGGCCCTGACGCAGACCGTCCAGGGTCTCCTCCCAGGCCACCGGCACCGGATTGAGGTTCATCTGCTGCATGGCGATGCGACCCAACTGGGTGCCAGTCACCCGGTTCTTGGTGCCAGCCAGATCTTCGAGGCTGGTGACCAGCGGCTTGTCCGCCCATTTCAGCCCCATCATCAAGCCGCGCAGATCGCAGTGGGTGAACAGGAACTGGATGTTGTGGCGCTGGCGTAGCGGTTCGCGCAAGAGCTTCTCGCTGCGATTGTCGTAGAAGAAATGGAACATCGAGGCTGTGGAGGGGAACATGTAGGCGAAGTCGAGCACGTTGTAATAAGGCGCGCCGCCGGCGGAGTTCTGGGTCGATGCGGAAAACATGTCGACGATGCCCTGCTGGGTCTTGCTCACGCAGTCGAGCTGATTGCACACCTCGTTGCTGCCCATGAATTCGACCCGAATCGCCCCGTTGGTGCGGGCTTCGAGGTCTCGAGCGAAAAACAACTGCCCGGATTTCTGGATATCCAGATTGCGCTCGTTGAAGCCCGAGGCGCCGAAACGCAAGGTATGCTTGGGGGTGGTCTGATTGCGCTTCTTGTCTTCTTCTTCCGCGGCCCGAGCCAAGCTTGAAACGGTCATGGTAGCACCCAGACCCGAAGCAGCCAGCAAGGTCGAAGTCAGGCCGAAGCGCCCGGAGATACGTACGAAATCGCGACGGGAAATACCCGCCTCTTGTTGTTGGCTCATGAAAGGGCTCCTGATGTGTTGATTATTGTGATGGCTATAGGGGCCTGATCAAAACTAGGTCACTCCCCCGCAAGATGCAAATTATTTTGAAACAAAAAGTCTCACTATTGACCAAAACAAGACGATGTAAGAATATATCGAAATAAAAAGTCTCATTAAAAGGCAATATCATGTCTACGTCTGCGCCGGGCACAGTAGAACAGCCGTCTCAACAAGACCTTGCATACGACTATATCGTAATTGGCGCCGGCTCTGCCGGTTGCGTGTTGGCCAATCGTCTGAGCGAGAACCCGGCGGTCACGGTGCTGCTGCTCGAAGCCGGCGGACGCGACTGGAATCCTTGGATTCATGTGCCGGTGGGCTACTTCAAGACCATGCATAATCCGGCTACCGATTGGTGCTATTTGACCGAGCCTGATGCCGGCATCAACAATCGTCAGCTACAGTGGCCTCGCGGCAAGGTGTTGGGCGGCTCCAGCTCCCTCAATGGCCTGCTTTATATCCGCGGGCAAAAAGAGGATTACGACAGTTGGGCGCAGGACGGTAACCCAGGATGGGACTACACCAACGTTCTGCCCTATTTCAAGAAGTCCGAATGCCAGTCCCGGGGCGCCGATGACTACCACGGTGTCGATGGCCCGTTACATGTCTCTGACCTGCGCCTGCGCCGCGAGATAGCCGAGCGCTTCATCGATGCCGCCAAATATATTGGCATCCCTGGCAACAGCGACGTCAATGGCAAGGATCAGGAAGGCGTCGGTTACTTCCAGCAGACTGCCTACAAGGGCTTTCGCTGCAGTACCGCCAAAGCATTTTTGCGTCCGGCGCGCAAACGCAAGAACCTGACAGTAATGACTCGCGCCCAGTGCAAGCAACTGCTGCTCGACGGCAAGCGCGTCCATGGTGTCAATTTTCAACAAAGCGGCAAGGCGCGTACCGCCCATGCTCGGCGCGAGGTCATCTTGAGCAGTGGCGCCATCGGCTCGCCGCAGATTCTGCAGAACTCGGGTATTGGCGACCCCGAGCACCTCGAGTCGGTGGGTATTGAATGTCGGCATGCCCTACCAGGCGTCGGTGAGAATCTGCAGGATCACCTGCAGGTGCGTCTGGTATTCAAGACCAGCTGCAGCACTCTCAATGACGAAGTGCGCCATCCTTTGAAGAAGCTCATGGTGGGGGCCCAGTACGTCTTCACTCGTACCGGCCCGCTGACCCTGGCAGCAAGCCAGGTCTATATCTTCACAAAGTCCCGGGTAGGACTGGATCGGCCAGATATCCAGTTTCACATGCAGCCACTCAGTGCCGATAAACCTGCGGAAGGCGTACACCCTTTCTCCGCCTTTACCTCCTCGGTATGTCAACTTCGCCCACACAGCCGAGGACGGGTGCGCATCACCAGCTCGAACCCTCTCGACTACCCGGTCATTCACCCCAACTATCTGAGCGCCGAGGAGGACAAGCGCGTGGTGGTGGATGCCATCAAGGTGGCACGCCGTATCGCCGAAGCCAAGCCATTGGCGGAGGTGATCACCGATGAGTACGTGCCGGGAACGAAATTTCAGACCGATGAGGAACTGCTCGATGCGGCGCGCCAGTATAGTCAGACCATTTACCACCCCGCCGGCACCTGCAAGATGGGCAGTGACAGCGACCCCATGGCGGTGGTCGACGCCCGCCTAAGGGTTCACGGATTGAGTGGTTTGCGAGTAGTCGATGCCTCCATCATGCCCAGCATCGTTTCCGGCAACACCAACGCCCCGACCATCATGATCGCGGAGAAGGCCGCCGACATGATCAAGGAAGACAATCCGCACTAAGGTCATCCTCTTTCCAACAGCCGCAGCATCGCCGGTGTAGGCGCTTCGAGCTTGTGATGCCGACGACTCGCGGCGTAGCTGTCGTTGAAGGCATCGAAGTAGTCGTCGAGCAAACCGGCCGCGTCTACATCCCCGCTCTGGCGCAACAATTCGGCGGCGACCTCGGCGGTACACAGATGCGACGCCGAGGTGGGTTTGCGCAAGTGATAACGCGTCAGTCGGTTGGTGTGCAGCGGCAACACCGGCAGGTGCTCCAGATAAGGGCTCTTGCGGAAGATACGCCGGGCCTGACGCCAGGTACCGTCGAGAATGATGAACACCGGAATGCGCCCTTCTTGCTTTGCATCGCTTACCGCCTCGATGCTGACGACCCGTTCGGCGTAGTCCGGCTGATCGTCGGGAAAGATGACGAACGGTGCAAACCGCGGGTCATCGAGGTAGTCGAGCAGCGCAGTGTCCGGCGCGGTGCGATACCAGGTAAAGATCTCGGTGGTGTCGAGAATATCACCAATCAGCCGACCGGTATTGGTCGGCTTGTTATGCTCCAGCGGATGAGTCAACAACCAGAAACGTGCATCGCTTTGGCCCGTTACCCGGTAAGGACACAGGCAGTTCAACGCCGGCAAGCGACATGTCTCGCAGCGGGTGACGAAACTGCCACGGGCCTTGAACGGACGCCGCGGCGGAGGCGAAATACAGGGATACGAGTCCGTGAGGGTCATGGCGTACTCTGAAATCTTGTGGTTACCAAATGCTCAGGGAATTTCGAGGCGTCGCTGGCGACGCCAATGTTCGACCAGCGGCGGTACTCCTCGACTGGCCGGCGCATCGATGGCGCGAACCCAGTCGGGGGATAGCTGGGAAGCATTGGGATCCACCAGAATGCAGGGGCAGCCCGTCGGCGCCTCGTGCAGCAGCATGGCCGCAGGCATGACCGCCAGAGAGGTGCCGACGACCAGCAACAGATCCGCTTCGGTGACGATATCGCAGGCGTCACCGTAGGCGGGCACTGCTTCGCCGAACCACACCACATCGGGCCGCAACTGGCTGCCCTTGTCGCATAGATCACCCAGCTTGATACCGCCTCGCGGCAGGGAATAGACCAGCCGCGGGTCAGCGCTCGATCGCGCCCTGAGCACTTCGCCATGCAGGTGCACGACCCTTTTGGAGCCGGCCCGCTCGTGCAGGTCGTCGATGTTCTGGGTGATGATGCTCACATCAAAATCCGCCTCAAGCTGGGCCAAGGCACGATGAGCGGGATTGGGCTTGGCACGCCGTACCTGGGCACGGCGCTCGTCGTAAAAGCGCAGCACCAGCGCCGGATCGCGCTGCCATCCTTCTGGGGTGGCAACGTCTTGAATGGCGTGGTTTTCCCATAGGCCATCGCCATCGCGAAAAGTCTTCAGGCCACTTTCAGCGCTTATACCCGCCCCGGTGAGCACCACCAGGCGCTGTCTGGCATTTGTCGTCATCTTGTCTCGCAGTGAAGTCTTGAGTCAGTAAATCGATGCATCAGTACGTCAGTACCGCCTGATCGCCGCCGGCGAAGCGCTGCTTGTTGCGATAGGGATAGACATCGATCACCTGCCCTTCCTCGATCGCATTTTGCAGCCCCTGCCAGTACTCCGCATCGAAAAGCTCCGGGTGCAATTCCAGAAACAGGCGACGCAGCTTGATATCCGCGAACAGAAACGGGCCAAATTCTTCGGGAAAAATATCATTGGGGCCGACCGAGTACCAAGGCTCGTCCATCATCTCCTGCTCTGGGTAACGTGCTTCCGGGATTTTCCGGAAGTTGCACTCGGTGAGATAGCAGATTTCATCGTAGTCATAGAACACGACCCGGCCATGACGGGTCACCCCGAAATTCTTGAGCAGCATGTCCCCGGGAAAGATGTTCGCCGCCGCCATCTGTTTGATGGCGTTGCCGTAATCCTTGAGCACCGCCCGGGTTTCCTGCTCGTCGCTCTGCTCAAGATAGAGATTGAGCGGCATCATCATGCGTTCCGTGTAGCAGTGCTTGATGAGCACCTTGTCGCCGCGTAGTTCCACCGTGGAGGGAGCCACCTCGAGCAGTTCCTCCAGACACTGCGGATCGAAATGATCCTTGCGGGCGATGAAGTTGGAAAACTCCTGGGTATCCGCCATGCGCCCCACCCGGTCGTGGCGCTTGACCAGGCGGTACTTCTCCCGCACGTTCTCGCGACTCATCGCCTTGGAAGGGTCGAAGCGATCCTTGATGATCTTGAACACCGTGCGATAGGAGGGCAGCACGAACACCGCCATGACCATACCCCGCACACCGGGGGCGATGATGAAACGATCCTGGCGCTTGGCAATATGTCGATTCAGGTCGCGAAAGAACTCGGTCTTGCCGTGCTTGAAAAAGCCGATTGCGGAGTAGAGCTCGCCCTGGGGCTTGTCCGGCATCAGTTCCTGCAGATAGCCGACGAACTCACCGGGCACCGGCACATCAACCTGAAAATAGACCCGGGTGAAGGAGAAGATGATCGATATCTCGTCCGGCTCGATGATCACCGTATCCAGACGCACGCCTCTCGCATCACCCTGGGTTTCGTCGTGCACGATTGGCAGCACCAGCGGCACCTGGACATCGCCACCACTCAACCGCCCTACCAGATAGGCGCCCTTGTTGCGATAGAACACGCTGTTGAGCAGCTCGATCTGCGCATCCGGGGCGTTTCGCAGGGCCTCCGGCAGATGCGTATTCAAGAACTCGCCACCCATCTTGGCGTCTCGCGCAAGATCGTCATAGCGCGTATTCAGGGATGCCGCCTCCAATGCCCAGGCCAACGCCGTTTGCCAGTCTCCCTCGACGCGCCTCCGGCGCGTCAACTCGAGGTCGGAGCGGCGGGCCGCGTGCTCCCGGGAGCTGTAGACAAACATCCAGTCATTGCGAATATGACGGTGATGAAAGATCGAGCAG
This sequence comes from uncultured Halomonas sp., assembly GCF_947493865.1. Taxonomy (GTDB): domain Bacteria; phylum Pseudomonadota; class Gammaproteobacteria; order Pseudomonadales; family Halomonadaceae; genus Modicisalibacter. The sequence continues at coordinate 55,450 of NZ_CANLTC010000017.1, forward strand.
AACAGTGAATTGAAGTAGGTTTCCGCCAGTTCATAATCAAGGCGCTGGTCGATCAATTCGGCATAGTGCCGCTTGGCCTCGCGCCAGTTTTCGCAATGGGTAAGCTCATCATCTTCAAAGGAACGCTTGAGTCGGGAAAGCGTGTCTCCCACCTTCTCGTCATAGAGGTTGATGCGCGCTGCCGAAGCCTGCTGGGCATCCCGCCAGGCCGCTTGGGCAAAGCGACGGCGAGCGTCGCTGGTGATCTGCTTGAAACGCGAGCGGTATTCATCGAAGCCATGCTGGATGGTGGCAGCGATACGATAGGCAGGGGATACTTTCATTGCGAGATTTCCCACGGCGTAAAGCATCAGCATGCCCAATGCGGCGCTGGATTGCGAGACGCAACAAGCCACCATCGGTATAACTGACCAACGTCATGTTTTACATGCCTGGAATGCGCTATGCTGCCGCGCACTTTTGGTATGCGATGGACTCACCTCATGGAAGAATCCGGTTTCACCCAGCCAGCGCGGAATCAGAACACCACGCAGTCCACTGCCTGGACGAGCCAGGATACGACCTGGATGCTCAGCCTGTTTGGCACCGCCGTGGGCGCTGGCATCCTGTTCCTGCCCATCAATGCGGGTATCGGGGGTTTCTGGCCCCTGGTACTGATGACGCTATTGATCGGCCCGATGACCTATCTTTCTCATCGCGGGCTGTCGCGCTTCGTCTGTTCCTCCTCGATCAAGAACAGCGACATCACCCAGGTGGTGAAAGAGCACTTTGGCGAGGGCGCCGGCCGCGCCCTCACCCTGCTCTATTTCCTGGCGATCTACCCTATCGTGCTGATCTACGGTGTGGGCATCACCAATACCGTGGCGAGCTTTCTCAGTAATCAACTGGGCACGACCCCGCCGCCGCGCTGGCTGCTTTCCGGAATATTGATCGCCGCCATGATGGCGGTAATGCTGGCGGGGGAGCGCGTCATGCTCCGGGTCACCCAGTGGCTGGTCTACCCGCTGGTCGCCATTTTGATATTCATGTCCCTGTATTTGATTCCCAACTGGAATCTGGCAGGCCTTGGCACGTTGCCCAGCGGCGGTGATTTTCTCGTTACCGTGTGGCTGACCATTCCGGTGCTGGTGTTTTCCTTCAACCATTCGCCAGCGATCTCCCAGTTTGCGGTTTCCTTGAAGCGCGACCATGGCGATGGCGCCTCCGCCAAGGCGGATGTCATCCTGCGCAATACCGCGCTCATGCTGGTGGGCTTCGTCATGCTGTTCGTGTTCTCCTGCGTGCTGGCACTCACCCCGGAACAACTGCTCGAGGCCAAGGCGCAAAATCTGCCGATCCTGTCTTATCTGGCCAACGTGTACGACAGCGGCTTCGTCAGCTACTTCGGCCCGCTGGTCGCGTTCGTTGCCATCGTCTCGTCTTTCTTCGGCCACTACATGGGCGCCAGCGAAGGACTGAAAGGCATGGTGCGCAACCTGTTACAGCATCAAGGCAGAAGCGTTCATACCAGCAAGATCAACCGTTTCACCATCGCCTTCATGTTTTTGACCACCTGGGGCGTGGCCATCATCAATCCCAACATCCTCAGCCTGATCGAGACCCTGAGTGGCCCGGTCATCGCCGCAATCCTTTATCTGATGCCCATGTATGCCATTCACAAGGTGCCGGCGCTCGCCCCCTACCGCGGTCGCGCCAGCAACGTCTTCGTGACCGTTGCTGGCCTCGTGGCCATGAGTGCCATCCTGTACGGCCTTTTCGGGTGAACGCGCGATGAGTGGCGAACCCCTGAGGATTCTTTATCAGGACGAGCAGCTGGTCGCGGTGCACAAGCCTTCCGGTCTGCTGGTGCACCGCACGGCCCTGGCCAGGGGCGAAACATGCTTTGCCCTGCAGATTTTGCGGGATCAGTTGGGTCAACGCGTCTATCCGGTGCATCGTCTGGATCGCCCCACCTCGGGCATCCTGCTGTTCGCGCTGACGCCTGACATGGCCAGCGCATTGGCATCGCAGTTCAGCGCCCAACGGGTAAAAAAACGCTATCTGGCGGTGGTGCGGGGAATCGGCCCCGAACAGGAGTGCATCGACTGGCCGCTGCGGGAAGAGGATGGCCGGCGTCCCAAGGCCGAGATGCCGGCCCAACCTGCCCGAACCGAGATCCACCGCCTGGATAGCGTCGAATTGCCGATTGCCATCGACCGCTATCCTCAAGCGCGCTACTCGCTGATGGAAGCCCTCCCATTGACCGGACGACGCCATCAGATCCGGCGCCATCTTTCCCGGCGCGGCTACCCTATCATCGGGGATGCCAAACATGGCAAGGGCGTGCACAATCGCTTCTTTCGGGAGCGGCTTGACTGTTCGCGCCTGCTACTGGCAGCGGTTGGCCTGAGCATCCTGCATCCCACCTTTCAGGCAACGCTCAATCTCAGTGCCGCATTGGATACCGACATGAGCCGGCTGTTCGATCGCCTTGGCTGGTCCGGTCATTTGCCGGAGAATGGCGCTCGTTGGCAAGATGCCCAGCAAGCCCCATTATCGTCGTTATCATCCACATCGCTTTAGCCAGAACCACGAGTCTTCATGAATCCCCTTGAATCCGCCCCCATCGCCGACGATCACGATTTGCGCTTCGGCGGCATTCGCAGGCTTTACGGCGCCCGTGCCGCGGAGCGCTTTCATCAGGCTCATGTGGTCATCGTGGGGGTCGGAGGCGTCGGTAGCTGGGCAGTGGAGGCATTGGCTCGCGCCGGCATCGGCAAGTTGACGCTGATCGATCTCGACGATGTCTGTGTCTCCAACATCAATCGCCAGCTGCATGCCCTGGACGGCACTATCGGACGCCCCAAGGTGGACGTACTGGCCGAGCGTTGCCGAGCCATCAATCCGGCTATCGAGGTGGTGGCGGATACGGCCTTCGTTACGCCGAACAACCTCGCCGAGCGCATCCCCGAGGGCACGGATCATCTCATCGATTGCATCGATAGCGTAATCGCCAAGGCGTCTCTGATCGCCTGGTGCAAGCGCCGCAAGATCCGGCTCACCGTCACCGGAGCAGCCGGTGGCCAGACCGATCCTACCCGTATTCGCGTTGCCGACCTGACACGTACAGAGCACGACCCGTTGCTGGCCAAGGTACGTTCCCGGCTGCGGCGGGATTTCGGCTTTTCACGCAACCCAAAAAGACGCTTTGGCGTGGAATGCGTCTATTCTGATGAACAGTTGGTCTATCCCGGCAGCGACGGCGAGGTCTGTTTGCAGAAACCCGGCAATGGCGAGGCTACCCGTCTCGATTGCGCCAGTGGTTTCGGCGCCGCGACCTTCGTCACCGGCAGCTTCGGCTTCGTCGCCGCGTCCCGCACACTGGCGCGCTTGGCAACCATCGAGAGGTCCTGAGATGAACCACGAACACTTCCGCCCGGCACCAGGCATCTATCGTCACTACAAGGGGCAGAGTTACGAAGTCATCGGGCTGGCGCAGCACAGTGAAACCGAGGAGCCACTGGTCGTCTATCGTGCGCTATATGGCGATTATGGCTTATGGGTGCGTCCGCTGGGCATGTTCAGCGAAACCGTCGAGGTTCAGGGAGAGCCTCTGCCGCGCTTCGAGCTGGAAGTCGCTTTCAAGTAATATTTTCACTGCGCTCGTCAATGAACCATTGGCAGATGGCAGGAAAGGTACGATGCTGAAGACTGATTCACGCAGCACTCAAGGATGACTCATGTCTGCTTATTCTTCCCTCGCCCTATGGGGTCGCGATCTGATCGCGATCCTTATATTTCTTCTCTGCGCGCCGGTGCAAGCGGCCCCCGAGGTGTTGTCAGGGGTATCGGCTGATATACTGCTGCGCTTCTTTCAATGACTGACGACCCGGCCAACGGTTCAGGCGCCTGGCCGGGTATGGCAAACGACCAAACGGAGCTAGCATGAGCACACGGGTAGGCGTCATCATGGGGTCTAAGTCGGATTGGGCCACCATGTGCCATACCGCCGAAACCCTCGACACCCTGGGTATCGAGCATGAAGTCAAGGTGGTCTCCGCTCATCGCACCCCGGATCTGTTGTTCGATTACGCGGAAAACGCCGCCGGACGCGGCCTCGAGGTGATCATCGCCGGCGCCGGTGGTGCCGCTCATCTGCCCGGCATGGCCGCCGCCAAGACCTGCTTGCCGGTACTGGGCGTGCCGGTACAGTCCAGCATGCTCAGCGGCGTGGATTCGCTGCTGTCGATCGTGCAGATGCCCGCGGGCATTCCTACCGGCACCCTGGCCATCGGCCGTGCCGGCGCCATCAATGCCGCCCTGCTCGCCGCTGCCATGCTGGGCAACAAGTATCCCGATGTGCGCGAAGCACTCGAGCAGTATCGCCACGAGCAGACCCGGCGAGTGCTCGATCATCCCGATCCCAGCCAAGACGATTGACCGGAGGTCTGAATGCTACGCATAGGCGTTGTGGGGGGCGGCCAACTGGGCCGCATGATGGCGGAAGCCGGTGCAGGGTTCGATGCCCGCTTTACCTTTCTCGATCCGTCGGATTCGCCCTGTGCGGCGCTGCATGGTCGGCATATCCACGCGGACTGGAACGACAGTGCCTCTCTCGCATCCCTTGCCCAGGAAAGCGACGTGGTGACGTTTGAGTTCGAGAACATCAAGGCCGACGCAGTCGCACAGCTGGCTGTCCAGTACCCCGCCTTCCCTCCGGCCAAGGCTCTGGCTACCGCGCAGGATCGCTGGGCCGAAAAGTCGCTGTTTCGTTCATTGGACATTCCCCTACCGCCGGTCGCCAGGATCGACAACCAGGCGGATCTCGACGCTGCCGTTGCCGAGATTGGCCTGCCCGCGGTGATCAAGACTCGCACCCTGGGCTACGACGGCAAGGGCCAGAAGGTCCTGCGAGAACCGGGTGATGTCAGTGGCGCCTTTTCCGAACTGGGCGCTGTACCCCTGGTGCTTGAGGGATTCGTCGATTTTGATCACGAGGTCTCGGCGATCGCGGTACGCGGCCGGGACGGCGAGACCCGCACCTGGCCGCTTTCGCGCAATGAGCATCGACAGGGCATGCTGCATTGCTCCATTCCAGCGCCAGGCCATCCTCTGCAAGCCCTGGCGGAAGATTACATCAATCGAGTATTGACGGCGCTTGAGTATGTCGGCGTGATGGCATTCGAATTCTTTGCCGTGGGTGATGCCCTGCTTGCCAATGAAATCGCCCCGAGGGTGCATAATTCCGGACATTGGAGCATCGAGGGTGCCGTCACCAGCCAATTCGAGAATCATCTACGCGCCGTGGCCGGTTTGCCCCTGGGCGAGACAGTGCGCCTGGTGCCTTGTGCCATGCTCAATGTGATCGGCGCCCTTCCCAATCGGGATGCGGTGCTCAATGTGCCCGGCACCCGTTGGCACGATTACGGCAAGGCGCCCCGCCCCGGGCGCAAGATCGGCCATATCACCGTATTGGCCACCAGTGACGAACAGCTTGGTGAGCGTATCGAAGCCGTGGAGAAGCTGCTGGTCAACGATCTGGGCTGATCCTGTTGCTTCCCAACGAAAGAAGGCGCCTTCAAAGGGCGCCTTCTTCTTGTAAGCAAGATACGTTCTGCTATTTCCAAAACCAAGCGAGCGAAGACCAGCACGAAGCCCGCTCCTGCGGGCTAACGCATTTCCCACATCCATGTGGGTCACAAAGCAAAAATCAGCGATATAACGGAGTTTACGTGTTGTAAATGAGTATATTGAGCTGATTTTTAACGCCGCATGGTCGAGCGCAGCTGGTTTTGAGGCCATCAGGCTTCGCGCATCTGCTTCTGCAGATAATTCTCCAACCCAACCTTGTCTATCAGGCTCAGCTCGGTCTCGAGCATATCGATATGCTCTTCCTCGTCGGCGAGAATGTCGCGGAATAGATCGCGGCTGACGTAGTCGTGAACCTGCTCGCAGTGGGTGATGGCATCGATCAGATCCTTGCGGCCCTTGTGCTCCGCCGCCAGGTCACTCTCGAGCATTTCCCGGGTATGCTCACCGATATGCAGCTTGCCCAGATCTTGAAGGTTAGGCAGCCCTTCGAGGAACAGGATACGCTCGATCAGCTTGTCGGCATGGTTCATCTCTTCGATGGACTCATCGTATTCCCACTTTGCCAATGCCTTGAGGCCCCAGTCCTTGTACATCTTGGCATGTAGAAAATACTGATTGATCGCGACCAGCTCATTACCCAGTACGATATTGAGATGTTCGATAACCTTGGCATCGCCTTTCATGGGGATCTCCTTACATTTTTTATAGGCGCAGGAAATGTGCCCACGCGCTTACGTCTAGCGAAGTATCGCCCAGAATTGAAAAAAAGTCCAACAAAGACAATTAGTTATAGAGATTTCATCGCATTCGCGAAGGGTTGTCGAATGCCAATGAAAGTGAGGAATATTACGCGGTTAGACGGCGTAGGCCAGCTCGGAGGCACCAAACAACTCCTTGGCCACGGCATCCCGCGTGATCGACTTGCCCATGCAAGCGCATTTGCCGCACTGGGTAGCGCAGCCTGTCTGCTCCCGCACTTCACGCCAACTCCTGGCGCCCTGCGCCACGACCTGCTGAATGGTGTTGTCAGAAACTCGCTTGCATAGACATACGTACATGGAATCAGCCTCACTATCGCCCTGATAGTGAATGTAAATGATTCGCATAGAGGATTGCAAGCACTCTTTCAATGCGTTCCTTGCGTTTTTCCGCGCTGCCTCAAACGGCGTCAGGCTTTCTTCCGTTTTCCCTGTTTGGGCAGCACCACCACTCGTGAGTGCGAGGCGATATCCGGCCAGCTGCGCCGCTCGCTGTCGATCAGTATCCACCAGTAGCCCAGCCCTCCCAAGGCCAAAGAGAACATGGCAGCAATGAATCGCACCAGACATTGCGGCAACGATAAGGCGCTACCTTCGATGCTCTGAACCCGCAGGCGCCAGGCCTGCATGCCGAGCGTCATGCCGCCACGCATCCAGAAAAAGGCAAAGAAGACAAAGGTCACGACCAGCAGCACACTATGAAATAGCGGGCTTTCGCTGGCCTCCCCCCCGTTGAGCGCTACGGCGACGAACCCCACCAGCATCCAGACCGCCAGCAATATCAAGGTATCGTAGATCAATGCCCCAAGCCGGCGCGGCAATCCCGCCGGCCATACATCGTCCAGATTGGCAAAACGTCGCATCTCTTTTCCTTAAATGGCAAATCGTGACTGGCCTTCTAGCCACTGCGTCGTAACAAATAAAGCCCCACCCCGACACAAGCCAAGGTCGGCGCAAGCACCGCCCAGACCGGTGAAAAACCGAATACCGTGGACGCGGGCGCCAGCAGATCCTGCAAATACTTGAATGAAAGGCCCACGATGACCCCATAGAACACGCGAGTCCCCGCTGCCACGGTGCGCAACGGGCCGAACACGAAGGAAGCCGCTACCAGCACCAGCGATACCATGGTGACCGGCATCAGCATCTTCTGCCAGAAGTACAACAGCGGCTGGGTAGGCGTCAGCCCCTGCTGCTTCAAGTAGTTCGCATAGGCCCATAGTTCGCTGGGCGCCTGGCTTTCCACATCCCGTAGCAAACGGTTGAGCTGCGCGGGGGTGAGTTCGGTATTCCAGCCCTGCCGCACATGATGCTCGGTGTCGGTGCGCTGCTCGGAAAAGCGCGTGATATCGACATCCAACAATTCCCAATGGTCGTTCTTCCAGACGGCTCGCGCTGCATGGGTGGCCTCTTCCAGGCGCTTGCCATCGAAACGATAGCGAGTCAGATCGATGACCGTATCGTCGGCTCGAATGGCGCCGAAGCGATAGAAGGTATCTCCTTCCCGCTGCCAGCCGCCACGCAGGGTAACTACCGCCCCCTTGCCGCTCAACTGCTCCAGGCGCCAGGCCTGGGCGAACTGTTCCGTGCGCGGGGTCACGAATTCCGCAATCAACAACACGGTGACGATCACCAGGAGTATCGGCTTCATCGCGCTCCAGAGAATACGTATCAAGGAACGCCCCGAAGCCCGCATTATCGTCAGCTCATTGTTCGAGGCCATGCTCCCCAGCCCTATCAGGGCGCCGATCAATACCGCCACCGGGGCATATTGGTAAAAACGCCAGGGCAGGCGCAGGCCAAGATAAAGCAGCACATCGAAGGCGCCATAGCCGCCGTCGACGTCCTTTAGATCATTGATGAAGGCGATGACCATATCGAGTCCCAGCAGTACCAGCTGTACGACGAATATGGTTGCCAGTACGTTGCGCGCGACATATCGGTCGAGACGATCTGCAATCATCAGCGCATCCCTCTTAGTTGCGACCGCTGTGTGAGCCACAGGCCAAGCAAGAGATACCCTAGATGGATGGGCCACATGCCGACGATGGCAGGCAGCACCCCTCGTCCGATCGCATCCAGGGCAGCCAGCAGCAGGCTCAGATAACTGATGTGCAGGAAGATTGCCGGCAGCAATTTGGCGAAGCGACCTTGGCGGGGATTGACCTTGGCCAGGGGCAGCGCCAGCAAGGCAAGGATCGGCACCGTCAATGGCAGACTGATGCGCCATTGCAGCTGTGCCAGAGACTTGGCGCTATTCAATATCATCAGCTCCTGGGTCGGAAGATATTCGACATCGTCAAGATCGTTCATTTCGGAGGCACGAGACAGCCGCACTGCGTAGATATTGAACTCCAACCGCTCCGCCTGGGAACGCCCAGGCTCGACGCTGTAACGCTCCCCATCCGCCAGCACCAGAAAGCGGCTGCCGGTATCGTCGTCGACGGTTTGATAGCCGCTGCTGGCGCGAGTCACCACGGTCTCGGGAGTGCCATCGTCGCGCTGTTGACGCTCGCTGATGAAAACGCCTTGCATGCGCGTGCGGTCGCTGTTCAAGTCTTCGATATAGGCGGTACGCCCATCGCCGAAATCCTGAAACCGTCCGGGCGCCAGTACCGAAAAGTCCAGGCGGCTTTGCTGCTCCTCGATCAGAATTTCGTTATAGCGCGCACCGGAAGGGCCGAGCCACAAGCTGCACACCCCCACCAGGATCGTGATCAGCACCGTCGGCAGCATGGTGACCTGCAACAACCGGTTGGGACTGATGCCGCAGGCCACCAGCACCGTGATTTCACTATTGAGATAGAGCTGCCCGTAAGCCAGCAGAATGGCTAGAAAGAAGGCCAGCGGCAGGATCAGTTCGAGAAACCCCGGTAGATGAAAGAGCATCAGGGTGCCAAGAATGCTGGCCGGAATGTCCCCTTCCGCAGCGGTCGTGAAATAGCGGATGAAACGGCTGCCCATGATCACCAGCAGCAATACGCCGGCAACGGCGCTCATGGTAATCAGGATTTCGCGGGTCAGATAACGAAAAATGATCAAGATTGTCTCCCGGGTAGCGTCCTGGCGCGTGGTAACGTCCATGCAATGGTGCGGTGCTTTGCGTACACTGAGGAGAGTACGGGTACGACACTAGAAAGAACTAGGCTATGTCTGAAAACTGCCTGCGCTCGCCCATACAGCGTTAAAAATCGACTCAAAGTACTCATTTACACCGCGTAAACTCCGCCTTTTCGTCGATTTTTGCCTTGTCTGGCCATCGCTCGTCGACTTCTCAGTCAAAGCCTAATACCTTCTCGTTGCCGTGCCGGCATTATCCAGAATCCTCGGACACTTGTCTTGTCGCAGGCGGGTGTCCTAAAGAGAAACCTCTTGTCCAGTGGAGACACCATGGAATTTCCTGTCATCACCGCCGAACCCGCCAAAGTCGAGACCGCTTGCCTGGTCGTTCCAATCTTCAAGGACGGCGACCTGTTGCCCACGGCAGCCAAGCTCGATGACGCCAGCGAACGACTGATCGGACAGCTGATCGAGCGCGGCGATTTCGACGCCACCCTTGCCAACGTCCAGATAATTCCATTTGCGCCGGGCCTTGCTGCGGAACGCCTGTTGCTTGTGGGCCTGGGTGAACGCGCCAAATGCAACGAGGGCAGCTTCCGCAAGGTTCTCGATGCCGCGCTAAAGACACTGGTTCGCATGCCCATCGACGAAGCCGTGGTTGCCCTGAGCGACGTGCCAGTTCCCGAGCGGGAAGGCGTTTGGAAGGCGCGCATGATTGCCGAAGCCACCCGGCGTGCCCAGTATCGGTTCGACATCTTCAAGTCCGAACCGGCGCCAGCGTCTCGGCTCGAACGAGTCGGTCTATTGATCGATGAGAGCGGCGATGTCGCGGCCAGCGAACAAGGCCTGCATATTGGCAACGCGTTAGGCGAAGGCATCAATCTCACCCGTACCCTCGGCAACCTGCCGGGCAATGTCTGCACGCCGCGCTATCTGGCGGAACAGGCGGAGCAGTTGGGCAAGGAATCCGCCGGAGCATTGCGCGTGGAGATCCTCGATGAGGAAGCCCTCGAAGCGCTCGGCGCCCGCACCCTGCTCTCGGTTGGCCGTGGCAGCGCAGAGCCCTCGCGCCTGATCGTGCTGCACTATCAAGGAGCTAATACCCAAGGGGCAGATACCCAAGGCGCCGAGAACGAGCAGGAGGCTCCTCACGTGCTGGTGGGCAAGGGCATCACCTTCGACACCGGCGGCATCTCGCTCAAGCCCGGCGCGGACATGGACGAGATGAAATATGACATGTGCGGCGCCGCCAGCGTGCTGGGCACCTTCAAGGCGCTGACGATGATCAAGCCCAGGCTCAATGTCATCGGTATCGTCGCTGCGGCGGAAAACATGCCGGACGCACGCGCCACCAAACCCGGCGACATCATCAAGACCCTCAAGGGTCTGACCGTCGAAATACTCAATACCGACGCGGAAGGTCGCCTGGTCCTGTGTGATGCCCTGACCTACGCGGAGCGCTTCGAGCCCGCCAGCGTCATCGACATTGCCACCTTGACCGGCGCCATGGTCATGGCTCTTGGCAATCATGCCACCGGGCTTTTCGCCAACGACGACGATCTGGCACTGGATATTCTCGATGCCGGGGAAACTGCCTGGGACCGGGCCTGGCACATGCCGCTATGGGACGAGTATCAGAGTCAGCTCGACTCCAACTTCGCCGACCTGGCCAACATCGGCGGTCGCCCGGCAGGCGCCGTCACCGCGGCGTGCTATCTCTCCCGCTTCGCCGACAAGTACCCCTGGGCGCACCTGGACATCGCCGGTACCGCCTGGATTTCAGGCAAGGAAAAAGGCGCAACGGGCCGTCCGGTCGGGCTTCTGACCCAGTACCTCATGGATCGCGAGCAGGACGCCAAGATCGAAACCGAGAAGTGATGTTCCAAGGCCTCCGCCCCAAGGGGCGGAGGCCTGGTTCGACTGGCTGCCAGTTTGCGGATAGTGCCCCATGACACAGATCGACTTTTACATCCTCCCCGACACCACCCGCGAGGCGCGGCTCGATTTCGCCTGCCGGCTGGTCGAGACCATCTACCGCAAGGGCTATCGTCTGCATGTTCATGTGACGGATGAACAGGAGGCACAGCTGATCGACGAGAAACTCTGGACCTTTCGCCCGGAAAGCTATGTGCCTCATGCCATCGTCGGGAGCGATCTCGACAAGCCGCCGGTGACCATCGACTGGCGCGAGGCGCCTGAACCCGGCATCGAGGCCATGCTCAACCTGAATCCCGGTATCCCTGAGTGGTTCTCGCGCTTCGAACGGGTCGCGGAGATCATCAACCAGCATCAGGAGGTGCTGCGCAGCAAGCGTGAATGCTGGCAGACCTACAAGCATCGCGGCTATCCGGTCAAGGCGCATCACCTGAATTAGGGCGCTGGCTCGTCGCGCTGGCGTTGCGCAACGCCGACCACACCTTTTCCATGCGCGGCGGTGGCTGCCACTGTTCGTGAAAGCCCGCCGGCATGGGTGCCGGGCCGAGCCAGTAGCCATATACCTGCCGCTTGCCCTGTAATCGCTGGCAGCGATGCAAAAGCTCAACCGCCTGTTCGGCACCCAGGGTGGCATCACAGATCAGCAGCTGAGGCGGCTGTTCGTTGATCAGCCGCATCGCTCGGGTGCGATGGCGCGTGCTCAAAAGCGTCAAGTCGTCTAACTGTTCCGCCAGTACCTCCATACGAACCAGGGTCTCCTCGTCCTTGCTAATCAACAACAATGTCAAAGGCCCTTCGAGCCGCGCCCCCGGGGGCAGCGCCTGACTTACCGCTGTCTGGCATGCCTGAACATTCACTTGAGGCAACCAGATCTGAAAACGGCTACCTTGCCCTGGTGCGCTCAACACCTCGATACGCCCCCCCATACGGCGTACCAGCTCCTGGCATATTGCCAACCCCAGGCCGGTGCCCTTGATCTCGCTATGCTCCATTCCCAGCCGTGAAAAAGGCTGGAACAATACCTCTTGGTCATCGTCGGCAATGCCTTGGCCGCTATCCGCCACTTCAAGACAGACGCCGTCTGCTTCCACCCAGGTCGACAATCTGATCCAGCCGCCGGAGCGATTGTACTTGATGGCATTGTCGATCAAGTTCTGCACCACCTGATCCAGGCGCTGGCGATCCGCCAGTATCCAGCCGCCCTGGCTTGCCGTCGCAAGTTCGAGCTGAACCCCGTTGCGCGTAGCGCGAGCCAACGACTGGCTCATGTTGCGCCGCAAGCACCGCTGTGCCGATTGCACCTCGCTCTCGAGCCTCATCTCGCCGGACTCGAGGCTTGCCAGTTGCAGTACATCCTCGAGTAGCGCATCGAGCCGTTCCGCGGCGTGCACCACCTCACCCAGGTAGCGCTGGGTCTGTGCATCGAGCCGGGACGCCTCGCTGTCCTGCAGCAGATCGGTGAAGCCGATGATGATGCCCAAGGGGGTGCGCAACTCATGACTGACCCGGGAAAACAGCCGCGACTGGGCACGCTGCGCCAAGCGTGCTTCATCCCGCGTACGCTCCAGCTCAGCGGTGGTGTGCTTGCGCTGATGGATATTCAACACGACGCCGGTAGCGTAAAGCGCTTCACCGTTCTCGTTGCGCTGAAACACGCTCCCTCGGGTCAATACCCACAGCCAGCGGCCATCCGGCAAGTGCAGGCGCATTTCGATTTCGCCCACCGTCATTTTTCTGGCCATGACACGTCGCCGCTGAGATTCAAAGCGCGGCAGGTCCTGGGGGTGAATGCGAGCTTGAAAGGCTGCCAAAGGAAGGGTTTCAACCGGCGCCAGACCAAGCAGATGAAACATGCTGTCATGCATCATCAGGCGATCATTGACGATATCGTACTCCCATGCGCTTCCCTCGCTGGCCTCCAGCGCCAGACGCAGGCGCTCCTTTTCCGCCGCCTGAGTGTCAAGCGCCTCTTCATGGGCACGATTGGCCTTGATCAGCGCATCGCCTATTTCGCTGAATTCCCGCAGTTGAAACCGGGGTTTATCCACACGGCTCTGGTTCCCGAACGCTGCTGCCATGGTCTGCAACTGTTGCAGGGAATCGACCAGCATACGATTCAAGCTGTGGGTACGACGACGAATGATCATCAGGGTCGACAGGTAAAACAGCAGCAGCCCAACCAGCATCCAGATACCCAGCTCGCGGAAGGAGCGACTCAAGGAATCACCGGTCACGAAGGCAGAGTTTTCGTCGATGATTGCCAGCAGCGTCCAGTCCACTCCCTCGAGTTCACGCCAGGCCAATAGTCGCGATTCTCCCGTCATCGTCGTGCGCTGACTGCCCGAGGCTTCCACCAGGATGTCACCGATGATCGACGCATCGCTCATGCGCATCAGGTTGATGGACGCCGTATTGGCGCTTGCAATCGATTCGACGCCTGTTTCAGCCTTGACATTTTCGAGCAGCCCTCTGAAGTCCTGCTGATGTTTCGATGGTAGTGCCAGAATGCTGCCATCACGTCCAATCAGCACGGCATAGCCCGCCCAGGGCAGCTCAATGGATAGCAGTCTATCCGTCAGTTCTTTCAGGGTGATGTCGATACCCGCAACCCCTTCGAGAAAATCGTCCCGATAGATGGGTGCCACGAGAGAAACCATCCAGCCGCTACCTGCGGGATCGAGATAGGCCTCGGTCCATACCGGTTGGCGCTCGGGATTGTTCCGCGCATCCGCTAGAAAGTAGAAGTTGTAGGAAGGGATATCCATGTGGCTATCGTAGGTGGCGCCCGCGTCGAACCAGGGCCATAGCCGGTTGTAACTGTCAAAGGTGTTGATGTACACCTGGCGAAGACGAGGGTCGTTTTCGACCAGTTTCTGCATGAGTGGATCGAGTGTCGCCAACTGGGCAATCTTGCGCTGATCCCGCTGCGCCTCTGGCGTCAGGGCGGAGTAGTAAGACGCGGCGTGACCGTCGTTCCGCGGGGTATAGTAGATTCCGCTTGCCTCACTACGGTGGCGTCGTGACTCCTTTACGCGCTGCTCGGTAGTAATCGGTTGCATCAGGGCGCGTTGCGCCGCGTTCGCCAGTAGCGCACCTTGCCTCTCCCAGCCTTGCAGATCCACTTGCATCAAGCGTGCTTCGCGTTCAAGCGCCTGCTTGAGCAGCGTGGTGGATTCCTCTTTCAATAAAGCGACCTGGTGTTCGTACATCAGCTTGTAGGTTGCCAGGTACATGCCGATCACGCCCACGGCCACCAATAGCAGGGGGATCAATGAAGCCCTTGTCATCGCGCGCCACAGCCAGCGGCGGGTATCCAGCATGTTGCCCATAAGTCTTCATTCCAGCTCGCTCGAAGGGTCATACTAACCCAGCCGGCTTGCCTTTGTGCCACCGGGGAATACCCGCAAGCATTCATGACGCTGAGGATTTGCATCGGTATAATCCCAGCCATTTCACACTGCACAGGTTCGCCCCGGCCCGCGCGAACGCCCACCCTTCAGATCGAGCGATTCATGGACAAGACGTATCAACCCGAGCAGATCGAAAGGCGCTGGTATCAGCGCTGGGAAGCCGACAACCGCTTTGCGCCCAAGGGCTCGGGCTCGCCCTATTCGATCATGATTCCGCCCCCCAATGTCACCGGCAGCCTGCACATGGGCCACGCGTTTCAGGACACCATCATGGATACCCTGATTCGCTGGCGGCGCATGCAGGGCAATAACACCCTGTGGCAGATTGGCACCGATCACGCCGGTATCGCCACACAAATGCTGGTAGAGCGCAAGCTCGCCGTGGAAGAGGGCAAGAGCCGCCACGATCTGGGTCGGGAGGCCTTTCTCGACAAGGTATGGGAGTGGAAGGCGGAGTCCGGCGGGCAGATCACCCAGCAGCTACGGCGGATGGGGGCAAGTCTCGACTGGTCCCGGGAACGCTTCACCATGGACGAGGGCTTCTACAAGGCGGTGCAGGAAGTCTTCGTGCGGCTGTTCGACGAGGGGCTGATCTATCGCGGCAAGCGCCTGGTCAACTGGGACCCGACTCTGCACACGGCGATCTCGGATCTCGAGGTGGAGAACCGCGAACAGCAGGGTCAATTCTGGCACTTTCGCTATCCACTGGCGGATGGCGTCAAAACCGACGATGGTAAACGTTATCTAATCGTCGCCACCACCCGCCCGGAAACCCTGCTCGGCGACACCGGCGTGGCGGTCAACCCCAACGATCCGCGCTACGCGTCCCTGATAGGCAAGTTCATCGAGTTGCCATTGGTCGGCCGGCGCATCCCCATTGTCGCCGACGAGCATGCCGACATGGACAAGGGCTCGGGCTGCGTGAAGATCACCCCGGCCCATGACTTCAACGACTACGAGGTGGGCAAGCGCCAGGGCCACGTGCTGATCAACGTCTTCACCCAGGATGCTCGGGTTCGCGACGTGGCGGAGATCTTCGATCTGCAGGGTCGGCCGCTGCCGGAAGAAGACCCCAGCCTGCCGGTAAAATATGCAGGACTCGAACGATTCGAGGCCAGAAAGCAGATCGTTGCCGATATGGACGCCGCTGGACTTCTGGATAAAGTCGAGACAATCACCAATACCTTGCCCTATGGCGACCGTTCCGGCGACGTCATCGAACCCCTGTTGACCGATCAATGGTTCGTGGCGGTGGAGTCGCTCGCCAAGCCCGCCATCGAAGCCGTCGAAAACGGCGATATCCAGTTCGTGCCGAAAAACTACGAGAACATGTACTTCGCCTGGATGCGGGACCTGCAGGACTGGTGCATCTCGCGCCAGCTGTGGTGGGGGCATCGCATTCCCGCCTGGTACGACCCGGAAGGCAACATCTTCGTGGCCCGCACTGAAACCGAGGCCCGGGAGAAATACGCTCTGGCACCCGATACCCTGCTGACCCAGGACGAAGACGTGCTGGATACCTGGTTCAGCTCCGGGCTATGGACCTTCGCCACTCTGGGCTGGCCGGAACAGACCCCGGAACTCAAGACCTTCCATCCCACAAGCGTGCTGGTCACCGGCTTCGACATCATCTTCTTCTGGGTCGCCCGGATGATCATGATGACCCTGAAGTTCACCGGCGAAGTGCCCTTCAAGACGGTCTACGTGCACGGTCTGGTGCGGGATGCCCAGGGCCAGAAGATGTCAAAGTCCAAGGGCAACGTGCTCGACCCTATCGACCTGATCGACGGCATCGAGCTGGACACCCTGATGGAAAAGCGCACCGGCAACATGATGCAGCCGCAGAAGGCCAAGGCCATCGCCAAGGCGACCAAGAGCGAATTCCCGGCGGGCATCGAGCCCCACGGCACCGATGCGCTGCGCTATACCTTCCTGTCGCTTGCCACTACCGGGCGGGATGTCAAGTTCGACATGGGCCGCCTCGACGGCTTCCGCAACTTCTGCAACAAGCTGTGGAATGCTTCCCGCTATGTGCTGATGAATACCCAGGACCAGGATTGCGGACTCGAGGACGCACGCGTCGAGCTCTCCCTGGCGGATCGCTGGATCGTCTCAAAGCTGCAGCGTACCGAGTCTCAGGTCACCAAGGCACTTGCGGAGTTTCGTTTCGATCTCGCGTCCCAGGCGCTGTATGAATTCGTCTGGAACGAATACTGCGACTGGTATCTGGAGCTTTCCAAGCCAGTGCTGTGGGACGAGGATGCCGCCCTGGAGGCCAAAAGAGGCACCCGCAGAACCCTGGTGCGGGTGCTCGAGGCCATCCTGCGCCTGGCCCATCCGATGATGCCCTTCATCACCGAGGAGATCTGGCAGCGGGTAGCCCCCATGGCGAGCAAGGCAAGCGGCGACGGTTCACAGTCGATCATGGACCAGCCCTGGCCCGAAGCGGAAACGGGCAAGATCGACGAGCAAGCCGAACGGGACATCGAGTGGCTCAAGGGGGTAATCGTGGCGGTACGCAACGTGCGGGCCGAAATGAACATCGCCCCGGGCAAACTGCTGGATGTGCTGCTGACGAAAGGCAGCGACAAGGATCGCCTGCGCCTGGAAAACAATCACCGGTTTCTTGCAAAGCTTGCCAAGCTGCAAAGCGTCAGTTGGCTCGACGATCCAGCCCAGGGGCCGCTATCCGCCACTCAGCGGGTCGGCGATATGGAAGTGCTGGTGCCCATGGCGGATCTGATCGATAAAGAAGCCGAGCTCGCTCGCCTGGCCAAGGAGCTGGATAAACAGGACAAGCTCATTGCCGGCGTCGAGAAGAAACTTTCCAACGAAAGCTTCATTGCCAAGGCCCCGGCGGAAATCGTGGAAAAAGAGAAGGCCAAGCTCGAGGACATGCGCGGTGCCCGTACTCTGCTGATGGAGCAGCAGGAAAAAATCGCCGCGCTGTAATACATCGTTGATTGTTCAAGTGACCTCAGGGATTTATCCCTGAGGTTTTATAGCGCACTTCTTTACCGATTCCCGACCATGTGATGCATCACGCTATTTGGCGGTCTTGCGAAAACCCGCCAGAACGTGGCCATTTTGCCCCATCAGGACCAGCCGATCATGGTCGATCAGATAGCGGTGAGCCTGAGAAAGCAGTTGGCTGACCTGCGCCGACTGTGCCTGCCCCGGGCAGGCCATGCGGGAACTGGCAAGCTCGGAGATTGCAATGCGCCGCCCTTCACCCAACGTGACCTCACCCATCAGACGATTGCAGCCATCACTACCGCCGAGTCTCAATCCATTGCCTTCTGGCTGTAGTTCAAAATAGGCTTTGTCGTCTCCTCGCCAGGGTTGATCGGTACCAATGAGTGTCAGTACCCAATGCGGCCCCACCAAAGGCGAGGCTGGCTGTTCCCCGTTCACGCTATTATCGACTTGCTTCGGTGTGCTACAGCCGCTTAGCAGAATTACCGACAACACCAAGGCTACCCAAGAACGCATCCTTAACTCCCTAGTACTCTATTGATTTATTGATACTTATTGAAACCTCCGGCCTCTTCGGTAGAAGAAGGGCCTGCACACATCTCGTAACGCGCCGTAATACCGAAGTTTTCTCCGCCTTCGTCTATCATCAGATCACGCCCGGAGAATTCTGCCAGATGATGCGCACGAATATCTGAAAATTGCGGCGACGTTCAGGTGGCAAAGTTTCAGGAGAAGATAACATAGGCCCATTCAGATGTTGCACCATAGCACTGTCCATAATACCGTGCTCACTTCTCGCAATCCGCTATAGGTCGTTGTTAGCATGGCAAATAATTAAAGCCAGTCGTTGTCACCGTGAATGCAATGACACCCTGTTCCTGAACACTATTCGGGCATACCTTGCCTGCTTATCGACGTTTTTTATTTGCAAGCAAAATCGTTTCAAGCAACGCCCCCTGAAATTACGTGCACAAAAAAACAGATCACTCAGTGCATTTTTTAATACAAAAATGTTACTTCAGAAGTGCAGTTGACCCATATTATTTATATGATGCTGCCATTGCTCCGCACAGCACGTGGAAAATAATTTCACTATTTCATTCATGGTTGAGTCGCTTTACCCTCAACCAACTGATAATTAGTCGCAGTCAAAGGAACCTCTATGCTCAACGCATTACACAATGAAGCACTGGGTAAGCTCATTCTCCGTCTGAGCGTCGGCCTGTTGATACTGCTGCATGGAATTGCCAAATTGCTCAACCCAAGCAGCATGAGCCGGATCGGTGATCGCGTCGCCAACTATGGACTACCTGAGTTTCTAGCCTATGGCGTATTGCTTGGCGAGATTGTGGCGCCGGTGATGCTGATACTAGGCTGGCAGTCACGTATTGCAGGATTGCTCATTACCATCAATATGATAGTCGCCATCATCCTGGTTCACACGAATGAATTGTTTGCGCTGGGAAGCAGCGGGGGCTGGGCGCTCGAACTACAAGGCATGTTCCTGTTCGGCGCGTTAGCGATCGTGTTTCTGGGAAGTGGTCGCATGGCCGTTCGGCCTGACTAGTACTTGCCTAGCAGGGTTCAACTCGCGAAACATAAATGGAACTCGAGGCGGGAAAACGAGCGTTTCCCGCTCTACTCACCAAGACCGCCTAAGAAAGGTCGTTCGGCGCAACAGACTCGAATTTGCGACCAATGGCGTCGAATGACTTGAGAACGTTGTGAACCTCACGGCCCAGATCAGTCAGGCCGTAGGTAACTTTCGGGGGTATCGTCTCTTCCTGCTCCCGCCATACCAGATCATCCTCCGCCAGCTCCCGTAACCGGCTCGTCAGCACCTTGGGAGAAACCGGCGCCAAGCGGCGCTGGATGGCATTGAACCGTGCAGGCCCCTCCTCGCCCAGCAGGTAGATGATCTGCGTCTTCCAGCGCCCTGCAATCGCCCGCAGCGCCGGTGCCGCAGGGCAGGTATCGGGAATGTCCTCGCGTTTCACTGTTATCTCCAGGCACGAATGAGAGAAATGGGAAAGCCACTTTCCAAAAGGTAACGACTTTCCATACGAAAATGGGGAACTATACTAGGGTCTGTTGACGTTTCATTCACGGCCGCGCTGGCGCCAGTTTTTATTCGGGGCAAGGCAGGAGGAGAGAAATT
>NZ_CANLTC010000018.1 GCF_947493865.1 uncultured Halomonas sp.
CATGTTATGTCTCGTTTCCTGCGCTCCGTGCGCCTTGCACTTCATTTCGCTCGGCGATTTATTCAGCAATTCCCTAAAGGGGTAGCCTCGGAAACACAGCCATTCATCGGGCTTGCCGACAGGATTTCGGCGGAAACGACAGGGAGCCGGTATGCATTATATCGAGAACATCACCTTCGACGAGATCGAGATCGGTCAGTCGGCACAGCTGGTGCGAACGCTCAGGCGCGAGGACATCGAGCTCTTCGCGATCATGTCCGGGGACGTCAATCCCGCCCACCTTGACGAGGAGTTCGCGCAATCCGGTCGCTTTCAACGGGTGATCGGGCAGGGCATGTGGGGCGGCGCGCTGATCTCTGCCGTGCTCGGCACGGAGTTGCCCGGCCCCGGCACCCTCTATCTCAACCAGTCCTTGAGCTTTCGTCGTCCGGTCGGAATTGGCGACACCCTGACGGTGCGCGTCACCGTGCGCGAGAAACACCCCGAGAAAAAGCGGGTGATCCTGGATTGCGAGTGCGTCAATCAGGCCGGCGAAACGGTGATCCTGGGCGAGGCGGAGGTAATCGCGCCGACCAGGAAGGTGCGTCGGCCGAAAGTGTCATTGCCTCAAGTGTATCTGCACGGGCCCGGTGCTCGCTACAAGACGCTCATCGATGCGACGCAGGATCTTGAGCCGGTGCGTACCGCCATCGTGCATCCTTGTGACGGGGTGTCACTGTCCGGAGCACTCGAGGCGGCAAACCAGGGGCTGATCGTTCCAGTGCTCGTTGGGCCGCGTGCCAAGATCGAAGCGGCTGCGGTGGAGGCCGAGTGTGATCTCGGCGGGATCGAGATCGTCGACACGCCGCATAGTCACGCCGCCGCAGAAATGGCGGTCAGCTTGGTGCGACAGACCAAGGTCGAGGCCTTGATGAAGGGCAAGCTGCATACCGATGAGTTGATGGCAGCGGTGGTCAGCAGCGCCCAGGGTATTCGTACCGAGCGGCGCCTGAGCCATATCTATGCCCTCGACGTGCCGCATTATCACAAACCGCTATTCATCACCGATGCGGCGATCAACATCTACCCGACCCTTGATGACAAGCGCGACATCGTGCAAAACGCCATCGATCTCGCTCACGCCCTTGGCATCGATACGCCCAAGGTGGCGCTGCTATCCGCGGTAGAGACGGTTACGCCCAAGATCAACTCGACGATCGAAGCTGCGGCACTGTGCAAGATGGCGGATCGCGGCCAGATTCGCGGCGGCCTTATCGACGGGCCACTTGCCTTCGACAATGCAGTCTCTCCCGAGGCGGTCAAGACCAAGGGCCTCAGCTCGCCGGTGGCGGGGGATGCGGACATTCTCGTCGCACCGGATCTCGAGGCAGGCAACATGATCGCCAAACAGCTCATCTATCTTGCCGGTGCGGATGCAGCGGGGGTTGTGCTGGGCGCCCGGGTGCCCATCATGTTGACCAGCCGCGCCGACAACACACTCAGCCGACTGGCCTCGGCGGCGCTTGTTCAGCTTTATGTGCGGCGTTCCTCGGACGCGCGATAGGCGTGTCCACGCGCCGGTAGATCGGGATCGAGTAGATGAACTCATAACCGATAGAGTCAGTGTCACCGGAATCACTATAGAATGTAACGACATGGATTGGATGGGTACCCCACATGAGCAAGCGTCAATTTCTAGGGCTGATACTGCCCGCACTTTTTCTTATCTTGGGTGATCCAGTACTAGCCCAGGACGAGTGTACCCCCGTCGATTTCGAGCCGGAAACTAGCTCCATCGCTATTGCTGGCAGGATTCTGCCGGAGCAAACGCTTTGTTATCAACTAATTACCGATGCTGATCAGCAAGTTTCATTGCAGGTACTTGAAGATGACAATATCAGCGCCTTGCTCCAGGATCCAATGGATCCTCAGGCGTTTCCGAGGATTCCTTCCGATCAGCATGCCTACCAGATACTGGTGAAACAGATAAAGCGCACGGTAACGCCGCAATATTTCCGGGTCGCGATAAAAGTGGAGCCCTGAATCTACTTAGAGCCACGTTATTCCAAAGTCGGAGAGAGGTACTCGGTGTTCGAAATAAAAGCGCCCAGTACGTTTGGTCTTGAAGAAGAAGTCGAATAGATAAGAAAATAGCCGATGCTTTCTGGCTCGCATATCCAGCTATTTGAAATAGCGCAGCAATACCACGCCCAGGAGCGTCGTCATGGTCGAGAAGACCTTGCACAGGTCAAGGCGCTCCTTCAAAAAGAACACGCCGATCAATAGCGCAAATACGATGCTCGTCTCGCGCAGTGCAGTGACCAGCGCGATAGGGGCCTGAGTGAACGCCCAGGTCACCAGTGCATAGGCGACAAATGCTGCGCTGCCGCCGATCACGAACGTCTTTCGGCCTTTTCCGGCGATATCATACAGCGCATTGGGTGAGGTAATCATCAGGTAGAGTGCCATGACGATGCCGTTGCCAATCGCCAGCCAGCAATAATAACCCAGGGATGTGCCGGCGTGTCGCCCCCCCATTCCATCCACCAGTGAATAGGATGCGATAAACCCTCCCGTTACCAGGGCCAGCAGGGCCGCATGGCCATTGCGTAGACCGTCTGCACGACGAACCAGCGAGAGACTCAAGATTCCCGCACCGATCACGACGATCGCCATGAGTTCAACCGGGGTCAGATAAACCCCTAGAACGATTACGGAAAACAGCGCAACGATCAGGGGCGCGGAGCCTCGCGCGATCGGGTAGACCTGGGTGAGATCTCCCAACCGGTAGGATTGCAGCAGGAACAGCTGATAACCCATATGCAGGACAAGCCCTGCGATCAGGAAAGGAATGCTTTCCGGCGCGGGCAGCGGCACGAACGGCATGACCACCAAGGCAAGGGGAACGTTACCAAGTATGACGGCGCCCATGCTCACTCGCACATCGGCGCCGCCTTTGACCAAGGCATTCCATACCGCATGCAGAAGCGCTGCGCCGATAACAGCGAAAAAGACGGTGGTCGTCATGGCGATTTACTTGATTCAGGAACCCAACCGAGCGAGTCGGCTGGGTTCTTTTTCATGGCGCTTTTCAGAGTTGTTCCAGCACCGTCTCGGCGCTGCTTTCCTCAACTCCCTTGGCATCCACGCCGAGATATTCCACCACGCCGTCGTTGGCGATCAGCGCAAAGCGCTTGCTGCGAATGCCCATGCCGCCACCGGTGGCGTCCAGTTCCAGACCCAGCGCCTGGGTGAATTCCGCATTGCCATCGGCGAGCATCGTGATTTGCTGTGCGTTCTGGTCCTTCTGCCAGGCGTCCATTACAAAGGCGTCGTTGACCGCCATGCAGGCGATGGTGTCGATGCCCTTGGCGAGAATATCGTCCGCCTTGATCACGAAGCCAGGCATGTGAGTGTTCGAGCAGCCGGGAGTGAAGGCGCCGGGTACCGCGAACAGCACTACCCGCTTGCCGGCAAAGAGTTCACCGGTGGAAATGTCTTCCGGCCCATTGGCGCCGTTGGTCTTGATGGTGACATCGGGAATCTTGTCGCCTACGGAAATGGTCATGCGTGCGTCCTTTCTGAAATGAGAAAAATTGCCCACCGATGATGGGCTTGCAGATAGCGCGGGGCAAGTGGGCTAGCCGCTGTTGTTCAGCATTTGCTGAATGGTCTGTTTCAGGACAGGCAGATGTTGCTCGATAACGTCTTTAACAGTTTGAGAGTCAAGACTTCCCAAATAGTTATGAACCAGGATGTTGCGAAACCCGCTGATTTGTTTCCATTGAATTTCTGGGTAGCGATGCTTGAGTGTATCGGGGAGTCGCTGCGTTGCCTCTGACAAAGTTTGCAAATTGCGCAGAGCTGCGTCGTAAAGTATTTCGTCTTCACGAATATCGCCGCGTGATTCAATGCGCCGTATCTTTTCAATAGCATCGAGGATATGCCTAGCGTAGAGATTCCAGTCCTTGGCATTATGGACTTCACTCATAAGTCTTTTGCCTCTGCCAGCACTCGGTCACGCAAATGTCGGTTAAGCTCGTGTTCGGGAATCAGATCCACCCGATGACCGGTAATCTCTTCCAGGCGTTCTGCCAAAGGGAGGCGTTGAGTAAAGAGATCATAGCCCGGCTCGAAGTCGACCAGAAAATCCACATCACTCTCGGTACTTTCTTCGCCTCGTGCCACCGACCCAAACACTCGAATGCGTCGGGCACCAAATTCATGCCCGGCTGCAATAATGGCCATGCGCTGCTGATGCAGTTGATCCAGAAGCATGGTAACTACCTCGGAGTGTATTAATCGATAGTACACAGCATGTTGCGATAATCTGGCGAGTGCAAGCTTGGACTATTTATACCCCGCCGCCTGCAACCTGAACAGCTGGGCATAGCGTCCCTCCTGGGCAAGCAGCGTTTCATGAGAGCCGTGCTCGATAATGCGGCCGCCGTCGATGACCACGATCTGATCCGCGGCGCGCACCGTGGAAAAACGATGCGAGATCAACAGCGTCATGCGCTCCCGGGCGTGGCGGCGGAATTGCTCGAATACCTGGGCCTCGGCGGCGGCGTCCATGGCGGCGGTGGGTTCGTCCAGCACCAGAATGTCCGCTTCTTCGCGCATGTAGGCCCGGGCCAGGGCGATCTTCTGCCATTGGCCCCCGGAAAGCTCCTGGCCGTCCTTGAACCAGCGCCCGAGCTGGGTGTGGTAGCCGCGATCCATGCGCTCGATGAAATCGTTGGCCATGCCCTGGCGTGCGGCACGCTCCCAGCGCTCGGTATCCGTGAAGGCGGCGACATCGCCAACACCGAGGTTTTCACCCACCTGGAGCTGGTAGCGCTCGAAATCCTGGAAGATCACGCCGATTCGCCGACGCAGGGTGGCGTCATCCCACTCCTTCAAGTCGCTGCCATCAAGCAGAATCCGCCCCTCGCTTGGGTCGTAAAGCCGGGTCAGCAATTTGATCAGCGTGGTCTTGCCGGAGCCGTTCTGACCCACCAGTGCCAGGCTCTCGCCAGGGCGCAGGTGCAGATCGATACTCTGCAGCACCGGCGTCTGGGTACCCGGATAGGTAAAGCCAACGCCCTCGAAACGAATGCCATCGCCAGGCAGGGCGCCTTGTGTGAGGGTGCCTGTCGAAGGCGCCACCGGCTGCTCCAGGTATTCATACAGATTGGACAGGTACAGATTGTCCTCGTACATGCCGCTGATGGCGGTGAGGCTTGCGGAAAGCGCGGATTGGCCCTGCTTGAACACCATCAGGTACATGGTCATGTCCCCCAGGGTCAGACGTCCGCCGATGGTTTCGATCACCACCCAGCCATAGGCGCCGTAGAAGGCCAGGGTGCCCAGTAGGCCGAGCAGGAATCCCCAGGTGTCGCGGCGGATCGTCAGTCGTCGATCCTCGGCGTAGAGGCCGTCGAAAATGTCGCGATAGCGCTTGAGAAATAGCGGCTCCAGGCCGAACAGCTTGACCTCCTTGATGCTGTCTTCCCGGGCCAGCACCGTCTCCAGATACATCTGCATGCGTGTCTGGGGGGAGCGCCAGCGAAACAGGCGAAAGGCATCGCCGGAGAACTTGGCCTCGGAAACGAACACCGGCAGGGCGCCGATCAACAGAATCAGCAGCGCCCAGGGCGAGAACTGCACCAGCAGCACGGCGAAACTGGCTAGCGAAATAGCGTTCTGCAGCAGGCCGAAGGTCTTGGTGACCAATGCCAGTGGCCGGGTCGAGGCCTCGCGCCGGGCGCGGGTCAGCTTGTCGTAGAACTCCGAATCCTCGAACTGGGAAAGCGACAGAGTACCGGCCTTCTCGAGGATCATCACGTTGACCTTCTGGCCGAGCAGCGCGCGCAACAGTGATTGCTGCGCCGAGAGACCGCGCTGGGCCAGGGCGATCAACGCGATCACCAAGGCTTCCAGTGCCACGTAACGCAGCACCGGCCAGAGCGTGGCAAATTCTAGCGGGCTATCTGTCTGGCTGTGCAGCGCCATGGCTGCGACTACCGCATCGACGATCAGCTTGCCGACCCAGGCCGCCACTGCGGGCAATATGCCCGCCACTAGCGTGCAGGCCATGAGTCCAAGGGTCAGGCCATGAGAGGTATCCCACACCAGCCCGAGCGCGTGGCGACTGTAGCGAAAAACGCTGAAAAAACCGGTCAGAGAATCATTGCTGGCTGAAGCGGAGAATTGAGCGCGTGGCGAGGACAAGAGGCAGTTCCGAAGCAGGGGAGGACCGTTAGTATACGCGCCGCGCCTTCAGGTAGCTGTAGACCAAACGAAAACACCCCGCCGGAGCGGGGTGTAAGAATGGCATCATATGACAATTTAGCTTCCGTCGTCGAGGCGTGTTCGCTGCGTTGAGCGACTGGCGACGACAGCCGCATTGCTGTCACTTTCCAGCTTGGCCAGCAGTTGCTTGGAATCCTGCTTGAAAGCAGCCAGCGCCTGCCCGGCAAGATTCTGACTCTCCGGTAGCTTGACGCGCATGGCATCCACTTGCCGATTGTTGACCATGACTTCGTAGTGAAGGTGCGGCCCGGTACTGCCTCCAGTGTTACCTGAAAGGGCAATTTGCTGACCCATTTTTACGCGCTCACCCTCACGTACCAGTCGCTTGGAGAGGTGCATGTAGCGTGTCTTGTAGCCGTTGTCGTGACGAATCACGAGATAATGGCCTGCGCCTCCCTTTTGATAGGCGGCTTTGACAACGCGGCCGCTTGCCGGGGACTTTACTGGAGTGCCGGTACGCATGGCGAAATCCGTACCGCGGTGCGGGCTGATGCGACCGGAGATCGGATGTTTGCGACGCAGGTTGAATGACGAGCTGATCCGATAATCGCCGCTAAACGGATGGCGGTTGAAGGCCGGATCAAGGCTGTTACCTTCCGGCGTATAGAAGCGATCGTCCGCGGTATTACGCACCACGGTCAGGCTCATTTTCTTGCCTTCGTACTGGGCCGCTAGAATGCGCGAACCTGCAGACTGTCCTTCAATCATGTCACTTTCGACCAGCACCTGGAACTTGTCGCCGTGCCGCGCCTTCCTGCGGAAATCCAGCTTTTTCGATAGCAGTGCCGACAGCTCTGCTATCTCGGCATTGGACAAGCCAGTCGCACTGGCGGATTTAGCAAAGCTACCGCTCAGCGTACCGCTGAATAGACGCTCAGTCGCTTGTGAGGTCTTGTCGAAGGGAGCTACTTTGAAGCTATTGGCGCTGATATCGCGTTCGATCAGATAGCCGCTACGTGTATTTTTCATCACACGTAGTGCCATTAGCTCACCGGTTTCATCGAGCTTGAAATCGAAACTATTGCCGACACGCCAACGGGTAAGTACATTCTTGTCCGGCATTTTATCGAGAAGTGCCATGACCTCACTGAACCCCATACCCAGATTGCGCTCTGCCATTACCGCAAAGGTATCACCCTTCTGCACGGTATAGGTTTCCCAGGTAGGAACGAAGTTTTCCTTGGCAGCCAACTCGTTTTCGAGTTGCACGCCTTCCTCATCGAGGGAGATAGAGTCGGTAGAGAGATCCGCGTAGGACGTGCCACCAGGTTCTAGCTCGGCGTAAGGCAATTGCAGCGCAGCATGAATTGCCGTAGCACTCAATGTGAGTTTGACCGGCATGCCCTGAACGCTGGGATCGATATCGAGCGAGCTTGCCTCGGCAGTTTGAATACCAAGCAAGTTGCTGATGTCGACTACATCAAGCGTTGTAAGGTTAGCCAGTGGGATTTCGCCACGCGTAGGATCTTGATCCTTAGTGCCGCTAAAAGCGCCAAAAGATAGCATGCTTTTTATTTGCGCTTTGAAGTCTGCAGGCGGCGCAACTTGCACGAGCGACACGTCGCCTTTATCAGCGCTGTCGACAGTGGCGATGATTTTATGCACGCCCAGCACAGTAACCATTGTGGCAACGGGAAGAAGAATCAACTTGTGCGTGCGAGGCAGTGAATGAAGAATTCGCAGCATTATAGGCCCGGTAACATATCAAGTGAATAGAAAATGGCAAGGGAACCTTAACCCAAGCGCCTTAGTGTTCCTACCCTGTACACGAGTACAGTAATCAAACTTACAAACAATGTAACGTTTTGTTACACGGCACAATCCTACAACTGAGCCATCATGTCAAGTAGCTAAGACTCGTTGATGATGGTCTAAGCTACTAATACTGAGAATATTTACTGGCAAGCTGGTCGTTGGTTCCAGGAGAATGTCAGTCGCAATCAGCCTGCTCAGTCATCGGACTGCTGCCATCTTCTCATTCATAAAACCGTTTTTTAACCGAGAATAAGCGCTTTTTTACTATATAATTCATTCTCGAGACATCCTGAACGACCGCATCATGCTAGAAGAATTCATTTTTGATCTTGCAGGCGTTCATCGACGCAAAGAGACTGCGAGATTAGGTTCACCCACTTGTTCATGCGCTAGCCAAAGCCCTACAACGATGGTAGTATACGTCCTCCTCGCATGTGTTGACCCCACCATCCCTGTTGATTCGGCCCTTAGTGACACTGCCTGACGGCATAGGGACGATTCTCCCGCAAGGCGCGCAGCCAAGCTCATGATGAGCTGCTGATCAAACGCCAGATGCGTAGATGGAACGCCAAAGTCGCCAATTCGGCTCGGCGTGTACGGTCGCCACACTGTTCGTCTGCCTTAGCATTGTGCGAAGGCAGCCATGAAACGAACAGGACGCAGGTGCGACCCGGTGCCATGTCACGTTGCCAGTGTTCCGACACTGTGTAATTGCAAGCGACAAGGCGCCACGACATTTTCCGCCGGTCTAAACCGGCTATTCAAGGTGTGATAATGACCTCGACTTCTGTCGCCTCGCCGAGCTTCGGCGAACTGGCACTGCTTCCTGCCGTGCTTTCCGCTCTCGAAACCCTGGGTTATGAAACCCCGTCGCCGATCCAGGCGCAGACAATTCCTGCGTTGCTGGAAGGCCGTGACATGCTGGGCCAGGCCCAGACCGGTACCGGCAAGACCGCCGCCTTCGCGCTGCCGATCCTGTCAAAAATTGAATTGAATCGTCGCGAGCCCCAGGTGCTGGTGCTGGCGCCGACTCGCGAACTGGCTCAGCAGGTGGCGGTTTCGTTCACCAAGTACGGCCAGAATCTCAAAGGGTTGGAAGTGGCCAGCCTATGCGGTGGCCAGGAATATCGCGAGCAGCTTGGCGCCTTGCGTCGTGGCGCCCAGGTCATCGTGGGCACCCCAGGCCGGGTAATCGATCACCTTGATCGTGGTAGCTTGAAGCTCGACGGTCTTTCATCATTGGTGCTCGATGAGGCCGACGAAATGCTGCGCATGGGTTTCATCGACGACGTCAAGCGCGTGGTCGCCGATACACCGACCGATGCCCAGCGCGTGTTCTTCTCCGCGACGCTGCCAGCGGAAATCGAGCGCATCGTCAATCGTTACCTGGTCGATCCGGTCAAGGTGGCCATCGAATCCAAGGCAGATACTGCCGCCAGCATTGAACAGCGCATGGTACGCGTCGATGGCGGCGCCAAGATCGAGGCGCTGTCGCGCATTCTTGAAGTCGAGCCGGTGGATGCCGCCATCGTTTTCGTGCGCACCCGGGCTGCCTGTACCACCCTGGTCGAGCAGCTCACGGCGCGGGGCCTCAACGCTGCAGCCCTGTCCGGGGATCTGGATCAGAGCCTTCGAGAGCGCACCGTGGCGCGCCTCAAGCGCGGCAAGATAGACATCCTGGTCGCCACCGACGTGGCCGCCCGTGGTCTCGACGTACCGCGCATCACGCACATCATCAATTACGATCTACCCCAGGACAGTGAAGCCTATACCCACCGTATCGGTCGTACCGGTCGCGCGGGTCGCTCCGGCATCGCCATCACCTTTGCCGGCGCTCGTGAGACCCGCAAGGTACGCTGGCTGGAACAGGCCACGGGCCAGACACTGACCGATACCGAACTGCCCAATGAAGCAGCGATTCGTGCCCATCGCGACGAGCGCTTCCGGGAAAGAGTCGTGGGTACGCTGACCGCCGGCGCCGAAGAGCAGCGTGCTGTCATCGAGCGTCTGGTCGCCGAAGGGCATGATCCCATCGAGCTGGCTTGTGCCTTTGCCGCCATGGCCCGCGCCGATGAAGCACCGATCGGGCGACTACCCAAGCCGGGTGCCCGCAACGATCGTGAACGCGCACCGCGAGATGGCAAGCCGCCGCGTCGCCGTGAAAGCGGTCCTTCCGAGGGCATGACCCGCTATCGTGTGGCCGTGGGTCACAAGGATGGCATCAAGCCTGGACAACTGGTGGGAGCATTGGCCAATGAAGGCGGTATCGAAGGCTCGCGTATCGGTCGGATCGATATTCGCAATGCGTTCTCGGTAGTCGAGCTGCCCAATAGCTTGCCCACCAGCATTCTGGCCAAGATGGCTCGCGCTCGTGTTGCCGGTCGTCCCCTGGAGATCGCCGAGGACCACGGCGCGCCGGAACGCGCACCGCGTCGTCGTAGCGACGGAGATGCGCCGATTCGTCGTCGCTCTCAGGCCTAAGCTTCACCCGCGATAAAACAGCAGTAACAGTCACAGGCCGGGGCGTTTCGCTCCGGCCTGTTGCGTTTCGTAGCGCTTGATAATTCAACTGACAGGAGAAAAGAAAGCTATGTGGCGGTCTTTGCCGTGGCGTTTACGCGGCTATCTGATTACCGGGGCAGGGGTGTTGCTGCTCTCACCGGATGCTTTGTTCGTCAAGGCCACCGAGGTGGATGTGGCCACCTTCATGTTCTGGCGGGCATTGTTGTTGGGCCTGGTGCTTTCTCTGGTAGCGGGCTTGCGTTATGGACGTAAGCTACCGGCGGCGATTCGTGCCTGCGGACCCGCTGCCTGGCTCTGCCCGTTGGGATTTGCCGCCAGTGCCTGGGCCTTTGTCGTCGCGGCCCGTCTGACCGCAGCGGGCAACGTGTTGGTGATGTTGAATCTGGCACCGCTGGTGGCGGGACTCATCGGCATGCTCTTTTTTGGTCAGCGTCTTCGTCTTCAGACTTGGATAGTCATTGGGCTGTGCGTGTCCGGTGCCAGCCTGATGGCTGCCGGAGAGCTGGGGCAAGGAAGTGCGCTGGGTCTGTTCGTGGCGCTGATAGCACCCGTGGCCGTTGCCATCAACACCACCGTGGCCAGCGCCCAGCGCGGGCAGTCTCACTCCCGCCGCGGAGTGGATACCACGGTCATCCTGCCGCTGGGCTGTCTGGCGATGCTGCTGCCGGCGCTCGCGCTGGGCGGGGCACAGATACCTCCGATGGAGGATCTCACACGCCTGGTGTGGATGGGACTCGTGTTCTTGCCGGGCGCCTATTTCCTGATCCAGACCGGCACGCGCTATCTGCCCGGGGCCGAGGTGGGGTTGGTGATGCTGCTCGAAACCCTGATTGGTACCTTGCTGGTCTGGTGGTGGGTGGGAGAAGTGCCGCCCCCGTTGGCTTTTGTGGGCGGTGGCATCATCCTTTCGGCGATGCTGGGCGGCAGCCTTCGAGACCTGCATCGCCAACGGCGTAAAGTCGCGGCGGGCGCTCCAGACCCTCAGGGTTTGCTCGACGAAGCGCTCGAAAAGCAGCAGGCAACGGCCGACGCTCGCATAAGAAGAACCCGAGATATTACAAGGGTAAGATTTATTCGGCCGTCAGGTGATCGCCCAGGCGGCGCATGAAGTCGCCTCCAGCCTCGAGCTGGGTCACCTCGATGTATTCGTCCGGCTGGTGGGCCTGACTGATACTGCCAGGCCCGCAGATCACCGTGGAAAGCCCGGCGCGCTGGAACTGGCCGCCTTCGGTGGCGTAGGCCACGGCCTCGCTATCACGCGCGCCGAGTAGCGCATGGCATAGGCTCAGCGCCTCGCGGTTGTCGCGATCCGCCAGCGCCGGCACTGTCTCGATCAGCTTCTCGGTACGGATACTGACCTGCGGCGCGCGCTGCTTGAGTTCGCGTTCCAGGCCCTCGGCGAAGTTATCGAAGCGAGCCACGACCTCATCGAAACCGTCCTGGGGCAGGTGGCGGATCTCCCAGTCGAACTGGCACTCCCGGGCCATGATGTTGATCGCCGTGCCGCCCTGAATCTTGCCCACATGCAGGCTGGAGTGAGCGACGTTGAAGGCCTCGTCGACCCGGCCCTCGCCGCGCAGCTCGCTCATGATGTCCTCGATCTTCGTCACCAGGCGCGCGGCGACATGGATCGCCGAGACCCCCTGATTGACCTGGCTCGAATGCGCCTCGCGGCCGGTGACCGTGGTGCGCAGGGTGGTGATGCCCTTCTGGGCGACCACCGGCGCCATCAGCGTGGGTTCGCCAATAATGACTGCTGCTGGGCGCGGATAATCCGCCATCAGGCGCTCGATCAGGCGCGGCGCCCCCAGGCAGCCGACTTCCTCGTCATAAGAAAAAGCCAGTATGATCGGCCGTTCGAGGTTCTGCTCGATCCAGACCGGTACCTGAGCAAGGGCGCAAGCAATAAAGCCCTTCATGTCACACGTGCCGCGACCATAGAGGCGGCCATCACCTTTGTCGGTCAACGTGAAGGGATCGCTCGTCCAGGGCTGGCCATCCACCGGCACCACGTCGGTGTGCCCGGACAGCACCACGCCACCGGCAACCTCCGGGCCGATACGTGCCAGCAGGTTGGCCTTGCTGCCATCGTCATTCTCGACGCGCGTGTGGGGCACGCCGTACTCGTCTAGATAGTGCTCGATGAACTCGATTAGCTTGAGGTTGGAGTCCCGCGAGACGGTGGCATGGCCGACCAGTGTTTCGAGCAGTTGTTGTGCGGATGGCATGGAGGCTCCCTATCCAGATGCGGTATGGCTCAAGCCTAGCATGTTGGCGTTCGGTGGGCGTGCCAAAGTAGCTATTGATGCGCGATGCGCAACACGCTAAGATTTCCCAATGATTAAATCATTCCGGCACAAGGGATTGAGACGGTTCTACTCGACTGGCAGTACCGCTGGGATACGCGCTGACCACGCCAAGAAGCTGCGCATGCAGCTCGCGGCCCTCGATACTGCCATGTCAGTGGATGACATGGATATTCCCGGCTTTCGTCTCCATTCCCTGAAAGGAAAAGATAAAGGACGCTGGTCAATTTGGGTCAACGGCAATTGGCGCATGACGTTCGAATTTCGGGAAGGAAACGCCTATGTGCTTGATTACGAGGATTACCACTGATGACTATGCATAATCCACCTCATCCTGGCGAGTTCATTCGGGACGTTTATCTGAAGCCTTTCGGCATCAGTTCGCGTCAGCTCGCTACGAGTCTGGGGGTTTCGCCCTCCACCTTGTCTCGATTGCTCAAAGGGGATAGTGGCATAAGCCCTGAAATGTCCTTGCGGCTGGCAAAGGTTCTTGGGCGCTCTCCGGAAAGCTGGCTGACGATGCAGGACATGTACGATCTTTGGATGGCTCGTAAAACGGTCAACCTGGATGATGTTCATCCATTGGACTTCGAAGTGGCTTAAGGTGGGTTGAGCGTCGGTTCATAGCCCTCCGGGCGCCAAAAGCGCTGGCCTACACAGATGGCCTGGGTCAGGAAGAGTTCATCGCTAACGATCTCACCTATGATGCCACCCTGCGCAATCTGGAATTGATCGGGGAGGCGGCTACCCGAATCCCTATGTGGGATGGGCAGGTGTATGCCGGGTCACCGACATGTTCACGAAATGCCGGTTTTTCGACACGTTCTCTGGAGATGTCGATGGTGTCGACATATGCCAACCTGTGCTTTAGCCAGCCCGGGAAATTAAAATAAGATCGATCTTTATTTTAATTTAAGCGATAGTTTAAAATAGTCTCCGTCACTATTTTAACGGAGCGCCGCCTTCGGCGTGCGGATACGTCATTATGAAGCGCGGAATTACAGGCCGCTACGTGGCCAGTATTGCCGGCGGGGTTCGTTGCCAAGCCTTCGTCCCCGATCCGCTACCCCCTCAGCCACCTCTTGCACTGGGTGGCAAACTCCTGCAACGCATCAATCAGGCCATGCTGGCGCTCGGTCGTCTCGACGCTATCAGCACTCTGCTGCCCGATGCCTCGCTGTTTCTTTACAGCTATGTGCGCAAGGAAGCAGTTATGTCGTCGCAGATCGAGGGCACCCAGTCCTCGCTCAGCGATCTGATGCTCTACGAAATGTCGGGCATGCCAGGCGTACCCATGGATGACGTACAGGAAGTCTCCTGCTACGTGAACGCCTTGACGCTGGGCGTGCAGCGCATACGCGAGGGCTTTCCCATCAGTCATCGGCTGGCGATGGAGGTGCATACGGCATTGATGACCTCTGGCCGTGGTATCAATCGCGGCCCCGGCGAATTCCGCAGCAATCAAGTATGGTTGGGCGGCCACCGTCCCGACGAGGCCGTCTTCGTTCCGCCCCCTCCCCAGTATCTGGCAGAGTGCTGGGCGGCGCTCGAGCGCTTCATCAACGACATCCCCGAGGCCACCGACCCGCTGATCAAGGCGGCGCTGACCCATGTCCAGTTCGAGACCATTCACCCCTTCATGGATGGCAACGGACGGCTGGGGCGACTACTCATTCCGCTGATCCTGGTCGAGGCGGGCATCCTCAGCGAACCTTTGCTCTACCTCTCGGTGTTCTTCAAGAAGCATCGCCAGGTCTACTACGAACGGTTGCAGCAGGTGCGCATCACCGGCGACTGGGAGACCTGGCTGCTGTTCTTCGTGGATGCCGTGGCGGACACTGCTACTCAGGCGATCGCGACTGCCCAGCGGCTCAACCAATTGCGCGAGCAGGACAAGGCCCGCCTCGCTGAACTAGGCCGCCAGGCCGGCTCGGCGGGACTAGTGCTCGATGCCCTGTTCCAGCAGCCGATCGCCAATATCGCCCACCTTTGCGTATGCACAGGGCTTACTCCAGCCACGGTGGGCAAGTTATTGAGTACCATGGAAAGGAGGTTCGATATAGTCCAAGAAATCACCGGGCAGAAGCGCAACCGTATCTTCGCCTATCGTGCCTATATCGACATTCTCAATCAGGACACGCCATGACTGAGAACAGCCCAAGGCGGATCTGCCAGCAAATGCTGCCAGCACGTTTATCACTGTTAGCCTTCACTTTAAGCCAGGCGTAGAAAATGGAATTTGAAGATCATTCAAAACCACATATCGAAGACAAAGAAATTGCGGCGGATGTCCGCGATGAGGACCTCTCGAGACATGTGCTAAAGCGTGTTTTCGCCGTTGGGAAGATTTTTGTTGGAGTGAGTTTTAAGCAATCTGAAATTTCTGATTGCTATTTTTGAAACTGTCGGTTCATTCGTTGTGACTTCACAGGAGCTAATATCAGCGGCTCCAACTATCGAGGGGCGCAATACGAGGAATGCAAGT
This sequence comes from uncultured Halomonas sp., assembly GCF_947493865.1. GTDB lineage: Bacteria > Pseudomonadota > Gammaproteobacteria > Pseudomonadales > Halomonadaceae > Modicisalibacter. Next base: position 15,343 of record NZ_CANLTC010000018.1, read on the forward strand.
TTCAATACTCCACTTGGGAGCATACTCAACTTGATGAGGAGTTCTTAGATAGCTGCCTACCAAGTGAAGAAAATTTGGCCCGTGACCTTGTCCGATCCCTTCGGGTTAACTTTGGTCACATTGGTAACTATGCAGCTGTAAATAGAGCTGCATCGATTGAAGTAGTGCTAACAGGACAGCACCTCTATCACGCGGCCTATTCGAAGCAGTCATACTACCGATCTAAATACAAAGGCTGGGATAGATTCATTCATGCGATTCGGCATGCTCGCTGGAAGGCACTTGATCTGCTCTGGGGGAATGGAGAAAGCATATTTCGAATCTTGGTTAGTAGCGCAGCAGTAATATTTATTTGGGCTGGCATCCTCGCATGGGTTAATCCAATCTTCACATGGCCCCGGTCACTGGTTTCGGTAACTTATGCATTCTGGGGTATCGACGCTTCACCGCCTTTGCCTAGTCACGAAATTGCTGCTCTGACTGTCATACGATTCATCTTCTTTGGGCTATTCATGGCTATTCTAATCAAGCGGTTGGCAAGACGATGAACCACGACATTTACGTATTCGGTTCTATTTGCCGAGGAGAAACAACGCCTACTTCAGATGTCGATATTCTTGTGGTTCCCTTTGCGAAAAATTGGGCTCAATATCCACATGATTGGAGCGTGTACTCCCCAGAAGTGATCGAAGAATATTTCAAGAAGGGAAGACTATTCGCTTGGCACCTTCATCTCGAGGCTAAGTGTGTGCATTGCTATGGCGACCAACCTTTCCTAGCGAGTGTGGGGCCTCCGGCCCCTTACTCAACTATCGCAGATGATATCAATGATTTAGAGGCTTTGCTAAAGGAATCCCTAAAAGAACTGACGGCTGGTACTAGTAACGTGGTATACGAACTGGGCATTGCTCATACAGCTATTCGGGACATCGCTATGTGCGCATCTTGGGCAATGTTGGCGCAACCGTGTTTCTCGGCTGATTCACCCTACCGCCTGCCGATTGAGTGTCCACTGGAGTACTCAATTTACAGACAAATTATGCTGGCAAGGCATAGTTCGACACGAGGTGTAAAATTCGATTTCGATCCGAGTTATGCAGTCCGTGCTGTTACTGAAACTCCATTAGCAAAATGGGTAAATTCTTTGCGAGAAGCGATATGACGAATACCTTTCTAAATAGAGTATCGGCAGAACGTCGTGTACTGACAACGGTAAACAGATGCTTTTCCGGTGTTGAAGAGCTTACTGGGCTGTCTAGAGCAGCCATATTGCGTTGGCAAACTGCCGTGGGTTTTCATTCAGAAAGCCGGGTCGTTCCCTTGCTTTTTAACCTCGCTGAGCAGTGCCAAAGGCTATCGGACCGGAGTAATGAAACATTTTTACCCTTGGAGGGAGCTCAAGCTAAAAAAATAGAAGAGCAACTCGGAGAGCTAAAGCAAGAACTCCAAAGATCCCCGTGAGGGCTAACAAGTTGCTTCACTCGGAAAAATTACCCGCTGCGCTCCTAATTTCCCGGCGAGCAAAGCATTCAAACTGTCAAAAACCCCAGCCCCTTTGATGAGGGGTTGTGTACGTGAAAACTGAAGAAATCTTGGTGGTGAGGGTGCTGGATTTTTCGAGAGAGCTCTATTTGTAGTTCAAAATTTGATCAAAAAGGCATCGGCAGTAACCGCCGACCTTTCTCTATAGCCCTGTTGGGATGCAGACTCAGTAGTGATACCGAAACTAGGCAATCAGAAGTGAGTTATCCGTGACCTTGTAGACGATGCGGTGTTCATCATTGATGCGCGCGACCAGTAGCCTGCCAAGCCGTGCTTGAGCGGTTCCGGCTTGTCGGCGCCTTCGAAGGGCGAGTGCTTCTTGGTGGGGCCGCAGATAGGCGGTTTCCTGCAGGGCTTCGTAGTTTTCCAGTCAGGGGCTTCAGACACTCACCAACCTCGCCCGACTGGTCCCATTCCCCATCGGTTCCACCTGGATCTGCACCGGTATCCGCTCGTGCATTTCCTGCACGTGGGAGATCACCCCGACGCGGCGGCCCTGGGCTTGCAGACCATCCAACGCCTCCATGGCCAGCGCCAGGGATTGGGGGTCGAGGCTGCCGAAGCCTTCGTCGATGAATAGCGATTCGATGGCGAGTTGGCCGGATGCCATGGAGGCGAGCCCCAGGGCCAGGGCCAATGAGACCAGGAAGGTCTCGCCGCCGGAGAGCGAATGCACGGAGCGGCGTTCGTCGCCCATGTCTCGGTCCATCACCAGCAGGCCGAGTTCGCTGCCGCCGCGCTCAAGACGATAACGGCGGGTCAGGCCGGTGAGGTGAGCGTTGGCTTCTTCCAGCAGGCGCTCCAGGTTCCAGGCCTGGGCGATGCGCCGGAAGGTCTTGCCATCGGCGGCGCCGATCAGCTCGCTGATCTGCCCCCAGCGGCGCTGTTCGGCTCTGGCGGTCTCCCGTTCGGCCTGCCCCTGGCGCTGACGGTCCCGGCGGCGGTCGTCGTCGCGCAGGGCGTGAACGGCGTCATCACGAGTCTGCTGGGCGGCCTCCAGCCGCGGGGCGAGGGCGTCTCGCTCGCCGGCTAACGCTGCCCGGCGGCGCTGGATCTCGGCTTCCACGTCATCCGCAAGCAGCGTTTCGTCGTCTTTTCCTTTCGCACCTTCCTCGTCTTTCTCATCTTCTCCACCTGAGGCCAGACCCTGGCCGCGGCGGTGGGCGATCAACGCCTGGCGGCGTTCGGCCAGGCTGGCTTCGCTGCGCTGGCGTGCCTCCTCGGCATCAAGCAGCTGTCGTTCCTGGCGCTCGGCCTCGTCTTCCGACTGGGCCAGCAGCCTGTGCAGAGTGGAGTCGTCCAGCGCCGGATGGGCCTGGCGCCACACGGCCAGTTCCCGGTCCAGGGTGTCGCGTTCCTGTTGGAGTCGGGCGATCTGCTCCGCTTCATGGCTCGCCTGCTGGGTGAGCTGCTCCCGTTTGCGGTTGGCCTCGTGAAGCCGCTCCAGGGCGCTGTCTCGCGCCTGGCGGGCGGATTCCTGATGGGCATCGAGTTGCTGTTGCCAGGCGTCCGGGGTGGGGTGTTCGCCTAGCAGGCCTGTAAGCCGATGGTCGGCCTCGTCGTGATCCCGGCGCAGGGGCGGCAGCGCCTCGGCCAGGGTCGCCAACTCCTGCTCGACGCTGACCCGCTGGGTCTCCAACTGGGCAAGTTCCAGCTCGCCCTGGTGCAACGCTTCCTCGAGCGGGGCCAGTTCGGTCTCGGCGCGGGCCAGTGCCTGCAAGGCCTGTTCATGATGCACTCGCGTGGCGTCGCTTGCCTGGCGCTGGTGCATCAGCCAGGTGTCGCGCTCGGCGGCGTCGATGGCGGCCAGCTCGGCATGCAATGGATGGTCGGCGAGGGCCTGGCGAGCGCCGGCCAGGCGCTGCTCGGTGTGCTGCAGGTCCTGTCGATGCTGGGCCAGCGCGGCCTCGAGGGCGCGGTACTGGCCGAGAAGATCGTCACGCGCCTGCTGGGCTTGGTCGCGTTCCTGGCGAGCCTCGTCGAGCTGGCGATCCTCCTCAATCTGCTGGGCCTTGAGCTGGGCGGCTTCTGGCGTCTCGGGCGGATGGTGACGCCAGGGGTGGTCGAGGCCGCCGCACACCGGGCAGGGCTCGCCTTCCTCAAGACTCTCACGCAGCCTCACTACGCTCTCGCTGCGCACGGCGCGGTTGCGTTCGACGACATCGCGCACCGTACGGTAGCAGCGCTCCTGGTCGTCCAGGCGCTGCCGGGCGGTCTTGCCTTGTTCGACAAGGGCCTCCTTGCGTTGCTCGTCCTCGTCCAGACGACGGGCCAGCATCTGGTGGGCCTGGTCGGCACGCCAGTCCTCCTGCCAGCGGCTTTCCAGCTCACCCAGCGCTAGATGGCGCCTCGCGGCTCGGTCGTGATCCTGCTGGGCCGACTGGCGGGCGCTCTCCGGCCGGTCGTGATCGCCCAGGAGCTGTTGCAGGGTGGCGCGCAATTCGTCGCGCCGGCGCTCGAGTTCGCGCTGCTGGTCCTCGGCCTGCCGACGCTGTTCGGCGAGTTGGCCGGCCTGGTGCTGGCGTTGCTGATGGTTCGTCTCGAGATCCGCCAGCCGATGCACGAGGGTGGCCAGCCGCTGGGCCTGTTCCCGGGCCTGGCGCAGGTCGGGCTCGGCGTCTTGGCGTGCCTGGCTGGCTTCACGCAATGTCTGTTCGGCTTGATCCCGCTGCTCGGTGGCGGCCCGGTGCGTGGCCGTGGCGTCTTCCTGCGCCTTGAGCGTGTCGCCGTGGTTAGTCTCGAGACGTGCGATCTCGGTGGGCAGCTCGGTCTGGCGCCTCAGGCGATGGCGCTGGGGGGCGAGCAGACGTCGCCATTCACGGTCGGTCCGGGCATCCGCCAGGCGATGCCAGCGGGACTCGGCATCCTGTTGTTGCTGGCGCCCTTCGGCATAAGCCCGGCGTAGCGTTTCATCCGTGGCGTGCCACTGCCGGCGGGCTTCCAGGTGCTTGGCTTGCTGCTGGATGGCGTCCAGCTCACGCTGGGCGGCCTCGGCGCTGCGTTTCAGTTCGGCGCGGGCCTCGGGCTCGGCGGGCAGGTCGTCGGCAAGCCGGGCTTCCAAGGCATCGAGGCGTTTTCTCGCCTCGCTGGCGCGGCGGTAGGCAGCCTTGGAGATCTCGGAGTATTCGGCGGTGTCGGTGAGCTTCTCCAGCAGTTCGCTGCGCTCGTTGTCGTCGGCCTTGAGGAAGGCGGCGAACTCGCTCTGGGCCAGCAGCACTGCTCGGGTGAATTGATCGAAGGAGAGACCCAGCCGCTCGACCAGCAGGCGGTCGAACTCCTTCTTCTGGGTGGTCAGCAGGCGCTCGTCTTCCAGATCATGTAGTGACTGCTCCACCGCCTGCAGCTTGCCCTCGGCCTTGTTGCGGGCGCGGCGCACCGCCCAACGGGCCCGGTAGCGGCGCCCGTCGCGGCCGAGGAAATCGACCTCGGCATAGCCGCTGGCCGTGCCCCGGCGCAGCAGGGTGCGGGGGTCGGCGGTGGTCAGCTTCTCGTGGCCCACGTCGGGAAGCTGGGAATCGCGCACCGGGGCATGGCGTAGCCGTGGGGTGCTGCCGTAGAGCGCCAGACAGAGGGCGTCGAGCAGGGTGCTCTTGCCGGCGCCGGTGGGGCCGGTGATGGCGAACAGGCCGGCGTCGCGCAGCGGGGCTTCGGTAAAGTCGAGGTCGATGGGGCCGGGCAGCGAGGCCAGATTGGCCAGGCGCAGGATGAGAATCTTCATGCGCCGGCCTCCTCACCCTGGGCGTCCAGGACGTCCTGGCGCAGCCGGTCGAAGTCGGCCAGCACGGCGTCCTCCGGGGGCGTTCCCCAGCGGGCTTCCCAGGTGCGGGCGAAGAGGGCGCGCGGGCCGATGTCCTCGAGGCGTTCGCTGGCGCCGGGTCGTTGGGTCTCGGTCTCGGGAAGCCGGCGCTTGAGGCGCAGCAGGCGCAGGGCCTTGCCGTTGAGTGCGGCCTCGACGCGGGCGCGCAGGTCGGGCACCGGCGCGTCGAGCATCACGCTGACCTCCAGCCAGGGCCAGCGTTCCTGAGGTAGCGCTGGGTCGTGGTTCAGAGCGGCAAGTTCCGTCTCGATTGCTTCCAGGGGCGCAGGGCCGAGTCGCTGCATGGCCACCGGGCGCGGCACGGGCAGCGCCTCGATGCCGGCCAGTCGCTCGCCCTCGAGGGTCACTTCGAGCACCTGATGGGGATAGGCCGCCTCGCTGAAGTCCATGGGCAGGGGGCTGCCGCTGTAACGGATGCGCTCCTCGCCGACGCGCTGGGCGCGGTGCAGGTGGCCGAGGGCCACGTAGGCGATATCCTCGGGAAACAGCGTTGCGGAGATCGATTCCTCGCCGCCGATGACGATGGGGCGCTCGCTGTCCTCGGAGACCGCCGCGCCGCGCAGGTGGGCATGGCTCATCGCCACCAGGGCCTGGCCAGGGCTGCGCTGCTTGCGCGCCGCTTCGATGAGTTGTTCGTGGACTCGCGAGATACCGCTCACATAGTCGTTGCGGTGGTCGGTGCCCTGGGCAGTTGTCTCGGTACCGCCTCGGCCGGTGACCTCCGCCGGACGCAGGAAGGGCAGGGCCAGGCACCAGGCGCGGGTCTCGCCCTGATCATCGTGAAGCGGAATCAGCAGGCGCTCGGCGTCCAGTTGGCCGTCGTCGCGCCACTGCACCCGTCCTCGGGCATGGGCGTTCAGGCGTTGCATCAAGGGGGCCGGCAGCTCGATACGGTTGCCGCTGTCATGATTGCCGGCGATCATCACGATCTCGAGCCGCGGCAGGTGTTCATGCGCGCGCACGATGAAGTCGTAAAACAGCTCCTGGGCGCGCAGAGACGGATTGACCACATCGAAGATATCGCCGGCGATCAGCAGCGCATCCGGCTGGCGGGCGGCGAGCGTCTCGAGTAGCCAGTCGAGAAAGGCGCGATGTTCGACATGGCGCTCCTGGCCATGAAAGGTCTGGCCGAGATGCCAGTCGGCGGTATGAAAAAACTTCACGTCTTGCTCCTGCAGCGAGGCGCTAGTGTAAAGCTTGAAGTACAGTCACGCTAACCCGAAGCCCAACGAAAACAGTAAGGAGTCATTCATGCTAGAAGGTCTTTTCGGGGGCAAGCGCCCGAGGGATATTGGCGTGCACCAAGGGCGCTTGAAAGCGTGCCCAAAGACACCCAATTGCGTATGCAGCCAGGCAGATGACGACAAGCATCATATTGCGCCCCTGACGTCGTCGCATTTGAAGGGTGCCGCCTTGATCGAACGGTTAGCCGAGATCGTGGCCTCCTGGGAGCGAACCGACATCGTGACCCGACGCGGGGATTATCTCCACGCCGAATGCCGCTCTAAAATGATGGGGTTCACCGATGACCTGGAGTGTTTCTGGAGCGAAGATGAGCAGGTGTGTCATGTGCGCAGCGCCTCGCGCCTGGGCAAGAGTGATTTTGGCAAGAATCGTGAGCGGGTGGAGCAGTTGCGCAGCGACTTGAAGGCTGGCTGAACTCACGAGCAACATTGCAAGGAATGACATGGCTGAACTACACGAATGGAATCTGGAGCCGCAAGCGGCCATCGAATTGCAGAAAACCCTGGCACCCCGGGTCGAGCGGCATGATCGACTGGGGCCGCCGGAGGAAATCAAGCGCATCGCGGGGGTGGATATCGGCTTCGAGGATGGCGGCGAAACCACCCGAGCCGCGGTGGTGCTGCTCGATTGGCCGAGCCTTGAACCCATTGAAGAGATCGTGCATCGCGAGCCCACCCGGATGCCCTATATTCCCGGCCTGTTGTCGTTTCGGGAAATTCCCGCTGCTTTGGGGGCGTTTGAGCGCCTGAGCGAGCGACCGGACCTGGTCATGGTGGATGGCCAGGGCATCGCTCATCCACGCCGCCTGGGTGTGGCTTCGCATTTGGGCTTGTGGCTCGATCTGCCGACCCTGGGCGTGGCCAAGAAACGCCTGTGCGGCAAGCACGGCGAGGTGCCGCCGGGGCGCGGTGAATGGACGCCCTTGACGGATCGCCGCCGAAAAGAGGACCCGGAGGATGCGCGGGTCGACGACGGTGGCCGGGTGATCATCGGCGCCATGTTGCGCAGTCGTGAGGGCGTCAAGCCGGTGATCGTCTCCACGGGGCATCGAGTGAGTCAGGCCACGGCGCTGGAGTGGGCCATTGCCTGCCTGGGGCGTACCAAGTTGCCTGAGCCGACACGTCTGGCGGATCGCTTGGCTTCGCGTCGCGGCAAGGCGTTTGAGAGCGAAAGACGCCAGGGTGAGCTGGGTATCGATGGCTGAACAGGCAGCTGGTTACGCTTGGCGCTTGGGATCGCCGTATTTAAACACGCTATAAAAAGCCGCCGCTCGAGATGAGCGGCGGCTTTCGAATTACCCTGGTACGTTGGCTAACTCAGCCGACGTGGGGTATTTACTTCTTGGAAGCAGATTTGGCGTCTTGAGTGGCTTTATCGGCTTCCTTTTCACCTTCTTTAGTGACTTCTTGCAGTTTCTGCTGACCGCGCTCCATGTTCTGCTGGGCGGCTTCCTGGCCGCGCTGCATGGCGTCCTGAGTCAGTTCCTGGCTTTGCTGCATGAACTCCTGGTTGATGGAGCTGACTTTTTCCATATCAGACTTCATCTGCTCGCCGACTTTCTTGGCGGCTTCCTGCTGCTCTTCCATGTAGCTGCGCAGGTCTTCAGAATTCCTTACCTCGAGAGCGGAGCGCATCTGGCGGAATCCAATCTCGGAATAGGTGTCGAACGCTTCACGCTGCACGTTGGTCAATTTCTGTGTGTAATCGAGCATTTTACCGGCAATGGAGCGACCCGGGCCTGCGAAGACGGAGGCAAACTGCTGCTGGGCTTGTTCAACATTCTGATTTGCATTCGTATTAGCCATGTAACACTCCTTAAAAGATGGTCAAGCAATCGGATTGATCAAGAACTGCTCTTTTGATGCAGTGCACCATAACCACAGCGTAGTGTTGCCCGGGATAGCATGTCTACTAAATAGACATAAATTTGCCTCCGCTTTTAAAAATTCACTCTGATGGGATGAGACGTGTAGCCCATACTGATTAAACCATTCTTTTTTCATGATGCTTTAGTACGGGCATCATTAGCACAATCGTCGCTTGTTCAAGCAGGCCTAGGCTTCGTCTGAAAAGTCAGCGAGCGAAGTCTAGACAAGGCAAAAATTGGCGAAAGAGCGGAGTTTACGCAGTGTAAATGAGTATCTTGAGCCAATTTTTAACGCCGTATAGTCGAGCGCAGGTACTTTTCGGATAAAGCCTAGGGCCTGTTGACGTTTCATTCACGGCCGCGCTGGCGCCAGTTTTTATTCGGGGCAAGGCAGGAGGAGAGAAATTTGGTTATTCCAAATGAACGACGACTAACGCAGCAGCGGATAAAAACTGGCCCAGCCCTTCGGGTTGCGCAGCAAAAAGCGCCATTCTGCGTTGCGAAACGTGAAAAGGGAATAACCCTTCCCTGCGCTTCGCGCCTTGACTGACACTTTTTGATGCAGCAACGCGGTTCGCGATGAAACGTCAACAGGCCCTAGACAATATCTAGCGGTGTCTTGCGCCGAGGCGCGGGAAAGGCCGCGTCGAGACGCGCGATTGCGTCGTCGCTCAGCGTGAGCGACAGTGCCGCGGCGTTCTGTTCCACGTGGTCCGGCTGTACCGCCTTGGGAATGGCGATGATGTCGCGCTTGCCATCGATCGGGCGAATCGCCCAGGCCAGCAGTACCTGAGCGGCGCTGACGTTCGACTCCTCCGCGATGGCATTGACCTCGGAATCGCCAAGCAGCTCCCGACGCAGGCTTCCACCCTGGGCGATGGGGCAGTAGGCCATGGTGGGGATGCCGTGCTGGCGCTGCCAGGGCAGCAGGCTATGCTCGATACCCCGAGAGCCAAGATGATAGAGCACCTGATTGACGGCGCAGTGCTCACCGGCGGGAATATCGGTGAACGCCTGAATGTCGTCGATATCGAAATTGGAGACGCCAAAGCGTTTGATCTTGCCCTGCGCTTGCAAGCGCTCGAAGGCCTCCAGGGTTTCTTCCAGGGGAATGCTGCCGGGCCAATGCAGCAGATACAGGTCAAGATGATCGGTCTTGAGCCGCTTGAGGCTCTGTTCGCAGGCGTTAATGGCACTGTCGCGTCCGGCGTTCCAGGGGTAGACCTTGGAGACCAGAAAAGCCTGATCGCGGCGATCCTTGAGCGCCTGGCCCACGACTTTCTCGGCGCCACCATCGGCATACATCTCGGCGGTGTCGATCAGCGCCAAGCCACGCTCGAGACCCTGCTGCAGAGCGCGAATTTCCTCTTTCGGGGTTGCTCGTCCTTCTCCCATGTACCAGGTACCCTGACCAATGGCGGGAAGGTCGATGGCAGGTTGGTCGCCTTGGGCTGCGAGGGTGACAATAGGCGTATCGTGGCGTGACATGAGCGGCTCCAAACAGGCCCTAGTGTATTCCTCCACTATACTCTCCGTATCTTTGCACTTCCGGCTCTTTACGTTCTACGGGATACTCCATGACCAATGATGCTGTTTGCCTGAATCAGACCCAAGCCTGGGTCGAGGGCTTCGTGGTGGCTCACGATATCTGCCCCTTTGCCCGGCGAGAGATGGAGCGCGGTAGCATCCGCTATGAGGCAACGAGCGCTCGGTCCGTTGAGTCCGCGTTGCTGACGTTGATCGAGGCGTGTCGGCGTCTCGACGAAGATTCGAGTATCGAGACCACCGTTCTGGTGCTGACCGACGGGGTCGAGGATTTCGATGACTATCTGGATATGCTGGGGCTGGCGGAAGCGCTGTTGGAGGACCAAGGTTACGAGGGCATCTATCAGCTGGCAAGCTTCCATCCGGACTACTGCTTTCACGGCGTGGAAGAGAACGACCCTGCCAACTACACCAACCGCTCTCCTTGGCCCATGCTGCATCTGCTGCGGGAAGCGAGTATCGAGCGCGCTCTGGCGGGCTTTGCTCATCCGGAACGGATTCCCGAGCGCAATGTCACGCTATTGCGGGAAAGGGGCAATGAACGTCTCGCCGCCTGGATTGCGAACCCTCGGCCCTTGAAGTCCTGAAATCGAGAGCCATAAAGAGTAATGGGCAGATAGCGGATGCATGTTGCCCAAGGATACAAGGCCGAAAGACGTACTATCGTCTACAGTGTCTAGTCAGTGAGATGACTGTTTGATCATCCACTTTACTCGCGAAAGGAGACGTCATGAGCATCAAGAAGCAAGGATCCGCCGAGTGGCAGGGTAGTTTGAAGCAGGGCAAGGGCACGGTATCCACCGAAAGCGGTGCCTTGAAACAGAACCCTTACGGTTTCAACACGCGCTTCGAAGGAGAAGCAGGCACCAATCCTGAAGAGCTGATCGGGGCAGCGCATGCCAGCTGCTACTCCATGGCACTGTCGATGATTCTGGGCGAGGACAACCTCGAGCCGGAAAGCATCAAGACCAGCGCCACCGTGACCCTGGAGCAGGATGACAGCGGATTTACCATCTCCGCGATCCATCTCGAGACCCGAGCGAAGATTCCCGGCGCGGATCAGTCCAAATTCGACGAGGCGGCCAACAAGGCGAAAGAGGGTTGCCCGGTGTCCAAGCTGTTCAATGCCAAGATTACCCTGGATGCCACCCTGGAAAATTGATCCTGTCGATCATGCAGCCCGCGATGCCGACCCAAGGTCGGCGTCGTCGTTTTCGGCTCAGCTGCTAATGGTTTCGCGGCTTTCGGCATGATTGCCGGCAGCGTCAACCAGTCCCCGAATCAAGCGTTGCTGGGGGCGGTTGAAGATGAGAAATTCCGGGTGCCACTGTACGCCAATCAAAAAACGATGATCGCGGCTTTCGATTCCCTGTACCAGGCCATCCCGATCCTTGGCCACGATATCGATACCGCGGCCGGCGCGGTTGATCGCCTGATGATGCAGGCTATTCACCTGGCACCAACTGACCTCGAGAAGATCGTGAAGACGGCTGCCGACGGTGATGTCGACGGTCTTGCGGGGCAGTACCGTGCGGCGTTTCTTGATGTGCTCGTAGGAGGTGTAGATATCGCTGACCAGGGAGCCGCCAAGGTGCACGTTGATGATCTGGGCGCCCCGGCAGATCCCCAGCACCGGGCAGTCATCGGGCAAGAATCGTTTCAACAGCGACAGCTCCAGGGTGTCGCGCTGAGGATCGACCCGCACGTCGAGCTGCACTTCGCCGCCATAGAGCTGGGCACCGATGTCATCGCCACCGCCGATCACCAGTCCATCGAGATCGTCGGGAATGGGGCGCGAGGGAGACAGGCGCACCGGCTTGCCGCCGGCGCGCCAGACTGCCAGCCAGTCGCACCACCAGGCCAGCAGGCTTTTATGATCCGAGGTGGTAATGCCGATCCTTGGCCGTGTCATGATGCTTTCATCCACTCCTTGAGCCGGTCCAGCCAGTGAGGCATGGAAGAGCGCTGGTAGTGGTCGATGTAGGCTGCGCTGCGTTTGCTCAGAAGCTCGGTATCCGCCGCCAGGCGTTCCACCTCGACCCAGCGATTCCATTCGCATACCGCACTCCAGTCCGGTTGGGATAGCTGCGCATTGGGCAGGCGATAATGAAAGGTGGGGCGGGGGCTGACCAGCTCATCAGCAAGCAGCGGATTGGGGTGCTCGGGACGCAGATAGGCGAACAATGGCAGCAGGTCGAGTTCTCGGTTGCGTGACGGATTGGCGACGAGATAGTCCTCGATCAATGTGTCCAGATCCGGGGCATAGGCGGCATCCAGTACCTTCAGCGCATACTCCCTGGTGAAGGGGTTGGCATGGGGCAGTATCTGCCGGGTAATGTCGATATCGATCTCTTCACGCAGCCAGGCCGCCAGAATCATGTAGGCACGCAGGTGCGCCAGGAGGCTATCGGCCTCGAAGGAAGGCACCTCGGGATTGAGATGCAGGCCAAAGCCGTACAGCAGGCTGTCTCGGGTATCCCGAGCGCCTTCCTGACGCAGCGCATCGAACAGGGCGTCGAGTTCGTTTAGCGCAAGCCAGGGAATGGGGGGGCACACGATTTCTGTCGGAACGATGCCCGCCACCGCATCACCCAGCAGCCGGCGCGAGCGCTGATGAATCTCCCGGCGCAGATGATGCCACTCACTATCCTCGAGGGTATTCTCTTCGAGCACCTGGTGATCCGGATGGACATACTTCGAATCCAGTTCGATGGTGAAATTGCCCCAGCGACTGTCGAGGATCTTGAAGCGATGCGGATCGAGCTGCTCGAGAGTGCCGCCAAAATGCTCCTGCACCAGTTGCGCTGCTCTCAGTGGCGCAATGGCGGCAAACTCGATCTCGACCCCGACACGACGTATATGCTCTTCGTCGCTACGTGGAACTGGCGGTGCTTCGGGATTCAAGTTGCGCTCCTCTGACCATCCTCCTGGCAACGGGTCATCGCCTTCACGGCGAGGGTGAGTAGACCCTGAAATACCATCAAGAGATGTGCCGTTTAATGTTCTCATCCTGCCTCACATGTTCTGCAAGACCCAAGCCTGCCTCGTGCATGGTCAGATAGGTCTGATCGGCGCCGGCAAGATGGATCGATTGCGCCTCGTCCTGATAAAGGCTATGCGCAACGATGGCCCCCGTAAAGCCATGACTGCGCAATTGTTGCGTTGCAAAGATCTTGGATTGCGCATCCGGCAGGGTCAGGACCACCGCCTTGATGCCGTCGAACTTGAGCGCGTTCCAGAAACTGATGTCCTCCCCGTCCGCATAGACGATATGTCGTCCTTCAGCGGTGTGGCTCTCGACGCGGCTGGGGTCGGCATCGATACCGATCACGGCGATGCCATCTTCTCGCAGGCGATCGTAAGTCGCCGTGCCTGTGCGGCCCATGCCGATGACCAATACCTGGGCATCCCCGAGAGAGGCGGGCTGTTCGTCCGGGTGCCAGGTGCGGGTCTCGAAGCGCGTAAGCCAGGGTTCGATTTGACCGAACAGGGTGTGCGCCTTGCGCTGCAGGGGCGACACCACCAGAAACGACAGGGCGACCGCCATGGCAAGCCCCACCAGCGCATCGGGTACCAGGGCGGCGGCCACGATCAGCCCGAATTCACTGTAGCTGCTAAGGTTGACCGAGGCCTCGAAGGCGTTACGTGCCCTCAGGCGGAACAACAGGAGCAGGAAAAAGAACAGCACTGCCTTCAGAGGCAGCAAGACGACAAAGGCCAAGGCAAAGCCGAAGGATTGCCAGTCCGGCAATCCTGACATGCCGATCTCGAGAAAGAAGCCGACCAGGAACAGCTCCTTGAGTGCCCACAAGGATTTGCCGATTTCCTGGGCGCGGGGGTGCTGTGAGATCAGCGTTCCCAGCACCAGAGCGCCCACTTCACTAGATAGCCCCAGGGTCGTGAAGCCAGCGCCGCCAATGACCAGTGCTAGCACCAGTCCCATCATCATCAGCAGTTCGTCGTGACCGCAGGCATCGATCAGGCGATGAAGTACCGGCCGCAGCAAGGGCAAGCCGAGCAGTAGAAGGGCCCAGGGCGAGGGCACCTGGCCGATGGAAAATACCAGCACGCCCAGGGCGATCAGATCTTGAATGACCAGAATGCCGATCGCCACCCGCCCGTGGAAGGAGCGTAGCTCCCGGCGCTCCTCGAGACTTTTGGCGGCGAGCACCGTACTGGAAAAGGCCAGGGCGATGGCCAGAATCAACGCCTTGGTCCAGTCGATATCCGCAATCCAGTGAAGACCCATCGCGAACACGCTCACTGTCACCACGAAGTGTGCAAGCCCCCCGCCGATGACTTCGGGCTGAACGAGGCTCTTGAGCTTGAGCTTGAGGCCGACGCTGAACAGCAACAGCAGCACGCCCAGATGGGCCATGTAGTGGAGCACTTCTGGCGTCGAAGGCGGCAGCGCCACGAAGTCGCCGAGAGAGTTGATTGCAAAGCCCGCGCCGAGAAAGCCGATCAGGGGCGGCAGACCGAAACCGCGGGCAACCAAGCCCAATACCAGAGCAAAGGTAAGACAGACGACTTCCAGCATCAGATCGAACTCCAGAAATTTCGCAGCAATTCCGCCAAGGCATGGGGCTGGAAAAGAACAGGCAAAGAAAACATTCTACGAAGGCGTTGTTTTTACTTTATTACAAAGTAGGTTGCCAGCCTTGAGATAGGTCAATCTCATCTTTACCAGGCTGAATATAAGCATGTTGTCTAGGGCCTGTTGAGGTTTCATTCACGGCCGCGCTGGCGCCAGTTTTTATTCGGGGCAAGGCAGGAGGAGAGAAATTTGGTTATTCCAAATGAACGACGACTAACGCAGCAGCGGATAAAAACTGGCCCAGCCCTTCGGGTTGCGCAGCAAAAAGCGCCATTCTGCGTTGCGAAACGTGAAAAGGGAATAACCCTTCCCTGCGCTTCGCGCCTTGTCTGACACTTTTTGATGCAGCAACGCGGTTCGCGATGAAACGTCAACAGGCCCTAATATTCAGATGGGCATGCAGACAAAGAAGACGCCACTTCGGGGTATGATACCGGGCGTCGTTCATTCCCTGACAGGAGCCATCATGTCGGACCCAGCGAAGCTTTCCCGCGATTGGCAAGAGCTGAGCTCGCCGGAACTCGAGCAAGCCCTCCGCCCGGACAGCGTAGCGGTATTGCCCTTGGCCGCGATCGAGCAGCACGGCGCACACCTGCCGCTCTCCACGGACCTGGATATTGGCCTGGGGCTTCTACAGGCTGCCATGGGAAAGCTGCCTGACGCTTTTCCTTTGCTTGCATTGCCGGCCTTGGCGGTAGGCGCAAGCCAGGAGCACGCAAGCTACCCCGGTACGCTGAGTTTGCCCCCGGAGACCGCCATTGCCGTAATCGAGGCCTATGGCGATTCCATCGCTCGGGCCGGTGTTCGCCGCCTGGTGCTGCTCAACAGTCATGGCGGCAACAAGGCGGTGGCGGACATTGCCGCCCTCAACCTGCGCAAGCGCTGGGGGATGCTGGTGGTCAAGGCGCATTACATGCGTTTTTCGCTACCGTCAGAAGCGCTCCCTCTGGAGGAGTTGCGACATGGCCTGCATGGAGGAGCACTCGAAACCGCGATGATGCTTCATCTGGCGCCGCACAAGGTGCGCCGGGAACATGTCGATCATCCTCCTTCCCGGGGTGAAGCAATGGCGGCTCGGGGAAATCGGCTGGGGCCGGAGGGAGAGGCAGCGTTTGCCTGGCTGGCGGAGGATCTGCACCCGGGTGGGGTGGTAGGCAATGCCCGACTCGCCGATGCCGAACTCGGCGCCCGGCTGGTCGAGCATTATGCCGTGCATCTGGCCGCGCTTTTCGAGGAAACGCGCGTCATGGATATCGCGGATTTTCACTTGGCTCACTCTCATTTACCCCCGAGCCGCTCATAGTTTTCCAGCACCCCATCGAGCATATGGCCGGCACGCGTGGCCTTGGCATTCAGATAGCGATAGTTCTGTTCCGTCAGGCGCCCGTAAAGTGCCTGGCGCTCGGTAACGTCGATGCCACCCTCAGTCAACGCCGCGATCTTGATGGGGTTGTTGGTCAGGAGTTGCACCTGACGGATATCCAGGGCCGCCAGCATATCCACCGCCACGCTGTAGCGGCGTTCGTCCTCGCCAAACCCCAGGTGCTGATCCGCGTCCAGGGTATCGAGCCCCACATCCTGCATGGCATAGGCGCGCAGCTTGTTGGCAAGGCCAATGCCGCGTCCTTCCTGGGCCAGATAGAGCAATACGCCGCCGCCCATGTCATTGATATCCGCAACCGCGTTGCGTAGCTGTTCGCCGCAGTCGCAGCGCAGGCTGGCAAACAGATCGCCTGTCAAGCAGGCAGAGTGCATGCGCAGGGGAACGGCCTCCTGCCAGGCGAGGGGGTCGCCGATGACGATGGCAACGTGCTCCCGCAGGCCATCCGGTTCGCGGAACAGGATGAAACGACTCTCTATGGCTTCCGCCAGCGGCACCTGTGCTTCACTGACGCGCTTGAGCAACCCGTTGGCCGCCTCGAAACAGCGCTCGGCATCCGCAGCCGCCACCGCCAGCAAATCTCCATGGGCGATCAATGCCTCGACGCTTTCGCGAGATTCCCTGGCCACCCGAGCGGTAAGCGCCGCCGGTATCAATAGCGCTCGTCGCATCAACGTCAGCGCCGCATGATCGGCACGACTGGCCGCCACGATGTGCTGTGAAACCCTTTCCGGATCGACGCCGAAGGCGAGTTCGTTGAGCCGTTCGGTTTCAAGCATTGCCGCGGACAACGGCAAACGGGCGGTTTCATGCTCGATCGATTTGCCCAGCAGCGCCAGGCGATGGCGGCTCAGTACCAGCCCCGGGGCTTCTCCCGCGGTGGCGACGAGGTGTTCCAGAACGCCGTCGTCGAGACTCTCGATGGGTTGGACAAGAACATCCTGTTCATCGTCGCGCAACAGCACCGGGAGTCCGCGGCGGATATCGAAAATGGCTCGTTCAACCTGATGCATGACATCTCCTTGTTTTGCTAGGTTGTGCTGGCGCATGGGGCTAAGCATGATAGTCGTTCATCCCCGTTCACATGATAAGCGAGAGCAGCGTGATGATCGTTCCCAGCCTCGATGTTGACGCAGTCTGGCAGTTGATATGTCGTGCCCGGCATCATGACTGGTCATTTTCCGGGCCTTTCATTGACGAGCGGCTGGGGGTACACGTCGTCAGGGGTGGTGACTGGTCGTGCGAAACAAGCGTCACCGATGAGGGGCGCCGCCTGTTCGATAACCTGTTGCCGTTGATAGCACGCACAGGGCCCCTGGCGATCGCTCAGCTCGGTCAGAGCCTGGACGGTCGAATCGCCACGGTGACCGGGGCGTCTCATTACATCAACGGGCTTGAAAGTCGCATTCACCTGCATCGCCTGCGTGCGTTGATGGATGCGGTTCTGGTTGGCGCCGGCACCGTCGAGGCGGACGATCCCCAGCTCAACGTTCGCCACGTCTCGGGACAGCATCCGGTGCGGGTGGTGCTCGATCCGCGAGGACGGCTCGACAGCGCTTGTCATGTCTTTCAATCCAATGATGCCCCGACACTGCATCTGGTCGGGGAAGGCGCCGCCGTGACAGGAGACGTTGGCAGCCACGTGGAGCGCATCATGCTGCCCCAGAAGGCACAGGGATTCGATCCGCGCAGCGTGCTTGAAACATTGCACGGGCGTGGACTCGAGCGCGTATTGATCGAAGGCGGCGGCGTGACCATCTCGCGCTTTCTCGAGGCCGGCGTGCTGCACCGGCTGCACATGCTGATCGCACCGCTGCTGATCGGCTCCGGACGCCCCGGTCTCGATCTGACGCCGATCACGACCCTCGATCAGGCGCTGCGGCCCCGGTGTAGAACCTTTCCTTGTGGTGAGGACACGCTGTTCGACCTGCTGCTCGCCCCCAGCGAGACGCCGTGAACGGCGGCACACGAGGAACAATGCACCGGGCAGGCTCGATACCAGCACCAGCACGCCATAGGCCACGGATATTGCCACGCCCTGCGCCGGTGCCAGGCCGACCCCCGCCCATATCAGAGCCGCCGCGCCTTCGCGTAATCCCCAGCCAGCCACGGAGAGCGGAATGCTCATGGCCAGCAATATCGGTGGAATCAGCGCCAATAGCGTGGCTAGAGGTAACTCGCTGCCAATGGCCCGGGCCGCGCAGACGAACACCGCCACATAGCTGCACACCACAAGCGTCGAGCCCGATAGCTGCCGTGGCCATGCCCGCGGGCTCAGCAGCGTGCGATGCAGATCGTGTCCAAGCCCGTTGAAAAGCCGAAAAAACCGCCCTTTATCGCGTGTCTTGAACGGGCGCATGGGCTTGTGCGGAGTGCGCTTCAGCAGTAGTCCAACGGCTAGAAACAGGACGAGCGCCGACAGTAAGAAGGCGCCCCCAAGCCAGGCACCAGCGGATAATGGCTGATCGGCGCCGCTATTCAATAGTGAATTCGAGAATGCATCCAAAGGCTGGTGCCAGATCGGCGCAAGCAGTGTCGCCCCGGCCATGACCGCGAGCACCAGTTGCCCGGAGGTGCGCTCGATGATCACTGCCCGTAGCGCCGCCGCCCGTTGGCCGCTGGCCCGAGCATGGCGCCAGGCGCGGGCGGCATCCCCCATGACGCCGCCGGGAAGTACCTGGTTGAGAAAGGTCGCCAGATAGTAGTCACCCAGGGCCGCTCGCCAGGGCAGGCGAATATCCAGCAGGCGGGCGGTGAGACGCCAGCGCCAGGCGGAGATTGCCACCTGCGGCAGGGTCAATGTCAGCCCCAGCACGACCCAGTAGAGCGATAGCCCCCGAATTTCCGCAATGATGGCGGATGTATCCAGCCATAGTGCGAGTACGCCCAGCAACGCAAGGCTTGCCAACAGGCGAAGCCATAGATGGGCGCGGGGCAATCTCATTGGTCATCACTCGCTGAACACGATGCCGGCGGGCACGCGAAAAAATCCACATGACCCACTTCTAACCCCAGGGCGTCGGCATTCAGTTGCGACAGGCGATGTATCAGCCAGCGCTCCAGCCGTTGCTGCTCGTTGGGCGACTGTTCGTGCACGGCGCCGGCCCAGCCTTCGATCAGACTGTGGCCCAGCTCGTGGGTATCGGGGTGGCCGGGAAGCAATCGCCAAGGACTCGGAGCGCTTTTTACCTGGTAACCCTGGGCAGTGAACGCCCGCTCCAGGCCCTGTGGGGCGTGACTGCCCAAGGCAATGCCCAGGCCCTTGTCTCGCTGCTGATGGGCGATGAGTTGATCTCGTACCCAGCGGTCGTCGGGATGTGCCTGAGTCCGGGCGTCGCCGTCGAGAAAGGCCCAGTCGCCGTCCACGCTCAGGGTGAACAGTACGGCGGCTTGTTGCGCCGCGCAGGCTGCCGCCAACCGCTCCAGCCACTCAAGGGACACCAGATCGAAAAGCGCCGAGGCACAGACCAGGTCACAATCGGAAAACCAGTCGGCTTCAATATCCACAAGATTCTTGCACGCTGCTTGAACCGAGATGGGTTCGCCGCGGGCGTCGCGAAGAGGCATTGCCGCGGCGACGGACTCATTGAGCAGCCCGGCATCGTGATCGATCAAGCGCCAGGATTGTGGGCCAGGCAGTCGTGGTGCAAGAAAGCGCAGGTTGCTGCCGCCGCCACAGCCAAGATCGACCAGCGTTAGACAGCGCTCATCACGTTGTCGCTGTATCAAGTGGCGCCTGGCCTGTTCTGTCAATGCTGTATTGCGGGCAGCGGCGTCGGCACTCTCGCGAAGACTCAGCCAATGGGTATCGAAAATGCTGCCCGGAGCCGGTTGAGTCATGAATCCGTGCCTCGCACCAGCGCCTTGGCAAAGGCGTCGCCGGCGGTTTGCCAGTCGGTGAGATCTTCTCTCGCCTGTCGAGCGCCTTGGCGTAGCTGCTTGCGCAGCTCGGGCTCGTCAAACCAGCGCTTGAGCGCCTGGGTCAGTGCTTGCGTGTCCCTGGGCGGTACGCTCAGCCCCGCAGTTTCCGGCAGCGTATGCGCCAATGCGCCTCCTGACGTTGTGATGACAGGTAAGCCTCTGGCCAACGCTTCGCTGATTACCATGCCGTAGCCTTCGTAAAAAGAGGGCAAGACGAAGAGATCCGCGTTGTGATAAGCCTGGCCAAGCGTATCTTCTGACTGCTCGCCAAGTAGTCGGATACGCGCTTCGAGGCCATGATCGTGTATGAGGCCGGTAACTGTCTTCGTAAAACGCGGATCGCGATCCAGGGCACCGACCAGATCGCACTGCCAGTCGTACTCGCGGAGTCGGGCCAGGGCATCGATCAGTACGTCCTGGCCCTTGCGCGGGATGAGAGTGGCCACGCACAGCAGGCGCTGGCCTGACGATGCGCTGCTGTCGTCGCGACCGCCCAGCGGCGCCGGTTCGACGCCGGGTTCGATGACGTCGATTCGCTCTGCCTCCACGTTGAAATCCGCAAGACGACGGGCGGTAAATACACTGGTGGCGATGATTCGATCGACGGCGGTCAGGGCCCGTGTCTCGCTCAGGGTAAAGCGAGAGCGCTGAGCCTGGTCGAGTCCGGTTTCGTCCGCCAGGGGATGATGCACCAGAGCCGTCAAGTCAAGGCGTTTGGCATGCTTGGCAACCACCTCGGGCAAGCCGCCCATGGCTAGGCCGTCGATGACGACCCGGGCGCCGTCGGGTTGCCTGGCCAGTGCTTCTTCCATGGCCTCGGCGGCGGTTGCATCTGGCTCCGGGAATCGCCCCTCGAGACCGATGACCTCGACGCGCCACCCCTGCTGACGCAGTGCCTCGACCATTCGTGCGTCGTAGAGATAGCCGCCGGTCAGCTGTTTTGGATCGCCGGCCAGAATGAACGTCAGGTGGTGACTCACAGTGTTCCCTCGTAACTGGCCCAGGCGATATGGGATTCATGCAGGGTCACGTCCATATGGCTCAGCCCGTTGGCGGCAGGCCCCATACGACCTTCCTTGATGGCCCGGGCAAGCCGATCGAAAACGACCTTGGCCATGAATTCCGTTGTCGTGTTACGGCCCTTGAACTCTTCGATGTCATCCAGGTTGCGCAGGTTGAACTCATCGAGTGTGGCGTGAAGGGTGCTGCTGGCCAGGCCGATGTCGATGACCAGGTCGTCATCATCCAGACTCGGGCGCTTGAAGGTGACGTCAACGACATAGGTAGCACCGTGCTGGCGCTGCGCCGGGCCGAAGACGTCGCCGTTGAAACTGTGGGCAATCATGAAATGATCACGAACGGTCAAGCTGAACATGACACTATTTTCCTTATGCAAAGCTGTTCATCTGTTGGTAAACCACACGGTGGCAGAGTACGTCGCTTGCATCATCAAGCAGGCGAGGCATCGATTCTGGGAGATTCTTGAAGTCGCTTTCCCCGCTGATCAGCGCATCCAGGCGCGTGTCCTGCAACAGATCGAGGGCGAGACCCAAACGGCGCCGATAGTCCCAGCGCGCATTGCGTGCCGGAGCCACGGTACCCACCTGGCTTGCGCGTAGCGTCAGGCGGCGGGAGTGAAACGCCTCCCCCAATGGCAGGCTCACTTCCTTCTGGCCGAACCAGCTCATCTCGATCAGCGTGGCTTCCTTCCCGGCCAACTCAAGTCCGGTGCGAAGCCCATCCGATGAGCCACTGGCATGGATCACCAGGTCGTTGTCACCATCCGCCTGATGAGGAAGGCAAAAGGGAACGTCCAGTGCGTCTGCGAGTGTTTGACGCTGGGGGGCGATATCGATCAGTTGAACGCGAGTCCCGGGAATTCGCGTACATAGATAGGCCATCAGCGCGCCCACGACGCCGGCGCCGATGACACTGATACGATCGCCCACCCGAGGGCCTGCATCCCATAGGCCATTGATGGCGGTTTCCATGTTGGCGGCGAGTACCGCGCGCTCGAGGGGTAAACCGGGTGGAAGTGCCAGTACTGCATCTTGGGGCACGACATAGCGATCCTGATGGGGGTACAGGCAAAAGACGGCGCGGTTCAGCAAGTGTTCCGGGCCTTGTTCCACGATGCCGACGTTGGCATAGCCATATTTGACGGGGCCAGGGAAATCGCCCTGTTGAAAAGGAGCGCGCATGCGTGAACGTTCGCTTGCCGGCACTTGTCCATTGAAGACAAGACTTTCGGTGCCGCGACTGATCGCACTGTAGCGCGTGAGCACCAGCACCTCATCGGGGCCGGGAGGAGACAATGTCTCGTTGCGCAGGGCACCATGCTCCGGGGCCAGCGTCCAGAAGGCTTGAGCGGTAATGGAGGACATGACGTTTTCCTTCGTGACATCCTAGGGTCTGTTGACGTTTCATCGCGAACCGCGTTGCTGCATCAAAAAGTGCCAGTCAAGGCGCGGAACGTAGGGAAGGGTTATTCCCTTTTCACGTTTCGCAACGCAGGATGGCGCGTTTTGATGCGCAACCCAAAGGGCTGGGTCAGTTTTTATCCGCTGCGGCGTTAGTCGTCGTTCATTTGGAAAAACCAGATTTCTCTCCTCCTGCCTTGCCCCGAATAAAAACTGGCGCCAGCGCGGCCGTGAATGAAACGTCAACAGACCCTAATAGAGCAGTAGAATAGAACAATGGCCTACAGGTATCGACCTTCACATAAAGTTGTTGTTCAATAATTGTACAAAAGTTGTATGTGGTAAAATTGCCATTCGGCACGAACTCTCAGAGGTACCGCATGCACCATGGTAATCGACAGTCGGTAACGAATGCTCCGCAGGACAGTCGTTTCAATGCTCCGACCCTGATTGAAGGCATCATCGCATTGCTTCTGTTCGTGGGGTTGCTGGAAGGGTTGTTGCTGTGGCTGGCGGCGCCGGTGGGACTGCGCCTGAGCGCCAGTGCGGTTTACCTGATCATGGTCGTGATGGTGCTCAAGTCCTGGCCCACCACGCGACGTTGGCTGGGCTGGGCCAACCGCGTCACGCTGCTGCGCGGCATGCTCGTCGCGATCCTGGCAGGTGCGATCCTGTTTCCGGATTTCATGGCGCAGCACGCTCTCGTCATGGCAGCCTTGGCATCGGGTGCCTTGATTCTCGATGGGCTGGACGGGTGGATTGCGCGGCTGACGCGCTCTGCGTCCGTTTTCGGGGCCCGTTTCGATATGGAACTGGACGCCTTCTTCATTCTGGTGCTGTGTCTGGCACTCGTCGTGCTGGGCAAGGTAGGGCCCTGGGTGTTGCTGATCGGGTCGATGCGATACGGTTTCATTCTGGCCGGGCAGGTCTGGCCTTGGCTCAACAGGACGCTGCCCGCGAGTCGCCGACGCAAAATCATCTGCGTGTGGCAGGCACTGACGCTATTATGTGGATTGCTGCCGTTGGTATCGAGTGGCATGGCATCCAGCCTTGCCGCGCTTTCCTTGCTGCTGTTGTCCTTGTCGTTTCTGGTCGATATACGCTGGCTATCCGCCAGAAAGAAAAGGCCGCTTTCATAGCGGTTCATAGCGACTTATTGGGGAGACTCGAAATGTTTACCGCACTACGCAGTTCTCTATCGATAGTGGCAGTGACAGGCGGACTCCTGCTGGGGGCGTTACCGGCCCAGGCAGAGCCGCATACCTATCGCATCGATCCCGAACACTTTTCCATCGGTTTTTTGATCGATCATATCGGGTATCAGAAGCAGCTGGGCATGTTCCTGGAAGGAGAGGGGGAGTTCGTCTACGACGAGCAGACCCGGACCCTCTCTTCGGGTCGGGTGGAAATACCTGCTGCAAGTCTCTTTACCAACCATGAAAAACGCGACGAGCATGTACTGAGCGACGACTTCCTGAATGCCAAGGAGTATCCGGCAATCGTTTTCGAGGCCACGGATTTCAGCGCCGAAAGCGATACCCAAGGATCGCTGACCGGCGATCTCACCCTGCTGGGCGAGACACGTCCGGTGACCCTCGATGTCACGCTCAACAAGGCGGAGAAATACCCCTTTGGCCATGAGCAGTATACGCTCGGACTCTCGGCACGTACCACGCTGTCTCGCAGTGAATGGGGCATGACCTACGGCGTCGATAACGGCATGGTTGGTGATGAGGTGGAGTTGATTTTCGAGTTCGAGGCGATTCGGTAGTGATTAACCGATAGCTTCAGTCGAATTTGGCATAAAAATAAGATAAAGGGTCGTCATAGGATGCATCAAGGCGTATAAAGAAAACGCTGTTTTCTTCAAGGAAGCCGTGATGGCCCGAAGCTCTTTCGAACTCGCCGGCGTGCATGTGGCCCCCGGCACCCGTACTCAAATCGATGTTCCCATTGCCAAGCTCTATACCCATGCGCCCTTGCATATACCCGTGGAGGTCGTGCACGGGCGTCAGCCGGGCCCAGTGCTGTTGGTATGCAGCGCCATCCATGGGGACGAAATCAATGGCGTCGAAATCGTGCGGCGTCTGCTGCGCTCCTCCGCCCTGCGACGTTTACGCGGCACGCTGATTGCGGTGCCTGTCGTCAATGTCTTCGGTTTCGTGCAGCACACCCGGTATCTACCGGACCGGCGCGATCTCAATCGCTGTTTTCCCGGCACCGAGACGGGTTCGCTGGGCTCCCGGGTGGCGGCACTCTTTCGTGAACAGATCGTCGATCTGGCCACTCATATCATCGATCTGCATACCGGGGCCATTCATCGTACCAACCTGCCTCAGATTCGTGCTCAGCTAGGTTCGAGCAGCGAGACGGCCCGCATGGCGGATGCCTTCGGGGCGCCGGTGATCCTCAATGCGGAACTCCGCGAAGGGAGCTTGCGGGCCTATGCCCAGAGCCGCGGCGTCCCGGTTCTGACCTACGAAGCAGGAGAGGCGCTGCGTTTCGATGAATGGTCGATTGCGCCTGGGGTGCGCGGCATTCTCCGAGTGATGCGCACGCTGGGCATGCTGCCGACCAGTCGACAGCGTGCGATATCAAGACCCGCGGAGATCGCCAATGGTTCGAGCTGGGCGAGGGCGACTGGAGATGGCATTCTGCGGCCTCGGGTGCGGCTTGGGGCGCGGGTCGCTAAAGGGCAGCTGCTGGGGCTGGTAGCGGACCCGTTTGGCAACGCCGAAGGGGAGGTCGTCGCCAATGCCGACGGCATCGTCATCGGCATGAGCAATTTGCCCCTGGTCAATGAGGGGGAGGCGTTATTCCATGTGGCCCGCTTCGATGCCATCGAAGAGGCAGAAAACGCCGTGGAGTCCTTCCAGCAGGATTTTGAACCGACTCCAGAGACGATGTAGCGCGCTCTTTCGTGATGCCTGCTGGCGTATCGGAGTCATGCCACAACCGGTCTGTTTTCAATCCCTTTGCTACCCTCGCTGACACTCGTGTCGACCAGGTCCAGCGCATCATCGAAGACCTGCAAGCCGGCTCCTTCGCGGTGCGCGTTTTCAGACAGGTGGCGCCGGAAGCGGCGCCCCCCGGGGCAGCCTTGAAACAGCCCCAGAAGATGACGAGTCACATGGTTGAGTTTGACGCCCTCGCTCAAGCGCTTTGCGATATAGGGGCGCAATGCCAGTGCCGCCTCGTGACGGGTACGCGCAGGCCCCGGTTGGCCGTAGAAGGTGTCATCCACCGCGGCAAGTAACCAGGGGTTCTGATAGGCTTCTCGACCCACCATGACGCTATCCACATGCTCGAGCTGGGATTGGCAGTCGGCCAGGGTCTTCAGGCCGCCGTTGATGCCGATGTGCAGTTCGGGATGAGCCGCCTTGAGCCGCTGCACCCGGGCGTAGTTCAATGGCGGAATATCGCGGTTCTCCTTGGGAGACAAGCCCTCCAGCCAGGCCTTGCGGGCATGAACGATGAATGTGTTGCAACCCGCCTCGGCGACCTCGTTGACGAAGCGCTCGAGATCTTCATCTTCGTCCTGAGCATCGATACCGATACGACATTTCACCGTCACGGGAATGCTCACTGCCGCGGCCATCGCCTTGACGGCGGCGGCTACCTTGTCCGGATACGCCATCAGGCAGGCGCCGATCAGGTTGTTCTGCACCCGATCGCTGGGGCAGCCCACGTTGAGATTGACCTCGTCGTAGCCCCAGGCTTCCGCAATGGCGGCACACTCCGCCAGCTCACCGGCATCGCTGCCGCCGAGCTGTAACGCAAGGGGATGCTCGATATCGTCATGGCCCAGGAAACGCTCCCTGGGGCTTCCATGCAGAATGGCGCCGGTAGTGACCATTTCGGTATAGAGCAGGGCATGACGAGTCAGCGTTCGGGCGAAGGCCCGATAGTCCCGGGTCGTCCAATCCATCATGGGTGCGACGGAGAAGGTTCTGTCAAATGTGGGAAATTTCATTTCAAGAAGTAGGGTAAAGACGCCATCGGAAAGAGGGCAGTGTCGCATATATATTCTGACCTCGCATGCCCTTCCTGGATAACCGGGTCATGTAGAAGTGCTGGTATTCTCGGGGCAGTCTTTACTTGCTGGCCGGCATTTTTGGTATGTTCCGGGTGCTTCATTCAAAGGCCACTCCGGCTTCGGGATAGTATGACGCATGCGCGGTGGCCGAGTATCCCAATGCAGGGCTTTTTCATAGAGGAGCATTAATTTGCGTGCGCTTGTTGTAAGATTTTTCTTACAAAATATGCCGGGATTTGCTTACGCGGTCATTGGTCGTCGATTAACCCAGGTTAAGTCTAATTCTCCCTGGATGCGACATAATGACCTCCATCGAGCAAGGAATGATTCGATTTGCCTGCAGGATGCATGGCACTAGAAGACAGCCAATAGGCTGACTTTGCTCCAAGTTGTATCAAGATATACCAAGGAAGGTATGCAGTATCATCAGATTCCTGCTGTGCATGGAGCCGGTGATCATCAAGGCGGTTGGAGTATTCAGGCGAAGAGCAGTGGCCAATGAATGGCTGCAAGCACAGGATGTGCGTGATCAGGATGATCAGTGTAGGGGAAGGAGGCATTCCAGGCAGGACGCCCTTGATGCCAAGGAACCCGAGGACTCTTCGTTGAGCAGAGTGCGTTTCTCTGCAAGGCCCGGCCAGCAATGGCCGGGCCTACTTTTATGCACGTCATTGTTTCCACCATCGGTTGAAAAACTACCTATCGCAGTATCCCGCGAAGACGCGAGCACATCACCTTTCCTAATCGTAAAACGACGCTTTGTCCATTTCGGTGAGTTGCCACAGAGCGCGAACCTGGCCAAGCAATTTATAGGGCAGGTCACCTAACGGAACCTGTTCCATATGCCTGGATTCATCGCTGATGTCGATATCGCCGTTATCGGTATGAGAGAGATAGCGTACGATCAACTTGCCGAAGTGCTCGACTATGTACAGGCCATCTTGCACAAACGTATTGGTCGGCAGTATTGCGGCAAGATCACCGGGGTCGATGAAATCGAACCTTTCACCGGGGGCCGGCGTGACCAGATGGCAGTCTCCACATAGATTAGGCACGGGGATATTGCCCAGTATCGTGACCGGGGCGGCTTGTTGCAGCCAGGGAGGCGATTGGTGTGCCTGGATATAGAGTACGCGCTGAGATGGAGGTTGTGGCTGAGAAATAGGCGTCTTGAGTAAATCCTCAAGACTACATCCTAGCGCGTCAGCCAGGGCCAGAAGACGTTCGTGGCCAACCTGACGGATGGTGCCGGACTCCCAGTAGGAGATCGACACATCGGATACGCCAACCTTGCGTGCCAAGGCCGCCTTGCTGAGCTTGGCCTGTTGGCGTAATTGTTTTATTCGAGCACCTAAGGCTTCCATCAAGATATCTCACGATTTCATTCGTGCCAGCATAGAGAAAATGAGTCGAAGTTTGTTTAGGATTATCAGGCTTCTATGAGGAACTTCGAGAATTTCTTGCCTATTAAGCCACCTTTGAAGAGCATTGCTGGTGTTAACATAGGTTAATAGAAAGTAAAACAAAAATTTTCTATTTTTACCAGGCAATGGACTCCCCGGCCCAATCCCAGAAACTGCCGCTATCATCCGGTGTGCGCCGATCCATGACGTCTAGCAGGTGCTCGGCCACGAAGCCGGGGGTAAACAGCTTGCCTTCGGGTACCCGGGCTTGAAAGGGGTGGGACAAACCGGTATCGGTAGTGCCTGGATGCAGGCATAAAACGATGGCGTGGCGGTTGAGACGCTTGAGCTCTATGGCGGCCGTCTTCAAGAGCATATTGTGAGCCGCCTTGCTGGCACGGTAGGCATACCAGCCTCCCAGGCCATTGTCTTCGATGGAGCCTACCCGAGCGGAAAGACTGGCAAAGATGACCGGGTGCTGGCCCTGCAAGGACCCTTTGAGTGCCTTGAAAAGCATGACAGGAACAGCGGCGTTGACATGAAAAAGACGCATCAGCGCATCAAAGTCCAGATCCTCGAAACGCTTCTCCGGTGCAATGCTCGCGTCGTCGTCATGCAGTATCCCGACGGCATTGAATACAAGATGAAGCGGGGCGTCTTTCAAATGCGCGGCCAGGGCGTCTTGCCCTTTCTGAGTCGTGATATCCAGGGCCAGGCGTTCCAGGCGAGGATCCTCCAGTGCCAGGGCATGGCGGCTGACCGCAATGATGCGTCCTGGTCGTTGACTGGCCAGCAATGCCTTGAGTACCGCCTGGCCGATGCCGCCGGAAGCACCCAGCACGAGGGCACTGAAATCATCGGGTAGTTGCCTGAGCATCGCGACTCCTTGATTGATATGCGCTGAAGAAAGCAACTATAGACGATTGTCGCCGAAAGCAGCGGCCTGTTGGGTCGGCTGGCCGGGCCAAGCGGCGGAGTCGGACTGTCGAGTACGCGCAAGGTGCGTATAATGCGACCATTCTTCAATCCAACATATCGGATGCCATGACTACCGTACGTACCCGAATTGCGCCGTCACCTACCGGGGACCCTCACGTGGGGACCGCCTATGTCGCCTTGTTCAATCTGTGTTTTGCACGCCAACATGGCGGTCAATTCATTCTGCGCATCGAGGACACGGATCGGCAGCGCTCGACTTCTGAGTCCGAGCAGATGATTCTCGATTCGCTGCGCTGGATGGGGCTCGAATGGGACGAAGGCCCGGACGTTGGCGGCCCCCATGGCCCTTACCGGCAGAGCGAGCGAGGCGATATTTATGCGCGTTACGCCCAGCAACTGCTCGATGCGGGGCACGCCTTCAAATGCTATCGCACCAGTGACGAATTGAACGAACTGCGTGAACGCCGCAAGGCCGAAGGGCTGCATGGGGCATTCAAACCAGGTGACCTGGCGCTGCCCCCTGGGGAGGTCGAGCGGCGTGAAACCGAAAACTGGCCCTATGTGATACGCATGAACGTGCCGGAGAAGGGTGTCTGTGTCATTGAAGACATGCTACGCGGTCGCATCGAAGTCGACTGGACCCAGGTCGATGCGCAGGTTCTGCTCAAGTCCGATGGCATGCCTACCTATCACCTGGCCAATGTGGTCGACGATCATCTGATGGGTATTACCCATGTCTTGAGAGGCGAGGAGTGGATCAATTCCGCCCCCAAACATCAGCTACTCTACGAATATTTTGACTGGCAAATGCCGGCGCTGTGTCATTTGCCGCTGCTACGTAACCCGGACAAGACCAAGCTTTCCAAGCGCAAGAATCCAACGTCGATCAATTACTACCGGCGCATGGGGTTCCTGCCCCAGGCGCTGACCAATTATCTGGGGCGCATGGGGTGGTCGATGCCCGACGAGCGCGAGAAGTTCAGCCTCGACGAGATGATGGCGCATTTCGATATCCAGCGCGTCTCTCTGGGTGGGCCGGTGTTCGATCTGGAAAAATTGACCTGGTTGAACGGCCTTTACATACGCGAGGATCTGGACGACCAGGGGTTGCTGCAGGCGCTGCGCGAATGGGCTTTCAATGAAGAGTACATCAGCCAGATACTGCCCCAGGTGCGCCCGCGCATCGAAACATTGTCCGACGTGGCACCTTTGGCGGGGCACTTCTTTTCAGGCATGCCATCGATTGACGAGCATAGCTTTGCCAGCGTTTCGCTCGAACGAGACGAGTTGCTCAAGCTGCTGCAATTCCTTGTTTGGCGTCTGGAGCGGGTATCGTCCTGGGAAAAGGAAAGTCTCTTGCCAGAGGTGAAACGGCTAAGCGACCACTTCGAGCTCAAGATGAAGGCATTCCTGGCGCCGGTGTTCATTGCCATCACGGGGTCGACGACCTCGACCTCCGTCATGGATGCGATGGTCATTCTGGGCTCCGATATGACGCGAGCACGACTGCGCCATGCCATCATGGTGCTAGGCGGCGTTTCCAAGAAGCAGACCAAGGCATTCGAGAAGGCGTTTCGCGAATTCGAGCAAGGTGAATGAAGAAAAGCCGTTGACCGATCAGGGGTGTATGAGTAGCATATGCCCCGTTCTTGAGGCATAGAACTGCTTTTTGGAAGGGGCCTTAGCTCAGCTGGGAGAGCGCGACGCTGGCAGCGTCGAGGTCACCGGTTCGATCCCGGTAGGCTCCACCACCATGCCTGCAACGTCCCATTCGTCTAGTGGTCCAGGACACCGCCCTTTCACGGCGGTAACAGGGGTTCGAACCCCCTATGGGACGCCAACCTTTCTATATCACGTAATCTGCTTCCTCATCATCCATACCCATCAGGCCGAATCCTTCTCGGCGCCTTCATGTGCCTGCATTATAATTAAATTTTTTGCAAGACTATTTATCTAACAAATAAGTGCTTTATTTTTCCTGGTCAGGGTTGACATGAAGCAATTTTTTCCCCTGCTTTCGCTTTATCCATCGGTACCCTGTGCATAGAACGCGGTAAGGCCTCATGGCTACTGGCTTTTATATAAAATTATTTAAAATCAATTACTTATACGTGGTTAAAAATTAGTCAATTTGTAGCCAGGCCGCTAAACATGGCGATTATGTGAGGTTCTCTAAAGGTTGTGAACAGCCTTATCCACAGAAAGTGTGGAAAAGGTGAGCACATATGCAAAAAGCGCCAGAGAACATGAATGTTACGTCTTATACAAGACCGGGGAAGCAAGAAAGAGACAGGTAAAAATGCGCTTTTTAGCCTGCGAGAAAAAGCGATCGAATGTTTGAAGGAGGAGGGGAGGCTTTGTTGCAGTCCGCAGCCATCAAATGACAGGCCGCCTCTTGGGCGGCCTGTCGGCTTGCGGAGTGGGATTACTTGGTTGGATAGTCGCGCTTGGTATGACCAGTGTAAAGCTGGCGAGGGCGACCGATGCGGTAATCGTTGCTGAGCATCTCGTTCCAGTGGGAAATCCAGCCGATGGTGCGTGCCACAGCGAAGATGACCGTAAACATGTTGGTTGGAATGCCAATCGCATTGAGGATGATGCCGGAGTAGAAATCGACGTTGGGGTAGAGCTTGCGCTCAATGAAGTAGTCGTCTTCCAGGGCGATCTGTTCGAGGCGCTTGGCAATTTTCAGCTTGGGATCGTCAGCCCGGCCCAGTTCTTCGAGAACCTCGTCGCAGGTCTCTTTCATGACCTTGGCGCGAGGATCGAAGTTCTTGTAAACCCGGTGGCCAAAGCCCATCAGCTTGAACGGATCATCCTTGTCCTTGGCTTTATCGACGAAGCGCTGAATGTTCTCTTCGGATTCATCGCCGATCTCGTCGAGCATATTGAGCACTGCTTCGTTGGCACCGCCATGTGCCGGACCCCATAGCGCGGCAATGCCGGCACTGATACAGGCGAACGGATTGGCGCCGGTAGAGCCCGCCAAACGCACTGTCGACGTCGAGGCGTTCTGCTCATGGTCCGCATGCAGCATGAAAATACGATCCATGGCCTTGGCGTACACCGGATTGATCTTGAACTCTTCGCAGGGGTTGCTGAACATCATGTAAAGGAAGTTCTCGGCATAGTTCAGATCGTTGTGAGGGTAGTTGAAAGGCTGGCCGATATTGTACTTGTAGCTCATTGCCGCGATGGTCGGCATCTTGGCAATCAATCGAATGGCGCTCACCCGGCGCTGTTTCTCGTCGGAGATATCGAGGTTGTCATGATAGAAAGCTGCCAAGCCGCCTACCACACCGCAGACGATGGCCATCGGATGGGCATCGCGACGGAAACCCTTGAAGAAATTGACGATCTGTTCGTGCACCATCGTGTGTTTGCTGATGGTGTTTTCGAATTTTTCGTACTGCTCATCGTTGGGCAGTTCGCCAAACAGCAGCAGGTAGCACAGTTCGACGAAATTGGAGTTCTCCGCTAGCTGGTCGATGGGGTAGCCGCGATGCAACAACATGCCTTCAGCACCGTCGATGTAAGTGATACCAGACTCACAGGCGGCGGTAGCCACGAAACCAGGATCAAACGTGAAATGACCCTTCTCGGTCAGTTCGCGGACATCGATGACATCTGGGCCGAGCGTGCCCGAGTAGATTGGAAATTCAATGGCTTCATCTACGCCGTCAATGGTCAAATGCGCTTTTTTATCAGCCATGCTAAGTCTCCTGCGGTTTCGATTGCTGGTAAGAACCTGTTCACGATTCGGGGCGTTTCTATCAGCAAGGGGTAGGTCGCGCCCGTAAATTTCGCTTTATTGCCAGGTTTGAGCCTTTTCCTGCGTACATAGGCGGGGCACGAACACGTCTTGAAATACCAACCTGGGATTGCTGCGAAGCAGCAATTGCTCTCTCACTATAAAAGTGTCGTTGGCTTTGTCAATTCATAGTTGATGGCTGAAAGGTTCCGATAGTGCGATTGCGACCTTGCCAGTGGCGCCTGGGTAACATGATGATAGCCTCCCTGATACCTTTCAACGACCTTTTTACAGCGACGTGTAGCGACGTTACCTAGAGTAACACCATGGTCGCGTTAGGCCGGTAACGATTTGTCATACTTCGCTTCCATCCCTTATAATCCTTACCACGCGACTGACCAGTCATCGAAAATCGGTCGCGCCATCTGGCGTATTACTGGAAACCTTCCTCAAAATCACTACCCACTCTAATCAAGCGTGATTAAACAAGTGGGCCAATAGGGTGTGTGACGAGCCGTGAATAGCAAAAGACCCGTAAACCTCGATCTCTCCACTATAAAGTTTCCTCTTCCTGCCCTGACTTCCATCACCCACCGTGTTACCGGCGTCATTCTCTTTGTCGGTTTGGTTTTCGCCTTCTGGGCACTTGATGCATCGCTCTCTTCACCACAGGGGTTCGAGGAGGTGCGTGAGGCCTTGAAATATAACTTCCTGGCCAAGCTCATTGCCTGGGGGTTGTTGTCGGCGTTGTCGTTTCATTTCGTGGCAGGTGTACGGCATCTGCTAATGGATTTTGATATCGGCATCGATCTGGAAGGGGGTGTGCAAACATCAAAGATTACCTTCATCGCCGCTGTGGTGCTGGTGATTCTGGCAGGAGTCTGGGTATGGTAACCAACGTAACGAACTTTAGTCGTAGTGGCTTGTCTGACTGGCTGATCCAGCAGGTGTCGGCGGTCATTCTCGCGCTCTATACGCTTTTCATGGTGGGGTATTTTCTACTCCATCCCGAGCTGGATTATATAGCCTGGCATGGGCTCTTTTCTCATACCTGGATGCGCATATTCTCCTTGCTGGCCTTCATCGCCTTGTCGGCGCATGCCTGGGTCGGTCTATGGACCGTCATCACCGATTATATAAAGCCTACTAGAATACGCTTTGGTGCGCAGGTGGTATTGATCGTCGCCATCTTCGTGTTCCTGGTATGGGCCATACAAATCCTCTGGGGAGCCTGATCCATGTCCGCTATGCGTAATTTATCCTTTGATGCCATTATCATCGGTGGCGGTGGCTCCGGTTTGCGGGCCGCACTCGAGCTGGCCAAATCCGGCAAGAAGACCGCTGTGCTATCCAAGGTGTTCCCGACGCGTTCCCATACGGTATCGGCTCAGGGGGGGATCACCTGCGCTATCGGTTCTGCCGACCCCAATGACGACTGGCGCTGGCACATGTACGACACCGTCAAGGGCGGTGACTACATCGCTGACCAGGATGCTGCGGAGTACATGTGCGCCGAAGGCCCCAAGGCGGTATTCGAGCTCGAACACATGGGATTGCCCTTTTCGCGCTTCGACAATGGACGCATCTACCAGCGTCCCTTCGGCGGACAGTCCAAGAATTTTGGCGAGGGTGGCCAGGCAGCACGTACCTGTGCTGCCGCTGACCGTACAGGCCATGCGCTTCTGCATACGCTTTATCAGAACAACCTGAAGAACAATACCGTTTTTCTCAACGAATGGTATGCCGTCGATCTGATAAAGAATACAAAAGGGGATGTGGTTGGCTGTATTGCCTTGTGTATCGAAACGGGTGAAGTCGTTCATGTGAAGTCCAAGGCGACAGTCCTCGCCACGGGTGGCGCAGGTCGTATCTTTGCATCGACTACCAACGCCCTGATCAATACCGGTGACGGTATCGGCATGGCGCTGCGCGCTGGCTTCCCCATGCAGGATATGGAGATGTGGCAGTTTCATCCGACAGGTATCTATGGTGCCGGCACGCTTGTTACCGAAGGGTGTCGCGGTGAGGGTGGCTATCTGATCAACAAGGATGGCGAGCGCTTCATGGAGCGTTATGCTCCCAACGCCAAGGACTTGGCGGGTCGCGACGTGGTCGCGCGCTCCATGGTCATGGAAATGCTTGAAGGGCGTGGCTGTGGCGAAAACGGTGATCATGTCATGCTCAAGCTCGATCACCTGGGGGAAGAGGTTCTACAAAAGCGTCTGCCTGGTATCGTCGAGTTGGCCAAGACCTTTGCTCACGTGAACCCGGCCCAGGATCCAATCCCTGTAGTGCCGACCTGCCACTACATGATGGGCGGCATACCGACCAATGTGCACGGTCAGGCCATCATGCCAGACGGCAAAGGCAACGATCATATCGTCAATGGACTGTTTGCCTGCGGCGAAGTCGCTTGTGTTTCCGTGCATGGCGCCAATCGTCTGGGCGGCAATTCGCTACTTGATCTCGTGGTGTTCGGCCGTGCGGCGGGCATGTTCATCGAAGGCGCGCTCAATGAAGGCATCGATTACATGGATGCTTCTCAGTCGGATATCGATGCTTCCATGGCGCGTATGAACCGCTGGAACGAATCGAATGACGGCGAAGCCGTAGCGACCCTCAAGACAGATCTGCAAGCGGTCATGCAAAACGACTTCGGGGTTTTCCGCAAAGAGGAAAACATGCAGAGCGGCGTCAAGAAGCTCGCTGAACTGCGCGAACGAATCGCGAATGCACAGCTTGGTGACAAGTCCGATACGTTCAATACTGCACGTATTGAAGCCCTTGAGCTCGATAATCTGCTCGAGGTTGC
This sequence comes from uncultured Halomonas sp., assembly GCF_947493865.1. Classification (GTDB taxonomy): domain Bacteria; phylum Pseudomonadota; class Gammaproteobacteria; order Pseudomonadales; family Halomonadaceae; genus Modicisalibacter. The sequence goes on from NZ_CANLTC010000018.1 coordinate 50,619, forward strand.
CGAGGCCACCGCTATTTCCGCGTTCGAGCGCAAGGAAAGCCGAGGCGCGCACTCGCGCTACGATTACCCGGACCGCGACGACGTCAACTGGTTGAAGCATTCCATCTACTTCCCCGCCGAAAAGAAACTGGGCAAGCGCGATGTGAACTTCACACCCAAGACCGTCGATACCTTCGAGCCTAAAATCCGGACCTACTGAGGAAGGCTGTCATGCTTCAAGTATCCATATATCGTTACAATCCGGAGACCGACTCCGCTCCCTACATGCAGGAGTTCCAGGTCGACACTCAGGGCCGTGATGTCATGGTTCTCAATGTCCTCGAGCTCATCAAGCAGCAGGACAGCTCCATGGCTTATCGGCGCAGCTGTCGCGAAGGAGTGTGCGGCTCCGATGGCATGAACATCAACGGCACCAACGGCCTGGCGTGCATTACGCCGCTCTCTGCCGTAGTCAAGAACGACAAGCTGACATTGCGGCCCCTGCCCGGTCTGCCGGTCGTACGCGACCTGGTGGTCGACATGGGTATTTTCTACAAGCAATACGAGCGTATCCAACCGTATTTGCAGAATGACACGACCCCTCCGGCAATCGAGCGACTGCAATCACCGGAAGAGCGCGATAAGCTCGATGGGCTTTATGAGTGCATTTTGTGCGCTTGCTGTTCCACCTCCTGTCCTTCGTTCTGGTGGAATCCGGACAAGTTCGTGGGGCCCGCCGGTTTGCTTCAAGCTTATCGCTTTTTGGCCGATAGTCGTGATACCGCGGCGCGGGAGCGTCTGGCTGAACTTGAGGATCCGTTCAGCGTCTTTCGCTGCCGAGGTATCATGAATTGCGTGGCCGTGTGTCCCAAGGGTCTCAATCCGACTCGTGCAATAGGCAAGATTCGCGAGCTGCTGATGGAGAATGCCACTTAAATCGTGGCTCGTAGCTTGCTATCATGGCGACTGCTTCCTTTTTCAGCGATGAATCGCCAGGGAACAGGCCTACGCGCCAAGAGCCGGTGCCCGGGTGCACCGGCTTTTAGCCATTACTGCCGTGATACTAACGTCGAAACCAGGTTTCAACGGCAGGGCAAGGGTGTCGCCGATGCGTGCTCGTACCGGGCGACGACAATGCCTCATCAGTGCAGGTGATCGAGTGATGCAAGAAGGCATAATGGAGTTGATGTGGCGTACCTCCCACATGAGCGGTGGCAACGCCCACTACGTAGAAGCACTTTACGAGCAGTATCTGACTGATCCCAACGAGATTCCGGACGAATGGCGCAATTACTTCGATAAGCTGCCCCGTCCCGAGGGAAGTCCTTCCCACGATATACCCCTGAGTCCGATTCGTGAGCAGTTCTATCAGCTGGCACGCAGCCGCCGTAGTGGACATGCAAGCGATAGCGACGGTGGCGGCGAGAACCGAAAGCAGGTCAAGGTTCTACAGCTGATCAACGCCTACCGATTCCGGGGGCATCAAAAAGCCGATATCGATCCCTTGGATTTGCGCAATCCAGCGCCAGTGCCCGACCTTGATCTGTCCTTCCATCAGCTGTCCCAAGCTGACATGGATACCGAATTCCAGACAGGCTCCTTCTTTCTAGGCAAGGACAAAGCGCCTCTGAAGGAAATTTATGAGGCGCTGAATCAGACCTATTGCCGCAGCATCGGCTGCGAATTCATGCATATCGTCGATACCGAAGAGAAGCGCTGGCTCCAGCAGCGTTTCGAATCGGTACGTTCTCAACCCAAGTTCAGTGACGATGTGCGTAAGCACACCATGGAGCGATTGACGGCGGCTGAAGGTCTGGAAAATTATCTGGCCTCCAAATATCCCGGAACCAAACGGTTTGGTCTCGAGGGCGGTGAGAACTTCATCCCGATGATGGATGAAATCATTCAGCGCGCCGGCGGATATGGAGCCAAGGAAATCGTCATTGGCATGGCCCACCGCGGTCGTCTAAATCTGCTGGTCAATATTCTCGGCAAGAGCCCGTCGGAGTTGATCGATGAGTTCGATGGCAAGAAGATCATCGAAAAAGGCTCCGGGGACGTCAAATACCACCAGGGCTTTAGTTCAAACGTAATGACGCCAGGAGGTGAGGTTCACCTTGCGCTGGCCTTCAATCCGTCTCACCTGGAAATTTCAGCACCAGTTGTCGAAGGGTCCGTCAGGGCACGCCAGGATCGTCGAGAAGATTTCGAAGGTGACAAGGTGTTGCCGGTCAATGTGCATGGCGACGCCGCCTTTGCTGGCCAGGGCGTTGTCATGGAAACCTTCCAGATGTCCCAGACCCGGGGCTATCGTACTGGCGGTACCGTGCACATCGTCATCAACAATCAGGTCGGTTTTACCACGTCACATCCCGAGGACACCCGCTCCACGGAATATTGCACCGACATTGCCAAGATGGTTCAGGCGCCGATCTTTCATGTCAACGGCGACGACGCGGATGCGGTACTGCATGCCACCCAGGTGGCGATCGACTATCGTCAGCAGTTTCACAAGGATGTCGTCATCGACTTGGTGTGCTACCGCCGGCGCGGCCATAACGAAGCCGATGAACCTTCCGGCACTCAGCCAATGATGTACAGCAAGATCAAGAAGCATCAGAGTGCTCGGGAAATCTATGCGTCTCGCCTGATCAAGGAAGGCGTAGTCGATGAAGATACCGTCAAGGCCATGATCGAGAAGTATCGGGACGATCTTCAGGCGGGGAATCACGTGGCGGACGCGCTGGTCAAGAAGCCCAATACGGAGCTCTTCGTCGACTGGACGCCTTATATCGGTCACGAGTGGACCGGAGATGCGGACACCAGCATCGACATGAAGCGCATGCAGAAGCTGGCTGCGCGCATGTGTGAGATTCCGGATGGCATCCAGGTTCAGCGCCAGGTGGCGAAGATTTATGAAGATCGACGCAAGATGCATGCCGGGGGCATGGCGCTCAACTGGGGCTTTGCCGAAACCCTGGCCTATGCAACGCTGCTCGATAAAGGGCACCCCATACGTCTCACCGGCCAGGATACCGGACGCGGTACCTTTTCTCACCGCCACGCGGTGATTCATAACCAGAAAGATGGAACGACCTACGTACCGCTTCAGCATATCCGTGAAGGGCAGCCAAGATTCTCCATCTATGATTCGTTCCTGTCGGAAGAAGCCGTACTGGCTTTCGAGTACGGCTACGCGACTACCATGCCTAGCGCGCTGAACATCTGGGAGGCCCAGTTTGGCGATTTCGCCAATGGCGCCCAGGTGGTGATCGATCAGTTCATCTCCTCGGGTGAATCCAAGTGGGCGCGCCTCTGTGGATTGACCCTGTTGCTGCCACATGGCTATGAAGGGCAGGGGCCTGAGCACTCCTCTGCGCGTCTCGAGCGTTTCTTGCAACTGTGCGCCGAGCACAACATGCAGGTGTGTGTGCCGACAACGCCAGCCCAGATATTCCATCTGCTCAGGCGTCAGGTGATTCGACCCTTGCGCAAGCCTCTGGTGGTGATGTCACCAAAGAGCCTGCTGCGTCACAAGGAAGCGGTTTCCAGTCTTGAAGAGCTTGCCAACGGCCGTTTTGAAATGGTCCTGGAAGACTCGGGCAAGCTCGACGCCGAGAAGATCACGCGGGCAGTGCTGTGCTCAGGCAAGGTGTATTACGATCTGGCGGCTTATCGCAGCGACAAGGAGCGTGAGGACACGGCCATCATCCGTGTCGAACAGCTTTATCCTTTCCCCAAGGACGAGCTTTACGAAGCGCTCGAGAAGTATCCGAACCTAGAGCAGGTGGTGTGGTGTCAGGAAGAGCCGTTGAACCAGGGGGCCTGGTATCAAAGTCAGCACCATCTGCGCGTGGTAGCCGACATGCTGTCCAATGGTCTAGGCCGGGATTTGAAGTTCGCTGGCCGGCCTGCCTCCGCAGCACCCGCCGCCGGCTATATGTCAGTACATATCGAGCAGCAGCGTCAATTGGTCGAAGACGCCTTCAATGCCTGAGGCGCTTTCACCGGGACGAAAGAACATTTTAAGGAAAGCAAATGGCTACTGAGATCAAAGCGCCCAGTTTCCCTGAGTCTATCAATGAAGGGACAGTGGCTACCTGGCACAAGAAGCCTGGTGACAGCGTTGAGCGCGACGAGCTGATCGTCGAGATCGAAACCGACAAGGTGGTTCTCGAGGTGGTGGCTCCCGAAGCGGGAACGCTATCCGAGATCAATGTCGAAGAGGGCGATACCTGTGAATCGGAACAGGTATTGGGCATGCTTGGCGACGCTCAGGAAAGCAAGGAGAGCGGCGACGAGCAGGAGGACGAGGAATCATCCAGGCAGGATGATGATTCCGCCGAAGACGAATCCGAGGATGATTCCGACGCAGCCGACGAACAAGAGAAGGATGAGAAGGCCGAGAAATCCACCTCCTCGGGCAAGAAACATGACGTCAAGGCCCCTTCCTTCCCCGAGTCCATTCAGGAAGGCACGGTATCGACCTGGCACAAGAAAGTGGGTGAATCCGTCAAGCGCGATGAGGTGCTGGCGGATATCGAAACCGACAAGGTAGTGCTGGAGGTCGTTGCACCTGCGGATGGCGAGCTCGCGGAAATCAAGGTCGAGGAGGGCGGACAGGTCGAATCCGAGGCCGTCTTGGCCATCTTCGCTGAAGGCGGTGGTGGCGGGAATGCTTCTGCCGGTAGTGACAAGCGCGAGTCCCAAGGCAAGTCCGATGCCAAGAGCAAGGACAAGCAGGACAATGATGCCCAAGATGATGATGCCAAGGTCGGCGACAAGATAGTCGCGCCTGCCGCACGCAAGATGATTGCCGAGCATGACCTCGATGCCAACAAGATCGAAGGCACCGGCAAGGGCGGTCGCATTCTCAAGGAGGATGTGCAGAAAGCGGTTTCAGAGGGCAAGGCCAAGAAATCTTCCTCTGCTGCCAAATCTGCTTCATCAGAGTCAACCACGAAGGCGGCCGCCCAGGCAGCGCCGGAAGTGGAGGGCGAGCGCCCCGAGAAGCGCGTACCCATGAGCCGCCTGCGCCAGACCATTGCCAAGCGGCTGGTGCAAGCTCAGCAGACTGCTGCCATGCTGACCACGTACAACGAAGTGGACATGACCGCGGTCATGCAGCTGCGTGCGCAGTACAAGGAAACGTTCCAGAAAACACATGACACCAAGCTCGGATTCATGGGGTTCTTCGTCAAGGCGTCCTGCGAGGCACTCAAGCGTTTCCCGGATGTCAATGCCTCCATCGATGGCACCGACATCGTCTACCATGGTTACCAGGATATCGGGGTGGCGGTGTCCACTCCCCGTGGTCTGGTCGTTCCCGTGCTGCGCGATACCGACAGCATGAAGATTGCCGACGTGGAAAAAGCCATCGTCGATTTCGGCAAGCGTGCCCGGGATGGCAAGCTGGGTATCGATGAAATGCAAGGGGGGACCTTCACTATCACCAATGGCGGTATCTTCGGTTCGTTGATGTCGACACCGATCATCAATCCGCCGCAGACCGCGATTCTGGGCATGCACAAGATTCAGGAACGCCCGATGGCGGTGAACGGTCAGGTCGAGATACGTCCGATGATGTATCTGGCCGTGTCTTACGATCACCGCCAGATCGATGGCAAGGATGCAGTGCAGTTTCTGGTCGCGATCAAGGAGTTGCTTGAAGATCCGGCACGCCTGATCCTGGATGTTTAATGCGCCGCCAAGCCAAATTTGACCAAACAGGAAGAGTTCATGGCCGATAAATATGATGTGATCGTCATCGGAGCGGGCCCTGGAGGCTACGTTGCCGCTATTCGTGCAGCCCAGATGGGGCTCAAGACCGCGTGTGTCGAGAAATGGGTCAACAAGAAGGGCAAGGTCGTGCATGGCGGTACCTGCCTCAACGTGGGCTGCATCCCATCGAAGGCGCTGCTCGAGGCTTCTCACAAGTATGTCGAGGCCAAGCACGATTTCGGGGATATCGGTATCGATACCGGTGACGTCTCGATGGACGTCAAGAAGATGATGGCGCGCAAGGACAAAATCGTCACCAATTTGACCGGCGGTATTTCCAGCCTGTTCCAGGCCAATGGCGTTACCGCGCTGGAAGGCACCGGCAAGGTGCTGAGCAAAGGCAAGGTCGAAGTGACCCATCAGGATGGTGAAAAGGCGACTTACGACGCTGACAACATCATCATCGCCACCGGGTCCGTGCCGGTGGAAATTCCACCGGCGCCGTTGACCGAAGGGTTGATCGTCGATTCCACCGGTGCCCTGGAGTTTCAGGAAACCCCCAAGCGTCTTGGCGTCATCGGGGCGGGCGTCATCGGTCTCGAGCTTGGCAGCGTATGGAATCGTCTGGGCAGCGAGGTCACCATGCTTGAAGCCATGGAGACCTTCCTGCCGATGGTCGACAAGGACATTGCCAAGGAAACCCAGAAGCTACTGACCAAGCAGGGCCTTGATATCAAGCTCGGCGCTCGCGTGACCGGTACCGAGATCAAGGATAGCGAAGTTGTCGTGCAATACACCGATGACAAGGGTGAACAGGAGCAGACCTTCGATAAAGTAATCGTCTGTGTCGGTCGTCGCCCTTATACCCAAGGTGTTCTCGGTGACGACGCGGGCGTCAAGCTCGATGAGCGCGGCTTCATCTTCGTGGACGATCATTGTCGCACCAGCGTGCCCGGCGTTTATGCCATCGGCGATGCGGTGCGCGGCCAGATGCTGGCTCACAAGGCATCGGAAGAAGGCATCATGGTGGCGGATATCGTTGCCGGCCATAAGGCCGAGATGAATTACGACGCCATTCCTTGCGTCATCTACACCGCCCCGGAAGTCGCCTGGGTCGGCATGAACGAGCAGGAAGCCAAGACAGCGGGCATCGAAGTCAAGACAGGCTCTTTCTCCTTTGCCGCCAGCGGTCGAGCCATGGCCAACAATGCAACAGAGGGTGTGGCCAAAGTGATCGCCGATGCCGAGACGGATCGTATCCTGGGGCTACATATCGTGGGACAGCACGCTGGCGAGTTGATCGCCCAGGGCGTCATCGCCATGGAGTTCGGCTCCAGTGCCGAAGATCTGGCGCTGACATGCTATGCCCATCCCACCATTTCGGAGGTCGTGCACGAAGCGGCTCTGGCGGTGGAAGGCCATGCCATTCACATGGCCAATCGCAAGAAGCGCAAGAAATAAAAGGAACCACACTCGGAAGGGGTGGTTCTTTGTCAAGTATCGTCCGCGTTTGCGGGCGAAGGGGACGGCCAAGGCAGGCCTGAAAAGTGCTTGCCCTCGGCCGTCATTCGAGCACATGCAACCAATGGCATGACACGATGAACCTTCACGAATATCAAGGCAAACAGCTGTTTGCCGACTATGGCTTGCCAGTATCCAAGGGCTTTGCCGTGGATACTCCTAGCGAAGCAGCGGAAGCTTGCAAGAAGATCGGCGGCGACATGTGGGTCGTCAAGGCTCAGGTACACGCCGGAGGCCGAGGCAAGGCGGGTGGCGTAAAGCTGGTAAAGAGCGCCGATGAAGCCAAGGCCTTCGCCGAACAGTGGCTGGGCAAGAATCTCGTTACCTTCCAGACCGATGAAAAAGGCCAGCCGGTCTCCAAGATCCTGGTCGAGACCTGCACCGATATTGCCAACGAGTTGTATCTGGGCGCAGTCGTCGATCGGGGCACCCGGCGCGTCGTGTTCATGGCGTCCACGGAAGGTGGTGTTGAAATAGAGAAGGTTGCTGAAGAAACGCCGGAAAAGATTCTCAAGGCAGAGATCGACCCGATGGTGGGCGCACAGCCCTACCAGGCGCGGGAGCTTGCCTTTGCGTTGGGGCTGAAGGGCGATCAGATCAAGCAGTTCACCAAGATTTTCCTGGGGCTTTCCAAGATGTTCCACGACAAGGATCTCGCGTTGCTCGAGATCAATCCTCTTGTCATCAACGAGCAGGGCAACCTGCACTGCCTAGACGCCAAGATCGGCCTCGATGGCAATGCGTTGTATCGCCATCCGGATCTACAAGCCATGCGCGATCCTTCCCAGGAAGATGAGCGCGAAGCCGATGCCCAGAAGTGGGAACTCAATTATGTCGCCCTCGACGGCAACATCGGTTGCATGGTCAATGGCGCAGGCCTGGCAATGGGCACGATGGATATCATCAAGCTCAATGGCGGTCAGCCGGCGAACTTCCTCGATGTTGGCGGCGGCGCGACCAAGGAGCGTGTTGCCGAAGCCTTCAAGATCATTCTGTCGGATACCTCGGTCAAGGCGGTTCTGGTCAACATCTTCGGTGGCATCGTGCGTTGCGACATGATTGCCGAGGGTATCATCGGGGCGGTGGAGCAGGTCGGCGTCAATGTGCCGGTCGTGGTTCGTCTGGAAGGCAACAATGCCGAGCTGGGTGCAGAGAAGCTCGCATCCAGTGGTTTGAATATCATCGCGGCTACCAGCCTGTCTGACGCTGCGCAGCAGGTGGTTAAAGCGGCGGAGGGCAAGTAATGAGTATCCTGATCGATAAAAACACCAAGGTCATCTGCCAAGGATTTACCGGTGGCCAAGGTACCTTCCACTCTGAGCAGGCGATCGACTACGGCACTCAGATGGTAGGTGGTGTGACCCCAGGCAAGGGTGGCCAGGAGCACCTGGGCCTGCCGGTGTTCAATACCGTCAGAGAAGCGGTCGAAAAGACCGGTGCCGAAGCGTCGGTCATCTATGTGCCGGCGCCGTTCTGCAAGGACTCGATCCTTGAAGCAGCCAATGGCGGCATCAAGTTGATTGTATGCATCACCGAAGGCATCCCGACCCTTGATATGCTCGAGGTCAAGGTCAAGTGTGATGAGTTGGGTGTACGCCTGATCGGACCGAACTGCCCAGGCGTGATCACGCCGGGTGAAACCAAGATCGGTATCATGCCAGGGCATATTCACAAGCCAGGTCGCGTGGGTATCGTGTCACGCTCCGGCACCTTGACCTATGAAGCGGTCAAGCAGACCACCGACCATGGCTTTGGTCAGTCCAGCTGCGTGGGCATCGGTGGCGATCCGATCCCGGGGTCTACCTTCATCGATATTCTCGAGCTGTTCGAGAAGGACCCGAAGACCGAAGCGATCGTCATGATCGGGGAGATCGGTGGTACTGCCGAGGAAGAAGCGGCCGACTACATCAAGAAGCATGTCTCCAAGCCGGTAGTTGCCTATATTGCCGGTGTCACCGCACCTCCCGGCAAGCGCATGGGCCATGCAGGCGCTATCATTGCCGGCGGCAAGGGTACCGCGGACGAGAAATTTGCTGCCCTCGAGCAGGCTGGCGTCAAGACAGTGCGTTCCCTGGCCGAGATCGGTGATGCGCTCAAGCAGGTCACCGGCTGGTAAACGACAGGCGTTTTTAAAAGTCGATAAAAAGGGCACCCGCGGGTGCCCTTTCTTTTTGTAGAACTCTTGCTATGCCCGAGCTATTGCTTGTTTCGCGGTTCAGGCGACATCAACGATCATTGCGGTGTTCATGCCCACCAGTTCGACGCCCAGACTGTCGCCGTTGGCATCTTGCGCGGTGACGTTCTCGAGCAGGTCGCCTTCATCACCGTAGGCCTTGTAGGCAAAGCGCCATACCTCGCCAGGAGCCAGGGTGATCGCGTCGTCGTCGGTGACGCTGTAGCGGCCATCGCTACCCTCGAACTCACCGTTCCATACCGTGTGCAGGTCGGCATCGAGATCGAATTGAAGCTGGGGAACGACGATATCGTTCTCGGAGGTGTTCTCGACGAAGATCTCCGCAACGTAACCGTTGGACCAGTCGCTGGTGAGCTGACCACTGAGCGCAAGGGCAGGCTCTACGCTTGCAGTTTCCTCGTCGCTGCCCTGCACGCTGGCGTTCTTGGGTAGGGTTTTCTCGTCACCATAGGCCTTGTAGGCGAAACGCCAGGTTTCTCCGGGGGCCAGGGTGTTGGCGTCGTCATCTGTGACGCTGTAGCGACCATCGCTACCCTCGAACTCGCCGTTCCACACCGTGTGCAGCTCGGCGCCCAGCTCGAAGTGTATTGTCGGGTTGACGAGATCGCTGTCGGAGGTATTGGTGACGAAGACTTCGGCAACGTAGCCGCTGGACCACTCGCTGGTAATATTGCCGGTGATTTCGAAGCCGGTATCGGCGGCTTCCTTGCGCGATTCGCTGCTGGTGACCGTTGGTTCGGCGGCGGAAACCTCCTCCTCGTCACCGCTGTTCAGGCGCAGTTCCTTGCCATCGCCGAATTTCGCCTTCTCCATGTTCTTGAGTTCGTCGCGACCGTCCTCGCCTTCGATGATCACGCGACCATCGTCTTTGAAGTCGATGTCGTAGTCGTCGTAGTCACCGGAGTAAATAGCGGTGTCATTGCCATCACCGCCGTTCAATTTATCGTCGCCTTGGCCGCCTTTCAGCTCGTCGTCGCCGTCGCCACCATGAATGGTGTCATTGCCACGCTCACCGGCGAGGTAGCTGTCTTCGTCACACCCTTGGAGGGTGTCGTCGCGACGCGAGCCTACAACATGTTCGAAAGTCACTTCGTTGGCGTCGGCATCGGTAATGGCGCCGAAGCTCTCGCCGCCGGAATTGACCCATAGCGTGGTGGACATCTTGTCCGCATCCGCATCGCGCACAGAACGCTCGACATGCACGGTGTTGCCATGATCGCGCCCGCCGTGGAAGTTGATATCGCGGTCCGTGGAGTCGACCTGGATATCGTTGTCCACGGAAGAGCGCCAGGAAGCGAAGATGACACTATGACGCATGCCGCTATCGGAAAGATTGGTAAAGTCCCCGTCGTAGCTTTCGTGCAGTTCGTAGGCATAGCCGTTGCCACCACCGCCCTTGTTGAAGGCGCCGTGGGCTTCGATATTGTCTACATCGAGATCCAGTGATTTAGAGAAACGGAACGCGGTGGAAGGGCCGTCATGCACCTCGATATCCTTCACTTCGGTATCCGTCGTACCTTCGAGAGATATCGCTCGATAGTCGTCATACGCAGAGCGAGTATTCGAGAAATTGGCGTCGTCTGGCGAGCCCAGTTCAAATTCGACATTGAACCCCTTGAGGGTAACGTTATCGACGGTATCCAGGCGCTGAATCTGTGTGTCGTTGTCGTCGAAGTCGAATTTGACGCCACGATCCAGTGTGATTCTATCGCCATTCACCTCGGTGACCTTGGCCATGCTGGTACGCAGCTCGGCGTACTTGGTCTTCTTCCAGGAGTCGTCACCGATCTCCTTGAAAAAGTCCGAATCGTTGTCCTGCCAGATGCGAATGGTGTCGCCTTCCTCGAGGTCGTGATCGCGATCGAGTTTCAGCGTGCGATCGCCTTCATCGATATCACCTTCCAGGCGACCCTGGTATTCGCTGCGGTAGCCGTCGAGGTGAATGGCGTATTCACTGTTGTTCTGGAGCGCCTTGTCGGTGAAGGTAAGTGTGGTCTTGTCCGAGCCGGCACCAATCAGGCTAACATCGGAGCGGGTAATATTGATGGCATCGTCGAAATGGTAATCGCCCGACGAGAGTTTGATGGTGGCGCCTTTCGGTGCTTCATTGATGAGTTCTTCGAGTTCTTGTGCGCTGATTTTGGTACCAGCTTTGATGATCTTGCTACCGCTCATGCGGAATCTCCAACAGACAAGTGAAGGCACAAAAAAACAGGTGCTTGTGCCAGGTTCATTTCCGTACTCATGCGCCTCCAAATAGCGCTTGGTACGAGACACGACATAAGTCTCGTGTCGAACCTGTCTTCTATACCTGTTCCTTAGGCCCAGTCCGTGGAGTGAAGACGAGTTGCAGCGGATGCTACGTTCGGTGTGTATGTGATGCAAATTTGGTAAAAAATTAACATAAGACAATGTTAAAAAACTAATTCTTTGTAACTACCTGTTTTTTATATTTTATGGTTTTTTATAACTATTAAATTAATGAAAAAATATTAATTTATAATAATACCTGAATACAAGATAGTGGCAATAAAACACATTATGTAACATAAATGGTGGATTTTTTGCGTGCTCGTCGCTGAAAAATCCTGCCAATGAAGGTGCGAACATAAAAAAATGGATACCGAAAAATCGATATCCATAAAAGAAAGAGTGAAAATATAGAGGGTATGAAAGGTCAGAAAACCGGGCGTGCTACCAGGGAACGAGTCTCTTCTCGGGCTTCGGTGAGTATTACCCGAATATCATCACCCAATTTGAAGCGTTCTTCGCCCTCGATGTGTATACGACCTTCCTTGTCGTCGATCGCCACCTTGTCGCGATCGGAATGCATCAATGGTGCGGGAACGAAGGCAGTAGCGCCATTTGCAGCGAGCCGAACGCGCATACCGCCACGATTGACATTGATGACCTCCGCTTCAAAGGTCTGCTGTGCCTTTGCTGCAGGGGTAAGATAGCGCACATAGAGCCAGTCCTTGACGTCTCGCTCCGCCATGCGATTGAGTTTGCGCCGTTCGGTGAGTTGCTCGGTCAGCACTTCACTGGCCTCTGCAGGTGCCCGCTCGTTCTTGAGTACACGCTTGATGAGACGATGGTTGACCATGTCGCCGTATTTACGGATCGGTGAAGTCCAGGTTGCATAGGAGGCGAGTCCCAGGCCGAAGTGGGGCCCGGGGCGGGCCGCCATGCTGGTAAACCCCTGAAAGCGACGCAGGCGCGCATCCAGCCAGGCGTCGTTGCGCTCTTCCAGTGCACGCTTCAATTCACGATAGCGCGGCAGCTCGAGCAAGGCTTCCCGAGCAACCTCGATCTGCTGAGCAGTAAGGAATTCCAGGGCCGCATCCGCTTTTTCAGGTTCGAAGGCACGATGCACGTTGAAGATACCATGCCCCACCTTGTCGGCCAGCAAATCGGCACAGCAGGCATTGGCGGCGATCATCGACTCCTCGATCATGCGATTGGCGATGCGTCGCTCTTCGATGCGTACATCGAGCACGTTGCCGGCGGCATCGAGGTCGAAGGCGTAATCCGGCCGATCCTTGAATACCAGCGCATGCTGAGTCCGCCATCCGGTACGTGCCTCGGTCATGGCTGCCAGGGCCTGAAGCTGGCTACCAATCGCTTTCTCCGGCGCCCAATCGCCTTGATTTTCCAGCCAGTCCGAGACCTTGTCGTAAACCAGGCGGGCGTGGGAGCGCATGGTAGCGGCGAAGAAGCGATAGTCGCCCAGGCTACCGTCCGCGGCGATGTCCAGTTCGCAGACCAGCACGGGGCGTTCCTGCCCTTCCTTGAGTGAACAGAGGTCATCCGCCAGCACCTCCGGCAGCATCGTCACGTTCTGGCCCGGTAAATAGACGGTGAAGGCACGGGTCTGCGCCTCCAGGTCGACGGCGTGGCCTTCAGCGACATAGCCGGTGGGGTCGGCAATCGCGACGCTCAATCGCCAGCCACCGTTGGAACGCGACTCGATGTACAGCGCATCGTCCATGTCCCGGGTATTTTCACCGTCGATGGTGAAGAAGGGGGTATCGGTCAGTTCCTTGCGCTCGAGGCCTTCATCGGCCAGCGCCCACTCCTCATCGGATTGAGGCGAGGCTTGTTCCAGCGCGTGCCGCGCCAAGGTGACACGCCAAGGCACTGCCGGATCATCGTGCTTGGCGATCAGCTCATCGATCTGACTGAAAAAGGCGCGATCATCGGGCTTGAGTGGATGACGCACCAGACGGGCCACGATCCAGTCACCATCGTCGATGCTGTCCTCATCCAGGCTGCGCTTGATGCGCGCCTTGAGCACATTGTTGATCGAGGGGTGGTCCGGAATTACCGCCAGGCGACCATCTCGCTTCTGCACTCGGGCGATAAAACGGTCCAGCCCGGTCTCGATCAGTCTTTCGGGTTCGACGGACTTCTTGTCGCCTTCTTCCTTGAGCACCGCTTCGACGCGATCGCCATGCAGAACCAGCTTCATGGCAGGTGGCGGCACGAAATAGGATTCACCGCTATCGGTTTCTAGAAAGCCGAAACCACGATCGGTGCCCTTGATGACACCTTCCACGCGAGGAGTGGTTTCACGGATCTGTTGCTTGAGCTGCGCCAGCAGCGCGTTGTTCTGCAGCATGAGGACGTCGTTACGGTTGGCGGGAGTAGGGCGCCACTATACGGATTTGGGCGGTCGTCGCCAATCCTGCTCTGTAACCACTATAGCCCTGCAGTCACTGCAAGGCGGCGACCAGGCAAACCCGAAGCGGATGAGTTTGGCAATTACCGTCAGGCAATTGCATCGGCGATCGTGCGCTCGCCGTCGAGCAGCGTGAATTCACGATTGACCAGCTGCCGATTCTGGATCAAATGCAGCAGAACATGGGCGACATTGGCACGGGAAACCTGGTTGTCACCGGCCTCTTTCAGAGAGGTCGCAACGCGCTGACTTGCCTGATCGTCCGTCAACCGTCCGGGCTTGAGAATCACATGAGGAACCCGTGCGGTGCGCAGATGAGCATCCGCCGCATTCTTGGCGGCCATGTAGGGGCGCATCTTGTCCGGGGCTGCCAGCGGTTCTTCGGCACGTATCGCACTGACCATCACGAAGCGCGACAGACCCAGCTCGCTGGCAAGATCCACGGCGCGAGCCGCGCCATTGAGATCGATCATCAGGGTCTTGTCGGGTCCGGTGTGCGGTCCGGAGCCCGCGGCGAATACCACCTGATCACAGCCGTAAAAGGCATGGCGAAGACTGCCCTCGAGATCGGCGATGACGGTCTCGATGCTGCGTTCCTGGAACCAGCGCTGCTGGTTGCTGTTGCGGATCATGGCTCTCACTGGCATGCCGGCAGCCTTGGCCAGTTCGCAAAATTGACGGCCAATCTGACCGTTGGCACCAATGACCAGTGTTTTCATTATGACCTCTCTATCGATGGGTAGCGTTATCCATTCATGCGGGCCAATTCGATCGAATCAAGGGCTGGCAAGAATTCAAGGCGTTCATCTCTGCAGAAGATCACGCATACTCGCCAAGCGGGGTTTTCTTCCGATTACGACACTGGCCGATACTGGAGAGCTCCATGTTTTTCAAGCAATCGACGCTGGTTATCAGCAAGGGTCGTGACAATTGGGGTCGAAATGCCAGGCAACCAGCGAATGATTTGAAAGAACATGAAAGGCTATGATTGACCAGACAGTGGAAAGCAAACGACAAGGAGCGTCATCGTGTCAGAATTGAAAGGCTCTACTATGAGCGACTACACGCGCCGGGTATGGATTGCCGTCGGCATCGTGACCTTGGTGGCGGGTCTCGTCACCTTGGTATGGTTCAGTTTGAGCACGCTGCTGATGGTGTTTGCGGGATTGCTGCTGACCTTGTTGTTGTCGCTGCCGACCAACTGGCTGCATAGGCATACTTTCCTCCCTCGGAGGGTATCCCTGCTCGTGGTGCTGCTGGCTATCCTGGGGGTGGCGGTGTTTTTCAGCCTGAATTTCGCCACGAATCTGAGTAGGGAATTCGAACGGCTAATCGATCTGCTGCCTGATTCCTTGAATGCCTTCAAGGACTGGACGAGTCAGTTTCCTTTTGCCGAAGAACTGGCCGAACAAGTCGAGCGGCTACCCGACCCCGAGAAGGTGCTCACTGGCTGGTCTTCCGGTCTGTCCTCGGTGTTCTCGAGTACCCTGAGCATGCTGCTCAACGCCATAGCGGTGATACTTGTCGGACTGTTCGTGGTCATCGAACCGGACTTCTACAGAAATGGGGTGTTGGCGCTGGCGCCCAAAGGCAAGCAGGAATCACTCAAATCATTTCTGCATCTGGTGGAAAAGAAGATGACCTGGTGGCTGTTTGGCCGGCTCATTTCCATGGCCATCATCGGACTATTGTTCGGTATCGGTCTGTGGATATTGAGTGTGCCAATGGCCTTGTCCTTGGGAATACTGGCGGGGGTTTTGTCGTTCATTCCCTACCTTGGCCCTGTGCTTGCCATCATTCCAGCGCTCCTGGTTGCGTTCACCCAGTCCCCGGATACCATGCTGTACGTGTTCATCCTCTATCTGGTCATCCAGTTTCTGGAGAGCAATGTCGTTACCCCGCTGGTGCAACGTCAGGCCGTCAGCATCCCTCCGGCGCTGCTGTTGATCGTGCAGCTGTGGCTGAGTTTCTATGCGGGGCTGTTGGGGCTGCTGCTTTCAGAGCCCTTGATCGTATTGACCATGCTCTGCGTGAAGCGATTCTACATTCAGGGGTTTCTCGGAAAGGAAGACGCCAGCGCCCAGGACTCAGGGGACTCGGGGAGGGTGCAACTCGAGGAGAGAGGGTAGTCCCCGCTCCTCGAGGAATATCCATGAGCGATAAGGCCGTTGTACTCAGCGCACGGTAATGACGTTGCATTTCGCCGTGTGTGCAACGCGATGCGAGACGCTACCGACGATAAGGCCGGTGATGTTGCTCAGGCCGCGGCTACCCATCACGATCGTATCCGCATTGACGTTCTTGGCCTCTTCGATGATGACGCGAGCAGGATCACCTTGACCCAGCGACCCTTGCACATCGGCCATACCGCGCTCTTCGGCGGCTTGCTTGGCTGCCTCGAGCGACTGGCGTCCGGCACGTTCGAGCTCCTCTCCCGAGGCTTCCATGGCGACCGCGCTCATGCCCCAGACCAGCATGGTTTCACGGGAAAGACGCTCCGGGATGTGAAGAATGTGCAGGGAGGCATTATCCACCTTCGCGAGTTTGCAGGCCACATCCAGCGCTTTCTTGGCACCTTCGGACCCGTCCACGGGAACCAGAATCTTCTTGAACATGCGCACCTCCATTATCGTCAGAATGCGTTACCCTCGGATTCAGTCTACTGTCTCCCAGTACCTACCAACATGATTCCAATCAAGAGCGGGTCATGTGCGTGGTATATTTTCGCCAGTAGTGGTCGGGGATTCCAGGCGTCTGAGCCGCTGCCAGAGTTCGCTGCGCAAATCCGCCATGCGCGGCGCCTCGCCGTCGTCGAAGGGCAAGGGTCGCGTCACTCTCAGGGCGCGCAGGCCTAGCCTCGCTGACAGAAGTCCCACACCAAGCCCCTGGCCGGCCCGGGTCGACAGCTTGCCGGCGACATTCATCGAAAGCAGATCCATGCTGGCATCCGCAGCCATTTCACTGGCACCGGCAAAGGCCATGTTGGACAGCACGTTGCGAAAAAGGCGCAAGCGACTGGCGTAGCCGAGTTCGAGCCCGTAGAGAGCGGCAATACGATCGAGCATTGCCAGGTTGCGCCAGGACACCAGCAGCATGTCGATCAGCGTCAGGGGGCTGATGGCGACCAGCACCGCAGTCTCGCTGGCCATGCGGGAAATCAGGCGACGCGCCTCACGGTCTCGTGGGGCGAGCAGGTGATGGGCCAGCAATTGACGTGTCTCCCGGGCATCGTGATGGGATTCATGGGCCTTCAGGAAGGCTTGCCAGTGGGGGTCGTCCTTGTCGATGTGCATCTGTTCGCGCAGATGATTCGCCAGCTTGCGGCCGTCGCGCCCCGGGCTTTCCTCCAGGGATTCCAGGTCCCGGCGCAGCGCCGCGTGACGACGCAGCCGGCGCAGCCGCCACAGCTCCCGCAAAAGCGCCATGCCCCCTAGTCCCAGGGCGAGAATGCCGAGCAGGCTCCAGGCACCACTCAAGAGATCGCCACTCATCGACGAGGTGTAAAGGGTCTCGGCCAGTTCCACGGTGCCGAGGGTCACAGTGCCGGTCAAAAGAGCCAGCAACCCCCAGCGACGCTTGCGCGGCCGCGCAAGACTGCGGGCCAGCGCCGCATCGGTATCCGCGGGAACGTATTCGTCTTCCAGGGGCTTGGAACTCAGCTCGACGGCATAGTGTTCCGCAGGGCGAGGGTCCCTCAGGGTCGCAGGGCCTGGCTCATCCAGGGTGAAGCGCTGTTGGGGCCGTGGGTCGTTCATGTCAGTTTGTCTCCGATGAGCCAGTCGAGAGCGGCATCCATGCGAATATGAGGCAAGCCCTCACCTCGCGCATCTCGTGAAAGCGGGCGAAAGCCGTGGAAAGCAAACCCCTGGCGGGCCCAGAAATCATGCTGAGGCAGGTGAGGGGGTACCTCGCCGGGAAATATCAACGTTTCTTCCCCTTCCAGAGTCACGCCACGCAGTGCTTGAATCCGCTTGCCATGCTGCTCCACTTCATGGGCCTTTGTCGCCCGGATCGAGGCCAGGGATAACGCCTTGACCGGCACGTCGGCGAAACGCAGATCCTTGATTGGCTCGGCGAGCAATGCCTCGAGCAGGGCAACAAGATTAGGATGCTGATCCGGGGTGACATGATCCGCCTTGGTTGCCGCAATCGCCAGGCGATCGATACGGGGCGAAAACATGCGCGTGAACAGGCTGCGCTGGCCGTAATCGAAGCTTTGCATCAGCGTGGCCAGGGCCCGGGATAGATCCTCGAAGCGCTCCGGTCCCGCATTGAGAGCGCCGAGCACATCCACCAGCACGATCTGGCGATCGAAGCGGCGAAAATGCTCCCGGTAAAAGGGTTTGACCACATGCTGCTGATAATAGGCGAAGCGTCGCGCCAGGGTGCGATAAATGCTTTGTTGAGGCAGCGTTTCAAGGCGTTTCCTGTCCTCCCGGGTCAGGTCCAGCAAGGGGAAGAATTGCAAGACCGGAGCGCCCTCGAGATCCCCCGGCAGGAGAAAACGCCCTGGTTGCAAATCGGCGAAACCGGCTTCCCGAGCCGAGCGCAAGGACTGCGCATAGTGTTCGGCAATGGTGGCAAGCTCTGCCTCGTCCGCCTCCGCGGCGGGATCGAGGGTTTCCATTGCGCTCAGCCACTCCTTTGCCATGGCGCGACGCTCGGAAGTGAGGGTCACCTGTTGCCGCTGGCTCCAGCTTAGATAGTCATGCTCGAGCAGCGGCAGATCGAGTAGCCATTCCCCGGGGTAATCGAACAGATCGAGCGTCAGGGTGGCATTGCTGCTCCCCAGGGCGCCCAGTACGCCGCTGCGCTGAGGGCGATAGCGGATATGCAGGCGCAGTTCGCTGATGCCACGGGTCGGTTCCGGCCATTGGGGGGGTGTGCCGTCGAGGCTGGCCATGGCCTGATCATAGGGGAAGCGGGGCACGCCCAGATCCTTCTGGGCGATACGCTGGGCGCCCATCAGGCGTCCTTCCCGAGCCGCCGGGAGCAGATCCAGGCGAGCTTCCAGCCCGGCGTGGCGCAGCTGATAGACCAGCGAGGTGAGAAAAGCCGTCTTGCCGGCTCGGGACAGGCCGGTGACTGCCAGGCGTAGCTGACGATCCCAGCCACGTTCGATGAGATTGCTGAATTCGCGGGCCAGGGTCTGGCGCATGGAGCTAGTGTTCCGAATCGAAAATTTAGTTTCTAATCTGGGGGCTATCGACGCCATTGGCAAGTCGCTGCCAGAACAGGGCAGCGATGGGTACCAGCGCCAGAGGCAACAATACCGCGTTGAGACCGGCCCAGCCGAGGCTGGCCTCCAGCGGGCCGGCCAGCAGCGAGGTCAAACCGACGGTGGTGAACACCAGAAATTCATTGGTTGCCTGGGTGCGCGCCTTTTCCGATGTGCGGTAGGTCTCGGTCAGAAGCCCCGTGGCGGGCAGGAACGTCAGGTTCCAGCCGAGGCCGAGCAGCATCAAGGCCGCGTAGTAGCCGTAAAGGGTAGCGGAGAACTGCGCCAGCAAACCACAGGCGGCCAATAGCAGGCATCCCAGTACGATCATGGGGCGCGCACCGAAGCGCGCTGTCAAGCGCCCGGTAAAAAAGGCCGGCACGAACATGGCCAGGACATGCCATTGGATGGTGGTGGCGACATGATCGAAATGAAAACCGGCCCGATGCATGGCCAGAGGTGTGGCGGTCATGGCCAGATTCATCACGCCATAGCCGATCAGGCCGGTCAGCGCCGCGACAATGAATGTCGGCTGACGCACTATCTCGGGCAGTGGCCGGGCCGGGCCGTCGTCATGGGTCGTTTGCGGCGGGGGTAGACGGGTGAAGGCCAGCACGATCAAGGCTATGACGTAGAGAAAGCCCAGTCCCACAAAGCTGCCGAGAAAGGGTGTCTCATACAGGCCCTTGCTGGAACGGGCGAGCCAGGGGCCAAGCACTGCTGCCAGCACACCGCCGCCCATGACCAGACCGATGGCGCGATCCTTCAACTCGAAGGTAGTGGCTTCCACCGCGGCAAAGCGATAGAGCATGCCGAAGCCGATGCCGATCCCGATCAGCCAGGTCCCCAGCATGAAGAGAATGAACTGCTCACTCACCAATGCCAGGCTGGCGACCAGAACCCCGCCCAGGCCGATCAGGTTGCCCAGCATGAAGCCCCGCTTGCGCCCCAGCCGACCCATTATCAGCGACGCCGGAATGGTGGCGCACATCAGGCCCAGCCATTGCATGGCCACCGGCGCGGTAGCCCAGTTGGGCCCAGGTGCAAGCTCGGCGCCAATCAGGGGTGACACTGCGATCAAGAGGATGTTGCCGCTGACCAGTAACGCCTGGCATAGAGACAGGAGGGTGACGGTCAACGGCATGCCATGGCTCCGTCACTCACGCAGCGAAGGCTGTGTAGATTGCAATGACCAGAATCACCAGCAGGATGCCTGCGGGAATCGCGCCCTTCCAGGGGGTGAGATCGACTTTGCCGCTATCTTCATGAACCCAGGCTGTCTGGCGGGGGCGCAGCTTGCCGAGCACTAGCATCATGATGACCAGTGCCACGAAAACCAGCGCCACGAAATGGAAATCATGGACGACCTCCAGGACACCGGTGAAAGGTGGCACGAAATAGACGAGGCCGATGATCGCACAGCCGGCGATAAGGGCGATCTTGGCGGCGATCGCCGGCACCCGCTTGGTCAAGAGTCCGACCAGCACCACCGCAAGAATGGGGATGAAGTACATGGCGTTCATCTTCTGCAGGTAGCCGAACAGGCTTTCCTGGCCGGCCAGAAGCGGGGCAATGGTCATGGCCGCAACGGCCATGATCCAGCCAAAGATCTTGCCCACCCGCACGACCTGTTCCTCGCTGGCCTGCTTGTTGAAGACGTCCTTGTACAAGCCCAGGCTGAAGAGCGTGGTGGTGCTGTTGAGCGCCGAGTTGAAGGAAGAAAGAATGGCGCCGACCATGACCGCTGCAAAGAACCCCGTGAGATAGGGCGGCAGCACGTTGAATACCAGATGGCCGTAGGCTTCGTCGGCGCGGATGCCATCGCCCGCATAGAGCTGATAGGCGATGATGCCGGGCAGCACCAGGTATAGCGGCCCCAGCAGTTTGAACAGGCCTGTCAACAGTACGCCTTTCTGGCCTTCCGCAAGATTCTTGGCGGCCAGGGTACGCTGAATGATCTGCTGGTTGGTGGTCCAGTAGAACAGGTTGATCAGAAGAACGCCGGTGAAGAGGGTAGCGAAGGGCACCTGCTGATCCTCGGCGCCGATGGAGTTCAGCTTCTCGGGGTTGCTCTGCTTGAGCGCTTCCCAGCCGGCCAGGATCCCCCCGTCATCGCTTACTGCCTGCAGGCCGAAATAGACGATCACGAAGCCGCCGATCAACAGGCCCACGCCATTCAGGGTATCCGAGACGGCAACGGTGCGCAGGCCGCCGAACAGGGCGTAGATCGAGCCGATGATGCCGACGATCCAGACCGTTGACCAGAGCAGGACGTTACTCGATTCGATCCCCGTCAGGCCTTTCAGATCGAGCATGCCCTGAAGCCCCACGGCGCCGGAATAGAGAATGATCGGCAGCAGGATCACCGCGTAGGCAATCAGGAAAATGATGTTGCAGATCAGCTGTGTCGTGCCGTCGAAACGAATTCTCAACAGCTGAGGTACCGTGGCGATGCCGCTACGCAAAAAACGTGGCAGAAAGAACAGCGCCAATGCCACCAGGGCGATGACCGCCACGACTTCCCAGGCCATGACGCTCAAGCCGTCGGTAAACGCTGCGCCGTTGAGACCCACCATCTGTTCCGTGGAAAGATTGGTCATCAAGAGCGAGCCGGCAATCAACGGGAAGGTCAGGCTACGTCCGGCCAGGAAGTAGCCGCGGGTGCTGCTATGATCGTCCCGATGAGTAATGAACCAGGTAATCAGCGCGACCAGTCCGGTAAAGAACAGAAACGACAAAAGGGTCAGAGCGTGCATTTTTTACGTCCTTGTGTGTTTTTGTTGGTGCATGGTATCGGGCCTACAGCATATAGAGATTGCAGCAGGCTCGCGAATGCGGCTTTTTAACTCATCCCGGCGGCAAGGTCGAGGCTGACATCGGCGGCGGTATCAGGCCAAACAACTGCGCGAACAGCGGGCTGGCAGCGATAAGAAATCCCAGACCGGCAATGCAATAACCCAGGGTGCGGCGGG
This sequence comes from uncultured Halomonas sp., assembly GCF_947493865.1. GTDB lineage: Bacteria > Pseudomonadota > Gammaproteobacteria > Pseudomonadales > Halomonadaceae > Modicisalibacter. The sequence goes on from NZ_CANLTC010000018.1 coordinate 72,902, forward strand.
AAGGGCGTCGTGCCAAGGACAAGCCCAAGAGACAGACGACAATGCCAATGACGTTCAACAGGTAACCGGCCATTTGCATGAATTGGGCGAAAGACATCGTGACTCCAGAATAGGGTGGTTGTGATGAAACGAAAGTTGGGTCCAGGGCGCGCTTCGACTAGTCTGATGCTATTACCCATAGCAAACCGATGGAGATGCAATCCCATGCCCGACACCCCTGCACAAGCGATACTGCACTTCTGGTTCGACGAGACAGCCTCTCGCCAATGGTTTAGCAAGGATGACGCTTTTGACCGCCAAGTATCCGAGCGCTTTTCCGCGACGCTCGAGGCTGCCATCGCGGGAGAGTTATGGATGTGGCGCTGTTCCCCCCAGGGGCGTCTGGCAGAGATTCTGGTGCTCGATCAGTTTTCACGCAACATTCATCGCAACCAGGCGGCGGCGTTTGCTCAGGACCCCCAGGCGCTGACATTGGCCCAGGAGGCCGTCGCCGCCCGGGCCGATCGCCATCTCAAGATGGCACAGCGAGCCTTTCTCTATATGCCTTATATGCACAGTGAATCCTTGCTTATTCATGACGAGGCGCTGCGGCTTTTCGATCAGGCTGGTTTGGAAAACAATCTAAAGCATGAGCGACGTCATCGAGAAATCCTGGAGCGTTTCGGGCGCTACCCGCATCGCAACGAGATACTCGGACGAGAATCCAGCGCCGAGGAAAAGGCGTTTCTGCAGCAGCCCGGCTCGTCTTTCTAATCTATATATGGTTGAACCCGTTTGTGGCAGGCTAGATGGGTAGTTTTCATGAAAGACTTAAAGGAGAAGTATGATGGGCTTGATTCTATGGTTGATCATCGGCGGATTGGCGGGCTGGATTGCCGGCAATATCATGCGCGGCGGCGGTTTCGGCATCCTGGGTAATATCGGTGTCGGTATCGTTGGCGCGGTACTGGGTGGCTTGGTATTTCGCCTGCTGGGCATCGCCTCTTACAGCGTCATCGGCTCGCTGGTGACCGCCATCGTGGGGGCGGTATTGCTGCTTTGGATTGTATCCATGGTGCGCAAGCCTTAGGGAATCACTGCATAAATGTCTACGCGAACGAATTACTGTGTTGCGCGGTACTCGAAGGCTCGCCTAACCCCGTGTTATGTCTCGCCTTCTGCGTTCCGTGCGCCTTGTACTTCATTTTGCTCGACAATTTATTCAGCTATTCCTTAGAGGGTGTTTACAAAATCATGCCGGATTAGTCAGCCGGCTGAGCAACTGGCGGCCTGCCGCCAACCAGACCCATGC
>NZ_CANLTC010000019.1 GCF_947493865.1 uncultured Halomonas sp.
TGCACGGGGCGAATGATCAAAAAGTGCTCGCTGGCGGTGATAGGGAAAGTGTCGGCGCCGGCTTCACGGATTCAGGTATATCTCAGGTGATATTCGACGCTGATTGTGCTCTATACGTGCTGTGAGTAGGTCGGCGTCCGACGGAAGATTTGCTGGCCCTAGAACTCGCAGTAATATTACTTCATTATCGAAGTCTCTAGTTTGCGATGCCTTCTCAGGGTTTATTGCAGTTGCAATAAGAAAGCTATTGTGCGGGATACCAGCTACGCTTTCTTTCCACGTATCGTTGGTGAGGATACATGCTTCGCGAAAATGCATCGTATACACATAACCTACGTGATTTTTTTTGTAATCTCCCATTAGAGTAATTAGTGGGCTTCCTTGTGACATCACTTGATCAGTTATGCTCATGTGTTTTTCCTTATGGTGAAAGAATATGTAAGAAATATTCGAGACGGATATGAGGTTTAGGGTCAGCAGTATATCAGCAAAGGTAGTGTGCTATCGATATATATAAACGCAGCAATCCCCTATTTTATTACATTTAAAAATTTTCATTAATCCTCGTTTTTTGTAGATTTTGCCGTTTTTATCTGGCGTGCATGTGATACGTTGGAATGAATTACTAGATGACTGTTTGGGGGAGGACGACGAACTTACAGGGGGTCTAAATTCTGCTGCATGAGAGGCTGATGCCATAGCTCTCGTTTTCCTATTCCACACGGTAGGGTATAGATGCGCTTTAATTAGGCTTCTAATACTGTAATTAACATTTACTAATAGAAAAATAAAGAATTTTTTATCGTAGGGTGAAAATAATAAGCCATAAAGAATAGTAATAGATAAAACCCGGCCAAGGCCGGGTTCGTGACGCATACAACAGACGAGACGATCATTGGTCACGATTGGGAAGGCGTCACATTCGCAATGCTACTCATTTGTTCCGATCTCTAAAGGTGAAGAAGGGAGCAAAAAACATAGCAATTCAAAGCAAGACAGAGCGTCGCAACTTCATGCCTGACGGTTCAGCACCAGATGACGCTTCCTTTAGCGTTTATTGAGGTGGTAGTGCATAGCGGCCTCGCTCAATGGCTGCGCAGTGCTTCTTCCTTTGAACAAATAATCCGATGGACTACCGGCTGGCAGATACTTGCTGATTGCACCAGGTAGTGGCTCAAGTAGTTCATAGCGCGCGCTGTTTAGATGGAGGTAGAGACGTGCGTCGGACCATTCCAGGTTCTGCCAGCGTAAAAATCGCACTTGCTTCAGCTGCAATTGATACAGCCGTGAGATACAGGCAAACAACAGGGCTTGCGCTTCCTGTGGTGTGGGTGAGGCGGTGAGACGACCCAACAGCGTTCTGATGGGCTCCACTAGCCGGCGATCTTCACTGAGATGCCGTTTTTTTACCTTTGCCGGCGATAACAGCTTTATTTTTTGGGTTTCCCAAGCAAATGCGCTGAAGGTGGACAGAGATGCCCTGTAACCAGGATGTTTTCGAGTACGGCGTATTACAGCGTCCTCTGGCAACGCTGAAATAGTGGCTACATCGGCTGCTTGCAAGAGGTGAACAGCCGCGCGCAAATGACCTCTAATTGTCAGTGGTTTGAGCGGCTGATCATCGTCGTTGCGACGCTTGGCCAGCCATTCTTCATAAGCTACAAGATCCAGATGCCACGACTGTTCTCGAGTATCAGCAAGCATCGCTTCAATGCGGCGTCGTTCAATCATGTTTTCCTGTTCGGCGCAGTCCCACTCGATACCCAGTGTTTCGATCAGGTAGTTGACGATCAGAAAATGGCGCCGAAGCTCTTCAGCGCCGAACAGATCAAAGAGCGATTGCTGGGTAATGGCGTCGCGTGATGAAAGCGAGCGATCGAGACGTGCAAAAAAGCGTGCGTATCCGTCAACGCGTTTTGTCATGTTGCCGGCCTGCCAGGGAAGCCCGTCCCACGTACAAAATGCATCGAACAACTCCTGACCCCAAGGCTGCTCGATCAGCTCACGGTTGAGTTTCACGCGCCGCTCTATCCTGTCCTTCAAAGCGCAATGTGGACAAGGGGCAGTTCCTGTCCCTGGCGTGGGCTGGTGACAGTGCGGGCATAAATGCGATCGAGGCGCCGACGGATGACATGCTCGACACAAAGGCCGCCCACTTTGATCAAAGCTGTCAATGGCTCGGGAGCGGCGACATATGGCGCAGGTTGCATGATGAGGTTGCCGACAGGCTTCACAGACGGATTCCAGGATGCCGAGAGCCGGAGCACGCGACAGACGCCGCGAGTGCTTGCCACAACGCGGGCAGGGGCGCGCTGGGCGCACATGCTGAGAGCATGGCTTGCAAAAGGCGGCATTACCGATTAGGTAATCCGCTCGTGGAAGCGGAGCGTCACAGCGAGCACATGTTCGTTCGCGTCTCACACACAGACTACAAACGGGATTTTCCTCACGCCGATGGGCGCGCATCGGTTTGCCACAACGGGTACAGGGCTTTCGCTTGAATTCCCGCGCATAGCAGGTAGCGCAATACGCACTGCCTTTATAGTGCTTCTTGGCCTTGAGCATATCCCTGCCACACTCGTCGCATTGGGTGCGGGGTATACGGCTCATGAGTTCGGGTATCCTGCCAGGTCAAGCAAGTATCGCGCTTTTTCTTGACGATAGCGGACTGGATCACCCCGGCGAAGCCCGCTCAATGGTTTACCCTTCGCCGGATGTGATGCCTTTTTCCGCTGTCTGCGCTGCCCTTTGGGTAAAGACTCTATCTCGCGAGCAAAGAAATCTGGGACATTGCAGCGTATAAATGTTCGCTTAGTAAGGCCGAGTAAGCGGGCGTTTTCGAGGAAGGTGTCGGGCCAATCTCGAAGCCAATGTGCCAGGCTTTCCAATGTGGCCAGTCGAAGAGGAATCCGCTGATTCTCGAATACATTCTTTTTAGTAGGAAAAGATACTGTCGGTGTCAGACCGAGCTGATAGCGCAGTTGATTGTGTAGGCGTTCATTGGCAAGTATGCCCAACAGGGTCCGGACTACCGCAAAGGTTTCAAGGCATCCTGGCGACTGCAAGAACGCTGTGTTCATCGAGCCATCAAGTGTGTCGAGGAGCTGATGCTGAAGCGCAGCAACAGCATCCGGCACCTGAGTCGGGTGCGTGCCAAGGGATAAAAGCGATGCTTCGCATACGGCGCAACGATCCATTCTCAACGCCGTACTGCGGTGTGGCATCAAAGAGCCATCACAATGCGGGCAAGCATCTTGCAGCACGTGACCGTGTTCCGGACAAACCACCATAAAGCTCAAACGCCAATGACGCGTGAAGAAGACTCCCTGTTCCCGAAAGCAGATCGGGCAATACTGCAAGCCATGTAATGTTCGTGTGCGGTGATATATGCCACAGGCCAGCAGGAGACGAGCATTACCCTGACAATAATGCTTCACCAGCTGTTGCTCGATGCCGCGTAACGTCATGCGTTCGAGTGTTGGTTCGTCCAGCCCCGCATGATGCGACAGCGTGGTTAGCAGCGCATCGGTCGCGCTGCGATCGATGTCTCGCTCCCAAACAGGACAGCCGTGCGTCCAGTAGTTGGTAAAGCGGTACGGCGTAATGCCGTGCGCAAACGCGGTACGTGCCAACCAGGACGTCAGCGACTCGTCATACTGTGGAGCCAGATGGATGGTCCATTCGCCTCGTATCACAACCTCAAGGCCTCCTTGCCATAGTCGGAGAGCTTGACCCAGCCGATACCGTCGAGAATTTTCGTATCGATACGCTCGTGACCTTCCCGGATCGCCTTGACGGTGGCCCGCTTGAGTATGGTGGCAACGCCACCAATGGTGCCGCCACTCATACCGTGCAGCTTGATGGCTATTTCCTTGCTAGCCAGCTGTGAGGGCTCCGCAAGAGGCAGCCGGCATTCAAAGCTTGCCAGTAGCCGCAGAAAGCTCGTGTCCAGCTGCCAGCGCGGCAAGGCCAGCGGTTCAAACCGGCTGGAAAGCTGCGTATCGGTATGCAGCGCCAGAATCGCATCACGGGTTCCCACAGCCACCAGAGGCAACTGCAGTTTGTTGCTCAAGCGTTTCAGCATGCCCAGAAAGTGACGCTGCTGTTTTGCGCTGCCGTGAAGCACGTTATGGATCTCGTCGATGACCAGCATGCGCGCCTGAACATATGTCAGGATCGAGATGGCCTGATTCTCCTTGCGCTGCACCGGGTCCGTATCCCGGTGCGCGATCTTCAAGGACAGCAGTAGTTCGGTCCAGAACCGGCCTTCGTTGGGTTCCGAAGGCATCTCCATGACAATGACCGGGGCGATGGGGTCGCCCGAGGGTTTGATCTTGACGGGATGGCGTTCCCTGAAACGATCGATCAGTGTGCTCTTGCCATTGCCGCTCTCGCCGACCAACAGCGTGTTGGGCATACGCGATACCCGCGGATGCGCGAGCATATCGTCCAGGCGCAGCAATACCTCCTTGGCCCGGGGGTAAGTAATCCACTGGGTTTCTTGCGCGAAATGGACACGATCGTCTGTCGTCCAGGACAGGGTCTCGATAATGTCTGGATTGAGATGTGCAAATGAGGTCATGTCCTTCCCCTAGGCGTCATCGTCGAACGGCTCGATGGGCTGTGAAAAAATGTCGTTGTCATCGACGGCATCGATAGAAGCGGGTTCTACCGTTGATAAGGGGTCAGGCGACTTGATTGGATCAATGTCAGGGGCGTGCGCCAATTTTTGCGTTGTGGCAATACGCGTTTTTTGACGTCGCGCCTGCTTGGTCTTCTTGACGGCCTGCTCGACGCGCTCACGCATCCGATCGATCGTCTCGAAGATGACGTCTTCGTTGACATGGCGCAGCCCTTCTTCGCGAATGCGGCGTGACGCCTCGCGCAGCTCCCACACACTGATCGCCGGATGGGTGGGGTCGCGGTAGGGTACGGTGTAATAGATCTCGCTCTCGGGATCGAAGAAGTAAATTCGGCTGATGTCGCGGGGGTCACGTCGCACGATGAACGTGCGAGCCCGGGATGCGTTCTTGGGATCTTTGGCTCCAATCCAGGGATTGAGCACTTCGTGATAGTAATTGATGCCGTCCAGCTGGATGCCATAGCGTTGCACGCTACGCGAATACAGCGGCAAGAAATCGAGCTTCAGACGCATGGGGTCCGTGGGTATGGGAGGCATACCCAGCCCTGGCTGACTCGAGTCGCCGAGAATGCCGAGTTGCCACTTGCGCAGAGGCGGCATCTTCAGCTCCGAATGAGGGCGCTGGTGATAAACCCCGACAATGAACTCCACCAGGTACTGCTCGAACTCCCTGAGCGTCAGCGCGGATTCCTTCTCGGAGTTGTACCCATGGCGTTGCCGAGTGTTGGAAAAGGTTGCGCCAGGCAGTTTGCGTATCTCATTGGCGGCCGTGCCCATATAGCGTTCGATATGGCCACCGTAATGTGGCAGTTTCACCGGCCGCAGATGGAGATCAATTCCATACTGCTCACAGGCACGCCGCAACATCTTGCCGCGAAATTCCTTGGCGTTGTCCGTATGCAGTACCCGCATCTTGCCCCAGACAGGCCACTCCAGACCCAGTTCAAGCTGGGCCAGGTAATCGTTCTTGGGCAGGATGGCGTTGGCCACACACAAGCCCACAGAGACGGCGCTGGGTTTTTCCATGCTGACCGCCACGCCCACGATCATGCGCGAGAAGACATCGATGGCCAGGGTCATCCAGGGACGCCCTAGTGCCAGCCGGTGCTCCTCATCGACCACGATGATGTCGGCTGGGGTGTGATCGACCTGCACCACGGCGAGCGGGAAATCCGCGTTGGGGAATGCTCCCCGCAGTGGCGTATAGGTATCCCGCGCCTTGTCACGCAGTCCACGCCGGCGCAAGGCCTCGCGCATCGAGATTTCCCTGATCCGGTTACGGACGGTGTTGGGATGCGGCGGTGTCAATCCCGCTTGTTTGCACTGCGCCTGGACGGCCGCGATAACATCCCCCGGCTTGTAGCGCTGCCGGCTCAGGTATAGATCCTCGATCGCCCCATTGATGATCACTTCGAGCTTTTTCTCCAGCCCTCTAGTACCTCGCTTACGTCCACGAGGGGCAGGGATCAGCGCAGAGATATGTCCGGCATCCTGATACTCCTTGAGCCATTGATACAGGGTGGCCACATGGACGCCATTGTCAGTAGCGATTGCCTCTGCCTTGTGCCGGGTACGAAAAGGGTCCTCGAGCAAAGGACGAATGGCGGCAAAACGCTGTCGGGCCACTTTCCAGTCCTCGTCCTCGAACGCGGCCAAATCCTTTCCCTTGGCCACATCCGTATCATCTCCATCCTCGACACTGCCCACCACATTCTCATCGTGTAGCGGCTGTAACTCGTGTGCGTGCAGCCGGTTCACCTCGCCGGTGTCGACATCTTTCGCCAGCAACGTGGCGCTATCCAACAGATGAGTGACGCGGTAGGTCCGTGCATTGGCCATCACGACCGAGCCGGTGGTGACCGACAGAAAGGCAGGGGCTGTCATCATGGCTGCGATCTCCTCTGGATGTCGCCAAGGCAGACCATGGGAATGAAAGGCCCGGGATTCTGGCTCCACATGAACCCTTCACCGGTGGTAATCCAAATAGGACTTTCCATGGTCAACGGGTGTAGCGGATTGGTATGCACGCGGCCGTTTGCCACCATGTACCACAGGACGCCTAGCGCAGACATGCGATTTTCCTCGCAGGCGTAGGCTGCTATCAGCAGCGTTTGGGGCGTGGTTTCGCCGAGCATGGCCAGCGTACGTGCCAGATGCGTAGCGGTGGCGTTGGTGATCTCGTTTCTGGGGTAGTCGCGGTAGGCACGCAGGAACCGAGCATTGTTCAGTACGCAAGAACCACGAATTTCCCGTTCGGTCACGATATGAAACTGCCAGTCCCTTTCCCTGCAATAACGTAATGCGGCCTGAAATTTGGGTTTGAGCGCCGCCCAGTTGGCGCGCAGATCCTCGCGATACTTCACTTCATAAAGCACGGGGGGCTTGCCGTCATCGTAGGTCACCAGCACATCGGGCGTGTACTGACGCCGCTGACCGTGCTTGTTGACGAACCGGATGGTCAGCGGCTGCTCCTCTACCTCCTCGATGCCCGAACTGAAATCAAGCAACATGAAGAAATCACGTTCCAGAGACGATTCGAAAGCCCGAGCGCGGCCATGCTGGAAAGCGACCTGGCCGGTCAGGCTCCTTCTGTTGGTACCGATGATCCTAACGGGGCTGCCCATAATCCAGTCGCCTATATAGTTGTGAAAATGCTATCCAGTCGCTTAATTTTGTGTTATTCAGTCGTATAAAATTTTGTCAAAAAGGACGCTAGCCCTTGATTCATTATACCACCAGTCGTTGTTTTAGATGGAATTCACAGCGGCTCGAAACCCCGCCCCGGCGAGATATCCCTGGCGCATCACGGCGTATTGTTCCTGGATGAGTTGCCGCAATTCGACCGCAGCGTACTCGAGGTGATGCGTGAGCCGCTTGAGTCGGGGCGCATCCATATCGCCCGGGCCAGTCATCAGCGCTGTTTTCCAGCCAGCTTTCAGCTGGTGGCGGCAATGAACCCGTGCCCCTGTGGCCATCTCGGCGATCCTCGCCAGGCCTGCGTCTGTACCCAGGCCCAGATACAGCGCTATCAGTCACGCCTGTCCGGGCCCTTGCTCGATCGTATCGACTTGCAGGTAGAAGTCCCGGCCCTGCCCGCGGATCAACTGACCTCTCCCTCTACGGGTGAAAGTTCGGCAGCGGTACGGGAACGGGTGTTGGCGGCGCGTCAGCGCCAACAGGCCCGCGGTGCCCTCAATGCCCGCCTGCCGGGGCGAGAACTGGAAGCTGCCTGCGCCCTGGGCAGCGATGAGCGTGCTTGGCTGGCAGATGTGCTGACCCGGCTCAAACTCTCTGCCCGCGCCTATCACCGCGTGCTGCGCGTCGCCCTGACCCTGGCGGACCTGGCCGGCGAGTCGCGCCCCACCCGGGCGCATCTCATGGAAGCCATAGGTTATCGACAGCTCGACCGTTTACGCGGTACCAATACTGAACCAAAAACCCAAGAGAACATTTGATGCTGTCATTTTTAAACGATATGCCCCTGTCCTTGGCGATCGGCCTGTTCGTGGCGTTTGCTGCAGTCATTGGTGTGGTGGGTACGCGCCTGGCGCATATCGTCGACGATCTGGCCGATCGCACCGGACTGGGGGAGGCGATTGCCGGTGCGGTGCTGATGGGCATGGCGACGTCGCTGTCCGGTATCGTGCTGTCGGTGAGCGCAGCGCTACGCGACCAGCCAGAGTTGGCGATGAGCAACGCCCTCGGCGGCATCGCGGTGCAGACCCTGTTTTTGACCGCGGCGGATATAGCCTACAAGCGTGCCAATCTTGAACATGCGGCGGCTTCCATCGGCAACCTCATGCAGGGCACGTTACTGCTGTGCATGCTGTCACTGTTGCTGATAGGGCGCTTTTCGCCGGAAGTGACCTTCTGGAATGTCCATCCGATCACGCCATTGCTGTTCATCGGTTATGTTTATGGTCTGCGTCTGGTAGGCAAGGCCCAGGCCAATCCCATGTGGCGGCCCTCCCGCACCCGGGAGACCAAGGTTGATGAGCCGGATGAGCAGGCCTTGCAGCAATCGCTGATATCGCTATGGCTGCTGTTCGCGCTGTTGGCCGCTGTACTGGGGATCTCGGGGTTCGTGCTGGAGCGCAGCGCCTCGGTAATCGCCCAGGAGTCGGGGCTCAGTCAGGCCGCGGTCGGGGTGTTGTTGACCTCGGTAGCCACCTCGCTGCCGGAACTGGTCACCACGATCGCCGCGGTGCGCCGCGGCGCCTTGACCCTGGCGGTGGCCGGCATCATTGGCGGCAACGCCTTCGATACCCTGTTTGCCGCCGCCTCGGACATCGCCTATCGCGGTGGCTCGATCTATCACGTGGTGCCGGATTCGGTCTCGTTGTGGATCGCCCTGTCGCTGCTCATGACCGGGGTGCTGATCATGGGGTTGATACGCCGCGAGGAGCAGGGGCCCGGACGCATCGGCTTCGAGAGCGTGGCGATCATCGCCTGCTATATTGCCGGCGTGGTGATGGTGCTGTTCAACGGCAGCCAGAACGGGGGCTGATTAGGCTTTGTCCGAAAAGTACCTGCGCTCGTCCATGCGGCGTTAAAAATTGGCTCAAGATGCTCATTTACACTGCGTAAACTCCGCTCTCTCGCCAATTTTTGCCTTGCCTAGACTTCGCTCGCTGACTTTTCAGACGAAGCCCTGCCTGATTCATCCTGCAGGGCTGTCATAAAGCACTGCCATGTAGGGCCTTTTCCAGCGCCGCCAGCCTTCCTGGCGCCAGGGCATCTTCCAGGGCGCTGATCCGAAGCACATGGCCCAATGCAGGATGGGGCGGGCGGTGAATCAAGCTGCCGGCGTCGAGCAGTTCCGCGTTGATTTGAGCGGCCTGATCGGCGCTTGGCATGCGCAGGGCGACGAAATTGGTGGCGCTGTCCGGCACGTCGCCGCCCAATTCGCGTAGCCAGTCCGCCAGGCGCTCCCGGCGGTGGATCACGGCATCGATGTGGGCCCGCACCTCGTCGGCATGGTCGAGCACGGTCTCGGCGGCGGCCTGGGCCAGGGATGAGACCGCGTAGTGAATCCTTACTTTCTGTAGTATCTCGATACATTCCGGCATGGCGATGGCATAACCGATGCGCAGACCGGCCAGGCCGTGAGCCTTGGAAAAGGTGCGTAACCGGATCACTCCGGGCCAGACTGCACCGTTATTCGGCGCTTCTGCGTCAGGACGGAAGTCGTGATAGGCCTCATCCAACAGCAGTGTGCAATCTGCGGGCAAGGCGTTGCGTAACGTGGCGATGGCCTGGTCGTCATGCAGGTGGCCGCCGGGATTGTCCGGGTTGGCCAGGTAGACCAGCCGAGCGCGATGACTGGCGGCGGCGGCGGCCAAGGCGGCGAGATCCGGCGCCAGAACGCCCGGGCGGTCCTGATAGGAGACTTCCTGCACGGCGCACCCCTGACCTTGGGCAAAATAGCGAAAGGTCGGGTAGGTGCCGGCGCTGGTGATCACCACACAGCCGGGATCGCATATCGCCCTGAGCACCAGCGCGATCAGGCTGTCGGCACCCGCATCCACCAGCAGAGCCTCGAGCGAGGTGCCCAGGCGTTCCGAGAGGCGTTGACGCACTCCAAGGGCCTCGGCATCGCCGTAACTGCGCGCCAGTGCCGCGACGTCATCGCCAAAGCGCTTGGACAGCGCCGCATGGGGCATGTCCAGGCCCTCGTTGGAGCCTAGTCGATGGGGTATCTCCCGGCCCAGCCGTCGCTCCAGCGCCTTGACGCCGGGAAAAGGGTTGCGGGGCCCATCGCGGTAAAGGTGGCGTGCATGGCGAGGCATAATGACTCCTGAACGTGAAGGCTACAGTGCGCTAATATCCAGCGCCCCATCAATGCTCCAGCGCCAGCGCGGCGTCGCGCTGCCGGGTCTGTATAGCGCCAGTTCCAGGCGATAGGGTCGCAGTTCGCGATCCGAGAGGGTAAGCACTGGCCCCTCCGCCAGCAAACGGGTTTTCAGCAGCCATTGATTTTCCGGTGCCGACGCATCCGCCATGGAGGGCACCCAGTTGAGCACCTGTGGCCCTCCGCCCTGGGCCAGCAGCGCCCGGGTCAAGGTTTCTCGAAAATACTCGGTGTCGACTTCCAGGTCTGCATCGATATCCGGGCGCGCCAGTAGCAGTACGATATTCTCGGCAGACCAGTCCGGTTCATCGACAATAGTTTGCGCGGCGCGCTCTCCCAGGCCATACAGCGCCTGCCGCTGGGGCGGGGTTTGAGGAGCGCTTGCGCAACCTGCAAGCACACCGATCAGTAATAAGCAGCACAGTCGTTTTATCGTCATGGCAAGGCGGAATGATGTGTTCCAGAAGAAGAGAAATGAGGTTCGTGTTCGACCCTGATCAGGAAGTCGTTCAATTCGGCGAAGAGTGTTTCGCGAATGCTATCGGTTTCGTTGACCAGGTGATGACGTGCCTCAGGGTGATAATGCACCTCCGCCGCGGGAAACTTGCCTTTCAGCACATCAAGGTTCCATTGCCAATCCACGGTTAAATCCTGCTCTCCTTGCAGAATCAGTACCGGAACGTCGCTTGCCGGTAGTGCCAGCAGATGTGTCATCCAGCGGCGCATGGCGCTTACCCAGCTCAAGGTGAGGCGATCGGTCTGAAGCGGGTCGTCCTCCCGCAGGAATGCAACGAACTCCGTATCCGTCGAGTTGGGACGGTAGGTGCGGGGAATCGAGCCGATGAAGGGGCTTGCCAGCCAGTGCAGCCAATTCGTCTGGTTCCAGCCCCAAGGGCGTACTAAAGGTGCCAGCAGAACCAGCGCTTGCCAGGGCGAGTCCGTGCCTTGTGTCAGGGCGTCCGTGGCTAGAATTGCGGCGCCGGTGCTTTGACCGATGCCGACCCAAGGCTTGGGTGCCAGACCTTCAAGCAGGAGATGGCGCTGCAAAACCTGCAGGCAAGTGCCATACTCCTGAAAGTCGTCGATAGTCGCCCGGGCGCCGCTGGACAGGCCATGGCCGGGAAGGTCCCACAGGACGACCCGCAGGCCTCGGGCCAGCAGACATTCAAGCAAATGGCGATAGAGCCCTAGATGGTCGAAATAGCCGTGCACGACGAAAGCCGTGCCGCGAGGTTCCGGCGGCGACCATAGCTGGGTCCACAGCCGATAATGCTCGGTATCGACAAACCCTGCATAAAAGCCGACATTGTCGTGCAGTAACGGTGTCAACTGATAGTGATCAAGATAATGAATCAATGACGAGGACTTTGGTTCGTCGATGAAGGCCAGGGGGCCTAGGGCTTGCAATGGTGTGAAGTCGATCATCGAGTTCTCCCTGTACGCCCCCATGCTAGCCTGAATTCATCAAGAAAACGAAAGTCCTTCTACGTCATTGGTCAAGTGAGGCGCACCTCGAGCTCGCTTTCAGGTAACATATGGAAGTCATTTCCATAGGCGTCTTTGTCATAACGAATTGCCTATCGCCGGTTTGCAGGCGATAGCAGCCGCAGCAGGAGTGTCTTTCATGTCTGACCGCATCTCCCGCCATCGTCTCCAGGTGGCCTCTGAACTCGATCGCTTCATCAACGATGAAGCCCTGCCCGGTACCGGTGTGGATGCCGATGCTTTCTGGGCCGGCGTCGATGCCCTGATCCATGATCTGGCGCCGCGCAATCGCGAACTTCTGGAAGAGCGTGAACGCCTTCAGGCGGAACTCGATACCTGGCACCGGGAAAATCCCGGCCCGGTACGCGATCTTGCCGCCTATCGCGCCTTTCTCAAAAAGATCGGCTATCTGGTGGATGCCCCCGCCAAGGTGGAAGTGAGTACCGCCAACGTGGACGAGGAGATCACGACTCAGGCCGGCCCGCAGCTCGTGGTGCCGGTGAGCAATGCTCGCTACGCGCTGAATGCCGCCAATGCGCGCTGGGGCAGTCTCTACGATGCCCTTTATGGCACCGATGCCATCAGCGAAGAAGACGGTGCAGAGATTGGCAGTGATTACAATCCCAAGCGCGGTGCCAAGGTCATCGTCTATGCCCGCAACGTGCTCGACCAGGCGGCACCGCTTTCCAGCGCCTCCCATCGCGATGCAGTGCGCTACGCGCTGCGTGACGGCCAGCTCATCGTCACCTTGGAAGATGGCCGCGACACCGGTCTCGAGCGGCCGGATCAGCTGATCGGCTATCAGGGTGAGGCGTCTGCGCCCAGCGCCATACTGTTGACCCAGCATGGCTTGCATCTGGAACTGCAGTTCGACGCTGAGCACCCCATCGGCAAGACCGATGCGGCTCATCTCAAGGATGTCCTGGTCGAGGCCGCCATCACCACCATCATGGACTGCGAGGATTCCGTGGCAGCGGTAGACGCCGAGGACAAGGTCGGCGTGTATCGCAACTGGCTGGGCCTGATGCGTGGCGATCTCGAAGAGCAGATCGACAAGGGGGGCAAGAGCCATACCCGCCGCCTCAACGAAGATCGCCACTATCTGCGCCCGGATGGCAGCGAGCTTGACCTGCCCGGGCGTTCGCTGATGTTCGTGCGTAACGTCGGCCATCTGATGACCAACCCGGCGGTCCTCGACGAGGCGGGCAATGAGGTACCCGAAGGTTTGCTCGACGGCATCATTACCAGTTTGATCGCCATGCACGATCTGAAGAAGACGCGCATATTGGGCGGAGACGGTCAGGCGCAGGGTCAAACGCATAACAGCCGCACCGGCTCGGTCTATATCGTCAAGCCCAAGATGCATGGCCCCAAGGAAGTCGCCTTCTCCAATACGCTGTTCGAGCGGATCGAAGACGTACTGGGCCTGCCACGCAATACCCTCAAGATGGGCATCATGGACGAGGAGCGGCGTACTTCCGTCAACCTCAAGGCGTGTATCAACGAGGCTGCAAGCCGGGTGGTGTTCATCAATACCGGTTTTCTGGATCGTACCGGCGACGAAATGCACAGCGCCATGGAAGCCGGCCCCATGCTGCGCAAGGGCGACATGAAGGGAGCGGCCTGGATAGGTGCCTACGAGCGCAACAACGTCCTGGTAGGTCTGGATTGTGGTCTGCGCGGTCGCGCTCAGATCGGCAAGGGCATGTGGGCGATGCCGGAGTTGATGGCGGCCATGCTCGAGCAGAAGATCGGCCATCCCAAGGCCGGTGCGAACACCGCCTGGGTGCCGTCACCGACAGCCGCAGTGCTGCATGCCTTGCATTATCACCAGGTCGATGTTGCTGCCGTGCAGCACGATCTGAAGGGGCAGGGTGCGGTCGATCTCCTTGATGACCTGCTCAACGTGCCGGTGGTCGAAAGCGCCGACTGGTCGGCGGAGGAGATCCAGCAGGAGCTCGACAACAACTGCCAGGGCATCCTTGGCTATGTGGTGCGCTGGGTGGAGCACGGGGTGGGTTGTTCCAAGGTGCCGGACATCCACGACGTGGGCTTGATGGAAGACCGCGCCACGCTGCGTATTTCCAGCCAGCACATCGCCAACTGGCTCTATCATGGGGTGGTCAGCGAGGACCAGGTCAGGAAGACGCTTGAGCGCATGGCGAAGGTGGTCGACAAGCAGAACGAAGGCGATCCCGACTATACGCCGATGACGTCGCACCTGAAGGACTCGACCGCCTTTCAGGCGGCGTCGGATCTCATCTTCAAGGGCCGCGAACAGCCCTCAGGTTATACCGAACCGCTACTGCATCATTGGCGAGCGGTGGAAAAGGCCAAGTAAGCTCAGCGTCGCGGTTCAGTACGCTGCTCAAATAAAAGGCTTCGCCGGATTCGGCGAAGCCTTTTGCATGTATATGTGGCGATGTCTTGCATGATCAGGGCGACGTCTTTTTGTCATCTCCTTTTTCTTTCATATCAGCAGTGTCTTGTTGGTCACAGGACTGCTCTTGCTTGTCTTCATCCGGGGCGCAGCCAAACCAGTTCTCTTCTGGCTTGGCTTTACCACCTGGTCCCTGCTTGGCGCCGTCCTCTACCGGGGCAGGCTCCTCGAGCGCCTGTTTCATCTTCTTGGTGTCTTCCGTGGGCGGCGGTTTTGAAGTGTTGGAAGAGGCATCCTCCTGGGCCTGCACGGAAAAGCCCAGTAGTGAGGAGAGAGTCAGGATGGCCGCGATACTTGAAAGTCGAATCATGGGGATCATGCGTCCGTGTGCTTGAGTGGCAGTTGAGTATAGTCGAGCGCCGGTGAAGGAATGAACCAGGCGTTGCGTTGATTCATTGCGATCCCGTTTCGTGGCACAAGGCTGTGCCGAGTCCACCGGTTACGCTATCGTAACAGCCTGGGTCCGTATTACTTGGAGTATGTTGATGACCGTGATGACTGCCGCCGCCATCGAGGATTTTCTCGATGAGGTATTTCCCCATCGCCAGGGCACCATCGAAGGCGTCCATGAAATGCGCGCCACCATGAGTCTGGCCATCGAGGACGAGCATCTGCGGCCCGGCGCCTGTGTGTCCGGACCGAGCATGATGGGATTGGCGGATGTGTGCCTGTATGTGGCGATTCTGGCGCAGATTGGCCCCGAACCCATGGCGGTGACCACGGATCTCAATTGTCATTTCCTGCGCCGGGCTCGCGGCGATCGCGACTTGATTGCCAATGCGCGGGTGATCAAGCTGGGGCGACGCCTGGCGGTCGGCGAGGTCGAACTGTTTTCGGCGGGGGACAACGACCCGGTTGCCATCGTGACGGCGACTTATGTGTTGCCTGACCGGGATGATGACTAGCATCCACTATTTTCATGATGCTTGGTACGCCAGGCCGTATAGGCCAGCGCCAACCAGCCCGTCAGGAACAGGACGCCGCCAATGGGGGTGATCATGCCCAGCGCGCGGATACCGGTCAGGGTCATCAGGTACAGCGAGCCGGAAAACAGCACTATGCCCGCCCCCCATAGCCCCATCACGAGTTTCTGACCGCGTGATGGCTGCTGCTGACGCCAGATCAGCACCACGAGAATGGCCAGGGTATGCCAGGCTTGATAACGCACTCCGGTTTCGAAGGCCGCGAGCAGACGTTCGCTCACACGCCCTTCCAGGCCATGGGCGCCGAAGGCGCCGGCCATCACCAGGATAAACCCACTTAACGCAGTGGCGACCCAGATAGCACGTTCTTGCATGGCAACATTCCTCCTTTGGTCGGAATAACTTCCTCTACTGGATTTCTCTTTCAAGTGCTCGTCAATGAAAACATTTTATTGGCGGTGTTTCGCGACGTCGCTTGCGCCGCTATCCTTTGGGCCGGGCCCAGGAAAAACCAGGAGAATAATGCCATGGAAGCTCTTTTTTCATTCATCGAGCCGCTGCGCGATGGTATCTATGCGGTCATCAATCCGGTCAGCGACTTCATCTGGAGTTATATCCTGGTGTATCTGCTGCTGGGGACTGGGCTTTTCTTCACCGTCATGACCCGCGGCATGCAGTTCCGAATGTTTGTTCACATGGCCAAGGTAACCTTTACCTCTGGAGGCTCTGGTGAGGGAGTGAGTGCCTTTCAGGCCTTTGCTACATCGCTGGCAGCACGCCTTGGCACTGGGAACCTGGCCGGGGTGGCCCTTGCCCTATGGGTGGGTGGACCCGGGGCGATTTTCTGGATGTGGATCACCGCGTTGTTGGGCTTTGCCACCGCGTTCATCGAATCGGCGCTGGCTCAGCTTTACAAGCACACCAACGAGGACGGCGTGTTTCGTGGCGGTCCGGCCTATTACATCGAACGTGGCCTGGGCTGGCGATGGCTTGGTGCGCTGTTCGCGGTCTTTCTGATCATTGCCTATGGATTGGCCTTCAATGCGGCTCAGTCCAATACTATCGCTCAGGCCATGAACGGTGCCTTTGGAATACCCAACTGGATTACCGGATTGGTATTGGTTGTGCTGGTAGCGATCGTCATCTTCGGTGGCCTGAAATCCGTGGCGCGCACTGCCGAGAAGATCGTGCCGGCCATGGCGATCGCCTATCTGCTGGTGGCGTTGTGGATTCTGATAACCAATATTACCGCAGTGCCGGACATGCTGGCGCTAATCGTCAAGAGCGCTTTCGGTTATGGCCCGGCGGTGGGTGGTGCGGTGGGCTATTCGATCAAGGTGGCGATGGAGAACGGCATCAAGCGCGGCTTGTTCTCCAATGAGGCTGGCATGGGCTCGGCACCCAATGCCGCCGCCCAGGCCAACGTCAAGCATCCTGCCGCTCAAGGCCTGGTACAGTCTTTTGGCGTGTTCGTGGATACGCTCTTGATCTGTAGCTGCACCGCAGTGGTGATCCTGATGTCCGGGGTCTACGACACCTTGCTCAGCAGCTCCCCGGGTGCCTCCATCGAGGGCATCAAGCTGACCCAGGATGCCATGGTCGATCATCTCGGCGGTTTCGGTGAAATTTTCATTGCCATCATCATCCTGTTCTTTGCCTATACGTCGGTATTGGCTAATTACTCCTTCTCCGCGGTCAATATCGAATACCTGTTCCGTGGCCAGGCCAAGAAGGCGGATCACACCCTGCGCTGGGTGGTGCTGGCCATGGTAATGATCGGCTCCGTGGCGCAGTTGACCTTCGTATGGAACTTTGCCGATCTTTCCATGGGATTAATGGCCACTACCAACCTGATCGCCATCCTGCTGCTGTCACCGACCGGTCTGCGGCTTCTCCAGGATTATGAGCGCCAGCGTCGGGAAGGAAACGACGAGCCGGTCTTCAATCCCAGGGTGATGAAGCAACCCGAACTGGTCGACTCGGACGTCTGGCCGCCGAAGCAGAAAGGTGCCGATAGCAAGGTTTGACGCTACACTAACGCCCGCAATTCAGCGGGCGTGTCTGTTGCAAATTCATCCATCTGCAGTCTGTGCGGAGGTCGTCATGCAGATTCAGCTCAACGGTGAGCCTCAAGCGTTCGAAGGTGGGTCCACGGTCAGCGAGTTGATCGAGTCACTCGGTCTTGCGGGGCGACGCATTGCCGTCGAAGTCAATGAGGAGATCGTGCCGCGTAGTCAGCATGCCGCGCTCTGCTTGAGCGACGGCGATCGTGTTGAAATCGTTCATGCCATCGGCGGCGGTTGAGCGTCGTCATATCACGGGAGGCATCATGTCCGTTCAAACAATCGATCAGCCTTGGTATGTCGCCGGGCGCAAGTTCACCTCGCGTTTGCTGGTGGGGACCGGGCGTTACAAGGATTACGACGAGGCCAAGGCCGCCATTGCCGCCAGCGGCACCGAGGTAGTGACCTTCGCGGTGCGTCGTACCAATCTAGGCCAGGATGCGAATGAGCCTAGCCTGCTCGAAGCCATCCCGCCTGAGCGTTATACGCTGCTGCCCAATACCGCCGGCTGTTACAACGCGCGGGAGGCGGTGCGCACCTGTAAACTGGCTCGGGAACTGCTCGACGGCCACAATCTGGTCAAGCTCGAGGTGCTGGCCGAGGACAGCACGCTCTACCCCAACGTGGTCGAGACCCTCAAGGCCGCCGAGGAACTGATTCGCGATGGCTTCGATGTCATGGCCTATACCAGCGACGATCCGATCGTGGCCAAGGAGCTCGAGAAGATCGGCTGCTGCGCGGTCATGCCGTTGGGCTCGTTGATCGGTTCCGGCAATGGTCTGCTCAACCCGCACACCCTGGCCATCATTCTCGAAAATGCCGAGGTGCCGATTCTGGTGGATGCGGGTATCGGTACCGCCTCGGATGCGGCCCTGGCCATGGAGATGGGCTGCTCCGGCGTGCTCATGAACTCGGCAATCGCCCATTCCCGCCAGCCGATCGTCATGGCCGGGGCCATGAAGAAAGCCATCGAGGCGGGGCGCGAGGCGTTTCTCGCCGGTCGCATGCCGCGCCGGCAGCACGCCGAGGCGTCATCCCCCATGGCCGGACGAATCAATGCTTGAAACGGAAGATCGCCGCATGAGTGAAGAGGCGCAAGCAGCCGACGACTCGAACCCGCGACCCAAGCGAGGCGTAAAAAGCTATGTGCTGCGCGCCGGACGCATGACCGTCGCCCAGACCCGAGGCCTGGAAGAGATCTGGCCGCGCTGGGGGCTAAGCGTCGAAGACGGGCTGCAGGATCTGGATCGCCTGTTCGGCCGTTCGGCGCATCGGCGCATAGTAGAGATCGGCTTCGGCATGGGGGGCTCATTAATCGAACAGGCCGAAGCGCATCCCGAGACGGATTTCATCGGCATCGAGGTGCATGCACCCGGCGTCGGCAAATTGCTCGACGAAGCCGACAAGCGCGGTTTGACCAACCTGCGGGTCTACCGCGACGATGCCTTGGAAGTGTTGTCCCGCTGCCTCCCGGAAGCCAGCCTCGATGCGGTACAGCTGTTCTTTCCCGATCCCTGGCCGAAGAAGAAGCATCACAAGCGGCGCATCGTTCAGCCGGCCTTCGTCGAACTGGTACGCACGCGATTGAAACCCGGCGGTGTGCTGCACATGGCAACGGACTGGGAAGCCTACGCCGAATCCATGGCGGAGGTGATGGAAAGCGCCCCGGGCTATCGCAACACCGCCGAGGCGCAGACGTCACCTTATGTGTCGCGGCCCGAATTTCGGCCATTGACCAAGTTCGAGGCCCGCGGCGAGCGGCTTGGCCACGGGGTATGGGATTTGATCTTCGCCCGGGCGACGTAAGCTTCGGGCGCTGCTGCTTCGCGCCGAGGCGCGCGGATGTTGGCACCGCTGCGGTTGTGCGGGCGAGTGCGCAGCGTCTGCAGCACCCCTAGCGCCACCACTGCCATGCCCACAACCCCCAGCAGGCCGGGCAGCTCGCCGAACATCAGCGCCGCCCAGCCCATGGTCACCGCTGGCGTCAGGTAGATCAGCGTCGAAAGCCGGGTCACCCCGAAGTGCGAAAGTCCCTTCACGAAAAAGCCATAGCCGCCGAAGGTCGCCAGCACTACCAGAAAGGCGATGATCAAGGCATTACCCAGGGTTGGGGCCGGCGGCGCCAGGTCGCCGCCCTCGAGCAGCCCGGCGGCGATAAAGAACATAATGGTGGTAGTGGCTAGTTGCACGGTCAGTCGCGCCGGCAGGGAGAGGCTGCGCTCGCCGGGCCGGGGCGTCATCAAGCTGCCCAGGGTCACCGCACCCACCGCCAACACCGGCAGTAGATAGGCCCAGGGCGTTGCGCCGCCCATGCCCTGGGCATCGTCCAGTACGCAAAGACCGGCGCCCAGGGTCGCCACCAGCATGCCCAACCACTGGGCGCGGGAGCTCATCTCGCGCAGCCACAGGGCGGCCAGTGCCGCCGCGAAAAGAGGCTGTAGGGCGCCGATCAGCGCCGACACCCCGGCGCTCACACCCTGCTGAATGCCCAGCAACATGGCCAGCAGATAGAACCCCATGGTCAGACTGCCGCTCGTGGCTTCCCGCGTCAGGGCGCGCCAGCCGACGGTTTCGCCGCCATGGCGCAGGGTGCTGAACAGCCACCACAGTCCTGCCAGCGCCGTGGCCAGGGCGAAACGCCAGGCATAGAGTGTCACCGGCGGCGTGTCCACCGCTACCGCCAGCCGGCTACCCACGAAGCCACTGCTCCAGCACAGCACGAACCCCGTGGCCACGACGACACTGGTCAATGGCCACTTGATGGACGGTGTCGGCAACGCGAGATGCTGCTCGCGCCGATAAGTGTCTGACATGAACAGCCTCCCTCGCTGATGAATGGTAGCGAGGCAAGTCTGAACCTTATAAAGTATTCAAGGAATCGAAATTTTTCATAGGGAGCCTTCAATATGCCTGAAGTCTCGTTGGGAACGCTGGATCTCGAGTCACTGCGCAGTTTCGTCATCGTCACCCAGCTGGGCACCCTGGCAGCGGCGGCAGAGCAGCGGCACCGCACCATCAGCGCCATCAGCATGCAGATCAAGCGTCTGGAAGAGCGTTTGGATACGCGGCTATTGATTCGGGGAGCGCGCGGGGTCAGTCCTACTCCCGCAGGCGAGGCACTGCTACGTGAGGCGCGTGAACTGCTGCGTCAGCACGATAACCTGCTGGCGCGTTTCACCGGACGTGGCTTGAGTGGCAAGGTGCGTTTCGGGTTGCCGGAAGACTACGCTCGCGAACTGGTGGGCCAGGTGCTGCCGGAGTTTCTGGCGACCCACCCGGATGTATTGCTCGAGGCCGTCACGGCGACCAGCGGCGAGCTTACCCATCTGCTCGAGCGAGGCGAGCTGGCTCTCGCGGTACTGCTCGATCGCCAGAATCGCCTGCGCGGGGGAGAGCCCATGTGGCGTACCGCCCCGGTGTGGGCCGCCGCCAAGGAGGCGCGAATCGATGGCGAACAGCCCTTGCCGTTGGCCCTGCACCCGGTGAACTGCCCCTATCGCGCCCTGGGCCTCGAAGCGCTGGAAGCGATAGGGCGCTCCTGGTATGCGGTATTCACCTGCACCAGCATTCACGCCCTGGAGACGGCAGTAGAGGCGGGGCTTGCCATCGGGATTCTCGATCGTCAGCGCCTGACCCCGGCGATGCGGGTGCTGGACGAAAGCGACGGCCTGCCACCCTTGATCGGTGGCGAAGCCAAGCTCTATTTCGGACGCAATATCGCCAAGGACTCGCGGCCGGCGGTCGAGGCCTTGGCTGCGTTATTACGAGAACGCTTTCATCAGCGGGCCCCATGGCCCGGTGAGCGAGCCGACAACAGCGCCTTCGCCATTCGCGGGGGTGCCTCAGGGGATCGGCGCAATTGAGGGCGGAATTGATAGCGGAATTCATGGCATAAAAAAAACGGCGACTCTATTGGAGTCGCCGCACAAGACCGTGACTAGCTTGATGAGGAGATAACCATGACAGGGAAATCAGATACTGGATCAGCCTTCTCTGCTATGGAAAGTGGCGTCTGGCGAACACCACACCGTCAAGATAATCATTCTCATTCAATGCGTCAAGAGAAATGCGAATCTTTTTTATTTACGCTGGAATTAACTTGCCAGGGTCAGCCATAGCGGAAGCGTGAGCATTGCCAGCAATGTCTGACCGGTGATCAAGGCAGCCATCAGTTCCGCATCGCCGCCGAGTTGTCGCGCCAGAATGTATGCCGAGGTAGCCGTAGGAAGGGCGGCGAACAACAGGGCAATATCGCGACTCACCGGATCGAGGCCGAGCGCTAGGGCGAGTATCAGTACCAGAGCGGGCATCAGGATCAGTTTGGTCAGATTGGCGGTCCATACCCCCGCATCCAGGCGCATCAGTGCATGGGGGCGAAGCGCTACGCCCACGGTCACCAGGCCTAGTGGCAAGGCGGCGCGACCCAGCAGGGAGACGGTCTTTTCGCTCCAGCCAGGAAGCCCGATGCCACTGACGTTGAGGGCGATACCCCCCAGGCAGGCCAGGATCAGTGGATTGCGCAGCAGCGCCGATAGACTCTTGGTGACACTTGAAGGCCCCAGAGTGCCGGCAGCGACGAAGCTCGCCACGCAAAGCACATTGACCACTGGCACCATCAATGCCACTGCCACGGCAGCCGTGGTAGCGCCGGCGTTGCCGTGCAAGGCCGCCGCCCCGGCAACGCCGACATAGGTATTGAAACGCACGGCTCCTTGGAAAACCGAGGTAAAGGCGGCGGCATCGAGCCTGAGCCGGGGCCCCAAGATCCATAAGAGGGCAGCGAAGACCGCCATACTGCCCAGCAGCGTCACTCCCAAGCGTGCCACCGGCACCTGGGAGACATCGGTCGTTGCCAGGGTGGCCAGCAACATGGCGGGGAAAAGCAGGAAGTAGATCAGACGCTCGAGATGTGGCCAGAAGGCCTCGCCGGGCCAGCGGCGCCAGCCAAGAAAGGCACCGAGCAGTATCAACAGGAAAAGCGGTCCAAGCGCCTCGTCGATGGCGCTCATGGCAACTGCTCGAGATGTTTGCCCTGCGACATCGATGCATGCTCCTCAACGGAAAAAGGGCTGGTAAGCTCAGCGTTCATTCCAGGGCCCAGGTTTTTCATCATCTTCATGCAACATCGAGCCGACGATCACACAGTTTTTCCACTGCTGCAGGTGTTGATGGCGATTACGCTGATCATTATCGCCGCTGCCTTGTGGTATGCGCTCAATGAGACACTGGGCGATGGCGGCAAGGATATCGCATGGTACCCTGGCGAAACATCCTGCGATCTTCATCGCGATGCCTGCCATGCACAATTAGGCGAACACGGCGATCTGCGTCTGGCCCTGGAGCGCGATATCGCCCCGCTCGAGCCTGTAATCATCGATGTACGACTACAGAATATCGATGCCGAGGGTGTCCTGGTGGCGTTTGAAGGGCGGGATATGGACATGGGACTCAATCGGTTCGTGCTCGAGGCGGTGGGCGACGGGCATTTTCGCGGGCTGGGGCAGTTCGGTGCCTGCAGCCTTGAGGTCATGCCCTGGCGCATCAAGGTGCTGGTCGAAAGCGGCCAAGGGCGAATGGGCAGCTGGTTCGATATCGATATATCACGGAGGTCCTGATGATCACCATGAATCGAGGCATGCGACTGGGAATGGCGCTGGGCGTCGTTGCCCTGATCGTGGTGGCGGTATTGGTCTGGTTACAACAGCAACAGCGTGAAGATGGCTATGAAGTCCCGCCCGGAGGACCGATTGTCCTGGCATCCACCCAGGGCGAATTCTCATTGAACGACCTTGCGGACGACCAGGTGGCGGTGCTGTTTTTCGGCTACACCCAATGCCCGGATGTCTGTCCCTTGAGTCTGGCGGTCGTGCGCCAGACCCTGACGAAGCTCGATGAAAGCGAGCGAAAGCGGGTGGTGCCGATAATGATTTCCGTGGATCCTGAACGCGACGATATAGCGCGCCTCAGGGAATACGTGGGTTTTTTTGGTCCCCAGTTCATTGGCGCCACCGGCAGCCAGGAGCAGCTCGAGGACATTGCCGAGCGTTATGGTGTGTTCTGGCGCAAGGCGGATGCCGGGGACTCGGCACTGGGCTATACCGTCGATCACAGTGCATCGCTGTTCATCGTCGATAACGAGGGCGACATACTCAAGCAGGTCGTCTACTCACCGGTACCCCAGGCACTGACCAGTGCCCTGGAACAGGTGTTCAGCAAAGGTTGATGGCAAGGAGTTATCGAAGGCGCCCACCGACTCAATTGGCGCTAGCGCCAGTGATATGTTCCACCATCGCCTTGAGCGCCTGGACCTGCTGGCCCTGACGGCTGTCGTAGGGCGCATCGAGTTGCCAGCTGCTCTCGTCATATCCCCACCAGTCCCAGCAGGCCTTGGGATTGGGCAGGCTGGGTCTAGCCTGAGGATAGAGCACGACGAGACGATTCTCCGCTGCCCATTCGTTGAGTCCGGAATGGCGTACGAAAGTCTCGCCGATCTGCTCGGCACTCATCGAACAACCATGTAACGCAACGGTCAAGGCACAAGGGGCGCCTTCCTCGCAGGTCTTGGGAACGAATACATAGCCTGTGTCGGCCAGTCCGCCATCGTAGAATGCCGTCTGGTCGAAGCGCATCAGCATGCCGCGACCATCCCCCTGGGGTGCTTGAACGCGCTCTTCGTAAAGCCATTTCAACGCCTGTCCGGCCCCATCGAAATCGCAGTTCAACAGATACGGGCTGCCGCCTTCGGTGCAGGACGCAGGGTCGATGGTTTGTGCAGCACTGACTGAAACAGGCCAGCCATGGCCTGCCTCCGTATCACTGACGCGCTTGAGCTGTGCGTCCGGGTCTGCAAGCCAGGTGCGATACTGATCCGCCAGCATCTCGACCAAGCGCGGGTCGACGACATCGTCCTGTTCACCGGACCACAGATAGACACGCTGTTTGGCCAGCGCATCCATTGGACCCACTTGATCGTCTTCCAGGTAGGCGTCATGGCGATCTTGCAGCTCATCCAGCTCGGGTAAACCCAGGCGGGTGTTCATGCATTGCGTCAGCGCCCGGGCCAGCGCTCCCTGAGCGCAGCCCCAGGGGCCGGCGGCAAACACCGCCAATCCCGAGAACTGCGCCGGCCAGGCCACCGCAAGCTGGGTGGCCATGTAGCCGCCGGAGGAGACGCCCATCACGCTGATGGCCTCGGGCTCGATGTCGAACATCGATAGCGGCGAGGCTTCCCGCTCTGCGTCCTGGGCCAGCGCTGGCGTTGTTGCCAGTGCCAGCAGGGACACTGCCAGTGCTTTCCTCAATGCTTATTCGCCACTGTCTTGATCGTCTTCGTCGGCGCTATCGTTCTGCATGACCTCGAGCAGTTCGACCTTGAAGGTCAGGGTTTCGTTGGGACCGATGGGGCCGCCGGTGCCTGCCTGGCCATAGGCCAGATCGGCGGGCAGGTAGATCATCCAGCTATCGCCGGCTTTCATCATCTGCAGGGCTTCCTGCCAGCCTTCGATGACCTGGTCGACCTGGAACTCGACCGGCTCGCCGCGCTGATAGGAGCTGTCGAAGACGGTGCCGTCGAGCAGCTTGCCTTCGTAGTTCACCTTGACGGTGTCCTTGGCATCCGGGGAGGCGCCATCGCCGGATTCGAGTTCCTTGTACTGCAGGCCTGAGTCGGTGGTTTTGACGCCTTCCTTCTCGGCATTCTCCTTCAGGAACTTCTCACCCTTCTTGCGGTTGGCCTCGGCGACTTTCTGCGCTTCCTGCTGCTGCTGCGCCATCTTCTGCTGCTGGAACTGAGTCAACGCCTCGGCCATTTCCTCGTCGCTCATTTGAAGCTCGTCGCCAGCATAGGTGTCCTTGATGGCCTGGGAAAAAGCGTCGACATCGAGATCCTCGATATCCTGAGAAAGACTCTTGCCCAAGGTTACGCCGATGCTGTAGCTGAGTTTTTCCTGATCGCTTTCCGGTGCTGCAAGCACCAGCGGCGCAGTGCCAAGAGCGACGGTTAAGGCAGCGGCGGTCACCAATGTTTTCATGAAAGCTCCTTGGGATTTCTGGGTGATATGCAATGAGATGTGCGATGAATGAGAAAAGTCAGTTAACTGCGACTCTAACAGGGTGGTCCGAGTTCCGCATCCAGGCGATTGGCACACGCATTTCGGAAAGTGTGCAGCAACAAGCAGGCGAGTATCGTTCTTTCTTCAAACGCTAGCCAGCTTGACATCGGTGACGCTTTGCTCTTCCCTGAAAACACATCAACAAGAAAGGGAACTGCGATGAAATTACGGAATCTTGTCTTCAGTATTACGGCGATCAGTCTTGCGGGTGTGGCTTCTTCGGCCAATGCCGAGACGTGGCGTTTTGGCCTCGAGGAGATCGAAGGAAGCGTGCAGCATGGGTATGCCGAAGAGTTCAAGAAGCTGATCGAGGAAAAGAGCGACGGCGATGTCACCGTTGAAATACTTCCCTATGGCAAGTGGGGGTCGGATTACTCGACGCTCTACGATGCCATTCAAAGCGGCGCCATTCCCTTGAGTTTTGGTTCGGGTTTCCTGGGCGGTACCGTGCCGGAAAGTCAATTGATGAGCTTGAACTTCATCATGCCGGCGGATGAGCTTGAAACTGCCAAGATATTGAACTCCGATGCCTTCATGAAGAGCGATGGGTGGCAACAGGCGTTCCGCGATCGTGGCCTGGTGCCGCTGGCCGCAGTGCCCGAGGGTTATCAGGTATGGACCGCCAATCGCGAGGTTCGTACTCCCGAGGACATGGAAAATCTGCAGATCCGCGTGATGGACAACAGCCTGCTACGCAAGACCTATCAGGCCTATGGGGCTTCGCCGATCACCATCTCCTACGGCGAGCTTTACAGTGCGCTTCAGCAGGGGCAGGCGGATGGCAACATCCAGCCGGTGTTCGCCCATGAGGAAATGGGCTTCTACGAGGTTCAGGATTATATGATCTTCGCCAAGCAGGCGCAGTTCGTGGGCAATGTGATTGCCAATCAGGACTGGTATGAAGGTCTGTCGGAAGACCAGCGCCAGATGATCGATGAAACCACCGACGAAATGGTCCAGATCGGTCATGACATTCAGACCGAACTCAACGAAACGCGTCTGGAAACCATCAAGGAAAAGGGTGATATCGAAATCATCGAGCTCAGTGAAGAAGAGCGCGATCAGTTCCGCAAGCTGGCCGAGCCGGTGCGTCAGACATTCGTCGACGATGTCGGTGAACTTGGCGAGCAAGCGCTCAACGCCTTGCTTGAGCAGGTAGAGTCCGGCGCGTCACAGTAATGTAGTCTGATGCTTGAAGAATAGGCGAATGGGTTGACAGTCAAGACACTGTCGGCCCATTCGTTTTTTTGTGGGCGGGGTTTAATCGCCCCCCAGGGAGGGAAGCAGCAGCGAAATCTGCGGGAAGAGGATAAGGATGACCGTGGCCAGCAACAGGATGGCGATGAAGGGTGGCGTGCCGCGAATCACGTCCATGTAAGGCCGACGAAAGACCGCAATGGCGGTGAAGATATCGCAGCCGAACGGGGGGGTGGCGGAGCCGATGGCCGCCTGCAGGGTCACGATGACACCGACATGGACAGGGTCCAGGCCCGCGGACTGCACCAGCGGCTTGAAGATCGGTACCAGGATCAGGATCACCACGATCGGATCGACGAACATGCAGCCGACGAAGAAGGCGGCGGCGATCAGTGCAAGAGCCAGAACCTGATTATCGCCGATGCTGTCGATGACGGGGCCGAGAATCTGCTCCGGTACGCCTGCGGTGCCGAGGGTTTGCGAGAACGCGGCGCCCACGGCAACGAGGATGAACACCACCGCCGTGATCATGCCGGTTGATAACGCCAGCCCGCCAAGATCGCGAATCGACACCTGACGATAGATCACGACCTCCAGAATCAATGCATAGGCGACCGCGACGGCGGAAGCCTCGACCGCGCTGAAGAACCCCCCGTAGATGCCGCCAACCACCAGCACTGGAAAGCCCAGGGGTAGAATGACCTTGCGCATCGCCTTGAGCCGCTCGCCCCAGGAGGCGGGGGGCTCCGCCTCGATGCCCTTGATGCGGGCGCCGATATAGCAGTAGAGCGCAAACATCGCCAGGATCAGCAGCCCGGGCAGGATGCCGGCCAGAAACAGATCGCCGATCGAGGTCTTCATGACCACGCCGTAGATGATGAAACCGATGCTGGGGGGGATCAGCAGGGCGATATCGCTGGCGTTGATGATCAGTGCCAGGGCGAAGCTGTCCGGATAGCCCTTGGCCAGCAGACGTGGTCGCATCGGGCCGCCCATGGCAACCACGGTGGCCTGGGTAGAGCCGGATACCGCGCCGAACAGGGCACAGGAAGCGGCGGTGGTGATCGGCAGGCCGCCGCGAATGTGGCGCGTGAAGACATCGACCAGGTCGAGCAGGCGGTTGGCCGTGTGGCCTTTGGTCAGAATGTCCGCGGCGAAGATGAACATTGGCACCGCCGCCAGGACCCAACTGCCCACACCGCTGATCATCCAGCTAACCGCTTGATCGGGACCAAAGAAGGTCATGCCGGTGAACATCATGTACAGCATGCCCACGGCCAGCGGTACCATCATCGGAAACCCGAGCAGCAGCAGTACGAGCATGATCACGCCCAGCAAGATCAGCATTCGATTGTCCTTATGTGCATTATTGTCGTTCTTGCCATCCCCGAATCAGACTCCCCGGTGCTCGCTGGCATCGTGGCCCTGGCCGGAATCATCATCGGGCACATCGGAATACTCTTCCTTCTCGGTGAAGGAGCGGTAAATGTCGTCGCTTACGAGATTGCGTGCCGTGGTGAGCAGATACTGGATACCGGCGAGGGTGAAGCCGAAGGGGAGCGCCAGATAGACCAGCCACATCGGGATGCCTAGCGCGGCGCTGGTTCGGCCACGGTCCTGCAACGTCAGCACGTAGTCCACCGACTTGTAGGCGAAATAGAACATCAGCGCTGCGGTACCCAGGCAAAGAATGATCAGCAGTGCCTTGCGCAGCCGACCACTGAGCTGGTCGTAAATGGCGCTCATGCTGATATGGCGCGCATGCCGGGCCGCGTAGCTGACACCAATGAAGGTGATCACCACGATCAGCATCTCGGTGACTTCGTAGGTGCCGGGAATACCTTGGTGAAAGAGGAGGTTGCCTACCACGTGGGCGCTCATCAGCGCGGCCATGGCAAGCACGCAGCCGGCGATCACCACGGCCTCGAATACACCGAGCCCATGATCGATTGTACCGAGTACTCGCAGGAAGCCGTTTTGTCGCTTGGATACCGTGGGGCCGTCGTTGTTATTGGGTTCTTGCTGTTCCGTCATGTCGTTGGTCCACCTAATGGCTAGCCGGTCGCAAGCGCGCGGCAATTGTCTTGAATCAAAGGCCAACGTTTATCAGGCAGCGAAGCTCCGTCTTGGGTGGCGCTTGTAAGAAAACGGAGCTGCCTGACTCCCTTCTTGAATTTATAGGGTTTGCTAAAACCTTGCCTCTCGTCAAGGTTTAGGTGCTGTGGTGCTATCGTTATTTGGTCTGATTGAAGTTGTTGCCACCAGGATGCTCAGCTGGTCGCTGACTACTGAACGTTGGCAGCCGACATGCCGAGCAAGACGGGTGAGCAGGGTGGCATCATCCTGGTGCAAGGGGCGAACGCCCTGACCGAGCCTTGTCAGCGCCTGCAACTGCATGAGGGTGCCGCGTTCCGCGGCGAGTTCCGCATTCTTGATCGTTTCGCGCCACCGGGCGAGGGAGGTACCAGGCATTGCGTGAGCCTTGAGTTCGCGACGACGCTCACGCAGCAGGCGGATCAAGGTGGCCTGCTGAGTGCGAATCGGTGCCAGAACGGTGGCGGCGCCGGCGTTCGTGGTCAGCCCGAGGTGATCCAGCCAGCACAGCCACAGGAGTTCGCATACGTCTGCCCCATGCTCGTCCTGTAACGCTAGGCACGCAGCCGCTACACCGGGGCGAGCGTAGAGAATCAGCGCGTAGTCCCATAATGATGTCGAAAATTGGGTAGAATGATCGTCCATTTTCACCTGGCTGCGCCATCCACTCCACGCTCGGGAGCTTTCATGATCGCACTGCGTCAACTGGCCTTGCAACGCGGAACGCAACCCCTGTTCGAGGAAGCGGAGCTGACGCTGCATTCCGGTCACAAGGCCGGCATCGTCGGCCCCAACGGCGCCGGCAAGTCGAGCCTGTTCAAGCTGCTGTTGGGGGAGTTGACCCCGGACAAGGGACAGGTCGAGCTTTCCGGCGGGCAACGCATCGCTCACATGGCCCAGGAAATCGAAGCGCTGGAGCGCTCGATACATGACTACGTACTCGACGGCGATATCGAGCTACGTGCCACTCAGGCAGCGCTGGAGGCTGCTCAGGCGAGCGGTGAGGTACATCGCGAAGCGGAGCTGCATGGCAAGCTCGAGGCGCTGGACGGCTACAGCGCCCCGGCGCGAGCGGCGCAGCTTCTGGTCGGGCTGGGTTTCAGCCAGGCCCAGCTCGATCAGCCACTGGCGTCGTTTTCCGGGGGCTGGCGCATGCGGGTCAATCTGGCCCGCACCCTGTTCATGCCTTCCGATTTGCTGTTGCTCGACGAGCCCACCAACCACCTCGATCTCGATGCGCTCCTGTGGCTGGAGCAGTGGCTGATCCGCTATCCCGGCACCCTGCTGCTGATCTCCCACGACCGCGATTTCCTCGATGCGGTATGCGATCACATCGTCCACTTCGATCGGCATCGGCTGGTGCTCTATCGCGGCAACTACAGCCTTTTCGAGCGTACCCGGGCGGAAAAGCTGGCCCAGCAACAGGCCGAGGCGGTCAAGCAGCAGGCGCGTCGCGAGGAGATCGAGCGCTTCGTGGCGCGTTTTCGGGCCCAGGCCACCAAGGCGCGCCAGGCCCAGAGCCGCTTGAAGATGCTCGAGCGCATGGGGACCATTGCCGTGGCTCATGTCGATTCGCCGTTTCATTTTACGTTACCCGCCGCGGACAAGACCTCGCACCCGCTCCTGGTACTGGATCAGGCGGCACTGGGCTACAGCACGCCCTTGCTGAGCGGCGTCGAGCTGACCTTGCTGCCGGGCAGTCGCATCGGTCTGCTGGGCCCCAACGGCGCCGGCAAGTCGACGCTCATCAAGTCCTTGACCGGTGAGCTGCCTTTGCTTGCAGGCAAGCGCGTCGCCGGCGAGCATCTGGCCATCGGCTACTTCGCCCAGCACCAGCTTGAAGGGCTCGATATCAAGGCCACCCCGTTCCTGCACGTGCAGCGCCTCTCGCCAACCGCCAGCGAGCAGGCCATTCGTAACTTCCTGGGCGGCTTTGGTTTTCGCGGCGATGATATATTCAGCGAAGTCGGGCGTTTCTCCGGCGGCGAAAAAGCGCGCCTGGCACTCTCCCTGATCGCCTGGCAGAAACCCAATCTGCTGTTGCTCGATGAGCCCACCAACCACCTCGATCTGGAAATGCGCGAAGCCTTGACCGAGGCCCTGGCCGCTTTTGAGGGTACGGTGATCATCGTCTCCCACGATCGTCACCTGCTGCGGGCCACGGTGGATGAGTTCTGGTGCGTGGCGGATGGCAAGGTCGCGCCCTTCGATGGCGATCTTGAGGATTATCGCGCCTGGCTCAAGACGCGGCTCGAAAGCGAACGTCGCGAAGCGCGCTCGGAAAAGACAGCAAGCGAAGACGCCGCCCCCGATCGTAAGGCAACGCGCAAGGCCGCCGCCGAGTTGCGGGAAAAACTTCGCCCGCTCAAGCGTGAGCGAGATCGAATCGAGCGCGACATGACCCGTGCGAACGACGAACTCGCCAAGGTAGAGGCGCAGTTGGGTGATACCGAGCTCTATACCGATACCTCACGCAAGGAAGAGCTGACCGCGCTACTGGCGCGTCAAGGCGAATTCAAGAATCGTGCGGAGGCGCTGGAACATGCCTGGCTGGAAGCGGAGGAGGCGCTTGAGCAGCATGAGGCGGCACTCGAGAGGTGATGCCGAATCCGATAGAATGAGCGTCTTGTTTCTTTGTACGTCAGACAGGAGGTCGGCATGCCTTTTGATAATCGTGATGAACTGCCCGACAGCGTAAAGAATGTCCTGCCGCCCAAGGCGCAGACCATCTACAAGGAAGCCTTCAACAGCGCCTGGGACGAGTACGAGAAGCCCGAGGATCGCCGAGGGAATGCTTCTCGCGAGGAGACCGCCCATCGGGTCGCCTGGGCCGCGGTCAAGGAGAAGTATGAAAAGGGCGACGACGACAAGTGGCATCCTAAAAAGTAGTCAGGTTTCCAGCAGGAAGGTGACCGGACCGTCGTTGATCAGGCTGACCTGCATGTCGGCGCCGAATTCGCCCTTGGCGACCTTCGGCCAGCGCTTCTCGGCCCGGTCCAGCAAATAGTGGTAAAGGCGCTGACCGTCCGCCGGCGCCGCAGCACTGGAGAAGCCCGGCCTCAGCCCTTTACCGGTGTCCGCCGCCAGGGTGAACTGGGAAACCAGCAGCAACCCACCCTCGATCTGCTGCAGATCGAGATTCATCTTGCCTGAGGCATCGCCAAATATCCGGTAATGCAACAGCTTGTGTAGTAACTTGTCGGCGCGGGCTTCATCATCATGCTTTTCGACACCGATCAGCGCCAGTATGCCCTGTTCGATGGCGCCTACGCGGCGTCCCTCGATGTCGACGCTGGCGCTCTTGACCCGCTGAATCAATGCTTTCATGTCGTACCTGTCAGTCCGTCATCGGCATATTCAACCACTTTTGAGTAGAGAGCATAACTACATGTTCAGGAAAATCGGATTAGCGGTGATCATCGTCGCTGCAGGTGTTTTCTCGACGAATGCCGCCTTTGCCGAAAAATGGCGTTTCGCCCTGGAAGAGGTAGAAGGCAGTGTTCAGGATGCCTATGCCCAGGAATTCAAGAAGCGCATCGAGAAGCGTTCCGATGGCGATATCAGCATTGAGATCTATCCCCATGGGGCGCTGGGAACGTCACCACAGTTGCCCGAGCTGGTTCGCCAGAATGCCATTCAGCTGGCCTTTGCCTCGCCGGATCACCTGGTCTCGACGATTCCCGAGGCCGGCGTATTCTCGCTGCATTTCCTGTTCTCCGATGACGACGAGTTCAACGAGCAGGTGCTCGCCACCACCGAGGCTCGGCCCCAGCTCCAGGAGGCCTATCATGAACAGGGGCTACAACTGTTGAGCATCATCTCCGAAGGTTGGACGGTGTGGAGTGCCAATCGCGCCATCGAGACGCCTGCGGACATGGAAGGCTTGAAAATGCGCACCATGACCTCGCCGGTCGTACAGGAAACCTATCGTGCTTACGGCGCCATTCCCGAGCCGGTAATCTATGCCGAGCTCCATTCCAGCCTGCAGTCGGGGCAGGTTGAGGGTCAGGCCAACACGCTTTCCACCATCGAGGAAATGAATCTCTACGAGCAGCAAAGCCATCTTGTCCAGGCCAAGCCGGTACCGGTTATCACCACGCTCGTGGCGGCTCAGGATTTTCTTGCGCAATTATCCGATGAGCAGCGGGCTATGATCGATGACGCCACCGACGACATGCGCCGCTTCATCTTCGACCACCAGGCAGAGCTCAACCAGCAGCGGCTGGAGGCCATCGAGGAAAATAGCGATATCGCGGTGAGTACGCTTACCGAGGAGCAGCGCCAGGCGTTTCGGGAAAAGAGCCTGCCCGTGCGTGATGTCTACATCGAGCAGGCAGGGGAGCGGGGCCGGGAAATTCTCGAGACGCTGGACAAGGAGTTGCGGTCCGCGCAGGGAGAGGACGACGGTGGCAGTGAAGATGATAGCGAAGACTCAACGAAGGCCGAGACCGTTTCATCGTCGTCGTGACCGGGCCGACATGACCTCACGAAGCCGCATTACCACCAGGCATGAAAGTGATGCACCGGGCCATGCCCCTTGCCTACCCGAAGACGTTCGCTGGCGCTGAGTGCCTGGCCCAGCCAGGCTTTTGCCTGCTCTACCGCCTCCATCAGGTCATGACCTCGCGCAAGATAGGCCGTAATTGCCGAGGAGAGGGTGCAGCCCGTTCCATGAAGGTTATCGGTGTCGACCCGAGGGGCGTCGAGCCAGTGCGTTCCTTGATTCGAGATCAACAGATCGGGGCAGCGCTCACCGCGCAGATGCCCGCCCTTGAGCAACACGTTTGCTGTGCCTAGTGCCATCAGTCGAGGAGCGAGCGCTTCCATCTGCGTAATTTCCTGGGCGATCGGGCCGTCGAGCAGTACCGCGGCCTCCGGCAGGTTGGGGGTGATCAGATCCGCCAGCGGGACCAATATTTCGCGAACGGCGCGAATGCCTGCGTTGTCGACCAGTACATCTCCACTCTTGGCCACCATCACCGGGTCCAGTACGATCCAGCGCGGGCGCCGGTGCGCGAGGGCATCCCGGATGACGATGGCTACCTCCTCACTCGCGACCATGCCGATCTTTACTGCCTCGA
The DNA here is from genome assembly GCF_947493865.1 of uncultured Halomonas sp. GTDB lineage: Bacteria > Pseudomonadota > Gammaproteobacteria > Pseudomonadales > Halomonadaceae > Modicisalibacter. Next base: position 33,888 of record NZ_CANLTC010000019.1, read on the forward strand.
TATGCACATCATCAAGCAAGGTGTCGAGCTGCGCGGCAATGAAATCCGTAGGCACTGCGTGCACGCCGGTCACGGCCTGGGTGTTCTGCGCCGTCAAGGCGGTGATCACGCTGGTGCCAAAGACACCCAGCGCCGAGAAGGTCTTGAGGTCTGCCTGAATGCCGGCGCCCCCGGATGGATCCGAGCCAGCAATGGTCAAGGCATTGGGAATGCAGGAGAAAGTGGTCATCGCAAGAATCGCAGGAGTCGTCTTGAGTGGTTTGGAAGCTCATAGCCTAAAACAATCCGGTGGGTACAAGCCATGCTGAGTCTGTTTCTAGTCGCGCTGGCGAGTGCCACCCTGTTGCCGGGAGGCTCCGAGGTCTGGCTGGCCCGGCAGTGGTGTATCGCAGAACCTCCACTGCTTTTATGGCTGGTGGCGACGGCTGGCAATAGCCTGGGCAGTATGGTCAATGTGGCGCTGGGCCGCTATGCACGACGTTTTCAGCAGCGACGCTGGTTTCCGGTGTCACCCCGCAACCTGCTCCGGGCCGAGCAGTGGTATCGACGCTTCGGCGAGTGGAGCCTGTTGCTGTCCTGGGCGCCTGTCGTAGGTGATGCGCTCGTTGTGATGGCGGGTGTATTGCGTCTGGCCTGGTGGCGGGCGACACTATTGATCGTTGTTGCAAAAGGCGCTCGTTATGCGCTGTTGCTGGCATTGGCTCAGGTTTGGCTAGCGCCACTGTGCTGATCGAGGCAAGTAAAGCTTTTGGTGAATCCTTCTTGTTTCTCTATACTGATGGCGGATTGATAAGCGTAGTACTGGTTGCTGCAGCGCAGCGCGATTGACGCTGCTCTGCATTCATGCATCATAGGGATAGAGCTTGATCTAGCGAGGACGTGTTCATGGATCGGAACATTGCACTGGTCGCCGAGTACTGGGGCGTTGGGTTCTTTATTTTTGCCGTGCTCGCGCTTTGCTTGTTCATGCTTGGTGCTTCCATGCTGCTTGGCGGTCGTAGCCAAGGGCGCAGCAAGACCATTCCCTTCGAAGGCGGCATTCTCGGTGCCGGAAGCGCTCGCCAACCTTTCGCCATCAAGTTCTATCTGGTCGCCATGCTCTTCGTCATCTTCGACATCGAAGCGGTCTTCCTCTTTGCCTGGGCCATTTCGGTTCGCGAGGTCGGATGGACCGGTTTCATTGGCGCGTCGATATTCATCTTGATACTACTGGCAGGCCTGGTCTATGACAGTCGCGTAGGTGCTCTTGACTGGGCGCCGGCAGGGCGTGGAGGCAAATAGCGCTGTAGTGGCAACAGTGGCAACGGCGCCGAACAACACCCTGATTCTGTGTTTAGGGTTCATGGTTCAGGCCCGCTCATATACCCGTGCTGGATTTTCGCTGGAGGAGTCTCATGGCCTATACCCTGACCCGCGCAACCGATGCAATTGCCACGGACAGTTCTCAATACCCTCTGAACGAGCGCCGTCGGGTCGAAGATCCGGTCAAGCAGCAGATTCATCGCAATGTGTTCACCGGCAAGCTCGAAGAGGTGCTGCATTCGGCGGTCAACTGGGGGCGCAAGAATTCGCTGTGGCCCTATAATTTCGGGCTTTCCTGTTGTTATGTGGAAATGACCACGGCGTTTACCGCGCCCCACGACATCGCCCGCTTTGGCGCCGAGGTCATTCGCGCCTCACCGCGTCAGGCGGACTTCATGGTCATCGCCGGTACCTGTTTTCTCAAGATGGCGCCAGTCATTCAGCAGCTTTACGATCAGATGCTCGAGCCCAAGTGGGTAATCTCGATGGGTTCCTGCGCCAATTCCGGTGGCATGTACGACATCTATTCCGTGGTGCAGGGCGTCGACAAGTTCCTGCCGGTGGATGTCTATATTCCAGGTTGTCCGCCGCGTCCCGAGGCGTTTCTGCACGGCTTGCAACTGTTGCAGGATTCGATTCAGGAAGAGCGCAGGCCGCTCTCCTGGGTAGTCGGCGATCAGGGGGTCTATCGTGCCGAGATGCCCTCCCAGCGGGAAAAGCATAGAGAGCAGCGCATTCAAGCCACGGAGTTGCGTACACCGGACAGCATCTGACTCAGTGCACGTGCTCCGTTTCACTGCCAGGCAAGGAAGCATTCATCCTAATGAGCGTCGCGTCACCATCATCCGACACCCTCAAGACCGGTCCTGATACCGTTGTAGAAGCGCTCAAGCAGCGCTTCGAAGAGCGGATCGTGCTGGAGCAGGCTACTCTGACCGGCTGGCCGGTGATCTGGGTGGCCCGGGACGCGCTGACCGAGGTGCTGGCCTTCTTGCGGGACAAGTCCCAGGCCTTCGAGATGCTCTATGATCTTTCGGCCGTCGACGAGCGTCTGCGCAGTCATCGCCGGGGCCTGCCCGAAGCGGATTTCACGGTCTTCTATCATCTGATGTCGCTATCGCGTAACCGCGATGTGATCCTCAAGGTAGCGCTCCACGAGGCCGACCTGGCGCTTCCCAGTATCGTTTCGCTCTATCCCAACGCCAACTGGTATGAGCGGGAAGTGTGGGACATGTTCGGCATCACCTTCGAGGGCCATCCGCATCTGACGCGCATCCTCATGCCGCCGACCTGGAAAGGGCATCCGCTGCGCAAGGATCATCATGCCCGGGCCACGGAATTCGATCCCTACACGCTGACCGTCGAAGGCCAGGACAGGGAGCAGCAGGCGCTCAAGTTCGACCCGGAAGCCTGGGGCATGAAGCGCAGGCACGACGACAGCGAGTTCATGTTTCTCAACCTCGGCCCCAACCACCCCTCTGCCCACGGCGCTTTTCGCCTCGTGCTCCAACTCGATGGGGAGGAGATCATCGACTGCGTGCCGGACATCGGCTATCACCATCGCGGTGCCGAGAAGATGGCGGAGCGCCAATCCTGGCACAGCTTCATTCCCTACACTGACCGCATCGATTATACCGGCGGGGTGATGAACAACCTGCCCTACGTGCTGGCGGTGGAGAAGCTCGCAGGGATCACCGTGACGAAGCGCGCCGAGACCATTCGCGTGATGATGGCGGAAATGTTCCGCATCACCAGCCATCTGCTGTTCCTGGGCACCTATCTGCAGGATCTCGGGGCCATGACGCCGGTGTTCTTCACCTTTACTGATCGCCAGAAAGGTTACGAGGTGATCGAGGCGATCACAGGCTTTCGCATGCACCCGGCCTGGTACCGTATCGGGGGCGTGGCCCACGACCTGCCCAAAGGCTGGGAGAAGCTGGTCAAAGGATTCCTGGACTGGATGCCCAAGCGCCTGCGGGAATACGAGCGAGCGATGATGGAAAACGCCATCGTGCGTGAGCGTACTCGTCACATTGCGGCCCATGACACGACGGAAGCCCTGGCCTGGGGTATCACCGGCCCCAATCTGCGCGCCACCGGACTCGACTTCGATCTACGCAAGCAGCGCCCCTATTCCGGTTACGAAAACTTCGACTTCGAGATTCCACTGGGTCACAACGGCGATGCCTTCGACCGCGGCCAGGTGCGAATCGAAGAAATGCGTCAGAGCCTGCGCATCATCCAGCAGTGTCTCGATCACATGCCGGCGGGGGATTACAAGGCGGATCATCCCTTGACCACACCGCCGCCCCGAGAGCGCATGCTGCAGCACATCGAGACATTGATTACCCACTTTTTGCAGGTTTCCTGGGGGCCGGTGCTCAAGCCCAACGAGTCGATGCAGATGATCGAGGCGACCAAGGGCATCAACAGCTACTACCTGACCAGTGACGGCAATACCATGAGCTATCGTACCCGGATTCGCACGCCAAGCTTCCCGCACCTGCAGCACATTCCTGCGCTGATGCGGGGCGGCTTCGTCCCGGATCTGATCGCTCATCTGGGCAGTATCGATTTCGTCATGGCCGATGTGGATCGCTGAACATGAACGACAACGCTTCTCTCACCAGTCATTCCCCTATCGCCAGCGACGGCGATGGCTTCCTGCTGCATGACGAGGATCGCGCCGCCATCCTGGAGGAGCGCGATCACTACGAGCAGCCCCAGGCGGCCTGCATCGAGGCGCTGAAGATCGTCCAGCGGCGTCATGGCTGGGTGCCGGACGGGGCGATTCCCGCCATTGCCGAGGTGCTCGGGGTAGGGCCTGCTTCCGTCGAAGGTGTGGCCACCTTTTACAGCCTGATCTTTCGCCAGCCGGTGGGGCGTCACGTCATCCTGATCTGCGACAGCAGCTCCTGCTTTCTGACCGGCTTCGACGAGCTGCGTGAGGCCATTACCGCCGAGTTGGGCATCGAGTTCGGTCAGACCACCCCGGACGGCCGCTTTACGCTATTGCCGGTATGCTGCCTGGGGGCCTGCGATCGTGGCCCGGCCATGATGATCGGTGACGATACCTTTGGTCCCGTGCCTCCGGATGCCGTGGCCGAGCTTTTGAAGGAGTATTCATGACCTCATCTCCTGCGTCCCTTCGTTATCACAGCCAATTGCGTCAAAGCGCCGCCGAGCGCCTCGCCGAAACACACCCGCTGACCTGGCGCCTGCGGGAAGACGGCGCGCTGATCGGCCTTGAGGAATACGTCGAGAAGGAAGGCTATGCCGCGGTCAAAAAAGTGCTTGGCAAGCAGTCGGGTCAGGACGTGATCGGCACCATGAAGGAAGCCAACGTGCGCGGGCGTGGTGGTGCGGGGTTCTCCGCCGGGGTGAAGTGGAGCCTGACCATGCAGGGCGGCGATCTGGCTCGGGGGTATATCGTCTGCAATGCCGATGAGATGGAACCCGGTACCTTCAAGGACCGATTGCTGCTTGAGCAGCAACCCCATCTGTTGATCGAAGGCATGATTCTAGGCGGCTATGCCAACAACTCCTGCTACGGCTATATCTTCCTGCGGGGTGAATACATCGAAGCCGCCCGAGCTGTATCCAGGGCCATCGGCGAAGCGCGGGCCGCGGGCTGGCTAGGCAAGAACATCGCCGGCAGCGGCTTCGATTTCGACATCGCCCTGCATACCGGCGCAGGCCGTTACATCTGCGGTGAAGAGACGGCGCTGATCAATTCCCTGGAAGGCAAACGCGCCAATCCGCGCAACAAGCCACCGTTTCCCGGTCAGTCCGGGGCCTGGGGCAAGCCGACGGTGGTCAACAACGTCGAGACTCTGTGCAACGTGCCGGCGGTCATGCAGCACGGCGCCAAATGGTATCAGGGGCTCTCCGGTGGCTTGAGCGACGATGGCGGCACCAAACTTTACGGTGTTTCCGGTCGGGTCAATCGTACCGGCTTGTGGGAACTGCCGATCGGTACCAGCGCAGCGGAGCTGATGGATCGCGCCGGTGGCGTGCGGGACGGCCGCGCCCTCAAGACCTGGCTGCCCGGCGGCGGCAGTACCGGTTTCCTGCTGCCGGAGCATCTCGAACTGGCGCTGGATTTCGATACCATCGGCCAGTACGGCAGTCGCCTGGGTACCGGTCTTCTGACCGTGGTGACCGAGGATCAGAGCGTGGTTTCCCTGGTGCGTAACCTGGAGGCGTTCTTTGCCCGGGAATCCTGCGGCTGGTGCACACCTTGTCGCGACGGCCTGCCCTGGACGTTGAAGATTCTGCAATCCCTGGAGCGGGGCGAGGGCGAGCAGGGCGATATCGAACTACTCGAGAGTCTGGCCACGGATCTCGGGCCGGGCCGAACCTTCTGTGCCCATGCCCCCGGGGCGGCAATGCCGCTTGAGTCGTCGATCAGGCATTTTCGGCATGAGTTCGAAGCGGGTATCACGCATCGTCGGCACGCCGCCCATGCGGACCCGATTCCGGTGGGTGAAGTATGAAGAACAGCCTGGGAGCATTGTAGATGGCAACGATTCATGTGGATGGCCAGGCGTTTGATGTCGACGGGTCGGATAATCTGCTCCAGGCCTGCCTGTCCCTGGGGTTGGACGTGCCCTATTTCTGCTGGCACCCGGCCATGGGTAGCGTCGGTGCCTGCCGGCAGTGCGCGGTCAAGCAGTACAAGGACAAGGATGACGACAAGGGCATGCTGGTGATGTCCTGCATGACCCCGGCGACGGATGACACCTGGATCTCCATCGACGACGAGGAAGCCAAGGCGTTTCGCAAGAATGTCATCGAATGGTTGATGATCAACCATCCCCACGATTGCCCGGTCTGCGAGGAGGGCGGCCACTGCCACCTGCAGGACATGACCGTGATGACAGGCCATGACCGTAGGCGTTATCGCTTCCGCAAGCGTACCCATCGCAATCAATATCTGGGCCCTTTCATCGGCCACGAGATGAATCGCTGCATTACCTGTTACCGCTGCGTGCGTTTCTACAACGATTACGCCGGCGGCGAGGATCTTGGTGCCTTTGGCGCCAACGACAACATCTACTTCGGACGCTATCAGGAAGGCGTGCTGGAAAGCCCGTTTTCCGGCAATCTGACCGAGGTGTGCCCCACCGGTGTCTTCACCGACCAGACCCATTCTGATCATTACACCCGCAAATGGGATCTGCAGTTCGCCCCGAGCATCTGCCATCAGTGTTCCGTGGGCTGCAATATCAGCCCTGGCGAGCGCTACGGCGATATTCGTCGCATCGAGAACCGCTATCACGGTGAGCTCAACCGCTATTTCCTGTGCGATCGAGGTCGCTTCGGCTATGGCTACGTCAACCGAAAGGATCGCCCGCGGGTGCCGGAGTGGCGCAGCGACAGGGCGGATGAGAGTGTCACTCTGGAAGTGGATGCCGCCCTGGATCGCGGGGCCGACCTCTTGCGTAGTGCCCGTCGTGTCATCGGCATCGGCTCGCCCCGGGCAAGCCTCGAGAGCAACCATCAGCTGCGCGAACTGGTGGGCGAGGAGAACTTTTCTACCGGTATCGTCGCCCAGGAACAGGCCTGCCTGGAGACTATGAACCGGCTCAATCGCGAGTCCGGATTGCCTACGCCGACACTGCGGGATGTCGAAGAACACGATGCGGTACTGGTGCTGGGGGAAGATCTGATTCAAAGTGCCGCCCGGGTCGGGCTGGCGGTGCGTCAGGCAGTGCTCGGGCGCCGCGATGAGCTGGCCGAGAAGCGCAACATTCCGGACTGGAACGCCGAAGCCGTCAAGACCCTGGGGCAGGATGCGCGTCATCCGCTGTTCATCGCCTATCCGACCCGTACCGAGCTCGATCAGATCAGCCAATCGAGCTGGGCCCTGGCAGTAGACGATATTGCCCGGCTCGGCTTCGCGGTGGCCCACGCCATCGACGATGCTGCGCCGGCCGTCGAAAACCTCGACGAGGCACTGAGCAGTGAAGCCCAGCGCATCGCGAAAGCCCTGATGGCGGCTCAGCGTCCGCTGGTCATCAGTGGTGGCTCGCTGGGGTCGCTTGCCATTCTCGAGGCGGCAGGCAACATCGCCCGGGCCTTGGCGCGTCGCGCCAGCCGCGCCGGGCTGACGTTGATACGCCGTGAAGCCAACAGCACGGGATTGTCGCTGCTGGGTGGCCAATCCCTGGAATGGGCGCTGGAGGAGTTGACGGCAAAAAATGCCGACGCCGTTGTGGTGCTCGAAAACGATCTCTATCAGCGCCTTCCTCAGGCCCGGGTCGATGCAGCACTGGAAAGCGCCGAGAGCGTCATCGCTCTCGACCATCAACGTACGCCTACCTGGGCACATGCCCACTTGGGGCTGCCGGCCTCGAGCTTCGCCGAGGCGGACGGTACTCTGGTCAATTTCGAAGGCCGCGCGCAGCGCTTCTTTCAGGTATTCGACCCGCGCTATATCCGTCCTGAAACCCGTATTCACGAGAGCTGGCGCTGGCTGCACACCCTGAGGGCAAGCCGTAATCGCCGCGAGTCTGCAGGCGTCGTTCTCGATGACGTGACGGAATCCTGTGCGCGGCAGCATCCGGCGCTGGCGGGCATCCTCGAAGCGTCCCGGGACGCGGACTATCGGGTGCAGGGGCTCAAGCTGGCCCGGGAGCCTCATCGCTACAGCGGACGCACCGCCATGCGCGCCAATCTCGACGTCAGCGAGCCTCGCGTTCCCCAGGACCCGGATACGCCTTTCACCTTCTCCATGGAGGGCTACAACGGCTTCGATCGGCCGCGCAAGGAAGTGGCCTTTGCCTGGGCACCTGGCTGGAACTCCCCCCAGGCCTGGAACAAGTTCACCGACGAGGTGGGTGGCCATCTACGCGCCGGCGATCCGGGGGCATGGCTGTTGCATTCTCGGGCCGGCCACTACGATTATGCGCAAGAGATCCCCCAAGGGTTCCGCGCCCGGGACGATGAGTGGCAAGTGGTGTGTCTACCGCGCCTGTTTGGCGGTGATGAAACCTCTTCTCGCGCGGAGCCTATCGTCGAGCGTACCTCGCCGGCAATGCTGACCCTCTCCGCGGACGACGCTCAGCGTCTGAATGTGGGCGAGGGCGACGCCCTCTTGGTGGAAGCGTCGACTGGGCGACTCACCCTGCCCGTGCATCTCGATCCAGCACTACCTGCCGGCGTTCTGGGGGTGCCAATGGGGGTGAACAGCGCACTGCATGGCGGTGACTGGGTGCGTGTATCCAAAGAGCAGCGCCATCAGGGCGATGAGAGCAGCCCTCAGCCCCAAGGCGACGCGCAATCGGATCGCCCGGGAGGTCGCCCATGAACTGGTTGACACCCCAGGTCCTTGCGGTCTTCGTGGCCATGGCCCAGGCACTTGCCATTCTGCTCGGCGCTGTCTTGCTAGGCGCGGCAATGACCGTGGTGGAGCGCCGTTTGCTGGGGCTGTGGCAAGACCGTTATGGGCCCAACCGGGTGGGGCCCTTCGGCTCGTTGCAGCTGATTGCCGACATGCTCAAGATCTTCTTCAAGGAGGACTGGATACCGCCCTTTGCCGACCGCACCCTGTTCCTGCTGGCGCCGGCCATCGCCATGGCGTCCTTGCTGCTGTCCTTCATCGTCATTCCGTTCACGCCAGCCTTGCATGTGGCGGATTGGAACATCGGCTTGCTGTTCTTCCTCGCCATGGGCGGCATCAACGTCTATTCAGTTCTGCTGGGCGGCTGGTCCAGCGGCAACAAGTATGCCCTGCTTGGCGCCATGCGTTCCTCGGCCCAGACGATTTCCTACGAGGTGTTCATGGGGCTGGCCTTGATGGGCGTGGTGGCCATGGCCGGCTCCTTCAACCTGCGCGAGATCGTCAACGCTCAGGAAGGACTCTGGTTCATCATTCCGCAATTTCTAGGCTTCTGTACTTTCATCATCGCCGGCTTCGCCGTAGTGCATCGTCATCCCTTCGACCAGCCGGAGGCGGAACAGGAGCTGGCGGATGGCTACCACGTGGAATATTCGAGCATGAAGTTCGGCATGTTCTTCATCGGCGAATATGTCGGCATGGTGCTGGTGTCGGCGTTGACCGTCACCCTGTTCTTCGGCGGCTGGCACGGCCCCTTGCTGCCGCCGATCGTCTGGTTCGCGCTCAAGACCGGGTTCTTCCTGGTGCTGTTCATCCTGGTGCGGGCGTCGCTGCCACGGCCGCGCTATGACCGGGTGATGAGTTTCGGCTGGAAGGTCTGTCTGCCGTTGACACTGCTCAACCTGATGGTTACCGGTGCGGCGATTCTGCTGACGACCCCTGAATAAGCGAGGAGGACTGACATGTTCATGTGGCTGTTCAAAGGTACCTGGTCGCAACTGCGCACCCTGGGCATGATCTTCATGCATGCCTTCCGCAAGCGGGAAACCCTCAACTACCCGGAAGAGAAGGTCTACTTGCCGCCGCGTTATCGTGGCCGCATCGTGCTGACCCGGGACCCGGACGGCGAGGAGCGCTGTGTTGCCTGCAATCTGTGCGCTGTGGCCTGTCCGGTGGCCTGCATCTCGCTGCAGAAAGGCGAGAAGGAGGATGGTCGCTGGTACCCCGAGTTCTTTCGCATCAACTTCTCCCGCTGCATTTACTGTGGCATGTGCGAAGAGGCGTGTCCGACCTCGGCAATTCAGCTGACACCGGATTTCGAGATGGGCGAGTATCGTCGCCAAGAGCTGGTCTACGAAAAGGAAGACCTGCTCATCAGCGGCCCGGGCAAGGATCACGACTACCATTTCTACAAGGTAGCCGGTCTTGCCATCGCCGGTAAGGACAAGGGGCGAGCGCAGAACGAGGAAGAGCCGATCAACGTCACGTCGCTTCTGCCATAAGTCGGATTCACTAGCGGGAAAGCAAAAATGGAAGTCGCCTTCTATCTGAGTGGTCTCGTTGCCGTACTGGCGACGCTTGGGGTCATCACCAATACCAACCCGGTTCATGCGCTGCTGTATCTGATCGTATCGTTGATCGCCGTGGCCATCGTGTTCTTCGCCCTTGGCGCGCCTTTCGCCGGGGCCCTGGAGATCATCGTCTATGCCGGGGCGATCATGGTGCTGTTCGTCTTCGTGGTCATGATGCTCAACCTGGGGGAGTCGGTGGTGGCCCAGGAAAAAGCCTGGCTCACGCCCAAGGCCTGGCTCGGGCCATCGGTGCTGGCGGCGGTGCTGCTGCTGACGCTGATCGCCACTTTGTGGCTGGGCGACATCGGCAAGGTGATCCAGGGCGATACGCTGACCGCCAAGGAGGTGGGCACGACCCTGTTCGGGCCCTGGCTGCTCATCGTCGAGTTGGCGGCGATGCTGTTGCTGGCGGCCCTGGTGACGGCGTCCCACGTAGGGCGAGTGTCACCCCCGGAAAAGCCGGCGATGAATCAGGAAACTGGCGCGAGAAAGGAGCATTCATGAGCGGTGTACCGATGGAACACGGACTGGTGCTGGCGGCGATGCTGTTTGCGCTGGGTCTGGCAGGGCTGATGTTTCGCCGCAACATGGTGTTCATCCTGATGAGCCTGGAAATCATGCTCAATTCCGCAGGACTGGCCTTCATCGTTGGTGGCACCGCCTGGGGTCAACCCGAAGGGCAGGCGATGTTCCTCCTGGTGATCACCCTTGCGGCGGCGGAAGCCAGCGTCGGCCTGGCCCTTCTGCTGCAGCTCAATAATCGCTTCAAGACGCTGGACACGGATGCGGCCAGCAGGATGCGTGGATGATGGAACTTTCGATGTCGTTGCTCTTACCCCTGACATTTCTGCTGCCACTGGCGGGGACGCTGATTCTGTCCCTGTCGAATGGGCGACTGGGTGAGTGCGCAAGCGCCACGGTAGGGGTCACCTCGATGGGCCTGGCCGCCATCGTGACGGTGCTGATTGCTTTGCAGTATATCGCCGAGCCTCAGGCCTATGGTGTGACCTTGTGGCGCTGGATCAGCGTCGAGGATTTTCAGCCAAGCATCGGGCTGGCGCTGGACGGCCTCTCCTTGACGATGCTCGGCATCATTACCGGGGTCGGTTTTCTTATCCACCTGTTCGCTGCCTGGTACATGCAGGGCGAGGAAGGCATCACGCGCTTTTACGCCTACATGAACCTGTTCGTGTTCAGCATGGTGCTGCTGGTGTTGGGAGATAACCTGCTGCTGCTGTTCTTTGGCTGGGAAGGGGTCGGTCTGTGCAGCTATCTGCTGATCGGCTACTACTACGAGCACTCCGCCAACGGCTGGGCCGCCTTCAAGGCCTTCATCGTCACCCGTACCGGTGATGTGTTTCTTGCCATCGGCATGTTCCTGCTGTTCTTCGAACTTGGCACCCTGGACATCGCCGAAATACTTCGGCGCGCACCCGAGGTATGGGCCGAAGGCGATCCGACGGTAGAGCTGGCGGCATTATTGATGCTGGGTGGCGCTGTGGGCAAGTCGGCGCAGTTGCCGCTGCATACCTGGCTGGCGGACGCCATGGCCGGCCCGACCCCGGTATCCGCCCTGATCCACGCGGCCACCATGGTGACCGCCGGGGTCTATCTGATCGCGCGCATGAACGGGATCTTCCTGTTGGCGCCGGATATCCTCGAGCTGACCGGTATCATCGGTGCCCTGACGCTGTTGATGGCCGGTTTTGCCGCCCTGGCCCAGACCGATATCAAGCGGGTGCTGGCCTATTCCACCATGAGCCAGATCGGCTACATGTTCCTGGCCCTGGGGGCCGGTGCCTTCGATGCGGCCATCTTTCATCTCATGACCCATGCCTTCTTCAAGGCGCTGCTGTTCCTGTCCGCCGGTGCGGTCATCGTCAGCTGCCATCATGAGCAGGACATGCGCCGCCTGGGTGGCTTATGGCGACAACTACCGTTGGCCTATGCCGGTTTCATCGTCGGCGGCTCGGCGCTTGCGGCGCTGCCGCTGGTCTCCGCCGGTTTCTACAGCAAGGACGAGATACTCTGGCAGCAGTTGGCCAGCGGTCATGGCGGCTTGCTGCTGGCGGGCATGGTCGGTGCCTTCTTGACCTCGCTTTATACCGTGCGCTTGATCATCCTCACCTTCCATGGCAAGCCGAAGAGCGATAATGCCCGTAATGCCGAGGCTGGGCGCGGTCTCGTACACGGCGTGCCGCTGATCGTGCTGGCGGTACTCTCGACGTTCCTCGGTGCCTGGATCGACCCGCCGCTGGAAAACTTATTGCCGGCCCCGGCGGAAGGCGAAGAGTCCTGGCATCTGGTACTCGAGCTCGTTGCGGCAGGCGTTGCGATCGCGGGTATTGCCGTGGCGGCCTGGCTATATTTGCGCCGTCGGGGCTGGCTTGCCAAGCACACGTCGATGGGGTGGGGGGCCTGGCTGTGGACCTTCTGGAATCACGCCTGGGGCATAGATGAGCTTTACGATCGAGTGCTGGTGAAGCCCTATCGCGGCCTGGTCAGAATCCTGCGTAGAGACGTCATCGATGGAGCCTGCAATCTGTTTGCCAAGCTAGCCTGGCTGCTGCACCAAGGGCTTTCAAGAACCCAGACCGGCAAGCTGCGCTTTTATGCCACGTCGATGGTTGCCGGCGCGACGCTGATCCTGCTGGCACTGGCTCTGATGCCTTGAAGGATGAAATAGTGCGATGCGAAATCTGCAAGGAAGTGAGTTGAGACTACACGAACAAGGGATACGACGCTTATGATGCTGGTGTGGCTGATCCTGATTCCCTTCATCGGCGGGCTATTGTGCTGGCAATTCGAACGCCTGGGCGACACGGCGCCCCGTTGGATCGCGCTAGGCACCATGGGGCTCGAGCTCTTGCTTACCCTATGGCTGTGGTGGGGGGGAGATTTCCAGCTGCCGGAAATCGCCGGTGCGCAAGCATCCCAGTGGGTGCTGGAGTTTCGCGCGCCCTGGATTCCCCGCTTCGGCATCGATATTCATCTGGCACTGGATGGCCTGTCGCTGATCCTGATTGCACTGACCGGTTTTCTCGGCGTTCTTGCAGTGGTGTGCTCCTGGAAAGAGATCATCGGGCGCGTCGGTTTCTTCCACCTCAATCTGCTGTGGATTCTTGGTGGCGTCGTGGGTGTGTTCCTGGCCATCGACCTGTTCCTGTTCTTCTTCTTCTGGGAACTGATGCTGGTGCCGATGTATTTCCTGATCGCGCTCTGGGGACATAGCGGTACCCAGGGCAAGACCCGCATCGGAGCAGCGACCAAGTTCTTCATCTACACCCAGGCCAGCGGTCTGTTGATGCTGGTCGCGATTCTCGGGCTGGCGTTTGCCCATCACGCGGCGACCGGGATCTACTCCTTCAGCTACGATGATCTACGCAATGCGCCGATTTCCGATGAGCTGGCCATGTGGCTGATGCTGGGTTTCTTCATTGCCTTCGCGGTCAAGCTGCCGGTGGTGCCGTTGCACGGCTGGCTGCCGGATGCCCATGCCCAGGCGCCGACGGCGGGCAGCGTGGATCTGGCGGGTATCCTGCTCAAGACCGCCGCCTACGGCATGCTGCGTTTCACGTTGCCGCTGTTCCCCGAGGCATCCCAGGCCTTCGCACCGGTCGCCATGACCCTGGGGCTGGTGGGTATCTTTTATGGTGCCTTGATGGCATGTGGCCAGCAGGACATCAAGCGCCTGATCGCCTATACCAGTATTTCCCATATGGGGTTCGTGTTGATCGGCATCTATGCGGGCACGCAACTGGCATTGCAGGGCGTGGTGGTGTTGATGGTCGCCCACGCGTTCTCCGCGGCGGGTCTATTCATCATGAGCGGCCAGATCTACGAGCGGTTGCATACTCGAGACATGACGCAGATGGGAGGGTTATGGGGCCGCCTGGGCAGTCTGCCAGGATTCTCTCTATGCTTTGTCGCCGCGTCCTTGGGGATGCCGGGTACCGCGAATTTCATCGGCGAATTCATGGTGTTGTTCGGTACCTTCCCGATAGCGCCTTGGGTGGTCGCCATCGCCAGTGTCGGCCTGGTATTGGCGGCCATCTATTCACTGTTTCTGATGCAGCGCGTGTACTACGGCCCCGCCAAGAGTGATGAGCCACTAGAAGGGCTCGATCATCGTGAGTACGTCATGTTGCTGGGCATATTGGCGCTGGTACTGTTTTTCGGTCTCTATCCGCAGCCGCTACTCGAGACCAGCGGTGCCGCCATGCACGAGATCCAACGCTTGTTCACCGATCCGGCGCTTACCACCACCATCCTGCCGACGGGGGCTTCATGACGCTGACGACGACTCATCTGGTCGCGCTTTTGCCATTGATTCTGGTATGCGCGACGGCCATCGTGGTGATGTTGGGCATTGCCTGGCGCCGCCATCACACTGGCACCACCATCGTCACCGCCATTGGACTCAATCTGGCCCTGCTGTCGCTATTGATCGTCTGGCAAGTGACGCCCATCGAGACACCGCTGCTGGTCATCGATGGCTTGAGCGTCTTTGCAATGGTGCTGATTCTGGTTTCAGCATTGGCCTGCACCACCTTGGCTCATGCTTACCTGGAGCATTACAAGGGGCCTGTCGAAGAGTTTTATCTTCTTTTGCTGTGTTCGGTTGCCGGCGCCATGGTGCTGGCATCGAGTCGGCATCTGGCGACGCTGTTCTTCGGCCTGGAGCTTCTTTCCATGCCGCTCTATGGCATGCTGGCCTATGCCTTTCACGAGCGCCGCTCGCTGGAAGCGGGGATCAAGTACCTGATTCTCTCCGCCGCGGCCTCTGCATTCTTGCTTTTTGGCATGGCGCTTCTGTACGCCCAGAGCGGGCGGCTGGATCTGCCGGGGCTGACGGCGGGTCTGGCGAACAATACCGATGTCTGGGCGCTGGCGGGTGCCGGCATGATGCTGGTAGGGCTCGGTTTCAAGCTCTCCATCGTCCCGTTTCATCTCTGGGCGCCAGACGTGTATGAAGGTGGCCCTGGGCCAGCGTCCATTTTCCTGGCGTCGGCGAGCAAGGTTGCCGCTTTCGTCGTGCTGTTGCGTCTGGTCATGACCACGCCAGCTTTCCAGGGAGAGTGGCTGAACGAAACGCTGACGGTACTGGCACTGTTGACCATGATCGTCGGAAACCTGTTGGCCCTGAACCAGTCCGACCTGAAGCGTTTGCTGGCCTACTCTTCCATCGCCCATTTCGGCTATCTGATGGTGACACTGGTGGTCAGCGATGGATTGGCGCTGGAGACTGCCGGCATTTATTTACTTACCTATGTGGTAACCGTCCTGGCGGCTTTTGGCATCGTCACGCTCATTTCCAGCCCTTATGGCGGAACGGATGCCTCGGCACTGCATCACTATCGTGGCCTGTTCTGGCGCCGTCCTTACCTGACCGCAGTGCTGACGGTGAGCATGCTGTCCCTGGCTGGGATTCCGTCCACCGCCGGATTCATCGGCAAGTTCTACATCATTGCGCTGGGTGTAGAGGCTCAGCGCTGGTGGCTGGTAGGCGGCATCATTCTGGGTAGTGCGATCGGTCTTTACTACTATCTGCGAGTGATGGTCACGCTGTTTCTTGCGGAAGCCGGGATGCGGCGCCGGGACGCGCCTCACAACTGGGGCATACGCGCCGGCGGGGTGGTGGTGCTGGGTTTGGCGCTGCTGATGGTGGTGCTTGGCCTGTATCCGGCCCCGATGGTGGAGTGGGTGAAGTTACTGGCCGCCACTCGCATAGGCTAAGAGGGTGTTTACAAATTACTGCGCTCGACCATGCTGCGTTGAAATCAGTCTGGTGCGCCAGCCCGGTCAAAATGTTCATTTACAACACGTAAACTCGAGCGCGAGCCCGGTCCTTTTTTCGACTGATTTCGCCTTGCCTGTTCGTCGCTCGTGACTTTTGTAAACACCCCTTATGAACGACTTGCTTCTCGACAATTTCATACATTTAGAAATTATTCGGCAGCCAGGTGGCAAGCCAGGGGAAGAAGGCCAGGGCCACCAGCATGGCGAGCTGCAACATGATGAAGGGAATGACCCCGCGATAGATGGCGGTGGTGGGCACCGAGGCGGGTGCCACGCCGCGTAGATAAAATAGCGCGAAGCCGAATGGTGGGGTCAGAAACGAGGTCTGCAGGTTGATGGCGATCATGATGCCCAGCCAGATCGGATCGAGCCCCATGGCCAGCAGAATCGGGCCGATGATGGGCACCACCACGAAGGTGATCTCGATGAAATCGAGAATGAAGCCGAGCAGGAAGATGACCAGCATCACCACAAGCGTTGCCCCTACCACGCCCCCGGGCATGTGATCGAACAGCTCCTGAATCAACTCCTCGCCCCCGTAGGCGCGAAACACCAGAGAAAACAGCGCCGCGCCGATCAGGATCAGGAACACCATGCTGGTGACGCGAGTCGTGGAGGTCAGTGCGTCCTTGAGGGTGGCTAAATCCAGCTTGCGATAGGCCAGGGCCAAGATCAATGCGCCGAACGCCCCTACCGCCGAGGCTTCCGTGGGTGTGGCGAGCCCTCCCAGGATGGACCCCAGCACGGCAACGATGAGAAGGATGGGGGGAATCAGCCCCTTGAGCAACAAGGTTCCCAGGCCGCTTTCGTGGCCGAGTTCGGCCATGAGTTCTTCTCGATTCGCGGGAGGCGCGACCTCAGGCTTCAGCCAGGCGACGACAGCCACATAGGCGATGTAGAGCGTCACCAGTATCAAGCCCGGCACCAGGGCGCCCATGAACAGATCGCCTACCGAAACCGTCTTGGGGCTGAAAACGCCCATGGTCAGTTGTGCCTGCTGATAGGCGGAAGACAACACGTCGCCAAGCAGTACCAGGGCAATGGAGGGTGGAATGATCTGCCCTAGCGTGCCGGTGGCGCAGATGGTGCCGGTGGCCAGTGACATGCTGTAGCCGCGCTTCAGCATGGTGGGCAGCGACAGCAGCCCCATGGTGACCACCGTGGCGCCGACGATGCCGGTAGACGCCGCCAATAGCATGCCGACCAGGGTCACCGAAATACCCAGCCCACCTCGCAGTGAGCCAAACAGCAGGGCCATGGCATCGAGCAAGGTCTCGGCGACCTTGGATTTCTCCAGCAGCACGCCCATCAGAACGAACAGGGGCACGGCCAATAGCGTCTGATTGGTCATGATGCCGTAAAGGCGATTGGGAAAGGCCGCCAGGAAGCTACTGTCGAAATGGGCGTCGATGCCGAGTGATTGCAGACCCATCCCCAGTCCCGCGAAGGCCAGCGCGGTACCTGCCAGGGACAAGGCGACCGGGTAGCCGAGCATCAGCACCACGCAGATCATTGCAAATAGCGCGAGGGGCATGAGCTCCAGCATTACACATACTCCTCGGGCTGGTCCTGATCATCGTCCACTGCCGGATGCCCCCGGATGATCAAAAGATTGCGTGTGACTTCGACGAGCCCTTGCAGACTCATCAATACGGCAAAGAGGGGAATCAGCGTCTTGAGCAGGAATACACCGGGCAGACCACCGGATTCCGGCGAGCCTTCCAGAATACGCCAGGATTTTTCCACGTAGCCGAGGCTTGCCATCACCACGAAAACCATGATCGGCAGCAGTAGAAACACCGTGCCCAGAAGGTCGATCCAGGCCTTTTTCTTCACCGACATGCCGCGATAGAAGATATCGACCCGCACGTGCCCATCGTGTTTCAAGGTATAGGCCGCCGCCAGCAGGAAAACCGTCGCGTGCAGATACATCACGGATTCCTGCATCGGTGTGTTGCTGACGTTGAACAGGTAGCGCAGCACCACGATCGTGAACTCGGTCAGCATCATGATCAGTACCAGCCAGGTCAACGCCTTGCCCAATCGCTCGGTAAAGGCATCAATCCACGCCAGTGGAGTGGGCAGGGAAGCGCGCATCCAAAATCCTCTCGAAGCAAGCGCTCAATGCAGCGGCGAAAGATGAACCGCCTGATAGCAGGCGGCGGGTAAATGAATGTTCACGGACAAGGGTAGATGATCGGAAAAAAGCTGATCCAGCGCCTGGGGTGCGTCCGCGGTCAGGCTAGGAGACAGCAGGATATGGTCCAGGGCGCGGCGCGGCTGCCAGGCAGGATAGCTTGGCAAGGGGCATACAGGATGCAGCGGCAGCGACAGGCAGAAGCGGGAATGGGAGGTCAACTGATCCGGCGTGCAGTTGAGATCCCCCATTACCACCACATGTTTCAAGGGCTCGATCAGTTCACTGAGATAATCGAGCTGACGACTGCGTCCGCGACGGCTCAATGCCAGATGCGCGACGAATACATGCAACGCGTTGGGCCCCTGGCCATAGCGGGCGTGTATCGCACCGCGTCCAGGGGCGCCGGGCAGACGATGTTCCTGAATGGACTGGGGCCGCAGGCGGGACAGTAGACCATTGCTGTGTTGAGCAACTCGTCCGAGATTACGGTTGAGTTGCTGGTAGTGGTAAGGAAAATCGGCACGCTGGGCCAGGTATTCAAGCTGGTTGACATTGCTCGAACGAAAGCTGCCGCCGTCGATCTCCTGCAATCCGACGATATCGAAATCCCCCAGCACCCTGGCCATGATGTCCAGACGACCACGGCGCTTGGGATTGGGCAGAAGATGCTGCCAACTGCGGGTCAGATAGTGATGATAGGCCGACGTTTGAATGCCGACCTGAAGGTTGAATGTCAGTAAACGCAGCGTGAAATCCTGCTCATTGCTTGTTGCCAAGGCCTGGGTCACAAAATCATTCCCCTTGTGCCTGTTCCGAGTCGGATCTTTCGCTGCGCTGCTGATCGACAAGTGCGCTGGCAATTTTTGGCATGTTCTCGAGGCTGCCCGCACTATTCGGTGTGATGACGTAGCGGCCATCGACGACCAGCGCCGGAACGCCCATCAGCTGATAGCCACGCATCTTGGCATGGGCCTGATTGATCTGGCTTTTCACGCCAAAGGAGTTCAGCGCTTTCCTGGCGTCTTCTTCACTGACCCCGTAGTCGCTGTAGAAAGCCGCGATATCATCCTCATCGGTCAATTTCTTGCCATCCTGATGAATGGCGTCGAAGAAATCTTCATGCACCTGGTCGAGAATGCCAAGCTGCTCTGCGGCGAAGAAGGCTGCCGCATGACGAACCCAGGTATCCCCCATGGTGGCAGGCAAGCGTTCGAAAACCACGTCCTCCGGTAGGTCTGCAGCCCAGGCGTTGAGTGGTTCTTCCAGGTTGTAGCAATGCGGGCAGCCATACCAGAACACCTCGGTAACTTCGATTTGACCGTTTTCCACATCGGTTTCGACAGGTGTATCCAACACCGCATAATCCTGTCCCGCCACCGGCGCTGCTAGCGCCAACGTCGAGAGGCTCAGTCCAGCAACAACGGCCATCCACTGTTTCAACATTTGTCAGTACTCCTGAAAACACACGGTAGATTCAATTCGAGAAAAATAGGGCGCGAGTGACGTTCGCGTTCCAAGATGTCGGACCATATTAGGCGATAAAAGTCGTACCGGAAAATGGAAAAAGGCGGCCGAAGCCGCCTTCTATCCTGAATAGTGGTTTATATCAATGCAGGCCGTTGACATAGCTGGCCACGGCTTCCATGTCCGCATCGCTCATCTTGGACGCAATACTGCGCATGATGGCATTGGGATCGTTGCTGCGGTCGCCCTTGGCGTAATCCTGGAGTGTGGAGGCAGTATATTCAGGATGCTGTCCGGAAAGGGCAGGGAATTTGGCTGAATTGACCCCTACACCCGTGGGCATGTGGCAGGCCATGCAGGCAGGAATACCCTTGGCAAGATCACCGGACTTGTACAGGCTTTTACCTCGATCGGCGAGCGCCGGGTCGGCCTGACCAAGATTGAGTTCCTGGTTGGCGTAGAAGGCAGCCAGGTCGGCAATGTCCTGTTCATCGAGATTGGCGACAATACCTGCCATCTGAGGTACGGGACGCACGCCGTCTCGAATGTCGGTAATCTGCTTCACCAAGTAAGCAGGCTGCTGCCCTGCAATGTTGGGGAACGTGGGTGCAGCGCTATTGCCTTGCTGGCCGTGACAGGCCGCACAGACCTGGGCCTTTTCCTTGCCGGCGGCAGGATCGCCCTCGACAGCCGCTTGTGCCAACGTCGAGAATCCCATGATCAGTGCCAAACTTACCAGTATCTTTCTCATCGCTATTTCACTATGCCGTTTCGTTGTAACCGGTGTCATTATCCGGCGTTCGAGCCTGGTACCATGCTCCCGGCCGGTGCGCTGTCGCTGCTATGCAAGGCCATCATCAGCTATGGCGAGTCTCTTGCACTGGATCGACCCGACGCGAAATGTATTATCAGGGTAGTATATCGAATCCCTGTGGCCGCGGAAACGTAGCCATAATGCCGCACCTTGAGCCGGCGGGTATTTCATTGTCCTAGCCATAACGAGATTCGTCGTGACCCGTATTCACTATAATACCGCCCGCTTCATGATCAGCGCGCCGACACTGGCGCTGTGCCCTGCGGATCAAGGCCTGGAAGTTGCTTTTGCGGGACGCTCCAATGCGGGAAAATCCAGCGCCATAAATACATTGACGCAGCAAAAAGCGCTGGCGCGAACATCCAAGACCCCCGGGCGTACACAACTGATCAATTTCTTCGCTTTTGGCGACGACGAGTCTCGGCGCCTGGTCGATCTACCCGGTTATGGTTTCGCCAAGGTGCCCGAGAAGGTCAAGCTCGAGTGGCAGCGCCATCTGGCCGAGTATCTGCAGCGGCGGGCGTCGTTACAAGGCTTGGTGCTGGTCATGGATGTGCGTCATCCGCTCAGTGAATTCGATGAAATGATGCTGGGCTGGGCGGATGACAAGGACATGGCAGTCCATATCCTGTTGACCAAGGCGGACAAGCTAAAGCCCGGTGCGGCCAAGAGCAGCCTGCTGCAGGTACGCAAGCGCCTGCAGGAATGGGAAGACCTGGTCAGCGTGCAGCTGTTTTCGGCGTTGAAGCGCCAAGGCGTCGAAGAAGCCCAGGCACGGCTGGATGACTGGCTTTCGCCTGCCGAGGCATGAAGGGGCTATTTCAAGTGCGTCAGCAGCGCCGGCAGCTCACGGATATGAGTCAGTCGGAAAACCCCTGCGGGCATGTCGCCGCGGTGTTCATCATGCTTGTCGATCCAGGCCACCCGCATTCCCAGGCGTAGCGCCGGGAGTACATCCTCACGCCAGGAGTCGCCGACATGCATTGCCTGGGAAGGTGTGCTGCCGAGTCGCGCTAGAGCCGCCAGGAACGGCCGTGCGTCGGGTTTGGGGGCAAGCAGCTCGCCGGCGGCAATGGCGATGGGAAAATGCCGCGCCAGGGGCAGGCGCGTGATCTGCACGTTGCCATTGGTGATCGCTGCCAAGGCGTAGCGCTGGCCCAGCTCGTCGAGCATCGCCTCTACCTCCGGGTAGGGCGTTAGCTGATGGCGAAAGATCATGAACTGCTCCATGGCCGCCGCGGCATAATCCTCAGCGTCCTGGGGTCGTAGCCCGTACTCTCGCAGCATCTCGAGCAGGCTTTGCTGGCGAATCCAGGTGAAATCTCCTCGCCGCAGCGGTTCGCGCTGAGCCACCTGTTGACGACGTTCCTGGTAGGCGCTCAACGGAAAGCGTTCGCTCATGCGTTCGCGCTGGATATCCAGTCGAGCGGTGGCGTCATCCAGCCAGTCATAATGGCCGCTTTCGGTGGCGACCATGACGCCGTGATTGTCCCAGAGAGTGTCGTCGAGATCGAAGGTCAAGGCTGTCAAGGGAGAGGTGAAAGAGGTCATGGTCTCAGATCGTCGGATCATCATGTGAAGTATTGCTACGTCTGCGTGCCCGGGGGTGGGCGGCATCGTAGACGCTTGCCAGGTGCTGCCAGTCGAGCCGGGTGTAGACTTGAGTGGTGGACAGATTGGCATGCCCCAGCAGTTCCTGCACCGCACGCAGATCCTGGCTGGACTCGAGCAGATGGCTGGCGAAGGAGTGTCGCAGTCGGTGCGGGTGCAGATGTTCCGGCAAGCCACGTTCGATGGCGGCCTGAGCCAGGCGCAGTTGAATGGCGCGATGGCCCAGGCGCTTGCCCTGAAGCCCCACGAACAGTGCGGGCTCCTTGCTGTCCGCCAGCTGTCCGCGCACTGCCTTCCAGGCATCCAGTGCCTGGTGGGCGCGGTTGCCCAGTGGCACCTGACGCGGTTTGCTGCCCTTGCCTATTACCCGCACGCGTCGCGTCTCCAGGCTATCGAGATCAAGAGATGCCAGCTCCGCCAGACGCAACCCACAGGAGTAGAGCAGCTCCAGCATGGCCTGATCGCGCAGCGCCAGCGGCGAATCATCGTGAGGCGTATCGAGAAAGCGCGCTAGCTGATCCACATCCACCGGCCGTGGCAGATGTTGAGGCTGGCGCGGTGTGCGTACCAGCTTGACCGGGTTGTGGGGCAGCACCTGGTGATGCACCAGCTCTTCAACGAAACGCGCAAGCGCGGCACGACGGCGCGCCAGACTGCGAGGTGCCAGGCCGCGGCTACGTTCTTGAGCGAGAAAGCGCTTGACCAGCCCCGCATCGAGCCTGGACCAATCGGTGATGCCCTGCTCGCCGAGATAGCTCAGGAAGACTGCCAGATCGCGGCGATAGGCATCGACGGTTGCCGGACTTGCCTGCTGAGCCAGGGCGGCCAAAAAGGCGTTGACATCTTCTTTCATGGGCATGGAGCGCTCGGCGGATTTATCAAGAGCTTCAGCGGGACCGGCTGTGCTGCACCATCAAGCGCGCAACGACTTCGCCCAGATATTCAGTGAATAGCGTGTCCAGGGTGGCGCGAAAATGCTCGGTGTCGTGACTGGCCAGCACCAGATACCCCAAGGGCTCGCCCAGGGCAAGTCGCGTCAGGGCGCAGGAACCGGCCTTCTTGGGCGGTTCGATATGCGGCAGCAATAGCTGCCAATCCTTGCGAGACAAGCGCCGGCAGCGACTAGTGCGACCGTCGAGCAGCGCCCCCAGGCGCGTTCCCGCATTGTCATCGAGCACGAAGCGAGGGGGTTGAGGGGCGGTGGGCTCGGCATCCGTCAGACTGGAAGCGCACCATAGCGCCACGGACTGGGTGCGGAAACGCTCGGAGAGCTGTGTCGCCAACGCCTGGCCCAAGGCATCGTTGTTTTCCGCCTCGAGTAGTGCCAATACCAATTCCCGGGTGCGTCGATACTGGGATTCGTTGTGCCGCGCCGATTCAAGCAGCTGTTCCAGCCGCCCTTCGGCACTTTCGGCGCGTCTGCGCAGGTCGAGAACAAGACGCTCGAGCAGGGATATGGACCCGCCGATGTCCGGATGGGGCACCTTGAGTTGTTGTAATAGCCCCTCGCGCTCGACGAAGAAGTCGGGATGCTGTGCCAGCCATTGGGCTACGCGCTCGGGGTCCAATGTCTGAGGGGTGTCCGGGGCTTGGGCCTGGGGCATGAATAAACTACCTCGTTGCAACCTGTTGTACGCAATCAGCTAAGTGTAACGCGGCCATCGAAAACCTTGATGGCGGGGCCGGTCATGAACATGGTGGCATCTTCGCTGGGCCATTCGATAGTCAGCCGGCCACCGGGTAACTCGACCTCGACTGGGCTTTCGAGCAGACCCCAGCGAATGCCGTTCGCCACCGCCGCGCAGGCGCCCGTGCCACAAGCCAGGGTTTCGCCGACACCGCGTTCAAAGACGCGCAGCCGGATTTCCTGGGGTGTCACGACCTGCATGAACCCTGCGTTGACGCGCCGCGGAAACCGCGGATGCCCCTCGATGGCGCGTCCAAGACGCGCCACGGGGGCGGTATCGACATCGTCAACACGCAATAATGCATGGGGATTCCCCATCGACACTACGCCGATTTCAAGATGTTCGCCATCGGCGTCCAACGTGTGCAAGAGCTGATCCTGCTCTGCGCTGAAAGGAACCGCCTCGGGCTCGAAACGCGGCTTGCCCATGTCGACCCGCACCCGACCATCGTCCTCGATCATGAGAGTGAGGGGGCCGCCCTGGGTCTCGACGCGAATCTCGCGCTTATGAGTCAGGCGTTGATCGTAAACGAAACGCGCGAAGCAGCGGGCGCCGTTACCGCAATTTTCCACTTCACTGCCATCCGCATTGTAGATGCGATAGCGGAAGTCCATCTCCGGGTCGCGAGGCGGCTCGACGGTAAGCAACTGATCGAAACCGATACCAAAGTGGCGATCCGCCAACCGACGAACCTGCTCTGCATCAAGTCGCGCACGCTGGGTGACCAGATCGATCATCATGAAATCGTTGCCCAGGCCCTGCATCTTGGTAAATTGCAGCAACATCACACCCTCTCCGGCAGCAGGGCTTCGCCATGCCATAGCGCCTCGATGGTTTCACGACGCCGGACTTCATGCATCCGATCGCCATCCACCATGATTTCCGGCGGGCGCGGGCGGCTGTTGTAGTTAGACGCCATCACGAAGCCGTAGGCACCGGCGGAACGCACTGCCAGCAGATCCCCCTCGGCCAGGGCCAGTTCGCGGTCCTTGCCCAGGAAGTCGCCAGTTTCGCAGACCGGGCCGACCACGTCGTAGAGCACTCCATTTCCAGGCGTTCGCTTGTCTACCGGAATGATCGCCTGCCAGGCCTGATAGAGCGAAGGACGAATCAGATCGTTCATGCCTGCATCGATGATGGCAAAGTTCTTTGTTTCGCCGGGCTTGAGGTACTCGACCCGGGTCAGCAGGATGCCCGCATTGGCGGCGATCGAGCGGCCCGGCTCGAACAGCAGGGTGAGGTCGCGCCCCTCGAGACGTTCGAGCAGGGCGCGGGCGTAGTCGAAGGGCTGTGGGGGTTGTTCGTCGCGATAGGGCACGCCCAGGCCACCGCCTAGATCGAGGTGTTCAATGACGATACCCTGTTCACCGAGCCTATCGAGCAGTACCAGCAAACGGTCCAGGGCATCGAGGAATGGCGAGAGTTCGGTGAGCTGAGAGCCGATATGACAGTCGATACCCACAGCCCGAACGTTTTCCATGGCGGCCGCTCGGGCATAGACGTCGAGAGCCTGATCCACCGGGATGCCGAACTTGTTGGCCTTGAGGCCAGTGGAAATATAGGGGTGAGTGCGGGCGTCCACATCCGGATTGACCCTCAGCGACACCGCCGCGACCTTACCCAGACTCGCCGCCACGTCGTTCAGGCGCTCGAGTTCCGGCAGGGATTCCACGTTGAAGCACTTGATGCCCACGTCCAGCGCTCGGGCCATTTCATTGGCCTGCTTGGCAACTCCGGAAAAGACCACCTTGGCAGGATCGCCCCCGGCGGCCAGCACTCGTTCCAGCTCCCCCAGGGACACGATGTCGAAGCCAGCCCCCAGGCGTGCCAGTACGTTGAGTACCGCCAGGTTGGAGTTGGCCTTGACCGCATAGCAGATCAGATGCGGGTGATCCCCCAACGCTTCGCTATAGGCGCGGTAGTGGCGCTCCAGGGTGGCTCGCGAGTAGACATAGCAAGGGGTGCCGAAACGCTCGGCAATGCTGGTCATGGGCACGTCTTCGGCATGAAGGATATCGTCGCGATAGTCGAAATGATCCATGTTCAGCGCTCTTCCTTGCTGTCGGGGAAGGCATCATGGTCGCTATCGTCCTGTTCCAGGCCGGGTTCCGTAAACTCCCGGGCTGGATCGTATTCCGCGGCGGCTTCTTCATCGTTTGGCGAGTAAAGCGGGCCTTTCTGACCGCAGCCGGCCAGCAACATCAAAAGTAACAGAGCAATACCAGCACTTGATAGGGCGCGCACGTCAAGCACCTCCTGGCGATGTCGGGCCGGTCGATTGCAGACGGGCCATTGCGTTGAGCGCATCCCGGGCCCGCTGGGCCGCGGCCCGCACCTGATTCGGTGCGGTACCGCCAATGTGATTGCGCGCGGCCACGGAGCCTTCCAGCGTCAGCACCTCGAAAACGTCGTCGGCGATGGCGCCGGAGAATTGTCGCAACTCCTCGAGGCTCATTTCGGAAAGGTCCTTGCCTTGCTCGATGCCATAGGCCACGGATTGGCCCACGATCTCATGGGCATCGCGGAACGCCACGCCCTTGCGCACCAGATAATCCGCCAGATCCGTGGCGGTCGAGAAGCCTTTGCGCGCGGCCTCGAACATGCGCTCCGTCTTGGCCTCGATGGCGGGCACCATGTCGGCAAAGGCCTTGAGGCAGCCCTTGACGGTGTCCAGGGTGTCGAACAACGGTTCCTTGTCTTCCTGATTGTCCTTGTTGTAAGCCAACGGCTGGGACTTCATCAAGGTCAACAGGCTCATCAGGTGGCCATAAACCCGCCCGGACTTGCCCCGCACCAGTTCCGGCACATCCGGGTTCTTCTTCTGGGGCATGATCGAGGAGCCGGTGCAGAAACGATCCGGCAGATCGATGAAGTCGAACTGGGCGCTGCTCCACAGCACCAGTTCCTCGCTCATGCGGGACAGATGCATCAACAGCAAGCTGGCGAAGCTCACGAACTCGATGGCGAAATCGCGATCGCTGACCGCATCAAGGGAGTTCTCGGCGGGAGACTCGAATCCCAGCAGTTCCGCGGTGACATGGCGATCGATGGGGTAGGTGGTGCCGGCAAGTGCCGCGGCGCCCAGGGGCATCACGTTGACCCGCTTGCGACAGTCGCGCAGGCGCTCCTGATCCCGGGCGATCATCTCCTGCCAGGCCAGCAGATGATGGCCGAATGTCACCGGCTGTGCGGTCTGCAGATGGGTGAAGCCCGGCATGATGGTATCGGCTTCGCGGTCCGCCAGCTCGATCATGCCGCTGCGCAGGCGCGCAAGTTCCGCATCGACGACGTCGATCTCGTCACGCAGATAAAGACGAATGTCCGTGGCTACCTGGTCGTTGCGCGAGCGCCCGGTGTGCAGTTTCTTGCCGGTAGTGCCGATCTTTTCGGTCAGCCGCGCTTCGATGTTCATGTGCACGTCTTCAAGGGCGACGGACCAGGGGAATTGACCGGCCTCGATCTCTGCCTCGACCTCGGCGAGCCCGTTGAGGATGGCCTCGCACTCCTCGCTGGTCAGCACGCCGACTCGCTCGAGCATGGTGGCATGCGCTTTTGAGCCGCGAATATCGTGGTGATAGAGGCGACGATCGAAATCCACCGAAGCGGTGAACTTCTCGACGAAGGCATCGGTGGGTTCGCTGAAGCGGCCACCCCAGGACTGGTTGGTTTGCTGGCTCATGGTGCGAAGGCGTCCTGCACGGTCATGGTGATAGTTTGCCCAAGAGTGTACCAGAGTCATCGTTACAGGCGAGATTGGTGTGGAATGGTCGGCACGGCGTTGGCTAGTGGATTTTACTAAACCGGCGACTGCTTTATCATTAGGAGTAAATGCCGCCGTCGCGGCAGACGTCGATCGTGGTCGACGGATAACTCGACCATCTGAACCAGGAGTTTGCCGTGTCCGCCATCACGACCCTTCGTATTGCTACCCGCAAAAGCATGCTGGCCTTGTGGCAAGCCGAGCATGTGCGTGATCGCCTGCTGGAGTTGCATCCCGGTCTCGAGGTCGAACTGGTCGCCATGTCCACCCGAGGCGACAAGATTCTCGATACGCCCCTGGCCAAGGTCGGGGGCAAGGGGCTGTTCGTCAAGGAGCTGGAAGAATCGATGCTCGACGGTCGAGCAGACATCGCAGTGCATTCGATGAAGGATGTGCCGATGCACTTCCCCGAAGGATTGGGACTGTCGGTCATCCTCGAAGGTGCCGAGGCTACCGATGCCTTCGTTTCAAACCACTATGTCAGCTTTGACGACTTGCCTGAAGGCGCCAAGGTCGGCACGTCCAGCTTGCGTCGAGGGTTGCAGGTCAGCGAGAAGCGCCCGGATCTGGAAGTGCTCACCTTGCGGGGCAACGTGCAGACGCGGCTGCGCAAGCTCGATGATGGCGAGTATGATGCCATCATTCTTGCCACCTCGGGATTGCGGCGACTGGGACTCAGCGAGCGTATTACCATGGAACTGCCGGCGGAAATCAGTCTGCCTGCCTGTGGCCAGGGGGCGTTGGGCATCGAGTGCCGGATCAATGACCCTGAATTGCTGGATCTGCTGGTGCCTCTCGATCATCTGGATACCGCGACACGGGTGCGGGCCGAACGCGCCATGAACACGCGTCTGGATGGGGGGTGCCAGGTGCCCATTGCCGGGCATGCGGTGCTCGAAGAAGGCGGGCGAACCCTGTGGCTGCGCGCCCTTGTCGGTATGCCGGATGGCTCGCGAGTACTGCGTGCCGAGGGTCGTGGCTCGGCGAATGAGCCGGAAATACTGGGTATCCGCGTAGCCGAGGACCTTCTCGATCAGGGCGCCGGGAAAATCCTGGCCGAGGTCTACGGCGATACCGAATGAATGATTGCCCCAGGGTGCTGATCACACGTCCTGGCGCCCGTAGCATTCCCTTGCGCCACGCGCTCGAATCACTGGGCGTTGAGGTGGAAGGGCTGGATATCATGCGGCTCGAGGCGCTTCCCGAGAGCCACGACATACGCCAGGTATTGCTCGATTTCGATCTTTATCATGTGGTGGTGGTGATTAGCCCTTTTGCCGCCGAATGCCTGGTGGAAGGGCTTGACCGCTACTGGCCGCAGCTACCTTCAGGGCCTGGCTTCTATGCGGTGGGTGCTGGCACCGCCCAGGTGTTGAATGAGCGTCTTGGCGTGCGTGTGCGTATTCCTGTTGCGGCCAAAGAGGATACGAGTGAAGCATTGCTGCAATTGGCGTCGCTGCAGCGACTCGATAAGCAGCGCGTATTGCTGGTAGCGGGTGAGGGTGGGCGCACCCTGCTCGCTGAAAGCCTCGCGCAGCGCGGGGCTCGGGTGGACCGCATTGCACTATATCGGCGTAACCTGATGACACCTGAGGGCGTGGGCGCGTTACACTTGGCGAATGGAGATTTTTCAGCGCTGCTGGTGACCAGCAGCGAAGTACTCGAACATCTGGCAGGATGGTGCATGCCCAAGGCGTTGAACCAACCGCTAATCGTTTCCAGCCAGCGTTTGGCTACACTGGCTTATACGCTGGGATTTTTGCATCCTATGGTGGCGCAAGGTGCCACGCCCGCCGCCTTGGCGAGGGCTGTGGCCGATGTTTGCAACCTGGGTGGCGCCGATCATGACGATCTTGAAAAAGGCTAGCAAGAAATGAGCAAGCAAGGACACGATCAGGACAAACAACAAGGGGTGCCAGTTGGTACCAATGACAGCCGGTCACCTAGTGATGCATCGCATACATCAGGCATGAAACAAACGTCAGATACCCAGGAAGCGCCCTCGAGCGCTGCCCAGAAACCGGCGACTGCTGCCACGACGACCGGTGATGGTACGGTCGGCAGTCATGGTAAAGACGATGCCGGCAAACGACATTCCGCGCGGCGTGGATCGGGCAAGAGCGGTAGAGGCAAGACCTCAGGCAAGGAAACGGCAGGCAAGCCATCGACAAGCAAGCTCGCCGCGGATGACAAGTCGGCAACCGCCACTTCTGTGCCGGGTGCCACGCCTGTATCAAGTGAAGGCGCCGCCGCAGGTCCGCAAAGCGGCGAAGCGATGGGCAATGCTTCCACCTCCGCCACCACGTCTGCAGCTAGCGCTTCTAAGAGCCAGCCAGGCCCCGCCCCTACATCGACGGCAAGCACGGACCCCAAGCCTGAAGCGACTCGAACGACGAATACCGGTACAAAAGGGGCCGCTCACACCGGCGCATCTGCAAGTACCGCCGCACCCAGGTCGGGAGCGGGCGGTGGCGGTGCCATGTCGGGCACCACGACTGGCGGCCATCGTGGGGGTGGTGGCAGTGGACGCAGTATCACTGGCATCGTGGCGCTGGTGCTGGTGTTGATTCTCGCAGTGGCAGGCGTGGTTGCGGGATGGTGGCTATGGCAGCAGATGTCGGCGCAACAACAGCGATTGACGCAATTGCCTCAGTCGTCCCAGGTCGAGAGCAATGCCAGTGACATCGACCAGCTCAGATCCCGGATCGACCAGAGCGGTGAACAGCGCGAAAAGGCACTGAGCGATCTGAATCAGGAAATGAATTCACAGATGCAAGAGTACCGCGATAGCGTCAATCAGACGCTGGACCGTGTGCTCGAGCAGCTTTCCAGCCAGCAGCAGACCGATGAAAGCGACTGGGTTTATGCCGAGGTCGAGTATTTGCTGAAGCTGGCCAACCAGCGCCTGCAACTCGAACGTGACGTCAATGGCGCGCAGTCATTGCTGCAGACTGCTGACAAGCGTCTGACCGAAATCGATAACCCGGCCTTGACCCCGGTGCGCCGTGCCATTCAGTCCGAACTTGGCGAGCTGAATTCCGTGCCCGACGTCGACCGCACGGGTCTTTACCTGACGCTCATGGGAATACAGGAGCAGGTGGCCAAGCTGCCGTTGCAGCAGGATATCGAGCAGATCGCTGCCAAGGGCGGTGATACGTCTCAGGTCGAAGGCGGCTGGCAGCAACAGCTTTCCCGCTTCGGTCAGGAGCTGAAGGAGCTGGTCGCGGTGCGTAAACACGACCAGGCCCTGGAGGCACTGATGACGCCGCAGCAGGAGTCTTATCTGCGCCAGAACGTGCGCCTACAGCTGGAGCAGGCGCAATTGGCGGTACTGCAGGCTAATCCCAAGCTCTACGAGGCCAGTCTGAAAAAGGCACGCAACCTGATCGAGGGGTATTACGATCCGGATAGCGACGGTGTGAAGAAGATTCTCGAGCAATTGCCACAGCTATCCGAAAAAACGATACATCCTGAACTACCGGACATCAGCGAGTCCTTGCAGAAACTACGTGACTTCATGAAGCGCCGTCAGGACGGCGGGAGCGCTGACGCATGAGGAAGCTCATTCTCATCATCGTTCTCGGGCTCGCCATCGGTGCGCTATTCGGTCAACTGATGCAGGCCGTGCCGGGCTACTGGCTCATACGGGTAGGCGACACCTCGTTTCAGACCTCGTTCTGGTTCGGTCTGGTACTGCTGCTGGCGCTGTTCCTGGTTCTACACTTCTTGCTAAGACTGGTGTCGCGACTGCGTCGTCCGGTAAGTCGTCTCAAGATCTGGAACAGCCGCAACCGCAACCGTAACGCCATGCGTCGCACGGTGCGGGGATTGGTCGCACTGGCGGAAGGGCGCTGGAAACGGGCGGAAAAGGCCTTGACCCGCGCCGCGGATGATTCGAGCACACCGCTGGTCAACTACCTGTCCGCGGCGCTGGCGGCTCACTACCAAGGCCGCTATGACCAGGCCGACGTGCTATTGAAGCGAGCGCATTACAGTACCGAAGGTTCCGATACGGCCGTCGGCATGATGCAGGCGCAGCTGATGCTCGATCGTCAGCAGTTCGAGGAGGCGCTGGCGACACTTACACGTCTTGAACGGCAGCTTCCCGAACATCCGCAAGTGCTCAAGTTGCTCAAGCAAGCCTATCTGAGCGTCAACGACTGGGATGGCCTGCGTCGTCTGATGCCACGCTTGGCGCGCCACCAGTTGGTGACCCAGGAAGAGCGCCACGAGCTCGAGAAACGGGCTTACCGGGAGTTGCTGATCCAGGCGTCGCGTAATCCCAGCGATATCGAGCGGGTGCGCAACCTATGGGCGGACATCCCGGATTATCTGCGTAACGATATCGACTTGGTAGGTCTATACACCGAAGCGCTGGTGCGCGGCAATGAAGAGGGACTTGCCGAACGACTCTTGCGCCATACGCTCAGAGAGCATTGGGATAATCGTCTGGTGTTGCGCTATGGCGTGCTCAATGTCGATGCAGGACGCCAACTTGCCTATGCGGAAAAATGGCTGCAGGAGCGTCCCAACGATCCTGACCTGTTGCTGACCCTGGGTCGGCTCTCGCTACGTAATGCTTACTGGGGCAAGGCGCAGGAGTATTTCGAGGCCAGTCAGCGTCAGCGCCCCAACGGCGTCGTATGTGCCGAACTGGCGCGATTGTTCGCCAATATGGGTGAACACAACAAGAGTCAGCTCTATTATCGTCAGAGTGTCGAACTGCTCGACAGATCGCTCCCGGCATTGCCGCAGCCAAGCGAGCAGAACCCCTGAGCATGGATTCGTATTGCTCTCCTGGGCGCCTCTTGGCGCCCTTTTTTATGCCAGTGACCCGTCCTGAATATTTCAGGAAAGGCCCTAGGAAACAACTGCAAGAAAGGGCTGCTCTCGGGCAGCCCTTGCACAGTTCGCAGCGATGCCCGTGCCCCCCAGCTGGAGGCGCATCGACGCTAGGTGTTTTCGTCGTTATCAATATCCGGCCTGGTATGTTCCTTGGGTATAGGCGCCGGCTCGTGCTCCTGCGTTTCCGACGTTGACGTAGGCGCGGAGCGGGCTGTCGACTGCCCTGCCGGGCTGCCATCGATGCTGAAGTCTTGCTGCATGACGCGCAGATTGGCGGGGGGCGCCGAACCGTTCTTGTCCTGGCCGAAGTACAGGGTGGTGTGCGGGAAGGGGATCTCGATTCCGGCGGCATCGAAGTGCTTCTTGACCAGGCGGTTGTAGGCGCGTCCCACGGCCCATTGATCCCCTGGGGTGGTCTTGATGACCGTCCGTATATTGACCGAGCTGTCGGCAAGCGCAACGACGCCGGCGACGCTGAGCGGTTCGAGTAGCTTGTGGCCATGCTCTTCGCTGGCCTTGAGTTCCTCGAAAGCGTTTTCAAGCTGCACGATGGCATCGTCGATGCTCTCACGATAGGCAATGCCGTATTCGCCGACATGATTGCCGAATCCGCGCATGTAGTTGGACACGGTATCGACGCTCGAGAAAGGCACGATATGGTAGGTGCCGGAGAGATCGCGAATACCCACGGAACGGATGCTCAACCGTTCCGCGGTACCGGTGATGCCACCCACGGTAACCACATCGCCGGTGTTCATGGCGTTTTCGATCTGGATGAATACCCCGGTGATGATGTCCTGAACCAGCTTCTGGGCACCAAAGCCGATGGCCAGGCCCAGCACACCGGCGCCAGCGATCAGCGGCCCTATATTGATCCCGATTTCTGCCAGTACGATCATGCCGGTCATGGTGACAAGCGTGATGGCTAGAGCGTTGCGGAAAAGGCTTAGCAGAGTCTTGGCTCGTGCGGTGGGCTCACCTCGTCCAGTTTCGGCACTCAGGCGATGCTCGATGAGACTGGCCAGCACGATCCATACGGCGGCGGCAACGGCAAGAATGAGAAAGATATCGATCAGCTTGCTGATCGTACTGTAGCCGGCTTCCGTGTCATACCAGGCGGCCAGGTCGAATACGTTCCAGGCGTTGAGCACCATCATCACTACGCCAATCAGGATGAATGTGCGAATCACCTTGAGAAAAGAAGGGATATAGGCATTGAGCCGCGATTCGAGCTTGGGCAGCTTGCGTCGCCAGTCCGCGGACAAGGTGATGCGCTTGCCGATGAGCTGGGTCAGCATGCCCGACAGTA
The DNA here is from genome assembly GCF_947493865.1 of uncultured Halomonas sp. Taxonomy (GTDB): domain Bacteria; phylum Pseudomonadota; class Gammaproteobacteria; order Pseudomonadales; family Halomonadaceae; genus Modicisalibacter. Next base: position 67,533 of record NZ_CANLTC010000019.1, read on the forward strand.
GCAGCCCCACGCCGACGATGATCAAGGTCTTCAGGGTCGCCAGCATGACGCTGGGTAGCGCGTCCTCGGGGCGCAGAATGCTGACCACCAGGACGAACAGGAAATAAGCGATGGCCAGCCAATGCCAGCTTCTGGCAATCAGTTTCAGGAAGAAGCGGGAAGCCACCATGGAGGCGTTCGCGGCCTTGCCTTCCAGTGCATTACGCACCTTGAGCCGGTTTCCTAGCACGAAGGTGGTTGCATAGATAAAGGCCAGCAGCATGATGACGAGTCCAACACCACGCCCCAGGGCCAGTGACATATTGGCATTGATCAGAGGAACCGCGACCAGCATGCCATAACCCACAAAACCGGTAAGCACCGCCAGCCAGCGGTTCCAGTGAGCCGCTTCATCCTCATCGATGGGCAGTAGCCGCAGCCCCTCGTGGCGAGAGGCGAAAAGTACGCGAATGGCTGCCTTGATCAATTCGATGATCAGAAAGGCATTGAGGAACAGCGACGCCTGGGTCGAGAGAGCACCACTCTCGCCCACGGCAAAGGTGGCGATCAGGTTGCCGCCCACATAGGATAGGGCGACGACGATGATATCTACCACCGCCGCCAGTGCGACCGCCGCCGTTGTTCTAAGCAGTGTACTGCGATCGTCTCCATGCTGAGTCCAGCGACTGACTCGGTTGAACAAGGGCCTTGCCGCACCGCGCAGGATGAAAAACAGCACGAAGGTGGCCCCGATGACCAGCGCCATGTTGAGCGCTACACGGCTAGCTTCCGCCATGTCGATATTGGACGCAAAACCATCACTCGCCGGAGTTAACAGCGCCCCTAGCGCGCCGACAAGGTTCTTGAATTGGCTGCTCATCTCTCCGACGACCGAGCTGGTGGTTTCAGCAAGCCGCCGGGCAAGGGACGTATCTCGAGCCTCTTGCCTGGCAGGTGCCTGCTCGGCACTGCTGGCCTGAGATGTTTCCTCTGTCGCGCCCGAACCTTCTTGCTGTTTCGAGGCCAGTGAGCGCAGCTCTTCGATCAAGCGCTGACGCGACTCCTCGTTTTCGAGTAGATCCGCCAAGGTCGAATAGGCAGGGCTATCGTTGGCAGGGCTATCGTTGGCAGGGCGATCCGGGGCAGGCTCTTGAGAAGGACCACTCTGCTGAGCAAAAATCGGTAGTGCGATCAGCATCAGCGCGATGGCAAACCAGCGTCCCCAGTACATGGTAAAGCGGGAGATCGACACGCTAAAAGCCTCCTTCCATGGCAGCAATACACCTCTATGCAGCATTGGCCAGAGGTCTTGAATGAATGACATTATGCCGCTATCCGACGTAAGCAAGTTGCATGATGCGCGGCTCATGACGGCGGAAGTGTACCAACCCTTTTTATGTTCTGGCGACACCCAAGAATGTCTTTATCGCCGTTAAGCTATGATGACCAGCCGAAGACCCAGGGAGAATCTGCGCTAGATGGCTACCAATATTCCTCGCATCAGCCTTGAGCAGTGGGCGGTGCTGCAAGCCGTGGTCGATGAAGGCAGTTTTGCACGAGCCGCCGAGGCGCTCAACAAGAGCCAGTCGGCGGTAAGCTATACCCTCAAGAGCATGCAGGAACAGCTGCCTGTCGAGATGCTTATAATACGCGGGCGCAAGGCAGAGCTCTCCGAGGCAGGCGAGACATTGCTGCGTCGCGCGCGGGTGCTCATCGAAGAGGCCCTGAGCCTGGAACGGCTTGCCGCCAACCTGGCTCAGGAGTGGGAGCCGGAGGTTCGGCTGGCAATAGAGACGATCTTCCCGCCCGAGCTTCTGGGCGAAGCGCTGGCTGCCTTTATTCCTGAAAGCCGGTCGTCTCGCGTACAGCTCATCGAGTCGGTGCTTTCCGGCACCCACGAAGCGCTGGCCAATGGCAGTGCCGATTTGATCGTCACCAATCGGCCGCCCCCTGGCCTTCTGGGGCAGCCTCTCCTGTCCATCGAGTTTTTGGCTGTCGCCCACGCGCAGCATCCCCTGCATCACATAGAGCGCGAACTGACCCGGCACGATCTGAGGGCTCACCGGCAATTCGTGGTTCGCGATACTGGTATCAAGCGCAATCAGGACGCAGGCTGGCTGGGCGCGGATGAGCGCTGGACCGTATCCCAGCTCAAGACCTCGATTCAGTTCGTCACCCAGGGGCTGGGCTTTGCCTGGCTGCCTGTGGAGCATATTCGCAAAGAACTGGAGGCCGAGATACTAAAACCGCTGCCTCTAGCCGAGGGAGGTAACCGGCATGAAGAGCTGTATCTGGTCTTTGCGAACCGGGACAGCGCAGGCCCGGCAACCCGGGCGCTGGCTCAGGCGCTGCAAACGGTTTGCCATGATTACAAGCAAACCAGGCAATAGGCGGATTTCAAGTATCAATATGACAGACCTGTAACCCATCAGTTTTTTCGATCGTTATGTCCTGATAATCAAAACCAACCAGCCGGCCCCGGGCGTTATCCTTGTGAGCAATGATTCCTGACCGGCTATCTTGGTATAAGCAATACAAGGAGTTGTTGCATGGGACGGCTTACCGACTTCCTGTCGCGGCTTTTCAGCGGTCCGCAAAACAGCGAATCTTCAACACAAGAGGAACCCGAAATGACTAAAGTACTTGTTCTCTACTATTCCATGTACGGCCATATTGAAACCATGGCCAACACCGTGGCCGAAGGCGCGCGTGGTGTGGAAGGCGTCGAAGTGACGGTCAAGCGCGTCCCGGAAACCATGGATACCGAAGCCTTCAAGTCCGCCGGTGGCAAGACGGAACAGGGTGCGCCAGTGGCAACCCCCGCAGAGCTTGCGGAATACGATGCGATCATCTTTGGCACGCCGACGCGCTTTGGCAACATGGCGGGTCAGATGCGTACCTTCCTGGATCAGACCGGCGGCCTGTGGGCCAAGGGCGGCCTGGTCGGCAAGGTGGCGAGTGTCTTTACCTCCACCGGCACCGGCGGTGGGGAGGAAATGACCATCACTTCCACCTGGACGACTCTTGCGCACCACGGCATGGTGCTCGTGCCGATCGGCTATGCCACCCCGGAGCTGTTCGATATCTCCCAGGTCGGCGGCGGTACGCCCTATGGCGCCTCGACCATCGCCGGCGGTGATGGCTCGCGCCAACCCGACGAACGGGAACTGACCATTGCCCGCTTCCAGGGCGAGCACGTGGCAAAAATTGCTGCAAAGCTGAAAAGCTAACCCCGCCTGATCAAGGGAGGGCGCTGCCCTCCCTTATTCTTCTGTAAGTTTATCCCGATACTGATGCCAAGTCTTGATCGAACACATGGATCCTGCGCTGTAATGGCGTAGCGCCGCTAAAAGAGCAGCACTATTGATCAGGACGCAGGCGTAGGCAATTTTGCAACGGAGAGAATGATCATGGGTCTGTTAATCAATGGCAAATGGCACGATCAATGGTACGACACCAAAAAGCACGGCGGTGAGTTCGTGCGCGAATCCGCCAAGCTGCGCGACTGGGTGACGGCAGACGGGCAGCCGACTTCTGAGGGTCAAGAGAGCGTGCCCGCCGAGGCGGATCGCTTTCATCTGTATGTATCACTGGCTTGCCCCTGGGCGCATCGCACCCTGATCATGCGCAAGTTGAAGGGGCTGGAGCCGCTGATGGGTGCCTCCCATGTCAGCCCGCTGATGCTGGGTGAAGGCTGGACATACAATGTCGATGAGGGTTCCAGTGGCGATCCTGTCAACGGGGTGGAATTTCATCATCAACTCTATACCCTCACCAATCCTGATTACACGGGTCGCGTCACGGTGCCGGTGCTGTGGGACAAGCAGGACAACCGCATCCTCAACAATGAGTCCGCCGATCTGGTGCGGATCTTCAATGAGGCCTTCGATGAGATAACCGGCAACCGTCTCGATTTCTATCCCGAGGATCTGCGCGAGACCATCGATGCGGTCAACGCCGATGTCTACGACCATATCAACAACGGCGTCTACAAGGCCGGTTTCGCCACCGAGCAGGATGTTTACGAGAAGCATGTGGTTGCCCTGTTCGAGGCGCTGGATCGCATGGAAGCCCGCCTTTCCGAGCAGCGCTACCTGGCCGGCGAGTGGCTGACCGAAGCGGATATCCGGCTATTTACCACCTTGGTGCGCTTCGATGCCGTCTATCACGGCCACTTCAAATGCAACCTGCGCCGCATCGAGGACTATCCCAACCTGTCGAACTACCTGCGCGAGCTGTACCAGTGGCCGGGTGTCAAGGAAACCGTCAGCCTCGATCATATCAAGCGCCACTATTACTACAGCCACGGTACCATCAACCCTACCGGTATCGTTCCCAAGGGGCCTGTGCTCGATCTCGACGGGCCACATGACCGGGAGCGTTTGACCGGGCGGGGCATCCGCGAGAAATCTTGACCAAGCATGGGAAAGCGCAGGCACTTTTCGGAAAAAGCCTAAACTGGAACCTTGAATCGCCCCTTTCTCAGGGGCGATTCAGTTCCTGGCCGTCCCATCCCCTATTTGATGGTTCATCGGGGCAACCCATCGAATTATTGGTTGTTCATGTCCCGATAATTGCGCCCATTCATTCGCGCATCAGGGCTATCCTGTCTTCATTGCAAAACACACATGGAGATACGACATGCAGTCATCACTGATCAACAAGGTACTTTCCACTCACGAAAGCTTTGCACCCCTGGCCTTGCGCGTACCAGCAGGGATCATTTTCATGGCCCACGGCAGCCAGAAGCTGTTTGGCTGGTTTGGCGGTAACGGTCTGGAAGGTACCGCCCAATGGCTGGCGTCGATGGGCATGGAGCCGAGCTTCCTGTTTGCACTGCTGGCCGGCGGCGGCGAGTTCTTCGGCGGTCTTGCGCTGCTGCTAGGGCTTTTGGTTCGCCCAGCCGGCGTTGTGCTGTCCATTACCATGCTGGTGGCCATCTTTGCGGTGCATATCGGCAACGGCCTGTTCATGAGCAACAACGGCTATGAGTTCGCCCTTGCCCTATTGGCTATTTCGGTGTCGTTGGCCATCAGTGGCGCAGGCAAGGTTTCAATCGATCGCAGCTTGGCGCGTAAGGTTTAGTGGCCACTTGGGGTTAAAACTGCCCAACTGAGTCCATCAACGTTTACATCGATATCTTGGAGGGAACACATGCTTGTTCGTTCTAGTGATGCCCGTGGCTATGCCAATCATGGTTGGCTACGCTCTTTTCACACCTTCTCCTTCGCGAACTATTACGACCCGGAGTACATGGGCTTTCGCAAGCTGCGGGTGATCAATGAGGACCGTGTCGAGGGCGGCCAGGGCTTTGGTGCGCATTCCCACCGCGACATGGAGATCATCTCCTACGTATTGGAAGGCGAACTGGCTCACAAGGACAGCATGGGCCACGTCGAAGTCATCCGTCCTGGCGATGTTCAGCGCATGTCCGCCGGCACCGGCGTGACCCATAGCGAATTCAATAACGCCAAGGACAAGCTCGTCCATTTCCTGCAGATCTGGATCGAGCCGGAGCAGCGGGGCATCAAGCCCAGCTACGAACAAAAGCACTTTTCCATCGATGAACGTCAGGGAAACTGGCGGCTCGTGGCCTCTCGGGACGGTCGTGACGGCTCCGTGAGTATCAATCAGGACGTCAATCTCTATGCGGGCCTGTTCGATGCGGGCCAGAGTGCGACCCTGCCGACGACGCGCTATGCCTGGTTGCATGTTGCCCGGGGAAGTGCCGAAGTCAACGGCCAAGTGCTGGAAGCCGGCGATGCCGCGGCTTTCGCACCGGATGAGACAATCGAGCTAACCGGCCGGAGCGCTTCGGAGGTATTGCTGTTCGACCTGGCCTGAGGGTCTTGCCGGTAGCGTTGGCTTCATCCAGCCGACTCAGGAAAATGAGCTATTAGGTTTTGTACGGAAAGTCATTTTTGCTAATGTGGCCCATGCATAGCCAGCATAGGTGCGGTATGGCAGGACG
>NZ_CANLTC010000020.1 GCF_947493865.1 uncultured Halomonas sp.
CCGTAGCTTTTATGCGATGGTATGCGTGGCTTGCATACGCCTGTGTCTACGAGCCGACTTTTCATACAGACCCTAGTGTCGACTGACAAAGACAATCTGGATTTCATTATTTGCGTCTGTCTCTACAAGCTGCTGCCGACCTTGAAAGCGGAGTATGCGAATATCCTTTGGCGCGCCGATCTGGTGGGTGAGTCTCGTGAAGGCCTTGCCGCCGCGCTCGATATCACCGTGAGCCATCTACGGGTGCGTTTGCATCGAGCCCGTCAAGCATTACGACAGCGTCTGGAAGAAACCTGCCGAACCTGTCCTATACATGGTTACTTGGATTGCCAGTGTGATTACAGCAAACATGCGCGAGCCGGGATCCAACAGGAGTCAGATGTATTGCGATAGTTACGCTACCGCGGCTGGAGCATCTATTTTGCTGATATTTACGGCATCTACAAAAAGCTATCTATCAATGGCCGCTCTCTGCTGTTCGAACGCACTTCCCCTGATTTACCTCTGTTCATACCGTACCCCGCATTGCCATTCAGCGTTAATTCAGCTTGGCCGCATAGGCTGGCTATTGACAAGGAGCAAGAGAAGCCTACTTACCCGCTTTTTTCGCTTGACCCTTGGGTAACCCATAGGTTTTAGCCTGGACTCAAGCTCGCTTGTGCAAAGCCGCGAGATGTTGATGGTGAAGGAGAGAGGCGATGAACGAACTGGTGTATTTCATGCTCTGGGCAGGAATCATCTTCCTGATGATGCGCTTTGGCTGTGGCGCTCACGTAATGGGCCATGGACGTGATAAAGCCAAGCATGGCGAGGGGACACCAAAGGAGCAGGCGACCACCGAAGGCCTGCGTTGGACACCACCCGTCGACGACGTGGATCCGGTGTGCGGCAAGACCGTCAGCACTGAAACGGCCAAGCCGAGCGTCCATGACGGCCATGTCTATTACTTCTGCTCCCGTGACTGCCGCGAACGCTTCGAGGCCGCGCCCACACAATATCTCGCCGGTGATGAAACCAAGCATCCGTCCGCCCAACCGGAGAACGAGCATGCCTGACGTCGAGACCGCTTCAAGCACCAAACCCAAGCCCAAGCCGCGTTATGGCACACCTTTGCCGGCTCAAGCCGTGCCTCGGGTTCCGGTGGTCGCCCTGGGAATGAGCCTGGGGCTGTTTCTGGCCGTGACCTTCATTCTATGTGTCGGCTTCGGCCTGCTGTTTCCCGACAGGGCGATGTATGAGAGCTGGTTGCGCCTGCTGCCTGGCTTCACCTGGTTGAGCTGGCCAAGTTTCTTCCTAGGCCTGGCGGAAAGCTTCGGCTATGGCTGGTACGTGGCCCTGGTCTTCGGCCCGCTCTACAACTTCTTTGCCGCTCGTATCAATCGGCGTAGAGGAGCATGAGCCATATCGCGGGGCCACCTCGCCTGTATGGCTCGCATAGCGCCAAGCAGGTCTCGAGGGCGTGTGCGGCACTGTCAATTTCAAAATAAGAGTAAGCCCTATGGGTTCTGAAAGAAGCAGCCACGGCCACGCGGGACACATGCCCACCAGCGGGCCCGGCATGGCCATGTCGGCTTGGCTGACGGGCATCTACTTCTTCATCGAGATGGGCATCGGCCTGTGGACCGGCTCTATCGCGGTGATCTCGGATGCCTTTCATACTTTCTCGGCGGTGGGGGGCGTGCTGGTGGCCATCATTGCCGCCCGGCTCGCGCGCCGCCCCGCAGACGAGGCGCGCAGCTTTGGCTGGTACCGCGCTGAGATCGTCGGTGCGCTGGTCAATGGCGGTTTCCTGCTCGGCATGGCACTCGTCGTGATCGCGATGGGCACGATGCGGCTCACCGACCCCATCGACTTATCCACGGGGCCAATGCTGTGGGCCGCCGCCGGCGGCTTGTTCACCGAATTCATTTCGCTGGGCTTGATCTGGAAGCAGAGCCGCACCGACCTCAATGTGCGCGGTGCGCTGTGGCATATCATCCAGACCTTCGTGGGTAGCATTCTGATCATCGTGACCGCTCTGGTGATTCGCTTTACCGGGTTTTTGCTCATCGACCCGATCCTCGGCATCGTTTTCGGCGTGGTCCTGCTCTGGGCGAGTTGGGGCATCCTGCGCGATGCCGCTCATCTGTTGATGGAGGGAACGCCCGCCGAAGTCAGTCTGGCCGAGGTGGCCAAAGCACTAGAAGCGCTCGATGGTGTCTCTGATGCTCACCATGTCCATGCCTGGGCGCTGACCAGCGGACGCTACGTGTTCTCGGGCCATTTGCGGATCGCCGACGGCGCCGATTCACAGGCGGTGTTGAAGACCGCCTACGGCATGCTGAAAGAGAAATACGGCTTTTTCTTCGCCACCTTGCAGGTGGAAACCGCCTGCCTTGACGAGTCCGGCGCCGAGGCAATCGATATCACGCGTACGGCCGGCGAGGGCTGAATATGAAGACCTTGCTCCTGCTGGCGTTGATTACGATTTCCGAGGCGACCATCGGCGTGTTCGTCAAGCTCACCGACGGGCTGATTGCCGTTCAGACGCTGACATTCTATGCGATGGCTTTCGCGGCCATCTTTCTGTTTATCGCGCGCGCTCTGGCGAGCGGCGAATGGCCGCGATTCCCCAAAGGCAATGTGCGGGACACGGCCCTCATTGGCATATTGATCGCGGCTCAGGGCGGTGCCTTCAACTTCGCCATGACATTGGTGCCGATTGCCAATGCGGTGATCTTCTGGAGCATCGCGCCGTTTTTCGTCTTCATTTTTTCGGCGCTGTTCCTGGGCGAGAAGGCGCGCAAGAGTTACATCCTTATCTTCGCGATCGCCCTGACCGGCATTGCCATTGCCAATCCACTTGGCGGTGGCAATATGCTGGGTAATTTCGTGGCACTGGCGACCGGTGCGATCTATGCCGCGATGGTGACCTATATGCGTCATGAGGGTAAGACCGAGACAGGTAACGATATTGCCTGGTCGCTGCTGGTCGCCGCGCTAGTGCTCTCGCCCGCGCTTCTGCTCGCCGGTCCCGGGGCCGTCGCAACCCTTATCCCCTACTCGGCACTAGGTATGAGTCTGCCCGTCATGCTCTGGGCCCTGGGCCTGGGTGTGATCTCCACGGGCTTCGCTTACTTCGGTATCTCCATTGTGCTGAAGACAATCAACGCCAATGTCTATGCCCTCACCGATATCATCGTCTCGCCCATTGTGGCCTCCACACTGGGCTATCTGATCTTTGCCGAAGTGCCAGGAGAAGGGATGCTTTATGGCGGTGCGATGCTGCTCGGTGCCGGGTTCTGGCTGTCATGGGAGATGTCGAAAGCGGACAAGAATCGTGCCGTTCATCCCTGCCAGAGCGCATAGGAGTGCTTTCCATGCAAGCCGCCGCCTTCTCCGGTTCCTTAACCTGGTGTGGTCTTGTAAAAAGCAGTTCGGATCAGTCGGTTTTAATCGATAACATTAACGAGTTAATGCCATGAACGAATCCATTAATCATAGCGGGGCCTGGGGCCTTGCGCTGATCGTCATCGTACTAGTGTCCTGGTTCTTCTATCGCTATTTCGCCCCGAAGAACTGGCACGAATGGGCCGGTGCCGGCGCGGTACAGGCCTTCATCATCGCGCTCTACGCCGAGATGTACGGCTTTCCGCTGACCATCTATCTGCTGGTGCGTTTCTTCGGCCTGGATAGTGAGTATGTCAGCGCCAGTCTCTGGTCGACGCTGGTGGGGCTGGGAGAAACCGGCATGCTGATCTCCATGCTGCTCGGTTATGGACTGGCGTTTACCGGTATCGGAATATTCATCCAAGGCTGGCGGCAAGTGTACAAGGCGCGACGCGAGGACCATCTGGTGACTGGCGGACTGTACGCCCTCGTACGCCATCCCCAATACACCGGTTTGTTCGTCGCCTTGTTCGGCGAAGGCGTGGTGCATTGGCCAACGCTCTTCTCGGTCGGTCTGTTTCCGGTGATCGTACTTACCTATGTCTGGCTGGCCCACCGCGAGGAAAAGCAGATGCTGGCCCGGTTCGGCGACGCTTACCGTGCCTATCAGCGGCGGGTACCAATGTTTATACCTCGCTGGGGTCAGTGGCGGGAACTGGCGGATACCTCGCGATAAGCCGAGGCTTCACTGACCTTACGCAATTAATACCCAGAAAAGGCCGAACGCACTGTAACGCTTAGCACGCTGAACCGTCTATTGGGTTACCAAGAACATTGCTAGCGGCACGGACGCCTCCGTAAAACATGTGTTTGAAATCTGACTTTTGAAATTGAGAGTTGAAATTCAAGTGGGAGACAACGATGCAAGTCGAAACATTGAGCGACGTCCTGGACTGGACGAAAGCGATCCACAACAACCTGGCGGATTGCCTGACCCATTGCGGCGAGGGCACCGAGCGTGAACGGCTCAAGATGCTGCTGGATTATCTCGCCCATCATGAACGCGAACTCAGCCGCGTCATCACGCTGACCAAGCAGCATGCCACCCCCGCGGCACTCAATACCTGGTGCTATGACTATTTCGAGAAGTATCCGGTTAAGCCACATGAGGAATGTCATGCCGAGTTTCGCGATATGGATACGCGCCAAGTTGTCGCCACCCTGCTCGCCGTGCATGAAAAGATCATTGGCCTATATCGCTACTTGCATCCACGCGCCGAAGTAACGTCGTCTCGCGAGCTGCTCGCGCAGCTCATGGAGCTTGAGCAACACGAAGCCATGCGTATCGCTCGTGACACGGCAAGGATGGAAGACCTGTGATACCCCCTCAAGCGTCTCATCTCAAGGCAAGCGTTCAGCGTTGATTCAGTTCCACCGCATAGGCTGACAGTTGACCGGGATCAAGCGCGGCATTCATCCAGGACGTCCTAGCTTGACCCTTGGGTAACCCATAAGTTTTAGCCTGATATCAGGACTTGTCAACAGGGTTACCACTAATAGAAGGAGATCCGGCCATGTGGGGAGACATGATGGCTTATATGGGGAATTACGGCTGGGGGCACATGCTTTTTGGCGGGCTCATGATGGTGCTGTTCTGGGGCGCCGTCATTGCTCTGGTCGTTTTTCTGGTGCGTAGCCTGATTCGAGGCCGGGTCGAGGTAGGCGATGGCGTTTCTCGGCAGCGACCAACGGCACTGGATCTTCTGCAAGAACGCTACGCCCGAGGCGAGATCGACCAGCAGGACTAGGAGCAACGCAAGAGCGATCTTGTGCATTGACGGTTTTTGTGTAGTGACGGAGACGATTCCATGACTCAGCAGCAACGTATAAAACAGCAGGAACACTCGCCTCAGGATAAGCAGGGGCGAAGCGCAGAAGCCAGCGATCAAGAGACTTCCCAATACACCTGCCCGATGCACCCCGAGATGGTATCCGACCAGCCCGGTGATTGCCCAAAGTGCGGCATGCACCTTGTGGCTGTAGGCAGCGACGACGCACAGGCACATTCCTGTCATGGCGGGCAAGGTCATGGGGCCGCTGCGCCGGTGCGCGGCGGCAAGTACGACAAGGTGCCGGCCGGGCATGTCGGCGCCGTCTACACTTGCCCGATGCACCCCGAGGTGCGGCAGACCAAGCACGGTGCCTGCCCACTGTGTGGCATGGGGCTGGAGCTGGAATCGACGGCGGTCGACGACGAGGGGCCGAATCCCGAGCTGGTGGATTTCACCCGCCGCTTCTGGGTCGCGGCCGCTCTCACGATCCCGGTGCTGGTGCTGGCAATGTCCCCCTATCTGGGCCTTACGGCGATCCGCGACTTCTTCGGTGAACGAAACGCGATGTGGCTCGAACTGGTGCTTAGCACCCCGGTGATCTTGTGGTCGGGCTGGCCATTCTTCGTGCGCGGCTGGAATTCATTTCGCACCATGAATCTCAACATGTTCAGTCTGATCGGCATGGGGGTCGGCGCGGCCTATCTCTTCTCGATCGTCGCGGTGCTGGCGCCGGGCATCTTCCCCGAGGGCTTCCGCGATCCCGAAACCGGCCAGGTCGGTGTCTATTTCGAGGCCGCGGCGGTCATCGTCGCCCTGGTTCTGCTGGGCCAGGTCATGGAGTTGCGCGCCCGTGAGGGCACCGGCAAGGCGATCCGCGCGCTGCTGGACATGGCCGCCAAGACCGCCCGGGTGATCCGCCCTGACGGCAGCGAGGAAGAGATCCCGTTGGAAGACGTGCAGGTGGGCGACCATCTGCGGGTACGCCCCGGCGACAAGGTACCGGTGGACGGCGTGGTGGTCGAGGGCCGCTCTTCCATCGACGAATCGATGATCTCCGGCGAGCCGGTGCCGGTGGAAAAGGTCGGCGGCGACAAGGTCACCGGGGCCACCATCAACGGCACCGGCAGTCTGGTCATGGAGGCCACCCGGGTCGGTGCCGATACCATGCTCAGCCAGATCGTCGAGATGGTCGCGAATGCCCAGCGCTCCCGCGCCCCGATCCAGAAATTCGCCGACAAGGTGGCGGGGAAGTTCGTGCCCGCGGTGATCATCATCGCGATCATTTCCTTCGTTTCCTGGGCGATCTGGGGGCCGGTGCCGGCGCTGGCCTACGGGCTGGTCTCGGCGGTGGCGGTGCTGATCATCGCCTGCCCCTGTGCGCTGGGGCTCGCCACGCCGATGTCGATCATGACCGCCACCGGGCGTGGCGCGCAGGCTGGCGTGCTGATCAAGAACGCCGAGGCGCTGGAGCGTTTCGCCAAGGTCGATACGCTGATGGTTGACAAGACCGGCACCCTGACCGAAGGCAAGCCGAAACTGGTGGCGGTGCTGCCTGAAACCGGACACGACGAGACCGAGGTGCTGCGTCTGGCCGCGACGCTGGAAAAGGGCTCCGAGCACCCGCTGGCCGAGGCCATCGTCACCGGCGCCGAGGAGCGCGATGTCACGCTGGGCAAGGCCAATGATTTCGAGGCCGTGACCGGCATGGGCGTCAAGGGTGTGGTCGACGGCAAGCCGGTGGCACTGGGCAATGCCAGGCTGATGGCCGAACTGGGCCTCGACGGCGGCAAGCTGGCGGACACCGCCAATGCCCGCCGGGACGAGGGCGAGACGGTGATGTTCGTGGTGCTCGACGGCGCCATCGCCGGCCTGGTCAGTGTCGCCGACCCGGTGAAGGCAACCACGCCCGACGCCCTAAAGGCACTGCACAAACTGGGTTTCCGCATCATCATGGCCACCGGCGATAACGAGCGCACCGCGAAGGCGGTGGCCGGACGCCTGGGCATCGATGAAATCCGCGCCGATGTCATGCCCCAGGACAAGGCCCGCATCATCAAGGAACTGCAGGCCGAAGGTCGCAAAGTGGCGATGGCCGGCGACGGGGTCAACGACGCCCCCGCGCTGGCCCAGGCGGATGTCGGCATCGCCATGGGCACCGGCGCCGACGTGGCGATCGAAAGCGCGGGCTTCACCCTGGTCAAGGGCAACCTCGACGGCATCGTGCGCGCCCGCAAGCTGTCGTTGGCCACCATGCGCAACATCAAGGAGAACCTGTTCTTCGCGCTGATCTATAACGGTGCCGGCGTACCCATCGCCGCCGGGATCCTCTATCCGTTCCTCGGCATCCTGATCTCGCCGATGTTCGCCGCCTTCGCGATGACCGCGTCGTCCCTGTCGGTGGTCTTGAATGCGCTGCGTTTGCGCCGGGTGAGGATCTGATCATGAATGATGCGACGCTTTTTTCGCCGATGGAATTGTTCGCTTACCAGACCGACCTGTGGCGGCGCGGCCTGCGCTACCTGGATACCCAGCGTCAGCGCGCGGACAACATGCTCGAGCATGAGCGGATGGGCAAGCCGCCGCTGCTCGACTTCGACTACGAAACGATCCAGGACGGGCGCCGGCTGGAACGCCCCGCCAACTACGCCTTGTTGCGCATCACCCGGGTCGGCGAGGAGTGCCTGGAGGACTGTCTCGACGAGACCAAGCCGCCGGTGATGGTCGTCGATCCGCGTGCCGGTCATGGCCCGGGCATCGGCGGTTTCAAACAAGACTCCGAAGTGGGCATGGCACTGCACGAGGGGCACCCGGTCTACTTCGTGATCTTCTTCCCGGAGCCCATGCCCGGGCAGACGCTGGAGGATGTACAGCACGTCCTGCGGCGCTTCGTCGAGACGCTGGCCGAGCGCCATCCCGGCAAGCCGCCGGTGCTCTACGGTAACTGCCAGGCGGGCTGGGCCATCGCGCTGCTTTCGGCTGATTGCGAGGGCCTGGTTGGGCCGGCGGTACTCAACGGCTCGCCGCTCTCCTACTGGTCCGGCGAGTCCGGGGTCAATCCCATGCGCCTCGCCGGCGGACTGCTGGGCGGCGCCTGGCTGACGCACCTGATGGCGGACCTGGGGGACGGACGCTTTGACGGCGCTCATCTGGCCGCCAACTTCGAGAGCCTCAAGCCGGCGAACACCCTGTGGCAGAAGGACTACCAGCTGTTTGCCGACATCGACGGCCAGCGCGAGCGATTCCTGGATTTCGAGCGCTGGTGGACCGGCTTCTATACGCTGAGCAAGGAAGAGATCACCGCCATCGTCGAGAACCTCTTCGTCGGCAACCAGCTCGAGCGTGGTGAGTTGCAGATCTGCCCGGGCTGCACCGTTGATCTCACGCGCATCCGCAACCCCTTGGTAATCTTTGCCTCCAGCGGTGACAACATCACCCCACCGCACCAGGCGCTCAACTGGGTCCCGGCGGTGTATCCGACCACCGAGGCACTCAAGGCCGCCGACCAGCGCATTGTCTACCTGCTCAACCCCCACGTCGGGCACCTGGGGATCTTCGTTTCCGCCAAGGTTGCGCGCCTGGAGCACCGTGCAATCCTCGAGAGCGTCGGCGATCTCAACGATCTTGCGCCAGGGCTCTACGAGATGAAGATCGATAATCCCACCGGCGATCCTGACTGCCACAAGCCGCAATTCGAGGTGCATTTCGAAGAGCGTCGGGTGGAGGAGCTGGACTATCCCGATCAGGCGCCGGCGTTCGAGCAGGTAAAAGCACTTTCCGAGCACAACGTGGCTCTCTACGAAACCTTCGTCGGCCCCTGGGTACGGTTTTATACCACCCCTTGGTCGGCGGAGATGCTGCGTCAGTTGCATCCGGCGCGGACCAGCCGGCTGATGTACTCGGAACGCTTCGCGCCCTGGATGGGCGGCGTGAAGTGGCTGGCTGAGATGGTCGAGACCACGCCAACGCCGGTCGATAGCAGCAGCCCCTATCGGCAATGGGAGACCTTGATGAGCGACTCGATCGCCTCGAATCTGGAGCTTGCCGGCATGGCGCGCGATAGCGTCTTCGAGATGGCATTTAGGACGCTCTATGCCGGGCCCTGGGCAGGTATGGCATGGGCAAGGACAAACAACGATTAAGAGAGAGAGATCTTCATTCAAGAAGGGTCGGGAGGCCTACCATGCATCAGGAACATCGCCTTGGCGTCAGCGAAGCCAACCTAGTTACTCGGAAACTGAAGCTCGAGCCCTGCAGCCAACGAGAGCTCGAGATAGCGCTTCAGGAAATCGATCAGCTTTACGGGCTCGACAGCGTGGCTTTCGATGAAAAGAAGCGGATGCTTCGTCTGGCCTACGATGCATCGCGCATTTGCATCGAATGCGTCGAAGAGATTCTTACAAGACACTCGATCGATATCAGCCAGGACTGGTGGAATCGCTTTAAGGAAGATCACTATCGATTCGTCGATCAAAACATCAAGGACAACGCCGCCAAGGACCCCTGGAGCTGTCATTGATCTTTGTCGTCGGTCAAGACATCGAGCAGCCGTTTATCAGGAGAAAGGTCAATGTCGATGACGACAGCCATCTTGGTGGTCAACTGTGGCTCATCCAGCCTTAAGTTTGCCGTTTTCGGCATGGGCGATGGTCCCAATCGTCAGTGGTGGGGAGCGGCCAGCGGCATCGGCACCGAGCAGGGCCAGCTTCGTGTGATGGATGCCGGGGGGCAAGTACTCGCGAGCAGCGACGTGCGACTCGAGGATCATGCGGCGGCCATCGCGCGCCTCGACGAGACCCTGCGCCAGCAAGGCGAAGGTCTGAATCTGGTCGGTATCGGGCACAGAGTGGTTCATGGCGGGCCGGACTGCGACTGTTCGCAGCGGGTCGACGACACGCTGCTACGCCGCCTGGAAACGCTGATTCCGCTGGCCCCGCTGCATCTACCGCATAACTTGGCCGGCATCGCTGCCATGCGTACGCATTTCCCCGACGTGCCCCAACTCGCCTGCTTCGATACGGCCTTCCATCATGGCCTGCCCAAAGTTGCCCAGCACACCGGACTACCCCGGGAATTCGAGGCCCAAGGAGTGCGCCGCTACGGCTTCCACGGGCTCTCCTATGAATTCATCGTCGAAGATCTGGTGCGCCGCCACGGACCTGATTCGCTTCGCGAACGGATGATTGTCGCGCATCTGGGCAACGGGGCGTCAATGGCGGCCATTCGAGGTGGGCACAGCGTCGAGACGACGATGGGCTTCAGCGCCCTGGGTGGCATGCCCATGGGCACCCGCAGCGGCGACCTGGATCCCGGCATCCTGCTGTATCTGGCCGGGCAGCGGGGGCTCGATCCACACACACTCCAGGCGTTGCTCTACCGGCGCTCCGGCCTGCTGGGCCTTTCCGGCGTGAGCGCCGATATGCGCGAGCTCCTGGCGCACCGTAACGACGCCCCGGAGGCCGCCCAAGCGATCGACTTCTTCTGCCATCGTGCCCGCCACTTCATCGGCGCCCTGAGCGCCGCACTCGGCGGGCTGGACCGGCTGGTCTTCACCGGCGGTATCGGCGCGAACGCGCCGTCCGTCCGTGCGCAGATCTGCGATGGCCTGGCGTACCTGGGCATCACGCTGGATGACCGGCGCAACCACGAGCCCGGGCCGCTGATCTCCACCGCAGAGGGTCCGGTCCAGGTAGAAGCCGTGACCACCGATGAAGAACTGATGATCGCCCGGCACGTGCAACGCACTCTAGCTCACTCAAAGGAGGTGGCATCATGAAAGCACTCGTCTATCACGGCCCGGGTCAGCGTCGCTGGGGAGACAAACCGCGCCCGACCCTCGACAAGCCCACGGATGCGGTGGTACGCATCACCCACACCACCCTCTGTGGCACCGATCTGCATATCCTCAAGGGCGACGTGCCCACCGTGGAAGATGGTCGTACCCTCGGCCATGAAGGCGTCGGCGTCGTCGAGGAAATTGGTGACGGCGTCAGCCATATTCAGGTCGGCGATGAGGTGTTGATTTCCTGTATCACCGCCTGTGGCCGCTGCGACTATTGCAAGCGCGGCGTCTATGCCCACTGCCGTGACGGTGGCTGGATCCTCGGTCACCTGATCGACGGCACCCAGGCCGAGTACGTGCGCATCCCCCACGCGGACAACAGCCTGCACCGTTTGCCTAAAGACATGGACCGTGCTGCGGCGGTAATGCTGAGTGACATTCTGCCGACCGGCCATGAGATCGGTGCCCTGAACGGTGAGGTGGGGCTCGGCGACACGGTGGCCATCGTTGGCGCGGGTCCCGTCGGCCTGGCGGCGCTGATGACCTCGCGGTTCTATTCTCCTGCGCGGATCATCATGGTCGACCCCGATGAGAACCGCCTGACCATGGCCCGTCAGTTGGGCGCCACCGATACCATCGCCCAGGATCCGCTCGAAGCCATCAACAAGCTGACCGGCGGCGAAGGCGTGGATGTGGCCATGGAAGCGGTGGGCATCCCCGAGACCTTCGATATCTGCCAGCGCATCGTGCGCCCGGGCGGGCATATCGCCAACCTCGGCGTGCACGGCAAGAGCGTCGAGTTCCGTCTGCAGGATCTCTGGATCAAGAATGTCACGGTGCGCACCGGCCTGGTGAACACCAACACGACCCCGGTACTGATGCGCATCGTCGAGGCTGGGGGCGTCGAGCCTGCCGGTTTGGTGACCCACCGCTTCAAACTGGCGGATATCGAGAAGGCCTACGATATCTTCAGTGAGGCGGCGAAGGAGCAAGCCATCAAGATGCTGCTGACTGTCGAGTGATGCTCACCATCTTCGAAAACGACTACTTCAATAGCCGCATCCTGGAATTGGATGGCGGACTGCGTTTATAGACGGAGATGCAGCAAGATTGCGCCGTTCTGAATTATGAAAAGGAGAGAACAGCAATGAAACGAGACAGGGTAGAGCAGGATACCTTCAAGGATCCGGTCTGTGGCATGCAGGTCGGCTACAAGACCGCCGCCGCGGAGTCTGAATATCAAGATAAACGCTATTACTTCTGTGCGACGGCTTGCCGCGAACAGTTCGACGTGGATCCCGAACGGCATGTTCGGAAGCACCGGCAGCATGGGTCGAGACGTGAGTGAGTGTGGCGCCCCTTTATTCGTGACCGTGATCGGTGCGGGTCAGGTATGGCGGCGGGTCAGCAATTACACCCCGGCGATCACCAGCGAGGTACTCTACGTCGATGCCGGCTTCCATATCGCCGACATGGTGTTCCACTGATTCATGACTACTTCACTGAGTCTAGCCAGGAGATTTTCATGGAGTTACCGGTGCTCGTCAGTCGCCTCGATTATGAGCGCGGTGAAGCATGAGAGAAAATGGAAAACCTGATAACGACGATCCTGATATGAGCTTTCGTCCCAGGTATCTTTCAAGCCTGAGCGGCGATGGGTACAGCCATTCGGCCAGTATGAGGGCGAAATCTGGCGGTGGTTTCAAGACATTGCTCGCCGCTACTTTTATCGTCTTCCTCGGCTATGGCACGGTACTCCCGGTTCTACCGCTGTTTCTTGATCAAGTACTGTCGGTGGTCGGCGAAGGTGACGTGTCGCTGCATACCGGACTATTAACTGGCGTGTACACGCTGGCCTTGTTCTTTTTTGCACCTTTATGGGGCAGTGCCTCCGATCGGCTGGGGCGTCGACCGGTCCTGCTGTGCGGTCTGGGTGGGTTTGCGCTGGCCATGCTGGGCTTCAGTCTGATCAACGACCTGCCACTCGCCTATGGGATGCGGGCGCTTGCCGGCGCATTTGCAGCGGCGGTTATCCCGGTGGCATTGGCCCAGGCGGCGGAGTATGGCGGCGCGGTTCCCCGTGCACGCCGCTTTGCCTGGCTCAGTGCCGCCTCCACTTTGGGTTTCTTGTCTGGTCCCATGCTTAGCGGTTGGCTCGCCGGCATTACGATGGTGATGCCTCAATCCGACATGCTGCTGGGTGGGCCGGTGGCATGGCCTTTCGTGGTCACGGCGGGCCTTGCTGGCGGGGTGTGGCTGTCGGTCTACCGTCACGTTCCCGGTCGACCGGCTTGCCTCACTCCTTCCAGCGGGTATGACCCTAAGAAGGCATCGACGGGGCCTATGGGGCTTTTCCTGATACTTACGCTGTTTGCCATGCTCGGCTTGGGGGCCTTCGAAGTGGGGCTCAGCCTGCAGGCACAGCAGTCGATAGGGCTCACCCCCTTCAAAATCGGGTTGTTGTTCACGGAGTGCAGCCTGGTCATGCTGATGATACAACTCCTGTGGTCGACGTACCCGCCCAAGCGGCTTTCTATCGGCCACCTGATCGGCGGGGCCTTTTTGTTGATGGCGATAGGCATTCTAGGGCTCCCATACGCCACGGGCTTCTGGTGGGCATTCGTGGTAGTCGCCTTCTTGGGCGCCGGCTCTGGACTGTTGATCCCCTTGCTGGCCTATCAGGTCTCCCTGGCGAGCGGGCCGGCACAGGGTGCCGCGCTGGGTAAGCAGACTGCACTGGCCAGTCTCGGCCAGGCTGCGGGATCCGCAGGTGCTGGGCTGCTGTTCGTCGATGCTGCTCTCGGCACGTACTGGGGGCTCGCAATCTTGCTAATCGGTATCGCAGGGGCTGTCATGGGCTTTCAGGCCAGGTTTGGAGTTTCCCAGCATTAAGGGACCGATCGCTATTTTCATAATCACTGTTCAGCTTCGATTCAGGATGAGTTCTTACGTTCAGAGTATCCCCCTTAGAGGGATAGGCCATGCATGCCAAGGCACCTGGGTGATGGATCCGCGCACCTTGTATACTCTCGAAGCGGTTTCACCTGCTGGGATAGGCCATCAAATCGCTGTGGAAGAATAATCTGGAAAAGATGTAAATCTCTGTCAGGACGAAGGGTTGATACTGGCTAGTGTCACCTACCATGTCGATGGAGATTTGACTCAAGTTTAGATGCCATGAAATTTGCATTAATGATCGAGTAAAAGCTCTCTCGCCGCTTCCTTTTCCTCTTATTTCGTACGTGATGCACCCTTCTCTAGGCCGCTTTCCTGAAAATAAGCTGAGTATAAAATTAACAAAAAGTTTGAGTTTTTCAGTTTGGTTTCAGGCAATGCATTCATAGTAGACACATATCCACAAAGCAGAGGAAGTACCATGAACTTAGTCAAGAAATCAGTTGCCTTAATTGTTGCCGTAGCCAGCCTCTCGTCCGCGTCGATGGTGCTGGCATCGGTTGATTACGAAAACACCACTGGTCAGTCCGCGCAACTCAATAAAGTCATGGAGAATCTTCCCAGCAATGAAGATCTGAACCAGGGTGAATGGCGTAGCCAAAAGATAGATGAGGACAAGAAAAACAATGCCCTGAATATGTTCAGAGACCACAATATGCAGGGTCAAAGTGCTGGGATGTCCGAGACCAAGCCATACATCAATTTAAATAAAGAGCAAGCCAATGGTTCCTCGGATCGCGGAGGCGCAGCCCATTCCCCTCTTCATGAGCAACCCGCTGTTGGCAATCGTCTCGACAAGTGACGGGTAGAGAGCGCTGTCATAGGACTCAGACGGTAGTTCTCATAGAAAGTCATGGCCAGCCAATCTCTTAGAGAGGCTGGCTATTTTATAGGTCGTGATCCGTGATGCCTCTCGGAGCCAATGCTTGAGGCTTTCTGCCTCCTCTAGGCGTCTGCCAGAAGAAATATCCCATGCGTTCAGCTTCATTTCAGTAATAGCCAATATGCTAAGTCCAATACTCATAAAGGGTTGATTCATAGGTGACATTTTATCCCACCAGGTAACATCAGGAACAATACGCATGAGACAGGGTTGGCGAACATCCATAGTGGCGCTGTTGATGGGGACGGCCGCAATACCATCTGCCTGGGGCGAAGAGGCAGGGCTGGAATTGAATCAGGCGGTCCAGATGGCGCAGTCTCGTGACCCCTGGCTAAGCGGTAGTCAATACACCCAAGAGGCACTGGAAGCGGAGGCAACGGCGGCGGGAACGCTGCCGGACCCGATGATTTCGCTTACCGCGGCCAATCTTCCTGCCGATACTTTCAATACCCATCAAGAGCCGATGACACAGTTCAGTGTCGGCGTCACCCAGATGTTTCCCCGCGGGGACAGTCTCGAGCTGATGGAAAAGCAGAAAGAGCAGCTTGGACAACAACACCCCTTCATGCGGCAGGATCGCAAGGCAAAAGTAGCGGCGACGGTGAGCCAACTATGGCTCGAGGCCTACAGGTCGCAACAGACGATTGCGCTCATCGAGCAGGATATGGGTCTTTTCGAACAGCTGGTGGATGTGGCCCAGATCAACTACTCCACGGCATTGGGCAAGGCGCGCCAGCAGGATGTGATTCGTGCACAGTTGGAGCTGACTCGGCTGGAAGACCGCCTGACATCGCTCAACCAGCAAGGGGAGGCCTCCCAGCAGCTCCTGTCGGAATGGATAGGCGATGCGGCCATTGCGCAACCCCTGGCGGGTGAGCTACCTGAGCTGCCCCTGGCCATGCCGGAAATCGCCCAGGCATCGACAGAGCTCTCCCGGCGAGAAGCGGGTCAAATGCTGGCACGTCACCCCGCCGTGCAAGCACTGGATATGAAGATCGAGGCGGTCAAGACCGGTGTCGATCTTGCTTATCAGAAGTACTGGCCAGAATGGAGTGTCACGGCAAAATACGGATATCGTGCCGATGATCCCATGGGAAACGATAGGGCCGGGCTTTTTACCGCAGGTGTGGCCTTCGATGTGCCTATTTTTACGGAAAAGAAGCAAGACAAGGAAGTGGTTGCCGCCGTTGCAAAAGCCGAGTCCACCAAGACGGATAAATCACTGTTGCTGAGAAATATGCTGGCCAATCTCGAGAAAAGCAAGGTCCAGCTCGTTCGTTTGAATGAACGAATGGATCTCTATTCTACCCAGCTTCTTCCCCAGTTGGATGAGCAAGCCGAAGTCTCTCTCGAAGCCTATAACAACGACGATGGCGACTTTGCTGAGGCCGTCAGATCCTACATCGACGAGCTTGATACCAAGATCGAATTTCTGAATATCGCGGTCGAGCGCCAGAAGTTGATCGCGGCAATCAATTATTACCTTGCGGGTGTTGAGTAACTGCTTATTGTTTTCTTGGTTCAAGAGGCCGGTATGAAAAGAGTCGTGCTGTATGTGCTGTTGTTGATGGTGGGTGCCGCGCTCGGTGTTGCGGGGTATGGTGCCTATACGACGCTGATGAAGGAGCCATTGGCTGAGGAGCAGGATAGCCAGGAGCCCCTTTATTGGGTGGCACCGATGGATCCCAATTACCGGCGAGATCAACCGGGTAAATCCCCCATGGGGATGGATTTGATTCCCGTCTATAAAGAGGAAGGTGCAGGGCAGGATGATGGTGTCGGGGTCGTGCGCATTTCACCGGCTATCGAAAACAACCTGGGTGTGCGCACGGCCCATGTGGATAAAGGCGTTTTCGATTCGGAGATCAGGACGATCGGGTATGTGCAGTATGACGAAGATCAGTTGGTGCACATACACCCGCGGGTCGAAGGCTGGATAGAAAAACTGCATGTCAAGTCGGAAGGCGATCCGGTCGAAAAGGGCGAACCGCTTTACGATATCTATTCGCCCACCTTGGTGAACGCTCAACAGGAACTTGTGCTGGCGATCAATCGAGGTAATTCGCGACTAATTCAAGCCGCTGAAGAAAGACTGGAAGCGTTGCAGGTACCTGCTTCCGCTATTCGGGCGGTCAAGAGTTCGAAGCGGGTCAATCAGTCCATGACCATTTTCGCCCCGCAGGATGGCGTCATCGATAATCTGAATGTGCGTGAAGGCTTTTTCGTCAAGCCGGGTACCACCATGCTGTCGATCGGTGCTTTGGAGGAAGTCTGGGTGGTGGGAGAGGTCTTCGAGCGTCAGGCGGCCCTCGTTGAAAAAGGGGACGAAATCACCCTCACCTCGGAATATCTGCCCGGCAAGACCTGGAACGGTACGGTGGATTACATCTATCCGACACTGAACAGCAAGACGCGCACGGCACAGGTGAGAACGCGGCTCGATAATGCCGATAGGTTGCTCAAGCCCAACATGTTCATGCAGTTGACGATTCATAGCCGTAGCGATAACACCGCCCAGCAGATTCCACGTGAAGCACTCATTCGTACCGGTGAGCAGAACCGGGTCGTCCTGGCCCTGGGGGATGGCAAGTTCAAGTCGATCGAGGTGAAAGTTGGTCGCATCGGCGAGGATGTCGTCGAGATTCTCGACGGGCTGTCGGTGGGTGAGCGCATCGTTACCTCCGCGCAGTTCCTATTGGATTCGGAATCCAGCAAGACCTCGGACTTCATGCGCATGAATCATGGCCAACAAGACGACTCTGCCCAAGCTCAGGGTGAGCATGCGGGAATGGATCACACCATGGAAAGCGACAGCGAATAGGGAAAGGCATCATGATTGAATCTATTATTCGCTGGTCCGTCAGCAACCGCTTCTTCGTGCTGCTGGCCACCTTCCTCGTGGTCGGCGGCGGGTTGTACTCATTGAAGAACACGCCGGTCGATGCGCTACCCGATCTGTCCGATGTCCAGGTGATCGTCAAGACGAGCTACCCCGGCCAGGCGCCTCAGGTGGTGGAAGATCAGGTCACCTACCCGCTGACCACTGCGATGCTCTCGGTACCGGGGGCGGTGACGGTGCGCGGTTATTCGTTCTTCGGTGACTCCTACGTCTATGTGATCTTCGACGAAGAGACCGATCCCTACTGGGCGCGCAGCCGTGTCCTGGAATACCTGAGTCAGGTGGCGCCGACGCTGCCTTCCAACGCCCGACCGCAACTCGGCCCGGACGCCACCGGCGTGGGCTGGGTCTATCTCTACGCCCTGGTGGACAGGACCGGCGAGCATGACATCAGCCAGCTGCGCAGCCTTCAGGACTGGTTCCTCAAGTTCGAGCTGCAAACCGTACCGGGGGTATCCGAAGTCGCGGCCATCGGCGGCATGGTCAAGCAATACCAGGTGCAGGTCGACCCGGAAAAGCTACGGGCCTTCGACATTCCGCTGTCGAAAATCCAGGTGGCGATCGAGCGGGGCAATCAGGAAGTCGGCGCCTCGGTGGTGGAAATGGCCGAGGCCGAATACATGATTCGCGCCACCGGCTATATCCAGAGCGTCGAGGATCTTGCCAGCATCCCCTTGGGGCTGGACGCCAACGGCACGCCGCTGCTGTTGAAGGACGTGGCTGATATCAGCCTGGGGCCCCAGATGCGTCGCGGCCTGGCGGAGCTCAACGGCGAGGGTGAAACCGTCGGTGGTATTGTGGTCATGCGTTTCGGCGAGAATGCGCAAACAACCATCGAGGGTGTCAAGGCCAAGCTCGAGGAGCTCAAGCAAGGCCTGCCCGAGGGCGTCGAGATCGTCCCGGTCTACGACCGCTCCGGCCTGATCGACAGCGCGGTGAAGAATCTCGGGTACAAGTTGCTGGAAGAGTTCGTCGTCGTCGCCCTGGTGTGCATGGTCTTCCTTTTCCATGTCCGCTCTTCCCTGGTGGCCATTGTCAGCCTGCCCGTGGGCATCCTGGCCGCCTTCATCGTTATGCACCTGCAAGGCATCAACGCCAACATCATGTCGCTCGGTGGCATCGCCATTGCCATCGGCGCCATGATCGACGGTGCCATCGTGATGATCGAAAACATGCACAAGCACATGGAGCGAACACCGCTGACCCGGGAGAACCGCTGGAAGATCGTCGCGGACTCCGCCAGCGAAGTGGGCCCGGCACTGTTCTTCAGCTTGCTGATCATTACCGTCAGCTTCGTGCCGGTGTTCACCCTGGAGGCCCAGGAAGGCCGCATGTTCTCGCCGCTGGCCT
The DNA here is from genome assembly GCF_947493865.1 of uncultured Halomonas sp. Classification (GTDB taxonomy): domain Bacteria; phylum Pseudomonadota; class Gammaproteobacteria; order Pseudomonadales; family Halomonadaceae; genus Modicisalibacter. The sequence goes on from NZ_CANLTC010000020.1 coordinate 19,068, forward strand.
TTACCAAGACCTATGCCATGGCGGCCTCGGCGGCCCTGGCCGTGACCCTGGTGCCGGTGCTGATGGGCTACTTCATTCGCGGCAAGGTGTTACCGGAGCACAAGAACCCGATCAACCGGCTGCTCATCGCCATATACATGCCGGTATTGCGCGGGGTCTTGCGGTTCCCGAAGTCGACTCTGGCTGGCGCGGTTGTCGTCGCCGTGGTCGGGCTCTGGCCGGCGACTCAGATTGGCAGCGAGTTCATCCCCCCCTTGGATGAGGGCGATCTGATGTATATGCCCACCACCTACCCGGGCATCTCCATCGGCAAGGCCCGCGAACTGCTACAGCAGACGGATAAGCTGATCTATACCGTCCCGGAGGTGAAGACCGTGTTCGGCAAGATCGGGCGCGCCGAAACTGCCACTGACCCGGCGCCACTCACCATGATCGAGACGTTCATCCAGCTAAAGCCTCGGGATGAGTGGCGCGACGGCATGACTACCGAGAAGCTCAAGCAGGAACTGGATAGCCTGGTCAAATTCCCGGGAGTGACGAACGCCTGGGTGATGCCGATCAAAACCCGTATCGACATGTTGGCCACCGGTATCAAGACCCCGGTGGGGATCAAGGTCGCCGGCCCCGATCTGAAAACCATCCAGGGCATCGGTCAGCAGCTCGAGAAGATTCTCGCCGACGTGCCGGGCACCGCCTCGGTGTATTCGGAGCGGGTCGCCGGTGGTCGTTACATCAAAGCGGATATCGATCGCGAAAAGGCCGCTCGGTATGGGCTCAATATCGCCGATGTGCAGCAGGTTGTTTCAACGGCGATCGGCGGCATGAACGTCACGCAAACGGTGGAAGGGCTGGAGCGTTATCCGGTCAACCTGCGTTATCCTCAGGATTACCGCAGCTCTCCCGAACAGCTCTCCCTGCTGCCGATCGTCACGCCGGACGGCCAGCGTATTTCGCTGGGTGATGTGGCGGAGGTCGTCGTGGAGGACGGGCCGCCAGGCATCAAGAGCGAGAACGCCCGCCTCAATGGCTGGACGTTTGTCGATATTGCCGACGTGGATATCGGCAGTTATGTGCGGCAAGCCCAGGACGTGGTGCGTGACGAGCTCGTCCTGCCTGCGGGCTACTCCGTCACCTGGTCCGGCCAGTACGAGTACATGCAGCGTGCCAAGGCCAAGCTGACCTATGTCGTGCCCCTGACCTTGGCCATCATCATCATATTGCTGTACATGAACTTCAGGAGCCTGGCCGAGGTGGCCATCATCATGGGCACCTTGCCGCTGGCGATGGTGGGCAGCATCCTGCTGATGTACCTGCTGGGCTACAATTTCTCGGTAGCCGTCGGGGTCGGGTTCATCGCCCTGGCTGGGGTGGCCGTCGAGATCGGCGTCATCATGCTGGTCTACTTGAACCAGGCCTACCACGAGATGCTGGAGCGTTGCCGGAACCACGAGATCGAGCCGCGAGCGGAGACACTACGCCATGCGGTTCTGCATGGCGCCGGGCTGCGCGTTCGCCCGGTGATGATGACCGCCGCCGCCGTCATCGTGGGCCTGCTGCCCATCATGTATGGCTCGGGAACGGGCTCCGAGGTGATGAGCCGCATCGCCGCTCCCATGGTCGGGGGAATGATAAGCGCGGTGCTGCTGACACTGCTGGTATTGCCGGCCGCGTATTTTCTGTGGAGGAAAGCCGCCCTGCGGTGAGCCAGTAGTGAACGTGTAGTGCGAACGTGCAGCAAGAGAGGCGCACCCATTGTGGGTGCGCCTCTGTCCATTCAGCTTATATTCAGGAAAGTGGGCTAGCGTTTACGTGGCGTGTTTATTGGTCTAGTTTTATAGACGACTGTCATATAACGGTTTTCTGCCGTACCAAAAGACAGGGACGTACTGGCTATTGTTATCGTGCCAGCAAGGCGAGGGATTCGCATGGAGCTGCTTACACTCTTTTTCATCGTACTGATCGCTGCCGGCCTGGGGCTACTGATCCAGTGGCTGCCGATGCGCCATCAACCGATGCCGACCTATCCCCAGCGCGCGCCCTTCCTGGGTGGTGGCCTGCCCGAGACCCATGCCTGGAACCGCTACCACGTTCGCTATTACCCCATGACGCTGCTGCTCATCGCCTTCGAGATGGAGATGATGTTCATGTACCCCTGGGCAGTGGTATTCGTCGAGCAGGGCATGAAGGCGGTGATGGAGATGGGCATGTTCCTCGCCATCCTGTCCGTTGGCATCGTCTATGGTTGGCGCGAGGGGGTGTTCAAGTGGCAGTGAGCTGGCTTTCTCGTCTGGCGGCGCAAGCCACCGTGCCGGTGTTTCCGGTACGGGGCATGCACGGCGAGCCTGTGCTGCATCGCCTGGCCCTGGCAGCGGGAATCGAACTGGTCGACTCGCCGCGCCATGCCAGCATCCTGCTGGTGGCCGGGGGTGTACCGCCGGATCAGCACGATGCCCTGCGTCGGGTGCACGACCAGTTGCCCACTCCTTTTGCCACACTGTGGTATCGCAGCGAACCTCTGGATGAGCTTGCCGGTGCCACGCGCGTCGATGACCCCGATGCTTTGCCCGAGGCACTGAAGACGATCCATCGCGAGCTGATGAGTGGAAAGCGCGGCAGTTCGCCTCGGCTATTGCCGGATGAACCGCCCAATCCTTGGGAAGGGTTGGGCGACGATGGTCACGGCGGCGAAGGCATGATGGGCGGTGTGCCTTATGGCCGGCCCATGGCGATGAACATGACCGACGACATCCGCGATGGGCTGACGCTGGATTCGCTCACCGTCACCCTCGGGCCGTTTTTGCCCATGCTGCCGCCGGGGCTGACCGCCGAAGTCACCCTGCAGGGCGATCTCATTCAGTCCTGGACGACGCATAGCGCGCCATATCCCATCGCCCTGGAGAGCGCCTTCTTCCAGGCGCTGCAGGGCCCTGTGCCCATCGCTGAACTCGAGCGGGCTCGGGCGCGTTATCACTTGAAGCGTCTACATTTCGGCCTGCGCCTGGCGGGGCTCGAGCGCCTGGCGCTGGAGGCGTTGCGCCTGGCGTTCGAACCGCATCCAGGCCAGAACCGCGTAATGGCCCTGCGGCGTCGGCTGGTGCGTAGCGGCTTCTTTCGTCTGACGACCACCGGACGAGGACGACTCGACGAGAATCAGGCTCGCCGGGTGGGGGGCATCGCGGCCAGGGCCGCGGGGCTTGAGGAAGACTGGCGCAGCGGTGATGAGGGCTATCGACACTTGAATTTTCGCCCGCTCACCCAGCGCGAAGGTGACACGGCGGCCCGCTGGCACCAGACCCTGGCGGAGATCGAACAGGCGCTGCAACTCGCCGGTCAGGCCGAACGCGACGCCGTGCATACCCGGCGTAGCGACGGCGTCGAGACGCCGCGCGGTCCCTGGGGCGAGTACCGGCCCGAGGATGCCAGTGGCGTGCTCGAGGAACTGTTGCCGGGCCTGGAATGGGACGAGGCAATGAGCACTCTGGCTAGCCTAGACCTGGCGCCGCTGTCGCCCTGGTCACTAGAGGAGACGAGCGAGGCGCCGGTGCCGACCAGCGTCGAGGAGCGCCGGGCATGATTGTAAGCGAACTTATTCTGCCAGTGCTGCTGGTGACATTCGTTCTCGTCCTCGGCGCCTATCTGGTGGCGGTGCTCGATGAGGCGATCGCCGGTGCGTTGGGCATGCCGCGGGCCACAAGTGTCTGGACAGCGCCGCTGACTCAGGGCGCTTGGCTGCTCACCCAGCAAGCCAACGCCACCGAAGCGCCGGATTGGCGGGCTTGGCGGCTGGCCCCGGCACTCTATCTGGCCCTGGCGGCGATTGGGCTGGCGGTGGTGCCCTTCTCGCCGACGCTGATTCCCACCGATCTCGTCACCAGCGTGGTGCTGTGGGGCAGCGTCGAGGCCCTGGCCACGGTGGTGATCTTCCTGCACGGCTGGTCCGCCAATACGTTGCTGGCGCTGATCGGTGCCTATCGCTATGTCGCCCTGGGGCTTTCCTACATCCTGATCAGCATGTTCGTGCTGATCGGCGTGGCGCTACCTGCCGAGTCGCTGCAGTTTTCCCAGGTGGTGGCCTCCCAGGAAGGGCTCTGGAATGTGATTCGCCAGCCCCTGGGGTTACCGCTGTTTTTGATCGTCGGGCTAGGCATGACCTTCTGGGGGCCGCTCAATCTGGCCGATTCCCGGGACCTGGCCGGGGGCACGGCGTCCGCGGTGTCCGGCCCGCCTCGGCTGGTGTGGAACCTGGCCCGGGCGGCGATGCTGGTGGCCTTCAGCGGCGCGGCGGCGAGCGCCTTTCTCGGCGGCTGGCTGGGGCCCTGGTTGCCGGGCCCTGTGTGGATGCTGCTCAAGATGCTGGCGGTGCTTGCCGTGCTGCTGCTGATCGGTCGGCTGGTGCCCCGCGTACAGCCGGAGCGCTGCGTCACCCTGATGTGGGTGGTGTTTTTGCCGCTCTCCTTCGTCGATCTGATCTGGGCGGGCGTGGAGGCTCTTCTCTAATGGATTATCCGCTTATCGTCGATGTGTTTTTTGTATTGCTGGCCATCCTGGCGGTGGTCTCGGGCTGGCGGGTGTTCTGTACCGACTCTATGGTGCGCGCTTCCTTCTTCCTGCTGGTGTCGTTCATCGCCGTGGGCGTGATCATGATCCTGCTGGCGGCGGAATACCTAGGGGTGGCGATGTTCTTCATGATGGCCGTGGAGATGATGGTCATGGCGATCTTCATGGTCATGTTCATGATGAACCCGGCGGGGCTCAATCCGATGATGATGGTCCATCAGCACAAGTTTTCCATCGCCGCCGGGGCGGCGGTCTTCGTGGTGCTGGCCGCCGTGGCGCTGCTGGCCGAGTTTCCCGATACTCCCTTGCCGGGGGATCTCGACCCGGTCAAATCCCTGGGTAACGAACTGCTGGGTGATTCGATGCTGATCTTCGAGTCCGCGGGTATCGTGCTGCTGACCACCATGATCGGCGTGGTGGTGCTGTCGAGCCATCGCGGGCGGTACGGTGCCGCCGAGGAGGGCTCGATGCCGCCTGGGCTGGTGCCCGGGGGCGATCCGGCGGGGATGCCAGAGGAAAACGATGAGGGCGGCGGTCATCACCATTGCCATTGAAGGTTGTGTGGCAGAGGCCCGTCTCGGGCACAGACTGTCGTGAAGGCGCTGTAAACCCTTCCCTGGGCGCTACTTTTGCCATCCATGGCAAAAGACCTTCACTTTAGCCTGTCCCCGAGACTCCTTTGCTGCAGAGGAAAGACGCTCTGACGAACGCAAAGAAATTGCTGAATAAATCGCCGAACGAAATGAAGCGCAAGGCGCACGGAGCGCAGGAAACGAGACATAACATGGGGTTAGGCGAGTTTTGACCGGGCTGGCGCACCAGCACCGCGCAACGAAGCGATTCGTTCGTGCAGGCATTTATTCAGTGATTTCCAAGGAGGCAGAAATGACACTGGTCACTCTCTTATTACTCGCCGCCGCGCTGATTGGTATCGGCTTCTACGGAGCGCTCTCTCAGCAGTCCTTCGTGATGCTTATGATGGGCCTCGAACTGATCTTGAACGGCGTCATGCTGGCCGCCGTGGCGTTCTGGGCATTGAGTGGCGCCGGGGCGCCGGAGGGGCAGCTTCTGACCATCGTGGTCATGGCGGTGATGGCCATCGAGATGGCCATGGGCTTTGCCCTGGTGGTGGCGGTGTTCCGCACCAACCAGGCGGATGTCACCGAAGGAATCACGGAGTTGAAGCACTGATGCTATGGACGCTTGCGCTGTTTCCGTTGCTGGGCGCGCTGCTGCTCTACCTGGCGGGCCGACGCCTGGGATGTTTCGGGCTGACGCTTGCGGCGGCGTTTGTCCTGCTGATGACGCTTGTGCTGACTGGGCTGGCGATCACAAGTGGCTGGCAGGGCAGCGTTGCCTGGAGCGAAACGCTGGCGCTGACCCTCAAGCTCTCCGCCGCCGGTAGCGTCTTTGCCTTGACGATACCGCTAGTTGCACTTCCGATCGTCGTCTACGCCGGCTATCACGAGGTGGGGCTGCGCGACGATTACCGCACGGTCACCGCTCAGGGCATGCGTTTGATCGCCTTGCTGGTGGCCTTCGTCGGCGCAATGCAATTGCTGGTACTGGCCGACGACCTGCTGACGCTGCTGATCGCCTGGGAACTGGTCGGCGCCTGCTCCTGGGGGCTGATTTCTCACAAGTGGGGACAAAAGGAGGTGCCCAAGGAGGCGGCCCAGGCTTTCCTGGTCACGCGCTTCGGCGACCTGGGGCTATATATCGCCGCGGCGGCGGTGTTTGCCGGCAGCGGCGGCTTCGGCTACGCCGATCTGGCGGCCCTGGATGGCGGCCTGTTGAGCGTGGCGGTGGCCGGCATCCTGCTGGCGGCGGCGGCCAAGTCTGCGCAGCTGCCATTCTCCTCCTGGCTGTTCGCCGCCATGGCCGGCCCGGTGCCGGTGTCGGCGCTGCTGCATTCGGCGACCATGGTGGCGGCAGGCATCTACCTGCTGGCGCGCCTGCAACCGACGCTCTCCGCCGTCGACTGGTTCGCGCCGCTGGTCATCGGCCTCGGACTGGCCACTGCCCTGGTCGGTGGGGTGGTCGGGATATTCCAGAATCACGCCAAGAAGCTGCTGGCCGCTTCCACATCCGCTCAGTACGGCCTGATGTGGGTCGCGGTGGGGGCAGGTTTTCCGGGTGTGGCCCTGTTGCACTTCGTCGCCCATGCCTTCTTGAAGGCGGGCTTGTTTCTGTCGGCGGGGCTCGCCGAGCGCCAGACCGGCAGTTACCAACTGCACGACATGCGCCAGGGGCGAAGGTTGCCGGGCATGGCGCTGGCTGCCGGCGTGATGAGTCTGGCCCTGGCCGGGATGATTCCCTTGGGGGCCGCCTGGAGCAAGGAGCAGATCGCGGCGGCGGCGGGGCACCAGGCGGCCTGGCTGGCGCTGCTCGTGGCCCTCGCAGGGGGCTTGAGCGCATTGTATGCCACGCGCTTTCAGTTGCTGGCCTACGGTCGTCCGTTGCGTCGGGAGCGTTCGAAACTGCCGCATGGTCCTCGACCGTCCCGGGCTGAACGCGGGGCGCTGGTGGTGTTGGCCGGGGTGACGCTGTTGCTGTCGCTGGTCTGGTGGCCCGAGGCCCAGGCCTGGATCGCCGAGGTGCTGCCCCAGCGCCTGCCGGAGGGCAAGCCCTGGGAGTTGATCGTTTCGCTGCTGCTGGTGCTACTGGGCATCGCCGTGGGATTCGTCATGACACGACGTCAGCGTCGATCGAGTCCTTGGCAGGAGCATGCCGCCACCTGGTTTGGCCTGCCGACGGTGATCCAGACGGTCGCCCGGGGAGCCGTGGTCCTCGGTCACTTCCTGGCCCGCTTCGATGACCGGGTCGTGGATGCCGGACTGCGTGGCACGGCGCGCTTCGCACAATGGCTGGCGCGGCGTAACGCCCAGCAGGGCGAGGCCTTCTCCGAGGGTATGCCTGGCATAATGACCCGCTTGAGTGAATGGGGCGGCCACTGGGCACGCCAGGCCCAGAGCGGCCAGACCCATCATTACTACACCGGCATTAGCCTGGGCCTCGTCGTCATTTTCGCCATCCTGTTGATAGGAGCCTTGTTGTGATTCTCACCGTCGCCTGGATTGTCCCCCTGGTGGGCGCCGTCGCGCTTGCCGCCTTCCCGCGCTGGAGTGAGGCGCGAGCGCGGCAATGGGCGGCGGCCGTGGCCGCACTGTCGCTGCTGGCGTTGGTGGTTGCCTGGGTTGGCTTCGATCCGGCGGGACCGCTGTTTCAGCACGTCGACGAGCTACGTTGGGTGCCGAGCATCGGGGTGGCCTACCGGGTCGGTGTCGACGGCATCGCCCTGGCGGTGGCAACCATGAGCGCACTGGTGTTCGTTGCCGCCATCGTCTACCCGGTGAATACCCTTGGACAACCGCGCCAATATTACGCCTGGATGCTGTTCCTGCAGTCGGTCTCCCTGGGGGTGTTCCTGGCGCTGGACATGCTGCTGTTCTATGTGTTCTTCGATCTGACCCTGGTGGGCATGTTCTTCCTCATCGGTCGCTGGGGCCACGGCACGCCCCAGGTCTCGGCGCTCAAGTTCTTCCTCTATACCTTCGCCGGCTCGCTGCTGCTGTTGCTGGCGATCATCGGCCTGTATCTGTCGATTGAACCGCATAGCTTCGATATGCGCGTGCTGATCGAACGCCAACCCCTGGCCGGGACCGGACTCTATGCCGGGCTTGTGTTTCTGGCGTTGATGCTGGGCTTTGCCATCAAGACGCCCCTGGTGCCGCTGCATACCTGGCTGCCCCAGGCCCACGTCGATGCGCCGGGGCCGGCCTCGGCGATCCTCGCCGGGGTGCTGCTCAAGATGGGCACCTACGGCATGATCCGCCTGCCCTTTGCGATGATGCAGGAAACCTTCGCCGAGTATTCGCTGGTCGTCGGCATCGTCGCGCTGGTCGCCATCCTCTACGGTGCCCTGGTGGCGCTGGGGCAGAGCAATCTCAAGCGGCGCATCGCCTACACCTCGATCAACCACATGGGTTATACGGTGCTGGGTATCGCCGTGGCGGCGGCGATGTTTTCCGACAACCTGGCCGCCCGCCAGATGGCGCTGACCGGGGCGACGGTGGAGATGGTCGCCCACGGCCTGATCACCGGGGCGCTGTTTTTGATCTGCGGCTCCTTCTGGCAGCGTACCGGCGAATACGAACTGGATCATTACGGCGGCCTGGCTCATCAGGCCCCGCTGCTGACCGGCTTCACGGTGCTGGCGGCCTTTGCCAGCCTGGGCATGCCGGGGCTGGCCGGCTTCGTCGCCGAGTTCCAGGTGTTTGCCGGTACCTTCGCCGTCTATCCCTGGCTGGCGGTGCTGGGGGTGCTGGGTATCCTGATCACCGCGGCGCTGTTCCTGGACATGCTGCGCCGGCTGTTCTTCGGTCGGCTGCCCTTGCACCTGGGCCAGTTCGCCGAGCTGAAACGGGCCGAGTGGGGCGTGCTGGGCGTGCTATCGTTGGGGATCCTGGTGATCGGTGTCTACCCGCGCTTTCTGCTGACCCTGATCGAGGCCTCAAGCGTACTCTTGGTGGGAGGTCGCTGATGCCCATCGGTGACCTGCTGCCCGAGATCGTCTTGCTGGTCGGCGCGGTGATCATCGTGCTGTTCGCTTCCTTCGCGCCCCAGGAGCGTCAGGCCTGGGCCGCCGGATTGGCGCTGGTCGCCCTGGCGCTCGCGGCGGGGTTCAGCCTGCTGCAGTGGCGCGAGCCGCCGGCGCTGACCTTTTCCGGGGTCTGGGCGCTGGATACGGCGGCTGTCGCTACCAAATTGCTGGTGCTGCTGGCCGGTGCGGTCGCCGTCCTACTGTCGCCAGACTGGATGCGCAGCGACCGCCGCCATGGCGAGTACTACGCCCTGTGCCTGTTCACGCTGCTCGGCGTGATCATGATGGCCTCGGCCCACGACAGCATGGAACTGGTGGTGGGCATTCTGCTCTCCTCCACCGCTAGCTACCCCTTGGTGGCCTATCATCGCAGCTTCAAGCCGGCGCTGGAAGCGGGCATGAAGTACTTCCTGATCGGTGCCTTGATCAATTCCTTGTTGGTGGTCGGTGTGGTGCTGTTGTTCGGGCTGGTGGGCGATACCGACTATACGCGCACGGCCCAGGTGCTGGCGACGGGCGGCGACCCTTTGGCGCTGAGCGTGGCGGTGGCCTGTATCGTGCTCGGATTGACCTTCAAGCTGGCGGCCTTTCCCGGCCATGCCTGGATGCCGGATGTCGCCCAGGGCGCCCCGGCGCCGGTCGCCGCGCTGCTCACCGTGGCATCCAAGATCGGGGCCGCCGTGGCCCTGGCGCGCTTCGTGTCGCTATTGCCGGAGTCGCAACTGTGGCCGGTCATCGTGGCGCTGATCGCCGTGGTGACCATGACGCTGGGCAACCTGGCGGCTTTGCAGCAGACCGATGTGCGACGCCTGCTGGGTTGGTCGTCGGTCTCGCAATCCGGCTATGCGCTGATGGCGGTGGTGGTGATCGGCCGCGAGCCCCAGGCCTTGCCGGCGCTGCTGGCGTTTCTTGCTGCCTATGCGCTGGGCAATCTCGCCGCCTTCGCCGTGGTGACCCATCTGCGCGGACGTACGGCGCTGGCGGACTATCACGGCCTGGGCCGCACCCAGCCCGTCGTCACGGCGGTACTCATTCTGGCGCTGCTGTCGCTGGTCGGCATCCCGCCGCTGGTAGGGTTCTTCGGCAAGTTCCTGCTGTTCAAGGTGACCATCGCCGGCGGGTATGGCTGGCTGGCGGTGGTCGCCGCCATCAACACCGTGCTGTCCCTGTTCTATTACCTGCGGGTGATCGCGGTGACCATGTTCAAATCTAAGGACGGCGAGGTGCATGTGCTGGGTAGCTGGTCCTGGCTGGCGCTGTTGGTCAGCGCGGTATTGCTACTCGCGGCGAGCCTGGGGGTGGAGGCCGGCCTGGCCCTGATGGAAGCCATTCGTTTCGCGGGCTAGGGCGACCCTGCTGGGAAGAAAGCAGGAACTGGTACGCCTCATGCAACACTAACCAGCATTCCCGGTAGTGAGATACTTGTGCGGGGGGTTACCTCAGCGCATTGCTCCCCCATGCTCGCCCCGTTGATGACAGAGGCGATGATCGCTGAGCACCTCGATGATGCGACAGCTTTCGACCCTGCCGCCAGCACATTGGGTCACCATGCGCTTGAGTTCATCGCGCAGTGCTGCGAGTCGCTGAAGCCGAGACTCCACCTCCGCCAGATGGTGCTTGGCGAAGGCGTCGACTTCGTCGCAGGGCATCTCCGGGTGGTCCGCCATCTTCAGTAGCTCGCGCACGGCCTCTATGGAGAAGCCGAAATCCCGGGCATGGCGAATGAACGTCAGTCGTCGGACAGTCCGCTGATAATAACGCCGCTGACCTCCCTCGCTGCGCGCCGCATCGGGTAACAGCCCGATACGCTCGTAATAGCGTACTGTCTCGGGCTTGCAGCCGGAGTGTCGCGCCAAGTCACCGATACCGATCGGAGGGCCAGCGGTGGTCGGGTGTGTCGCATCCTCTGTCATGGCTTGAACCTCTAGTTGCTACAGGGATTAGGATCAATGGCACGATAGAGCAATCCCGGGAGCAACGCCATGAGCGAATCGACGCATCACCAGGACGCGCCCGCCCTGACCCTGCGAGTCGAGGGCATGGACTGTGGCGGCTGCGAGCGCAAGGTGGAGGCGGCGCTGGGCCGGCTGGAGGGCATCGAGGCGGTGTCGGCCAACTCGGTGACCGGCTCTGTGATGGTCCACCCTCGCCAGGGAGCTTCTCCCTCTCCTCAAGTGATCGAGCGCACCATCGGCGAGCTGGGTTATACCGTTAGAACCGATGAGGATGTAGCCGATGCCACTTCGGTCCCTTCATCCTGGTGGCGGTCCGCCAAGGGGCGCCTAGTGCTCGTCACTGGGGGACTGCTGGCTCTGGCCTTCGTTCTTCGCCTTGCTTGGCCGACCCTGGGCAACTGGCCCTTCGTGGCGGCCACCCTGGTGGGCCTTGTGCCCATCCTGCAAGGGGCCTGGCGGGCGCTGAGGGTACGCAATCCTTTCACCATCGAGATGCTGATGAGCATCGCGGCCCTGGGGGCGCTGGCCATCGGTGCCGCCGCCGAGGCAGCGGTGGTGGTGTTCCTGTTCGCCGTGGGCGAGTTGCTGGAGGGCGTGGCCGCGTCCCGGGCGCGGCGCAGTATCTCGGCCCTGTCAGACCTGACCCCGTCGACCGCGAGATTGATGGAGAACGGCGAGGTTCGCGAGGTGTCGGCGGCCTCGCTGCAGATTGGTCAACGTGTACTGATACGCCCCGGGGATCGCGTGCCCTGCGATGGCCGCATCCTGGCCGGGGAGTCCGACCTGGATGAGTCGCCGGTGAACGGCGAGTCCGTGCCGCGATCGCGTGCTCCCGGCGATGAGGTCTTCGCCGGCACGGTGAACCTCGACGCCGCCCTGGAGGTGGAGGTCACCCGGGGCGCCGAGGACAACACCATCGCGCGGGTCATCCGTCTGGTGGAGGAAGCCCAGGCTGCCAAGGCACCGGTGGCCCGCTTCATCGACCGCTTCGCCTACTACTATATGCCGGCGGTGGTGAGCCTGGCCCTGTTGATGGCGGTGGTGCCGCCGCTGGTCTCGGCGATGCCCTGGTCGGAATCGGTTTACCGTGCCCTGGCCCTGCTGCTGATCGCCTGCCCCTGTGCCCTGGTGATCTCGACACCCGCGGCGATCGCCGCTGGCCTCTCGACCGGCGCACGCCAGGGGTTGCTGATCAAGGGGGGCGCCGTGCTCGAGCAGTTGGGTAAGCTGCGCCTGGTGGCGCTGGACAAGACGGGCACGCTCACTGCCGGTACCCCCAAGGTCACCGACGTGGAGAGCTGGACGAGCGGACAGGATGAGAACGACATCCTGAGATTGGCGGCGGCCCTGGAGCGCGACTCCAGCCATCCGATCGCCACGGCGATCCTGGCGCGCACCGAGCAGCTTGGGCTCTCATCCATCGAGGTGAGTGAAGGGCGCGCCCTGGCCGGGCGTGGGGTCGCCGGGCGAGTCAAGGGACGCGAGCTGGCCCTGGTCACGCCCCGCTATCTGCCGGAACTAGCGACGTTGCCCGGTGATCGATCGCACCGCATCGCGGCGCTGGAGCAGGCGGGCAAGAGCCTCGCCGTCCTGGTCGAGGGCGAGCGTCCGTTGGGTTTGATCGCCGTGCGCGACGAGCCTCGTGAAGACGCCCAGGAAGGACTCGCCGCCCTGTCGCGCCTCGGTGTGCGGGCGGTGATGCTCAGCGGCGACAATGCGCGTACCGCCGCGGCCATTGGTGGCACCCTGGGAATCGAGGCTCATGGCGAGCTGATGCCCGAGGACAAGGCCCAGCGGATCCGCGAGTGGCAAGCGGCGGGGCGCGGGCCGGTGGGCAAGGTCGGCGATGGTATCAACGATGCGCCGGCGCTGGCTCAGGCGGAGGTGGGCATCGCCATGGGCGGCGGTACCGATGTGGCGCTTGAAACCGCGGATGCGGCCCTGCTCAAGAACCGCGTCAGCGGCATTGCCGAACTGATCGACCTGTCCCGGGCGACCCTGCGTAACGTCAAGACCAACGTCGCCCTGGCGCTGGGATTGAAGGCCATCTTTCTGGTATCCACCGCACTGGGCATCACCGGCATGTGGATCGCCGTGATGGCGGATACCGGGGCGACGGTACTGGTGACGCTGAATGCCATGCGGCTGCTGGGTTATCGCTTTCGGAACTATTCGGTTGGCCGCACCTGAGGCCAACCACACGCACCTACTCGGCGTGTCTCTCTCCTTGCTCTCTTTGCTCTCCTTGAACCTACAGTTCTTGCCTTTGGTGCTCTGTTCTGCCGTTGGCGAACATTCTGCTTGACGCTGCCTCTTATACGCCATATAACATCCATATAGATGGTATATGGATTCCATTTGGATGCTTTAGGAGGTTGGGCAATGAGTGTGCACGAGTTACGTCGCAAGGCGAGTGATACCACCGAGAAGCTCACCATCAATCTGGGTGTGGTCGACCTGGGGCAGATCGATCTGCTGGTGCAGGAAGGGTTTTATTCCAATCGAAGCGATCTGATTCGCACCGCCATTCGTAATCAGCTGGCGACTCATGCGGAGGTGGTCAAGGAGACCGTGGCCCGCAAGACCTACGTGCTGGGTCTGCAACATTACAGCCGTAGCGATCTTGAAGCGCTGCAGGCAAAAGGCGAGGTATTGCAAATCCAGGTGCTGGGGCTTGCCAGTATTGCCGAGGACGTTTCCCCGGAGCTGGCCCTTGCCACCATCGATTCCATCGTCGTGCTGGGTGCCCTGCATGCCAGCAAGGCGGTCAAGGCCGCACTCGCGGACAGAATTTATTAGGGCCTGTTGACGTTTCATTCACGGCCGCGCTGGCGCCAGTTTTTATTCGGGGCAAGGCAGGAGGAGAGAAATTTGGTTATTCCAAATGAACGACGACTAACGCAGCAGCGGGTAAAAACTGGCCCAGCCCTTCGGGTTGCGCAGCAAAAAGCGCCATTCTGCGTTGCGAAACTTGAAAAGGGAATAACCCTCCCCTGCGCTTCGCGCCTTGACTGACACTTTTTGATGCAGCAACGCGGTTCGCGATGAAACGTCAACAGGCCCTAAGGGCGCATTAGCTGCGTCGAGGACTAAACGAATGAATCTTTCAATGAACAAGGCAACCCTGGCAGGCCTCAAGGAAGCGACACGCTTGACACAAGCGGGCCAGTTGCAGGAAGCCACTGCCATGATACAGCGAGCGTTGAGCGGCGCCCCGGACCCTGACGAAAGGACCGCATCCCGCCAAGCGTCGCCCAATGAGCAAGCCGTGGGTGAAACCATCGAAGGCAGTTGCCGAGTCGTCGAGGAATCGGAATCAACCACGCGCGCCGAACCTGAAGCAAAAAGCGACAAGGCAGGGAGCGATGAAACTCGAGCCCACCGGAAAAACGCGCGATTCGAACAGGCGCCGCCGGTATCACGCCATACCTTCGATGTTGGGCAGCGCTTCGGCGGGCTAGGGGATCTGTTGCGCGAAAAACTGTCCGGCGTTGGCGGCCTCGATCTCGGGTCACCCACTCCGGGGGATAAGCTGCCCGAAGGGGCGTCTTTCAAAAATGCCACCTTCACCAATCATGCCGGTAGTCGGGACTACAAGCTGTACGTTCCCAGCGGCTATGAGGGGCAATCTCTGCCATTGATCGTCATGCTGCATGGCTGCACGCAAAACCCCGATGATTTCGCCGCCGGTACCGGCATGAACGCCCTGGCACAAGCGCAGCCTTGCCTGGTGCTCTATCCGGCTCAGCCGGGTTCAGCCAATCATTCAAAATGCTGGAACTGGTTCAAGGCCAGCGATCAACAGCGGGAACAGGGGGAGCCTGCCATCATTGCCGGCATGACCCGCAAGGTGCTCGAGGAGTATCACCTGGATAAAAGCCGGGTTTATGTGGCGGGGCTGTCCGCAGGCGGCGCCATGGCCGCGACACTGGCCATGACCTACCCCGATCTTTATGCCGCGGTGGGCGTGCATTCCGGGCTGCCTCACGGCGCTGCCCAGGATTTGCCATCGGCACTTGCGGCCATGCAGGGGGGCAGTCAGCCCTTGGCGGGACTCAATAGGCAGGCAAGCGCCCCGACAGCATCAAAAATCCCTGGGATTCCTGCGATCATCTTTCATGGCGACCGGGATACGACGGTGCATCCCAATAACGGTGATCGCATCGCCACACAGTGTCTTGCCTCTGCCGGCGTCAAAAAGTCCTCCGGTGCGAAGGCGGATGTCGCCATCAAACAGGACCGGGTACCAAATGGCCACGCCTATACCTGCACCGTTCATCAGAACATCCACGGTCAGGCACAGCTTGAACAGTGGTCGGTTCACGGTGCCGGCCACGCCTGGTCCGGCGGTACGCCTCGCGGTTCCTATACCGATCCCAAGGGCCCGAATGCCAGCCAGGAAATGCTGCGTTTTTTCCTGAGCCATTCGAAACCTGATGCGTGAGTTCTTAGACCGAGAATAGGTCTCATTAGGGAATTGCTGAATAAATAGACGAGCGAAATAAGCGGGCGTCGCTACGCTGCAAGGCGCACGGAACACAGAAGGCGAGACATAACATGGGGTTAGGCGAGCCTTCGACCGGGCTGGCGCACCAGTACCGCGTAACGCAGTAATTCGTTCGCGTAGACATTTATGCAGTGATTCCTTAGACGCCAGGCCAGATTAAGGCCTGGTTTTGCTTATAGTCCCTCAAGAAGTTTGCACTAAAGTTTGTACTAAAGTTTGTACTAAAAAGCGTAGCGAGATTTTATGTAAAATGAGGCTGCGCATTTTCATGCATTATAAATAACTAATAATATTTGCTGAGTAGAGTCGTTTCCTTCTAATGCGATGTCGTAGCGAAATATTATGAGCCTGACTGGGATAAGTGAGGTTATATTGGCAAGGAAAACGCATCGCCTATCCGGCACTTTATTCATTTAGACATTGCGTCATCATGTCCCCAAAAGCGTCGCTAGGCGGCGAACAGGTTTATGGCTTCTCAGCTCCATACCGCAGCGGGCCGCATCGTGGCCATCGGCGGTGCCGAGGATAAGACATCCGATCTGGAAATCCTGAAGCGGGTTTTTGAACTCGCCCCCAAGGGCAACGATGAAGTCGCCATCATTGCTACTGCCAGTGGTATTCCCGAGCAGGTACTTCCCATCTATCAGGCAGCCTTTGAGCGTCTTGGGGCGAGCCGTGTCCATGCGCTGGATATACAGGATCGCAAGCAGGCCTCAGATCCCGACAACGTCGAGCTGATCCGCCAGAGCGGGGTGATTTTCTTCACCGGCGGTGATCAGCTGCGACTGACCAATGTGTTCGGCGGTTCGTCAACGCTAACAGCCATTCGCGAACGCCTGATGGGCGGCGCGGTGGTGGCGGGTACCAGCGCGGGCGCCGCGGCCTTGCCGAGCACCATGATCTATAATGGTGCTTCTGCTGATGCGTTGCGCAAGGGCGGTGTCAACATGACATCCGGTCTCGGTTTTATCGACTACCTTATCATTGACAGTCACTTTCTCGAACGCGGTCGCTTCTCACGCTTGATGCAGATCGGTGCGAGCAACCCGGAGTATCTGGGGGTAGGTTTGGGGGAGGATGCCGGCGTGATCGTGCATCCCAACCGGATTCTCGAAGCCATCGGCCCGGGGCATGTCATCCTCATCGACAGTCGTGACCTGGCGAGCTCGAATATTGCCGATCTATCGATGGGGGAGCCGATAGCCGTCGAGAACATGATTCTTCATGCTATGGTCAGCGGTCACGGGTTCGACATCGAGGCGAGGCGCTATCTCGTCGCCGAGGAGCTTGACACTCTACTGGCAGAATAAAATGAACATTCTGGAGCATCGTGCATTAAGGGGGCCGAACTACTATAGCCGCTATCGAGCCATTTATATGCGCCTGGACATCGGCGAACTCGAGGAGCGGCCAAGCGATACCGTGCCCGGTATCGTCGAGCGGATCAGCGGGCTTCTTCCCACGCTGCAGGAGCATCGCTGTTCCGTTGGCCACCCTGGCGGTTTTCTGGAGCGGTTGGGCCGAGGCACCTGGGCGGGGCATATCGTCGAGCATGTGGCGATCGAGCTGCAGAATCTGATCGGTTTCTCCGTAGGTTACGGCAAGACGGTGGATTCCTATGAGCGCGGCATCTATAACGTCGTGTATCGCTACCGGGACGAGGCCTGCGGGCTAGCCGCCGGGGTCGAAGCCGTGTCGTTCGTCGAGGCGCTGTTCAGCGGTGACGATATCGACATGGCGGCGATTATCGCTCGACTCAAGGAGGTGCGCGATGCCCATATGCTGGGGCCCTCCACGGCGGCGATCATTGCTGCTGCGGAGCGTCGCGGTATCTCCTGGGCCCGTCTGAACGAGAACAGCAGCTACATTCAGCTGGGCCAGGGCCATCGTCAGCAGCGTATCCAGGCCACGGTGACCGGGCGCACGGACCTTATCAGCCACAGCATCGCCGGCGACAAGGACTGGACCAAGCAGGTGCTCGGCGATGCGGGCGTTCCGGTACCTCATGGGTTTGTCTGCACTTCATTCGAAGAGGCCCTCGAGGCGGTAGAGTCCATCGGCTATCCCGTGGCGGTCAAGCCGCTTGAAGGCAACCACGGCCGGGGCGTGAGTACGGATATCCAGAATGACAGCGAGCTAGAAGAGGCCTTCGTCATTGCCTCCCGGCGTAATCCGGAGGTGATCGTCGAGCAATTCATCCGGGGCGAAGATCATCGCTTGCTGGTGATCGATGGCAAGCTGGTCGCCGCGGCACGACGGCGACCGGCCCATGTGGTGGGCGATGGCAGCGCCACGCTGCAGGCGCTGGTGGAGCGAGAAAATCAGGACCCGCGACGGGGCGTCGGCCACGAGAACCTGCTCACCCAGATCGATGTGGATGAGCAGTCTCTGCGCCTGCTCGGTCAGCAGAACCTGACCCTGCAAAGCGTCATTCCCAAGGACATGATCGTCTTTCTGAAGCCCACGGCAAATCTGAGCACCGGCGGCACGGCAACGGATGTGACCGACGATGTTCATCCCGAGGTGCGCTATATCGCGGAGCGTATCTCGCGATTGATAGGACTCGATATCATTGGTATCGACCTTCTGGCGGAGAGTCTTTCCCGGCCCTTGGAGGAGCAGTCCGCGGCGGTGGTCGAGGTCAACGCCGGGCCGGGGTTTCGCATGCATCTGTCGCCGACCCATGGCAAGGAACGCGATGTCGGCCAACCGGTAATCGACATGCTGTTTCCGGTCAGCGACGACACTGGCCGCATTCCCATCGTTGCGGTCACCGGCACCAACGGCAAGACCACCACGGTCCGCCTGCTCTCACACATACTGCGCCAAGCCGGCCGCAACGTCGGCATGGCCTGCACCGGCACGATCGAAATCGACAACCATGTCGTTCTGCGCGGCGACTACAGCGGGCCTCAGGCAGCGACCATCGTGTTGCGGGAGCCCACGGTGGAGTATGCGGTGCTCGAGGTGGCCCGAGGCGGCGTCATGCGCCGTGGGTTGGGGTTCGATGAATGCGACGTGGGGGTGTTGCTCAATATCGCAAGCGACCATCTGGGTGAGCACGATATCCATACTCTGGATGAACTGGCCCGCTGCAAGAGGGTGGTGATCGATGCTGTTCACTCCGGGGGAACGGCGGTGCTCAACGCGGACGATCCTCGGGTGTTCGACAGCCAGGAATGGGCTCGTGGCAATGTGGTTTTCTTTACCCTCGACCCCGAGTCGCCGCCGGTGCAGCAGCACGTCGAGAAGCATGGCGTGGCCTTTACCGTGCAAAACGACCGTATCGTCTTGCGCCAGGGTCAGGTCGAGGCCGAGGTAATTTCGGTGGTGGATGTGCCCATCACCTTCGAAGGTCTCGCCCGCTTCAACGTCGCCAACGCCCTGGCCGCCAGCGCCGCCGCCTATGCCCTGGGGCTTTCCATCGGCGATATTCAGATGGGGCTGCGGACGTTTCATCCGACACCGGGGCAGAATCCCGGGCGCACCAATCTCATTGAAGTGGGCGGCTTGAAGGTGCTGATCGACTATGGGCACAACGTTCCTGCCCTTGAAGCGCTGGGTGAACTCGTCAGCGGTATTCCAGCGCATCGGCGTATCGGCGTGGCAAGCGCGCCGGGTAATCGCCGGGACGAGGATTTGTTCGATCTCGGGGTTCATCTCGCCAGAATGCACGACGTGGTGTTCATCTGCGAGACGGACCCGCGCGGGCGGGCCATCGGGGAAGCCGCTGGCTTGTTGCGCGATGGCGCAGAGTCCGTATCCGGCGCCTGTCGCACCGAGATCATCATGCAGGAAGAGCAGGCCGTCATCAGGGCACTCGATGAAGCCGATGAGGGCGATCTGCTGGTACTGCTGATCGACGGCGTCGATGATGCCATCGAGCGTCTCAAGGGACGCCGGTTCGCGGCCTCGACGAGCGATGCTGGCTAGCAGAAACACCAATGTAAACTTCACTACAAGCGGTCCGCACCATGACTCCTGATCACGCCACGCCACTGCTGACCCTGCTGCGGGCCGGACGGCTCTACACACCTGCACCCGTCGACGAGACGGATATCCTGATCGCCGACGGTCGCATCGCAGCGCTGGGTCACGATCTCGCCATCCCCGAGGGGTGGCCGGTGACCCTGGTAGAGGCGCCTGAGCTGACCGCCGTGCCGGCCTTTATCGATCAGCACGTGCATGTCACTGGCGGCGGCGGTGAAGGGGGCTGCGGCACCCGCTGCCCGGAGATCACCGCCGATGAGATCGTCAGCATGGGGATCGCAACGGTGGTGGGGGTGCTGGGTACCGACAGCATCAGTCGCACCCCGGCGGATCTTCTGGCCAAGGTGCGGGGGCTGCGGGCGGAGGGCGTTTCGGCCTATATGTACACTGGCGCGTATCGCGTGCCGCCACCGACCTTGACCGGCGATCTGCAGCGCGATCTGGCCTGGATTCCCGAAGTCATTGGCCTGGGCGAGCTGGCAATCTCGGATCACCGTTCGAGTCAGCCGCGTCAGGACGAGATCGAGCGTCTGGTCAGCGATGTGCGGGTCGGGGCCATGCTGGCGGGCAAGCGCGGTATCTGTCACTTTCATCTTGGCGATGGAAAGCGGGGACTGGAGCCGCTGCGTCGCCTTTTGACCGAGACCGAGATCCCCGCGGACCAGGTCATTCCTACCCACGTGAATCGCCTTCGTGCGTTGCTCGAAGACGCCGCGGACTATGCCTTGACGTTTGACGCCTGCGTGGATGTGACCGCTTTCGAGGACGCCGGCGAAGGGCTTTCAGCGTTTGACGCAGTCGCTTTTCTGCTCGAGCGCGGCGTCCCGGTAGAACGCATCACCCTGAGCTCTGACTGCAACGGCAGCCTGCCGGAGTTTGATGCAAAGGGTGAATACCTGGGGATGGGCGTTGCGCGTAACACTGCCTTGATCATGGACTGGCGGCGCCTGGTGCGCGAACAGGTACTGCCACTGGAACAGGCCTTGGGATTGATCTCGGGCAACGTGGCCCGGGTGCTCGGGCTACAGGCATATAAGGGGCGTTTAGCCGTGGGCTTCGATGCCGACATAACCCTGCTCGATAGCGCGCTGCAGCCGCAAATGACCTTTGTGGCTGGCCGCTGTCTTTATGGTGCCAGGTAGCGCGACGAACTCAGGGTAGTGGGAGCCACGAACCCCCGTGTCGATCCAGCGGGGCGCGGTAATCACAAGATGCGTATTGGGCGGATTCAGCCGGTGGTCGCAATATCTCGATATTGGAGGTGTTGCATGGGACTATCACATGGTCGGGGCGAGGAACAGCCGGAGCGAACGGCCTCGTCGACGGGTTCTTTCGCCCTTCTGGCGGCGGGTGAAGGGGACAGATAATGGCGGGCCTCGCGCAGCACCAGCCAGCGTCCCCGGTAGCGAAACGCCCGGGCATCGACAGGGGTAGCCGAGGCGTCTTTTGTCGTGGTGACGATGAGGCCGTCGGGATGCCGCTGACTCCACGCCTGGACATCTTCTTCGTCGATTTCCTGCAAGGGTGTCGTCAGGCGCCCGACAAAGCCAAAAGTGGCCTGATAGTCGAAGCCTGCGATGGTTACGGCCTTGCCGTCGGCCTGCCAATCGGCGATGACCCGCGACGGTGCGCTGATGTCGTAGGCGCTCCACAAGGGGCCGAGCATGACATGCACGGCCATGACCCAGGCCAGCGCATTGAACAGCACCATCCCGCGCAGCATCGCCACCGGCGAGCGCAGCCGCAGGAAAAGGCTGCCAATCGCCAAGGCGAGCAGCAGCAGCGCGCCGATGGGGTCGATGCCTTCGCGCAACAGTGGCTTTCCCGCGATGTCGAGCAGCAAGCCGGCAATCGCCAGTAGTGCCCAGCCCACTCCCATGCCCCAGAGGCGGGGCAGTGGCGCGGGCAATTGTCGAGACAGCCCCCGAGCGCCAAGCAACGCCAGGGCCGGCAGCAGCGGCATCAGGTAGTGGATCTGCTTCCCGCTGATCAGCATGAAAAGCACCAGCGTGCCCAGGGCCCAGCAACCCAGGAGGCGCACCGCGCGATCATGCAGCCGAAGCCGAGGCCAGAGCGGCGGCCAGGTCCAGGCGGGAAACAGCAGCACCGGCAGCAAGAGCAAGTACCAGTACCAGGGACGCGCATGGTCCATGGCCTCGACCAGGCGATCGGCGGTCTGCCCCCAGAACAGCTGCCGTGCGAAGGCCTCGCCGCCCACCCAAGCCGCCGACAAGGCCCAGGCCAGCAGCATCAGAACCGCCAATCCCAGCGCCAGCCCCGCGCCTTTCCACCAGGCGAACGTTACCTGGCCACGCCAGTAGGGTGCCGCCAGCACGATCACCAGCCAGGCCACCAGTGCCGCGGGACCCTTGGCGAGTAGCGCCAACCCCAGCCATACACCGGCACCGAGCCACCGGCTGCGTGGGGGAAGCGAGTCGAACGAGACCAGCGGCACGATCGCGCCGAGCACGCAGGCGGTCAGCAGCACATCGAACATCACCACGCCGCTATAGGTGAGCCACAGCAGCATGGCGGCCAGGATAAGGGTCGCTTTCCAGGCATAATCGCTATCTCCCAGGCGCCGGGCGATGCGGAACAGCTGTAGATGCGCCAATAGCGCCGCCAGCGGCGCAATCAATTTGGGCCAGGCATCGTTGACGCCGAAGAGCTTCCAACCCAGCTGAATCAGCCAGAACAGCAGCGGAGGCTTGTCCGGGTAGAGCGCGCCGTTCATGTGCGGGACGAGGAACTGATGTTGCTGCCACATTTCCCAGGCCACACTGACGTAGCGGGTTTCATCGATGGGAAGATAGGGGCGTGCCAAAGCAACCAGAGCGATCAATAAATAAACGATAAATAGTGCAAGAGCATTTAAAAGGCGGGTAGGAACTTGGCGCATCTTATTCGTGCCTGCTTCAGGACCGTTGATTGCAGGTTCTGCGGCCAGCATCGAGGGCCAAGCCAGTCTTCGCCGCAAGGAACTGCCATGCGTACTCGCCTTCGGAGAGATCGAGCTTCAGCACACCGTAGGTATTGCCGATCAAGTACTCGGAGAAGGCTGCCGGGTCCCTGGGCCCATCCGGGGGTGTGCCGCCGGTGCCGACCACGAAGGTCGTAATGCCGTTATCGGCGTCGATCCGGCCCTTTGCATCCAGTGGTCGCGTGCGTTCATAGAAATGGTTGTGGCCATTGAGAACCAGCGTCACGCCATTGCGGTAGAGCAACTCGAACAGGCGCCGGGCGTTTTCGCTGTCGTCACGTCGTTTGGTCGAGAAAGCCGGTTTGTGAAAGAAGGCAAGCACGCAGCGATTGTCCGATTTCTTCAGCTTGGCTTCGAGCCAGCGCGCCTGATCGGAATCCTCGTCGGCTGCCACCTCGCTATTGAGCGACAGGATGAGCCAGCCGTTCATTTCCCATGCGTAGTAGCCACGGCGTCCAGGACCCGCTTGAGAATCCCAGTAATCGTAATAGGCATAGGCGTTATGGGAGTGATACTCATGGTTGCCCGGAGCAGGGTAGGTACGGTCCTTGAAGCCGCCCCAGTAGGTGTCGTAGCAGAGTGCGAAATCCGCAGGTGAACCGTCAGGGTAGGCAAGATCGCCAAGAGCCAGTACCGGCACGCCCGGATGCTCAGCGATAAGCTGCCTCGTCTGCAGGGCCCCCGCATCCTTCAATGGTTCGGCATGCGTCTGGCCAAAGAAATAAGCGAGGTTGCGCAGCGTCTTGTCGAAACCTTCATGAGAGTGGCAGCGGGCAATATCGCCGGCAGCCAATAGCGTTGTCTTGTCTTCCAGGGCTGGCTCGCCATCCGCCTTGTGCAACTGGGACGCCTCGGCTTTTTCAGGCAATAAATGATTGTCGAACCAGGATGAAAGCATGGAGGGGAGCTGGCCATGGGTTGCCTGAATGGACAGGGCACCAAGCAGCAGGAAGGTGGCCAGGAATGCCCCGATTGTTTTCGAGGATTTTTTGAGCTTGGTAGACAAAGTTTGCCACCTTTCAACCAATGAATGGCTCTTTATTGTCTACCGTTGTTCTTAAGGGAAAATTAATGACCGTGGTGGATGGCGGCCGTGCCTGGTGTTGGTCTATGAATATTGAGGTGCGATACGTGAAAAGCCTGTTCAAGCCAGCTTGAACAGCAGCAGGCCAGCAATGATCAATACACACAATGGCGCGGGGCTCCGGCGTGGCCGGTAGGCGAGCACGACGACGCAGGCCTCATAGATCAGCAATCGGGTTCTTAGCGATATGATGGATGATATCCGCAGCATGATCGTCCGTACTCTCCTTTGATCGAGAATGGGGTTCAGTATCACGCTGCTACCTTAATATTTTCTTACCGCTGTGCTCGTTTTGAATAACCCTCCCAATAACGCTTGTTTCATTGCTTGGCCGTATTCAGCGTGGTCGGCGCGATGAACAGCGGCGCGGCGTTCTCGTCGCCCTTGCAGCCCACCATGGCGCTGCCCGGTATCAGCCACCAGTCGTTGCTGTTCTGATGGCCCATGTCCCGGGCCTGGGTCAGGTCGATACATGGATAGTCGTCGGCCCGGCGCTGTTCGGTGAGCATCCAGCGTTGCCTTGGGGCCCCGCCGAGCCAATTGAACGCACGCTTGAATTGGTCATTGACCGGCGTCTTGTCGCCGAAATGCACGCTGGGCTGGCGAGACTGGAGCAAAAACTCCTCGTCGAAGCTCGGCAATGCCAGCCAGGCATCATCACCGGTGACCGAGACGATCTCCTGCATCATGCGTCGAGGCGAGCGGGTCCCGTTCTGCAGTACATAACCCCAGGTCGACCAAGTGATCCAGAACAGGGCCAGCCACAGCGGCAGCGCCAGCATGCCGCGGCGTGGCCGCAGCCAGGCCAGCAACCCCGCCGCCGTTATCCCGAGCAGTATCCACCAGGCCCAGGGCACGATGTCATGACGCTCGGCGAGCTTGGACAACGCAGGCAGTCCTAAAGCGCCAAGCAGGCCGGCGACAAGCAATACGCCGCCCAGCAGAGTCAATACCCCGGCTCCCAGCCAGTTGAAAACGCGCCTGCCCAGAATGCCTGGCAGCAGCGGGGCCAGTGCCAGCACCAGTAGCGGAATTGTCGGCAATACGTAGACGCCGCGCTTGCCCGGCGATAAGGAGAAGAACACCAGGATCAGGATCACCCCGCTCAGCGGTAGCAGCAGGCGGGCATCGCCACGCCGGGCCCGTCGCCACCAGGCGGGTATCGCCCAGGGTAGCGCTAGTACCAGGGGCATCCAGGCCCAGGGCAGCACCTCGACCAGGTAGTAATACCAGGGCTTGAGATGGTGCCAGGAATCCGCATAGCGTTCGCCGGTCTGCTTGAACAGGATATTGTCGCGATAGGCTGCAAGCCTGGGATCGTTGCCGAAGGTGGCGACAAGAATCATCGGCAGTGCCCATAGGGCGACGACGGCGAGCAGTACCGCCAGGCCCAGGCCGAGAGCCTTCCAGGTGATTTTCGTGGCCTGGCCGCGCCAGGCGAACCATAGCCAGGCGGGCAGAAGCGACAGGGGCAGAAAGCCGACGCCTTTGGTGATGACGCCGAACCCCATGGCGGCGAAACCGATGAACCACCAGCGCCTGGCGGGGCCAAGCAGTGCATGGCGTAGCAACCCATAGGCGCCCAGGGTAGTGAAGAAGGTCAGCAGCATGTCGATCTGGGCGGCCTTGGCCTGCAGCACGAACTGCAGGGTGGCGAGCAGGGCCAGACCGCTGAGCAGGGCGATACGCTGGCCGTAAAGGCGGCGGGTGAGGTCGACGACCAAGACCAACGTCCCTAGCGCGGCAAACAGTGACGGCAGCAGAAAACCCAGGCGCACCGAGCCGGTGATGGCGATACTGAGCGCCGAAGCCCACATGAACAGCGGCGGTTTGTCCGGATAGGGTTCTCCACCCCGGTGAGGAAACCAGAACTGGCCGGTCTTGAGCATTTCCAGGGCATTCAGGGCAAAGCGCGGCTCATCCGCGGGCCAGGGGTCACGCAAGCCAATCCCCAGGCCAAGCAGCACCAACGCGAACAGCATGAGGCCAAGCCAGGCCCAGCGATAGGAATGATTCAAATGACGTAGATAGCCGGGGCGATGCATGACGGGACGAATTTCGCTCAAGGAGAATGGGGTGCCGCTTTTTTCTTTTGGCGTACTTCGTGACTTTCACGACGAATCAGCATCAGGTTGCGGGCATAGATGAACAGCCCCGCGCCCTGGCCCGCAATGAACACCGGATCGCGGCGGTAGAAGGCATAGGCCAGCAGTGTGGCGCCGCCCCCGATGCTGAGAAACCAGAATGCCTTGGGCACGATGCTGCGCCGAGCACGCTCACTGGCCAGCCACTGCACGATAAAGCGTGCCGAGAAGAGGGCCTGACCCAGGAAGCCGATACTCAACCAGAGCCATTCGCTGTTCATGGGGTTTCCTCTGAAGAGGGTGCCTTGGCAGCCGACGTACCGGGCATGCCCTGCTCGGACGCGTGGGACACCTCGTTTTCAAAAGGTGCGGGCAAGCGGGTGCGCCGCTGCAACCACATGACCCCGACGATATCCACGAGACTCACCCAAAGGCGATTGTTCAAGCCATAGTGGGATTTCCCTGCGCCCCGGGGGCGGTGATTGACCGGTACCGAGACGCATCGGCCGCCCTGGGCAAGAATCAGTGCAGGGATGAATCGGTGCATATGATCGAAATAAGGTAGCTTCAGAAAAGCGTCGCGGCGCATGATCTTGAGGCCGCATCCGGTATCCGGCGTGTCGTCATTGAGCAGGGCCGAGCGCACGCGATTGGCGATCTTTGACGAGAGGCGCGTCAGCCGATTGTCCCGACGCTGCACGCGGTGCCCATTGACCAGCGCGATACCTTCCTGGCGGGCCTTGTCGTAAAGACGCGGGAGATCTGCTGGATCGTTCTGGCCGTCGCCGTCCAGGGTCGCCAGCCAAGTACCACGGGCGGCCCAGGCAGCCTGCCATATCGAAGTGCTCTGTCCGGCGCTATGGGCATGGCGTAGCGGGCGCAGGCGGGCATCGCGTGCGGCACGCTGACTCAGCATCGCCCAGGTCGAGTCTGTCGATCCATCATCGACCACCAGGATTTCGTACTCCTCGTCGGGGAGGGCGGCATTTATTTCATCCAATAACTGAGGCAGGTTTCCCGCTTCGTCCTTGGCGGGAATGATGATCGAGAGTAACGGCTGCGGCATGGGCAAAGATTCCATGAAGTAGTGACGCAATGCGCGTGTTTAACCTAGCCTCAAGAGAGGCAGCCTGGCATCGGCCGGCGTGGCGGTGCCTTCATAATAGTGACGGTACCAGGCAACGAAACGTCGCACTCCCTCGGCCACGTCGGTACGGGGACGAAAGCCCGTGGCGGCGAAAAGAGGTTCGACATCTGCCCAGGTATGCTGCATGTCGCCGGCCTGCATGGGCAGGTAATCGCAGCGGGCCTCGAGACCGGTGGTCTCTTCGAGAGTGCGCACCAATGCCATCAGGCTGACAGGGCTGCCATGACCGATATTGTAAAGCTTGTAAGGGGGATCGCTGCCGTCTTTTCCACGGCCGGGCACGAGGTCCATGATGCGCGCGATACTCTCCGTGATATCGTCGATATAGGTGAAGTCCCGGGACATGTCGCCCTGATTGTAGAGCTCGATGGGCCTGCCTTCGAGAATGTTGCGGGTGAACTTGTAAAGCGCCATGTCCGGCCGCCCCCAGGGGCCATAGACGGTGAAGAAGCGCAGTCCCGTGGTTGGCAAGTCGTAAAGATGGGAGTAGGCGTGTGCCATCAACTCGCTGGACTTCTTGGTGGCGGCGTACAGGCTGACGGGTTGATCGACACTGTCCTCGACGGTAAAAGGCACCTTGGCATTGCGTCCATAAACCGAGCTGGATGAGGCATAGACCAGGTGGCCGACCTGCTGCCGGCGACATCCTTCCAATACGTTCAGGTGGCCGATCAGATTGGACTGGCCATAGACCTCTGGGTGATCCAGGGAGTACCTCACCCCAGCCTGGGCGGCCAAATGAATCACACAATCGAAACGAGACTCTGCGAACAGGCGCTGCATGCCTGCGCTGTCGGTCAGGTCCAGGCGCTGAAAACGCAGGTTATCGAAGCCGGCGAGATCGTTCAATCGTGCTCGCTTGATGGCCACGTCGTAGTACGTATTGAGATTGTCGATGCCAAGAATGTCGTGTTGCGTGGCCTCGGCGAGTCGACGCGCCAGGGCATGGCCGATGAATCCGGCCATGCCGGTGATGAGGACCTTCATGAGCTGCTCCCGATGATAAGCTCGGCCAGTTTGCACCGGCAGCCTTAAGGGATTCTTAAGCATCGAGTCGCTACACTTTAGTTCTCCCAACATGGCGGTATCCCGCCAGTCGATGAGGGGTTGGCGTGCGCATACTATTGATAGAAGACGATCCACTGTTGGGCGATGGTATCAAGATCGCTCTGGAGCGCGAGGGGTATGTGGTGGACTGGTTCATGCAGGGTCGCGAAGCGATCGGTGCCATCGGCACCGAAGCATTCTCGGTGATGATCCTCGATCTGGGGCTGCCCGACATGGACGGTATGCAGGTATTGAGTCGCGTCCGGCAGCACTCGTCCTTGCCGATACTGATCCTGACGGCGCGGGATGCGGTGGAGGAACGCATTCGTGGGTTGGATGGCGGTGCTGACGATTACGTGCTCAAGCCCTTCGACCTGCAGGAATTGCTGGCGCGATTGCGGGTGGTCACGCGTCGTGCCGAAGGTCGCGCCTCCCAGATTCTGATAGTGGGTGCATTGAATATCGATGAGGCCCGCCACTGGGTGAGCTGGCAGGGTCGCGAGGTCAAGCTGAGCCGGCGGGAATATGCGCTGCTGCTCGAGTTGGCCCGGCATCCAGACAAGGTGCTTTCGCGGCCACGGCTGGAGAGCCTGCTCTATGGCTGGGGAGAAGAAGTTGAATCCAACGCGGTGGAGGTGCATGTGCATCATCTACGCAAGAAGCTCGACAGAGGGTTGATCGTCACCGTGCGAGGCATCGGCTACCGGCTGGATAGTCAGGCCGCATGAGATCCATTCGTCGCTATCTCGCCCGGACCCTGGCACTGGTGCTGGCGATGACCGCGCTGCTGACGGTCACGGCGGCATACCTGATCACCGACCACGAACTGGAAGAGATCCTGGATGCTCAGTTGAGTCTGCAGGGGCGTATCGTTGCCGGACTGATTTCTCCCGCCACCACCCGCGATGAGTATCGCCGCATCGCTCAACGTCTCGCCTTGCCGGGTCACGAAGCACGAACGTATGTGAAGGACGAGGCCGAACCCACCTCTCCGCGGGTTTCCATCGCGCCCCTCTACCATGAGGAAGAGCGCATGCTGTCGATCGGCTTCTGGAATGCCGATGGCTCGCCGCATCTGCTCGGCGCCAGGTGGAACGAGAGCGGTCACTTTCCCGCGCCGGAAAAAGAAGGCTATCGTTGGGTCGAATACGCCGGTGATCGTTGGCGGGTGTTCAGCCTGTTCGATAGGGCCGATGCCACCTGGATTAGCGTGGGGGTGCGGGCAGATTTCCTCGAGGAAATCGTCGAGCGTATGGCCCTCAATAACCTATGGCCGGTGCTGTTTCTGCTACCGCTACTGCTGTGGTTGATGGTTCGTATCATTCGCCGGGGCCTGGCCCCCATAGCGCTTCTCTCCTGGCAGGTCCAGGGGCGAGATGGTCAGGATCTGACCCCGATCGCTCTCGACGTGCCGCAGGAACTCGATGGGCTGCGCCGCTCGCTAAATGATTTTATTGATCGATTGGGCAAGACGCTGGAGCGCGAGCGGCGCTTAACCGCGGACGCGGCCCATGAGTTGCGTACGCCCCTGGCGGCGCTGAAGATTCATCTCGACAATGTGCAGGCTGGCGAAGCAGATTCGCTACAAAAAGCCGCTATTGGCGTGAAACGGCTGCAACGGGTGGTGGAGCAGCTATTGGTGCTGGCGCGGCTGGATCGCGCCTCGGGCACGCCCCTTGATAGGATCGATATTTATCCTGTCGTGGTCGAACTTACCGCCGACCTCTGGCCCCTGGCGCACGCACGGCAGCAGGAACTAGCGGTACAAGGGCTCACCCGACTGGAGGTGCGCGCCGATCCGGTGGAGGTCGGTATCCTGCTGCGTAACTTGCTGGACAACGCGCTGCGCTATACCCCTGAAGGAGGGCTTATCGAGGTCGAACTTTGCCGCCGGCAGGGCGCACCGCAGGTCATTGTGCGCGACACCGGCCCGGGCATTCCCGATGAGCTACTCGGCACGGTCACCGAACGCTTTCGTCGGGCCTCGGATCAGCGCACCACCGGGAGTGGACTCGGGTTGTCCATCGTCGTGGAGCTGGCTCAACGGCAAAAGGCGCAACTGAAATTGGCGAATCGAACTCCCCATGGGCTGGAGGCCAGCATTCTTTGGCCACAGCCATGACGTCTTCCATCGCAGGGGACGTGAATTGGCAAGAGTGACATTGCGTCACTGAGGGTGACCAATGATTTACATCCTGATCAGGTATCATGTGCTCCGGGTTATTCAGTGGGTTGAACGCATGTCTCTCGTTTCGAACTTTTTCATGGCCGTTGGCCTTTCCGCGGATGCCTTTGCGGTGAGCGTTGCACGCGGCGCCTGTAGCTGGCGTGCCGATGCGCGCGTGGCACTGCGCACGGGTCTGGTATTCGGCAGTGTCGAGGCCAGCATGGTGTTGCTGGGGTGGCTGCTGGGCTCGAGCTTTGCCGGGTTGATCACTGGCGTCGATCACTGGATTGCCCTGCTGCTGTTGGGCGCAGTCGGTGGTCACATGATCTATGAGGGGCTGAGTGATAGCGGCGAGGAGGATGCCTGTAGTGCGTCGTCTCAACGTGGGATAAAGACACTACTCGCTGCGTTGGGTACCAGCATCGACGGTGCGGCGATCGGTGTGACTCTGGCCTTCATCGATGTTCCCATCTGGCATGCTGTCGCTATCGTGGGTGTTGTGTCCTGTTGTATCAGTACCTTGGGGGTATTGATCGGCCCACGTGTCGGGGCGTTGCTTGGGCGCCGTGCCGAGGTACTGGGTGGCCTGGTGCTGATCGCCATCGGTGTGACGATCTTCTATTCGCATATGCACGAGGCCGGTGCACTCTAATTGGGGTTATTCCACTCCGCTCAGCGATAATAGAATCTTCAGGTACCAGGGGATCAGCAACGGCGCGGCCAGGGTC
The DNA here is from genome assembly GCF_947493865.1 of uncultured Halomonas sp. GTDB lineage: Bacteria > Pseudomonadota > Gammaproteobacteria > Pseudomonadales > Halomonadaceae > Modicisalibacter. Next base: position 49,917 of record NZ_CANLTC010000020.1, read on the forward strand.
GTCAGCAGTACGGCGATGGCGCCTTTTTCCGGGCGTATGTTCAACTCCATGGCGACCACTACCACGTTGGCAGCCATCGGCACCACCCCAAGCAGCAGTAGCGCCATGGCCAATGTCTCGGAGATTCCGACACTCCCACGCAGCAACAGGACCGCAGCCAGGCTGATCATTGGCCAGAGCATATAGCGGGCTACGATGCAGGCAGCAATGAAGCGTACATCCACCTCGCGCATCGTCACCCGCCCCAGGGTCATGCCGATGATCATCATGCCCAGCACCGTGTAGCTGTACTTGAAGTAATCGAGCCCTTCCATGATGGCGCCGGGAACCGACATGCCAAGGGCGCTGACCAATAAGGCAGCAGCGAAGGCATAGATCAACGGCAGGCGCAGGATCTTGGCAAGGCTTTCTCGCACCGAGAACCGCCCGCGAGCGCTCAAGTAGTAGCCCACGGTGAACTCGTAAAGTGTGATGCCCAGCAGGGAGAACAGGTACAGGGTCACCCCCTCCGGGGGTAGCAACACCATGGCGATGGGCAGGCCGAAATAGCCGGTGTTGCCGGTACCTGCCGAGAAAGCCAGCAGCGCGGCTTCTTCAGGCGCAAAGAACGGTCGTGCGATCAGGCTCACCGTCAAGCCGATAACACTCGAGAGGAGAAACAGCGCTGCGGTCAGCAGCAGATAATCGACGCTGGGCCCGCCCAGGACCAGGCCACGAAAGAAGGTCAGTGGCGCGATGATGTAGATCAACAGCGTCGCGATGGGGCGCGGATCCAACGACAGGCGTCTGGCGCTGAGCCAGCCCAGGCCGACAAAGGCCAACAACATCCATAGCGGCTGGGAGAGGTCGACTTCGAGCATCGGTGGTTCCGAACAATCAAAAGGCACATAGTGCCTGGGATGTGGTGCAAACGGGAGGGTGTGCGGCTGCTTGACGCGTAAGCCGGGGAAAGGCGTTACACTGAATGACACATGTTCATTATCACCGGAGTTCATCGATGGCGCAGCATGGCTCATCCCAGGGCGATTCGCACGATCATGCGCACCACGGCCATGGCCACTCCCATAGTCACGACCACGAGCATGCCCCAAGGGTGACCGGCGACAGCGAGCGGCGGGTATTCTGGGCCATGCTGCTGACGGCGGGCTTCATGATCGCCGAGATCGTGGGGGGCATCGTTTCCGGGTCGCTGGCGCTGCTGGCCGACGCCGGTCATATGTTCAGCGACAGCGCTTCCCTTGCCATGGCGCTGGTGGCCTTTCGCCTGAGCTCGCGCTCACCGGACCATCAGCGCACCTTCGGCTACCAGCGCTTCCAGGTGCTGGCGGCCTTCGTCAACGGCCTGACGCTGTTCGCGATCGCGATCTGGATATTCTATTCCGCTTTCGAACGCCTTATGTCGCCGGTGGAAGTGATGGCGGAACCGATGATGACCATCGCCGTCATTGGCTTGTTTGTGAATATCATCGCCTTCGTCATACTTCATCGTGGCGACAGTGGCAATCTCAATCTGCGCGGTGCCGCAATGCACGTGCTCGGCGATCTACTGGGCTCCGTGGCCGCCATTGTCGCGGCGGTGATCATCATGTTCACAGGCTGGAATGCCGCTGATCCGCTCCTGTCGGTACTGGCTGCGGGATTGATCCTGCGGGCTGCCTGGTCGATTGTGCGCCGCTCGGCCCACACCTTGCTCGAAGGCACACCGGACGGCGCCGATGTGGCACAGATTCGTAGTGCCCTGGAAATGATCGATGAGGTCGAAAGTCTCCACGATGTGCATCTCTGGGGACTGACGCCCCAGGACCCATTGCTCAGCCTGCATCTTGTGGTGCGTGACGATGCCGATCACGCCCGAGTGTTGCGCAAGGCTTATAGCGTGCTGCGTGAGCGTTTTGGCATTACCCATGCCACCCTGCAGATCGAGGGCGAAGCCTGTTTGACCGGTGGCGACTGCGAAACGACGCTCGTTTCGAGGGCTGCGCGGTAGGTTTTCATGGGCCTCATACTCCCCTCAGTATGAATGATTCCGATGTTGTGCCACGAAACTTTCATTGGTTCCCGATCGGCATGGTAGGCACAATATTGGCATCAGTAGGCGCAAAAGGCCTGAGGTCAAGCACGCTTGCCAAGAGACGATTGAAAAATTATTAATGAGGTTGCTATCGATGAGTACGCAAGAGCATCCATTGGGGATCAGTTTCGAATTCTTTCCGCCGAATACCGATGCCGGTCGCGAAAAACTGATGCACACGCGGGATGCCTTGTCCGAGCGCAAACCGCATTTCTTCTCGGTAACCTATGGGGCGGGGGGGTCGACCCAGGCGCGCACCGTCAATACCGTCAAACAGATCAGTGAATCCGGTATCACCACTGCACCACACTTTTCCTGTGTCGGTAGCGACAAGGGTGAACTGCGTGAACTCTTGACCATGTATCGGGAGGGTGGGGTCGATAGCCTGGTGGCGCTGCGCGGCGATTTGCCTTCCGGCATGGGCGGTATGGGCGAGCTGCGCTACGCCAATGAACTGGTGGAGTTCATCCGCGCCGAAACCGGCGATCATTTCGAGATTGCGGTCGCCGCCTACCCGGAGTCGCACCCTCAGGCGCCGAGTTTCGACAAGGATCTGGAAAACTTTGCGCGCAAGATGAAGGCCGGCGCCAATCTGGCGATCACCCAGTACTTCTTCAATGCGGATGCCTATTTCAATTTCGTCGATCGGGTGCGGGGCCTGGGCATCGAAGCACCCATCGTGCCGGGCATAATGCCGATCACCAACTACACCAAGCTGGCACGCTTTTCCGATGCCTGTGGCGCCGATATTCCGCGCTGGATACGCAAGCAGCTCGAGGCCTATGGCGACGATTCACAAAGCATCGAGGCCTTCGGTGAAGAGGTAATATCACGGCTCTGCCAGCGTCTGCTCGAAGGGGGCGCGCCGGGTTTGCATTTCTATACGCTGAATCAGGCCGCACCGAGCCTCCGGGTCATCGACAATCTCGCCTGAGGATTTCAAGGTTGGCAGAGCGAGACTTCTTGGCTAGCCTGTAAGCTTGATCAGCACTCAAGGATAGGAGGAGCAGATGTTGCGTTCAAAGCTACTACTGGGTGTAGGGGCATTGTTACTGGCAAGTGCAGCGCATGCCGAGCAGAGTATCGAGATTCATCAGGTCAGCGAGGAGGGTGTCGGCGACAGTCTCGGTACTGTCCAGGTGGAAGACACTGACCACGGGCTACTTCTTACCCCGGAATTGAGCGGTCTGAACTCGGGCATGCACGGTTTTCATGTACACCAGAACGCCAGCTGCGAACCCGGTGAAAAGGATGGCAAGATGACCGCAGCGGTGGCTGCCGGTGGGCATTTTGACCCGGAGGATACCGGTACGCATCAAGGACCCTATGGCGAGGGCCATCTAGGCGATCTGCCGGTGCTTATGGTCGGCGAGGAAGGCAATGCCATCACGCCAGTGCTGGCGCCGCGTCTTGAAGTGTCGGATCTTCAAGGGCACGCCATCATGATTCATGCCGGCGGCGACAACTATTCCGATCAGCCCGATCTAGGTGGCGGTGGCGCACGAATCGCTTGTGGCGTCATAGATGGAGGCTAACGCCTGAAAAATCGATGACCAATGACAACGGCCCCGTCAGGATTCTGACGGGGCCGTTTGTTTTGGCGACCGGCTATGAGGCGATCAACGACACTTCACGATTTAGCGACCGCCGCCTTGCCTCCCGATGATGACCCGCGCTGCATCAGGAATATACCGATACCGATCACAAGTCCTGCCAGATCGCTCAATAGGCCGCCATAGATCATGCAGACTGCCCCCACCAACAGCAGCAGTCGTATTGGCGCCTTGACCGGGCCGAAGAACCAGCCCTGCACCGATGCCGCCAGCAGCACGATGCCGAGTGTCGCGGTAAGGCCGACCCGCAGGATCTGCAGCCAGGAACCTTCCATCAGCATTGCCGGGCTGTAGAAGAACATGAAGGGCACGATGAACGCGGCCAGACCGATCTTGAAGGAGGTCACCGAGGTTTGCATGGCGTTGGCGCCGGAAATACCCGCCGCCGCGTAGGAAGCCAGGGCTACCGGGGGGGTAATGGCAGAGACCACGGCGAAATAGAACACGAAGAAATGCGCGATCAACGGCTGGATGCCAATATCGATCAAACCCGGTGCGACTACCGAGGCCGCGACTGCATAGGCAGCCGTGGTAGGCATGCCCATGCCCAGCAAGATGCTGATGCACATGGCAAAGACCAGTGCCAACAACTGGCTGAACCCCGCCAGGCCCAGCAGCAGCGACGAGAAGCGTGACCCCACCCCGGTTAGTGAAATCACCCCGACAATGATGCCCGCGCAGGCACAGACCGCGATGATCTGAATGGCCATGTTGCTGGCCAACTGCAGTGCCTTCAGCACGGAGCGAAGTCCCATCTTGTTGGGCGAGATCCAGCTCACGACTGCGGCAGAGGCGGTGGCCAAAGTGCCGGCCCGAATCACCGAATAGCCCATGAACAGTGCCGCGATCAGAATGATGATGGGAGCGAACAGATAGACTTGCTTGATAAGGCGTGAAAAGCGCGGAATCTCGTCTTCGCGCATGCCCCGCATTCCCTTGTAGGCCGCCTCGAAGTCGACCATGAAATACACCGAGGCGAAATACAGCACGGAAGGAATCACTGCGGCGATGGCGATCTCGGTGTAGGGGATGCCGGTGATCTCCGCCATGATGAAGGCACCTGCTCCCATGATCGGGGGCATGATCTGCCCTCCGGTGGAGGCCGCTGCTTCGATGGCGCCAGCGCTGCGTGCGGGATAGCCGACTTTCTTCATCAATGGAATGGTCAGCGAGCCGGTAGAGACCACGTTGCCGGCGCTGGTGCCGTTGATCATTCCCATCAATCCAGAAGCAAAGATGGCCACCTTGGCAGGCCCACCCCGGGAGCGCCCGGCGGCGGCGAAGGCGAAGTTGACGAAGTAGTCGCCGACCTTGGAGGCTTGCAGGAAGGCAGCGAAGATGATGAAGAGGATGATGTAGGTGGACGAGACCGCGACGGTGGGTCCGAGGATGCCCGCATCGGTATAGACCTGGCTGAAAAAGCGCCCCACGGAGAGCCCGGGATAGCCGAGAAAGCCCGGCAGATAAGGGCCGGCAAAGACGTAGATCAGGAAAATCGCCGCGATGATGACCAGTGCGAGCCCCGCCACTCGGCGCGTCAACTCGAGAATCAGCAGTGAACCGGCAATGGCAGCGAACGTGATGCCGATAGGCGCGAAAGAGGTGCCCGTGGACATGCGTAGCGGCGTGTTGTAGATCACCAGCAGATAGCCGGCGCTTGCCAGTGCGCATATCATCAGCACGATATCCGGCGGGCTCAATCGATAGCGCGCCTGACGATAGCTCCAGGAAAGTACAATCGCTGCGGTGGTGGCGAAAATCAGCGGATAGCCGAAGTGCCAGGTCTCGACCATGGGCTCGATGCGCATGGCTTCGCCGCTCAATGTCTGGTACATCAGACCGACCTGCACCAATGCATAGAGCGCTGGGATCAACAGTACCAGGCTCAGGTAGGTCGCCCAGCGCCCGGTCGGCCGAGTTTCGTCTTCGGCAAAGCGTGCGCCGGTATAAAGCCCGTAGCCGAGAATCAAGGCACCGCAGATATGAATAATGCGAAACGACCAGGTCTCCAGAGGATAGATGTTCAGGGAGACAAGATGAAAGGTTGAATAGGCAACGGCCAGGGTGGCGAATAACCACCAGCGCCATCCGCCAAGAATGCGCCGATTGGCTTCAACGACATCGTCATCGACGCCTTGAGCAATAGTCTCTGTTTCAGCGGAAGGATTGGCATCCTGAGGAGTAGTGCGGTCAGAACGATCGTCCGGGGGAGGACTCATGCGGGATCACCGTTAAGAGGTCATAAAAAATCGAGAGCAACGCCTGTAGGCGCCACTCTCGAGCTGATAGAAGGCGCCAGGCCTTATTGATGAATCATGTCCTCGGGAATCTCGTAGCCATTTTCCTTGTACCAGCGTGCCGCACCGGCATGGAAGGGAATGACTTCATTGTACTTGATGTTCTCGGGCACCGTAGTTTCAGCACTGCGGTGGATCGAGCGCATCTTGTCGTTGTTTTCCATGGTGATGCGGGTAGCTTCGTAGACGAGGCTCTCCGGCAGATCGCAGCCGGCGATGGCGAAGTTCCACATCGACACGACGTCGGAGTCTTTATCAAGAGTCGAATAGGTGCTGGCGGGGATAGTGAACGCGGACACCGGGAAGGCGTCGATGGCCGTGGCCTGTTCTTCGTCGGTGAACTCGATGATGTTCACATCGGTCTGAACTTCGAGCTGGCTGACAGCGGGAATCGGGATGCCTGCAGCGAAGGCGATGACATCGATGAGCCCATCCTGAAGCTGCCCGGCCAGGTCGTTCCAACCCCCGTTGCGCCGCTCGAAGTCGACGCCCAGCTCTTCGAGAATAGCCGGGAAGTAGGTGTCGGATGTCGAGCCAGCCGGCCCGAAGCCAATGGTCGCGCCGTCGGGTATTTCGGAGATCGAGGTGATGTCGGAGCTGGAAAGCGCGGTAATCGAGAAAGGCGTTTCGTACATGGGGAACATGGCACAGACATTATCCATGACGATTCCCGGCGCCAACGGGCTTTTGCCGGAAAGTGCATCCCTTGCCGGCCCCATGGTGGTCAGTCCGAAGGCGACCTCATTGTTGTGCACCAGAGCCAGGTTCTGGGTCGGCCCACCGGTTACCTCGCCGCCGCCGGAAAGTCCCAACTGATCGGCGATCAGGTTGGCCCAGCCGGAGCCATAAACGAAGTAGGTGCCGCCCTGGCTTGCGGTGCCCACGGTGAAGCTCTGGGGCCAGCCTTCGCGATCATCCTGCGCCTGGGCACTGCCGGTAGCGGCTAGGCCCAGAATCAGGGGAGCGGTAATCAGTGCCTTGGTTGCTCGATGGAAAATACTGCGGGCGTGGTTCTGCTGTTGAATGGACATAGGACCCTCCGTGCTTGTTTTTCTGAAACCCTGTTCATGACCTGCTGCGTGTCGGTCATGCGCCGTCAAATACGGACTCGTAAGCGAGCCTAGTCCGTTTTGCGTCCGAATCTGCATTGCTTGATGCTAACTCAAACTCACAAGATTCAGGTTCTGAGTAGGAATTGGAGTGTCATTTAAATCACTAAACGTAGCAGTCTGTAAACTGAACGAACGTTGAATGTATTCGCGTCCAGGATCATCTTGTTTATGGCCGTGAGCGGTTTTCTATCATTTACCTGCTGTTTCGATCGTAGTGAGTTGCCAGTTGCCAGCAGAATTGGCTAGCCTTGGTGGTACGTTCAGCTCAACCAAAGGAATGCATATGAGTTATTTGCGTAATTTGATGCTCGCTGTTGGGGGCTCGTTTGCGTTGATCGCCAGCGCCCAAGCCGCTCAGGAAATCGAGATGCATGAAGTCGATGCCCAGGGAGTCGGCGATAGCATCGGAACCGTCAATATCGAAGATACCCAGTACGGTTTGCTGGTCACTCCGGACCTGACGGGGCTTTCGCCTGGTGCCCATGGCTTTCATGTGCATGAGAATGCCAACTGCGAACCGCTTGAGCTGAATGGTCAGCAAACCGCTGCCGCAGCGGCTGGTGGGCATTATGCGCCTGACCAGGCAGGCACTCATCAGGGGCCTTATGGAAAAGGGCATCTTGGCGATCTTCCTATCCTGATGGTCGATGAGAAGGGCGGCGCTACCACGCCGGTACTGGCACCGCGCTTGAAGGTGTCGGATCTGGAGAATCGCGCCGTGATCGTTCATGAGGGCGGCGATACCTATTTCGATCACCCCAAGCTGGGTGGTGGCGGTTCGCGCATCGCCTGCGGCACGGTTGGCAAGTAGTAAATAGGGCTGTGGTATGCCCGCATGAATGAGAAAGGCCTCCAGCGTATGGAGGCCTTTTTGATGGATAGGCGATCAGCCTTTTGGGTCCAGAATGCGCACGGTCTGCACATCGCTTTTCTTCTGCTCTTCCCGGGTGCGATTGACGCGGGTCTCGATTTCCTGCGCATCCGCAGGTTGCTCGATCGGCAGTTGCTCGAAGAAGTCGCAGGCCACGCAGTCACGATAGCGGATGCCGTTCTGTTCCCAGGTGCGTATCTTGTCCATGGCCGCGCAGCGCGGGCAGATGGCGCCGGCGATGAAGCGTTTGGGTGTCGTCATCAGCGTACTCCTTCAGGCAGCGCGAATGCCGCTATGGCGTAGTAGAGGGTCAATGCTTGGGTCGCGTCCGCGAAAGGCCCGAAACAGTTCTGCCGCGTCCCGCGAGCCGCCCTGCTCGAGAATTTCCTGGCGAAAGCGCGTGCCCGTCTCCTCGTCGAAGACGCCGGCTTCTTCGAAGGCGCTATAGGCGTCTGCGGAGAGTACTTCGGCCCATTTGTAGCTGTAATAACCTGCTGCATAGCCGCCGGCGAAAATATGGCTGAAGCTGGTCTGGAAACGGTTGAAATCCGCGCGAGGCACGACGGAGAGCTTGTCGCGTACGCTATCCAGCAGCGCCTGAACGTCACTGGCGGTGGGCTCTTTGAGCTCGTGATGCAGTCGAAAATCGAACAGTGAAAACTCTATTTGACGCAGCATGCCCATGGCGGACTGGAAGTTCCTGGCGGCCTGCAGTTTTCCCAGCAGCTCATCCGGTAGACGTTCACCTGTCTCGAAGTGAGAGGCGATTAGATCGAGGCCTTCCCGCTCCCAGCAGAAATTTTCCATGAACTGGCTGGGCAATTCCACCGCATCCCAGGCCACACCGTTGATGCCCGACACATCGGCGACGCTTTGCTGGGTCAGCATATGATGCAGGCCATGACCGAACTCGTGAAACAGCGTGGTTACTTCATCGTGAGTCAGCAGGGCCGGCTTGTCGCCTACCGGGCGGGTGAAATTGCAGGTCAGATAGGTGACCGGCAACTGCAGGCTGCCGTCCTCGCGCTGACGACGCACGCGGCACTCGTCCATCCAGGCGCCGCCGCGCTTGCCTTCCCGAGCATAGAGGTCGAGATAAAAACCGGCGATAGGCACATTGCTTTCACGAATCTCGAAAAAGCGCACGTCCGGGTGATAGCGAGGGGCATTTTCGTCTTCGACGAACTGTACGCCATAAAGCCGTTCGGTGACCTTGAACAGGCCATCGATCACCTTGGGTGCCGGGAAGTAGGGACGCAACTGCTCCTGGGAAATGGCATAGCGTGATTCCCGCAGCTTTTCACTGGCATAGCCTATATCCCAAGGTTCGAGATCTTCGAGTCCCAGGGTTTCCTTGGCATATGCCTTGAGTTCGTTGAACTCTTCCTGCGCCTGAGGGTGGGCCCGCTGGGCGAGGTCATCGAGGAACTCGAGTACCTGAGATGGCGACTCCGCCATCTTGGTGGCCAGGGAGTAGTCGGCGTAGGTGTCGAAGCCGAGAAGCTGGGCCAGCTCATGACGCAGTGCCAGGATCTGCTCGATATTCCCGGCATTATCATACTCTCCGGCATTGGGGCCTTGATCCGAAGCGCGGGTGGCGAAAGCGGTATACACTTCCCGACGCAGCTCACGGTCATTGGCGTAGGTGAGTACAGGAAAGAAGCTGGGGAAGTCCAGGGTGATGCGATAACCCTCGAGATTCTTGGCCTCGGCGTTGGCCTTGAGCGTATCCAGGGCGCTCTGGGGCAAGCCGTCGAGCTTGGCGGCGTCGCTTACATCCTTGTACCAGGCCTGAGTGGCATCGAGCACGTTGTTGGAAAAGCTGTTGGTCAGTTCAGATAATTTCGCCTGGATTTCACCGTAGCGACGTTTCTTCTCTGCAGGCAAGTCGACGCCGGCAAGATGAAAATCCCGCAGGGTATTATCCACCGAGCGGCGCTGGGCATGATCGAGATCGCCGTAGGCCGGAGAATCCTTCAACGCCTGGTAGGCGCGAAACAACCCTTCATGTTGCCCCAGCCAGGTGCCATAGTCGGAAAGCATGGCCAGGCAGGTTTGATATGCGTCTCGCAGTGCCGGTGTGTTCATGGTGCCATTCAGGTGAGAAACCGGCGACCATGCTTGAGATAGACGGTCATTGAGCTCTTCGAGCGGTGCCGCCAGGGTCGACCAGCTAGGAGAGTGGGTTGCTTTCTCGGCCAGGCGATCGATGGCGCCACGGTTTTCATCGAGAATCTGCTCAATCGCAGGCACCACATGATCGGGCTGAATCTCACCGAAGGGTGGTAGCGTATGATGCTCGAGAAGTGGGTTGTTAGGCATGGACGCGATTCCTTGTCGTGATGGGGTGATTGTTAGTCTAGATGCGGTTGCCAACGCCGCGTTTCAATATCGGGTGAGGAAGATTGGCCACCAGAACCCAGGCTGCTACTCTCGCGCTTCGGCGTCGGGATGAAATGGCGTCATCGTACACAGATAAGGCAGGAGCACATGGGCGAAACGTTGGAGCGCTGGAGTACGCGGCGTGCATTCATTCTAGCGGTAACCGGCGCCGCCGTTGGGCTGGGCAACATCTGGCGCTTTCCTTACATGACCGGGGAAAACGGTGGTGCTGCCTTCCTGGTGCTGTATGTAGCCTTCGTGATTACCCTCGGGCTGCCGGTAATGATGGCAGAAATCCTGATTGGGCGTGCCGGGCGGCGCAGCCCCATGCAGTCGCTGGCACACCTTGCTCGTGAGGCTGGCGCTACGCCCCATTGGCGCTGGCTGGGCCTGTTCGGCGGGATCACGGTATTTTTCATCCTCTCCTTCTACTCCGTGGTCGCGGGTTGGTCGATCGAATATCTGATCGATTCGGCCAATGGTAACTTCGCTGGTCTCTCGCCCCAGGAGGTCGGTGCCAATTTCGATGCCTTTCTCGCCGACCCCTTGCGCATGACCTTCAATCATACGCTGTTTCTGCTGTTGACCATGTCCGTGGTCGCGGCCGGGGTGTCCGGGGGGCTGGAAAAGCTCAACAATCTGCTGATGCCACTGCTGTATCTGCTGCTGCTGATCCTGGCCATCTATGCCACCACTACCGATGGTTTCGGTGCCGCCATGGCCTGGCTGTTCAAGCCAGACCCTTCGGCCATTACCGGCACGGTCGTGTTGAATGCCATGGGGCATGCCTTCTTCACCCTGGCACTAGGGGCCTGTGCGCTCATGGCCTATGGTGCTTACATGCCGGAGGAGCAGAGCTTGCCCCGGGCCGTAGTGGCGGTGGCGATACTCGATGTGACAGTGGCGCTACTGGCGGGTATCGCCATCTTCTCGGTGGTGTTCTCCCAAGGCATGGACCCTGGGGAGGGCCCAGGGCTGATGTTCGTGACACTGCCCATCGCTTTTGCCCAGCTACCCGGGGGCTCCTTATGGTTGAGTATCTTCTTCTTGCTGCTATTGCTGGCTACCTGGACCTCCTCGATCAATCTGACCGAGCCGATGGTCGCTACCTTGCAGGATGCAGGACTCAAGCGTGGCCATGCCACCGCGGTAATCGGTGCACTGGTCTGGGCGGCAGGGATGCTGTCGGTCTTGTCGTTTTCCACCATGGCCGAGGTGCACTGGATCGGCGAGATGAACTTCTTCGATCTGGTGACCACGGTTCCCACGGATATCTTCCTGCCGGTAGGCGGAGCGTTGATCGCCATATTCGCTGCCTGGGTCATGTCACAGGAGACGGCGCAGCAGGCCTTGGGTGTCGATGCCAAGGGTTTTCGACTCTGGCAGAGTCTGGTGCGATACGTGTCCATACCGCTGGTCGTGATCGTGCTGATATCCGATCTATTCTGAAGATCCATGGCGACATTCAAGGAGCCGAACATGACGATTCGAACTTTTCAGGGGCTGACGCCGCGCCTTGGTGAGCGGAACTATATCGATCCCGACTGCGTGGTGCTGGGAGACGTCGAGCTGGGGGATGACTGCTCGGTATGGCCGATGACGGTGATTCGCGGCGACATGCATCGTATCCGCATCGGTGCGCGGACGAGCGTACAGGATGGCAGCGTGTTGCATATCACCCATGCCAGCGACTTCAATCCCGGGGGCTATCCGCTGACCATTGGCGATGATGTCACCATCGGACATAAAGCCATTCTTCATGGCTGTACCCTGGGCAATCGCATTCTGGTGGGTATGGGAGCCATCGTCATGGATGGCGCGGTCGTCGAGGACGAAGTGATCATTGCTGCCGGCGCGGTGGTAACGCCTGGAAAAACGCTGGAAAGCGGCCATGTTTACGCGGGCAATCCAGCCAGGGCTCTGCGTGAGCTCAAGGCCAGCGAGCGAGAGTTCTTCGCTTACACCGCAGGCAATTACGTAAAACTCAAGGATCAATATCTTGCCGACAGCCAGGAAAAGTAGCCATGAAGGCTGAATGACTCTATCCAGGACGAATATTATTCGGCAACTGATTGTTTTATAGAGCCATTCCTCGCATAATCTGGGTTTTTATCCAGTATGCGGGGTTCTTGATGGCTGATTTTCGCACCCACCTGAGCGTTGCCACGGTTACTGGCGTGTTGGTGGGGTTGGGTGGCCGGCAAATGTCGCTTTGGCCAACGTTCGAGGCGGTATCAATAACAGTATTGATTGCTTTTGGTGGCATTCTACCGGATATCGACTCCGATAATTCTCATGCTGTCCGCTTGGTTTTTACCCTGTTTGCTGCACTAGCTGCGGTGAGTGGAGCGCTACTGTTTCAAGAGCAGTTGCAGTCAGGAATGCTATTGATGCTCTGCGCCACGCTCTTTCTTGGCATACGCTATGTACTAAGCGCGGTATTCAAGCGCTTTTCCGTGCATCGAGGTATCTGGCACTCTCTCCTTGCGGCGTTGTTGGTTGGTCTCATTGCAGCTTGTGTCAGTTATCGGTTCTTCTCACCAAATGCCTTGATGGCTTGGGCCCACGGCCTTGCCCTGACGTTTGGCGTGATGGTGCATTTGCTTCTGGACGAATGCTACAGCGTTGACCTGGTGGGCATCCGGGTAAAGCGCTCCTTTGGAACGGCGCTCAAGTTTTTCGATTATCGTGAACCATTCAACTCCCTGCTGATGCTGTTGCTGGCATGTGCCTTAATTCCTTGGTTGCCTCCTTGGTCGGCATTGATGCTGCTTCTGTCTCAAAGCGTGGAATATTGGTCTTGAGGATTATCCTAAAGCGCTTTTCATGCTGATACGTCATTACCCGATGGGAATAATAGGAAGGTGTAGTCATGTCTGGTCAAAAGGTGCTGTTGTTCGATGCCGGCGGTGTTCTAGTGGATTGGGATGGTACGCAGGGGCTCGTCGATCTTACCAATGGGCGTCTTGATCGCGAACGGGCCCGGCGATTCTGGATGGAGTTCGAGCCGCTCAAGCCTTTTGAAAAAGGCCATGCGAACGGGGTAGAGTTCGCTCAAGCTGCAGTGACAGAGCTTGAACTCGATATGGATTCCAAGGCTTTTTTAGCTGCGTTCAATAGCTGGATGCGCGGGCCTTTTCCAGGGGCGCTGGAGCTGGTGGAGCGAATTGGCCCCGCGTATAGACGAGCGGTCTTGAGCAACAGCAATCCTATTCATTGGGGGCGGTTGATCGACGAACACGGGTTTGAAAAACCTTTCGAGACGCTTTTCGTCTCTCATGAAATCGGTCAGCGAAAACCTGAGCCCGAGGCTTACCATGCTGTGATCGATAGCATGAAGCAACCCGCCCAGGAGTTTATCTTCTTCGACGATAACCCCGAATGTGTCGAAGCGGCCCGGATAGTGGGCATGCAGGCGCATCAGGTTCAAGGGCTCAAACAATTGAGTGCAATATTGAAAGAGCTTGACGTCTTACTGCCGTAAGGCTTGTTGCAACCAACAACCATGATTTGGTGCAAGATTGAAAAAGTCTTGCGTTCTTCTGGGAAGGCTCGTAGGATACGCATCCGTTGCTTCGGGCAAGGTTGCTCAAGCTGCAGAAGATAGAAGCCAAGTTTTTGATGGGCAACAAATTTTTGGTTGCAGATCGTTAAAGCAAGGCGGTTCATCGGAAGAAAGCCTTTAGGTTTTCAATGCTTGTCGGGCTTGACAAAATATTCCGACAAGATAAGATATGCCTCTCTCGCCAGCAGGCTATATGCACTAAAAAGTCCGGTTTATCTCTTTATCGGACAGATGGCGATGCTCTTTAACAATTGATCAGGTAATTCATGTGGGCGCTTGTGAGCGATCGAATGCACGTCATTTAGATCGAGGCAAGCGACTCGTCAAGAGACGTTGTGACCTTGAGCAGGATTGTTCCGCCTCCCTT
>NZ_CANLTC010000021.1 GCF_947493865.1 uncultured Halomonas sp.
CCGTAGCTTTTATGCGATGGTATGCGTGGCTTGCATACGCCTGTGTCTACGAGCCGACTTTTCATACAGACCCTAGGCGTGCCACAGAAGTGGTAATCAAAATGATCGATGGCCCAGCGTTTTTGTGGGCCATTTTGGTCTATATTTAAAACAAGGAAGCTTTATTAAAGAGAAATAAAATGAAATTAAAAGATAGAGTTGCCATTGTATTCGGTGGAACATCCGGTCTTGGTGAAGCGACTGCCGTAGCCTATGCAAGTGAGGGTGCCAAGGTAGTGGTAGTCGGTCGTGATGAGTCAAAAGGCAATCGCATTATCAGTGAGCTCCAGGGAAAAAATCAGAAATCGATTTTCGTCCAGGCTGATGTGTCGAAAGCTGAAGAAGTGCAAGCAGTTGTCGATAAGGCGCTCGAGGAATTTGGGCAAATAGACATTCTATATAATGGCGCTGGTATTCACGACGCTTATAAAACAGCGGCTGAAGTAGAAGAATCTGAATACGAAAGGCTGATGGATATTAATGTCAAAGGGCCATATTTAGCCTCAAAAGCGGTGATTCCTCACTTTTTAAAGAGAGGCAAGGGCGTCATCATTAATATTGGCTCTCAATCTACCCATGTGGCCGGGGCTGGCGGGTCGGCATATGTTACGTCAAAACATGCGATAGAAGGCTTCACGAAACAATTAGCTTATGACTTTGGAAGAAAGGGCATTAAAGCCAACCTTATTGCCCCGGGATTCATAGAGTCACCAATGACCGAAGGTATTGAAGACGAACGCCTGAATGACATTCCGGCACAGCGGGCTGGAAAGCCTGAAGAGATTGCAGCGCTTGCCGTATTTCTGGCCTCCGACGATTCCAATTATATGCATGGATCGACAGTTACCATGGACGGTGGGTGGACTACCGGTAGATAAGAAGGTAATCCCCCAACGTCTTTGGTTCCTGAATACTGGCACAGGCTCAATGATTAAGCCCCATGTTGAGCCTCGCCGTGACTCAGCGCATGGTTTTTAGTGCCTTGGTCCACCGGGCCATGGTTTCAAGCAGGGTTTTCGCGCTCTTTTCATGGATGTCCGTCGCCACGAAGGTGCCATTTTCGAGATGATTGGTCACCATGGGAATCATCACCTGCTGCTTGATCGGCACCATTTCCATCGCGTTAAGAATGTGCTTCGCGGCTTCAGTCGAGCGGATTCCGCCTGAGATGCCGCCATAGCTTACAAAGCCAGCAGGTTTGTAGTTCCATTCGTTGTACAGATAATCAAGCGCGTTGATGAATGTCGGCGGCGGCGTGTAGTTGTACTCGGGCAGCACGAAAATGAAGGCATCCGAGTCTTCGACGATCTTCGACCAGCGCTTGGTATGCTCGTGCTCGTATTTTTGCATGGCCGGATGGTTGGGTTCATCCAGCATCGGCAGATTGATCTCTTGGAGATCCGCGAACCCGATCTCGAACCCGGCGGGGCTGGCCTTGGCATAGCCGTGGAACCAGTCGGCAACGGTCTTGCCGACCCGGCCGGGGCGGGTGCTGGTGAGGACAATGGTCAGTTTCACTATTTTAGTTTCCTTGGTGTGCGTCGGGGTTTAGTCTGTAAACATTTCTTAGTACGGGCGATCAAGTATCAGACTTGATGCGCCATGGAATGGGCGGCGGCATCATGCGGTCACCGTCAAACTCCGGAATATCGCCGAATCGCGCATCGCCGGCCTCCCACTCTTTCTGCGCCTTCGCAATCTCGGCCTTGCTATGCCCCACGAAGTTCCACCAGATGAAGATCTCTTCGCTCAGCGGTTCGCCGCCCAGCAGCAGCACGCGCGTGCTGGAATCAAGCTCTAGTGCAATGTCGTCGAGTCCGCAGCCCAGATAGGCGAGTTCGTTCGGCGCGAAGGTGTCCTGATCGATACGCAGGTTGCCTTCGAGCACGAGCACGCCGTATTCGAAGTGATTGTGCAGGTTCAGGCGAACGGTGCTCGCGGCGTCGGCGAGCATATCCGCACCCACCAGCGGCGAGAATGCGAGAGTGGGCGCTTCACGGCCGTTGAGCGCGCCGGTAAGCAACGTGACATCGACACCCTGCTCCTGCCAACGGGGCAGATCGGGGTAATGATCGAAGCGTGGCTCGGTATGCCGGTGGGCGTAGGGCAGCGCGATCCATAGCTGGGCCGCGTGCAGCTGGGATTCGCTCGAGAGCGATTCTTCGGTGTGCGAGATACCACGACCGGCGGTCATCAAATTGACCTCGCCAGGGCGAATCACCTGTTCGCTCCCCAGGCTGTCCCGATGCAGAATGTCGCCGGCCAGCATCCAGGTGAAGGTCTGCAGACTGGTATGTGGATGTGGGCCGACACGCATGCCCTGGCTATCCACGGAAAATACGGCAGGCCCTGCATGATCCAGAAAGCACCATGCCCCGATCATGCGCCGTCCGCGCTGGGGCAGGACGCGGTTGATGGGAATGCCACCCACCTCGGCCTTACGCGATGAGAGATGCTGAATAAGCCGGTGACCATCAACGATGGGGCACTCATACGACTCGAACAGTGCAGGATTTGATTCGGTATTGCTCATGGCATCGGTGTCCTGGATAGATCCATATTTTTCAGTGAATGGCCAACGTCCATAGGATAGCGAGTCCGAAAGTTCATTGGCCGAACCAGGACCGACAGTGCCTGTATGCACCCAAGCCGCATGCTGTCGCCATGCGCGACTTGCGACTTGAGGGCATACCGGACGAAGGGTGATGCAACTGCGTCGTTAGCCGTTCTCGGCGGCAGTCCGGCTCTGGATCAGGTTGGCGTAGGCCGGCAGATGATTGGCCAGAATGGCGCCGAAGCCTTCGATATCGTTGCGCCAGTCACGGTGCAGTTCGCAGCCGACCGCAAACCAGTTCATCAATTGCACGCCGGCCTGGGACATGCGGTTCCAGGCGGCATCTCGCACGGCGGGGTTGAAGGTGCCGGAAGCGTCGGTGATCGCAAACACTTCATAGCCTTCTTCCAGGGCCGAAAGCGCGGGGAAGGCGACACACACATCGGTGACGACGCCGGCGATGAGCAACTGCTTCTTGCCCGTATCCTTGACCGCCTGGACGAACTCTTCGTTGTCCCAGGCGTTGATCTGGCCGGGCCGTGCGATCAAGGGCGCGTCGGGAAAGGTCTCTTTGAGCTCGGGGACGATCGGCCCGTTGGGGCCGTCTGCGAAGCTGGTGGTCAGGATGGTGGGAAGGTTGAAGAACTTGGCGATATCGGCAACCGCCAGAACATTATTCTTGAACTCATCCATGTTGTAGTCGCGTACCAGCGATAGCAGGCCGGCCTGGTGGTCGACCAACAACACGGCCACATTGTCTTTGTCGAGTCGGTTATAGGTAAAGGACATCAAACATCTCCTGGGTTTCTGGTTTGGTGAGGGATCATTACGGAAGATAGTTCACCGAAGAATAACCTGCGCCTTCCATTTCTTCGTTCACTAGTAACGATATCGTGCATTCGAACCAGGAAAGGAACAATAGATCGCATGAATGACATACTGTCATTGTTATAACGACAATAAGAGGCTGGAGGTGGATCGCCTCGCGGTTATCTGCGCCTCAATGCACCCAGCACCTTCATCTATCCTGGGTGATAGCTGAATACATGGCGCTGTATTCGGAGATTCAAGTAGAACTGGTACCCCAAGGATCGCGTCACTGGTCCGATCTAAGGAGGTTTCGATGTAACGTTGCGTAGTGGCGCCCCGTAGACCACACCCAGTCTCGTGACCCAGGAAGTGGCGTACAAGCTGATTACGCGATACCAGAATAGAGCAAACCATGGCTTTTGAAACGAAAAAAGCACCCGCAGGTGCTTGATTCGTATAGCTGTTTGGTGGAGGCGGGGGGAATTGAACCCCCGTCCGCCGATACTCGCTCTTCGGCTCTACATGCTTAGGTCCGTCTTTTGATTTAGCGTCATGAACTCCGACGGGCAGGATTCCACAACGCGATTCTTCTTTAGTTTAGCGATTGACGTGAAGACACCGCCAATCACGATCCTGTCAGCTTTAGCTCGTATCCCCTCAGCCATGAACAGGCACATCGCCTTGGGGCCAGGCTAACAACTAGCAGTTTTTAGGCTGCCAGTGCACCTTGAGCATAGTTTTCGTCGTTTGCGACTATTTAGTCGTGATGTTGGATTTACGAGATACATCACGCTCTCGGCATGCACCTAGGAGGTTGTCATCGGCGTCGAAGCCATGTCGCCCCCGGATACGCTGTCATCTTAACAGATGGAGGCAGGGCAGGGCTAGTTCAAGCCCCGGTGCCTACTTGTTTTCGCGCATGATACGGGCCTTCTGGCGGTCCCAGTCCCGCGCCTTCTCGGAGGCGCGCTTGTCATGCAGCTTCTTGCCGGTGACCAGAGCCAGTTCGCACTTGATCAGGTTCTTCTTCCAGTACAGCTTGAGCGGTACGCAGGTATGGCCCTTGTCCTGGGTGCGCGAGAAGATCCGGGCGATCTCCTTGCGGTGCAACAGCAACTTGCGGGTGCGAGTCGGATCGGCAACCACATGGGTGCTGGCGGTGTTGAGCGGCATGATGTGGCTACCGAGCAGCCAGGCCTCAGCATCCTTGATCAGGATATAGGTGTCGGTGAGTTGCGCCTTGCCGGCACGCATGCTCTTGACTTCCCAGCCCGCCAGCGCCAATCCTGCCTCGAAGGTCTCTTCGATATGGTATTCGAAGCGTGCCTTCTTGTTCAGCGCGATGACATTGCTGCCTGCCTTCTTGGCTTTTTTCGTGGCCATGAGTCCTCTTGTCTTGATATGCCCTGTCAGCCAGCCCTTCGATATGGGGCAAAGCATGATACCATTCAAGGCCTTGGCGTGATCATCATGGTACGCCTTGGCGCGCGTTCGCAATAGTGCATAAATATGTGTATTGCGTAAGCGCACGAATCAGGCATACGAGTAAAATGCGTTAGGCTTTGCCCGAAAAGTACCTGCGCACGTCTATACGGCGTTAAAAATTGGCTCAAGATACTCATTTACACCACGTAAACTCCGTTCTTTCGCCAATCTTTGCCTTGTCTAGATGTCGCTCGCTGACTTTTCAGCCGAAGCCTAGCATAGTGACTTCAGCGGAGAGGTATATGCCTACTGTCAATCGATCTGCCTTGGTGCGGCATTCCCCAAAAGCCATGTTTGATCTGGTCAACGATTTCGAACGCTATCCGGAATTTCTGCCAGGCTGTCGTCGTACACGCCTGATCGAGCGCGATGAGAATCACCTTATCGGCGAACTGACGTTGGGCAAAGCCGGTGTCGAGCAGAGTTTTACCACGCGCAACGATCTTTATGAGCCGGAGCGCATCGAGCTTTCATTGGTCAATGGCCCCTTCAAGTATATGCGTGGGCGCTGGCTGTTCATGCCCATGGGGCAACAGGCATGTAAAGTCAGCCTCGAGATGGATTTTGAGTTTTCCAATCGATTATTGGGGATGGCCTTCGGCAAGCTGTTCAATCAAATGGCCAAGCAGCAGGTCGAGGCGTTTACCCGGCGCGCCGACGTCGTTTATGGCAAATGACGCCATTGTTCCCGTCATGGCTAAAGGCTCTGCAGGGTTGATCGTGGAGGTTGCTTTTGCTCTTCCCGATTCCCAGAAAATCGTCCTCTTGACCGTTTCGCCGGGCACTACTGCTCGACAAGCGGTTACGATGGCGAAGATGCCGCGCTATTTCCCCACATTACCTCCAGAGACGTTCAGTCAGGGGGCGCTAGGAATTTTTGGCAAACTGCTGCGCGACCCTGACCAACATGTGCTGCGAGCCGGCGACCGTGTCGAAATCTATCGGCCTTTACACATCGATCCCAAGCAGGCACGGGCGAAACGTGCAACACGCAACGCCCGAGGTTAAAGTGACGCGCCTGGGCTAGATCTGCTCTCCTCGACTATCGGGTTCTTCGCCGGGAGAGGGTACGGGCGAACTGCCAGGTAACGGCTCGACGCCACCAGGATCAAGGGCGGGACCTAGATCGGAATCCGGCGATAGTTCCATGTTGGCATCCATGTCTCCCGATGTCTTGATATCGACCAGCTGGTTGTTGGCGAACGTCAATGTTACGCGGCGCTGTTTTACTCCGGCATAGGCTTCATCCAGCCGAGACACGTATTCCCATTGATTTTCATCGAAGGGTGTTCTCAAAAGCGGCATACCCATGACATAGACGACCTGTTCACGACTCATGCCAGGCGTTAGCTGCGCGACCATGTCTTGAGTGAACAGATTGCCCTGGGGCAAATCGCGCTTGTAGACGCTAAAATAACTGCAGCCACCCATCAGGGAGAGAGCAATGGAAAAGGTGGCTATTTTGATAAGATTTTGCATTTGGCCCCATTCTTCACTATCGTTTCTTGGGTCGATCATACCCGACCCACCACAATACTGCGAAGAGCTATCATGGCCGATCAGAACCACGAACTACGCAGGGCGGGACTCAAGGTTACATTGCCTCGTGTCAAGATCCTGCAAATCCTTGAAAGTTCCACGGGTGATCATCTCAGCGCCGAAGATGTTTACAAGGCGTTGCTGGATGCCGGTGAAGACGTGGGCTTGGCAACCGTGTACCGCGTGTTGACGCAATTTGAGTCCGCGGGCCTGGTAGTACGCCATAATTTCGACGGCGGGCATGCGGTCTTCGAAATGTCCCATGAGGAACATCATGACCATATGGTGTGCCTGGAAAGCGGCCAGATCATCGAGTTCTTCGACGAGCAGATCGAGCGTCGTCAGCAGGAAATCGTCGATGAGCATGGTTACGAGCTCGTCGATCATGCCTTGGTGTTATATGTGCGGCCCAAAGGGTCTCGAGCGACTCGCCAGGAAAGCATCAAGAAATCCTAGAAACTCTCCACGACCTACTGTGCCTTGTCTTGGCTCATTACGATCCTGAACAGTTTCTTGTTATTTTTTCGCCTAGCTTACCGAAACGCCAGCCTTCGAGGCTGGCGTTTTTAGTTGCCGACATGTGTTTGGCTAGATGCGTCAATGGTGAGCGCGCTGACTGGCGTCCAGCATTTCCCGGGCATGGGCCAGGGTACGATCCGAGAGGTGCACACCACCGAGCATGCGCGCCAATTCCTTGACGCGGCCGGCCTCGTCAAGAGTCGCCATCTGCGTCAGAGTCATGTCCTCCGTGGCCTGCTTCTCGATATGTAGATGCTGGTGCGCCTGGGCGGCCACCTGAGGCAGATGAGTCACGGTCATTACCTGGCCAGACTGACCAAGGCGCCGAAGGAGTTGTCCTACGATCTCGGCGGTGGCACCGGATACTCCGACATCGACCTCATCGAAAACCAGTGTGGCGATGGTGCTGTGGCTGGCGGCAACCACCTGTATGGCCAGGCTGATGCGTGACAGCTCGCCGCCGGAGGCTACCTTGGCCAGCGGACGCGCCGGCTGACCGGGATTGGCGCTGATCAAGAAGCGTACCGAGTCCAGGCCGTTCGGCTGTGGCGTATCACGGGAGGCAACCTCAACCTCGAAGCGTGCCTTGCCCATGGCGAGAAAGCCCAGTTGATCCTGTACTTCCTTGCCAAAGGCGACCGCCGCCTTCTGGCGCTTCTTGCTGATTCGGCGGGCAGCCGTGCGATAGGCCTCTCGCGTAGCCTCGACCTCGGCAGTCAACGCTTCCAGGTCGTGTTCGCCGCCTTCCAGCGATTCCAGCTCGCCGCGCAGGCGCTGCTGCAGCTCGGTCAGTTCTTCCGGCATCACATGGTGCTTGCGTGCGACGCGGTGCACCTCTGCAAGGCGCTCTTCCACTTGAGCCAGGCGTTCTGGATCGAGTTCCGTGTGATCGATTAAGTAGTGCAGCTCGCGCGCAGCTTCCTCGATCTGTATCTGGGCGTCGTTGAGCATGCTGCGGGCTTCGGCAAGCGGGCCACGCTCGGCGCCGGGCAAGCTGCCAATACGCATTAGCGCCTGATGAAGCAGCGTCAAAGCACCTCCTTCATCATGATCGCAACAATCAACGGCAAGCTGCGTTTCCCGTAGCGTCTCTTCCGCATGGGCCAGCACGGCTTGTTCCTGCTCCAGCGTTTCGAGTTCGTTATCAGCGAGAGCCAACTGATCCAGCTCTTCTACCTGATAGCGCAGCAGTTGCCGCCGGGCCTGAATTTCATCGCCGCTGTCGGACAGATGCTTCAAGCGACGGCGTGCTTCCTGCCATTGACGAAAGGTGGCGGCAAGTTCATCGACGGCATCGCTCTGGTCGGCGAAATCGTCCAGCAGGCGCAGATGGGTCTCTTCCTGCAGCAGCGCCTGGTGAGCATGCTGGCCATGAATCTCGATCAGGTGCTCGCCCAGCGCCTTGAGATCGCTCACCGTGCAGGGCTGTCCGTTGATCCAGGCCTTTGAGCGCCCGTTGGCGGCCACGACCCTGCGCAGCAGGCAATCTTCCGTTGGCAGTTCCCGAGCCTCGAGCCATGCCCTTGCGACAGGCAATCGCTCGATGTCGAAGCGGGCGCTGAGATCTGCTCGCTTGGCTCCGTGGCGCACGCTGGCAACATCGGCGCGCTCGCCGAGACACAACCCCAAGGCACCCAGGAGAACGGATTTGCCGGCACCGGTCTCACCGGTGATGGCGGTCATGCCGTCATGCAGATCGAGATCGAGGCGCTCGACGATGGCAAAGTCACGAATCGCAAGCTGGACGAGCATGATCACCTCCGTGCAGTGAATGAAGAATCAGTGAATATTATCTGTTCGTTTATACAGTATCCAGCGTTCTTTCTTCAATCCTTCTTTGTCAAGGCAATGCCACAACGTAAAGCCATACCTTGAGATCCTTTGTGGCAGCCCCATATAGGGAGCAAATCAGTAACCTTCGCGGCTATGGGCCGCTTATTTCAGTTCAGTGATGTCAGGAGAGCGACATGGCTAGGGATCCACAAGCACCAAGTGATGAACAAACCGATGAAGAGACTCAGCGCGCCGAGCGTGATGCCGAGCCTCAGGTAGAGCCTATTGAAGGTCAACTTGATGATGCCGAAGCCGGCGAAGAAGCTCTTGCGAAAGACGAGGCATTGTTCAACGCCGAAGCCATCGAGGACCCTGAAGCCGATGTGCTGGCAGCCAGGGTCGAAGAGCTCGAGCAAGCGCTGGGTGAAGCCAAGGATCAGGCATTGCGTGCGGCAGCCGAGAGCCAGAATGTGCGCCGGCGTGCCGAGCAGGATGTAGAGAAGGCGCGCAAGTTCGCTCTCGAGAGGTTCGTCAAGGAGCTTCTGCCGGTGGTCGACAGCCTGGAAAAGGCGCTCGAGGCCATGAATGATGGCGCCAGCGAAGCGCACCGGGAAGGCGTCTCCATGACGCTGAAACTGCAGCTCGATGTGCTGGCCAAGTTCGGCGTCGAGGCGATCGATCCCCAGGATGAGCCTTTCGATCCGCAGTATCACGAGGCCATGACCATGGTGCCCAGCGGGGATGTCGAGCCCAATACCGTGATGGATGTGATTCAGAAAGGCTACATGCTCAATGGGCGCCTGATACGTCCGGCCATGGTGGTGGTCAGCAAATCCGCGCAATGAATTGGCGACTCGATATGGTACTGCCCCTTGAAAGGCGCATTCGAGCCCCCAAATAAACGTCAAAGACACAGCGCAAGCCGTTATAAACAGTCAAGTAACGATTTTGAGGTATTCATATGGGTCGCATAATTGGTATCGATTTAGGAACCACAAACTCTTGTGTTGCCGTACTTGACGGCGACAAGCCCAAGGTCATCGAAAACGCCGAAGGCACCCGCACGACGCCTTCCATCATCGCTTATACCGATGATGGTGAAATCCTGGTTGGCCAGGCCGCCAAGCGCCAAGCCGTCACCAACCCGACCAATACGCTGTATGCCATCAAGCGTTTGATCGGACGTCGCTTCCAGGACGATGTCGTGCAAAAGGACATCAAGATGGTGCCCTACACCATCGCCAGCGCCGATAACGGCGATGCCTGGGTCGAGGTCAAGGGCAAGAAGATGGCGCCTCCCCAGGTCAGCGCGGAAGTGCTGAAGAAGATGAAGAAGACCGCCGAAGACTATCTGGGTGAAAGCGTCACCGAGGCGGTCATTACCGTGCCGGCCTACTTCAACGACTCCCAGCGTCAGGCCACCAAGGATGCCGGTCGTATCGCGGGTCTCGATGTCAAGCGCATCATCAACGAGCCGACTGCGGCAGCGCTGGCCTACGGCATGGACAAGGCGCGCGGTGACAAGACTATTGCCGTCTACGACTTGGGTGGCGGTACTTTCGATATCTCCATCATCGAAGTGGCGGACGTCGATGGCGAAACCCAGTTCGAGGTGCTGGCCACCAATGGCGATACCTTCCTGGGCGGTGAGGATTTCGATCTCAAGCTGATCAACTATCTGGTGGATCAGTTCAAGTCCGACAGCGGTATCGACCTGTCTGGCGACAATCTGGCCATGCAGCGTCTCAAGGAGGCCGCCGAGAAAGCCAAGATCGAGCTGTCCAGCGCTCAGCAGACCGACGTCAACCTGCCTTACATCACGGCAGACAACACCGGTCCCAAGCACTTGAACGTCAAGATCACCCGCGCCAAGCTCGAATCCCTGGTCGAGGATCTGGTCAAGCGCTCGCTGGGGCCGTGCAAGACCGCCCTGGCGGACGCAGGGCTTTCCAACGCCGAGATCGATGACGTCATTCTCGTCGGTGGTCAGACGCGCATGCCGCTGGTCCAGGCCAAGGCTGCCGAGTTCTTCGGTAAGGAAGCACGCAAGGACGTCAACCCGGATGAAGCCGTGGCCGTGGGTGCCGCGATCCAGGGCGGTGTACTGGGTGGCGACGTCAAGGACGTGCTGCTGCTCGACGTCACCCCGCTGACGCTCGGTATCGAAACCCTGGGTGGCGTGATGACACCGCTGATCGAGAAGAACACCACCATCCCGACCAAGAAGACGCAGACCTTCTCGACTGCGGATGACAACCAGACCGCCGTGACCATTCACGTGCTGCAGGGCGAGCGCAAGCAGTCCGGCCAGAACAAGTCGCTGGGGCGTTTCGATCTCGCCGACATTCCGCCGGCGCCGCGGGGTGTGCCGCAGATCGAAGTTGCCTTCGATCTCGATGCCAACGGTATCCTCAACGTGTCCGCCAAGGACAAGGCCACCGGCAAGGAGCAGTCCATCGTCATCAAGGCCTCCAGCGGCCTGACCGACGAAGAGATCGAACAGATGGTCCAGGATGCCGAGGCGCATGCCGACGAGGACAAGAAGTTCGAAGAGCTGGTGCAACTGCGTAATCAGGCGGATGGCATGATCCACGCGGCGCGCAAGACCTTGACCGATGCTGGCGACAAGGCCTCCGATGAGGACAAGCAAAACATCGAAAGTGCCATCACCGAGCTCGAAGAAGCACTCAAGGGTGACGACCAGCAGGCCATCCAGACCAAGCTGGACGCGCTGACGGAAGCATCTGGCAGCCTGGCGCAGAAGATGTACGCCGAGCAGACCGAGACGCCTCAAGGCGAGGGTCAGGCAGAAGGCACCCAGAAGCCCGAAGACGATGTGGTTGACGCCGAATATGAAGAAGTCAACGACGACCAGAAAAAGCAATAACCACGACGTCTGACACCAACGGCGGCGCGGGAGCATGACTCCCGCGCTGCTGTTTCTGTCTATTCGACACGGAGGCGGACGGATCCATGTCCAAGCGTGACTACTATGAAGTGCTGGGCGTCGAGCGCGGGGCCGATCAGAAAGAGATCAAGAAGGCCTATCGGCGTCTAGCTCAGAAATACCATCCGGATCGCAATCCGGACGACAAGTCAGCGGAAGCGAAATTCCGTGAAGTGTCAGAAGCCTACGAAATTCTGGCCGACGGCGAAAAGCGTGCAGCCTACGATCAGTTCGGCCATGCCGGTGTCGATGGCCAGGCAGGCGGTTTCGGTGGCGGCGGTGCCGGGGCTGGTGGCTTCAGCGACATCTTCGGCGATGTGTTCGGGGATATATTCGGCGGCGGCGGTGGCCGGCGTAATCCCAATGCACCCCAGCGCGGCTCCGATCTACGCTACAACCTGGAGCTTGACCTGGAGGACGCGGTTTCGGGCACTACCGTGGATATTCGCGTACCGCGGCACATCCCTTGTGGACATTGTGACGGCGGTGGTGCCGAGCCGGGTTCCAGCAAGGAAACCTGCCCGACCTGTCACGGTATGGGTCAGGTGCGCATGCAGCAAGGCTTCTTTGCGGTGCAACAGACCTGCCCGACCTGCCATGGCAGCGGTGAATCCATCAAGGTGCCGTGCCGTGAATGTCGTGGCGAAGGCCGGGTACGCGAGACCCGCACGCTGTCGGTGAAGATTCCATCCGGCGTGGACACCGGCGACCGCATTCGCCTCAACAACGAAGGCGAAAGCGGGCTCAACAATGGCCCGCCAGGGGATCTTTACGTCCAGGTCGCCATCAAGCCGCATCCGATCTTCGAGCGTGATGGGCGTCATCTGCATTGCGAGATGCCGATCAACTTCATCGATGCGGCACTCGGCGGCGAACTGGAAGTGCCGACCCTGGAGGGCCGGGTCAAGCTCAAGATTCCTGCCGAGACCCAGACCGGCAAGCTGTTCCGACTGCGTGGCAAGGGCGTCAAGCCGGTTCGCGGCGGCCCCGCTGGCGATCTGCTGTGCAAGGTCGTTGTGGAAACCCCGGTACACCTAACCGAGCATCAGAAGAACCTGCTGCGAGAGTTCCAGGACAGCCTGGGCAACAGCAACCACCATTCACCGAAGAAGGATGGCTGGTTCGATGGCGTCAAGCGCTTCTTCGAGGATATGAAGTCGTAGAACACGACTATCCTCGTGCGATCAAGGCCTCACCGCTTTCAAGCGGTGAGGCCTTTTTTGATCATGCGCATTAAAAGGGACTCCAAAACGGCATGGGTGATAAGCAAAGCGTACTATGCTTGGCGAGCGTCGGGTGACATGCCTTAGACTGTAGAGTATTTATCACTAACCAGACTAACGCTCGGGGTAGATCGCTACTCAAAAGGGGATTGGAATGTCACGCGAGACCATTGTTCTGGGTGCCGGCATGGTCGGTGTCTGTATTGCTTATCACCTGGCCAAGCGGGGGCGCTCGGTGGTGCTGGTGGATCGCAAGGCGCCGGGGCAAGAAACTTCTTTCGGCAATGCCGGCTTGATCCAGCGCGAGGCAGTTCAACCGCATCCCTTTCCGCGGGATCTGCCGAGCCTGTGGCGGGTGCTTCCCAACCGCAGCATCGATATTCGTTACCGCCTGCGTGGCATGCTGGCCGCCGCAGCGCCACTGTTGCAGTTCTGGCGGCACTCTGCGCCCAGTAACTATGCCCGCATCGTGCCGGAATATGCCTCCCTGATCATGCACTGCACCGACGAGCACGCCAAGATGATCGACGCAGCGGGTGCGCAAGACTTGATCAAGAAGAACGGCTGGTTCGAGGGGTTCCGTACGCGCCAAGTGCTGGATGAGCAGCTAGCGATCGCCCACGAGATGAAAGAGCGTTTCGGAGTGGAATCCCAGATACTCGATCAGACGGCGCTGAGGGCCCAGGAACCCTTTGTCTCCAATGCGCTGGTCGGTGCCATCCATTGGACCAATTCTTGGTCGGTGATCGATCCCGGAGCCCTCGTACAGGCCTATGCCCAGGCGTTCGAGGCCCTGGGCGGGCGCATAGAACAGGCTGAGGCGAAGAGCTTTTCCCAGACCGGTGGCAGCTGGAATCTGGCAACCAGCAAGGGCAACCTGGAAGCGGAAGAGCTGGTGGTGGCTCTGGGGCCCTGGTCGGCAAAATGGCTGCAGCAGCTGGGTTACCGACTGCCGCTGTTTCCCATGCGGGGCTATCACATGCACTACGCCCCGCGAGATGACGCCAAGCTCAATCACTGGCTGATGGATTTCGAGACCGGCTATCTATTGACGCCGATGCGGGCCGGTATTCGCCTGACCACCGGTGCGGAAATGGACATTCTCGAAGCACCGCCGCATTCGGGCCAGTTAACGGATGCGGAGGCCGAGGCGCGCAAGATATTCCCGCTTGGTGAACGCCTGGATGATGCCCCCTGGAAAGGCGCGCGGCCCTGCATGCCGGACATGAAGCCGGTTATCGGGCCGGCACCGAATCATTCGGGCCTATGGTTCGCCTTCGGCCACGGGCATCAGGGGTTCACCCTGGGGCCGACCACTGGTCGACTCTTGGGAGAAATGATGGACGGTGAAGAGCCCATGGTCGATATGCAGCCGTTTCGCGCCGATCGCTTCCGATGATATTGCCGCCGGGGTCAATTGTCCTCGGGTGCGGGCAGCTCGAAACAGCTCAGCAATGTTTCCTGCACCATGCGGAAGTTGTCGTCGCTGACCATGAGATAACGATTGCCGCCAAGGTGGGTCAGCCCTTCGAAGTTGTCCAGTCGCCAACCGTCACCGCTTGAAAGTTGTGCCAGGGTGTCCACCTCGATCTGGGCATTGCCGCCCAGCTGTACGCGACGCAGACTGATGACCAGGGGTGCCGGTGGCGCGAAGGCACGCTCCAGAGCCAGGAGATCACCGCCGTAGGTTTCAAGGGCAGTCAGGGCGTTACCCGGCTCATCGAGTAGGGGGTAGATCCATTCCGCCTCGCTGCTTAGAGAAAACAGGCGAGTGCTGCTTTTATCGGCGCCATTGGAGATGTTTTCCAGCCCGACGATGATCCCTTCTTGAGGATGGCGGCCCATGGCCTCGGCGCCTGCATTGGCGGCCGCACCCCGTAACCCCTTGGGCTTCAGTGGCTTGCCCACGGACTTGCCATTGGGGTAAAAGCGCTGAATGCGATGGTCGCGCTCGAAGCCGATCAGTAGCCTGGTATCGCCGCGTACGCCATTGTTGCCGCGCTGCACGATCATGGATTCCGCATCCGCCGCGGCCTCGTTCAGTGCTCGCCCCTGGCGATCGCGGAGCACATATGTTTTGAGGGGGATGAGTCCGACCAGCTCTCCGGAGGCAAAACGCAGCCGCACCCGGTGCAGCCAACCACGATCCGAGATCATGTAGAGCAGGGATTCGTCTTCATCCCAGGCCAAGCCCGAGAGCCCGCCCACGGGGGTATCGTCCTGCCATTTACCGGGGAGCCTCAACGTGCCGCACCAGGTGACGTTCTCTGGTACGTTGGTGGTGTTCTCCGTCATCAACTGGGTCTGGCGTGCTTCCCTGGCACAGCCACCGGACAACGTAAGAAGCATGAGCAGACTTGCGACAATCAGCAGACGAAACATGGGCCCTCCTTGGCGGCGCTGGTCTTTTTTCAAGCCTACGCCATTGTCGTCTCGGCTGCACAACAGACGCATCCGAAGCGCTTTGCTATGCTGACGCCAATTTCGATCATCAAGCAGGAGTCTTCATGTCTTCCAACACTCCCCGCATCGCCATCGTGGGCGTGGGTGGCCGCATGGGCCGTACCCTGGTCGCCGCCGTGGAACAGGACACTCAAACCCAGTTTGCCGCGGGGATTGTCGAGCCGGGAAGTTCGCTCAAGGGCGTGGACATCGGTGAGCTATCGGGCTTGGGCAAGTTGGGTATTTCGGCGGTGGATTCGTTGGCCAGTGTGGTCGATGATTTCGATGTGCTGATCGACTTCACCGCGCCTCGCGTGACCCTCGAGAACCTGGCCTTCTGTGCCAAGCACGGAAAAGCAATCGTGATCGGCACCACTGGTCTTGGCGACGACGAATTGGCCGAACTGGATGGCTATCGTGACCGGGTGCCGATGGTGTTCGCTCCCAACATGAGCGTGGGGGTGAACCTGACCCTCAAGCTCTTGGAAACTGCGGCCAAGGCGCTGGGGGATGAAGGCTACGATATCGAGGTGATCGAGGCGCATCATCGCCACAAGGTCGATGCGCCTTCCGGCACCGCCCTGAAAATGGGCGAGGTGGTTGCCGAGTCCTTGGGTCGCAGCCTCAAGGAGCACGGTGTGTTCGAGCGTGTCGGTCAGTGTGGGCCGCGATCGGACAAGGAAATCGGCTTTGCCACGCTGCGCGCCGGGGACATCGTGGGTGAGCACACGGTGCTGTTCGCCACCGAAGGAGAGCGCATCGAGATCACCCACAAGGCCTCGAGCCGCATGACCTTTGCCAAGGGCGCGGTGCGCGCGGCGCGCTGGGTGAGCGAACAGCCGGTTGGGCGCTATGACATGCAGGACGTGCTGGGCCTGAAGTAACAAAAACGGCTCGGCGAAGGGAGAGGGTAGTACCCATTCGCTGAATCCTGTAGTATCGCGTCAATTTGGCCGAGCATCGGGAGTCGCTTTCCAAGGGGTCAATAAGGCCATGATGCCGAGCGAATACAATCAAGCGGGATGAAACCAGTCTGCATCGGGTTTCGTCCCGCTTTTTTACGACCTGAATGCCTTGACGAGGCCTTGGCCAAAGGCCTGACGGGATTTAAACAAAGTGGAGGACGTTGCGTTGAACAGACCCGCGATACTGGCCCTGGAAGATGGCAGCGTATTTCATGGCAGCGCCATCGGCGCCGATGGGCAAACCACTGGCGAGGTGGTGTTCAATACCGCCATGACCGGCTATCAGGAAATCTTGACCGACCCTTCCTACACTCGTCAGATCGTCACCCTGACCTATCCACATATCGGCAATACCGGCGTGAACGACGAAGATGTCGAGTCCGATCGCATCAGCGCCGCCGGGCTGGTGATTCGCGATCTACCCTTGATGGCCAGCAATTTTCGTAGCCAGCAGCGCCTGGACGACTACCTGCGGGAGCATGGCGTGCTGGGGATCGCCGATATCGATACCCGCCGCCTGACCCGCATTCTGCGTGACAAGGGGGCCCAGAACGGGGCCATCCTGGCCGGGCCGGATGCCGAGGGCGACGATGTCGTCGAGCGGGCGCTGGCAGCGGCCCGCGCGTTCCCGGGTCTGGCCGGCATGGATCTGGCCAAGGTCGTCTCCTGCGAAACGCCCTACGAGTGGCGCCAAGGCGACTGGACGCTGGGCAAGGGGTATGCGGAAACTGCCTCAGGCGACGCGCGTTATCATGTCGTCGCGTTTGATTACGGCACCAAGCATAACATTCTGCGTCTGCTGGCCTCGCGCGGGTGCCGCTTGACGGTTGTGCCCGCCCAGACCCCGGCCGCCGAGGTGCTGGCGCTGAAGCCGGATGGCATCTTTCTCTCCAATGGCCCCGGCGATCCCGAGCCCTGCGACTACGCCATCACCGCGATTCGTGAGCTGCTGGAAAGCGGCATTCCGCTGTTCGGCATCTGCCTGGGGCATCAGCTGCTGGCGCTGGCCTCCGGGGGGCGCACGGTGAAGATGAACCACGGCCACCACGGCGCCAACCATCCGGTGCAGGATCTCGATAGCGGCCAGGTGATGATCACCAGCCAGAACCATGGCTTTGCCGTCGATGAGACCAGTTTGCCGGCCACGTTGCGCACCACCCATCGTTCGCTGTTCGACGGTACCCTGCAAGGGATCGAGCGCACCGACTGCCCGGCCTTCAGCTTCCAGGGCCATCCGGAGGCGAGCCCGGGGCCGCAGGATATGGCGCCCTTGTTCGATCGCTTCGTTGCCATGCTGAGCGCGGGTCGATAATTACGCCGAGTCTGTTTGCATCATCGCTATTCACCTTCTTCAGCGGGAACCGCCATGCCCAAACGTACCGACATCCAAAGCATCCTGATCATCGGCGCCGGCCCCATCGTCATCGGCCAGGCCTGCGAGTTCGACTATTCCGGCGCCCAGGCCTGCAAGGCGCTGCGCGAGGAGGGCTATCGGGTCATTCTGGTCAACTCCAATCCGGCCACCATCATGACCGACCCGGTGATGGCGGATGCCACCTATATCGAGCCGATCACCTGGCAGGTGGTGGAAAAGATCATCGAGGCGGAGCGTCCGGATGCCATCTTGCCCACCATGGGCGGCCAGACCGCGCTCAACTGTGCGCTGAATCTCGACAAGCACGGTGTGCTGGCAAAATACGGCGTGGAGATGATCGGGGCCGACGCCAACGCCATCAACAAGGCCGAAGATCGGGATCTGTTCGACAAGGCGATGCGTAACATCGGCCTGGAGTGTCCCAAGGCCAAGGTTGCTCACTCCATGGAGGAGGCCTGGCAGATTCAAGATGAACTGGGCTTTCCCACCATCATTCGTCCCTCCTACACCATGGGCGGCTCCGGCGGCGGCGTGGCCTACAACAAGGAGGAGTTCGAGGAGATCTGCGGGCGTGGCTTCGAGCTTTCCAGCAACCATGAACTCTTGATCGACGAGTCGCTGCTGGGGTGGAAGGAGTACGAGATGGAGGTCGTTCGCGACAGGAACGACAACTGCATCATCGTCTGCGCCATCGAGAACTTCGACCCCATGGGTATTCATACCGGGGATTCCATCACCGTGGCGCCGGCTCAGACGCTGACGGACAAGGAATACCAGATCATGCGTAACGCATCCCTGGCGGTGCTGCGCGAGATCGGCGTCGAGACCGGCGGCTCCAACGTGCAGTTCGGCGTCGACCCGAACACCGGGCGCATGGTGGTGATCGAGATGAACCCAAGAGTCAGCCGCTCCTCCGCCCTGGCCTCCAAGGCCACCGGCTTTCCCATCGCCAAGATCGCCGCCAAGCTGGCGGTAGGCTATACCCTGGACGAATTGCAAAACGATATTACCGGCGGCAAGACCCCGGCGTCCTTCGAGCCGTCCATCGATTACGTGGTCACCAAGATTCCGCGCTTCACCTTCGAGAAGTTTCCTCAGGCCAACGACCGCCTGACCACCCAGATGAAGTCCGTGGGCGAGGTGATGGCCATCGGGCGCACCTTCCAGGAGTCGTTGCAGAAAGCGCTGCGCGGTCTGGAGACCGGCAACGACGGCCTCGATTCCAAGTTTCCTGAATACAAGTTCGGCGAGTTCAGCGAGGCCAATCTGGGGTTGATCAAGGGCGAACTGCAGGCTGCTGGAAGCGACCGCATCTTCTTCATCGCCGATGCGCTGCGCGCCGGTATGAGCGTGGAGGAAATATTCGCCCTGACCAACATCGATCGTTGGTATCTGGTGCAGATCGAGGAACTGGTGCGCATCGAGCAGGACCTTGCCCGGCGCTCCCTGGGCGAGCTGGACGCGCGGGCGTTGTTTGCCTTGAAGCGCAAGGGCTTCGGCGATGCGCGACTGGCGACCTTGCTGGGCGTTTCCGAGCAGGCGTTTCGTCAGGCGCGGCATAAGCACGGCATTCGCCCGGTCTACAAGCGCGTCGACACCTGTGCCGCGGAGTTTGCTTCCCATACCGCCTACATGTACTCCACCTACGAGGAGGAGTGCGAAGCCGAGGTCAGCGACCGGCAGAAGATCATGGTGCTGGGGGGCGGGCCCAACCGGATCGGTCAGGGCATCGAGTTCGACTACTGCTGCGTGCATGCGGCGCTGGCCATGCGCGAGGATGGTTTTGAAACCATCATGGTCAACTGCAACCCGGAAACCGTGTCCACGGATTACGACACCTCGGATCGCCTCTACTTCGAGCCAGTGACCCTGGAGGACGTGCTGGAGATCGCCGACAAGGAGCGCCCGGTCGGAGTGATCGTGCAGTTCGGTGGCCAGACGCCGCTCAAGCTGGCGAGAGCGCTCGAGGCCGCCGGGGTGCCGATCATCGGTACCACGCCGGACGCCATCGACCGGGCCGAGGACCGCGAGCGTTTCCAGCAGATGATCGACAAGCTGGGATTGAAACAACCGCCCAACGCCACCGCGCGCAGCTTCGATGAAGCCT
The DNA here is from genome assembly GCF_947493865.1 of uncultured Halomonas sp. Lineage (GTDB taxonomy): Bacteria > Pseudomonadota > Gammaproteobacteria > Pseudomonadales > Halomonadaceae > Modicisalibacter. Next base: position 19,779 of record NZ_CANLTC010000021.1, read on the forward strand.
TTGCCAAGGCCGAGGCGATCGGTTACCCGCTGGTGGTGCGCCCGAGCTATGTGCTGGGCGGTCGGGCCATGGAGATCGTCTACGATGCCTCGGAACTCGAAGGCTACATGACCCATGCGGTCAAGGTCTCCAACGATTCGCCGGTGCTGCTCGACCATTTTCTCAATGCCGCCGTCGAGATCGATATCGATGCGGTCAGCGATGGCCAGCAGGTGGTGATCGGCGGCATCATGCAGCATATCGAGCAGGCCGGCGTGCACTCCGGCGACTCCGCCTGTTCGTTGCCCCCCTATTCATTGCCTGCCGACGTGCAGGATGCGATGCGCGATCAGGTCAAGCGCATGGCGCTGGAGCTCAACGTGGTGGGGTTGATGAACGTGCAGCTGGCCTGGCAGGACGATGAGATCTACGTCATCGAGGTCAACCCCCGCGCTTCCCGCACCGTGCCCTTCGTCTCCAAGTGCATCGGCCTGTCGCTTGCCCAGGTCGCCGCTCGCTGCATGGCGGGCAAGACGCTGGCCGAGCAGGGCTTTACCCAGGAGTTGATTCCGAACTACGTCAGCGTCAAGGAGGCGGTGTTCCCGTTCAACAAGTTCCCCAGCGTCGATCCGATCCTGTCGCCGGAGATGAAGTCCACCGGCGAGGTGATGGGCAGCGGCGCCACTTTCGCCGAAGCCTTCTATAAGGCCCAGTTGGGCGGTGGCGATGCGATTCCGCCGCTGACCGGCGAGCGCAAGGCGTTTCTGTCCGTGCGCGAACCGGACAAGGCGGGCATTATCGAGGTGGCGGAATCTCTGCTAGCATTGGGGTTTACCCTTTGTGCCACTCGCGGTACTGCCCGCGCCCTCGAAGCCGCTGGTCTCCCTGTGGAAACCGTCAACAAGGTCTTCGAGGGGCGTCCGCATATCGGTGATATGCTCAAGAACGATGAAGTGGCCTATATCGTCAACACGACCGAAGGCCGTCAGGCAATCAACGATTCTTCGGTGATTCGTCGCACTGCACTATCGCGTAAGGTGCCCTACGCCACCACGCTTGCTGGCGCGCGTGCCGTATGCATGGCGCTCGAGTACGGTAATGAAATAACGGTGCGTCGACTTCAGGAACTGCATGCAGGAGCAACGACATGAACAAGGTCCCGATGACCGTGCTGGGTGAACAGCGTCTGCGGGAAGAACTCGGCCAGCTCAAGAGTGAAGCGCGGCCCCGGGTCATTAATGCCATTGCCGAAGCGCGTGAGCATGGCGATCTCAAGGAGAACGCCGAATACCATGCGGCCCGGGAAGAGCAGGGCTTTATTGAAGGGCGTATCAAGGAAATCGAATCCAAGCTCTCCGCGGCTCAGGTCATCGATGTCACCAAGATGCCCAAGTCAGGGAAGGTCATCTTCGGCGTTACCGTGGGATTGCTCAATCTGGATAGCGATGAAGAGGTGCGTTACCAGGTCGTTGGCGAGGATGAAGCCGACATCAAGTCGGGCAAGATATCGGTAACGTCGCCCATCGCCCGGGCGTTGATCGGTAAGGAGGAAGGTGACGTGGTGCTGGTACGTACGCCTGGCGGTGAAGTGGAGTACGAGATCAGCGACGTCCAGTACATTTGATCGATGTGACGTGGTCATTGGCTTGGAGAAAAAGTGGCCCATGACGTTCTCTTCGAACTGACTTGGCCACTGGGTTCACTGCTTAATGACGACCGTGATGCTCGCTGGCTCGCACGAGGTTGGAAAGCTTGGGATTGGCGTTGGGGTTGCGGCGATAAAACAAGGCTATCTTGCCGATGGTTTGCACGACTTCTGCTTGAGTTTGCTGGGTTATAGTGTCGATGAGTTGCTGACGTGTCTCCCGCTCACTCTGCGCCAGCTTGACCTTGATCAGCTCATGATCAGCCAAGGCACGCTCGAGCTCCGCGATAACGTTCTCGGTGAGACCATTTTCGGCAACCGTTACCACAGGGTGGAGATGGTGCCCGATGCTGCGCATTGCTTTCTTTTGTGCCAGTGACAAGCTCATGATAACGTGCCTTTGATTCGTAGGTTTATGACGACAAGGGGTAAGAAGACAAGGTGCGTCATGGTACGGTGAAAGCCAGGACGTGCAAAGTAGCCAGGCTTTTGAAAGATGCTGCGTATTTCTTGCGAAATCACCTTTGATCGATAATCCCGTTTTCACTTTCTTGACGATTCAGGTGGCTTAGTGGCTCGATCCGACTCCAAGAGTAGCGCTGGCTGGCTCAAGGAGCATTTTGATGATGCCTATGTCCAGCGCGCCTGGCAGGATGGCTATCGTTCCCGAGCGAGTTATAAACTGCTGGAAATCGATGCCAAGGATCATCTTTTCAGACCCGGCATGACGGTGATTGATCTAGGCGCAGCCCCTGGGGGCTGGAGTCAGATCGCCGTGGACAAGGTAGGGCCCGAGGGGCGAGTGATCGCTTCCGATATACTTGAAATGGATGCTCTTGCAGGCGTCGATTTCATTCAGGGCGATTTTACCGAAGATCATGTGTTAGAAGCGATTCTGGAATCACTCGACGGGCGGCCAGTGGACCTGGTCATTTCCGACATGGCGCCGAACATGAGCGGGATGGCCGCAATCGACCAGCCTCAGGCAATGTATCTTGCGGAGCTGGCGCTGGATCTGGTTCGGCAGGTGCTTTCCCCTGATGGGAGTCTATTGATCAAGGTGTTTCAGGGTGAAGGCTTCGACGACTATTTGAAAACACTGCGGCAGGCGTTTGTGAAGGTGGTTACTCGCAAGCCGGACTCCTCGCGAGCGCGATCTCGGGAAGTCTACCTTCTGGCGAAAAGATATAAAGGTTGACGCTTGGAATCGCGATGGAACGGCCCCATCTGTTATGGTGTCAGAATAGTACACGCCGTTTGGCAGACGAATTGATGCAACGAGGGTATTGCCTTGAATGACATGGCGAAGAACCTGATTCTGTGGTTGGTTATCGCAGCAGTTCTGCTGACGGTGTTCAACAACTTCAGTGTCGACACCGCACCGCAGTCGATGAACTATTCCCAGTTCGTGCAGCAGGTGCAAAATGGGCAGGTCCGCTCGGTCACCATCGATGGCTACACGGTGATGGGTGAGCGCGAGGATGGCTCGCAGTTTCAGACTATCCGGCCAGCCGCCCAAGACCCGAAGCTGATGGATGATCTGCTGGCCAATGACGTCAACGTGATTGGCAAGAAGCCGGAAGAGCAAAGTCTGTGGACAAGACTTCTGATCGCCAGCTTCCCGATCCTGATCATTCTGGCCATTTTCCTGTTCTTCATGCGTCAGATGCAGGGTGGCGGTGCTGGCAAGGGCGGTCCGATGAGCTTCGGCAAGTCCAAGGCCAAGTTGCTGACTCAGGATCAGATCAAGACGACCTTTGCCGATGTCGCGGGATGTGACGAGGCCAAGGAAGAAGTCGAGGAACTGGTGGACTTCCTCAAGGACCCCAGCAAGTTTCAGCGGCTGGGCGGTCAGATACCACGAGGCGTTTTGATGGTAGGCCCTCCGGGTACCGGCAAGACCTTGTTGGCAAAAGCCATTTCTGGTGAAGCCAAGGTGCCGTTCTTCAGTATCTCAGGGTCGGACTTCGTTGAAATGTTCGTGGGTGTCGGTGCCTCGCGGGTGCGTGACATGTTCGAGCAGGCCAAGAAGCAGGCGCCTTGCATCATCTTCATCGACGAGATCGATGCCGTGGGGCGTCATCGTGGCTCCGGGATGGGGGGCGGTCATGACGAGCGGGAGCAGACCCTCAACCAGCTACTGGTCGAAATGGACGGCTTCGAGGCCAATGACGGCATCATCGTCGTCGCCGCGACCAACCGTCCTGACGTGCTCGACCCGGCACTGCTGCGCCCTGGGCGCTTTGATCGCCAGGTCACCGTGGGGCTGCCCGATATCCGCGGTCGTGAACACATCTTGGGCGTGCACCTACGCAAGGTGCCCCTGGGTGAAGATGTCAAGCCTAGCGTGATCGCACGGGGCACGCCGGGCTTCTCTGGCGCGGATCTGGCCAACCTGGTCAACGAGGCTGCCTTGTTCGCGGCACGGCGCAACCGCCGCCTGGTGAACATGGAAGAACTCGAGCTTGCCAAGGACAAGATCATGATGGGCGCCGAGCGCAAGTCCATGGTCATGACCGAGAAGGAAAAGCTCAACACGGCCTATCACGAGTCAGGCCATGCCATCATTGGCCTGCTGATGCCGGAGCATGACCCTGTCTACAAGGTGACGATCATTCCTCGTGGTCGTGCGCTGGGGGTGACCATGTTCCTGCCCGAGGAAGACCGTTACAGTCTTTCTCGCCAGCAAATCCTCAGCCAGATCTGCTCGCTGTTCGGAGGCCGCATCGCCGAAGAAATGACGCTGGGTCCAAACGGTGTGACTACCGGTGCGTCCAACGACATCAAGCGTGCCACCGAGCTTGCCCACAGTATGGTGGCCAAGTGGGGTCTGTCTTCCGAGATGGGGCCGCTGATGTACGATGAGGACGAATCACATCAGTTCCTGGGTGGCCCGGGCGGTGCCAGCGGCAAGTTCAATTCGCCGGAGACCACGACCAAGCTCGACAAGGAAGTGCGGCGCATCATCGATGAGTGCTATGCCCAGGCCAAGCAGCTTCTTGAAGACAATCGGGACAAGCTGGACACGATGGCCGAGGCATTGATGCAGTATGAGACCATCGATGCGGAGCAGCTCAAGGACATCATCGAGGGCCGCAAGCCACGCCCGCCCAAGGATTGGAGCGACGATGATTCCGGCGGTGGCACTGCGGTTACAGGCGACCCTTCGCAGCGTCCCGGTGGAAGCGAGACTGGTTCAGATGGCGACGAGGATGAAGACAAGGGGCCCCGTCGACGCCCCTCCGATCCGCTGGGTGGCCCAGCTGGGCACTAGTAATCTGTTTGCCAACGAGTACGGAAGGCGCCTCCAAAGGCGCCTTCCGTCTCTTTGATATATCTTGTTCTGGAATCGTTAGATGACATCAACCGCCGCTACTCTATTGCACTGCGGACGCCATCGTCTCGATCTTTCCTATCCCAGGGTAATGGGCATTCTCAATGTCACCCCGGACTCGTTCTCCGATGGTGGTCGCTACGTCATGCGCGACGAGGCCTTGCGCCATGCGGAAACAATGCTGGCGGAAGGGGCTGCGATCATCGATGTGGGCGGCGAGTCCACCCGTCCGGGCGCTACACCGACAACACTCCAGCAGGAACTCGATCGAGTGATTCCGGTTGTCGAATTTCTGGTGCGAGAGCTGGACGCATTGGTATCGGTAGATACTAGCTCGCCTGAGGTGATGCGCGAAGCCGCCGAAAGTGGCGCTGGAATGATCAATGATGTACGCGCGCTACGTCGCCCCGGTGCCATCGAGACTGCTGCACGCTATGGCTTGCCGGTTTGCTTGATGCATATGCTGGGCGAGCCGGAAGACATGCAGCAGGCCCCGCATTACGATGAGCCTGTAGAGCAGGCGGTGCTGAGTTTTCTTGCGGAACGCGTGGCGATGTGTGAGGCCGGAGGAGTGCGTCGCGAGAGACTATTGTTGGACCCGGGCTTCGGCTTTGCCAAGACGGTCGAACATAATCTTCGTCTACTTAAGCGCCTATCGGTATTAGCTGAACTCGAGTTACCGTTGATGGTCGGCATGTCGCGCAAGAGTATGATAGGCAAGGTTCTTGGGCGAGCCGTCGAAGAGCGCTTGCATGGTGGGCTGGCTCTGTCGTCATTGGCAGTGGATCGTGGCGCGCGGATACTACGCGTGCATGATGTCGCCCCTCACGTAGATGCAATCAATATGACCTGGAGCGTGCTACAGGAAGGCACTGAGCTATGACGAGACGTTATTTTGGTACCGATGGTATCCGTGGAGCCGTTGGCGAATATCCCATCACCGCAGATTTCATGCTCAAATTGGGCTGGGCCATGGGGCGTGTTTTAAACAAGCAAGATGGTCGAGCTAAAGTGCTGATCGGCAAGGATACGCGCATCTCGGGCTATATGTTCGAGTCGGCTTTGGAGGCAGGTCTATCTGCAGCAGGTGTCGATGTCTCCTTGCTCGGGCCGATGCCGACGCCAGGAATTGCCTATCTGACGCGCACGCTGCGAGCCGATGCCGGCATCGTGATTTCGGCATCGCACAATGCGTTTCAGGACAATGGCATCAAGTTCTTCTCCGCCGATGGCACCAAGCTACCCGATGAAATAGAGGCGCGTATCGAGGAGGAGATCGACAAGCCTCTTGAAACGGTAGCCGCCGATCGTCTGGGTAAGGCTTCGCGCATTGGTGACGCGGATGGTCGCTACATAGAGTTCTGCAAGTCTACCGTGCCGCATCGCATGACCCTTCGCGGCCTGAAGATCGTGTTGGACTGTGCTCACGGCGCAACCTATCACATCGCCCCGAGCGTCTTCCGCGAGCTGGGCGCCAAGGTTAGCCTGCTGGGTGTTGAGCCCGACGGTTTGAATATCAATCAGGGCGTGGGCTCTACCTATCCCGCCTCGCTGCGTGCGGCAGTCATCGAGCGCGGTGCCGATCTGGGTATCGCCTTCGATGGGGATGGCGATCGCGTGGTGCTGGTCGATGCGGACGGTCAGGAAATCGATGGCGACGACATCATCTACATGATCGCCAAGGATCGCCACGATCGCGGTGAGCTGGAGGGCGGCGTCGTGGGCACCTTGATGAGTAACTTTGGCCTGGCTGCTGCCCTGGAAGCCTTGGATATTCCTTTCGAGCGCGCCAAGGTCGGCGATCGCTATGTAATGGAGCGTCTTGCAGCCAATGGCTGGCACCTCGGCGGAGAGTCCTCGGGGCATATCGTCTGTGGTCATGTTCAGACCACCGGGGACGGTATCGTGTCGGCCTTGCAGGTGCTGGCAATCATGGTCAGCCAGAATTGCTCGCTTGCAGATCTCAAGGGGTACGAAAAAGCGCCTCAAGCCTTGATAAACGTACGTCTGACCCCGGGAACCGACAAACAGGCATTGCTTGAAAGTGACCGCTTGCGTGAAACGGTTTCCAGCGTCGAGGCAGAACTTGGCGACGAAGGCCGAGTCCTGTTGCGTCCCTCCGGTACAGAACCGCTGATTCGGGTGATGGTCGAAGGGCGGCCCCATTTTGACGTCGTCGCTTTAGCACAGCGCATTGCGGCGGATGTTGAAACATTGATGGCGTAGGAGGTCGATAGCGCCGTCGTCATAGGCATGCTGGTTGTCTTGGCCCGACGACTCCTATACCATTTTGCACCACTTCGAGAAAGGGGGCTTCATGCGTGTGCCATTGATCGCCGGCAATTGGAAGATGAACGGTTCCTTGGCGCTGGTTGAGCAGTTTGGTCAAGCCTTTGGCAAGGCGGCACTATCGTCATCGATGGATGTTGCCATACTGCCGCCACTGCCCTATCTGGCTGCGGCGCAGACAGCGTTTGAGAAGACCCCGCTTCGGTTGGGTGCACAAACGGTGAACCCTGAGCTTTCTGGCGCTTATACCGGTGAGGTTAGTGCCAGCATGCTTGCAGAGTTTGGCGTGCATTATGTGCTGGTAGGGCATTCGGAGCGTCGTTCGCTTTACCACGAAGACGACAGCGCGGTTCTGGCACGCGCCCAGGCCGTTTTGAGCGAGGGGCTCACGCCAATTCTCTGTGTCGGCGAGACCCTTGCCGAACGGGATGAAGAGCGTACCGAAACGGTCGTGTTGAATCAGGTGAAAACGGTATTCGATACGCTCGATGCCCAGCAGCGTCAACATGTGGTCATTGCCTATGAGCCTGTATGGGCCATTGGTACCGGAAGAACCGCTACCCCGGAGCAGGCGCAGGCAGTTCATGCGGCCATTCGTGACTGTCTCGCTGATTACGATGAGCAGATGGCCTCTACGCTACGTTTGCTTTATGGCGGTAGTATGAAACGTGAGAATGCGGCTGAGTTGCTTGCTCAGCCAGATATCGATGGCGGCCTGATAGGCGGAGCCTCACTCAAGGTCGACGATTTTTTAGCCATTTGTCAGTCAGCAGGTTAATACATGCAAGTTGTCATTCTCATCATTCATGTGGTTATTGCCATTGCGCTGGTCGCGCTCATTCTTTTGCAGCAAGGCAAAGGAGCCGAAGCAGGTGCATCCTTCGGTGGCGGGGCTTCTCAGACTGTTTTCGGTTCCCGGGGAAGCGGTAGTTTCCTGGCTAAATTGACGGGTGTGCTGGCCGCCGCATTCTTTGCCACCTCACTGACACTTGCCTATTTTGCCTCTCAAGCAGGAGAAGCCCCAGAGCAGGGCATTCCAGATGCTGAGTTGATCGAGCAGCGGAACGCGACACCTACCCTTGACGAGGAGCCACAAAGCACGGATAATTCTGCGCCAGCGCTAGAGGTCGGTGGAGAGCAGCAATAACCGGTTGATATATCTGGCGTAGGTGAACAGCGTTTCGCCTGGTTTGTTCATCCCCTGTTGCCGAAGTGGTGGAATTGGTAGACACGCTATCTTGAGGGGGTAGTGACCTTATGGTCGTGGGGGTTCAAGTCCCCCCTTCGGCACCAATGCTGTTGCCTGTATCGAGGATGAAAGCGTGATTGTCTTGTATCATCACGCGTGATGCGCTTCCTTGACCCAGCAGCAAGCAAGTTCTTATACTTGTTAGCTTATGATGCGGGGTGGAGCAGTCTGGTAGCTCGTCGGGCTCATAACCCGAAGGTCGTCGGTTCAAATCCGGCCCCCGCTACCAAGTTTCTATGCAAGGCCCCTTCCTCTGAAGGGGCTTTTTGTTAGCGGTTCTCTTTTTTGCAGCTAACATCAGTCAGCCACCTAGCTTTCCTCTTACTCCTGGTCAGGTGCCTGATGCAACTGTTATAGGAGTTTTGTTCGTGGCAATCAAGGACGTCGCACTTAAAGCGCTTATCGAGCCGGCAATAACGGCCATGGGCTTCGAGCTCTGGGGCGTTGAGCGTACTGCTCAAGGCAGACATTCATGCCTGGTGGTGTACATCGATAGCCCTGACGGCGTCACAGTTGACCATTGCGCAGAAGTCAGCCGTCAAGTGAGCGCGATTCTGGACGTCGAGGATCCGATCCCCGGCCAGTATCGACTGGAGGTGTCTTCTCCAGGCATGGATCGCCCACTTTTCACCCTCGAGCAGTTCGAGCGTTACAAAGGCAACAATGTCGCGTTACGCTTACGCGTGCCTTACGACGGCCGGCGCAAATTCAAGGGATTGCTGGCGGGTATCGAGGATGACGAGGTGCTGTTGCATCTCGAAGGCGAAGAGTACTGCTTTCCCATCGATGGGATCGAGCAGGCGCGGATTGTTCCGCAGTTCGATACCTGAGGACTGGTTTTTTGGCGAGGCATTAGCATGAGTAAAGAGATTCTGCTGGTCGTTGACGCAATCTCGAACGAGAAGGGCGTACCCCGCGACGTCATCTTCGAGGCAGTCGAAGCGGCACTGGCAAGCGCATCACGCAAGCGTTTCGAGGGCGAAGAGGCCAACGTTCGCGTCAAGATCGATCGTATGACCGGGGACTACGAAACATTTCGCCGCTGGGTCGTCGTCGAGGATGACGAGTTCGAAACCCCGGATGCCGAGATCAAGCAGTCCTATGCGGAGCGGCGCGATCCGCCGTTGACGTTAGGGGACGTGGTCGAAGAGCGTATAGAAAATGCGGCCTTTGGCCGTATTGCCGCCCAGACCGCCAAACAGGTCATCGTACAGAAGGTGCGTGAAGCCGAGCGTGCGCAAGTCGTGCGCCAGTATGCCGAGCGTGAAGGCGAGCTGGTGGCGGGGATCGTCAAGAAGACCACCCGCGACGGGTTGATCATCGATCTGGGTGACAATGCAGAGGCCTTCTTGCCGCGTAGCGAGATGATTCCCGGCGAGCGCTATCGTATGAACGAGCGGGTGCGCGCACTATTATGGAAGGTCGAGCCGGAAGCCCGAGGCGCGCAGTTGATCCTCACTCGGACACGCCCAGATCTGATTATCGAACTGTTCAAGATCGAAGTGCCGGAAATTGCCGAGCAGCTCATCGAAATCAAGGGCGCGGCGAGGGATCCCGGTTCCCGGGCCAAGATTGCGGTCAAGACAAACGATCGTCGCATCGATCCCGTGGGTGCTTGTGTGGGTATGCGAGGTTCCAGGGTTCAGGCGGTTTCCAACGAACTGCAGAATGAACGTGTCGACATTATCCTGTGGGACGACAACCCCGCGCAGTTGGTCATCAACGCGATGGCGCCGGCGGAAGTGGCTTCCATTCTCGTCGATGAAGATGCGCATTCCATGGATGTCGCCGTGGGTGAGGATAACCTGGCCCAGGCAATCGGACGCAGTGGCCAGAACGTGCGTCTGGCCAGTGAGCTGACCGGTTGGGCGCTCAATGTGATGACGGAAGATGAAGCCGAGGGAAAACGCGAGCAGGAAGTCGATAGTCAGGTTGAGTATTTCATCAACCATCTCGAGATCGATGAAGAGCTGGCGCGCATATTGGTCGAAGAGGGGTTCACCTCCCTCGAAGAGCTGGCCTATGTGCCCCTTGAAGAAATGCTGGAAATCGAAGAATTCGATGAGGACCTGGTGGAAGAACTACGCTCGCGGGCCAAGGATGAGCTGCTGACTCTGGCGATTGCTTCCGAAGAGGTTCTCGATGGCGCTCAACCCGCCGACGACCTGCTGGAAATGGAAGGAATGGATCGCCACTTGGCCTTCATTCTAGCCAGCCGCGGTATCGTCACGATGGAAGATCTCGCCGAGCAGGCCATCGATGATCTCAAGGATATCGAGAGTATCGACGAAGAGCGCGCCGCGTCACTGATAATGACCGCCCGTGCGCCCTGGTTCGCAAGCGAAAGTAACTAGGTCATGGGCTCAGGAGGGTCGTAATGTCAGAAATGACAGTGAAGGATTTCGCAGTCAAGGTGGGTCGTGATACGTCTCGCCTGCTGGAGCAAATGAAAGAAGCCGGTCTTCCCCATCAGGGCGAGAGCGATGCCGTGTCCGAAGAGGACAAGCAGCGTCTACTGGATCACTTGACCAAGAGTCACGGTGGTGGCCGAGGCGCCAAGAATCGTATCACGTTGACCCGTCAGACCAAGAGCCGCATTAGATCCGGCGAAGGGCGCGGCAAGACCATTGAAGTACAGGTGCGCAAGAAGCGTACCTACGTCAAGCGTGCCGAGGAAGAGGTTGCCGAGCAGCCTGCCCAGCAGGAACAGGGGCCCCGCCAATTGGTCGGCGATATGGCGAATGCTACTCAAGCTCGCGCCGAGGCCGAGCAGGCAGAGCGTGCTCAAGCCGAAGCTGAACAGGCACAGAAGTCGCAAGCTGCGGCGCAAGAGCAAGCATCTGCCCCTCAGCCCGAGACTGCTGCAACGCCCGCTCAAGAGGAGACGGCGCCGGCGCCAGAAGCCAAGAAGCCTAGCAGGCCAGAGCTTCCTCAAAGTGACGAGCCGGTCGTCGAGGCGCCTCCCAAGGAGCCGCGTAGCGACAATCGCCGGGCACAGAAGAAAGCGCCGGCCAAGAAAGGCCGTGACACCAGCCGTGATGAAGATCGTGAAGAACGCAGCGAGCGTCGTCGTGGTAGCGGCAAGAAAGTCAAACGTGCCGAGCGTCGCGGCAGCCGCCGCGGTGGTCGTGAAAGCGGCGGCAAGCACTCCTTCCAGAAGCCGACTCAGCCGATCGTGCGCGAGGTGGCAATTCCGGAATCGATCAGTGTCGCCGAGCTCGCTGACAAGATGGCGATCAAGGCCAACGAAGTCATCAAGGCCATGTTCACCATGGGGGCTGCGGTCACCATCAACCAGACCATCGATCAGGACACCGCGGCGATCGTCGTCGAGGAGATGGGCCACACGCCCAAGCTGGTCAAGGACGATGCGCTGGAAACCGAAGTGCTCGAGGGCATCTCCTACGAAGGTGAGGAGATCACGCGCTCACCCGTGGTCACGGTCATGGGTCATGTCGACCATGGCAAGACATCGCTGCTTGATTTTATTCGGCGTACCAAGGTGGCGACCGGTGAGGCTGGCGGTATTACCCAGCACATCGGTGCCTACCACGTCGGCAATCAGCAGGGCGGCGTCACTTTCCTGGATACGCCGGGCCACGCAGCCTTTACCGCCATGCGCGCACGCGGTGCCCAGGCGACGGATGTGGTCATTCTGGTCGTGGCGGCGGACGATGGCGTGATGCCCCAAACCGTTGAGGCGATCGAGCACGCAAAGGCGGCCGAGGTACCCTTGGTTGTCGCGGTCAACAAGATCGACAAGCCGGGCGCCGATCCGGACCGGGTCAAGAACGAGTTGTCTCAACGCGGTGTCATCTCCGAAGAGTGGGGCGGTGATACCCAGTTCGTGCATGTCTCCGCCAAGACCGGAGAAAATATCGACTCGCTGCTCGAAGCCGTACAGCTTGTGTCCGAAGTTCTCGAGCTCAAGGCAGTACCGTCAGCGCCGGGCAAGGGTGTGGTCGTGGAATCGCGTCTCGATAAAGGTCGCGGCCCGGTAGCCACCGTGCTGGTCCAGAACGGGACGCTGCGGCGTGGCGATATCGTGCTGGCCGGTTTGCATTATGGCCGTGTGCGGGCACTGACCAACGAGCTTGGTCAGCAGGTCGAGTCGGTCGGGCCGTCCATGCCGGTGGAAATCCAGGGGCTGGATGGCACACCGGAAGCCGGTGAGGACTTCATGGTACTGGCGGACGACAAGAAGGCGCGGGAAATCGCCAACTTCCGCCAGGGCAAGTACCGCGAGGTGCGACTGGCGCGTCAGCAAAAGGCCAAGCTGGAGAACATGTTCAGCCAGATGGGTCAAGACGAAGTGGCCAAGGTCAATATCGTGCTCAAGGCGGACGTGCAAGGCTCCCTGGAAGCCATTCGGGGTGCGCTTGAAGAGCTTTCTACCGACGAAGTCCAGGTAGCCGTTGTCTCCTCCGGTGTTGGCGGTATTACCGGCACCGATGCCAACCTGGCTCTGGCGAGTGATGCCATCGTCGTTGGTTTCAACGTGCGTGCCGATGCGGCCGCTCGGGAAATCATCGAGCGCGAAGGGCTGGACCTGCGTTATTACAGCGTGATCTATCAGCTCATCGACGAGGTCAAGCAGGCCATGAGCGGCATGCTGGCCCCGGAGTGGCGCGAAGACATCGTGGGTATCGCCGAAGTGCGAGACATCTTCCGGGCGCCCAAGATTGGTGCTGTCGCGGGCTGTATGGTCGTCGAAGGCACCGTGCACCGGCACAAGAAGATCCGCGTGCTGCGCGAAAACGTGGTCATCTACGAGGGTGAGCTTGAATCTCTGCGGCGTTTCAAGGATGACGTCAACGAGGTGCGCAACGGCATGGAATGCGGCATCGGCGTCAAGAACTACAACGACGTTCAGGTCGGTGACAAGATCGAAGTATTCGATCAGGTGAAGGTCGAACGCACCCTCTGAGGCAAGAAAGGAGAGTAGTAGGATGCGTGAGTTCAAGCGCACCGACCGGGTGGCCGATCAACTGCAGCAGGAGCTTGCAGTACTCATCCAGCGGGAGGTCAAGGATCCGCGGTTGGGTATGGTCACCGTCAGCGGTGTCGACGTCAGTCGCGACCTGGGCTATGCCGAAGTCTATATCACCCTGCTGGGAGACAATGACCCGGAGCGAGTTCAGGAGAACCTTGCGGTACTCAAGCATGCCGCCGGGTTTTTGCGCAGCCAGATTGCCCGGCGCATCAAGCTGCGTCATGTTCCCGAACTGCGCTTTCATTACGATGAAAGCGTCGTGCGGGGCCAAGAACTCTCTTTCTTGATCGATCAGGCCGTCGAGGCAGATCGCGCACATCACAGCGATGAGCGCGAGAATGGCGAATCCTCATCGGGAGAAGAGGAGCGCTGATGGCGCGTCGTCGTCGAGGTTTACCGGTAAACGGTGTGCTGTTGCTCGACAAGCCCGCTGGTATGTCGAGCAATCACGCTCTTCAACGGGTTCGTCGCTTGTTTCAAGCACAAAAGGCAGGACATACCGGAACGCTGGATCCAATGGCGACTGGCCTGTTACCGGTATGCTTCGGTGAAGCGACCAAGTTTTCATCTTATCTGCTGGACGCTGACAAGCGCTACCGCACCTTCGTTCGCCTGGGTGAAATCACCGATACCGGCGATGCGGAAGGTGACATAGTCGAGCGTCGTTCGGTTCCGTGCTTTACCGATGCGGATATTGAAAAGGTGCTGGCGTCGTTTTGCGGTGAGATCGATCAGGTGCCGCCCATGTACTCGGCGCTCAAGCATCAAGGGAAGCCATTGTACGAGCTGGCACGTCAAGGCAAGACGATCGAGCGTGCACCGCGTCGCGTGACGGTTTATGATATGCGGCTTCTCTCGCGCGATGCCATGGGCTTTGAGCTTGAAGTGGCCTGTAGCAAAGGCACCTACATACGCACGCTGGCCGAGGATATTGGCCAGGCATTAGGGTGCGGTGCGCATATTACGGCGCTACGGCGACTGCGCACCGGCGCCTTCGACGATAGCGGCATGGTCTCGTTGGAGGCGCTGGCCTTGATGAGCGATCAAGCAGAGCGCGAGCTGCAGCTGCTGGAAACGGACGTGCTGGTAAAGCACTTGCCACGACTGAGCGTCGATGACGCCGCCGCAAGGCGGTTGTTGCTAGGACAGTGCGTACAAACAGACACCGCTGGGCTATCGATAGGCAGCTCAGCGCGCTTGTATCGTGACAATCTCTTTTTAGGATTGGTCACGATCCTCGTGGCGGGAGAGGTAACCCCCCGCCGGCTGGTGGCTACCGCTTGACGAGCGAAAGTAGCCTTGTCGCTGCCTGATAGCGACACATCCTGGAGACTGCAAATATGCGTGGTCTCCGACATTTATCATCTCAAGCATATTGCTTACTGGAGGTACACAGATGGCATTGACCACTGAAAAGAAGGCTGAAATCGTCAACGAATACGGCCGTGGTGAAAACGATACCGGTTCCCCAGAGGTTCAGGTCGCGCTCTTGAGTGCCAACATCGATGGACTGCAGTCTCACTTCAAGTCCAACAAGCAGGATCACCACTCCCGCCGAGGCCTGATCCGGATGGTCAACCAGCGCCGCAAGCTGCTCGACTATCTCAAGCGCAAGGATCTGGAGCGTTACCAGTCTTTGATTCAGCGTCTCGGCTTGCGTCGCTGAGGGCAGCAAGTCGCTATTGCACGCATGCAAGACAAGAACGGGCAGCCCGAGGGGTTGCCCGTTTCGCGTTTTTGGATACCTGCTGGCGCTAACCTGTAATCCCGCCAGACTGGTAGAATGGTCGCCGAGTCAAAACGACCCCAATGAAATCGACAAGGTAAGGATGTCCCCGTGAATCCGGTCAAGAAAACATTTCAGTACGGTCAGAGTACCGTGACCCTCGAAACAGGGCGTATCGCACGTCAAGCGACTGGCGCCGTACAAGTCACCATGGACGATACCGTGGTGCTATGTACGGTAGTGGCCAGAAAGGATACCAAGCCAGGCCAGGACTTTTTCCCGCTTTCCGTGCATTACCAGGAAAAGACCTATGCGGTCGGCAAGATCCCCGGTGGTTTCTTCAAGCGCGAAGGGCGCCCCACCGAAAAGGAAACGTTGACGTCACGGCTGATCGACCGGCCGATTCGGCCCCTGTTTCCCAAGGGCTTCATGAATGAAGTCCAGGTCATTTGTAACGTGCTGTCCGCCGATCGCAACCAGGACCCGGATATTGCTGCGATGCTCGGTACGTCCGCGGCACTTGCCATTTCCGGAGTGCCTTTCAATGGCCCGATCGGCGCCGCCCGAGTGGCCTTCAGCGAAGAGCAGGGCTACTTCCTCAACCCCAGCGTCTCGGCATTGACAACCTCGGAGCTCAACATGGTCGTTGCCGGCACCGAGAAAGCCGTGCTGATGGTGGAGTCCGAGGCCAAGGAGCTGCTCGAAGACGAGATGCTCGGCGCGGTGCTCTTTGCCCATCAGGAAATGCAGGTGGCGATCACTGCGATCAATGAGTTTGTCGGTGAGGCAGGCAAGCCCAAGTGGGAATGGCAACCGGCCCAGGAGAATACAGAACTCAAGGACGCCCTGGCGAGCGGCTTCGAGGCGAAGATCGGTGACGCTTACCGGGTGACCGACAAGATGGCGCGTCAGGACGCTCTGTCAGATCTCAAGGCCGAGGCCATCGAGCAGTTGGCGAGCGGCGATGATGCCCGGTACAGCGCCGATGACGTGAGCGGTGCCTTTGCCAGCCTCGAAAAGCGCGTCGTACGCAGCCGCGTGATCGATGGCGAGCCGCGTATCGACGGGCGCGATCACAAGACCGTGCGGCCGCTGGATATTCAGGTCGGTGTGCTGCCGCGTACCCATGGTTCTGCCCTGTTCACCCGGGGTGAGACTCAGGCAATGGTCATCGCGACGCTGGGAACGCTGCGCGACTCACAGCTGATCGAGTCCCTGGAAGGGGAGCGCAAGGATCGCTTCTTGCTGCACTACAACTTCCCCCCGTACTGTGTGGGCGAGGCCGGTTTCATGGGCGGTCCCAAGCGGCGCGAAATCGGCCATGGTCGCCTGGCTCGGCGTGGCGTTCAGGCCATGCTGCCCAGCGACGAGGACTTCCCTTACACCATCCGCGTGGTGTCCGAGATCACCGAGTCCAACGGCTCGAGTTCCATGGCGTCGGTATGCGGTACCTCCCTGGCCTTGATGGATGCCGGGGTACCGCTCAAGGCGCCGGTGGCGGGTATTGCCATGGGCCTGGTCAAGGACGACGAGAAGTTCGCCGTGCTGACGGACATTCTGGGGGACGAGGACCATCTTGGTGACATGGACTTCAAGGTTGCCGGGTCCGCCAAGGGCGTCACTGCCTTGCAGATGGACATCAAGATCGAAGGCATCAACGAAGAGATCATGGAAACCGCGCTGCAGCAGGCTCATGAAGCGCGCCAGAATATCCTCGCTCAGATGAACGAGGTGATTGATCAAAGTCGTACGGAAGTCTCCGAAAACGCACCGTCCATGATCACCATCAAGATCGATTCGGACAAGATTCGTGATGTCATCGGCAAAGGCGGCGCCACCATCCGCAAGATTTGCGATGACACTGGTGCGTCTATCGACCTCGACGACGACGGCACCGTGCGTATCTACGCCGACGACAAGGCGGCCGCCAAACAGGCCACGGATATCGTGCTCGGTATCACCGCCGAAGCCGAGATTGGCAAGCTTTATCGCGGCAAGGTGGTACGTATTGCCGACTTCGGTGCCTTCGTCAACTTCATGCCCGGTACCGATGGATTGGTGCATATCTCGCAAATCGTGCCGGAGCGCGTCAATGACGTGCGTGACTTCCTAAACGAAGGTGACGAGGTGACGGTCAAGGTGCTTGATATCGACAATCGCAATCGCGTGAAGCTGTCGATCAAGGAGATCGGTGCCGAGGAAAAAGCTGCTTTCGAGGCCGAACTGGCCGAGTAACGCTTGGTGTTGTAGGCGGTTTTTCAAAGCGGTAAAAGAAACGTCCCAGCAGGTTCAACCTGCTGGGACGTTTTTATCGTACTACTTTCAAGGCACTATCAAGCCACTATCAAGTAAGTCACTATCTTTCAATGGCTAATGCCACACCCTGCCCGCCGCCGATACACAGCGTCGCAAGGCCTTTCTTGGCGTCCCGGGCGATCATTTCATGCAGCAGCGTGACCAATACGCGGCAACCGGATGCGCCGATAGGGTGGCCCAGTGCGATGGCACCGCCGTTGACGTTGATCTTGCTGGTATCCCACCCCAATTCCTTGTTTACCGCCATTGCCTGGGCGGCGAAGGCCTCGTTGGCTTCTACCAGGTCAAGCTCATCCATGCTCCAGCCGGCTTTCTCGAGGCAGCGCCGCGTTGCCGGCGCCGGCCCGATGCCCATGATCGACGGATCGACACCGGCATTGGCGTAGGCCCTGATGCGCGCCATAGGTTCCAGTCCCAGCTCCCGGGCCTTGGACTCGGAACACAGCATGGCAACAGCCGCGCCATCATTGATTCCAGAAGCGTTGCCGGCAGTCACTGCGCCATCTTTCTTGAAGGCAGGCTTCATGCCCCCGAGCTTCTCGGCGGTGATACCGGCGCGAGGGCCTTCATCCTTGTCAAAGACGACAGGATCGCCCTTGCGCTGAGGTATCTCGATCGGCACGATCTGGCTGTCAAAGCGCCCCGATTCGATGGCAGCGGCAGCATTCTGCTGAGAGGTGGCAGCGAATTCGTCCATCTGTTCCCGAGTGATACCGTACTTCTCACCCAGATTCTCCGCGGTAATACCCATGTGATAATCGTTGAAGGCGTCCCATAGGCCGTCGTATACCATGGTGTCGAGAGCTTTCCAGTCGCCCATGCGCTGTCCAGTGCGAGAGTGGGGAAGGGCATGGGGCGAAAGCGACATGTTTTCCTGCCCCCCCGCCAGAATCAGCTCCGCATCACCACAGCGAATGGCCTGAGTAGCCAGATGCAGCGCCTTGAGACCGGAGCCACAGACCTTGTTGATGGTCATGGCGGGAACGGCATCCGGTAGGCCGGCGAGAATGGAGGTTTGTCGGGCGGGGTTCTGACCGCAAGCCGCCGTCAATACCTGACCGAGCAGCACCTCGTCGACCTGATCGGGAGAGACGCCGGTATTGGCAAGAATATCCTTGATGACACGCGCCCCTAGCTCCTTGGCGGGGATCGTTGAGAGCGAACCGCCAAAGGTGCCGATGGCGGTACGGCGAGCGGCGACAATGACCACATCTTCCATGTGAAGCTCCTCTTGTTCGACGAATGATCCTGTTACCAGCATAGGAGACCCTTGGCCATCGCCGCAATCGCTAATACGTGCCATGACCGAGAACCAGGATGATTTAATGTTTCTTGATGCCGCTTCTGGTCAATTTTTCGGTAGCAAGACGGGAATATTATCGATTAGACGCGTCGTTCCAAGGTGGGCAGCCGCAAGCAATATGGCGTTCTGTGTCGTGTCGCTTACCGGGCCAAGATCATCGGCGCGCCGCAATTCCAGATAGTCCGGTTTGAAATTTGCTTCGATAAGGTTTTTCAACGCCTCGTGTAGCACATCGGTACGCGGCATGCCGTTCTCGAGCGCATCCCTGGCACGGCACAACGTACGATATAGCGCTGGTGCCTTGGCGCGCTGGGCGTCGTCGAGATAGCCGTTGCGTGATGAGAGCGCCAGGCCATCGTCGTTGCGTACAGTGGGAGCGCCGATGATCTCGATGGGAAGATGCAGATCCGCGGTCAGTTTGCGAATCACCGCCAGTTGCTGGTAATCCTTCTCTCCAAAGCACGCAATGTCTGGCTGCACCAGATTGAAAAGCATGGTGACAACGGTGGCTACGCCTTCGAAGTGCCCCGGACGACTGGCGCCGCAAAGCCCCTGTGACATCTCGGGCACGAACACACGAGAATGGGCCGCGAGGCCATTTGGATAGAGCATGGCGTTGCTGGGGGTGAAGAGTAGATGACACCCTGCCGTTTCCAGTTTGTTCTGGTCTTCACCAAGGGTGCGCGGATAGGCATCGAGATCCTCGCCCGCGCCGAATTGAAGAGGATTGACGAAGATCGTCGCCACCACGATGTCGGCATGTCGCTGCGCCATCTTGATCAAGGCAGTATGGCCTGCATGCAGATTGCCCATGGTGGGCACCAGGGCAATCTTGTCACCTCGGCGACGATGAGTGGCGAGCGTCTGGCGTAGCGCCTTGATGGTGCTCAGGGTCTGCATTAGAAACCATGCTCTTCGCTGGGGAAACGCCGCGTCTTGACTGCCTCATGATAAGCACCGAAAGCAGCCTCGATCGAGTTGGTTTCGGCCAGGAAGTTCCTGGCGAAGCGAGGAAGGCGAGCGCTGACCCCCAGCACGTCGTGCATTACCAGAATCTGCCCGTCAACATCCACACCCGCACCGATGCCGATCACGGGTACTGTCAGCGTATCGCGCATGATGCGCCCCAGGTGAGCGGGTACGCATTCGAGTAAAATGATCGAGGCGCCGGCATCGACCAATGCCTGGGCGTCAGCCACCATCTGTTCGGCTTGAGAGCTGTCTCGGCCCTGTACCCTGTAGCCTCCGAACTGGTGCACTGATTGAGGCGTCAGCCCCATGTGAGCGCAGACCGGCACGCCTCGTCGGGTCAGCTCGCGAATGCCCTCGCCCAGCCACGCCTCTCCCTCGATCTTGACCATCTCGGCGCCGGCGCGCATCAAGGCGCCGGCGTCTTGCAGTAGACGCTCCGTGCTTGCGTTGCTCATGAACGGTAGATCCGCCATCAGCAGGCTTTTTTCCTTGCCGCGAGCGACACAGCGAGTGTGGTAGCAGATGTCGTCCAGGGTGACCGGTAGGGTGGTGGAATGGCCTTGTAACACCATACCCAGAGAATCACCGACCAGCAGCACCTCGATACCTGCCTGGCTTGCAATACGTGCAAAGGACGCATCGTAAGCGGTCAAGCAGCTGAAGATTTCACCGGCGTGCTTGAGCGCCTGGAGTGTGCGCGTGGTAACGGTCTTCATGGCGTGCAATCTCGTCTCAAGTGGCATGCAAGGAAGGTGACAGCATGCGAGAACAGTGCAGTTGAAAAGAAGCCTTTATGACGGGCATGGTTATTTGTTACCCGTATTTGTTACTTTGGGAATCACTGCATAAATGCCTGCACGAACGAATTGTTGCGTTGCACGGCCCTCGAAAACTTGCCTAACCCCATGTTGTTTATCGTTTTCTTCGCTCCGTGCACCTTGCGCTTCATTTTGCTCGGCGATTTATTCAGCAATTCCTTGGTACTCAATGGTAGTGTGAAAGGGTAACAAAAATCTTGCAACCCTAACTATAGGATCAGAGACGCTGTAGATCGTGGTCTTTCATGTGTAGCAGAAGATCTTCAAGTCGTGTGGCGCCAATCGTCAGTTCAGGCGCGATATCGGCCAGGGGGAACAGCACGAAAGCACGTTCTTGCATGGCGGGGTGGGGAAGTTTCAGGCGTGGTAGATCAAGACTCAGATCGTCGAACAGAAGCAGATCCAGATCCAGCGTGCGAGGTCCCCAATGGCGCAAGCGACGACGTTGATGCTGCTGTTCCAGGGCCTGGAGTTGATCGAGTAGCGCCAAAGGGGACAAGCGTGTGGTTATTCGGGCCACCGCATTGATGAAATCAGGCTGATCCTGGGGGCCGACCGGCTTGCTTGCGTAGCAAGGTGAAGCAGCCAGCAACCGTGTCACGGGAAGCCGCTTCAGCGCTATCAAGGCCTGCTCGACATGCTCGCGCGGTCCATTCAGGTTGCTGCCCAGGCCGATATAGGCCTGGTGTGCGAATTCACTCATCCTGACGGCGCCGGTCCCAGGGGCTTGTTGCTGCGCCTTCGTTTGCGTGGCCGGCGTTTGGGTCCATCGCTGGCGCCGGCGGGGTCGGCGTCGATCTTGTTCAGCAGGCGCTGCTGTTCATGTGCGTCGCCGCTTTGGAACGCCTCCCACCAGGCGCCCAGCCCAGGCGGGATCTCGCCAGCGGCTTCACGCAGCAAGAGAAAGTCGTAGGCGGCACGAAAGCGGGGATGCTCGAGTGTTTGAAATGTACGCTTGCCACGGCGCTTGGGAAGTCGTTGCTGCAGATCCCAGATGTCACGCATCGGGAAGCTAAAGCGCTTGGGAATTGATGTGTGCTGAAGCTGGCGCGACACCGCTTGTTGGGCAGCGGTCTGCTGTGCAGGAATGGGGGCTAGACCCTCGGCCTGCAAGTGCTTTTGGCGTTGCTGTACCCCTGGCCAGAGCAGGGCGGCGAAAAGAAAGGCCGGTGTCACCGGTCGCTCTTCCCGGATACGGATATCGGTATTGGCCAGTGCTTGAATGATGAGCGGCTCTGCCCAGGGAAGCGCTTCCATGGATTCTTCCGCTTCGGGAAAGAGCATGGCGAATAGCCCGTATTGGCGCAGCAAATGAAAGGTGCTCACGGCCTGACCGGACAGAAACAGCTTGAGGACTTCCTCGAATAGCCTGGCAGGGGGAATTTGTAACAGCAGATGAGCCATGTCGCCAATGGGTGCCTCGGTATCCGGGGCAAGAGCGAAGTCCAGTTTGGCGGCAAAGCGCATGGCACGCAGCATGCGTACCGGGTCCTCGCGATAGCGCGTTTCGGGATCTCCGATCAGGCGAAGAACGCGATCGTCGATGTCGGCCATCCCGCCGGCCCAGTCGTGAAGCGAAAAATCCGCGATATTGTAATACAGCGCATTGATGGTGAAATCCCGGCGCAGCGCATCTTCTTCGATGTTGCCCCAGACGTTGTCCCGCAGCAGCAGTCCATGCTCGGATTGCTGGGCCAGATGTTCGCCGTGATCATCATTGGGACGACCACGGAAGGTGGTGACCTCGATGATTTCGCGACCGAAGCGCACATGTACGATACGAAAACGTCGCCCGATGATGCGCGAATTGCGAAACAAGTCGCGCAGCTCCTCCGGTGTGGCGTTGGTGGCGACATCGAAATCCTTGGGCGACTTGCCCAGCAGGGCATCGCGCAGACAACCCCCGACCAGATAGGCGTCAAAACCGGCATTGTGCAGCCGATAAAGCACTTTCAAAGCACTATCACTGAACAATTGGCGTGAAACAGGATGCTCTTCGCGGGGAATGATGTGGGGTCGAGTCACGTGACCCGCGCCATCTTGATTGCCGAACAGGGTCTTCAAACGTTCACCGGGGCGTTGGAGAAGGCGAGTAAATCCTTTGAACATGCAGCGATATTGGCTCGCAGTAAATTAAACGGCCAGTGTAGCCGAGCCCGGAAGGCTTGCAAAGCATTGTGCTGTGGCTTGTATTGCAAATATGGAAAAGTAGAAGGGGGAGACCTGTCATGGTCTCCCCTGGAAGCAAGTTGCTCAGCATCCATGCTATTGGTTCTTCTTCGTGATGGCGCATCGCCTTGAATACGCACCACGGTCACTAATGAAATCTATCAGGTAAGCAGTGTTCTTGTTATTGGATAGCCTGATGGCGACCGCCTCGTATTCAAAACAATAATCCAACCACGACGGTAGGGAATCTACCTTCCTTCGGCTCTTATGATTGTTTCCGAAGGCGTACCTCTGGCAGGCGGCTGTTTTTATTGAGCCTGCTCTGGGTACATCGCGTTCCAATTAAACTGTCGGATAACCAGCCTTGACATGCTTATCAGACTGGCAGGCGTTGCCTGATGATTGTTGTTATAGGTTCAGAACAAGCGCATTTCTGATCGACAATTATTCTTGTTTGAGCGTCGTCAGCAATGTCATCTGTATTGCTTGTTATTGTTACAGCGTTTGCTTGTAGCGATCAGTATTGTTTCTTGTTTTTCTTGCTATTAATGCAGCATATGGTGTGCCAGTGTTATTTTTATTTTTTTAAAACAATGGGTTGAGATCGATATTAAATGGCTGATTGAGAGGCGGGATTCGCGTGTTACCGGGAATGGTGCTTGGTGTGGCGCGAAGTGGGTGAGAAGGTAACAAAAGAGTGTTTCAAGCGCTGATGCGACGAAAATATGCTTATTTTTATGCAATTTTGCCTTGTTAGACATTAGTCGACTCCTGCGACCAAGGTCTTAATTGGTGCGGCTGCGCGAGGCTTTCCTACGTGGAATGCCCAGGCGCTGACGACGCTCCCAAAGGCATTTGCGGCTAACGCCGAGTTTTTGCGCCAGCTCGGTTTCGCTCATTTGTTCCTGATGTTCGAGCACGAAGTGCTGAAAGTAATCCTCCAGCGAAAGATCTTCTTCCGCTTCCTTGGAAACACTGTGCAATGCCGTTGCTGCGGGCTTGCTCGCAGTGAGTGAGGGCTTTGGTGCCGCTAGCCCAAGATCTTCAGAATGGATGAGATGACTTTCAGCCAGTATCACGCCCCGCTCCAAGGCATTTTCGAGTTCGCGAACATTGCCCGGCCAGGGGTAGTCGCGTATCTCGCGCCGCGCCGCGCGTGAAAGCTTTAACCCTTCCCGAGAATGGCGCCGGCAGGCGCTATCCATGAGGATATCGGCAATTTTTAATATATCATCCTCGCGCTCGCGCAGCGGCGGAAGATCGATCTGCATCACATTGAGGCGGTAATACAGGTCAAGACGAAACTCGCCGTTACGCGATAGGGCGTGCAAGTCACGATGGGTAGCAGCGATCAGGCGTACATTCACGTGGCGAGTCTCCACGGAGCCGACCTTGCGTATTTCGCCCTCTTGCAGAACCCGCAGTAGCCGGGCCTGGGCATCCAGAGGCAGTTCGCCAATTTCATCCAGGAAAAGCGTGCCGCCATCCGCGGCCTCGACCAGGCCCGTGCGTGCCGCGCTTGCGCCGGTGAAGGCCCCTTTTTCGTGACCAAACAGTTCGGATTCGATCAGGGTTTCAGGAATTGCTGCGCAGTTGACACAGATCAGAGGCGAGTTGACGCGCCGACTTTGCCGATGCAGGGCACGCGCAACCAGTTCTTTACCGGTTCCCGATTCGCCCTGAATCAGCACCGTGACATCCGCGGGTGCCGTCTTGCGTATGCGATCGTAAACGATCTGCATGGCAGGGCAATCGCCAATCATTTCCTGGGGTGCCGTCGAACTCCGGACGCTCGTCTCCTGGGAAGTGGATGCATGCTGCAATGTAGTGGCAACGGTCTTGATGAGTTCGTCGTGATCGAAGGGCTTGGCGATATAATCGACGGCGCCCTGTTTAAGCGCTTCCACGGCGGATCGCATGCTGGCATAGCTGGTCATGATCAGCACCGGTACAGG
Organism: uncultured Halomonas sp.; assembly: GCF_947493865.1. Classification (GTDB taxonomy): domain Bacteria; phylum Pseudomonadota; class Gammaproteobacteria; order Pseudomonadales; family Halomonadaceae; genus Modicisalibacter. Next base: position 44,527 of record NZ_CANLTC010000021.1, read on the forward strand.
ATCCGCGGCATCGATGAGCTCGGTACCGGGAGGGCCGGGTAGGCGCAGATCGCTGATGATCAGATCGAAGCGCCTGGGGTCGAGAGACAAGGCTTCCTCCACCGAACCGGCCTCGCTGATCTGGTAGTCATGGCGCTCCAGCAGGCGGCGTAGGGCACTACGAATGATGGCTTCGTCTTCAACGATCAGAATTCTACTCATCGGGGTATGAATCATCCTGTTGCGGCTCTCCCTCCTGTGGGCGAGGGAAGCGGAGTGTGATGCGGGTACCCCGCACTTGACCCGGGGCAGGCGAATCAATGCGAATATCACCATGATGTTCGCGGACTATGCTATACACCAGCGGCAATCCGAGCCCCGTTCCCTTGCCGGGCGCCTTGGTGGTAACAAAGGGCTCGAAGAGGTGATCGCGAATCGATTCGTCGATGCCATGGCCTTCGTCGGTGATGCTCAACCGTACCCAGTTGCCTTGAATATCGGCCTCTAGCACCACGAGGCCTCCCGGCTGACTGGCGTCACGGGCGTTGCCAATCAGGTTGATCAGCACCTGCACTAGACGCTGGGCATCACCTGTAACCTGTATTCCAGCAGGGCAACGGTTGTCATAGCTTACATCCTCTCCCGAGCGCGCCAAATGGATCAAGTGCAGCGCTTCATCGACAAGCGGGCGCAGTTCCAGCAGCGTCAGTTGAGTATTCTGGATGTGGCGGCCGCCGTGGGCGAAGCCAACCAGGGAGGCGACGATGGAAGATACCCGCTGGGTCAATTGTTGGATCTGCTCGGCGGTTTGCACGATGTCGGGATCATCACTGTCATGGCGTAAATTCTGGGCCAGGGAAGAGATTCCCGTGACGGGATTGCCGATCTCATGGGCGACACCCGCCGCCAGGCGACCGATGGAGGCCAGACGCTCGCTGTGCACCAGCTCGTCCTCGAGCCATTTCAGCTCGCTGTGATCTTCAATGAGAACCACCATGGCGCCATGGTCGCCTTCTTCCGGGGGCAGCAGCGCCCGGTGCAGCGTCAGATGGCGCACTTGGGACGCCAGCGTCACGGTTTGCTTGTAGAGATAGTCATGCGGTTCATCGCAGATGCGTGTGAGAAGATCGTCCCAGGGTGGGGGAAGCCCATCCCGATGAGCGCCGACCACATGATTGCCATCGATGCCTGAAAGCCGGGCTAGTGCATCGTTCCACATCAGCAGTTCACCCTCCTCATCGAAGACGCACAGGCCAACGGGCAAACGCTCCAGCGTGCGTCGATGATGGCGGCGCAACCCGTCGAGCTCCCGGGCCAAGCCGGTAAAGCGAGTGCGGTAAGCCTCCAGGCGACGCTCGACGAAGTGAATGTCATCGGTGCCTCTGCCTTCGCCCAATCGATAAGGCAGAAAGCGATCGACGATATCCTTGGCCACCGACGGCCCCATCAGCCCCGACAAGTTGGCCTGAATGCGATCTCTTAGGCGGCGCAGCGCATAGGGGCGATTGTCCTTGGCGGATAGCTTAAGTGCGCGGGTTGCGTTTTCCACCTCGCGCTTGGCGGTTTCCGGTCCCAGCGCATCGGCTAGCAGGTGGGTGAATTCCTCCGCATTACGCGCCGTCAACGGTAATCGCTGTGGCCGAATGACGGCCTCGACAGAGCAGGCTTCGGCGGCGGCGCGCTCCCCGGGCGAGGTTCGTGTGACCAGTGATACGAGAATGAAGATAAGAATATTGGCATTGAGCGCAATGAGGGTAACGACATACCAGACAGGTTCGTCCAGGAGCCAATCCAGGCTGGAGGGCAGCAGCTCCATGGGTGAGAAGGTGCTGAGCAAGGGCAGCCACATGCCAAGTAGCCAGATCGCGCAGCCAGTGACGAGACCGCAGAGCATGCCCTTGCGATTGGCCCCGGGCCAGTAGAGGATCGCAAGCAGACCCGGGAGACATTGCGCCATGCCAACGAAGGCAGTCAGGCCCAGCGCTGCAAGATCATGATGCTGCCCCACGCCTTGATAGAACAACCAGGCACCGGAAATGACAGCAATGATCAGGATGCGGCGCAACCAGAGTAGTCGGCGGTAGAGGTTTTCTTGTTTTTCCGGAGGGCGTACGACCAGCACCAGATGATTCAAGGTCATTCCTGCCAGCGCCACCGCCACGATGATCAAGGTGCCACTGGCGGCAGCCAATCCGGCAATGAATACCAGGCTATCGATCCAGGGGTTGGTGGACAATTCGAAGGCAAGGTAAGCGGCACCTGGCATCGCTGTGTCGATACCCAGACGCTGCGCTCCCCATACAATCAAGGGGATCGGTAACGCGATCAGTAGCAGATAGAAGGGAAAGCTCCAGCCGGCTTGTAGCAAGGCCTTGCGTGAGGGTGTTTCGGTAAAGGTCATGTGAAACATGTGCGGCATGAGAAAAGCTGCGGCAAAGAACAGCAGCAACAGGATGCGCCACTGGCCGGTGTCCAGTCGCGTGACATCACTTTGCAATGCAGCGCCAGGGCCTTCGAGCCAATTCTGTAGATCAGCGGGCCCATCGAAGATCCCGTAAAGAGCCACTGCGCCCAACAGCAGCAAGGCGGCCAGCTTGATCAGGGATTCCAGGGCAATGACCGCCAGCAAGGTATCGTGGCGCACCGGCAGGTGGCTATGACGTGCGCCGAACATGATGGCCAGCAGTGTAATCGGGATGCAAAAGAATAGGGCCAGCAACGTGGGCGATTCGTTGCCGGTCAATTGTTGAAGAGCATCGCCGAGGGTTTTCAATTGCAGCCCCAAGAGTGGCATCACTGCCATCAGCGTGATCAGGGTGATCAGCGTGCCGACCCAGCGGCTGCGAAAGCGAAACGCGAACAGGTCCGCAAGGGAGGTCAACTGATAGGTGCGTGCCAGGCGCTGAATGGGTACCAGCATGACCGAGACCAGTAGAAAGGCACCGGAAACGCCCAGGTAGTAGGCCAGGTAGCCATAGCCCACCCGGGACGCCAGTTCGACACTGCCGTAGATGGCCCAGGCACTGGCATAGACGCCCAAGGATAGCGAGTAGACCGCAGGATGGCGTACAAGACGTCGTGGAACCCATCCCTTCTCGACCGCCAGTGCGCCTAGAAAGAGCAGTGACAGGTAGCCTGTACCAAGAACCAGCGTGCCAAGGAGATTAGCGCTCATCGAGCTTTCTCTTTTGCTCCAGCCACACCCCGAGTGCGATCAGCCCGCCCCAGATAAGAAAGGGGCGGTACCAGGCAACGTCGGGTTCTCCCCAGCCGCTCATCAGTACCGGTGAGAGCAGATAGCCACCGAAGACGAGGAACAACATGATGCGATAGATATACATGATGGCGACCTGCTCGAGCTTTCCTTGGTAAATGGCACGCGAAGCATTCAATCATGAAACGCGTCACCCCGCAGGCTGACAGAACGAGCCTGTGCCCGATACATTCGCGGTTGCAACCGTTCACTGTCCCAGGCAGCGATGGCCGATGCGAGCTGTTCGCTGGCGGGAGCCGTTTTCAAGAAAGGCGCTGGCGCCTGGTCGAGCGCTATCAGTGCTTCATGCAGTAGATGTCGAACTCTCTTGTCATCGGTCGGCAGCGCCGGTGCCAGATTCTGCTTGGAAAGCTTCTGGCCATTATCAGCGGCGATGAGTGGCAGGTGAAGATAACAAGGTTGCGGTAGATTCAGCGCCTGCTGCAGCTGGCGTTGCCAAGGGGTATTGTCGAGCAGATCGGCGCCGCGCACGATCTGATTGATATGCTGATCGCCATCATCGACGACGACCGCCAACTGATAGGCCCATAAACCATCCTTGCGTTTGAGTACGACGTCCCCGAGTTCCGCCGGATCGAAGCACTGGTGGTCGAATAGCCGGTCATGCCAGACGATGGGGCGCTCTCCTAGATCGCTGCGCAGACGCCAGGCGAGGGGTCGACCGGGGTGACACACGCCGCTGCGACACCAGCCTGGATATACGGCGTACTCCCGCCACTCCTTGCGCGAGCAACTGCAGGGATACGCCAGACCCGCATCAGTCAACTGCTCCAGCGTGGCCTGATAAGCCTCGTGTCGAGTGCTCTGATAGCGGACGTCTTCATCCCAGTGCAATCCGAAGGCCTCGAGCTGGCGCAATATTGTGGTGTCCGTACCAGGCGGGCAGCGGGGCGGATCGATGTCCTCGATGCGCACGAGCCAGCTGCCCTTGGCATGACGCGCGTCGAGATAGCTCGCCAACGCCGTGACCAGGGAGCCGAAATGCAAAGGGCCGGAAGGAGTGGGGGCGAAGCGGCCACGATAGCCGGGCATGAGTGACCCTCTTGAAACACGAATGGGCGCCACGGGGCGCCCATTGCCAGCGGGAGAACATCAGCCTCCGAGCTGCTTTTCCTTGAGCTCCGCCAGCGTCTTGCAGTCCACGCAAAGTGTGGCGGTTGGCCGCGCTTCCAGACGTCGGATGCCGATCTCGACACCGCACGCCTCGCAGAAGCCATAATCGTCATCGTCGATATTATCGATCGTCTCGTTGATCTTCTTGAGCAACTTGCGCTCACGGTCGCGGGTACGCAGTTCCAGGCTGAAGCCTTCTTCCTGGGTTGCACGATCCGCGGGGTCGGCGTAGTTGTTGGCGTCTTCCTGGAGATGGCGCACAGTGCGATCGACCTCTTCCATCAGATCCATCTTCCAGTCAAGTAGCATCTGCCGGAAGTGCTCCAGCTGCTTTTCATTCATGTACTCTTCATCCGGTGCCGGCTCGTACGGGATGAATTTCTTTTGCGCTTCCGTTTTCTTTTCTGCTACTGGCATGGGGCTGCCTCATTACTCAAGTGACTTGGGCCGATGCCCGGCCGATCAAGTTGTGCTGATAATCATCGCGCAACCTGCGGGGGAGGAGTGTACCCACCCGAAGCCTTGCTTATTTAGCGAAAAAGCCACTGTTTTGCAACTACTCAATGGTTTTGTCGCTGACGATCTTGATTTGAGTCGGCTAAGATGGCCGCTCTGGCGCTGATGGTTGCGCCGATCAATGGGGAAGAGGTTCTCGTGAGCTTAGGTGTTTCATTGGCAAGTTGTAGCAGGTAATGCAGTATGCTTCTTTAACGCCGGGCACTCTATTGCGTCGCTACAAGCGCTTTCTTGCGGATATCGAACTGGACAGCGGCGAAATCGTGGTGGCGCACTGCCCCAACACAGGTTCGATGCGCTCGATCAATATACCTGGGTGCCGTGTATGGCTTTCTGCCAGCACCAATCCCGCGCGCAAGCTGGCCTGGACCTGGGAGCTGATCGAACTGCCCCAGCCGGATGGCTCCATGGCGCTCTCATCGATACATACCGGGCGCGCCAATGCCATCGTCGAGGAGGCCCTTAGAGCGCAGCGAATTCCGGAACTGGATGGCTATGCAACCTTGCGGCGCGAGGTTCGGGTAGACAGTGGTAGACTCGATTTCTGTCTCGAAGATTCAATGCGAGGATGCGCCTTCATCGAGGTCAAGCAGGTCACCCTCAAGGAAGTCGATGGTCATGGCTATTTTCCTGCCTCCGTGACGGTGCGTGGCGCACGCCACCTTGAATCGCTGGGGCGACTTGCCAAGGCAGGCCAGCGCGCCGTACTGCTGTTTTGCGTAGCCAACACCGGAATCAAGGACGTGGCCCCGGCAGAGCATATCGATCCGGTTTACGCCAGAACATTGCGCCGCGTGGTTGGCGAGGGTGTCGAGGTGGTGGCCTATGGCTGCCGGATCGAGAGTGTCGACGGAATCCCTCAGGGGATATGTCTTGATCGGCCCTTGCCGCTATCGCTTGAATGCCGCCTGGTGCAGCAGAAGGTAACGGATTGACTCAGGCTCAGGTGCAGGCGTGTTTTTCAGCCGGCTAGATTAGCTAAATTAGATAGATTGGATAGTGGCGTTCGACGTACAGCGCAACCGAAAAGGAAAGTACATGCAGCGACGGGCGTGTCTCAAGATGCTGCTTGCCCTGGCCGCCAGCACGGGGCTGTCAGGTATAGCGCCAGCGATCCTGGCTCAGGGCAGCGCGGGGTCCGGGGTCAATCGCATTCGTGATCTACGTCGAAATACATGGCTCAGCAGCAGCGATCTGCTTGCGCGCCTGATGGAAACCCCGGCGTTGATCATCGGCGAGACGCACGACAACCCCGAACATCACCGTCTGGAGCGCTGGCTGATCGCACAGCTGGCTGCCAGGGGTGCGCTGGGCGGCGTGGCCATGGAAATGCTTGACAGCGAACAGCAGGCGCTGCTTGAAAAACTTCCCGAAAATGCGCGGCAAGCCATGTCCGATGCCCGGTTGCAAGACGCATTGAAGTGGCCGCAAGGCTGGGATTGGTCTGCCTACGGGCCGACACTGCAGTTGGCGCTGAGCCTCGGCGTGCCGGTACGCGGGGCCAACCTCACAACCTCCGAGATTCGTGAGATCGTCGCGCTTAATTTGGCACCGGAGCTGCCCCTGGTAGTGGCTCGGAACCAGCGACGTGCATTGATCGAGGGGCACTGTGGCATGCTGCCGGAGACCATGCTCGATGGCATGCTGGCCGCTCAAGTGGCCCGGGATCAGGCCATGGCAGCAGCACTTGCCGCCTTGCCGCCGACTTCCGTGCTGGTGTGCGGCAATGGCCATGCACGCAGGGACGTGGGGGTTGCGCTACACGCCAAACAAACGCCGCTGTGTCTAGGCTTGGTGGAAGTGCCGCCAGGTCAGACCTGGCGATCGGCATTGCCGACAAGCGTCGACGCTGAGCCTCCTTTCGATCTGGCCTGGTTCACGATGACGGTAGCCAATCGTGAGGATCCCTGTGTCGCCCTGAGAGAGCGTTTCTCGCCATAGGCGCCTGGTCGAGAGAGCGCTACTCGATGAAGAAACGCTGCATGAAGGCGATTTCGGCGGGCTCTTCGTTGCGATCAAAACCGACTTCGAGGTTGAAGCGCATGGGCTCGTCTTCTTGAATGCGGAACACCGCCAGCTGATAGATGGCGCCGTCTTCGCGCACGGTGCGAAAGGCCAGGGGTTGGGATTGTCCGGCGAGATTACCGATCTTGCCCTCCACATTTGCCTGCACCGGTCGAGTAGCGCCATCGGGTTGCTCCTCGAGGACGCTGACACTGAGCAGCGCCATTACCTTGCTACGTTGAATATCGTAGGCGGCGGCTACTTCCGGTGTCAGAAAGCTGGTGTTCACGGCACTGTAATGAATTCGGTAGTCACCGACGCGCTCGAGCTGTTCAGCGCTGACGGGCAGGCTTACCAACAAGACAAGCCAGAACAGTGCTATCGTTTGCAGGACCCTTCTCATAGCAATTCCCTCCTATACCTTGCTTGTTCATGCCCCTGACCGCGGCTGATACGAAAGATGGCGGTCTCACCAAACAGGTTGGGCCACCAGCGCGAACTCCAGTGACCCTCATGGTCGCCGTTACCCACGGCGCGATCACTGATGATCAGACCTTTCTGCCGGCACAGATGTTCAAAATCGTTGAAGGTGGACAGGTGGATATTGGGTGTATCGTACCAGGCGTGAGGCAGCGATTTGGACACCGGCATGTAGCCTCTGATGCCCAGATGCACGCGATGACGCCAATAGGCAAAGTTGGGGAAGGTGATGATGCCTTCGCTGGCCACTCGGAGCATTTCGTCGAGCATGAGATCCGGCCGTCGAAGGGCTTGAAGGGCCTGGGTCATGATGATCATGTCGTAGGCATCGTCGTCGAAGTTGGCAAGCCCTCGGTTGAGATCCTGCTCAATGACATTGACGCCTTTCTCGAGGCAGGCGGTGATGCCGTCAGGATCGATCTCCAGGCCATATCCCGATACCTTTCTGTCTCGTGCCAAAGCCTCGAGCAAGGTACCATCGCCACAGGCCAGATCGAGCACACGTGCGCCCTCGGGCACCCAGCCATAGATCAGCGCCAGATCTGCTCGCATCATCTCCCCTCCAGATTGCGTTCTCGCGCTATTCGCTTCATGAAGCCACCGAATACGGCCTGATAGCGGGGATCGGGCAGAAGAAAGGCATCATGCCCATGGGGCGAGTCGATTTCGACATAGCTTACCGGTTTGCCGGCACGTATCAGAGCATTCACCAACTCCCGGGAGCGGGCCGGGGCAAAGCGCCAATCCGTGGAGAAACTCACCACCAAAAATGGGCAATTGGCCGGTGCCAGAGCCGCGGCGAGATCGCCATCCCAGGCCCCCGCTGGATCGAAATAATCCAACGCCTTGGTCATCAGCAGATAGGTATTAGCATCGAAGACCGTGGAGAACATGTCGCCCTGGTAGCGCAGATAGGACTCCACTTGAAACTCGACGTCGTAACCGAAGTTGAGCGCATCGCTGCGCAAATCGCGGCCAAACTTGGCGCCCATGGAGTGCTCTGACAGATAGGTGATATGACCCACCATGCGCGCCAGCTTCAAACCTCGCTTGGGCAGTGTGTCGTGTTCGCCATACCAGCCGTCATGAAAGTCCGGGTCCGAGCGAATGGCTTGCCGTGCTACCTCATTGAAGGCGATGTTCTGCGCCGAAAGCCGTGATGTGGCGGCGATGACCACGGCATTGGCGATACGCTCGGGATAACTAAGCGTCCACTGCAGTACTTGCATGCCCCCCAGGCTACCACCAACCACCGCCGCGAAACGCTCGATGCCCAGCCGATCGGCCAGTCGCGCCTGGCTGGATACCCAATCGCTCACCGTCATCAGCGGAAACGTCGGCCCCCAGGGCCGGCCGGTGGCGGGGTTGGTGCTGCAGGGGCCGGTACTGCCGTGACAGCCCCCCAGGTTGTTGAGCGCGATGACGAAGAAACGTCGGGTGTCGATGGTCTTGCCTGGACCGATATGCGCATCCCACCAGCCCGGCTTGGCATCGTCTTTGCCGTGATAGCCCGCCGCGTGATGGTTGCCGGACAGGGCGTGACATATCAGCACCGCATTGCTGCGCTCGGCGTTGAGTTCCCCGTAGGTTTCGTACACCAGATCGTAGGCCTCGAGCGTCTTGCCGCAGGCCAGTGCAAGCGGCTCATCGAAATGAGCCGTCTGCGGTGTCACCAGACCAACGGAGTCAGCGGGAAGCATAGTGGGCATCGTGGTTTGCTCTCAAAGACCGAACTTTCAAAGGCCGACAAGGGCACCAGAAATGCCCGCCGCCCGGGTCAGCGAGCCAACGACGACGGCGTCGATCAGGTTGATGGCGATGAACACCACGATCGGCGACAGATCGATCATTCCTAGTGGCGGAATGACCTTGCGCACCGGCGCCATGATGGGCTCGACCAGTTGAAAGATCAGAATGGCCCCGGGATGGCTTGCCTGGGGCGCGACCCAGCTCAGAATGATCATGCCGATCAGGGCGAAGAAGTAGATCTTGAGAATCGCACTGGCCAGCGCCGCGATCGATGCGATGGCAACACCGCCAAGTGGCGGCATGCCGTAGCCGGCGACCTGCATGATAGCGATGATGCTGATTGCCTTGATGATGAACCCTGCCCCCAAGGTGGCCAGATCGAAACGTCCGATCGGGCGCAGGAACCCTTGCAGGGGTTTGACTACCGGTTGCGTCACCTTGACCACGCCTTGACTGAGCGGGTTGTAATAGTCGGCCCGCGACACCTGCAGCAGGAAACGCAGCATCAGTAGAAACAGGTAGATATTGATCAGGGTGTTGACCAGCATCAAGCCGGCGCTTCCCAGTTGGCTGCCCATAGGGCTCCTCCGTATGAATTAAACTTTTAATCTTTCTTGCCGATCTCTTCAGACAATGCCCGGGCGCGTGCAGCACAGGCCTGAGTGGCATCGTCGAATAATCGGCGCAAGCCTCCATCCTCGAGGCTATTGATGGCGCGTTCGGTGGTGCCACCAGGCGACATGACGTTGCGCTTGAGCTGAGCCGGATCGTATTCGCTTTGCTGGGCCATCTTGGCAGCGCCGAAGCCGGTCTGTAACGCTAGGCGGCGTGCGCTTTCCGCCGGCAAGCCTAGCTGTTTGCCGGCATCGATCAGCGCTTCGAATACCAGGAAAAAATAGGCGGGCCCGCTACCGGAAATGGCGGTAACGGCCTCCAGTAGCGTCTCGTCGTCGACCCACTCGACCAGGCCAACGGCTTCCAGCAGGGTGGTAGTCAGCTGGCGCTGATCTTCGCTGACTTCGGCGTTGGCGTACAGTCCCGATGCGCCGGCGCCTACCAACGAGGGCGTGTTGGGCATGCAGCGAATGATGGGTAGACCGCCGCCGAGCCACTCGTCCAGGGTGCCCGCGGTGAGACCAGCGGCTACGGAAACGATCAGCGGTTGACGTGCCTGGATGCTGTCCCGCAGCTCGGAGCAGACGTTGCGCATAATGTTGGGCTTGACCGCCAGCACCACGACATCCGCCTCGGCAACGGCGGCGTTGTTGTCGCTGCTGGTATTGATGCCATGACGCTCGCGCAACCGCGCAAGGGTGTCGTCGCGGGAGGCGGTGGCTGTGATTGCGTCAGCCGGATAGCCGCTCTCGATCATGCCGCCGAAGATGGCACTGGCCATGTTGCCGGCACCGATGAAGGTAATCTTGTGTGTCATGAAAAACCCTGTGCGGTGGCGAGTTGAAAGAGTGAACGATACAGCATCAGTGATGAGGTTCACGAGCGCCGAATATGGCGGTGCCCAGGCGTACCAGGGTAGCGCCTTCGAGAATGGCGGCTTCCAGATCATCGCTCATGCCCATGGAAAGGGTGTCCAGCGGTGCCTCCGGCAGGCGCCGTTGCAGCCCTTCCTGAAGATTGCGCAGGTGACGCAGGGGCTGGCGCTGGCTCGCCAGGTCGGTGGCGGGTGCTGGAATGGCCATCAGTCCGCGCAGGTGCAGATTGGGGAGAGCAGCGACTTCATCCGCCAGAGCGTCGAGCTCATCCGGGGCGATGCCGGCCTTGCTGGATTCCGCGCTGACGTTGACCTGCAAGCAGACATTCAGCGGGCCCAGAGAGTCCGGGCGTTGTTCGGAGAGACGGCGGGCGATCTTGATCCGGTCGATGCCATGCACCCAGGAGAAGTGTTCGGCCACGGCTCGGGTCTTGTTCGACTGCAATGGCCCGATGAAATGCCAGACGATGTCCTGCAGGTCGCTGAGCTCTGCTTGCTTGTCGAGTGCTTCCTGAAGGTAGTTCTCGCCGAATTCGCGCTGACCGCTGGCATAGGCCTGACGAATCAGTGCGGCAGGCTTGGTCTTGCTCACGGCGAGCAGATGCGCGTCTTGTGAAGAACGTCCGGCGTTTTCGAGGGCCTCGATAAGCCGCTGTTGCGCACGTTTTAGTGAATCGCTGACCGGGGCGTCTGTCATGCCGGATCCAACCTTTCAAAAAAGAATAGGAAACTCGTGTGGATATTACCGAACTGCTGACGTTTTCGGCAAAGCAGAACGCCTCCGATCTGCATCTCTCCGCGGGTCTGCCGCCCATGATACGTGTCGATGGCGATATCCGTCGCCTCAATGTGCCGGCATTGGAAGATCGCGAGATAAGAACCCTGGTTTACGACATCATGGGAGATATGCAGCAGCGGGATTTCGAGGAGTCTCTGGAGACTGACTTTTCCTTCGAGGTGCCCGGTGTGTCGCGCTTTCGTGTCAATGTCTTCACCCATGGCCGGGGTATGGGGGCAGTTTTTCGGGTTGTTCCCTCGGAGGTGTTGAGCATGGAGGCGCTGGGGCTGGGGGATGTCTTTCGGGGGCTGGCCTCGTTGCCACGGGGGCTGGTACTGGTCGCCGGGCCCACCGGTTCGGGCAAGTCCACGACGCTTGCAGCGATGGTCGATTATATCAACGAAACTCGCTACGACCATATCCTTACCATCGAGGATCCGGTGGAGTTCGTTCATGCCAGTAAGCGCTGTCTGATCAATCAGCGGGAGGTGCACCGGGATACGCGTGGTTTCAGTGAGGCGTTGAGGTCAGCCCTGCGTGAAGACCCGGATGTGATACTGCTGGGTGAAATGCGTGATCTGGAGACGATTCGCCTGGCATTGACCGCTGCCGAGACTGGCCACTTGGTGTTCGGAACACTACATACTACCTCCGCGGCCAAGACCATCGACCGGATCATTGACGTTTTTCCCGGCGACGAAAAGGCCGTCGTGCGCTCAATGCTGTCCGAATCCCTGCAAGGCGTCATCGCTCAAACGTTGCTCAAGCGTCATGGAGGTGGACGTATAGCAGCACATGAGATTCTTGTGGCCAACGCTGCGGTACGCAATCTGATACGCGAAGACAAGGTGGCGCAGCTTTATTCGGCCATTCAAACCGGTGGCGGCCAAGGTATGCAGACCCTGGATGCCTCCCTGGCACGCTTGGTCGGTGAAAATCTCGTGACCTTGCAAGAGGCTCAGGCGAAGGCCAAGGGCACGCTACCAGAAGGAGGTGCTTGAAAAAATGCATGTTGCTGGCCGAGTCTGGAGATCAGCGGCCAGCGCCTCTGCAAGTATTCGCTGCGTAACGACGACTAGGCGCTGTAAACGCCGCCCAGCACCCGCGGGCCGCGAGCGCCCGTTACTGCAGGCAGGTTGCCGGGTAAGTTCTCCAGGCGCCGCCAAGCAAGCCAGCCAAAGGCACCCGCTTCCAGCCAGTCCGGTGACCAGTCGAAATGCTCGCATGGTGTCAATGTCACCTGAGGCAGACGCCGTTCGAGTCGCTTGAGAAGATCGCCATTGTGGGCGCCGCCGCCACAAGGGATGAGTGTCAGCGCGCCTTCAGCCTCCTGCTGCCGTCGCGCCTGCTCGATTCCTGATGCGATACTGGCCGCAGTCAGTTCCGCCAGGGTCGCCTGTACATCTTGGGGTGATTCTCGACCTGTCAGCCGAGCCGCAAGCCAATCCCTGTTGAAATACTCTCGTCCGGTGCTCTTGGGCGGTGTCCGTCTGAAGAAGTCGTCATCGAGCAGGCGTTCGAGCAATGCCTCATCGACCTGACCACTGGCGGCCCACTGGCCGTCACGGTCGAATCGCTCCTGTCGATGATGAGTGTGCCATTCGTCGAGCAGGGCATTGGCTGGGCCGGTGTCGAAGCCAATGACAGGGGCTTTGGAGGTGGTGGGTGGCAACAGGGTCAGATTGGCGAACCCCCCCAGATTGAGGATGACACGCCATTCGTCCTCGGCGGTGAAGACCGCGGCATGAAAGGCTGGCGCCAATGGTGCCGCCTGACCACCGGCCGCCAGATCACGGCGCCGGAAATCGGCAACGACAGGGCAACCGGTCAGTTCGGCCAGCAGGCTGGGATTATCCAGTTGAAGGGTATAAGGCGTGCTGTCGGCTTTATGGCCATTCTGCATCTGATAGCCATAAGGCGCGTGCTCTATGGTCTGCCCGTGGCTGCCAATCGCGCTGATCTCATTTGCTGAGACGCCAGTCGCATCGAGTAGCTGCTTGGCGGCTTCGGCCTGCAACGTGCAAAAAGCTGTCTCGGCGGTGGCAATATCCTGAAAGGTAACGCTACGTGCCTGACACAGCGACAATAACTGTTGGCGCAATTCATCAGGCATGCCGATGCCCTTCGCTGCCAGCAGTTCTGGGCGCCCTTCACCACAACGCACCAAGGCGGCGTCGATACCGTCGAGGCTCGTGCCGGACATCAGGCCAATAAACAGAGGCATTCTTCTTCTCCAGGAGTGGTCAGGTGCTCAACCGCCAAGACGAGACATGCTAACATCATGCTCCATTCGCACAGACAATCGTTTTTAGTGGAGAGGAGTCGATGACCGACGTTGCCGATACGCTGGCGTTAATCAAGCGAGGCGCTCATGAGATATTGCTTGAAGACGAGCTTGAAAAAAAGCTCGTTTCAGGGCGCAAGTTACGTATCAAGGCCGGTTTCGATCCCACCGCTCCGGATCTCCACCTCGGCCATAGCGTATTGTTGACCAAGATGCGTCAGTTTCAGGATCTGGGGCATGAGGTCATCTTCCTGATCGGCGACTTTACTGGACGCATTGGTGACCCTTCCGGCAAGAATGTCACTCGCAAGCCGCTCTCCGAGGAGGAGGTCAAGGCCAATGCCGAGACCTATCGCGAGCAGGTTTTCAAGATCCTTGATCGCGACAGAACAGAGGTGCGCTTCAACGCCGAGTGGTTTACCTCCTTGAGTGCCGCCGACATGATCGAATTGGCGGGGCAGAGTACCGTGGCGCGCATGCTCGAGCGGGATGATTTCGAGAAGCGCTATCGGTCGGGACAGTCCATCTCTATCCACGAGTTTCTCTATCCACTGGTGCAGGGCTATGACTCAGTGGCATTGAAAGCGGATATCGAGCTGGGTGGCACCGATCAGAAGTTCAACCTGCTTATGGGACGCGAGATCCAAAAGCATTTTGGCCAGGAGCCCCAAGTGGTCATCACCATGCCGCTACTCGAAGGACTCGACGGTGTGCAGAAGATGTCCAAGTCGCTGGGTAACTATGTCGGCCTTGATGAGCCACCCGGCGTCATGTTCAACAAGCTGGTATCCATGCCGGACAGTCTGATGTGGCGCTATTTCGAGCTGTTGTCGCTCAAGAGTAACGACGAGATAGACAGCATTCGGCGCAATATCGAAACCGGTGCCAATCCGCGGGATATCAAGATGGAGCTGGCACGAGAATTGATCACGCGCTACCACAGTGAGCAGGCTGCTGCCAGTGCGCATCGCTCCGCCGGTAATCAACTGGCCGAAGGCGAACTCCCCGACGATCTGCCGGAAATCAGCGTCGATTTCGACGGAAATGCTCAGGCGCCCATCGCAGCCGTGCTCAACCGCGCCAATCTGGCCAACAACAGCGCCCAGGCCAAGGACATGCTGGGCAATGGGAGAGTCAAGGTCGATGGCGAGGTCGTCCCCCGGGATCACATGCTCGAAACAGGCAAAAGCTATGTGATTCAGGCGGGCAAGAAGCGTTATGCACGAGTTGTTCTTACATAGCGTCGGCATCAGAATATTCGCCGTAATTTTTTCTCGGCGAGGGCTTGCCAGGCCCGGCCGGAATCCGTAAAGTACGCATCCGCTGCTGCCGACGAGGGGTC
>NZ_CANLTC010000022.1 GCF_947493865.1 uncultured Halomonas sp.
CCGTAGCTTTTATGCGATGGTATGCGTGGCTTGCATACGCCTGTGTCTACGAGCCGACTTTTCATACAGACCCTAGGTATCAAGAATTGTTCTTGAGTGCCTTGAACGCATCCAGAGCCCGGGCGCGGGCTGCCTTGTGATCGACGATTGGCGCAGGGTAGTCGGCCTCTGCGAGCATGTCCTTGGGGGGCGCATGGCGCGCCTTGTCGGGCAGCCTTGCAAGCTCCGGGAGGAACTCGGCGATGAACTCGCCCTGAGGGTCGAAGCGTCGGGACTGGGTCGTCGGATTGAAGATTCTAAAATAGGGCGCTGCATCGGTGCCGGTAGAAGCGGCCCATTGCCAGCCGCCGTTGTTGGAGGCGAAGTCCCCATCGATCAGGTGCTTCATGAAGAATGCCTCGCCGCGCCGCCAGTCGATCAAGAGATGCTTGCTCAGGAACATGGCGGTCACCATGCGCAGGCGATTGTGCATCCAGCCCCGCTGCACCAGCTGGCGCATGGCGGCGTCCACCAGCGGATAGCCGGTGCGCCCTTCGCACCAGGCGGCAAAGGCCTCATCATCGTCGCGCCAGGTCAGTTTCTCGGTATAGCGCTGGAAAGGTTTATGACGACAAATATCCGGATAACCCAGCACGATATGCTGATAGAACTCTCGCCAGATGAGCTCGTTGACCCAGCTGGTCAGGCCGGCATCACCGTCTGCGAGGCTGCCGCCATTTGCGCTCATCGCCGCCTGTAGACACTGGCGATGGGAAATCATGCCCAGGGACAGATAGGCAGACAGTTCGCTGGTGCCCTGAATGGCGGGGAAATTGCGTTGATCCTTGTAATGATGCACTCGGTAGTGCAGAAAACGCTCGAGGCGATCCGCGGCAGCGTCCTGACCTGCGGGCCAGCGCCTGGTATCCACGGGGCTGCCATCGAGCACGATCTTTTGTTCAGCCTCGAGCGTGGATAACGCAGGGATGCGATCATTATCGATGCCAAGACGTTGCTGGGCATCGGGCGGATCCCGCAGCGCAAGACGCTCGGCATTTATTTCGCGGTGCCAGGCCTTGGCGAAAGGCGTGAAAACGCTGTAGTAGTCGCCCTGGCCGGTCAGCAGCTCTCCCGGCGCAAAGGCCACCGCATCGGTATGGGGGTGTACCGCGTGGTCGGCCTGCTTGAAGGCTTTTATCACCGCTTCGTCCCGGCGCCATTCATCGAGAGGGTACTCGCGATTGAAGTGCAACCCGCCCTCGATGCCGTACTCTTCGGCAATTTTCAGCAGCGTCTGGGGCGCCTCATCGAAGGACTCGATGTCGCGATGTAACAATGGAATGTTGAGCCCGCTCAGGTCGTCCCCCAGGGCGCGAACGCCACGATGCCAGAAGTCGATCTTGTTGATGCCGTGATCCTGAGCTTGCCATTGCGGCACACTGCGCAGAAATACCGCGATGACCGGTCCGGACTTGGCGGCGGTGGCCAAGGCGGTGTTGTCCAGGGTGCGAAGATCGCTACGAAACCAGACCAGTTGCCGTTTCATGAAAGGAGTAACACTCGCTCATTACCTCAATAGCGGGCGAAGCCGGCTGACTGACTGTACCGAGTCATCGCCAAGCAGCTCCACGCCACTGTCGAGAAGTTCATCGGCGCGGATCCGTGTGATAGGGCCGGCCAAGCACACCGGCACCGACAGTTGATCCGCCAGGCGCGGCAATTGGCGACGTATCAATTCATTTCGTTCCGTTCGGCCGCTTGCCAGTACCAGCGCAGAAAGGTGCAGGCGGTTGACCGCTAAACCCAGCTCACCCACGGTGAGGGACGTATCCAGCAATAGGACGCGATAACCGGCATCTATCGCCGCCAGGGTGAAGAGTAACGGCCATAGCGCACCGCTTTCTTCAGAGATCCGGGTGATCAGCAGTTGAGGGCCGTGGTTCACCAGGTTGGCATGGTACGTTCGCGTGCCAATGCGGGTGCGTAGAAATCCTTCGAGCAGACGCTGTTGCAGCAACCCACCAGTTTGGCCACTCCAGCGTTCTTCGAGCTGCAACACGGCCGGCTGCCATAGCTCATGCAGGCAGATGGACACTGGATAGAGGGCCAATGCCTGATTGTATAGCGTCTCCAGCCGTTCCAGGTCCAGGGCTTCCACTGCCAGTATCAGTTGCTCGCGTTGGCAGGGCCAATCCCCTGCCTCCGGGACAGGAATGTCCCTGCTGTCCGGCTGATCCAGAAGATCGTGAACCTGGCTAACCGGAACGCCACGATTGAGCCATTGCAGGATGCGTTCGATGCGTTCGATATCCTGGCGGGCATAGAGCCGGTGCCCTTTAGGCGTGCGCTGGGGGCGAATCAACCCGTAGCGGCGCTCCCAGGCCCGCAACGTCACCGAATTGACGCCGGTGAGGCGCGACACTTCTCGAATTGGATAGAGCGGCGCATGGGTCGGATCTATCGCCTTGTCACTCATGCGTAATCGGCCTCCTGTGAGGAAAATACTCGGACGATGGGTATCGCGTCATTTGTTTTGCCGAATCTTGGATTCATTCAATCTGCGGGCGATATTGTACAATCCGATCACCTTGTACAACTAGGGCGCAATCCGTTCCGATCGTCGTAGCGATTCATGCGCCTTGAGTATGCGCGCGCCCTTCTATGATGCTGGTCAAGGCATCGACGAAGGCAGGGTGCTCGCCGACTGGTGCCAGCAGTTGAATGGTCAGGGTCTTGTGCTTTGCATGCAGGGCTTCGATCTGATGAGGCACGTCTTCTCTCAGGTGGCGCCCTGCCGCAAAGAACAATGGCAACACATCCGCGCGTGGATAGCCGGCTTCGGCGAGTTCGGCGGCAATATGTTCAAGAGATGGATCACACAATTCCATGTAGGCCAGTCTCAAGGGGGCCTCGAGCCGGCTGCTCAACGAATTCGCCAAGGCGTCGAAAGGCGCGCGCCAGCGCGGGTCACGAGAACCGTGGGCCAATAGAATCAAGGGGTCGTTCATAGAGTCCTCTTCTCCTGCATACTGAGACGATTTTCTGGGCGGTGTTCCGAGCGCCAGGCCGTCCGGCACTCAGACCGGGCAAGTCCCGATAAATCTATCAGAAAACCCCATGCCTCATTGCCAGTGCCTGTCCGGGCCGTAGCGCTTTTCGGACAGCGTTACCGATAATGGCGTAACATGAATTCTGCATGACACTTCGCCATGGATTGAACGTTAGGGAATCACTGCATAAATGCCTACACGAACGAATTGCTGCGTTGCGCGGTGCTCGGAAACTCGCCTAACCCCATGTTATGTCTCGTTTCCTGCGCTCCGTGCGCCTTGCACTTCATTTCGCTCGACGATTTATTCAGCGATTCCTTAGGGGCGTTTATCATCTAAACTGTATTATCGTAATAGTTTAGTACAATATTTGTACAATATGACAGCGATGCGTCAAGGAGGGAGTCGATGCGCATTCTCATTACCGGCGGTAGCGGGTTCGTCGGCCAATTGCTGTGCAAACGTCTGCGCGAGCAGGGCCATGAATTGCTGGTGGTTTCGCGCTCCCCGGACAAGACCCGGCGGCTGCTACCACCAGATACCGACATTCGCCACCGGGTACACGATTTTGACGATATCCAGGTCGATGCCATCGTCAACCTGGCCGGTGAATCGATCGCCGGCAAGCGGTGGAGCGAAGAGCAGAAGAAAAAGCTGGTCGAATCGCGTCTTTCGATCACCGGCGATCTTGTTACCCTGTGTGGCAAGCAGGATACGCCTCCCAAGGTGATGGTATCCGGCTCTGCCATGGGGTATTACGGCGCACAAGGCCAGCGGCCGGTCGATGAAGACACCCCACCCCAGGATGAGTTCGCCCATCGTCTGTGCGCTGGTTGGGAAGCAGCGGCCCAGGGGGCAGAAACCTACAACGTGCGTGTTGCGTTACTGCGTACAGGCCTGGTACTCGATCGCAATGGTGGAGCGCTCAAGCAGATGCTGCCACCCTTCAAGATGGGATTGGGTGGGCGAATCGGCGATGGTCGCCAGTACATGCCCTGGATTCATCGCCTGGATATGGTCCGTATCATCGAGTTTCTGCTCGAACAGGATGCATTGAGCGGCCCTTTCAATTGCTCTGCCCCCAACCCGGTTACCAACGACGAGTTCGTTCATACCCTGGCGAAACATCTTCACCGACCGGCAATGATTCCAATGCCTGCGGGGGTGCTCAAGGTGCTGCTGGGCGAAATGTCTCGCTTGCTGCTGACCGGCGCGGCCATGCAGCCAAAACGGCTGGAAGAGGCCGGATTCACCTTCGAGTATCCGACCCTTGATCAGGCTATGCAGGAGATTCTCGGCAACTAGCGCCGGCTGTTCTCGTCGACCGTCACGATCACCCGCACCGCGTCCAGACGCAGGCGGGTGCTGTCGATGGCCGTGTCCAGTGCCCCACGCTCTTGCTGCAATGCGTTTATTTCGTCGTCGCGAACCGCTGGATTATGCTGCGCCAGTGCTTTCAGGCGAGTCAGTTCGCCATCCAGTTCGGCTCTCATGCGCTGCTGGGCGGCCTCGATAATGGTAGGCAATTCGTTTTCCGCTTCGCCCTCGCCCTGGGCCAGCAGCGTACGCAACTGATCCTGGCGTGACTTGATCAGATCCCGTGCCACCGCCTTCTTGACCCTGCGCAGATTCTTGGCAAGCCCGGTAAACGAGACCTTGGAAGACAGGTTGGCACCCGACTCGTCGAGCAGCACTCGAATGGCCGTAGGCGGCATGAACCGGTTGATATGCAAGCGTCTCGGGGCGGGACAGTGGGTGCTGAACACCAGTTCGGCCATCAACCGGCCCGCGGGAATGGCAGGGTGGGCAAGCAGCGCCACTGCGGTATTGCCCAAGGTGCCATCGAGAACGCGGCCCATCATCTCGCGTATCAGCGGATGCTCCCAGGAAAGATGCTGCACATCATCTCGAATCAACGCCTGCTGGCGCGATGCGGTAGCGGTAAAGCCTTCTTCGCCTTTTGCCAGACCCGGCAGGCCATCCAGCATGTGGGAGCCGGCGCGCAGATGCACGAGGCTTTCCCCCAGGTCCTGACTGTCCACACCGAAGATGTCCAGCGCCTGATCGAAATAACGCAGCAGTGCCTTGTCGTTGTCGAGTTCGCGAATCGCCGCGATGACCGCCTCGGCGCGCTCCGGCCGGCAGGCATTGAGTTCCAGCAGACGATTGCGCCCGGCATCGTCCTGCTTCAGGCGCGTCTCGAACAGCGCTCGGGTTTCATCGACGATCTCGGCAGTGGCATCGGCGTCGAGAAGAGCATCGGCCAGGGCATCGCCGAAAGCGTCATAAAGATCGTTGCCAATGCCATGAGGCGCGCTGAATGCATCCATGCCTTCCTGATACCAGCGCAGCAGCCGTTCGCCGGGGCTATCGATGAACACCGGCACATGGATTTCGATGGCATGCCGCTGGCCGATACGGTCAAGGCGGCCGATACGCTGCTCGAGCTGATCCGGGTGCACAGGCAGGTCGAACATCACCAGGTGACGACAGAACTGGAAGTTGCGCCCCTCGGAGCCGATTTCCGAGCACACCATCACCGGGCTGCCGTACTCTTCGTCCGCGAAGGCGGCAGCGGCGCGATCACGCTCGACCAGGGTCATGCCTTCATGGAATAGCGGTGCATGAATGCCTTTCAATACTCGTAGTGCTTCTACCAGGTCGATGGCGGTAGTGCGCTCGTGGACGATCACCAGCAATTTGTCGTCTGCGCTGTCGCTGAGTAGCTGCAGCAGCCAGCCGACGCGAGGATCGATCTGCCACCAGGGTTCTTCCTGGGCCTCTGGATCCTCTCGCAAACGATAGGCGATTTCGGGATAAAGCAGCATGTCGGAATGCATGTCGGGATCGTCGAGATCCGCATCGATCAGCAACTCATCCAGCGCATCTCCGCTGTTGAACTCGTTCAGTATGCGGCGATAGGCGGAGGGCATCTCGAGGCGCGCGATCTGCAGGCGGCGTTCGGGAAAGCCCCCGACATGGCGACGGCTGTTGCGAAACATCACCCGTCCGGTGCCATGGCGGTCGAGCAGCTGCTCCCGCAGCTGGCGGCGGGCATCGTCCTGCTGAGCCTCATCGCTTTCTGTGGATGCAAGAATGGTCAGCAGTGCCCGGCTGTCGCCATCGTCGATCTGATCCGCAACGCAGGCGGCGGCTTGGTCGTCCCCGGGCAGTTTGTCCAGGGCATCGATGGCGGCGGCCACCTGGACGTAGCCCGCTTCCTCGAGGCGAAAGCGTGCCAGATCGTGATAGCGATCCGGATCGAGCAGTCGTAGTCGTGCAAAATGGCTTTCAAGACCCATCTGCTCCGGGGTGGCGGTGAGCAGAAGCAGCCCTGGCGTCTGGCTGGCCAAGCGCTCGACGCAGGCATAACTCGGGCCGCTGGTCAGAGGCGTCCAATCGAGGTGATGGGCTTCGTCCACGATGAGCAGATCCCAGTCGCAGGCAACGGCCTGAGCCTGGCGATGCGGAGTGGCAAAGAGCCACTGCTGACTGGCCAGAATGAGCTGACCGGACTCGAAGGGATTGGCATCGCCATGGGCCTGGCTCTGGGTCTCGTCGAGCAGGGTCACCTCCAGGGCGAAACGACGCAGCAGCTCGACCAGCCATTGATGCGTCAGGTTGTCCGGCACCAGAATCAGCGTCCGCTCGACACGACCGGTGAGCAGCAGGCGATGCAGAATCAATCCGGCCTCGATGGTCTTGCCCAGGCCGACCTCGTCCGCCAGCAGCACCCGTGGGGCATGGCGCCGGGATACCTCATCGGCGATATACAACTGATGAGGAATCAGGTCGATCTTGGGGCCGCTCAAGCCAAGGCCGGGATTCTGCTCGACGCGATGATAGTGATGCAGCGTGCGAAAGCGCAGGTCGAACCAGTCGTTACGATCGATCTGGCCGGTAAGCAGCCGGTCCCGAGCCTGATTGAACTGCATGCTGTCGGCAATGCGCGCTTCGGGCAGCTCGCAGTCGATACCTTCTTCATTCTTGCCGGTATAGATCAGCTGGTCGTCGACGTCCTGTACGTCTTCGACGATCAGTTGACCGCCCTCGGCAGTGGTGATGCGATCACCGCTACCGAAGACCACCCGAGTCAGGGGGGCCTGGTGGGCGCTGTAGGTACGTGTCTGCTGGCTTGCGGCGAACAGTATCGTCACGCTGCGTGCATCGCAGTTCAAGACGGTGCCCAGACCCAGTTCCGCCTCGCCATCACTGATCCAACGTTGCCCCGGTGTAAAAACGCTCATGCTGCCTCGAATGATAGGAAACGGTGCCCTGCCCGACAGGCGTCAGGGGCGCAATAGTCTACAGGAATACGGCGGTCGACATCACTCCTTCAGCCAGGCCGCTAGCTGAGCGCGTGTCAGCTCGCCCACATGGCGTTTGACGAGCTGGCCCTCGGCATCGAACAGCAGCGAGGTCGGCAATCCTGGTGACTCGACGGCAACCATCAGTCGCTGTTCCGGGTCAAGAAGCGCATGGTTGAAGTCCAGTCCCTGGCCATCCAGATAGCGCACCGCCGTGAGCAGGGTTTCGCCCTGATTGACGATGACGATGCGGACGTCTTCGCGGTTATCCGCTTCTGCCAGCAAGGGCATCTCGCGCCGACAGGGCGGGCACCAAGTCGCCCAGAGATTGAGCACCAAGGGCTTGCCCTGCAATGTACGCAGATTGACCTGGTTGCCCTCGATATCCTCCAGGGCGATATCCGGCAATTCGCTTAAACCGGCCTGATGACCTAATGGATTCCAGGCCATCAGCCCCAGCCAGAGTAGTACGCTTGCCAGTAGCAAGGCTTCGGCCTTGATCAGGTCAATCCACTGTTTGCGCAGCTTCCAGACGCTGAAAGCGGCCGCGGCCAGCAGCCCCCAGAGAACGCTGTAGCCGGGCTGCCAGAGCTTGAGTATCTCCAGCGGATCAGCGAGATAACTGTCGAAATGTGTCAGTACGTAGCCCAGGCGGGCACCGACCAGCCAGGTCAGTACCAGGCCGTTGAACCAGCCTGCACGCTGAGACTTTTCGAGGCGCAGCAGCGCCATGCTCGCCAGCAGCAGTGCAAGCGCTGCGATGAAGGCATAAAGACGTGGCAGTGCAATCAACAACGGGCCGAGAGCGATGGCATTCATGAAGTCGGCTTTATCCACTGGCAGGGGTTGGAAAGAGATGGTTGCCTCTTGAGGGCGCCACCACGCTACAATGTAGCAGCCTACTGGCCTGCCTCAGTGCTGTCATCCCTGTCCCCCATTCATATTCCACGCCGGAGATTTGCATGGCCCGATCCGCCGACCATCTGCGTTCCCTGGCCATCGCCAGTCAAGCCACCGGCTTCGTGCTGATCGTTGCCCTGGAAACCTGGCTGGGGGATGCGGCGCGCCCCTGGCAAGGGGCGACCTTGGCGGTAATGCTGGTAACGGCGGTCTGGATCGCTCTGGTGAGGCTTTATCGTCGCAACCGTCAGCGCAAGGCGGCTCTCGGGCGAGCGCGGGCAAGCGAGCATGAAGACGCCTGAGATGTTCTGTCGCCTGCCTATTTTCCTTCCGCGTACTACGCAAACGCTGTAAGCGTCTATGCTTCAAAAACCAGTATATTTCTGAAACATGCGACGCGGCAGCCTGATAGACAATACTCTTGCTTCGTCATGATCATGAGCGCTTTACAATAAAAAAAGCGCTAGGGAGGCAGTCATGAAACAGCGCAATATCTTCATCGTCGGACTCAACGACTTCAATCGCGAACGGCTGCGAACCCTGCGCGGTGCCGAACATTATAACTTCCACGGCGTCATCGACCCCGCTGAAGTCTATGAAACAGAGCACTTTCCCATCGAAGACATGCTCAGCCGTGCGGAAAAGCAGCTGAATGAGTTCGATGAACCCATCGACGCGATTGCCGGTTACATGGATTTTCCCGTCTCGACCATGCTGCCGCTTTTGTGCGAGCGTTTCGACACCCGCACCACCAGTCTCGAGAGCCTGCTCAAGTGCGAGCACAAGTACTGGAGCCGTCTGGCTCAGCGCGACGTGATCGGCAACTATATCCCGCGTTTTACCGCCTTCGATCCTTTTGATGACGGCGCCCTTGCGCATATCGGTGAGGCGGGATTGTACTTTCCCTTCTTCGTCAAGCCAATCAAGTCCTCCGGCTCGCGGCTGGGTTTTCGCATCGACAGCCCCGAGGATTTCGCCGCTGCAGTGGCGCGGTTGCGGGAGGACATCGGCCTGATCTCGGAGCCGTTCAATTTCGTGCTCGATCAGGCCAATTTGCCAGACAAGGTGCGTGAGGTGGATGGCGGTTACTGCATGGCGGAAGAGATCATCGGTGGCTGGCAGTGCACCGTGGAAGGCTATGTCTACCAGGGGGAGGTCGTGTCTTATGGCATCGTCGATTCGATTCGCTATCCCCAGGTGCTGAGCTTTTTCTATTACCGCTATCCCTCGAAGTTGCCAAAGCATATCCAGGACAAGATGCGGGAACTGACCGATACCATCATGACCCACATCGGCTACGACAATGCGGCCTTCAACGTTGAATACTTCTGGGATGAAATGCAGAACCGCATCTGGTTGCTGGAGATCAATACCCGCATCTCCCAGTCTCATTGCGATCTGTTCGAGAAGGTCGACGGGGTCAGCAATCAGCAAGTCACCATCGACCTGGCGCTGGGTCTGTCGCCGGACATGCCAAGGCGACACGGCGATTTTGCGGTGGCGGGCAAGTTCTTCTACCGGGTGTTCTTCGTCGATGCGGTGGTCACCCGAGTGCCCAGTGATGAAGAGATCGACGAGTTGAAACGGGAGTTTCCTGGCACCGTCATTGCCTTGCAAGTAGAGGCTGGCACCCAGCTGTCGTCACTGCCGGAGCAGGACAGCTACAGCTTCGCCCTGGCCTATGTGTGGATGGGGGCGGACGACGACGAAGCGCTGGAAGCCAACTATCGGCGTCTCGCGGATAAGCTGCTCTTCGAGTTCGAGGAGGTCGTGGGATAGTGTTCCATCACCATCATCCGGTTCTTGTTCGATCGTCAGCGGAGTAATAGTGGTCTATGCATATCGTCACGGAATTTCCCCGAAAGGTCTTCGAAGAAGAGACCTGGATTACCTTGGCCGATGGTTGTCGGCTAGGGGTACGCATCTGGCGGCCAGTGGATGCAGAAGAGCATCCGGTGCCGGCAATCCTCGAATATCTGCCTTATCGCAAGCGTGATCTGACCGCGGTGCGGGATGCCCAGACACATCCCTACTGGGCGGGCCACGGCTATGCCGGGGTGCGGGTGGATATTCGTGGTACCGGCGAGTCCGATGGCGTACTCACCGACGAATACCTGCAGCAGGAACTCGACGATGGCGTCGAGATTCTGGCCTGGCTGGAAGCACAGCCTTGGTGCACCGGCGACGTGGGCATGGTGGGTATCTCCTGGGGCGGCTTCAACGGCCTGCAGATCGCCGCGCTGCAACCGCCTCAACTCAAGGCGGTGATCACGTTGTGCTCCACGGACGATCGCTATGCCGACGACATTCACCACATGGGCGGCTGCTTGTTGGGGGACAATCTCTCTTGGGCTTCGACCATGTTCGACGGCAACGCCTCGCCCCCGGACCCTGCTTTGGTCGGCGAGCGCTGGCGCAACATGTGGCTCGAGCGGCTCGATGGCAGTGGCCATTGGCTGGCGACCTGGCTTGAGCATCAGCGTCGCGACGATTACTGGAAGCATGGATCGGTATGCGAGGACTTCTCCCTCATCAAGTGCCCGGTCTATGCCATCAGCGGCTGGGCGGATGGCTACTGCAATGCCGTGTTTCGCTTGCTCGAGGGGCTCGAGGTGCCACGCAAGGGGCTGGTGGGCCCCTGGGCGCACAAGTACCCCCACCTCGGCGTACCAGGGCCAGCCATCGGCTTCTTGCAGGATTCCCTGCGCTGGTGGGATCAATGGCTGAAAGGCGAGGAGACCGGCATCATGGACGAACCCATGCTGCGGGTCTGGATGCAGGACAGCGTGCCGCCCTCGGCGCGCTACGACACACGCCCGGGGCGCTGGGTCAGCGAGCCTACCTGGCCCTCGCCGCGTATCACGCCGCAGACGTTTCGCCTGACCAGCGGTCACGATCTGCTGCCCGAGGCTGCGAATGCGCCAGCGATGCAGGCCGTCGACGATGTGCCGCTGACGGTGCGTTCGCCGCTTTCCGTAGGGCTGTACGCGGGCAAGTGGTGTTCTTACAATGCGCCGCCGGATCTGCCCCACGATCAGCGCGATGAAGACGGTGGCTCGCTGATCTTCCAGACCGCAAGGCTCGAAGAGGCGCTGGAGATCTGCGGTCAGTGCGAAGTCGAACTCGATATTGAAGCCGACCAGCCGGTAGCCATGGTGGCTTTGCGTCTGAGCGATATCGCCGAGGATGACAAGGCGACCCGGGTTTCCTACGGACTGCTCAATCTGACCCATCGCGACAGCGATGAATTTCCCCAGCCGCTTGAGCCGGGCAAGCGTTATCGCGTGCGCATCACGCTCAAGCATATCGCTCAGCAGTTCGCTGCAGGCCATGCGATTCGGCTATCGCTATCCACCAGCTACTGGCCACTGGCTTGGCCGGCCCCGGTACCTGTCAAGTTGACCGTGCATCCTGCTACCAGCCATCTGATTCTGCCTTGTCGCACACCACAGCCTCAGGAAGAAGCGGCCCTGCCTGCCTTTGGCGAACCGGAAGGCGCACCGGCGCTTGCGCGTACCCTGATTCAGCCCAGTCAGGAAGAGTGGCGAGTGATTCGCGACCTGGCCAACGACAAGACCACGTTGGAAGTGATCAACGACGAAGGCAGCTATCGACTCGATGACATCGACCTCACCATCGCCGCCAAGGTGACCGAACGCTACAGCTATTCCTATGGTCACTATGACAGCCTGAGCGGCTGGACGGAGTGGAAGCGCACCTTCCGCCGGGGCGACTGGCAGGTGCGCACCGTGGCACGCACGTTGATGACGTCCAATGCCGAGCACTTTCGTATGCGGGCGACCCTGGACGCCTACGAAGGAGAGAGTCGCATATTTTCCAAATCCTGGGACGAGGAGATACCGCGAGACCTGGTGTAGATGAGGGAGAAAAAGCACTTTCTATAATGACTCAAGGCAGAGTGGCGACTCTGCCATTCGAGGCTTATTGGTAGGATTTATGGCAAGACAAGGAAGGATCTCATGACAACACCCGGCTGGCACGAAGAGCCACAGCCAGCCAGAGTCTTGTGCTCTACGTGATCTGTCAATTCATCGGCGCTAGTGCGATCAATCACTATCCTTCTCGAACGCTTCTGTTACCGGCTTTCCCCGCCAGACATCGGGGGTCTCCAGTCCCAGAATATAGGCGATAGTAGCGGCGGTATCGTAGGTTATGATGGGGAATTCCAATTCCCCTTGCGCCGGAACGTTTTTCCCATAAACGATCCAGGGAATCTCCATTTCAGTCAGCGTTTGACCGCCATGTCCTTTACCAATTCCTCCATGATCCGCTGTAAAGATGATCACAGAGTCTTTCATCATTTGGCTTTCTTCCAAGGCGTCGAGTAGCTTTCCTGTCAAGCCATCTATCATTTCCACTTTTTCATAATATTCCGGCGTATCGTGACCTATTTCATGGCCAATGCTATCCGGCTCATTGAAATGAATAGACACAAGCGCCGGCTTCTCTTGGGTAATGAATTCAAGTGCCTTTTCCAGCGTTTTTTCTTCGCTGTAACCGTTGTAATCAAGATCGACCCAGGGTTTTTCGAAAAGATGGCCTATTCCTTCCCAGGTGTAGGAAACGCCTTTCTTGGCTTCGGGTCTTTGTTTCTCCAGCAGGCTGAAGATGGTAGGAAAAATCCCTGTTTCACCAACGACACGCGACGGTATTTCAGGCGTTTCGCTACCCCATTCGGTATAACCGTGCAATACAGGGTCCGAACCCATGAGCATCGAAGCCCAATTGACGGCACTGGAAGAGGGTAGGACCGAACGCGCTTTCAGGGAATAAGCGCCTTCTTTCATCATCTTTCTTAGATGCGGGACTTTTGCCTTTTCAAATGCATAGGCCCCGAAGCCATCGGAACCTACCAAGATCACATGCTTGGCCAAAGCCTCCGGCTTTTCGACTCTTTCTGCCGCCTGAGAGAAGGAGGCTAAGCCGGCCATCAATACTACAATGAACGGTAAATGCTTGATCGAACTTGGCATAAAGGTAGGCTCCATTGATGATGACCGTTCCAAAATTTCGACACGAGCATAAAAAACCGCCACTCAACACGACGCGTGAGTGGCGGGTTTACTAAATTCTCTGGTCGGAGTAGCAGGATTCGAACCTACGACCTCTGCCTCCCGAAGGCAGCGCTCTACCAAGCTGAGCTATACTCCGATGCGATTGGGCGTATGCCACAACGGGGCTGCATTATACCGCTCGTATTGCCTTGCGCAACCCCGACGCGCCGTAGGTTCGTGCGGTCAAGCCCTGCGATTCACTGCCAGTCGTGCCAAGTCTGCCATGGTGTCGCGATAAGGGCTTTCGGGAAGTACGGTGAGCTGTGCCAGCGCCATGTCGGCCATTTCCTCTGCGCGTTGGCGGGTATAGTCGAGCGCCCCGGTATCGCTGACGATGGCCAGAACGTCGTCAAGCCGCTCCAGGCCGCCCTTGCGAATCGTCTTGCGAATCAGCTGCGCCTGTTCCTCGGTGCCGCGATTCATCGCTTCGATCAATGGTAGCGTCGGCTTGCCTTCGGCGAGATCGTCGCCGACGTTCTTGCCCATGGTGTCGGCGTCGCCCTGGTAGTCCAGCAGGTCGTCGATCAATTGAAACGCCAGGCCCAGATAGCGGCCATAGAGCTTTAGCGCCTCTTCCTGTTCGGGGTTCGCGTCTGCCAGTACCGCACCGCTATGAGAAGCGGCTTCGAAGAGCATCGCCGTCTTGCCCTGAATGGTCTCGAAATAGGCCGCTTCATCGATGTTCGGGTTGCCGATGTTGGTCAACTGCAGTACTTCGCCTTCGGCGATAGTGCAGGTGGCGGCGGAAAGAATCTCCATGATCCGCATCGAGCCCACCTCGACCATCATCTGGAAGGAGCGCGAGTAGAGGAAGTCACCGACCAGTACCGAGGGCGCATTCCCCCAATGATCGTTGGCGGTCTGCTTGCCACGCCGCATGCTTGATTCGTCGACCACATCGTCATGCAGCAGCGTCGAGGTATGCATGAACTCGATCAGCGTGGCCAGGATGATGTGGTGCTTTCCGGCGTAGCCAAGCGCTCGAGCTGCGAGCAGCACCAGCAAGGGGCGCAGGCGTTTGCCGCCGCTTTCGATGATGTAATGACCAATATTCTCGACCAGCGGGACTCGAGAACCAAGCTGGTCGAGAATGGTGCGATCGACGGCGGCGAAATCTTCTGCCACCGGTGCATGGATGGACGCTGCGTTGGGCTGCATGGTGTCTGTCTGTAAGGGGGTTGGGCCGCGTTGCGCATGACGGTTGTATGCCGTTGCGCCCCGCTTGGGCCAAGCTTGGTGTAGCCATGCTATGAGGCCCGCTATAAGGCGTCAAGGCAAGACATAAAGCAAGAAGCGGTACAGACATAATGAATACCCATGGCTCTATGGTCTTGTGATGGTGCCTGGCTGCCGTTATAATCCGCGACCCAACTCATCATGCTCCCTGTCAGATGGCTGCCAAAATGGGCGCCACTCGCCGCAGGCCGATGAAGAGCCCATCTAGGATGAGTGTCTGGAGAACGTAATGTACGCAGTTATCAAGAGTGGCGGTAAACAATACCGCGTCCAGGAAGGCCAGACCCTGAAGCTCGAGAAGCTTGAAGTGGCAACCGGCGAAAGCCTGGATTTCGATCAGGTTCTGCTGGTAGCCGACGGTGACGACATCAAGGTCGGTGCACCTTTGGTCAGTGGTGCGAAAGTGTCTGCCGAGATCGTTTCTCACGGGCGTGGCAAGAAGGTTCGCATCATCAAGTTCCGTCGTCGTAAGCACTCCATGCGCCGTCAAGGCCATCGTCAGTGGTTTACTGAAGTCAAGATCACCGGGATTTCCGCGTAAGCGGTATGACCCTCAACGAGCGAGGTATTTGCAATGGCTCACAAGAAGGCAGCTGGTAGTACCCGTAACGGCCGCGATTCCGAATCCAAACGCCTTGGTGTCAAGTTGTTTGGTGGACAAGCCGCCGTTCCCGGCAACATCATCGTACGTCAGCGTGGCACCCGGTTTCATGCCGGCACAGGCGTTGGTATCGGCAAGGATCACACTCTGTTCGCACTGAACGAAGGCGTGATCAAGTTCGAGACCAAAGGGCCGAAAAACCGCAAGTTCGTGAGTGTCGTCTCCGCCTGAGACAATGCGAACGTTGCACTGGAAAGGCCCCGCGATAGCGGGGCCTTTTCGTATCAGGACGGAAAGACCGTCGGGAGATTGACCCATGCAGTTCGTCGACGAAGCCTCGATCATCGTGGAAGCCGGCAATGGCGGTAGCGGTTGCCTGAGTTTCCGCCGCGAGAAATACGTACCCAAGGGCGGTCCCGACGGTGGTGATGGCGGCCATGGCGGCAGTGTCCATCTAATTGGCGACGATGCCCTGAATACACTGATCGATTTCAAGTACCAACGGTTTTACAAGGCGCGTAACGGCCAGCCGGGGCAGGGCCGTCAGATGAGCGGCAAGGCCGGGGAAGATCTTCACGTCAAGGTGCCGGTAGGCACCACGGTGATCGATGAGGATACCCTCGAAGTGATCGCCGATGTGACCGAGATCGGTCAGGTGGTGCTGGTCGCCCAGGGCGGTCGCCGGGGGTTGGGCAATATCCATTTCAAATCGTCGACCAATCGCGCGCCGCGGCGCACCACGCCAGGCACCGAAGGGGAGCGGCGTAACCTGCGTCTTGAAATGAAGGTGATGGCAGACGTGGGTTTGCTGGGCATGCCCAATGCGGGCAAGTCGACGTTGATCCGCTCCGTTTCTGCTGCCAAGCCCAAGGTGGCCAACTACCCCTTTACTACCCTTGTGCCCAATCTTGGGGTGGTCAAATTGGGCATGCATGAGCATTTCGTCATGGCGGACGTGCCCGGATTGATCGAGGGAGCGTCCGATGGTGCTGGTCTTGGGCTGCGTTTTCTCAAGCACCTGACTCGTACGCGGCTGTTGCTGCATGTGGTGGACGTGGCGCCTTTCGATGAATCCGATCCAGTGGAGGCGGCCCAGGCCATAACGCATGAGCTGGAGCAGTTCTCCGCCACCCTGGCAGAGCGGCCACGCTGGCTGGTACTCAACAAGCTCGATTTGCTGCCGGAGGATGAGCGTGAGGCGCGGATAGACGACATCGTTTCTCGCCTTGACTGGGATGGCCCCCTGTTTCGCATTTCGGCAATCAGTGGTGAAGGCACCGATGCGCTGGTACAGGCGGCTTATCGCTGGTTGACGGCGCAGCGTCGCCTGGAGGCCGAAGACGATGAGGCCGCCGAGCGCGAGCAGGACATGCGCCGTCGCATGGAAGCCGAAGCGGTGGCCCGCGCCGAGGCGAAGCTGAGTCGCAAGCGCAAACCCGCGGTTGAGGATGACGACGACGATGACTTCGATGATGATGAGTATGATGTCGACGTCGAGTACGTACCTTGATCGGTGTCTCAAAGCTACTGCGCTCGATGCGCTTTGATATCGCTGATCGAGCTTGAACCGAATCGTATTAGAGATGGCGGCGAGATGAACAATGAGTGGGCGTCGGGCCGCGAGGCGTTGATCAAGGCGCGGCGAGTGGTGGTGAAGATCGGTAGTGCCCTGCTGACCAACGATGGACGCGGCCTGGATGAGCCCGCCATCGGCGGCTGGGTCGATCAAATTGCAGCGCTGCATGCGCGAGGTGTCGAAGTGGTGCTGGTCTCTTCCGGTGCCGTGGCCGCCGGTATGGTGCGCCTGGGCTGGCGCCTGCGCCCTTCGACGGTGCGCGAGCTGCAAGCAGCAGCAGCGGTGGGGCAGACCGGGCTGGCGCAATGCTACGAGGGCCATTTCGCACGCCATGGCCTGCACAGTGCGCAGGTCCTGCTGACCCATGACGATCTCTCCGATCGCAAGCGCTATCTTAATGCCCGTTCGGCGCTGCGCACCCTGGTTTCGCTGCGGGTGATACCGGTGATCAATGAAAACGACACCGTGGTCACCGACGAGATTCGCTTCGGCGACAACGACACGCTAGGGGCGCTGGTAGCCAACTTGCTCGAAGCCGAGGCGTTGATCATCCTGACGGACCAGGAAGGCTTGTTCGACGCGGACCCGCGCCTTCAGCCGGACGCACAGCTGATAGGCGAAGGACGCGCCGATGATCCGCGCCTGATCGCGATGGCGGGCAGCGGGGGCGTACTCGGGCGTGGCGGCATGACTACCAAGGTGCGCGCCGCGCAGTTGGCGGCGCGTTCCGGGGCAGTCACTGCCATTGCCAGTGGACGTCAACCGGAGGTGTTGATCCGATTGGCCGCAGGGGAATCGTTGGGCACCTTGTTGCACCCGGAACATGCACCGCTGGCAGCGCGTAAGCGCTGGCTGGCCGGTCGGCTACAGGTACGCGGCAGTCTGACCCTGGATGCCGGAGCCACAAATGTTCTGCGCGAACGTGGCTCGAGCCTGTTGCCGGTCGGCGTCAAGGCATCATCCGGGCGGTTCGTCCGCGGCGACATGGTGGTCTGCCTTGATGAGCAAGGCAAGCAGGTTGCCAAGGGGCTGGTCAACTACGGCAGTGATGAAGTCGCTCGGATACTGGGTCAACCGAGCCACCGCATCGAAGGGTTGTTGGGGTATATGGAAGCGCCGGAATTGATTCATCGCGACAATCTGGTGATGCTCTGAATCGTCGTTTTGAAACTTATGTCAGCCGGTGGCAAGACGTGGGGCGGTATGGTAGGATTCGCATCCTTTCAGGCATGGCCCGCGCATAACGCTTTTCGTGGCATGTCGTGTGGCTCGATCAAGCCGCTATGGACATAGTCGATCATCAGATCGAATCAAATACTTACACCGCATTTTATGGTTCTCCAAGGAGATTACGGTGGCGAATAGCAAGCAAGCGCGCAAGCGCGCCCGTCAGGCGGAAGAGCGTCGTCAGCATAAGGCCAGTCAGCGCTCCACGGTCCGCACTTACATCAAGCGCGTGATCAAGGCAATTCAAGGCGGCGATCATGGCAAGGCCATGGAAGAGTTCCGTACGGCGCAGCCGGTCATCGACCGTATGGCCGACAAGGATACGCTTTCCAAGAAGAAGGCAGCTCGTCTCAAGAGCCGTCTCAACAAGCGAATTAAAGCGCTGGCTGCCTAAGCCGGACGCTCGCCGAGCACCTCATTAGCCTCCTTCGCTGTATTATAGAGGAGGAAGACGAGGTGCCAGCGCTCAGAAAACCGGCTTCGGCCGGTTTTTTTGTGCATGATTTTCGATTTAGGAAGATGCGCTACCGTGAGTAACCCGCCAGACAAAGAGATTCGGCCAAGCGCCAAACCATCGGTGGCCAGCGATGACGCTCAGTTGGATGCCCCCGCTGGAGGTGACGGCGCACCAAATGATCCGGCTCCCGGCACGCAAGCTGGCACACGGATGGCCGCGCAAGCAGGCTTGCTGCGCTCCGGGGTGATCGTAAGTGCGATGACCATGCTCTCCCGGGTGCTGGGTCTGGCGCGGGATGTGGTCATTGCCGCTCTATTGGGGGCCGGTAGCGGTGCCGATGCCTTCTTCGTCGCTTTCAAGATTCCCAACTTTCTGCGCCGCCTGTTTGCTGAAGGCGCTTTCAACCAGGCCTTCGTGCCGGTGTTGTCGGAGTATGCGACGCGTCGCTCCCGGGAAGAAGTGCGGGAATTGCTCGATGCGGTCTCCGGCAGCTTGGCGGTCGTGCTGGCACTGATCACTGCCGCCGCCATGTTGCTGGCGCCTTGGCTTGCCTGGCTGTTTGCTCCGGGGTTTGGTCGCGATCCGGAAAAGCTTGCGTTGACCGCCGAAATGCTACGGCTGACCTTTCCGTATCTGCTGTTGATCTCGCTCACTGCCTTTTCGGGAAGCGTGCTCAATACCTGGAGTCGCTTCGCCGTTCCGGCGTTTACACCGGTGTTGCTGAATCTTTCATTGATCGGGGCCGCCCTGTGGCTGACGCCGCTGATGGAAACACCGGCATTGGCATTGGCCTGGGGGGTACTGATTGCCGGTGCCGCCCAGTTGGCCTTTCAGGTGCCGTTTCTCGCGCGGCTGGGATTGTTGCCAAGGCCCTGGCCGCGTTTTCGACATGACGGAGTACGACGCATACTCAAGCTGATGACACCGGCCTTGTTCGGCGTCTCGGTCTCGCAAATCAATCTATTGCTCGATACCGTGCTCGCGTCACTTCTCGCGGCGGGCAGCGTTTCCTGGTTGTACTATTCAGACCGACTGGTGGAGCTGCCGCTTGGGGTATTTGGTATCGCCATCGGCACGGTGATTCTGCCGGCCTTGTCCAGGCGTCATGCGGAGCAGTCTCAAGAGCATTTCGCCAAGATGCTCGACTGGGCGCTGAGGGCAGTATTGCTGATCGGTCTGCCGGCGGCGCTGGCCCTGGCGGTGCTGGCGGAACCCTTGTTGATCAGCCTGTTTCACTATGGCGCCATGACCGAGCATGACATCGCCATGGCTGCAATGAGTCTGCGTGCCTATGCACTGGGCCTGATTGCCTTCATGCTGATCAAGATATGGGCGCCGGGCTATTTCGCCCGGCAGGACACCGCGACACCGGTCAAGATCGGTATCATCGCCATGATCGCCAACATGGGATTGAATCTGATCTTTATCGTACCCTTGGCTCATGCCGGTCTGGCGCTGGCCACGGCGCTGTCCGCGTTTCTCAATGCAGGCCTGCTGGCACGAGGACTGCGCCGTCAGGGGGTATTGATCTTTCAGCCCGGTTGGGGGCGCTATGCGTGGCAACTGGGGGGCGGATGTACGTTGCTCGCCCTGGGGCTTTGGTGGTTCTCCCCTCCGTGGCATGCATGGTTGAGTTGGGAAGTGGAGCGGCGCGTCTTGACGCTAAGCGCGCTGGTGGCAGGTAGTGTTGCGGTGTACTTTGGCTGGCTTGCCATCTGCGGTATTCGGTTGCGACATTTTCGTTTGAATGGCTGACCGAATGGCCAAGTGGCAAAGGACGTGGCTGCCAAGGCTTGCCGCCTTCGTTATAATCGACTATTTAACCGATGCGTGAATGCTGCATGGAATTGATTCGCGGTTTACACAATCTGCGCGAGCATCATCGTGGCAGTGTTGCCACCATCGGTAATTTCGACGGTGTGCACCTCGGCCATCAGGCGATCCTCGATCAGTTGCGCGGTCGCGCGGCGGATCTGGAGCTGCCGGTGACGGTAATGGTGTTCGAACCTCAGCCCCGGGAGTTCTTTGCCGGCGATCAAGCGCCGCCGCGGCTGACACGATTGCGTGACAAGGCTCGGTTACTGGCGGCCCACGGTGCCGAGCGTATCGTCTGCCTGCCATTCAACGATGCGCTGCGTAGCATGACGGGGCGCCAGTTCATCGACCGGATATTGATCGATGGCTTGGACGTGCGTCATCTCGTCGTGGGGGATGACTTTCGTTTTGGCTGCGATCGTTCCGGTGATTTTGCGCTGCTGACTCGTGTGGGTGAGGAGTGTGGTTTCGGTGTCGAGAATACGCGCACCTTTGCCCTCGATGGGGAGCGGGTCTCGAGTTCCCGGGTACGTACACTGCTGGCCAGCGGCAATTTCTCTCAGGCGGCGCGCATGCTTGGCCGGCCTTATTCTTATACGGGGCGAGTCGTTCCCGACCAGAAGCTGGGTCGTACCATTGGTGTTCCCACCGCCAATGTACCGTTGTTATCCGGGCCCATGGCCTTGCGCGGTGTCTACGCGGTCATCACGCGCCTGAACGATGGGCGTGAATTCGCCGGAGTCGCCAATATCGGCTGGCGGCCCACCGTGGGAACGCCCCGTCCGGTTCTGGAGGTCAATCTGTTCGATTTCAGTGGCGATCTTTATGGCCAGACCATCGAAGTACTTCCCTGTGCACGTTTGCGCGGCGAGCAGCGTTTCGATGGACTGGATGCGCTAAAGCGTCAGATTCGGGCCGATCAGGATCAGGCGCGGGAATTTTTCCATGCCTGGCCAGGCCAAATGCACAATCATGATAGTGATTTAACACCTTATCTGGCATCGGCGCCCCTGGCGCCGACCCCCGGGCATGCCGGCCCTGGAGCCGCCAGGCGCGACAACGATGGAACCCCATGAGCGACTATAAGCCTACACTGAATCTGCCTGAAACCGACTTTCCCATGCGGGGCAATCTGCCCAAACGCGAACCGGCGCGACTTCAGCGCTGGCAGGAGATCGACCTCTATCAGCGCTTGCGTGATGCAGGAAAGGGACGCGAGACCTTCGTGCTGCACGACGGCCCTCCCTATGCCAATGGCAGCATTCATATCGGTCACGCCGTCAACAAGATCCTCAAGGACATCATCGTCAAGGCCAAGGGAATTGCGGGCTTTGACGCGCCCTATGTGCCCGGCTGGGACTGCCACGGTCTGCCCATCGAGCATCAGATCGAGAAGCTGCATGGCAAGCATTTGCCGCCGGAAGAGACTCGCGCCCTGAGTCGCCGCTATGCCGCGGAGCAGATCGATACCCAGCGCGAGGATTTCATACGCCTGGGTATCATCGGCGACTGGCAGCGCCCCTACCGCACCATGGATCATGTCAACGAGGCCGGAGAGGTCCGCGCTCTGGCCGAGATGGTCAAGCACGGCTATGTCTTCAAGGGCCTGAAGCCGGTCAACTGGTGTTTCGATTGCGGCTCGGCCCTGGCGGAAGCCGAAGTCGAGTACGCCGACAAGAAATCCGATGCCATCGATGTCGCTTTCGTCGCCGACGATGCAAGCGCCCTGGCTACGGCCTTTGGTATCGAAACGTTGACTAAACCGGCGGCGGTGGCGATCTGGACAACTACCCCCTGGACCATTCCCGCCAACCAGGCGCTCAACGTGCATCCGGAGTTCAGCTATGCCCTGGTAGATACCGGCGAGCGCTTGCTTCTGTTGGCGGAGGATCTAGTCGAGAGCTGTCTCGAACGTTTCGGACTGCAGGGTGAAATCATTGCCACCACTGCCGGCACCCATCTCGAGAACCTGAACTTTCGTCACCCGTTCTACGATCGTCTGGCGCCGGTCTATCTGGCGGATTACGTCGAGACCGATGCCGGTACCGGTATCGTGCACTCGGCGCCGGCCTATGGCGTGGATGACTTCATCACCTGCCGTGCCTACGGCATGGAGTTCGAGGAGATCAAGAGCCCGGTGATGGGTAACGGCGTCTATGCCGAGGATCTCAAGTTCTTCGGCGGCCAGATGATCTGGAAGGCCAATCCGCAGATCGTCGCCAAGCTGGAAGAGGTCGGCGCACTGCTGGCCCACGAGAAGATCACCCACAGCTACATGCACTGCTGGCGTCACAAGTCACCGGTGATCTATCGCGCCACGGCGCAATGGTTTGTGGGCATGGATATCCAGGGGGCGGATGGCAAGACCCTACGTGAACGCGCCTTGGAAGGCATCGAGACGACCCAGTTCGTGCCCGGTTGGGGCAAGGCGCGGTTGCATTCGATGATCGCCAATCGCCCGGACTGGTGCATCTCGCGCCAGCGCAACTGGGGGGTACCGATCCCGTTCTTCCTGCACCGCGTCAGCGGCGAGTTGCACCCGCGCACCCTGGAGTTGATGGAGGAGGTAGCCAAGCGCATCGAGGCCGAGGGTATCGAGGCCTGGTTCCGGCTCGAGGCCAGCGAGCTGCTGGGTGACGAGGCGGCGGACTACGAGAAGATCAGCGATACCCTGGATGTGTGGTTCGATTCCGGCACCACGCATTGGCATGTGCTGCGCGGCTCCCATGCGGCGGTGTTCGATCACCCGGAGAGGCGCGACGGCCCGGTGGCGGATCTCTACCTGGAAGGCTCCGATCAGCATCGCGGCTGGTTCCATTCGTCGCTCTTGACCGGCTGTGCCATCGACGGGCATGCGCCTTACAGGGGCCTGCTGACTCACGGCTTCACCGTGGATGCCCAGGGCCGCAAGATGTCCAAGTCCGTGGGCAACGTGGTCGCCCCTCAGGAGGTCATGGACAAGCTGGGCGCGGATATTCTGCGCCTGTGGGTGGCCTCCACGGACTACTCCGGTGAGATGGCGGTTTCCGACGAAATCCTAAAGCGCACCGCGGACGTCTACCGGCGCATCCGCAACACTTCGCGCTTCCTGCTGGCCAATCTCAACGGTTTCGATGCAGCTCGAGACGCAGTGCCCTTCGAGGACATGCTGGCCTTGGATCAGTGGGTGGTGGACCGTGCCGCTCAGTTGCAGGCACGCATCGAAACCGCCTACGCCGAGTACCGCTTCCTGGATGTCTATCAGCAGGTGCATACCTTCTGTGCCCGGGAGCTGGGCGGCTTCTACCTGGACATCATCAAGGATCGCCAGTATACCACCCAGGCGGATTCATTGGCCCGGCGCAGCTGCCAGACCGCGCTGTACCGGGTGGTCGAGGCGCTGGCGCGCTGGGTGGCGCCGATTCTGTCGTTCACCGCCGAAGAGATCTACGAGCATATTCCCGGCGAGCGCAAGGACAGCGTGCTGCTGGAAACCTTCTACGATGAACTGCAAACGTTGGATGACGGTGCCACCTTCGACCGGAAGTTCTGGGAGCAGATCCTGGAGGTCAAGCAGGCGGTCAACAAGTGTCTCGAGGACGCTCGCAACGCCAAGGTGATCAAGAGTGGCCTGGCGGCCGAGGTAACGCTCTACGTCAGCGATACATTGCGCGAAACCTTGGGCCGCCTGGGCGACGAGCTGCGTTTCGTGCTGATGACCAGCGAGGTGTATCTGGCGTCTTTTGATGCTGCCGATACGGAGGGTGTCGAGGCCACCGAGCGCGACGATCTCAAGGTGGCGGTCATCGCAAGCCCCCATGCTAAATGCGAGCGCTGCTGGCACCATCGTCCTGATGTCGGGCAGCATGCCGAGCATTCCGATCTGTGCGGGCGGTGCATCAGCAACCTGCCGGGTGGGCCGGGAGAAGAGCGTCACTATGCCTAAAGCCGAGACAAAGGGAATCGGAGCGAAGAATCAACAGGCAGGAAGCGCCGAGAACGGCGAGAGAGTCGCAGCCACTGACACGCCAATGACTCGGCCGTTACGCTGGCTGTGGCTGTCGGTGCTAGTGGTGGCGCTGGATCTGGGATCGAAAGCCCTGGCCACGAGCATGCTCGTCTATGCCCAGCCCGTGGAAGTGTTACCGATATTCAACCTCACGCTGCTACACAATACCGGTGCCGCCTTCAGTTTCCTGGCGACGCACGGTGGCTGGCAGCGTTGGCTGTTTGCGCTGATCGCCATTGGTGCAGCAATCGGACTGACCGTCTGGTTGACGAGGCTCAAGGCTTACGAGACGCTGACGGCAGCCTCTCTGGCATTGGTGATTGGTGGGGCCTTGGGTAATCTCTACGATCGTCTCATGCATGGCTACGTGGTGGATTTTCTCTCCTTTCATTGGCAGAACGCCTATTTTCCTGCTTTCAATATTGCGGATACGGCTATCACGCTAGGGGCCATCGGTCTGATTCTTCAGGCATTGCGTGAGGGGCGTAGTGAACGTAGACATAAAAGCCATCACTGATTTCTGTAGAGGATATTCAAGATGAGCGAATACCGTATCAACGAGGGGATGGAGGTAACGCTGCATTTTACTCTCAAACTGGAGGATGGCACCGTGGTCGACTCCACCCGGGACAAGCAGCCGGCGACGTTTCAGGTTGGCGATGGTAACCTGCCGCCGGGTTTCGAGGCGCCGCTGACGGGGCTGACCGATGGTGAAACCGGGAGTTATACCATTTCTCCGGAGCACGCCTTCGGCCAGCATAATCCACAGAACGTGCAACGTATTCCTAGAGAGAGCTTCGAGAATGCCGAGCTCGAAGAGGGGTTGGTGATGTCCTTTGCCGATGCGGCAGGGGGGGAAGTACCCGGTGTGATTGCCGAGATCGACGACAAGCATGTGGAGGTGGACTTCAACCATCCCCTGGCGGGGCGTACCCTGACCTTCGAAGTCGAGGTGATTGAAGTCCGGCCCGCGACTACCCACTAGCATCATCATTTTACTGACACCGCCACGATACCCAACGTATCAAGCGAGGCTCATCATGCAGATCAAGCTGGCCAACCCCCGGGGCTTTTGCGCCGGCGTCGACCGTGCCATCGAAATCGTCAACCGCGCACTGGATGTGCTGGGCGCACCGATCTATGTGCGCCACGAGGTCGTTCACAACCGCTTCGTGGTGGATACATTACGCGAGCGGGGGGCGGTTTTCGTCGAGGAACTCGATGAAGTGCCCGACGACGCCACGGTCATCTTCTCCGCCCACGGTGTCTCGAAGGCCGTGCAGCAGGAAGCCGAACGTCGCGGCCTCAAGGTGTTCGACGCCACCTGCCCCCTGGTGACCAAGGTGCATATGGAAGTGCTGCGCTACGCCAAGCGCGGCCAGGAGTGCATTCTTATTGGTCACGCCGGCCATCCCGAAGTGGAGGGCACCATGGGCCGCTACGACAGCTCTCATGGCGGCGCGATTTATCTGGTCGAGGACGAGACCGATGTGGCCGCGCTCGAGGTCAACAATCCCGAAACGCTATCCTTCGTCACTCAGACGACGCTTTCCATGGACGATACCGCGCGGGTCATCGATGCGCTGCGGGAGAAATTCCCCGCCATCGATGGGCCACGCAAGGACGATATCTGCTATGCCACCCAGAATCGCCAGGACGCGGTGCGTCAGCTGGCAGCGGAAAGTGATCTGGTGCTGGTGGTGGGCAGTGTCAACAGCTCGAATTCCAACCGGTTGCGGGAACTGGCGGAGCGCATGGGCTCCAGTGCCAAGCTGATCGATGATGCCAGTCTGATCGAGGAGTCATGGCTGAGTGGTGTTGGCACCATCGGCATTACTGCCGGCGCCAGCGCCCCGGAAGTACTGGTCAACGGGGTAATCGAACGCCTGCGCGAGCTGGGTGCCGCGGTGCCGAAAGAACTCGAAGGGCGTGAAGAGACCATCACTTTCTCGATGCCCAAGGAATTAAGGGAGAAGGTAATCGCGAGTGGATGAGGAAAATTTTTTATACCAGTCGAAAAGTCGGGCTTTTGCCCGACTTTTTTATGCTTTGAAAATAGTAAGCCTAGGTATTATCACGACACACTGATGCAGAAATGTAACCGCTTATAGGGAAAACCCGTGCGCCAGCAGCGTGGCTTCACACTCATCGAATTGATGGCCACTCTAGGGGTGATGGCGGTCGTGGCGACCCTCGCCGTGCCCACATGGCAGAGTTTCATGGTGCGCCAACAGGTCGACAACGACGTTCGGGCGCTTACTCGCTCATTGGCCATGGCCCGTAGCGAAGCGGTTTCGCAAGGTGTCGATGTCAGCGTATGCCCTTATGCCATCACCGCAACCGAACCGACCCCCTCTGACTGTAGCCAAGACGCCGACTGGCAGCATGGCTGGGTGGTCTATCGTGGTCGTGGAAATACCGTGCCTGCTGACGCCCGCATTTGGGTAAAGGATGCCACCGCATCATCGTTCATCTTGAGTTCCCGTTCTCGAGTACTCTTCTCCGCTCGTGGCACTGCTCGCGGCAGTAATAATACCTGGACTTTTTGTGGCAACGGTTATGTGCGCGAAGTGTTGTTGGCGCCGTCAGGCCGCGTTCGGGCTCGTGACGGGACGGAGGCGGCCTGTTCATGAACCAGCGACGACCGCCTCGGGTAAGTGCATCAGAAAACCGTTTGTCGAGGCAACAGGGCATAGGACTGGTCGAGGTGCTGGTCGCCTTGTTGCTGCTCAGCGTGTCGCTATTGGGTTTGGGGATGTTGCAAATCAATACCATGCAGCATCAGCGTTCAAGTTATAACAATACGATGGCACAGCTTCTGGCATTGGACATGGCCGAGCGGATACGCGCCAATCTGAATGCGTTGGAAACCTATGACGGAAAATCTACCGACGAAGCCCCATCAAGCGGCTGTACGCAGAACTGCAGCCCTTCGCAGCTGGTGTCGCAGGATCTCACCGATTGGACCCAGGCAATTGACGACTCACCGCTCACCGCAGGTGTTGGCCGCATCGATATCGATGCAAAGAATGGCGTCAAGAACGTTGAGATCAGGTTGACCTGGCAGGACCCTCTTGCGGAAAAGGAAAACAAAGAGGGTGACGCCACCGTTGAACAAGTATTCAGTTTCAAGGTGGCGTTATGAAAAGGCGCCAGGCAGGGGCCGGCCTGGTCGAATTGATGATATCCCTGGTGCTGGGATTATTGATCAGCGCACTGGCGATGCAGATGTTCATGACCTCGCGGGCGAGCGTTTCGAATCAGGAAGCCCTGTCATTTTTGCAGGAGTCCGCCCGCTATGTGTCCTATCGTCTGCAGCCGATGATGCGCAATATTGGCTATGCGGGATGTGCTGGCAATAATCTTTATATAGACCCCAAGTTAAAAAATCCCCCGTATAACCTTGAGTTTCCCATGGGTGGGAAAGAACGTACACATCGTGGCCTCTCCTACTGGAACATGACCTTCGCTTTTGCCGATAAGGAGGCTGGAGTAATTCCGCTTACCGACAGTATGGATAGTTTGAGCGGGCCACTCAAGGTGGAAAGTAACGATGTGACGGCGTTGCTTGATGATGATGGCGACTTGGTAGAGGATATCGCCTTGGTAAGCGACTGTTTAAATAGCGATATGTTTATTATAAATAAAATTACCGATGGAAGCATTTATCCCGATCCAGATACAGGTTTGAATAATCTTTATGGCAGTGGTTCCTCCTCAGTTAGCAACGTATATCCCGTAAAGGCCTGGGAGCTGCGCTTGGAAGATCAAGGCGACAGCGAGAAGGTTCGTTCACTTTATCTGGATAGAGTCGGGGCTGATTTTCTGGCTGAGGAAATAGCCTCGGGCGTTACAGACTTCGTAATTACTTTCAGCCTGGACACGGATGGCGATGGACAGGTGGATACGCTCAACAAAGCAGCAAGTTCGATGACAGATGATGATTGGAAAAAGGTACGCCGCATCGAAATCGCCTTGACGCTGCAGAGTCAACCTGGTGCGGTGTCCGGCGGCCCCAATCAAGGGCGCCTTGAGCGTACCTTCAATCTGACTTTCACACCACGCAACCTACAGTTGGCGGGAGAAGATTGATGTCATCGCGCGGTACGCATCCTAGGGCACAACAAGGCGCTGCCTTGCTTGTGGTATTGGTGATGCTGGCGGCGGTCGGTCTGCTGGCGGTCATCGGTGCCGAGGACTCTCAGCTACAGGCTAAAATGAGTCTCAATAGCCGCCATTACGAACAGGCCTATAACAATGCCGAAAGTACGTTGGTGATCGCCGAGAAAACACTATCAGATAATCTCAAGAACGGAACCTGGCAAGTGGAGAGTAGCTTCGATAAAGAATTGGGGTTGCTGAACCGAAGTGGTGGAAGCATCTCGTTCAATCCAGCTGACCGCGACGAGATGCTCGAAAATGGGATTGAGGTAAAAGAGAAGGGCATCGTTCTAGGCGCTTATGTAATCGAGTACCTGGGTGAAGTAAATATAGGTGATGCCGTAGTAAATCAGACCAACGCTGAAAATGCCGCTGTTAAACCATCAAAAGAAATATTTCGCATCAACGCATTGGGCAGTGCCGGCATCAATGGTTCTTCCTGGGCGGTA
Organism: uncultured Halomonas sp.; assembly: GCF_947493865.1. Lineage (GTDB taxonomy): Bacteria > Pseudomonadota > Gammaproteobacteria > Pseudomonadales > Halomonadaceae > Modicisalibacter. The sequence continues at coordinate 28,822 of NZ_CANLTC010000022.1, forward strand.
GTGCAAAGTGAAATCCAGCTCGACCTTTCTTATTACTAGGAGTAACCGGTATGCGCTTTAGGTTAAGTGTCGCCTTGTGTCTTTGGGCACCTACTTGCCTGGCTGCTCCTGGATTGATTGCCCAGTCCCCCGTCATCGAGGCTACCGGCGTACAGCCCAATATTCTTCTGATTCTTGATGATTCGGGGAGCATGGATTGGGAAGATACCCTGAATAAAGGTGTGGAGAGCCTTGGTCTACAGCCAACTTCATCATATTTGCAGAGTACGAAAATATTTAGTCTTGGAAAGAAAAGATGGGAAATAAATAACTTCAATAGATATGGCTTTGAAACCCATGCTGATATTGCCACATGCCGCGGCTTCAATGTCCTCGCCTATGATCCTGACGTCAGCTATAAACCTTGGCCGGGTCATGCTGATAAAACCGCTGAAGGTCTTGAAAGACTTTACTATCTTCGTTGGGATGACGATGGTAACGGCGAGTATGATGTTGGAGAATGCGGTTATGATACTAGAAAAGTTAAATTTAAATTGGATGATAGACATAAAGTCGATGTGAGTGACATGGATGACTTGCAGAAGACCAATTATGCCAATTGGTTCCACTATTACCGGGATCGTATGAAAGTCGCTAAAACGGCTTTTTCGGGTATCGTTGTCGAAAGCAATGCACGAGTTGGTCTTAGCACCATTCATCAGCGTAACGAGCAGAATATAGACGACATTTTAAAAGACAGTCATCGCCAGAACCTTGTCGACAGTATCTTGATGGCCGAGGCTGAAGGCGGTACACCATTGCGCTGGTCGTTGAGAAGAGCGGGAGAGTATTTCAGAGGTAATGATTCTCCCATTCTGAGTGCCGATGAAGGCGGTATGTGCCAACAGAACTACGCGGTACTGATGACCGATGGTTATTGGAACGGTTTTTCTCCCTGGGTGGGAAATGCCGATGGCCGGGGCGGTGCCTGGGTGCGCCCGAGCGATCATGATAATTATTCGAATACGCTGGCCGACGTGGCCATGAAGTATTACCAGACCGATCTGGCTCCCCATCTGGAAGACCTTGTGCCTATCGTGCCGGGCGTGGATGAAAACCAGGCCCAACATCTCGTGACCTATACGGTAGGTTTTGGGGTCAATGGTACTATCGAGAATGACCCCGAGGATCCTGATGCAACCTTCGATTGGCCCTGGCCGGAAAGAGATACCCTTACCACCATCGACGATCTGCGTCATGCGGCCTGGAATTCCCGTGGCAAGTTCCTCAACGCGGCCGACCCAAAGGCGTTGATCGATGCACTGAATAACGTCGCGCGAGATATCGCGGCGCGCTCAGCAAGTACCGGGGGCCTTGCGGTCAGCCGCACCTCGGTAGGAACCGATGCCACCTTGATTCAGACGGTCTACGACCCGGCAACCTGGAAAGGCGACGTGGTTGCGCGCCAGTTCGATGACAAGGGAAAACTCAGTGCCGATCCCTTATGGTCGCTTTCCCAGCAGTTGGCGAGCCAGAAGGCGCTGCATGAAAAACGCACTATCTGGACGATCAACCCCTCCGCAAATCCTGTCGATCGTGTCTTTGAATTCAAGGCCAATCAAATCGGCAGGTTTAGCCAAACCCAGCTTCTTGATCTGACGGCATTCTTCGATAACGGCTCATCAGTTACAAACAATGAAATCCAGGCGCTGATCGACTATTTAAAAGGTGATGCCAAATCCGAAGGCACCCGGTTTCGTGCCCGCAATGGCAACTATCTAGGAGATATCGTTCACTCATCGCCCGCCATCGTGGGCGCGCCGACCCGTTACTACGATGACGATGTCGCCAGTGCGAAGCACTCGGCCTTTCGCACTGCCTACAAGAACCGGGAAGCCATGGTGTATGTGGGTGCCAACGATGGCATGCTGCATGCCATCGACATGACCAGTGGCAAGGAGGTCTTCGCCTTCATGCCCCATGGTGTATTCAGCACCGAGCCAGGCAGTGGCGTACACCAGTTGGCTCGCAAGGACTATGTGCATCGCTACTACGTCGATGCCTCGCCAATGGCGCGTGACGCCTATGTCAAGTTCCCGGAAGAAGAACGGGCGAGCTGGCACACCTTGTTGCTGGGTGGGCTCGGTGCCGGTGGCAAATCAGTGTACCTGCTGGATGTCACGGATCCTGAGCGGTTCGATAAGCCCGAAAATGTCATCAAATGGGAGTTCTTCCACCCGGACCTTGGCTACAGCTTCAGCGATGTACAGGTTGCCAAGCTCGATGATGGCAACTGGTATGCAATCTTCGGCAACGGCTACAACGCCGACAGCGATGGCAGGGCCAAGCTATTCATTGTCGATCTTGCTGACCCTTCGCAATACGCGCTGTTGGACACCGGCGTCGGTCACAACAATGCTGGAACCTGTGTCGCTGCCGGCAGCGACTGCAACGGTCTGTCGAGCCCTGAAGTGGCGGATCTCGATGCCGACGGCGTTGTCGACTGGGTTTATGCCGGCGATCTTCACGGAAATGTCTGGACCTTCGATCTGCGTGATTTCGACCTGACAGCAAACGGTAGCGACGATGTGAATCGTCTGTTCCAGTCCTGTGCCACGCCGCTGAGTGCAACATCGCCAAACTGCGCCCTGGAGCACCGCCAACCGATCACCACCCGGGTGGCGGTGGCGCGTAACGGTGTTCTCGACAGCACCCTGGATGCGCCTAATCTCAATGTCTATTGGGGCACCGGCCAACTGCTCAGTTTGCAGGATAAAAACGATAAGCCCCAAGCCTTCTATAGCGTACTGCACAAGGGCGATGGTGAGCGTCGTTATCACGACGACCTCGAAAAACAGAGTTTCACCGCGCTTTCCGGCGTTAGCGATGCCCGCACCGTAACCGGAAGTCGTGTGGACTACTCCAGTAAAAATGATGCGAGTCGATATGGGTGGTATCTGCCCTTTGCCGAAGCCGGTGAACGATTGATCGTAACGCCGGCGATACGCGGCGATCTGGTGCTGTTCAACACTACCGTGCCAGGCGCGGGGGGGATCTGTACCGCTGGTGGCAGCGGTTGGCTGAACGCGGTCAGCCTGCGCGATGGCATTGCGCCGCTACGTTCGGGGTCGAACGCCATTCAGCAGGTATTCGATTACAACCAGGATGGTACGGTCGATGGGGCCGATGATGTGAATGACAACCTGGTGTTGTCCATCAAGCTCAGTGGTGAACCTACGGCGCCAGCGTTCCACGAGGATAACGTGCTGACAAGCGAAGGCGGGGCCGAAAATATTATCGGGATGGGACTAGAAGACGATGGTCGTCCACCTCGGCCATCCGATGACGGCAGCAATGCTCGGTGGCGCAGTGCCTGGTATCAGTTGCGTTGAGGAGAAGAAAATGAAGCAGCTCAAACGGCTTTTGGTCACTCTAGCGATGAGCGGGTTGGGCATGATGACGACATCCGCAAGCGCCCAGTCGTTCTTGCATCAGACCTGGGAGCGAGAAGGCATCGTGCAGGGGGTCGATCTAGGCGGCCAGGTACTGATATCGGATTCGCTATTCGTTGTGCCCCTCGATGCCAAGTTGTATCGCCGTGATGGCAAGTCGATGCGCATTGGCGATCTGCGCGTGGGGGATCGGGTGCGCTACGTCTCTCAAGGCGCGCCCCAGAAGCTGATCAGTCTGCAACGCCTCGACCAGAAGGTAACGCAATGAATACCCAGCATCGAAACCAAGGTTTTACCCTGATCGAACTGATGATCGTGGTGGCGATCGTCGGCGTCCTGGCATCGATCGCCTATCCGAGCTATCACTCCTATGTCGAGCGCTCTAGGCGCGGCGATGCCACCACCGGATTGTTGAGCCTGGCGCAAGCCCAGGAGCGCTTCATGTCACGCTGCGGCGAGTACGCCTCCAGGCTTGAGGGTAGTAGTGATTGCAGTGATACGGACCCGGGGCTGGGCCTGAGCGATGCCTTGAGCGAAGAGGGGTTCTATGCGTTCTCGATGAACGCCACGCTGGCGAGCTATACCCTGACGGCGACGCCACGGGGGAGCCAGGCCAGCGACGAGCAATGCCAGCGGATAACGCTAAACCATCTTGGCATTCGTACCGCCCAGAATGACAAGGGCGAGAGCACCCGAGACACCTGCTGGTAAGCTGGTAAGTTGGGCCTTGATTGCATCTCCAGGTCGGTACGATCAGCCATGAGATGGTGGTTTCTGTTCCAGGAACTTGTCGCGATGCTCGGGGCTGCAGAACCATTGATCGCCCTGACGTACTGCATCGTTCTCGGGCAGATGCACTCGGCAATAGCCACAACGTACCATCTGACCATCATCGAGGCGTCGAGACTGGTCGGTATCACGTTCCAGCTGCCATTCCCGGTACATGCGATACAGCTTGAGACCCGCCCAGAACAGCACCACAAAAATGATCACGCGTATGATCAAAAGGTTCATCCTCTGACTCCCCAGGTAGCCGGCAGGCGCTTTGCCTCAGCGCAGACCTTGCGGGACAATGTGTAGTAAGGGTGACAGTGTAAAGCCCCTATCCGTTTCAGCCAATTCAAGGAAGTGAATCGCCATGCAAGACCTGACGCTGGTCATGGCCCAACTGGACCCACTGGTGGGCGATATTCCCGGTAATGCCGAGCTTGCCATCGAGACGGTGCGCGAGGCGAGCATCGAGCACAAGGCGGATGTGGTGGTACTGCCGGAACTGTTTCTGACTGGCTACCCGCCTGAAGACCTGCTGCTGCGCGATGCTCTGGAGAATCGGCTGGATGCGGCACGTCGCCGCATGGCCAAGAAGATGGTGCGCGATGTCATGGTGATCGTCGGCTATCCCGGGCGCCGCAAGAAGGGGTATTACAATCTGGCCGGTGTGCTCTACAACGGTGAATGGATTGGCGAATATGCCAAACAGGCGCTGCCCAACTATCTGGTTTTCGACGAACAACGCTATTTCAAGTCGGGCCGCCAGCCGCTGGTGATCGAGCACAAGGGTGCGCGGCTGGGCATCCTGATTTGCGAGGATATCTGGGAGGGCAAGCCGGTGCGCAAGGCCTGCGACGCCGGCGCGGATATTCTGGTGACTCTGAACGCCTCGCCCTTTCATCAGAACAAACCCGACGAGCGTCTTGCGCTGTTTGCCGATTTGGCCAAGACCACCCAGCGCCCACTGGTTTACGTCAATCAGATCGGCGGGCAGGACGACCTGGTATTCGATGGCGGCTCGCTTGTGGTGAGTGCAGAAGGCGATCTGCGGGTGCGAGCCCCCCACTGGCAGGTCGGGTTGATGCCGGTTCGCTTCGTCAAGAATGGCGATCACTGGAATCCCGAGGCAGGTGAATGCGAACCGCTGGGTGACGATGAGGATAATCTTTACTGCGCCTTGATCACGGGGCTGCGGGATTATGTCAATAAAAGCGGTTTTCAAGGGGTGGTGCTCGGGCTTTCCGGAGGCATCGATTCCGCCCTGTCGCTGGCCATCGCCGTGGATGCCTTGGGGCCAGAACGGGTGCAGGCAGTGATGATGCCTTATCACTACACTGCCGATATCTCCCGGGATGACGCGGCGGAGCAGGCGCGCCTGCTCGGTGTGCAGTATGACGTGATGCCGATTGCACCGATGGTCGAGGCCTTCACCGAGACCCTGGCGGAGAGCTTCGCCGGTAGCGAACAGGATACCACCGAGGAAAATCTGCAGTCGCGCTGTCGTGGTGTGCTGCTCATGGCCATTTCCAACAAGAAGGGCCTGATGGTGCTGACCACCGGCAACAAGAGCGAGATGGCGGTAGGATACGCCACGCTCTACGGCGACATGGTGGGCGGCTACAACGCCTTGAAGGATGTCTACAAGACCTGGGTCTATCGTCTGGCCAAATGGCGCAACACCCAGGGGTTGGCTATCCCTGAGCGTGTCATTACACGTCCGCCTTCGGCGGAGCTGGCGCCGGATCAGCAGGATAGCGATTCTCTCCCTGGTTACGACGTTCTCGATGCGATTCTCGAACGCTACATCGAAAGGGACATGAGCGCCGAGGCCATTATCGAGGCAGGGTTTACCGAGGAAGATGTCTATCGGGTGGTGAAGCTGGTCGATCGCAGTGAGTACAAGCGCCGTCAGGCGCCTCTAGGCGTGCGGGTGACGTCCCGTGGCTTCGGTCGTGACCGGCGTTATCCGGTCGTCAATGGCTGGCAACCAGGTGAGTGAGTAATGCCTGAATTGCGGCTCGATCAAGAACCCCTGCCAATCGGCAGGGGTTCTTGGTTCAAGGCATTGCTGAAGATGCTGGCAGGGTATCAACCAGCGAGACTGAGCGGTTTGGCGTCCACATGCACCGGCTCGAAGGTACGCCCATCCAGCCGCTCGTTGTCTGGATCGTTCTCGATCAGGGTCGCCAATACTTCCCGGGCGCGGTCGCGCATGTCCATGCCCAGATAGCCTTCCACCATGACTGCCAGAGCATCCCGGGTGGCAGTGGATTGCGGGTAGTGCTCGATGACCCAGCGGCCGCGTTCGATGGCGGCAACATACGCGCCCTTGCGCAGATAGAAGTCGGCCACCTGCAGTTCGTTGCGTGCGATCACGTTACGCAGGTAGATGATGCGTTGTCGCGCATCCGGGGCGTAGGCGCTATCCGGATAACGCCGCACCAGTTCGCCAAAATCGACATAGGCATCCCGGGACGCGCCGAGATCGCGCTTGGAAATATCGATCATGCCCAGGCTTTCGAGACTGAAACGCCCTGCCTGGTAGGCAGCCAGGCCGCGCAGGTAATAGGCATAGTCGACCTGGGGATGGTCCGGGTGCAAGCGAATGAAGCGGCTGGCAGCGGCGCGGGCGGCTTCCCAGTTGTCCACCTTGTAATAGGCGTAGATAAGTTCGAGCTGGGCTTGTTCTGCGTAGCTGCCGAAGGGAAAGCGCGTATCGAGGGCTTCGAGCTGAGTCACGGCACTGTTGTAGCGCCCTGCATCCAGTGATGTCTGGGCTTTCTGGTAGAGCTCCTGCTCCTGCAGATCCGGGGCGGCCTCGTTGCTGGCACAGCCAGCCAGCAGAGCGGCGGAAAGCAACAGGGCAGCTAGGGGAGTCGCGCGCATCGTCATCCTCGTATCGGGCAATCTATGGTGGCCATGCTAGAATCGGCAGAATTCGGCTCACTATAAAGCAAAGCCCCGCAGGGGCGAAACGTCACAGGCCACAACAACGCTATGCCAGAAACCATCCAGCGCGATGAACGAATTCCCGAGGCCATGGTAGGCATGCGGCTCGACCAGGCTGCTGCGGAACTTTTCCCCGATTTTTCTCGTGAACGCCTCAAGCATTGGATCAAGCAGGGGGAACTGGTTCTGGACGGTGCACACGCCAAACCCAAGGACAAGGTCTACGGTGGCGAGCAGTTGTCCTTGCAGGCAGTGCTCGAGGAAGAGACGCGCTGGGTGGCCCAGGCCATTGCGCTGGATATCGTATTCGAGGACGAGGATGTGCTGGTCATCAATAAGCCGCCGGGGTTGGTGGTGCATCCGGCGGCAGGCAATCCGGACGGCACCCTGCTCAATGCGGTGCTGCATCATTGTCCCGCCTTGGCCGCGATTCCTCGGGCGGGCATCGTGCACCGTCTCGACAAGGACACCAGTGGCCTGATGGTCGTCGCCAAGACCTTGCCGGCCCAGACCTCGCTGGTCGAACAGCTTCAGGCGCGCAGCGTTTCCAGGGAATACGATGCGGTGGTCATCGGTGTGATGACCGCCGGTGGCACCGTGGATGCACCGATCGGTCGTCATCCCAAGGATCGCAAACGCCAGGCGGTCACTGCTTCGGGCAAGCCGGCGGTCACGCATTATCGGGTGGCGGAGCGCTTTCGCGGTCATACTCATGTGCGCTGCAAGCTGGAAACCGGCCGTACCCACCAGATTCGGGTGCACATGGCCTACAAGCGCTTTCCCTTGATCGGAGACGCGCTTTACAGTGGCCGTTTCAAGCTGCCCGCCGGCGCCTCGGATACCCTCAAGGAGATTCTGCGGGAGTTTCCCCGCCAGGCGCTGCACGCGCGCAAGCTGGCCTTCATTCACCCGCGTAACGGCAAGTCGATGGCGTTTCGTGCCCAACTGCCGGATGACCTGTTGATGCTACTGGATTATCTGAGGACCGACAGTGAGGAAATGAGATGAGCGAGCAGCCGACCTTACTGCTGCCGGATTGGCCGGCGCCGAGCACCGTCGGCGCCTTCATCACTACCCGGGAAACCGGGCCGAGCCAGGGTGCTTACGCCTCCTTCAATCCGGCGCTTCACGTGGGGGACGATCTGGCCACGGTGGCTCACTGTCGAAGCTTGCTGGCGGAGCAGGTCGATGACGCACGACCGCTTTTGTGGCTCGATCAGGTGCATGGCATCGATGTGCTACAAGACCACCAGCAGGAGTACATCGATAAACCGCCTCGTGGGGATGCCGCGGTCGCCTTTGACACACGCTATGCCTGCGTGATTCTTACCGCGGATTGCCTGCCGGTGTTTTTCTGTGATCGCCAGGGTAGCCGGGTCGGACTCGCCCATGCAGGTTGGCGGGGGCTTGCCAATGGTGTTCTCGAAGCCAGCGTGGCGGCATTGGGGTGTGCGCCGGAGGATGTGCTGGTCTGGCTCGGGCCCGCCATCTCGAACGCGCAGTTCGAAGTGGGCAAGGAGGTCTTCGACACGTTCGTTGCGATTCAGCCTGAAGCGGCCAGTGCTTTCGAACCCAGCCCCTATCGGCTTGGGCATTACATGGGCGATCTCTATCGGCTGGCGCGCCTGCGGCTGGAGCGCCTGGGTGTTTCACATATCAGCGGCGGTCATTTCTGTACCGCCTGTGAGCCGCGTTTCTACTCTCATCGTCGGGATGATGGGGTCACGGGACGCATGGCCAGCATGATCTGGTTGAAATAGGGTCAAGTTGAAAGTATGCAGTGAGAAGAAAAATAGACACTCTCAAGGTGATTATCGTGAATGTTTCAGTCTAGGCTGGCCTTCTTCCTTCTTCCTTCTTCCTTCTTCCTTCTTCCTTCTTCCTCTGACTTGAAACCCTTCCAACATACCTCCATTAACATGTCAACGTGAATAAAGGTTGCAGGGCGCGTCCAACCGCGCTCTACCCCTAATGGAGGAGTTCGATGCGAATCGACCGAATGACCAGCAAGTTACAGAGTGCTCTGGCAGAAGCCCAGTCTCTGGCCGTGGGTCAGGGCCACAATCAACTCGATCCCGGCCATCTGATGTCCGCGCTACTCGATGCCCAGGATAGCGGCATCAAGGGCTTGATACAGAAAAGCGGCAGCGACGTGGCCAAGCTGCGCAGTGGCCTGAGCGACTACCTGGATAACCTGCCCGTGGTGGGGCAGTTTGATGGCAACGTCAACATGAGCCAGGATCTGGCGCGACTATTCAATCTTGCCGACCGCGAAGCGCAAACGCGGGGTGATCAATACATCGCCAGTGAACTGGTCGTGCTTGCGGCGCTGGAAATGAATCACGGCATCACCCGGGTGCTGTCACAGGCCGGTCTGACCAAGAAGGCGGTGGTCGCCGCCATCGACAGTTTGCGCGGTGGCGCCAAGGTCGACGACGCCAACGCCGAGGAGAACCGCGAAGCGCTGGAAAAGTACACCCTGGATCTCACCGCCAGGGCTGTGGAAGGCAAGCTCGATCCGGTGATCGGACGAGACGATGAAATCCGCCGCACGATCCAGGTACTGCAGCGGCGCACCAAGAACAACCCGGTGCTGATCGGCGAGCCTGGCGTGGGCAAGACCGCCATCGCCGAAGGCTTGGCAAGCCGCATCATCAACGGTGAAGTACCGGAAGGACTCAAGGACAAGCGGGTGCTGTCCCTGGACATGGGCGCGCTGGTCGCCGGGGCCAAGTTCCGCGGTGAATTCGAGGAGCGTCTGAAGTCCGTGCTCAAGGAGCTGGCCCAGGAAGAAGGGCGCGTGATCCTGTTCATCGATGAAATACATACCGTGGTGGGCGCCGGCAAGGCGGAGGGCTCCATGGATGCAGGCAACATGCTCAAGCCGGCCTTGGCCCGGGGCGAGCTGCACTGCGTGGGCGCCACGACCCTGGATGAATACCGCAAGTACATCGAGAAGGATGCGGCGCTCGAGCGGCGTTTTCAGCGGGTGCTGGTGGACGAGCCAAGCGAGGAGGATACCGTCGCCATCCTGCGGGGACTCAAGGAGCGCTATGAGGTGCATCACGGCGTCGACATCACGGATTCTGCGATCATCGCCGCGGCCAAGCTGTCGACTCGTTACATCACGGATCGTCAGCTGCCGGACAAGGCCATCGACTTGATTGATGAAGCCGCCTCGCGTATCCGCATGGAGCTTGATTCAAAGCCCGAGGAGATGGACCGCCTCGATCGCCGGCTCATTCAGCTCAAGATGGAGCGCGAGGCGCTGAAGAAGGAAACCGACGAAGCCTCCCGCCGTCGCCTGGAGGATCTTGAAACACTTATCGGTGAACTCGAACGCGAGTATGCGGATCTCGAGGAGGTCTGGAAGGCAGAGAAGGCCAGCATCCAGGGGGCGGCCCAGTTCAAGGCAGAACTGGAGCAGGCGCGTATCGATCTCGAGGCGGCCCGCCGCCAGGGCGACCTGGGTCGCATGTCCGAATTGCAGTACGGCGTGATTCCCGATCTCGAGAAGAAAATTGCCGAATCCGGTGAAGGCGAAACGGCGGACGTGACCAAGCATCAGCTGCTGCGCTCCAATGTCACCGAAGAAGAGATTGCCGAGGTGGTGTCACGTTGGACCGGCATTCCGGTATCCAAGATGCTCGAAGGCGAGCGGGACAAGCTTTTGCGCATGGAGGAAGCGCTGCACGAGCGGGTCATCGGTCAGGATGAAGCGGTCAACGCCGTGGCCAACGCGGTGCGTCGCTCTCGGGCGGGGCTTGCGGATCCCAATCGCCCTAACGGTTCATTCCTGTTCCTCGGTCCGACCGGGGTGGGCAAGACCGAGCTGTGTAAATCCCTGGCCAGCTTCCTCTTCGATACCGAAGAGGCGATGGTGCGCATCGATATGTCCGAGTTCATGGAGAAGCACTCCGTGGCGCGACTGATCGGTGCCCCCCCGGGTTATGTGGGGTATGAAGAGGGCGGTTATCTCACCGAGGCGGTGCGCCGCAAGCCTTATTCGGTGTTGCTGCTGGATGAGGTGGAGAAGGCGCATCCGGATGTCTTCAATATCCTGCTGCAGGTGCTGGAAGACGGGCGGCTCACGGATGGTCAAGGGCGCACCGTGGATTTCCGCAATACGGTGATCGTGATGACCTCCAACATGGGCTCCGACATCATTCAGCGCATGGGCGGCGACGATGCGGATTATGAGGTGATGCGTGGCGCGGTCATGGATGTAGTGGGCAACCACTTCCGCCCTGAACTGATCAACCGCATCGATGAAGTGGTGGTCTTTCATGCTCTGGGGCAGGAGCAGATCCAGGCCATTGCCAGCATCCAGCTCGATCGGCTGCGCAGTCGACTGGCGGAGCACGGTCTCATGCTCGAGGTGAGCGACGCCGCCATGGCCCAGCTTGCAGTCGTGGGCTTCGACCCGGTGTACGGCGCGCGGCCGCTCAAGCGCGCCATTCAGAGCCGTATCGAGAATCCGCTGGCTCAGGATCTACTGGGCGGGCGCTTCGTTTCCGGCGACACCATTCGCGTGGGCACCGAGAACGACCATCTGATCTTCGACAAGAAGTAAGCGTAAAGACGCCTGAGTGCAAACGGCCCGTCCTCGTGGACGGGCCGTTTTGCGTGGCGTTCGGTTCAGCCGGTAGTGTGCGGGTAGAGCGTCATCAGCTTGCGCAGCACTGCGTTGGTCCAACCGAAGCCGTCCTGGGCCGGGTATTCGCCGCCACCCGCGTGGCGGTTGGTGATCACGTCATACTTTTCGAGCAATTTGCTCTCCAGGGAGAAGCGCTCGAGGTTGGTGGCGATCCAGCGCGTGGCGATGGTCCGCGCCAGACGTCGCTCGCCGTAGGCACGCAACCCCATCACCGCGGCCCAGTGCAGCGGCGCCCAGCCGTTGGGTGCGTCCCACTGCTGTCCGGTTTCCCGGGTGGTGGCGATGAGGCCACCGGGGCACAAGAGATCTTGCTCCAGACGGCGCGCCACGCAGCGCGCCTGCCGGGCGGAGGCGATGCCGTAATAGAGTGGAAAAACCATGGCGCCGTTGATGCTGTCGGTCAGCCGATCTTCCTGCCATAGATAGTCGCCGAAGCGTTGCTGCCGGGTATCCCAGCAATAGGCGTGCAGCGCCGCGTGTCGCGCATCGGCCCGCTGGCGATAGAAGCGGGCGCGTAACGAGTCACCTTTCAGAACATGAGCATGGGCCAGCGTCGTCTCGAGATGGTGCAGCAGCGTGTTCAGATCCACCGGCAGGATGTCCACCGTGCGAATGGTATGCAGAGTCTGGCCATCGGCGAGCCAGCGTGACGAGTAGTCCCAGCCGCTTTCCGCACCGGCTCGCAGGTTGCGCCATACCTCCTTTGAGTCACGGAAGCCGGCTGCGGCGGTGGCGACATCCTCATGATGGGACTCCTGGCGTGGCAGACAGCCATCGTCCCAATAGCGGTTGAGCAGGGCGCCATCACGCAGCTTGACCACCCGGCGATGGGCCTGGCCCGGGGCGAGTGTCTCCTCGCCATCCATCCAGTAGGCGTATTCCCTTTCCAGCTCGGGAAGGAAGCGCAGATAGGCGTGGGGGTCGTGCCATCTGGCCAGGCGCTGCACCATGCTGGAAAACACCGGCGGCTGGGAGCGGGTCAGGTAGTAGGTGCGATTGCCGTTGGGCATGTGGCCGTATTCACGGATCATGTGGGCGAGGTTGTGCACCAGATGGCAGGCCAGGTCGTGGCGGCCGCTCTCCTCCAGGCCGATCATGGTGAAGTAGGAGTCCCAGTAGTAGATCTCGTTGAAGCGTCCACCGGGAATCAGGTAGGGGTAGCGCAGCGCCAGGCGCGAGGTCAGCGGTGGCATCTCGTGCTGGGGGTGGCGGGTGAGTTCCGACCACAGGGAATCGATGTGCGCCTCGATGGTGCGTCCGGGGGTGGCACGGTAGGCCTCCTTTGCCGGGGCTTCCGACACGAAGTGCGTATCGACGAAGCTGCGCAAGGCGACTGCATCGAAGCCCGAATGTGCCCGGGCATGCCGGTAAGCGTCGAGAATGGTCTCGGGGCGCTCCCGAGGTATCAGATCCACGAAGGTCTTGCTGTCGGCGAAGATCTGCTGCTCCTGGGAGGTGTAGAACAGTTCGCCCCACAGCAGATTGGGGGGCAGCGTGACATGTGCCTCGGGGCGTGGCTCGTGGGGTGTTAAAGGCTTGACGCACAGGACATTATTGCCAGCCTCAGCCGCGCAGATGCCGCCGGCCTGCGATGAATCAAGCATCTGTAATGGCCATCTGGTATACAGCGTGCCCTGCATTCGTTATCTCCACTGTCGTCTCGGCTTCGCTCGGGTGCTCAAGGCAAAAGGTTATGAGCCATGGCGTCAAGGTTATGACGCGCCCGTCCGAAGCGAATGCATGAAAAACCGATATTTCGGCGCTCACTCTGCGGTTTCGTGGTTGACACCGGTGGGGTGCTAATGGATTCTTTGGTGTTCCTGATCGTGGGCGCGGCTTGCTGGGCGATCCCCTGAACGCCGCGTGAAGGGTAGGTGTGCAACCTCTACCCGCCTTGCAAGGATTTCCAGGCATGGGCCAATCGTCCAGCCTGGCCCAACCCCGCCGCGATGATCCGTCGCGATATGAAGTTCAGGCCCTATCGGGGTCGTAAAACGCCAGGGTTTGGCATCAGGTGCCGGCATGTCCGGCAGCGGCGTATTGCCGCACTCGATTTTCGTCACTCATTCCGAGGGCGAGATGACACTCGAGACCTCCAGGGGAGAAACAACTGTGGAATTGCTTTCCGGCGCCGATATGATCGCCCGCTTCCTCAAAGATGAGGGCGTCGAATACATTTATGGTTATCCCGGAGGAGCTGCGCTGCATATCTATGACGCGCTGTTTCGCCAGGATGACGTCAAGCACATCCTCGTTCGTCACGAGCAGGCCGCGACCCATGCCGCCGATGGCTATGCGCGGGCATCCGGCAAGCCCGGTACGGTACTCGTTACCTCCGGGCCCGGTGCGACCAATGCCGTGACCGGTATCGCCACCGCCTACATGGACTCGATCCCGATGGTGGTGCTGTGCGGTCAGGTCGCAAGCCACCTGATCGGAGAGGATGCCTTTCAAGAGACCGACATCATTGGCGTGACCCGGCCGATCGTGAAGCACAGCTTTTCGATCCGTCATCCCGCCGAGATTCCGATGGTGCTCAAGAAGGCCTACTATCTGGCGGCTTCGGGGCGTCCCGGGCCGGTGGTCGTGGATATTCCCAAGGATATGACGGCGCCCACCGAGCGCTACGAGTACGTCTATCCAAAGAAGGTCAAGCTGCGTTCCTACAATCCCGTCACCCGAGGACATTCCGGCCAGATCAAGAAGGCCGTGGACCTGATGCTCAAGGCACGGCGTCCGGTGTTCTACACCGGCGGTGGTATCGTGACGGGACGGGCCTGCGAGGCGCTGACGGATCTGGTGTGTCGCCTTGGTTATCCGATCACCACCACACTGATGGGTATCGGCGCTTACCCGCAAAGCGATCGCCAGTCCTTGGGCTGGCTGGGGATGCATGGCTCCTATGAATCCAACATGGCCATGCACCATGCGGATCTGATCATCGCCATAGGCGCACGTTTCGACGATCGCGTGACCAACAGCACCTCGAAGTTCTGCCCGACTGCCAAGATCGTGCACGTGGACATCGATCCCAGTTCGATCTCCAAGACCGTGCGTGCCGATGTGCCGATCGTCGGCCCTGCCGGCAGCGTCATCAATGAGATGATCAGTCTGGTGCAGGATCGCGAGCCGACCAACCCCGAAGCGCTCACCGAATGGTGGCAGAAGATCGACGGCTGGCGCGAAGAGCGTAGAGGCAAGCTATACGAACCCGCTGAGCCCGGGGAGCCGCTCAAGCCCGAGCAGGTAATAGAAGAGATTTGCCGCGTGACCCGCGGCGAGGCTTATGTCACCACGGATGTGGGTCAGCATCAGATGTTTGCCGGGCAGTATTACAAGTTCGACAAGCCCAATCGCTTCATTACCTCCGGTGGGCTTGGCACCATGGGCTTCGGCTTTCCCGCGGCCATGGGCGTCAAGCAGAGCTACCCGGACGATGACGTCATCTGCGTCACCGGCGAGGGCAGCTTCCAGATGATGATGCAGGAGCTGTCGACCTGTAAGCAGTACGGCATCGGCGTCAAGATCGTCAATCTCAACAACGGCTCACTGGGCATGGTGCGCCAGTGGCAGGATTTGAACTACAAGTCCCGTCACGCCCATTCCTACATGGAGTCGTTGCCGGATTTCCAGAAGCTGATCGAGGCTTACGGCTTCACCGCCCTTCGGGTGGAAAGCCCCGAAGAACTCGAGCCGGCGCTGGAGCGGGCCTTTGCGGACAAGAACGAGCTGGTGTTCCTGGACATCTATGTCGACCCGCGCGAACACGTCTATCCGATGCATGTGCCTCTTGGTTCCATGCGTGACATGCTGCTTTCGAAGACGGAGCGGACCTGATGCGTCATATCATTTCGATCCTGCTGGAAAACGAGCCCGGCGCGCTCTCTCGAGTGGTGGGGCTTTTTTCTCAGCGCAACTTCAACATCGAATCGCTCAACGTGGCACCGACGGAAGATGCAACCCTGTCGCGCTTGACCGTGACCACGGTAGGGGACGACCGGATCGTCGAGCAGATCACCAAGCAGCTCAACAAGCTCATCGATGTAGTCAAGCTGGTCGATCTGACCGAAGGCAACCATATCGAGCGGGAGCTGATGCTGGTCAAGGTCAAGGCCTTGGGTGCCCAGCGCGATGAGGTCAAGCGCACGGCGGATATCTTTCGGGCTCAGGTGGTTGATGTTGCGCCGGGTGTCTACACTGTTCAGATCGCCGGCGATGCCGGCAAACTGGACGCCTTCGTCCAGGCCATGGCGCCGATCGGCATCCTGGAGGTGGCCCGTACCGGTGTGTCGGGCATCGCCCGCGGCGACAAGATGCTCAGCCTGTGAGCGTCTACTGGCACTCTCCAAGCCGCTCCTCGTGAGCGGCTTTTTAATGGCCTGTCTGTTGCCAAAGGGCGTTGATCAATGGGTTCTTGAGCCTCTTCTCCATGACGCATAAACCGACATCGAAAGGCACCAGGGCAGGCTGGATGTCGAGCAGGCGAACCCGGTTGGCCAGCGGGCTGTTGTCGAGCACGATCCTGGGCACTACGCCGATGCCGAAACCCAGGCCGACCATGCTGACGATAGCTTCATTGCCGCCTACCTGGGCGTAGATGTGGGGCTTGATGCCGAGTGCGGCAAACCAGGCATCGGTTCGCTCCCGGGCCAGCCCGGTTTCGGAGAGGATCATTGGTACCCGCGCCCATTCATTTTTTTGCGGCGAGCAAAGATCAGCCGGCATCCAATCCGCTGGATCTTCGGGGGCGATGAAAACTAGTGGCGATGTGGCAATGGTCTTGAAGGCAAGCTGGCGCGGGAGCGTCTCAGGGCGTGCCGTTATCGCCATCTCCTCCTCTCCTACAAGCACTCGATGAATGGCTTCCGCCGGATCGCCGGTATGCAGCTTGAGTTCGATGCGCGGATAGCGCAGGCGAAACTCGCTCAGCAATTCGTAAAGAAAGCTGTAGCTTGCGGTTACAGAGCAATAAATGCTGATTTCCCCGGCCAACTCGCCGGCCTCGCTCATCATGGTGTGCCGAATCAGGTCCCACTGTTCCAAGGCATCCCGCGCGTACCGCTGAAAGAGGAAACCTTCTCGTGTCAGATGCACGCTGCGATTGTCCCGTGCAAAGAGCATGACGCCCAACCGGTTTTCCAGCTGTTGAATCGAACGGCTCAACGTCGAAGGGCTGACATGACAGCTGTCGCTTGCACGACCGAAGTGGCAGGTCTCCGCCAACACCAAAAAATGTTTCAAAAGTCGAATGTCCACGATGAGTATTTCGCTTTATGAATTGCAATGTTGCAAATATAGCGTTTTACGCAACGTTCTGCCTGGCGTATCTTGACGATCATAGTGGCTGATCGACAGCAGGGTTCGATGCCAACTGGCCCCGGTGGCCAACATGATTCCATTCATTCTTATTTCGGAGCTTCTCATGCAGGTTTATTACGACAAGGATTGTGACCTTTCTCTGATTCAGGCTAAAAAAGTCGCCATCGTCGGCTACGGCTCTCAAGGCCACGCCCACGCCAACAATCTCAAGGAGTCGGGTGTGGACGTGACCGTGGCGCTTCGCACGGGATCTTCCTCCGCGGCCAAGGCCGAGGCAGCGGGTCTGAAGGTCGCGTCCGTGGCAGAGGCCAGCAAGGACGCGGACGTGGTCATGGTGCTGGCCCCGGACGAGAACCAGAAAGCCATCTACGAAGGTGATATCGAGCCGAATCTCAAGCAGGGCGCGACCCTGGCATTCGCTCACGGCTTCAATATTCACTACAACCAGATCGTGCCCCGGGAAGATCTCGACGTGATCATGATCGCGCCGAAGGCGCCGGGCCATACCGTACGCTCCGAGTTCACTCGCGGCGGAGGTATTCCCGATCTGATCGCCATCGAACAGGACGCCTCGGGTTCCGCCAAGGAGTTGGCGCTGTCCTATGCGGCGGCGATCGGCGGTGGGCGCAGCGGGATCATCGAGACCACTTTCAAGGACGAGACCGAGACGGATCTCTTTGGCGAACAGGCGGTGCTCTGTGGCGGCACGGTAGAACTGGTGAAGGCGGGCTTCGAAACCCTCACCGAAGCAGGCTATGCGCCGGAAATGGCTTATTTCGAGTGTTTGCACGAACTCAAGCTGATCGTCGATTTGATGTATGAAGGCGGTATCGCCAACATGAACTACTCGATCTCCAACAACGCCGAATATGGCGAGTACGTTACCGGCCCCGAGATCATCAACGACGAGTCCCGTGCCGCCATGCGTAACGCGCTCAAACGTATCCAGTCCGGTGAATATGCCAAGATGTTCATTCAGGAGGGCGGTACCAACTACCCCTCGATGCATGCGCGCCGTCGCCTGAATGCCGAGCACCCGGTCGAGCAGGTGGGCGCCAAGCTACGCTCCATGATGCCTTGGATCGCGGCCAATCAACTGGTCGACAAGAGCAAGAACTGATCGGTTGAGTAAAGGCCGGAGCGAAATGCTAAATTGATAGGAAAGGCACGGATGACCGTGCCTTTCCTCGTTGGCGACCAAACAATAGATCCCGTTGTACGCCTACCGCTTTAGATGCCAGGATGTAGAATGATGGTTCATGCCCAAAGGCAACGGAACGAAAACTATGACTCAGCATTCGAATCAGGAAGAAACATTTTCACCATCAGTAGCCGACCCGGAACACGCCAACGCTGACGAAGAGGCGAATGTTTCCGGCGACGCTATCGACGCCAACAAGAAAGCACGCCGCCGCAGTATTTATCTGCTGCCCAATCTTTTCACCACGTCGGCACTGTTTTCTGGATTTTTTGCTGTCGTCGCCTCGATCAATGGAGATTTTGCTGCGGCGGCCATCGCGGTGTTCGTCTCGATGGTACTCGACGGCCTGGATGGGCGCGTAGCACGCCTGACCAATACGCAAAGTGAATTCGGCGCGCAATACGATAGTCTGGCAGACATGCTTTCGTTTGGGGTGGCGCCGGCGATCGTGGCATTTGCCTGGATACTGCAGGATATCGGCAAGATTGGCTGGATTGCCGCCTTTGTTTACGTTGCTTGCGCGGCGCTGCGTCTGGCGCGCTTCAATGTGCAGATTGGCTCCGTCGACAAGCGCTGGTTCATTGGCCTGCCAAGCCCTTCCGCTGCAGCTCTCGTTGCAGGCTGTGTCTGGGTGTTTCACAATTTCGATGCCACCGCCTTCGGCTTCAAGGTGTTCATGACCTTGGTGGTTGCAGCTGCCGGTGTATTGATGGTCAGCAATATCCGCTATTACAGCTTCAAGGATGTCGACGTCAAAGGCCCGGTGCCCTTCGTGGCCTTGTTGGCCATCGTATTCGGCTTCGTCGTTATTTCCATCGAGCCCTCTGTCATGTTGCTGGCGCTGTTCGGTTGTTATGTGGCATCCGGCCCTGTCATGGCCGTCATGCGCAAGGCTCGTCACAGCAAGAAGAAAGTCGCATAATTTTTTCTCGGCGAGGGCTTGCCAGGCCCGGCCGGAATCCGTAAAGTACGCATCCGCTGCTGCCGACGAGGGGT
>NZ_CANLTC010000023.1 GCF_947493865.1 uncultured Halomonas sp.
CCGCTCAGCGCCGATGGTAGTGTGGGGTCTCCCCATGTGAGAGTAGGTCATCGTCAGGCATCTATCCCAACCCCCAGCCTCAATCAGGCTGGGGGTTTTTTGTGCTTTGCTTCCCTCTTTCAGAAAGCGTAGTAACACAGAAAGCGTAGTGACAAGCCTACTCGACAGTAGGCTTGTGCAGTGTGGAAAAAGGGTTAACAGTGGCCTTGGGCGATCATGGCATCGGCGACTTTGCGGAAGCCGGCAATATTGGCACCAAGTACCAGGTTGTTGGGCTGTTCGAACTCTTTCGCAGTAGTAGCACAGCGGCGGTGAATGTCTGCCATCACGGTGCGCAGTTTTTTGTCGACCTTGGCAAGCGACCATTGCTGCATGCTGCTGTTCTGCGCCATTTCAAGCTGGCTGGTTGCCACGCCGCCGGCATTGGCGGCTTTGCCAGGACCATAAGCAATCTGTGCTTCCAATAACCGGCCGACCGCTTCAGCAGTCGATGCCATGTTGGAGCCTTCGCTTACGCAGTAAACGCCGCTTTCCAGTAATGCAGTGGCATCGGCCTCGGTGACTTCGTTCTGGGTTGCGCACGGAAATGCCAGCTCACCCTTGAGTCGCCATACCGCATGACCATCTTCCGGGTAATCCTGGATATCGATGAACGTCGCCTGGGGGTGATGCTCGACGTATTCTCGCAGGCTGCTACGCTTCACTTCCTTGAGCAGCTTGAGCGTATCGAGATCGATTCCCTCAGGATGATGAACAGTACCGTTCGAGTCGGAGCAACTTATCGGCAAGGCGCCTAGCTCAAGGAGTTTTTCGATCGTGTAGATGGCAACATTGCCCGCTCCGGAAACGAGACAGGTCTTGCCCTTGATCTCTTCACCCCGCGCCATGAGCATGTCCTGTGCAAAATAGACGGTGCCATATCCCGTAGCCTCCTTGCGACCTAGCGAGCCTCCCCAGTCGAGCCCTTTACCGGTCAATACACCTTCATAGTGTCCTGTGAGTCGTTTGTACTGACCGAACATGTAACCGATTTCACGCCCCCCGACGCCAATGTCCCCTGCGGGAACGTCGGTATTGGGGCCGATATGACGATAGAGTTCGCTCATGAAGGCTTGGCAAAAGCGCATGATCTCGGTATCCGACTTGCCCTTGGGATCGAAGTTCGAGCCCCCTTTGCCACCGCCGATGGACAGACCCGTCAGCGCGTTCTTGAATATCTGTTCGAAGCCCAGGAACTTGATGATGCTTGCGTTAACGCTTGAGTGAAAGCGCAGGCCTCCCTTATAGGGGCCCAGCGCGGAATTGAACTGAATGCGATAGCCCTTGTTGACGTGTACCTTGCCTGCGTCATCGGTCCAGCAGACTCGAAACATGATCTGGCGTTCAGGTTCGACGATACGTTCGATGATGGCATGGTCGTGATAGTGGGGATATTGTTCGAGAAGCGGACGCAAACAGTCGAGTACTTCCTCGGCGGCCTGGTAGAATTCTTTTTGAGCCGGGCTGCTTTGGCGAAGCCCAGACAAGGTGTCATGAATGTAGTCCATCAAGCCTGTCCTGAAATGAGGGTGAAAATTGATATAGGCAGACCAATATAAAGCATTGGGTGTTATGCACCAAGCGTATACCCCATGCTCGAAAGCGGTGGGCCAATAGCCGAGTATTCTTGGCCTTCAGACACCGACATCGCGTACCCGGTGATGCCTGTAGCTGCGCACATATTATTCAAGCCTGATTGAAGCGAGCCGATGTGATTCCCAACCAGTTACTTTTCTATTGCCGTGCGGGTTTTGAAGAAGATCTCAGCGCTGAAATTACTGACAAGACAGCGTCATTTGGCCATATGGGATACCCCGTGACACAAAGGGGTGATGGCTATATTCGGTTTGTGCTAATGGACGAAATGCCTGGCAACGAGTTGCACCGATCGCTTGCTCTCGACACACTGGTTTTTGCTCGACAATCCTTGCTCGCGCTTGCGCCACTTGACTCCTTGACGCGTGACGATCGTCTTTCGCCCATTGTCGAGCAGGTGGTTGCCAGTGGCTGGAGCTTCGAGTCGTTGTGGCAGGAAACCCCTGACACGAATGATGCCAAGGCGCTTGCAGGACTGATGAAGGCATTGCAAAGACCGCTGGAATCACTATTGCGCAAGCGTGGTGCCCTGAGGCGCAAGGCAGGAGGACGTCGGCTGCATCTATTCTGGACACAAGGCAGCAGCGTGCAGATTGGCATGAGTTTTCCCGGCAATCGCAGTGAACATCCGGGCGGCGTCAAGCATCTGCGTTTTCCTCATGATGCACCCAGTCGTTCGACCCTCAAGCTCGAAGAGGCCTGGCATGTCTTCGTACCCAAGGAGGCATGGCCCGAGCGTATCTGCCAGGGCATGCAGGCTGCGGATCTGGGGGCAGCGCCGGGAGGATGGACGTATCAGCTGGTAAGGCAGGGGATGTTCGTCTTTGCCATCGATAATGGCCCCATGAACAAAGCGTTGATGGCCACGGGGCAAGTCGAGCATCTACGTGAAGATGGTTTTTTTTGGCAACCGCCACAAGCACTCCAGTGGCTGGTATGCGATATCGTCGACAAGCCCATACGGGTCATTGAAATGGTCGAGCGGTGGTTGGTGCAGCGTTGGTGTCGAGAAGCGATCTTCAATCTCAAGTTGCCCATGAAGCAGCGCTGGAAAGAGGTTCGCCGCTGCTTGACCCGGCTCGAGGAGAGTTTAAAGCAGGCAGGCGTGCGTGCAGAGATGCAGTGCAAGCAGCTATATCATGATCGGGAAGAGGTCACCGTGCATGTACGACTACTGGATTGAGATCCCCATGCCTGTGCTCTTTCCCGTTTCTCATGGATGTTCATAGGCGGTCACGCGCTCTTCTTCCGTCAACAAGGGAAGAAGACGCTGCATGACATGCGCTCGGGCGCTACTTCGTTGCCACTCTTTCCAGGCGCGTAGATCTCGCCATAGCGTAATCAGCAAGCGATGTTCCGAGCGCTGATACTCTTGCAAGCTTTCTCCAGCAATGAAACCGGGCGCGCTCATGGCGGCGCGAACGACCTCTCTTGCCGCCTGCTCGTATTCTTCTTCGAGTCCATGCATGATGCGGCGTTCGATGATGATCTTTATCATGCTATCCATCCATTCACCCACCTACCATTTCTGGAGATGAACGATGAGTAATTTTCCCGATTTCGATGCAGAACTGGACACGTCAGGACTGTACTGTCCTGAACCCATCATGCTGATGCACAACCAGGTCCGCGACATGCAAGGTGGAAGCGTACTCAAGGTCATCGCTACCGATCCCGCCACTGCTCGGGATGTGCCCAAGTTCTGCAGCTTTCTGGGTCATGAATTACTGGCCCATCATGAAAGCGATGACCACTATTTCTATTTCATTCGTCTTTGCTGATTCAGAAGGTTCGAATATTTATCTACTCCTCGGTCGCTACCATGCAGGCCAGCGCTTCTAGGGTGGCCGGATCTTCCTGGCGAATGCGATTGGCAATGGCTCGCTGAAAAAAGTAGACGACGGAATGCCGGCTATGCCCCGGATAGAGACAGTCGTCGCCAGCAAGCACGGGGTATGAGTCGACAAGCGTGGCGTCGACCAGAAGCGACTCCACGCTGCCGTTGCTGTAAAGGCGCCAGCCGAATACCTGCTTGAGTTGCCATGGGCCTTCTTCATGGTTCAGGCACAGGGCATGGGTCCCGAGAGTATCGGGTATCTGCTGCAGCAAGGTGGGTTCGCTGGTTTCTTCATAGTCGAAGTACGCCGCAGCATGCTCGAGTTCGAACACTTTGTGTTCCGGGGCGCTATGAAATATCTCATCGGTCTCGGGGTCGCGATAGCCGGCGAAACACCCCTGTTCGCTGTCGTCCAGATCGTGACAGGGTGTAAGGGCCTCCATCCAGGGCACCAAGCCGACGACTTCGCCATCTTCGCGCAACCCCCAGGCCAGGAGCGGCATCCCGTAAAGGGTCTTCGTATCCGAGGAGAGATGATAAAGCATCTCGAGTCCATCCAGTTCCGGCGCCAACCGTACCAGACGACGCTTGGCCCTTAGCCGGTGGCGCATCGCATCCAGGTCGATGACTTGGGCGGTGCGGGGGGACTGTGGGATTCCCATGACAACCCTCCTAAACAGCATTGATTCGGCTTTGGCCTTGCTTGATTAACTATTAGCACAGCTCGGTACGCAAAGTTAAGCCCCAGAAGCATTCTCCGCCTTGGGCATCAGGTCACAACTGCGCCATACATCCTGCCAGAGATTCACATGGTGCTGTATTGCTTGATTAAATTGTTGCCAGGGTGCAGCCGGGTCAGTAAGCGACAACCAGCGCTCACGATACTGATCAATGGCCGGCAGCGATACGGGATGAGCATTGAGCAACGCGTCGATTGCTCCGAGCCATTGCCGCGACGTGCGGGACAACCTGGCCAGATAAGGTTGAACTTCGGTAATGAAGGTGGCGATGAAGATATCGTACAAGCGCTCCGCATTGGGATTGCTGTGGTTCTTGTAACAGATCGGACGCTCTACCAACCGCGCTTCGAGCAGGGCGGTCGTTTCCGTAAGTCGTTGGGTAGCCAGCATCAAGCTACGCAGTATCTCAGCCGTCAGTGGCTCGCGCTGCAGAGTGTACAAATGGGATTCCAGCGTGCTGGACTGGGTCGTCCAGGCTGGATTGAATTGATTGAGCGTGGCGTGGCGCAGGTAGTCGAGCGCGGCGAGAGACTCCGTCAGAGGGATCGCGGCATCAGGGGGCAACGCGGTGCTTGCACGGGAAAAGCTGGCGACCCATTCACTGGAGCCGAACAGTGCATTCCAGCTTGCCGAGGGTAATTGCGAAGTTTTGATTCTGGTCAAGTCGAGCAGGCGCCGACGATCCTCTTCATCAAGGCGCGTCACTGCATCGGTATTCCAGCAGCCCCGCAGCTTTCGCCAGAGTGCAAGCTCATACAGCCAGTGCTGGCTGGCGGGCGCAACCTTGCCCAATTGATTGTTCCGCCGGGCTACCAGGGATGTGATACCGCATTCACGTAGCGCATAGACATCCAGCATGCCTTGGCGCATGTCAGGAATGTCGAACAGACGCTCATCCCGAGACGGAAAGGCGGCAATGTTCTCGGGCGGCTGGGGTGAAGGTACATCGATCTCAAGACCGTTGCCGATGCGCTGCTGATAGTCGACGAATAGCGCATCGGCGCCAGTTCTATCATCGCAGCCAGCGGCCATGATCAACACCATGAATAGCGCTGTACCAAGAAGATGTTGTCTAGCTCTGGGAAATCTGCCGCGTGCCATCCGCAACACTCCTGCTGACGCGTTTCAGACGCCAACCCAACAATAGTGCCGATACTGTCAGGCCGGCGATCAATCCTATCCAGTAACCATACACTCCCAAGGGATCGACAAATTCGAGAATACCCACGGTTCCCAGCAGGTGTCCGCTGCCTAGCCCCACCAGCCAGTAGGAAAGAAGGGTGATCACCATGATGATGCGAGTATCCTTGTAGCCCCTCAGCGCGCCGGCCATGTTGACCTGCAGAGAATCCGAGACCTGATAGATCATGGCGAGATAGATCAGAGACAGCGACAGCGTCTGCACGTTCTGATTGGTCGTATAGAGTTCGAGCACCGGTCTTGCGGTCAGCCATAGAATCCCATCGTTCAGCAGGGCTATCAGCAGGCATACGAACAACCCGTTCCAGGCAACGAAACGCGCGCGCTCAGGATTGCCCGTGCCCAGGGTATTGCCTACGCGCACGGTTAGGGCCATGGCCAGAGACAAGGGCAGCATGAACAGCACGGACGTATAGTTGAGCGCTACCTGATGGGCTGCCACGGTGATTTCGCCAAGGCTCGCGACCAGTAGTGCGATCAAGGTGAATAGAGTCACTTCGACGAAGATGGCCACTCCGATCGGCAGACCGACGTGGAGAAGCTCCTTCATCATCTCCCAGCAGGGGCGCGTTAATGTCTGCCATAGCACCACCGGCGCATAAGCTCGACTGCGCTTGGTATAGAGCAGCATGGCCAGGCACATGGCCCACATGGATAGCGCCGTGGCAATGCCGCAGCCAACGGCGCCCAGGGCAGGCAGTGCCTGCAGTCCAGTAGGCACGCTCTCGCCAAACAGTGCCACCAGGCCATCGCCACCGTAGATCAACAGGTAATTGCTGGGAATGTTGATGCCGAGGCCAATCAGGCTGATCCACAGGGCCGGCCGGGTATGATTCATGCCATCCGAATAGGCGCGTAGCGCTTGGTAGAGCGCAACGCCGGGCATGCCGAAGGCGACCGCCGCCAGATAGGCAGAAGAGAGCTCGGTGACCTGGGCAGGAACCTCCATGAGACGAAAGATCGGCTCGATGGCAAACCACAGCATCAGGGCAGCAAGAATGCCGAGTACGAGGCTCAGCCAAAGCGCCTGATGCACATAGGGTCGAATGCGCTCGCTGCGCTTACCGCCCAGCAGTTGTGCGACAATGGGCGTCAACCCAATCAGAGTGCCGGTAATGAACAGCATCAGCGGCAACCACAGGCTGGAACCGACGGAAACCGCCGCAAGATCGGTGGCACTGACCCGGCCGGACATGATCACGTCGGTAACGCCCATCCCGGACTGGGCAAGCTGGGCACCACAGATGGGCATGGCCAGTTTCAACAGCGCCGCGCTTTCCTGACGACTGTGCCGCGCCAATGCTGAAATGGATCTTGCCATGCCACTGCTCCGTCTACCCCCAAGAAGGCGCCATGTTAGCAACTACCCCGGGTTCCCGCTCCTGTGCCCGGTTCGTATAATGGCGCTATGCACGCACACGCCGTTTACCACTGTTCAAATGACCTCATCGCGCTGTTCGATGGGGTTTTTCGCGATACCTACCGGACCTGTCTCGTTCGAGGGGAGGACGAGCCGCTCTATTTGCCCGCGGATTCAGACCAGGGGTGCCATCGCATCATCTTTGCTCATGGTTTTTTTGCCAGCGCCTTGCATGAGGTAAGCCACTGGTGCATCGCCGGAGCCAGGCGCCGCACGCTCGAAGATTATGGTTATTGGTATCTCCCCGATGGGCGCGATCAGGCGCAACAACGCACCTTCGAGTCCGTCGAGGTTGCACCCCAGGCGCTGGAGTTGCTATTCACCCATGCAAGCGGCCGGCGCTTCGAGGTCAGTATCGACAACCTGAATGGGGAAGCCGTCGACCGTCATGCCTTTCGTTCTCGTGTCGAGGCCCGGGCCGAGCAGTATCGCATCAAGGGTTTGCCCTGGCGGGCAGAGGCGTTTCGTTGCACGTTACAGGCATACTATCGTTGCCATTCGAGCCGAGAGGCAGCTATCGCCGAAGGGCGAACCTATCTGCCATAGGCTCCTTGAGGAGGGCATATTGTCACGGTGGAGGATTAATGGAGCCTGAGTGTTGTTGTTGATGCGTAAAGAAAGTATAAATAGAATGATTCTCAGTTAACCGATGAGCAATAACGTCAACTGCCGCCACCAACACAAGGGAAATTCATGTCCACTGCAAAAAAACTGCTTGTGACCACCATGGCAGCATCCGGTGCTCTTGCCGGAACGCTCGCCGCCAGTATGGCAACAGCCCAGGAAGACGCTGGTGAAGTCAACGTCTATTCTTACCGCCAGCCATTTCTGATCGAACCCTTTCTCAAGGAATTCACTGAGGAAACAGGCATTGAAACCAATATCATCTTTAGCGATAAAGGGCTGACGGAGCGCATCAAGCGGGAAGGGCGTAATTCGCCTGCGGACGTGGTATTGACGGTGGACATTGGCCGCCTGCAGGAGCTGGTTGACCAGGATGTGACTCAGCCCATCGAAGACGAGACCATCGAATCCAACATTCCCGAGCAGTATTTCGGTGAAAACAACGAATGGGTGGGACTGACGAGTCGTGCTCGCGTCTTCTTCACCAGCGTCGAGCGCATGGAACCCGGCGAGATCGAGACCTATGAAGATCTCGCGGATCCTCGCTTCGAGGGCCGTATCTGCACCCGACCCGCGTCAAACGCATACAATGTTGCCCTTGTCGCTTCAATGATTGCCGAACATGGTGAAGAAGAGACCAAGAAGTGGCTCGAGGGTTTCAAGAACAACTTGGCACGCAAGCCCCAGGGCAACGATCGAGCCCAGGTAAAAGCCATTCGTGACGGGGTATGCGACATCGCCATCGGCAATACCTACTATTACGGCAAGATGATGGAGGATGAAGAGCAGCGCTCCTGGGCCGAGGCTGCACGCATTGAATTCCCCAATCAGGATGGACGCGGTACCCACGTCAATATTTCCGGCATGGCGTTGGCGAAGCACGCGCCCAATGAAGAAAACGCCTACGAACTGATGCGCTTTTTGACCGAAAAGACCGCTCAGTCGATGTACGCGGACGTCAACTACGAGTATCCGCTCAATCCTGACGTCAAGCCCTCCGAAACCGTGGCTTCCTGGGGCGATTTCAAGGCCGACGACGTTTCCCTGGCGGAAGTGTCGTCGCTGCGTCGTCGCGCTACCGAATTGATCAACGAGGTCGGCTTCGACAACTGATGCGTGGATCGCACAGGGTGCCATCAGCGTAACGCTCAAGGCTGCCGATTCTTTCGGCAGCCTGTTTTTTGATGAAAAACTGTTGAAGAGTTACCAAGAATTCGTTGAAGAGCCTGTTTTCGGGTTCGCTAAATGGTCAATCAGGGGAGGCGCTGCATGAAGGGTACGGTGATCGCCACAGACGAATTCGTCGAACGCCAGAGCACCGTCTCCTCGAAGCGTATCGGGACGCACTGGGGCTGGTTCATCACCGCCTGGTCCGTGGCAGCGTTGGTGGTATTGCCGGTGGTCGCGGTCATCTTCCTGGCATTTACCGGTCACGATGGCGGGGGAAGTGTCTGGACACATCTGGCTGAAACAGTGTTGCCAGGCTATATCGCCACCAGTCTCAAGCTGATGGTAGGGGTTGCGCTGCTTACCGGCAGTATCGGCGTGATCACCGCCTGGCTGGTCACGATGTATCAGTTTCCGTTGCGCCGCTTCTATGAGTGGTCATTGTTGTTGCCCTTTGCGGTGCCGGCCAATGTCATCGCTTATGTCTATACCGATGTCCTCGAATATGCCGGCCCGTTGCAGAACGTGTTGCGCGACCTGTTTGGCTGGAACTCCCCCCGAGATTACTGGTTCCCCGAGATAAGAAGTCTCGGCGGCGCCGTGGTCATGCTCTCGCTAGTGCTTTATCCCTATGTGTTCATGCTGGCCCGTGCGGCGTTTCTCGAGCAGTCGGCAGCATTGAGGGACGTCAGCCGTACACTGGGCTGCAATGGTTTTCAGAGTTTCTGGCGGGTTGCCTTACCCAGCGCCAGACCCGCCATCGCCGTTGGTCTGGCATTGAGCCTGATGGAAGCGCTCAACGATTTCGGCACCGTGGATTATTTTGCCGTACGCACCATGACCGCGGGTATTTTCAATGTCTGGTTGAACATGGGCAGCGTGCGCGGCGCTGCACAGATCGCCTTGTGCCTGATGGTGTTCATCGTGGGGCTGATCTGGATCGAGCGCCACGCTCGCAGGCGACAGCGTCAATTCGGCAAGGGCGATCAGTTTCGCTGCTACCGTCGTCCTCGTCTGACGACGGGCTGGGGATGGCTGGCCTCACTGGCCTGCTTCCTGCCTTTCGGCCTGGGCTTCATCTTCCCGGTGGGCATACTGACGCGCCATGCCATCGTCTATTTCGAGCAGTCCTGGACCGATCGCTTCGTCGAATACGCGTTCAACAGTTTCACCCTATCGATCACCGCCGCGCTGCTGACGCTGATCATCGGGGTGCTGCTGGCCTACGCCAAGCGGCTCGATCGGACCCGCTCTGTGCAGCACGCTCTCAAGCTATCGAGCCTGGGTTACGCGATGCCCGGCGCCGTCATCGGTATTGGAGTTCTGATCCCGCTTGCAAGTTTCGACAATGGCGTCGACGCCTTCATGCGCGATACTTTTGGCATCAGTACCGGCCTGCTGCTGACCGGCTCCATGGCCGCCATCATCATCGCCTACGTGGTCAGATTCCTGGCGGTTTCCGCCGGCGCCATCGAGGCGAGCCTTGACAAGGTAACGCCATCGATGGACATGGCGTCGCGTTCCCTGGGGGAGAACTCCTTGCGCACCCTATGGCGCGTACACTTGCCGCTGATTCGCCCGGGGTTGTTGACGGCGGCACTCGTGGTATTCGTCGATGCCATGAAAGAGTTGCCCGCCACATTGCTGCTACGCCCGTTCAATTTCGATACCCTGGCGACCAATGTCTATCAATACGCCTCGGATTCACTGCTCGAAATGGCGGCCTTGCCGGCACTGGTCATCGTCGTCGTGGGGGTGCTTCCGGTCATCATCATTTCGCGTACCATCGTTGCGAGCCGCAATGAAGTGTGATGCACAGGCTTGATTTTTCTTGGGGATGCGCCAAGGTAGTAGTTGATAACAGTAGAATGTTTGCAGCAATGCACTTCGTCCAAGGAGGGATATATGCTACATCGCATCGGTGCCATTCTCGCCATCCTGGCATCACTCTGGGCACTCATCGCATCCGGCATCTCGCTTTATCTGGGCACCGACGTGGGGATGCAGACCGACCCTTCGGAAGAGACCGTGGCCGGCCTGGGTTGGCTGGAGACCGGCGTCGCGCTGATCAGTCTGGTCGTGGCGGCGATCACACTATTCGGCAAGAGTCCCTATATTGGCTTGGCCCTGGCGATCATCGGCGTGATCGGTGTGATCGTTTCCAGTAGCGCCAACATTGCTTTCATGGCTACCGTGGCCGTGGGCGGATTCATGGCCTTCATGGGGCGTCGCCATGCGCAGCGTCATCGCGGCAAGGAACTGCCCTAGGCAGGTGGCTCCCGGTCATTCTGCCTCACTCAGCCGCTGGTGAAGATACAGCATGACCTGCACCTCATGCTCCGGTCGCAGTGGCTCCAGCCCCAATTCGCCAAATAGCTCATTGCGCGCCCGCGCCCATTCGCCGCTGCTCATGTTCGGGTAAAGACTTTCCGCCGGGGCCAGTTCGACGAAGGGGTCGACGCCGAAGTCATCGAACAAGCGCGACAGGGCCGCTTCGTCGTCGCTCACCCCTGCGGTATAAAGTGTCGTGCTGTAGTGATCACCTTCGAGTTCTCGCAGCACATCCAGCGGGCTGACACCGAAAGTGCGCAGCTCCTCCAGGCTGTAATCACCCAGCTTGAGCAACTCGTCGTCCAGCCAGTCGTCATCGGGTTCAATGAGGGTGTGCTTGATCTGCCCATCCGGCAGCGCCCAGGCGATAGCCAGCGGCAGCGCATCGTCTTCGCCGGTCTCGACGGCAATGAAGCCGGGAAAGTCAGTCATGAAAATGTCTCCAGACGAAAGAAGCGGCGTGCCGTGGTGGTGGTGGCGTGGGCTAGTTCCATTTCATCGATACCGCGCCAGTGGGCAATCTCTTTCACGATCCAGGGCAGCAGGGCAGGCTCATGGCGTCGCCCCTTGAGTTTGGCGGGCAGGTTGCGCGGCAGCAGATAAGGGCAGTCGGTTTCCACCATCAGTCGCTGCAGCGGAATGTCGCCAAGCAGCTCGCGCAGATGGTGGCCGCGTCGTTCATCACATAGCCAGCCGGTCAGTCCAATGTGCAGGTCGAGATCCAGATAGCCGTGAAGGGTCTGCCGCTCCCCGGTGAAACAGTGAATGACAGCGTCCGCGATATCGTCTCGCCAGGCACGCAGTATTTCCAGCATGCGTTTACCCGCATCCCGCTCATGAATGAACAACGGAAGCCCGCTTTCCACCGCCAGGCCCAGTTGGGCCTCGAACGCACGTTCCTGATCCGAGGGCGTGGAGAAGTTGCGATTGAAATCGAGCCCGCACTCCCCGACGGCGACGGTTTCCGGCTGTCGATGTAGATCCCGCATCGCGTTCCCAAGCGCTGCACTCCAGCCACTGGCGTCGTGGGGGTGTACCCCGACGGTGGCGTAGAGGCCGGGCGTGCTTTTCGCCAGCTCGACGGCCTGCTCGGCATGTTCGAGATCCGTGCCGGTGAGAATGAGGGTCGTGACATTGGCTGCCCGAGCTCTTGCAATTACCGCATCCAGGTCGTCGGCAAAGCTCTGATGGGTCAGGTTGGCGCCAATATCCACCAGCTCCGCGGGGGCGGTAAAACGAAGCGCTTGCGGTAGAAATTCATCGACGGTAGTGGGGGGTGAAGACAAGATGCGACTCCTGGGATGATGGGCAAGCCATTGTAACGTGTCGGGACGGGCCACAGTAGCCGGGTCATGGGTTACACTAGACGGCTTGGAATATTGGCGAGCGAGGTAGGTGTGTGACGTTGTTACGTCTTGAACAGTTGCAGTTGGCTTACGGCCCGCAGGTACTGCTCGACGGTGCCGATCTGGTGTTGGAAAGGGGAGAGCGTCTGGCGCTGGTAGGGCGTAACGGCACTGGCAAGTCTACTCTGCTCGGGTTGGTGTCCGGAGACAATCAGCCGGATGGCGGGTCGATCTGGCGAGCCCCCGGGCTACGTATCGGCGTACTGGAGCAGGATCTGCCCGCCGCCAGTGGCATGACCATTTTCGATGTGGTGGCGCAAGGATTGCCTCAGGCCGGTTCGTTACTGGCGGAGTATCACCATTTGATTCAGTCGCCGGACCCGGACATGGATCGCATGGCCCAACTGCAGACGCAAATAGAGTCCATTGACGGCTGGTCGTTCCATCAGCGCATCGACACGGTGTTGACCAAGCTCGGCCTGCCCGCGGATGGTGCGATGAGCGATCTGTCCGGTGGCTGGCGGCGGCGAGTCGCCCTGGCCCGTGCGCTGGTGTCGGAGCCGGACCTGCTGCTGCTGGATGAGCCCACCAACCATCTGGACCTGGACACCATCACCTGGCTCGAAGAGCAGTTGTTGACGTTCTCCGGTGCGGTACTGTTCATTACCCACGATCGGACATTTCTTTCGCGCCTGGCCACCGGCATTCTCGAACTCGATCGTGGCCGCCTGGGGCGCTATCCCGGCGACTACGCACGCTATCAAGAGCAGAAAACCCACGAGCTCGAGATCGAAGCGCGGGAGAATGCGGAGTTCGACAAGAAACTGGCTCAGGAAGAAACCTGGATACGTCAGGGCATCAAGGCCCGACGAACCCGCAACGAAGGTCGGGTGCGGGCGCTGCAGAAGATGCGTTCGGAGCGCTCCGAACGCCGTGAGCGGCAAGGACGTGCGACGATCAACGTCGATACCGGCGAGCGTAGCGGCAAGCGCGTCGTCGAGTTGAGCGGCGTCAGTCAGCGCTTTGGCGATGAGTGGGTGATTCGCGATCTGGACCTGGAAATACAGCGGGGCGATCGCGTCGGTTTGATCGGCCGCAACGGGGCCGGCAAGACGACGCTGCTCAAGATCCTGCTGGGGGAGCTTACGCCAAGCGAAGGCAAGGTGCGTCTCGGCACCAACATGAAAGTGGCGTACTTCGATCAGCTGCGGGCAGGGCTCGAGCTGGAAAAGACCGTATACGACAACGTGGCCCAGGGTAGCGATCGGGTCAGCGTTGGCGGCAAGGACAAGCACGTCATCAGTTACCTGCAGGACTTTCTATTCACCCCTGAGCGAGCACGGCAGCCGGTCAAGGCATTGTCCGGCGGTGAGTCGAATCGCCTGCTGTTGGCCAAGCTGTTCACCCAGCCGGCCAATGTACTGGTGCTCGATGAGCCCACCAACGATCTGGATGTCGAAACCCTGGAGCTACTCGAAGAGCTGTTGCTCGATTTCGATGGCACCTTGTTGCTGGTCTCCCACGATCGTCAGTTCATGGACAACGTCGTCACCGAGGTGCTGGCTTTCGAAGGCGAAGGCAGGGTGCATGAATATGTGGGAGGGTATTCCGACTGGGTACGCCAAGGCGGCAAGCTGCCCCCGGCACCCTGGGATTTCGATGCCAACGTAGTCTCGAAGAAGGCCAAGAACAATAGTGGCAAGGAGGCATCTGCCAGTGCTTCGAAGGCAACGGCGGAGCCGGTGAAGAAGAAGGGCAGCAAGCTCTCCTACAAGGTGCAGCGCGAGCTCGACAACTTGCCTTCGACCATCGAAGCCCTTGAAGCCGAGATCGCGGCTTTCGAGGCGCAGGTTGGCGACCCCGGGTTCTATCAGCAGGAAGGCGATGATGTCACGCGGGTGCTGGAGGCTCTGTCGGCAAAGCAAGCTGAGCTTGATGCGGCCATGGAGCGCTGGATGGAGTTGGAGGCGCAGGCTGGTGGTGACGCCAACTCGTGATGGTGGCGTGACAACGACAAGGGCCGCTGTAGAGGCGGCCCTTGTCAGTGATGATTTGTCTATTGCTTGTTATCGATTGAGCTACTCGTCGGTCTCGCCTTCTTTGCCCACTCGCACCGCCAGCACATCGCAATGGGCGCCATGCAACACGCCGGTGGAGGTAGAGCCGAGCAGCAGGGCAAAGCCGTGGCGGCCATGAGAACCGACAACGATCAGATCGACGTCGTATTCTCGGGAAAAGCGATGAATCTCCGTGTCCGGCATGCCTACCACCACATGCTGATCCTCTCTTGGAACGTCGTAGGGGTCTGCTATCTCGGCCAGGCGCTGCCTGGCATGGTCGTCCAACTGATCCTGAATGCTGGTCAGATCCATGGGAATGTCGCCGCCGTAGGCGAAACCCAGGGGTTCCAGCGTATGCATGATGGAGAGCTTGGCCTGATTGCGTCGCGCGATAGGAATGGCACGTTCCAGCACTCTGTGGGAATCCTTGGTCAGATCCACCGCAACCAGCACGTGACGGTATTCATTGCTCATGGCGACTCTTCCTCTACCGCAGATTGAATACTTTTACTTTATGCGGAGCGTGTAGGATACACAACCGATGCAAATCAATTTTAGGACGCTTGGATGACGCTATGGCTGATCATACTGTTCACGTTGCTGATAATGCTTTCGCCGATGATGTGGTTACGCCCTTCGCGCCGTGATCGGCATCTTGGTCAGCTGCGTCAACAAGCGCGCCAGCTGGGCGTGACAGTCAAATTTGCGAAGTCGCCATTGCATAATCCTCCAGCAGGCTTGGTCAGCTACCGTTGGCCCTATCCGCAGGACCGCCCTGGGCCTTATTTCGTGCTGGTACGGGAAACCCACGCGAGTGAGGTACTCAAACCCTTCGATGAAGCCCAGGGATGGCGTTGGCGTATCGAGCCTCTCAGGCCTTTTACGGGAAAGGCTCGATCGTGTTTGGAACGAGCGCTTGAAGAACTACCTCGGGATGCGTTGGTGCTCGAATCGGAGAGACGCTATCTGACACTTTGGTGGGGGGAATCCCTGAGTGTGGACGCATTCAACGCAAGCCATGCTGCATTGACGGCCGCTTGCGAGGTCTTGGGTTCCCCGATTCAAGAACGTGACGCAAAAGAGTCATCCTAGAGCCTGTTGACGTTTCATTCACGGCCGCGCTGGCCCAGCCCTTCGGGGTGCGCAGCAAAAAGCGCCATTCTGCGTTGCGAAACGTGAAAAGGAAATAACCCTTCCCTGCGCTTCGCGCCTTGATTGACACTTTTTGATGCAGCAACGCGGTTCGCGATGAAACGTCAACAGGCCCTAGCGTCAGGCCTCGCTGACCGCTCGGGTCTGTATGCGCAGTCCATTTTTTTCGATGCGGGTCAGCAGGTCTTCGAAAAGCGCGACTTCTTCCTCAGTGATGCCGCTGAGCATCTCGCCCCGGGCTTCCATCACGATGGCATCGATGCGTTCCAGTAGCGGGTCGGCTTTACTGGTAAGAAAGATGCGCTTGGTACGTCGATCGTCGTTGCAAGGGCGTCGCTCGATGAGACCTTGCTCTGTCAGCTGATCCAGGGTGCGTACCAGCGAAGGCGCCTCGACACCGATGGCTCTGGCCAAGTCACATTGTGCCTGACCGCCGCCCATGCGCCATAAATGATAGAGCGTGACCCAGCGAGTTTGAGTAAGCCCCAGCGGGGCTAGTCGCTCATCGAGAACGGCACGCCAAAGACGGGGGACGCGCGAGAGCTTGAAACCGATGCTTTCTGGCTTTACTGACATTGTCGTTATCACTTCGCAGGCTAAATATGGGCGATTGTCCAAGCCTTGCAAAGGCAATGCAAGTATCCCCAATAAACGCTAGCGAGACCCTGGCAACAAGCGGCTGATATCGAGTCCCGGAATCCCTCCGGGCGAGCGGATGGTGCCATCGGCCTGCATGGCATTCTGCGACTCTTCCGTCACCTTGAAACGCAATACGCCGATGCGCTGTCCCGTGCCGGTCATCACGTCAATACGCCAATCGCCTTGTGCATCTTCCGGAAAGTGCTGTTTGTGGGTCCAGGCACGGTAGCCTTTATCACGCCCACCTTTAATGACCAGTGCAATGCGATCGATGAGCTCACCCTCATGGCGCCATTCATGATAGATCTTTTCGTGTAGACCACGGGGTGCGCGAATTGCGGTATAGGCATAGAGGCCGGAGCGTTCGAGAGCTTGCGTCGTAAGCGCTACTTCACCTCGCGGCTCCCGGGCAGCCTCATCGAAACCCGGTGAGAGGGCCGAACCGGTCAACCACAGCGTGACGGGAGGCACCCAGGGGCGGCTGATCCAGGCGGCTCCGGCCAGCACGGCTATCAAACCGAGTATGCCCAGCCAGCGCAGTATGCCTCGAGGATGCATCAAGTGAATCAGGCTAGGTATGCTGAAGAACGTGGCAGCCAGTACGGCAAGCTGAAAGCTCTGGTCGGTAGTCAGCTTCAACATGATGGGAAGCGTTACCAGTACCACCAGGAACACGCACTGCGCGTGAAAGATGAAATAGAGCCAGCGATAGCGCTGCGCCAATCGAAAATAGAGCGGATCGAGAATCGATAACAGTGCACAGCCGGTCATCACCAACGTGAATACTGCCTGTCCACTGGACCAGACCGTGGTGGCAAGCACGAAGGGCAAGGTAAAGAAAAGCGTTTCCTGATGTATCATCTGGGCGACGAAAGAGGTCACCGTACCTGGTAGAAGTGTCGATCCACGACGCGCAAGAAAGCGCCCGATGAGGTTCTCGGAAAGAAGTAGCACCCAGGCCACCAGCAACCCAAGCGCCAGAAAGGCACCCAGGGATTGCTGACGGTCCACCAGGAAAAAGCTAAGCGCTCCCAGCAGGAAGGCGAAAGGCGGCCATAGCCAGGCATAAGGCCGAAGTCGCTCTATCCAGCGCTCGGCGTGCTGGTGCAACGAGATCCAGCGGGAAGAGGTGTCGACGGTCATGGTATATCCAGGCTCGAATCATGAGATTTTCTGCAGCGGCATCTTATCAGCTATACCTTTTGTCTATACGACGAATAAGCGTATCTGCTTGACGCAGACGCCGCACTGACGCAAGCTGATTGCATTCAAACGGTTGTATGAAATCTTTCTCTGCCCAACCCCTCGTGGAGATTTCTCGATGATCTATCAAGGCAACGCCCTCTCCGTGGCGAACAATGGCGACGGTATCGCCATACTCACCCTCGATCTGCAGGGTGAATCCATCAATAAGCTGTCCAGCGCCGTAATTCGGGAGCTGCAGGACGCGATAAGAAATATTCAGGCCGAGAAGGACTTGCGCGGGTTGATGATCAAAAGCGCCAAGGATGCATTCATCGTTGGTGCAGATATCACCGAGTTTCATGGCATGTTCGCCAAGGACGAGGAATTCCTGTTCAACATGAATCAGGAAATTCACGCCCTGTTCAATACTGTCGAAGACCTGCCGTTTCCGACCGTTACCGCCATCAACGGTCTTGCGCTTGGCGGTGGCTGCGAATTGACGCTGACCACGGATTTTCGTGTGATGGCGGAAAAGGCACAGATCGGCCTGCCGGAAACCAAGCTGGGTATCCTGCCCGGATGGGGAGGCTGTGTGCGATTGCCACGCCTGGCAGGGGCCGACAACGCCATCGAGTGGATCGCGGGTGGCACCCAGAACAAGGCCGATGCCGCTCTCGCCAATGGCGTCGTCGATGCGGTCGTGCCATTGGAGCGTCTGGAGACGGCCGCCCTGGATATGCTCGCCCGGGCCAACGCCGGCGAGTTGAACTACCAGACGCGCCGGGAAGAGAAAAAAGGCCCCCTCAAGCTCAACGCCATCGAACAGATGATGGCGTTTGAGACCGCCAAGGGTTATGTGGCTGGCAAGGCCGGACCGCATTATCCGGCACCGGTCGAGGCAATCAAGGTCATCCAGAAGGGCGCGGGTGAGAGCCGAGAGCGCGCTCAGGCGATCGAGGCCAAGGCCTTCGCCAGGCTTGCCAAGACCGATGTCTGCTTCAATCTGGTGGGTCTGTTCCTCAACGATCAGCTGGTCAAGAAGAAAGGCAGCAAGTACGAGAAGCAGGCGATGGCGGTAGAACAGACCGCTGTCCTTGGCGCAGGCATCATGGGCGGCGGCATCGCCTATCAGAGTGCCTACAAAGGCACCCCCATCTTCATGAAGGATATAAAGGACGAGGCGATCGAACTGGGACTCAAGGAGGCGCGCAAGCTGCTTGCCAAGCAGGTGGAGCGGGGCAAGCTGACCACCGAGAAACTGGCCGAGACGCTGAGTAATATTCGCCCGACGCTCTCCTATGGCGACTTCGGCGAGGTCGATCTGGTGGTCGAGGCGGTAGTCGAGAATCCCAAGATCAAGGGTGGGGTACTCGCCGAAGTCGAGAAGCAGGTGGATGAAAAGACCATCCTGACCTCCAACACCTCGACCATCTCGATCACTCGGCTTGCCCAGAACCTGACGCGTCCGGAGAACTTCTGCGGCATGCACTTCTTCAACCCGGTGCACAAGATGCCCCTGGTCGAGGTCATTCGCGGTGAGAAAAGCGGCGATGCAGCGATCGCCGCTACCGTGGCCTATGCCCGCAAGATGGGCAAGACGCCGATCGTGGTCAACGACTGCCCGGGGTTCCTGGTCAACCGCATCCTGTTCCCTTATTTCGGTGGTTTCAGCCTATTGGTAGAACAAGGCGCGGACTTCGAGCGCGTCGACAAGGTCATGGAGAAGTTTGGCTGGCCCATGGGGCCGGCCTATCTGCTCGACGTGGTCGGCATGGACACCGCGGTACACGCCAACGAGGTGATGGCGGAAGGCTTCCCGGAGCGCATGGCCCGCGAAGGCAAGACCGCCATTCAAGCGATGTACGAAAATGATCGCCTGGGCCAGAAGAACGGCAAGGGCTTCTACGCCTACGAAGAGGATCGCAAGGGCAAGCCGAAGAAGGTCTCCGACGATCACGCTCATGATCTGGTCAAGCAGGTCGTGGCCGGCAATCAGGAATTCAGTGACGACGAGATCATCGCGCGAATGATGGTGCCCCTGTGCCTGGAGACCGTACGCTGCCTGGAAGACGACATCGTCGGCACGCCGGCGGAGGCGGACATCGCCTTGATCTATGGTATCGGCTTCCCGCCATTCCGTGGTGGGGCGCTCCGTTATATCGATGCCCAGGGCGTGGCTGAGTTCGTCGGGTTGGCCGACAGGCTGGCCGCCGAACTGGGGCCACTCTACGCGCCTACGGACAAGCTGCGCCAGATGGCCGAGAAGGGCGAGCGCTTTTACCCCAGCGACGCTCAGTCCACCCAAGACCAGGCATGAACCACCACGCATTTAGGAGAGTTACAATGAGTCTGAACCCAAGAGATATCGTGGTGGTCGATGCCGTGCGTACCGCCATGGCCAAGGCCAAGCATGGGGCATTTCGCAACGTGCGTGCCGAGAATCTATCCGCGGCGGTGATGCAGGCATTGTTCGAACGTAATGCCGGACTCGATCCTTCCCGAGTCGATGATGTGATCTGGGGCTGCGTCAATCAGACCCTGGAGCAGGCCATGAACATCGCCCGCAACGCGGCAGTCCTGACCGGCATTCCACATAGCGTGCCGGCCCAGACCGTCAATCGCCTGTGCGGCTCCTCCATGAGTGCGCTGCATATCGCCAGCGCCAACATCAAGGCCGGCATGGGCGATTTCTATATCATCGGTGGCGTCGAGCACATGGAGCACGTGCCCATGACCCACGGGGTCGACGTCAATCCCGCCGCCAGCAAGCATGTTGCCAAGGCCGCCATGATGATGGGCCTGACCGCGGAGCTTCTGGGCAAGATGCACGGGATTTCCCGGGAGGACCAGGATGCCTTCGGCGTTCGTTCGCACCAGCGCGCCCTGGCCGCCAACGAGAAAGGCTATTTCGACAACGAGATCATCGGCGTTGAAGGCCATGACGCGGATGGCTTTCTTCAGCTCGTGGCCCGGGATGAAGTGGTGCGCGCGGATGCCAATCTCGAGGACATGGCCAAGCTCAAGCCTGTCTTCGACCCGCGCAGCGGCACCGTGACGGCGGCCACCTCGTCCGCGCTATCCGTCGGGGCATCCGCCATGGCGGTAATGAGCTACGAGAGCGCGCAAGCGCTGGGTTTGACGCCCATTGCCAAGGTCGTGTCCACCGGCGTTGCCGGTTGCGATCCCTCCATCATGGGCTATGGGCCGGTGCCGGCTTCGCAGAAGGCGCTAAAGGCGGCGGGTTTGACCATCGATGACATTCAGAGCATCGAACTGAACGAGGCGTTTGCCGCTCAATCCCTGGCGGTGCTCAAGGACTTGAAATTGCGCGATCGTATGGATGAGGCGGTCAATCTGAATGGTGGCGCCATCGCGCTGGGTCATCCGCTGGGGTGCTCCGGTGCCCGCATCTGCACCACGCTGCTCAACGTGATGCAGCAGCAGGACACCACTCTGGGGCTGGCGACCATGTGTATCGGCATGGGGCAGGGGGTGGCGACGGTTTTCGAGCGTCTCAAGTAAGCCGGCGTCGCCAGAATACCCACGAAACGATCTGCTTTAAGCCTCGGTGAGATTGAAAAGCGCCATTCCCAGTCCTGGGGGTGGCGCTTTTTCGGTTGAAAACGATTATTTCGAATGTCGAGAAAACTGTTCTGCGTAACAGGGCGGGGAGCTGAGTTCCGTACCGTCCGCTTGGGCGTTTTCTTCTCCCAGGGCTTCGAGAATGGCATCGCGCAGGATGGGCAGATGCGACTGATCGAGGTTGCGAGCCCCACTGAGAAGCGTGAGACGGCCCTGGCGACACCAGCGCATCAATGGCACCAGGCAGTCCTTGGCATCGGCCATCTCCCAGCGATAGCGCCGAATGAACACGGCGTGGCTGATCTCCCCTTGCCGCCACTGACGGCGCAGGGTATTGGAAGGAGAAGCATCGCGATACCACTCGGTCAGCGATAGAGTTTCACGACGCTTGCCTCGAGGCCACAGCCGATCCACCAGTACCCGCGCACCATCCTCCGGGTCGGCTTCACTATAGATTCGCTTGAGGCGGATATCGTGCATGTTACTGCCCTCATCTGACGCTTGCGCTTCTTGAATGTTTTTCCTGCCGTAGGCCTGTCGATATGACGTGCATGGCACCTACGCCAAGATGCATTTGGGGTTTAAGATACCACTATAGTAAAGCGATGCGAGCATACCTATCGTGTAAGGATGAATCTTTTGGACCATGACAGGAGGACCATTCATGAGTCGCGCTTTCGTCAAGGAAGACAGTGATGCACCGGATACCCCGCCGGAGCGTGCCGTCAGTCAATTACCCAATTACATGACCCCGACGGGCCATCGTGCCTTGCAGCAGTGGCGTGCGGAGTTGATCGCCGAGCGTGATGCCTTGTTAGGTGGTGATCTGCAATCCCAGTCGCGAATCCCGATGCTGGAGCGGGACATCCGTTACTGCCAGGCTCGTTTGCAATCGGCCCAGGTCGTCGAGCCGCGAGATGAAGCGCCAAGTAAAGTGATCTTCGGTTGCCGGGTCGAGTTTGTCGACGATGACGACAAGACCTATCGTTATCGCATCGTCGGCGAGGACGAAGCGCTGTCGCAGCGTGATGACGAGGGCGGTGCCCTGGTCAGTTGGGCCTCGCCCCTTGGTCGGGCATTGTTGGGCTGCGAGGAAGGCGAGGTGACGACCTGGCCAAAACCCCGCGGCGACATCGAGATCGAAATCACCGCCATCGCGCCCTGATCAGATCGCGCCTTCCTTCTCTACGTGAATACAAGCGACCTTGACCCGAGGAGTGACCGCCTCAAGGGGTGGGTCGCCATGGGTGCATTCCTCGGTAGCCATGAAACAGCGGGGCGCAAACGGGCAGCCGGGCGGTGGATTGAGTGGTGAGGGTGGCTCGCCCTTGAGTTTGACCCGCTCCTTGCGCCGATTCGGGTCGGCTACCGGTGTCGCGGAAAACAGCGCCTGGGTATAGGGGTGGCGCGGTCTGGTGAATACCTCAGAGGCAGGCCCGGTCTCCACCGGCTGGCCGAAGTACATGACGATCACATCGTCGGCGATGCGCTGGACCACGGACAGATCGTGAGAAATGAACACGTAGGCGAGACCGAACTCGTCCTGCAGGTCGCTCAGCAGGTTCAGCACCTGGGCCTGAATCGACAGATCCAGCGCGGAGACCGGCTCGTCCAGCACGAGAATCTTGGGATTGAGCATCAACGCCCGGGCGATGGCGATACGCTGGCGCTGGCCACCGGAGAACATGTGGGGGTAGCGGTCGGCATGCTCCGGGCGCAGACCGACCTTCTCGATCATTTCCAACGCCTTCTGCCGTCGCTGCTCGGCACTCACATCCGAACGGTTGAGCTTGAGCGGTTCTTCGAGCATGGCGGCCACGGTCTTGCGCGGATTCAATGAACCATAGGGGTTCTGGAAGATAATCTGCACTTCGCGGCGCAGTTCCCGGGGCGGGCGCTGGCCTTCCTTGAGTTCCACCCGCTGGCCATTGATGGTCAGTTGCCCGCTGGTGGGTGGCTCGATCATCGTCAGGACCCGGGCCAGGGTCGACTTGCCACAGCCGGATTCGCCGACCACCGCCAGGGTCTGGCCGGGATAGAGATCGAAGCTCGCCTCGTTGAGTGCCTTGACTACCGCCGGGGGCGAGAAAGGGCCTGTCCTGACGTGATAATGACGCGTCAGGTTGACGGCGTGGATGACAGCGTCGTCACGCGGGGCACTATTCTGTTGGCGTTCTTGGCTTTGCATAACGGCCTTCATTGAAGAGGTTGTTATATACGGTGTTTTTACAACAGCTGCTTTTGCAATGGCTGCTTTTACAACGGATAGTGACATAGCGTCCGGGCCGGATCGTCGGGCGCGGGTCGTGGCTCCACCTCGCGGCAATGATCCGTGGCATAACGACAGCGTGGGTTGAACAGGCAGCCGCTGGGGCGATTGTGCTGACCCGGTACCACCCCGGGGATCGTCGGCAGACGATCCTGGCCCCCGGCACGTTCCGGCAGCGCCGAAAGCAGCGCCTCGGTATAGGGGTGGCGGGGATGAGCGAACAGTGCCTTCACTTCCTGGCGCTCGACCTGACGTCCGGCATACTGGACGATCACCTGTTGCG
The DNA here is from genome assembly GCF_947493865.1 of uncultured Halomonas sp. Classification (GTDB taxonomy): domain Bacteria; phylum Pseudomonadota; class Gammaproteobacteria; order Pseudomonadales; family Halomonadaceae; genus Modicisalibacter. Next base: position 23,471 of record NZ_CANLTC010000023.1, read on the forward strand.
CCGTCTCGGCGACCACTCCCATGTCGTGAGTGATCAGGATCAAGGCCATGTCGTGCTCCTCTTGTAATTGGAGCAGCAAATCGAGTATCTGCGCCTGAATGGTCACATCCAGCGCCGTGGTGGGCTCGTCGGCGATCAGCAGGCGCGGGTTGCAGGAGATCGCCATGGCGATCATCACCCGCTGACTCATGCCGCCGGAGAGCTGGTGCGGATAGGCATCGATGCGTTTGCGCGGATCGGGAATGCCGACCTGAGCCAGGAGGTCCAGCGTGCGCTCCTTGCGCTGCTTGCGCGAGCCGCCACGATGTTGCTTGAGCATCTCGTCGATCTGGGTGCCGACGGTAAAGCAGGGGTTGAGGCTGCTCATCGGCTCCTGAAAGATCATCGACATTTCCCCGCCGACGATCTGCCGCCGCTGGCGAGAGCTGAGCTGGCGCAATTCCTGGCCGTCGAACAGCATCTTCTCCGCGGTCACCTGGGCGGTCCAGGGCAGCAGGCCCATGGTCGCCAGCATCGAGACCGACTTGCCCGACCCGGATTCACCGACGATGGCCAGCACCTCGCCCTTGTCGATGGCGATATTGGCATTCTCGACCGCCGGGAACAGGCCGCTGGTGGTGCGAAAGCGCACGTCCAGTCCTTCGATTTCCAGTAGTGCCATGGGTATCTCGTCGCTTTTAGGAACGTTTCATCTTCGGGTCCAGGGCATCCCGCAGACCATCGCCCATCAGGTTGATCATCAGCACCGTCAGCAGGATCACCAGACCGGGAAAGGTCACCGCCCAGTAGGCGCTGCCCATGAACTCCCGGGCGTTGGCCAGCATGGCGCCCCATTCCGGTGTCGGCGGCTGAACCCCCATGCCCAGAAAGCCGAGTGCGGCGATATCCAGAATGGCGGTGGAGAACGACAATGTGGCCTGCACGATCAGCGGCGCCATGCAGTTGGGCAGCAGCGTATTGAACATCAACCGGGTGTGGCCGGCGCCGGCCAGGCGGCTGGCGATGACGTATTCCCGATCCTTCTCGCTCATCACAGCGGCCCGGGTCAGGCGCACGAAGTAGGGCAATTGCACCACGGCGATGGCGATCATCGCGCTGGTCAAGCCTGGGCTCAGCACCGCGACCAGCCCCAGGGCCAGCAGCAGGCTGGGAAAGGCCAGCACCACATCCATGGCCCGGGTAATCAGAGTCTCGAGCCAGCCGCGAAAGTAGCCTGCCAGCAGGCCCAGGAAAATGCCTATCACCATGGACAGCAACACCACCATGGCGCTGATGAACAGTGAATAGCGTGCGCCGTAGATCAATCGTGACAGGATATCGCGACCTACCGCATCCGTGCCCAGGATATAGCGCCAGGTCCCTTCCGCGTGCCACACCGGCGGCACCAGGAAGGCCTCGCGATTCTGCAGGGCGGGGTCATGGGGCGCGACCCAGGGGGCCAGCAGGGCGACGACGAGGATCGTGGCGATGAAGATCAGGCCTACCAGGGCGCCGCGACTGGCGCTGAAGTAGCCCCAGAACTCTACAAACTGGTAGCGAAACGTGCCCGGGGCTACAGCGGTCGTTGACGTACTCATGTCCGCCTCCTAGTAGCGAATGCGCGGGTTGATGACGCCATAGGCGACATCCACCAGCAGGTTGACGATCATGACGATGAAGGCAATCAGCACCAGGCCCCCCTGGACCGCGGGGTAATCGCGGCGCGAGATGGCATCGATCATCCACTTGCCGATACCCGGCCAGGAGAAGATCGTCTCAGTGAGAATGGCCCCGGCCAACAGCACCCCGACCTGCAGCCCGATCACCGTGACCACCGTGATCAGCGCATTGCGCAGGGTATGCACCATGATCACGCGGAAATTGGAAAGCCCCTTGGCCCGCGCGGTACGTACGTAATCCTCTCCCAGCACCTCGAGCATCGAGGAGCGGGTCTGGCGGGCAATCACCGCCATGGGAATGGTGCCCAGCACGATGGCCGGGAGTATCAGGTAGTGCAGCGCCGAGAGGAACGCCGGCCAATCCCCGGCCAACAGGGTGTCGATGGTCATGAAGCCGGTGACCGAATCGACGAAATAGAGAAAGGAGATGCGCCCGGAAACCGGCGTCCAGCCCAGGGTGCTGGAAAAGAACATGATCAACAAAAGCCCCCACCAGAAGATCGGCATGGAGTAGCCGGTCAAGCTGATACCCATCACGGTATGATCGATGGCGGTGCCACGGCGGGTGGCGGCGATCACCCCGGCAGGCAGGCCGATGAGAATGGCGAACAGCAGAGCGAATGCCGAGAGTTCCACGGTCGCCGGGAAGCGGCTCATGAACTCGCTCATCACCGGTGTATGGGTCACCAGAGAGGTGCCCAGATCGCCCTGGACGAGATTGCCGAGGAAGTCGAAATATTGAACCACCGCCGAGCGATCGAAGCCGAGCTGGGCTTCGAGCTGGGCGTAGCGCTCCGGGGAAATGCCCCGCTCGCCGGCCATCAGCAGAATGGGGTCGCCGGGCAGTAGCCGGATAAAGGCGAAGGCAACGATGGTGACACCGATGAAGGTCGGTATCAGCTGTGCCAGCTTGAGTAGAACGAATTTGAACATGGGGTCGTGTCAGTCAGGTCGAACGACGAAAAGAAGTCCGGACGGTCGCGATGACCGTCCGGGAAATGGCACATTAAAAAGGTTATTCGAGATCCACTCCTTCGAAGCTATGGCCTCCCAGGGGGTCGATGGTGTAGCCGGTGACCTCCTGGCGTAGCGGCATGAACACCGTGGAATGGGCGAGGGTATTCCAGGGCGCCTGCTCCTTGAAGATGACCTGGGCCTCCTTGTACAGCTCAGCCCGCTTGTCCTGATCGTCCAGGGTCTTGGCTTCCATGATCAGCTTGTCGAAGGGCTCATGGCACCAGTGGGCGCGGTTGGCACCGCCCACCGCATCGCAACCCAGCAGCACGGCGAGAAAGTTGTCCGGATCGCCGTTGTCACCGGTCCAGCCCAGAATCACCGCGCCGTCGCGATCGAGGCTCGAGGAGCGCTTGAGATACTCGCCCCATTCGTAGGTGACGATCTCGGCATCCACCCCGACCTTGGCCAGGTCCGCCTGCATCAGCTCCGCGGTGCGCCGGGCGTTGGGCATGTAGGGGCGTTGCACCGGCATGGCCCAGATGTTCATCTCGAGATTCTCGACGCCGGCGTCCTTCAGCATCTGCTCGGCTTTTTCCGGATCGTAGACATCATCCTCGATGGCTTCGTTGTAGCCCCACATGGTGGGCGGGATCGGGTTCTTGGCGACCTGGCCCGCGCCCTGGAACACCGCATCGATGATGGCGTCCTTGTTGACCGCCATGTTCAGGGCCTTGCGCACGTCGGGATTGTCAAAAGGTTCCTGTTGGGTGTTGTAGGCGAGATAGGCGACGTTGAGGCCGGGCTCCTCGAGCACCTTGATGTCGTCGTTCTGCTTCATCTCGTCGATATCGGACGGGTTGGGGTAGGGCATGACATGGCACTCCCCGGCGCGCAGCTTCTGGTAGCGCACCTGGGCATCCGAGGTGATGGCGAATACCAGGTTGTCCAGGGGCTGTTTGCCACGGAAGTAGTCCGGGTTGGCGGAATAGCGAATCGCCGCATCTTCGCGATAGTTGACGAACTGGAAGGGGCCGGTGCCGATGGGCTGCTGGTTGACCTTTTCCGGCGTGCCTGCCTCGAGCATCTGGTCGCCGTACTCCTTGGACTGGATCGAGGCGAAGTCCATCGCCAGGTTGGCCAGGAAAGGCGCTTCGGGGCGCGTGAGCTTGAACTTCACCGTGTGGTCGTCGACCTTGACGATCTCGTCGATCAGCTCGGACATCGACATGGCATTGAAATATTCGTAGCTGCCGTTGTTGTGCTTGTAGTAGGCGTTGTCCTCGTTCATCTGGCGATTGAACGTATAGATGACATCGTCGGCATTCAGCGGACGGCTGGGGGTGAAATAGTCGGTGGAATGGAACTGCGCATCGTCGCGCAGGTGGAAGGTGATCTCCTTGCCATCCTCGGAGACTTCCCAGCTTTCGGCGATCCCGGGGCGCAACTCGGTGGTGCCGGGCTTGAATTCGATCAGGCGATTGTAGATGGGCTTGCTGGAAGCATCGAAGGTGGTACCGGCGGTGTAAAGCGAAGGGTCGAAGCCCTCCGGCGACCCCTCGGAGCAATACACCAGGGTCTTGGCCATGGCCGGGGTCGCTCCAAGCGCAAAGGCAGCAATGCCGGCTGCCAGCAGTGTTCTTTTCATTGTTACTCTCCTGCAGGATACGTAAGGGATTGGCACAGCCCGAAATCGAGCACGCTTCGGCACTGGGCCATGGCGGTAGTGTGAGGCTCCAACGAGCGTTTGATCAACTAACCCTTTAGTTCAAGATGGCCATTGGCGATGCGACCTTGCGTCCCATAGCGCCAGGGACGGTTATGCATACCGTGGCCTACCGGCAGGCCGCTGAAAAGCGGCAGTGAAAGCGGACGCAGAACCTCGGCGAAGATCGCTTCGAGAGACGTGGCGCCGTAGGGGGAGCAGCCCTCGAAAGTACCCAGGCAGATCGCACCGGCCTGATCGAAAGCGCCGGAATGCACCAGCTGCCACAGGGCGCGCTCAAGACGATAATAAGGCTCGCCGACATCCTCGAGAATCACCAGGGCACCCGGGGGCGCCTTGAACTGCAGCGGTGTTCCGGCGACGCAGGCCAAGGTCATCAGGTTGCCGCCCACCACCGGCCCTTCGAGGGTGGTTTCTCGAGAAGGAGTGTCGCCGGCATCATGCCGTTTCAATGGGAAAGAAGCGGATGCTTCGCCTTCAAGCAATTCCATCAGCTCTCGAATCTGGCGCTCGGCGACCTGGCGCTGCTCCTTGGATTCGTGCTGCATCAGGGCTGCTTCCTTCATGACCGGCCCATGAATGGCCGGCAAGCCCTGCCGATGGCATTGATCGAGCAACACGGTGATATCGGAGTAGCCGATCAGGGGTTTTGCAGAGGACAATCGCGTCCAGTCGATATGTTCAATCAACTGAGCGCAGCCGTAGCCGCCACGCACCGCCCAGACCGCCTGGGTGCCCGGGTCGGCGTAGGCGGTGTAAAGCCCCTCCAGACGATGCGCCACGCTGCCCGCCAGATAACGCTGAGGTGATTGCAGCGTGGCCGGCACACGAGCGTGGACGCCTAGTGTCTCGAGCGCCGCGATGGCGGTATCGATGATGCCGGGATCGGTGTAGGAGGACGGGGCGACGATGCTGATGGAGAGCGACATGCAAGAAACTCTAGTGACGTGCTAAGGCGCTTATCTTGCCTGAACACCCGTGTTGCCGGGAAGTGATCTGAAAATGGCTTTCGTCAATCGGCGATCAGATCATGCCGCTATCTAGCGCGGCCGCCATGGTCAATCCCAGTTCTTCTACGTCATCGGCGAAGCCCTCCTGCCATTCGCCGTGCAGTATCAGCGGCGCTTGCACCCAACGCCAACGCAGGCCGTTGACGATGCCTTCCACCGCTCGCCGGGTGCCGGTGCCATCGAGCCCGGCGCGGATATAAAGCGCGCAGGGCAACCCCTGCTTTTCTTCCAGCACCGGATAATAGCTGCGGTCGAAGAAGTCCTTCAGGGCGCCGCTCATGTAGCCCAGGTTCTCGGTAGTGCCGAGCAAAATGGCATCGCAGGCCAGAATGTCGTCCGGCCCTGCGTCCAGAGGTGCCTTCACTGTCAGCTCGACATCCTCGATATCGGGATGGTTGGCACCGCGCGCCGCGGCCTCGCGTAGCTTGAGCGTATTAGGCGAGGGCGCATGGGCCACGATAAGCAGTCGTTTGGTCATGAAAGCAGCATGGCAGCTTGGCATCGAGATAGCCAAGTACAGAAACGTTGGCGGAGGGCTAATTCAGTTCATGGGGTTGCCAAACAGGAAAGCGCGAAGGCCAATGGCAATGTTTGAGAGAACTACCGGTTCTTCTGGTCCCATTGCTGGATCAGCTTGTCATGGTAATCGCCGCGCTGTAGTAGAGGACTCAAATCATGACCACGCCGCTGCAAACGAGTACGTAGCAGACTAAGACGAACGCATGCTTCTTCACGTTCCTCGCCATGATCCATACGCAGGATTAGACTTTCCACCTCTCGTATTTCCCGTGCCAGCTCCAGTTCCGGTGGCAAGAACCCCGAATTCTTCAGCAGCCGATAACCGGCACGCAATTCTGCAGGAATCATGCTGTCATCATCGAGTTGTAGCGGCTTTCCTTTGCCCGGTAAATGCTCCAGTTCGCCGTTCTCGATGGCTTTCTGGATGTGGGCTTCCGCCAATCGGTCAAGCAACGACACGAAAATTTACTCCTTCAAAACTCTTACCCGAAGGATGGTCAAACACTATCTATCTATAGAGGCGCAATACCATCGAACAATGCCACTTAGCATAGTTTCCACCTGCGACCATGCAAACCTGCTTAGACAGAAGCGCCCATCGATTATGAATGAAACGCCTGACTATTGCTGAGCGACGTTATTTTTGGTGCGTTCAAAAGCAGGTATTTCAAGCAATAATGGCGTTTTTAATACTATTTTGAAGATATTTTGACTTGTTTTTTCATGCTGTGGATAGTCGCCACAATAAGTAACATTACGTTACTTGAAGTATTTTTGTGTTATCAACTGCTTTAGCAGCAAGGCGGCGATTCATGCATACGAACTCAGTGTCATTCTTCGAAGACGCACTTTCCAATTCGACGGCCGCATTTCCATCCCGGCAATTGCGTGCCGAAGATGAGGTTTCTGAAAACACGCGACTCACCAGCATTCAGTGGCAACGTTTTTCCGTGCCTTTCGAGTATCCGGTGGCTTTCACTCATGGGCTTTTCAGGCAACAAAATCCACTGCTGGTCGAAATGCTGTCGCTGCACAAGGAAGAAAAACAGCATCGCTGCCTGATCTATATCGATGACGGTGTTGTAACGGCCCAGCCTGATCTCGTCGAACGCATCCAGGACTATTTTGCCGCGCACGCCTCACGCATGAAGCTCGTTGAAGCTCCCCAGGTGGTGCCCGGTGGCGAGCAGATCAAGATATGCCCATCCCATGTGATCGCCGCACAAAAAGCAATCCATCGCCTGGGTGTTGATCGGCACTCTTATGTCATCGCCATCGGTGGCGGGGCGGTGCTGGATGCCATCGGGTTCGCCGCCGCTACGGCCCATCGCGGTGTGCGTCACATCCGGGTGCCCAGCACGGTACTATCCCAAAACGATAGCGGCGTCGGTGTCAAGAACGGCATCAATTTCAATGGCGTGAAGAACTTCATGGGTTCGTTTGCGCCCCCCTGGGCCGTGCTCAACGACTTCACTCTTTTGAAAACTCTGGCGCGACGCGAGCGTATCGGGGGTATCGCCGAGGCCATCAAGGTAGCCCTCATTCGGGACAAGGCGTTCTTTGACTGGATGGAGTCGAATGTCGAGCAGTTGAAAGCATTTGATTCGGAGGCGGAAGAGACCATGATCCGCCGCGGCGCTACACTGCACATGCGCCAGATCGCCCACGGGGGCGACCCGTTTGAGCAAGGGTCCGGACGTCCGCTGGATTTCGGCCACTGGTCCGCTCACAAGCTCGAGGCCCTGACCGGCCACGAGCTGCGCCATGGCGAGGCGGTGGCGATTGGCATCGCCTTGGATGCACGGTATTCGGTGCTCGCGGGACTGTTACCCGAAGGCGAGGAGCTGCGTATCGTCGAACTGCTGGAAGGGCTTGGCTTGCGTATCTTCCATCCGCAGTTGATCGAGCCGACGCCGGAGGGCGAGCCGGCCATACTGGCGGGCCTGCGAGAGTTCCAGGAGCATCTGGGCGGGGAGCTGACCGTAACACTGCTGTCTGGCATCGGGCAGGGTGTCGAGGTGAATAGCATCGACAACAAGCTAGTCATGGCGTCCATTGCCTGGCTCCAGGCACGGGAGGGTCGCGATGCAACTGTCCAATAATCTCGGCCAGCTTACCTACTGCCTCAATATTCATCCCGCTCAATCCTGGGAGGAAGTGCGTGCCGCGCTGCAAGGGCCGGTACGCAAGGTCAAACGGGCAGTTGCGCCGGAAACATCCTTTGCTGTCGGGCTTCGCTTTTCTGCCCAGGCGCTGCGCTCTCTGGAAGAGCCAGCTTCTCGAGCCGAACTCAAGGCATTGTTGGCGGCTGAGGATTATCGTGCCGTGACCGTCAATGGCTTTCCCTATGGTGTCTTTCATGGTGCCCGCGTGAAGGAAGAGGTCTATCAGCCGGATTGGCGATTCGCCGAGCGTCTCGACTACACCTGCGGCTTGGCAACATTGATGGCGGAGTTGGGAGCGCCGGGCGCCATCGCCAGCCTCAGCACGGTGCCAGGGACGTTCAAGCCCTTCGGGCAAGGGGCCGAAGCCCTGATGGCGGACAATCTGCTCAAGGCGACGGCGCACTGCGTAGAACTTGAGCAGCGTACCGGCGTCACCGTGGCGATTGCCCTCGAACCCGAACCTTACTGTTTTCTGGAAACCATCGATGAAGCGATTGCCTTCTTCGATCGTCATCTGTTTGCCGATACGGCGGTACGGCGCTTGGCGAAGATGACCGGATTGACGGCAAGCCAGGCCGCCAGCGCATTACCACGCCATTTGGGGCTTTGCTACGACGTATGCCATGCAGCGGTGGAGTTCGAGAACCCTCAGGCGAGTATCAAGGCGCTAAGCGCCGCAGGGGTACCCGTTCACAAGCTACAGCTGAGCGCGGCACTACGAATCCCCGAGATCGATGCTGAAGCCAGGCACGCGCTCGAGGCGTTTTGCGAGCCTACTTATCTGCATCAGGTCGTTGCGTCAGACCAGAAGGGGCTGACACGCTACGCGGATTTACCTGAAGCCTTGGCCCGAGGGGAGCAAGCAAACGGTGAAGAGTGGCGCATTCACTACCATGTGCCGATTTTCGTCGAAACCCTTGGCCGCTTCGAGACGACCCAGTCATTTTTGGCCGAGGTGCTGGCGCTGCATCGCCGCGAGCCTATCGCCCCTCATCTGGAAGTCGAAACCTATACCTGGCATGTACTACCCGAGGCGCTCAAGGGTGCAAGCGTGGAGGACGCCATCGTTCGCGAGATGCAGTGGGTCCAAAGCCAGCTATGCGGAGACCAGCTATGGGGAGACCAGCTATGGAAAGACCAGCCAGGTGGTGAGGCCAGTCATTTGGAGAGGCCAGTCATGTTGAGGCAGCCATGTTAGAGAGCGGTTATGTTGACAGGGCAGCCATGTCGAATTGGCGTATGTGGCTCAAACTTGGGCGCATATCGAATTTACCCACGGTATGGACCAATGGGTTGGCAGGTTGGGTGCTGTCAGGCAATGGATTCAATGGCGCGGGACTGCTGCTCCTGATGATTGCGCTATCGCTGTTTTATGTTGGGGGCATGTATCTCAACGATGCCTTCGATGCTGAAATCGATGCCCGAGAGCGTGCCAATCGACCGATTCCCCAGGGCGAAGTGTCGCAAGGCACGGTCTTCGCGCTGGGGGCGGGCATGCTGGCTCTCGGCTCGATAGTGATGTTCACACTGGGGTTGTTCGCGGGTCTGGCGGGATTGGCCCTGGCGGCGACTATCGTGGCCTATGACGGGTTGCACAAGCGCATTGCCTGGGGGCCGATCATCATGGGTGCTTGCCGCTTGCTGACCTATGTGGCGGCAGCCCTGGCAGCAGGTGGATTGAGCTGGATGGTGCTGATTGGGGCGCTGGGGCTTTCTTGTCATGTAGTAGGGCTGACCTACGCCGCCAAACAGGAAGCCTACGACAGGATCGGCAATGCCTGGTCGCTGCTGGTAATGGCGGTACCGGTACTGATTCTGGGGTTCATGCTCGCAGGCAATCTGGCCATCGTGTTGCTGGCACTCTATCTGGTGTGGGGCGGCTGGTCTCTCCGCCTGCTTTTCCGCCGTCGCCCCGGGGACGTGCCCAAGGCGGTGGTCAGCCTGATCGCGGGTATCGCGCTTTATGATGCGGTGCTGATTGCCGGAACCGGGATGTTCGGTCTTGCCGTGTTGGCGTTGATTGGTTTTGGGGCAACCCTGGCGCTACAGCGTGTAGCGCCAGGGACGTGATCAAAGCATTCAGTCTTCAAACACATGAGCCAAGGTCAGGGCCTTAAAGTCCGTCGCATTCACTGCAACGTCGGGTAACAGCCCGGCTTCCGAGGAGATCACCAGTGGCCCGTCGTTCGGGTCGTCGGTGATGCGACCATGGGAGCCCTTGACCAGCTGGGTGTCCTTGAGCGAGATGACATCGAGCAATTGACGCATGCCGAGCTTGCGCTTGCCTACCCGCCAGCCCGCGGCGAGTTTGGGTCGCTTGATAGCGGGGTCGAAGAACAGCTCCACCGGGTCGTAGCCGGGCTTGCGGTGAATATCCACGGTGCGCGCATAATCCGGTGCGCGCGTATCGTCCAGCCAGTAGTAGTAGCTGAACCAGCGATCCGGTTTGGCGATGGCAACCAGTTCCCCGGCGTTGGGGTGGGCGAGTTCATTGGCTTCGATCCCTTCCGCGTCCCAGACGCTTTCCACCCCGTCCAATCCCTCGAGCAGCGCCTTGATCTCGGCAATCCTCGCCGGGTCCTGGATGTACACATGGGCAAGCTGATGATCCGCCACGGCAAATGCCTGGGAAGCGCCTGGATCGAGCTGCTCGCGTCCGTGCTCTTCCACTCGTACGGCGACATGCCCGGCTTCTCGCAGCGCACGATTGATATGCACCGCATCCATGGTAGGCGTGATGCCGTATTCGGAGACGACGATGACGCGTCGACCATCCCGCTCGGCGGCGTCGATCAGCTCACCACATAGCGTATCGATTTCCCGAAGATCCTGCTGGATACGCGGATGAGAAAGATCCGGCCCCAGGCGCTGCAGGTTGTAATCCAGATGAGGCAAGTAGGTCAGGGTCAGGGTCGGATCGCGGGTTTCCATGACGTGCAGGGTCGACTTGGCAATCCAGTCACTCGAGGTGATGTCCGCGACCGGACCCCAGAAGGTGAACAACGGAAACTGGCCCAGCTTGGCGTCGAGCTCGTCGTGCAGATCGGCCGGGTAGGTGTAGTGATCGGGTATCTTGCGCCCATCGGCAGGGTACATGGGGCGTGGTGTGGCGCTCCAGTCTGCGCTGGAGTACATGTTGTACCACCAGAACATCTTGGCGCAGGTGAAGTCAGGATTACGTGCCTTGCCGGCTTCCCAGATCTTTTCCCCACCCACCAGTCGGTTCGATTGACGCCACAGCCACACCTCCGAGAGATCGCGAAAGTACCAGCCGTTGGCAACGATGCCATGTTCGGCGGGGGACAGCCCCGTCACCAGTGTGGACTGAACGCTGCAGGTGACCGCGGGCGTTACTGTATTGAGTGGGCGCATCGCGCCTCGTTTTGCCAGTGCAGCAAGGTTCGGAGTGTGGGTTCCAACCATATTGGGCGCCAGACCCACGACAAGGATTACCAGGGTTTTATTCATGATTGCGGCCGTATCGGATGAACTTCGGAAAAAGCATAAATACACAATTGATACACTAACATTTTTTGGTTAAATAAAGTAACCTTGTGTTAATGTAAAAACACAATAATGCTAGGTCATCCTGCTGACACGGGATGACTCGAACGCTGAATACATCCGATACACGTGCTGAGGTGAGTAATGTCCGAAAGACCGATCGATCTGTTGCGTCGCTGGGTTCTGCGACAAACAAGGGAGCAGCGTGCATGGTTTGAAGAGCGCGTGAATGCGCTTGCGGAGGGGGCTCCGGAGCGTGAACTGCATATGGTGATGGGGTTGGCACCGCGGCTATTGGGCAAGGAGACGCTTGCCCTGTCGACGGAGGATCTCAGCCTGACGAACAGCGCCTTGGAGGGCTGGCGGCCAGAAGGGTTAAGCCTTGATGGTGCCGCTAGAATCGTGGCCTTGACGTTGTATCGCGGTGAGCGACCTTTCGCAGAGACTTTCAAGGATCTGCGACGCACCGCGGATGCCAGGGAACTGGTGGCGCTCTATCGAGGGTTGCCGCTATATCCGGAGCCCGAAAGCCTGGCGTTCGAGGTGGGCGAAGGGCTGCGTTCCAACATGCTGGGTGTCTTCGAGGCTATCACTCAGCATAATCCTTATCCTTACCTGCATTTCGATGAGCATCGCTGGAATCACATGATTCTCAAGGCGCTGTTCGTCAATAGTAGTCTGGCCAATATCGTCGGTCTCGATGAAAGGACCAACCCGGAGCTGGCGCGCCAGCTACTCGATCATATTCATGAGCGCTGGGCTGCCGGACGTACCATCTCACCTGAAGTATGGCGCTGCATTGGCCCCTATGCCGTCGACGTGGGCGCTCTCGACGAGTTCGAGAAGGCGTTATCCGGCGAGCCTTTGGAACAGGCTGCCGCCGCGTTGGCCCTGGCCAGTAATTCATCGCCACAGGCTAAGTCCTTGCTTGCCGCTCATCCCGCTGCTGCAGCCAAAATCGCCGAAAGCCAGGCAGAGCAGGCATCCATTTTGAAAAACGAGGTTGTCTGAGATGTTCATCGATCCGCATGCCCATATGATTTCACGCACTACCGATGATTACGAAGCCATGGCCGCCGCGGGCATCGTTGCCGTGATCGAGCCGGCTTTCTGGCTGGGCCAGCCGCGTACGTTCGTTGGTACCTACGTGGATTATCTTTCCACCATCATTGGCTTCGAGCGCTTCCGGGCCGGACAGTTCGGCATTCGCCACTACTGCACCGTGGGGCTCAATTCCAAGGAGGCCAATAATGAAGAGTTGGCCGAAGGCGTGATGGAGTGGTTGCCCCGTTTCGCCTTGAAGGAAGGCGTGGTGGCGATCGGCGAGATCGGCTATGACGAACAGACGCCGTTGGAAGACAAGTATTTCCGCGCCCAGTTGGCGCTGGCCAAGGAGCTGCAATTGCCGGTCATGGTGCACACGCCGCATCGGGACAAGAAGCAGGGCACTTCGCGCTCCATGGATGTGTGTCTGGAGATGGGACTCGATCCATCCTGGGTGGTCATCGACCATAACAACGAAGAGACCGTGGATGAAACTCTGGATCGCGGATTCTGGGCGGGCTTTTCCATCTATCCCTCGACCAAGATGGGCACCGTGCGCATGGTGGAGTTGCTCAAGCAGTATGGCAGCGAGCGGATCATCGTCGACAGCGCCTGCGATTGGGGTATTTCCGAACCTCTGGCAGTGGCCAAGACGGCGAAGCTGGCGCTGGAAAACGGTATCTCCGCCGAAACGGTGCGCAAGGTCACCTACGCCAACACCCTGGAGGTCTACGGCAAGAGCGGTCAGATACAGGAGTCGGACTGGTTGAACCCGCCGGAGATCGATCAGCGCACCCTGTACGAAGGCAATTCCATTCTGCGGGGAGGGCGGGAGCCGCGTATCGAAGCCCCGGGTTCGCGTAAGCGGGATAGTCTTATCATCGAATGAGAATGCTGCACATGAGTTCCGCATGAGGAATAAACAGTAGCCCGTTATAAAGCGGGCTACTGCATTTGGATTCCACTCAATGCTTTAGGCTGACGCTATGAGGGCGCCGATGAAGTACGACCATAGAACAGCTCCGAAGTGAGATCGTTGAGGCGCATGTTGTCGTGTTCGCCGTAAGTGAGCACGGAGTTGATGCGCGGTGTATCCCCTTCTACCAGCGTGACCCGGTGCATGGCGCAATTGCCATGAAAGAAAGCGAGTGTGCCTGGTGCACCGGTCTGGACCTTAATTCTCGATCGGTCGCCCTGAAGCACTTTCCTGACTTCCTCGTAGCATTCGTCGCTCTTGGTACGCAGCGCCGGTACGTATTCGAAATCTCCACCCAGTTCGGCCTGCTGGTACATGACGGTGATCGAGAATTCGCTGTTGTCGAAATGCCAGCCCAATTCTTCGCCGGGCTTGAAGAGGGTGATTTGCAGCGCATCGAGCGGGTCGGCGCTACGGTATAGCACCGGCTTTTCCAAGACGAGAGCAATAAAGCGCGTCAGGTCATCCGATTCGTACAGGCGTCGTAGCGGAGCATCTTCGGGAATATGATCATAGGCGATGCCATGCTTGGCAGAGCGTACTGGGTGCGCCAAGGGGTGATCCGGCTCGACGGTTTCATCGAAGGGTTCGAAATAGACGTTGTGTGTTCTATCGCTCACCCAGGCCTTGTCTTCCAATTGGTTGGCCAATTCCACCATCCTGGCGACGGCTTCGGGTTTGATGAAGTCCTTGAGCGTGCAGCAACCATCCTTGGCCAATTCCTTGCGGCAACTATCGATCAGCGCCTTGCCTTCGCTGCCGTCAAGATCGTGAATGGGATACTTGTCGAGATCGACGACATCGGCGTAAGCAGGGCGGTCTTGAGTCATTGTATTTGACATGATGTCCTTCCTTTTTTGATCGGGATATCCGATATTGCTTGCTGTTAGCGGCACCGAAGCGCCTCACAACACCATCGCGGCGATCCAGCCAAAAATGATCAGGGGAATATTGAAGTGAATGAAGGTGGGTACCACCGTGTCCCAGATATGATCATGCTGCCTGTCCACGTTGAGACCCGCGGTTGGCCCCAGAGTGGAGTCGGAAACCGGTGAACCGGCATCGCCAAGTGCCCCGGCGGTACCGATCAGGGCAATGATGGCCATGGCGGAAAAGCCATACTCCAGACCCAGGGGGACGAATATCGCCGCGATGATCGGTACGGTGGAGAAGGACGAGCCGATACCCATGGTAATGATCAACCCGACGAGCAACATGGAAAGCGCGGCCAGTGCACGGCTATCGCCAATCAATTCCACGGCCTGCTGGACCAGCAGCGGAACCTCCCCGGTAGCACGCATCACGGCAGCAAAGCCGGCTGCGGCAACCATGATGAAGCCCACCATGGCCATCATGCGCATGCCATTATCGAAAATGGTGTCCTGCTCGCTCCATTTCATCACCCCGCTGAGAGCAAGAATGGAAAAGCCCACCATGCCGCCGAACACCATGGACCCCGTCATTACCTGAACGACCAGAGTCGAAACGATGGCTGCAAGGATCAGAATCTTCTGCAACGGTTGCAGCGTTTTTTCTTTCTCTTCCTTTTCCTCTTCGGCTTTGATGGGGGTATCCGAATAGGCGCGTTTTTTTCTGTAGGTGAACAGAATGGCAACCAGGAGGCCTACCAGCATGCCAACAACAGGGATGATCATTGCTTGAGGCGCCATGTCGCGCGTAATGGAAAATCCTAAATTTTCACCCGCCTCATTGATGCTGTAGACGAGAATATCGTTCAAGTAGATGGCGCCGTAACCCACCGGAAAGACCATGTACTTCGCGACGATGCCAAAACAGATGACGCAGGCGATGATGCGACGATCAAGCTCCATCTTGTTGAAAACGAGGAGCATGGGCGGGATGAGAAGTGGGATGAAGGCAATGTGCACCGGGACGATGGTGCCGGACGCGACACTGATCAGTACCAAGAGCAGATAGATTCCCCACTTCGTCTTCTCGATATTGCGGGGACTATCATGGCTGCCGACCAGGTTGAGCATTCGCGACGATATGTAGGTGGCGATACCGGCTCGCGAAAGCGCGACGGCGAAAGCGCCCAATGTCGCCAGGGCCAGCGCTATCGGCGCTCCACTGCCGAGGCCATCGTTGAACTCTTCGACTATCGATGCCACCGGCATGCCGGCATAAACGCCGCCGATGATGGCGGAGAGAATCAAGGCAAGCACCACGGAGACGCGCAGCATGCTCAGTGTCACCATGATGCCCACGGCAAGTACAATGGCATTGATGTCCGTGAGAAACAGCAATAACAGCGATAGAGATACCGTTGTTACTATCACTGCTGCCGAGGTGATGTTTTTCAAATTTAGAGCGGATGAACTCCAGGATTCTGTTTTCATCAGGTTACCTTTTGTGTTGTTGGTCTAGCCCGGATGTTGCATCGGGTTGGTCAGCAGCACCCAAATGCCAGGTTTGGTGGCGATGATGCCGCCCAGAGCTG
>NZ_CANLTC010000024.1 GCF_947493865.1 uncultured Halomonas sp.
TTTTCAGCCGCCTTTTTCATGTCTTATGCAATATCCAGGTTAGAAGTGCTTCCGGGGGCCGGTCTCACGGATTCAGGGTAAATTCCGAGTGATATTTGAGTTCGGGATGACTGAAGGCCCGCATCTCACCATTCTCTACCCACCGCCTGGCGTAATGGATGGGCAAAGAGCCAAGAAAAATACCACTCTTGATCAAAATAGCTTCGGCTTCCATATTAGAGACCGAGGCAATACGCCGAGTATTTTCCATGCTGGTGAGATTGGAATGTTGTAGATAAGTACGTAAAGAAATTGCATGCTTCCCGATAGTTGCTAGATCAAGACCGGTATCCGGGACATGAAACAAGGGGTGCTTATTACCGCAATATAGGGCATGTTCTTCTCTATATAATAGTTGATAATCCAATCTACTGTTTCGGTTGGGAAAAGGGCCGATAGCCACATGTATATTGTGGTTGAGTATTTCTCGCTCCAAGTCTTCTGGTGGCAATATGACTAGTTTTAGCGAGACATCTCCCTGACGTTGATAGAAGCGATTGATAGCCTTACTGACGGGAAAGTGAGGGTCGGTAATAGTATTATCGATTAATCCGATGCGTAGGGTGCCGGTCAATAGATTGCGTAATTCACCCAGTTCGGCCTCAAAATCGGCAATACCGTTAAGCATCTGGCGACACTTTTGATATACGAGAGTTCCCTTTTCAGTCAAGGTAAAGCCACCCCGTCCACGATGACATAGTTGAAAACCCAAGCGAATCTCGAAATCACGGATATGAGTGCTGATGGCAGGCTGGCTCATGCCCAGTAGGGACTGGGCCCCCGTGAAACCGCCACTTTCCACGACAGTACAAAATGTTTGTACATGTTTGGCCGAATATTTCATGACCCTACCTTACTTTGATGGACGCGATCCTTCGAGCCTCAAAAACCTCGAAACTGATCAGTCCAATCACACTGTGCCGAGGATGCCCCATTGCAGACCATCTTAATTTAGCGCTCATGCTGTACCGGAGAGCATGCTGGATCGGCAGAAAGCCTACGGGTTTGGACTGGGGCCTTGATAGTCGAGTCGCAAGAGACGAGTCTAGCAAGAGCGGGAACGAAAGGGAGAAGAAGACGCACCGCCTGAGCGGTGCTGGTTTCGCGTCGAAGCGACCTCAGGCGTCTTCGTTCATCGGCAACCGCGCAATGATATTGCTGACATCGTCGCAGACACGGGCGATCTCTTCGTCGCTGTAGCGCTTGCCGCGACGCTTCTTGTAGCCCATTTCGTAGAGCTTGACGTGTTCGGTGGCGGTGACGCCGGCGTTGTTCAGACAGTGGCTGACGCAGTGCATCTGGCAGCCGTCGATGGCGACGATCGGCCGACCGGAACGGGCGGTCTTTACCAGCCCGGGCACGCCGCCGCCGACCCCGGCGATGCAGGACATCTCCGCTACGCCGGCATGATCGAGGCGCACGGCGGTTTCATTGGCGAGCTGCGCCACGTCGGAGCAACCCGAGCAGGAATAGATCAGGGTGCGGGGTTTACTTGGACGTTGCATGCTGGTCATGATTCCTCCCTGTAATGATGAGAGACGTCAAAAGAGGGCTAAGCCCCCCGACATCGACCATGCTCGCACGCTAACGACATCGGTATGTTGAGTGAGGTCAAGGATGACGCTGACTGTTCATCTCTTCAGCGAGCCGGCTCGCCAGCCGGGCGACGATGGCGTAGATGGAAAGCTGGGGATTGGCGCCGATGCTGGTCGGAAACAGCGAACCATCGAGGACCGACAGGTTCTCGAGCTGATGATGACGCCCGCGACTGTCGACCACCGCATGGCGCGGGTCGTCTCCAAGGGCGCAGCCGCCCATCACGTGGGCGCTGGCCAGGCGCACGTCATGTAACGCATAGCTGAGGCGCTCCACCTGCGCGCGAAAATCCGGCCAATCCCGACTGAGACGCGCATGACTATGCCCCGGCATCACGGCCTCGGCGCCGGCGGCAAACTGCAGTTCGCCCATGGCCAGGTAGGCGCGCCTGACCCCACCAAAGAGATAGTCGTTGAGCGGATAATCCAGCACTGGCGTGCCGTCTTTTCGTAATACCACCTGCCCGCCTTGACTCTCGGGATGAAAGCCATCGCGCATCAGGGCGATCGCCACGCTGCTGTGAGAGAGCCGGCCCATGCGGGCAAGGCCTTCCCTTCCGTGGCCGCCGAACAGCGCCGCCATGATGCTGGGCTGCATGGGCGGCACCTCCAGCTTGAAACCCAGGGGGCCGGTCACGCCCTCGCGCCATTGGAAATGGTCGCTATGAATGGATTGCGGTGCGCCGTAGTAGCCGTCGATGCGTTGATCAAACTGGGCCACCGTCAGCGCCACCGGGTGCAGAAAGGTGCGCTTGCCAAGTCGCTCGAACGGGTCCGGCGCCTGGGAGCGCAACAACAACCCCGGCGTGTTGATGCCGCCACCCGCCAGTACTACATGGCTACCACGAATCTGCAGGCCTGGCCCATCGGCCCGGCTCAAGGTGGCGTTCATGCCCCGGCATTCCACTCCCACAACTCGCTCGTCTTCGATAACCAGGCGCTCCGCCCGGGCGCCATGGATCAGGGTGGCACCGGCCTCCAGGGCAGCCGGCAGGGTGGTCAGCAGCATCGACTGCTTGGCGTTGGTCGGGCAGCCGGTGCCGCAATAACCGAGGTTCCAGCAGCCACGCACGTTGCGCGGGATGGCCGACCAGTGCCAGCCCAGCGCCTCGCAGCCGGCACGCAAAACGTCGTTGTTGGGATTCGGCGGGACGGCCCAGGGCGCGATGCCAAGTCGTGCTTCCATGTGCGCGAACCAGGGCGCGAGACTCTCGGCATCGAGGCCCGTTACCGCGTGGACCGCCGCCCAATGGTTCAGGGTCGGCGTCGGGGTGCGAAAACTGCTGGTCCAGTTCACGGTGGTGGAGCCGCCTACCGTTCGCCCCTGCAAGATGCTGATCCCGCCATCCGCCGTCATGCGCGCCGCGCCTTCCTGATAGAGCTCGGCATAGGCCTTGGCCTCGTCGTTCTCGAAATCGGAAGAAGCCTTGAGCGACCCCTCCTCCACCAGCACCACGGAGAGTCCGGCCTGGGTCAGGATCTCGGCGCTGGTGCCGCCCCCGGCCCCCGTGCCGACGATGATCACGTCGGCCTCGAAGACCTGACCTTCATCGAGCCGCGCGGCATTCAGTACGCGCCAGCCTCGGGCGAGGCCTTGCAGGAACGGATCAGGTACCGGCATGGGCGTTTATCTCCTGTG
Organism: uncultured Halomonas sp.; assembly: GCF_947493865.1. Lineage (GTDB taxonomy): Bacteria > Pseudomonadota > Gammaproteobacteria > Pseudomonadales > Halomonadaceae > Modicisalibacter. Next base: position 3,274 of record NZ_CANLTC010000024.1, read on the forward strand.
GTTATTCATACGCGCGGCGGCCCGGGATAGCCGGTCTCGGCCCAGGCCATGGGCAGCGCGTACCAGGCCATCGACAGCAGCTGATTGAGCGCCTTGTACCCTTGACGCAGCAAGTCAAAGCGGCTGTCGCGCCAGCGAATCAGAAAGGCATCGATCTGGCCGGGTGATGCGTTCTCCCAGGCGCCCCAAACACCGGTCAATGGGCCTCGGGTGAGCGGCAGGTTGAGCAGATCGAGCAGCTCGGAAACGTCCTTGTGAATGGCCGGCGACATGGCCGCCAGGCTGCGATCGAGCTGACGAAGCGTCGCATCGGCGGCGCTTTCATTGTCTGCCAGGGCAGGATGGGGGCCGATCACCGCAGCAAGCAACACGGCCAGCAGCCCCAGATCGCTGTCGCGCAGCACCATGAAACCCGCCGACGGCTGAGCGGATGAGCAACCCGAGAGGCTCGCCGTGACCCCTACCGTGGTCAGGGTCAGGCTGGCGCCCAGGCCCAGCTTCAGGAGTTCGCGGCGTGAGATCACAATCGGCATCGCCCCCCTCACCGCACAAACCAGCGATAAATCAGCATTTGTAGCTTGCCGCCATAAGGCGGGTAGATCAGCTTGGCCGTGTTGAGGCGCTGCTTGATGAACACCCCCTTGGCCTTGCTGAAAGTGAGGAAGCCCTCGTGCCCATGATACTGCCCCATGCCCGAGCCACCGACGCCGCCAAAGGGCATGTCCTCCTGGGCCACGTGGAGCACGCTGTCGTTCACGCACATGCCGCCGGCGTGGGTGTGGCTCATCAAGCGGCGCTGCTCGGCCTTGTCGTAGCCGAAGTAGTACAGCGCCAGCGGGCGCGGGCGACGAGCCACATAAGCCATCGCCTCCTCGATATCATCGACCGGGACGATCGGCAGCAGCGGGCCGAAGATTTCCTCCTGCATGGCCCGCATGTCATCGGTGACATCGAGCAGCAGGGACGGCGGTATCACCCGCGAACCCTCGAAGTTCTCATCGGCCGGATTGATGGCGATCACTCGGGCGCCTTTGTCCCGGGCGTCATCAAGGACGTCGCCGAGCCGTCGATGCTGACGCTCGTTGACGATCCGGGTGTAGTCCGGGTTGTCAACGAGGCTCGGGTAGAGCCGTGTGAACGCCTGGCGCAGCGCCGCCACCAGTTCGTCCACCCGTTCTCGCGGGCAGAGTACGTAATCCGGCGCGACGCAGGTCTGGCCGGCATTGAGCCCCTTGCCGAAGGCGATGCGCTCGGCGGCGTGCGCGATGGGTACGTTCCTGGAGACGATGGCCGGCGACTTGCCGCCCAGCTCCAGGGTCACCGGGGTCAGATTGTCCGCGGCGGCGCGCATCACGTGCCTGCCTACCGCGGTGCTGCCGGTGAACAGCAGATGATCGAAGGGTAGCTGCGAGAACGCCCGGCCGACCTCCGCCTCGCCGGTAACCACCGCGACCCGGTCCTCCTCGAAGACCTCGCCCAGCAAGCGGGCCACGACCTCGGCGGTGGCCGGGGTGAACTCGCTCATCTTGAGCATCGCCCGGTTGCCGGCGGCCAGGGCGGCGATCAATGGGCTCAGGGCCAGATAGAGCGGATAGTTCCAGGGCACGATAATGCCCACCACGCCGAGGGGCTGATATACCACCCGCGCCCTGCCCGGCTGAAAGGCTATCCCGACCCGACGCCGGGAAGGCTTCATCCAGCGGCGTATCCGTTTCACCGCATAATCGATACCCTGCACCGTCGGCACTATCTCCGCGAAGCGGGTTTCATGAGGCGAACGACGGCCGAAGTCGCGGCTGATCGCCTCGACAAGCGCCTCCTGATGGCGAATCAGGCTTTCCTTGAGCGCCTTGAGTTGGCCGATGCGCTCCGCCGCCGCCGGCATGGGCTCCCGATTGAAAGCCTCGCGCTGGGCAGCGAGCAGGCGTTCGAGGTCGGCGTTGAGGTGTGAACGATCGGTCATGAAACATCCCGGATGGCGTTGCGTCTTCTGCGTTATATCACTCGCTGTGACGCGGTACGATATAGGCCCACTATCAAGAGGAGAAACGTATGACGCGCTCGCCTGCTTCCGGCCTCGAAATCCTTACCTTCGGCGAGGCGATGGCGCTATTCATCGCCGAGACCTCCGGCGATCTGGCGGATGTCGAGCGCTTCCAGCGTCGTATCGCCGGTGCCGATACCAATGTTGCCATCGGCCTTTCTCGGCTGGGCTTTAATGTCGGTTGGCTGAGTCGGATCGGTGACGATAGCTTCGGCACCTTCCTACGCCGTACTTTGGAAGCGGAAGGATTGGATTGTCGCCATCTGAAGGTCGATCCCGAGCACCCCACCGGACTGATGTTCAAGGAGCGGGCCCTGGGCGGCGCGGATCCGCGTACCGAATACTTCCGCCGGGGCAGCGCGGCCAGTCATCTCACTACTGAAGATGCCGGGAGCGTAGACTTTTCCACTCTGCGTCACCTGCACGCCACGGGCATTCCTCCGGCGATCTCGGCAAGCTGCCGAGAACTCTCCCAGCACTTGCTGGAACGCGCCCAAGCCGCCGGCGCCAGCATCTCCTTCGACCCCAATCTGCGTCCCAGTCTGTGGGAAAGCGAAGCCGTGATGCGTGACACCCTGAACGATCTGGCGTCTCGCGCCGACTGGGTGCTGCCAGGGCTCGCCGAGGGCCGCCTGCTCACCGGTTACAAGACCGCTTACGACATCGCCGGGTTTTACCTGGATCAGGGCGCCAAGGCAGTGATCATCAAGCTCGGCCCCGAAGGCAGCTACTATCGCGGCACCTTGGGCGGCCAGGACGAGGAAGTCACCGTGCCCGGTTTCCCGGTGGCGGAGGTGATCGATACCGTGGGTGCCGGCGATGCGTTCGCCGTCGGTGTGGTCAGCGCCCTGCTCGACGGACGCTCGCCCCAGGAGGCGGCACGCCGGGGCAACCTGATCGGCTCTCTCGCGGTGCAGGTGCTTGGCGACATGGAGGGGCTGCCCAGCCGCGCCCGGCTCGACGCCCTCGAGGTCGAACTGACTGATTGAATCAAGCAAGGATACCTTGATGAGCAAGAAATCCGTTCTCGTCTATGGCCGATTGACCGACGATCAGCTGGCCACGCTGGCCCGGGATTTCGACGTCACGCATTTCTCCGGCACCGACCTGGCCAACGACCCGGCCTTTCACAAGGCGCTGCAAGGTGCCCATGGTCTGGTCGGTGCCAGCCTGGCCATTACCCCCGACCTGCTCGACATGGCACCCAGGCTGGAAGCCATCGCCAGCGTCTCGGTGGGCGTCGACAACTATCCCGTCGAGGAACTGACCCGTCGCGGCATCCTGCTCTGCAACACCCCGGATGTGCTCACCGAAACCACCGCCGACACCGGCTTCCTGCTGATCATGGCCACCGCCCGACGTGCCGTGGAACTTGCCGAGTTCATCAAGCGCGGCGACTGGGAAGCAGGTATTGGTGAAGCCCAGTTCGGCAGCGACGTGCACGGCAAGACCCTGGGGATGGTCGGCTTCGGGCGTATCGGCGCCGCCATCGCCCGCCGCGGCGCCCTGGGATTCGGCATGAAAATTCTCTATTCCAACGCCTCCCCCAAGCCGGAACTGGAAGCCGAGCTCGGCGCCGAACGTCGCGAACTCGATGCGCTGCTCGCCGAGGCCGACTTCGTCTGCGTCACCGTGCCGCTGACCGCGGCGACCGAAAAACTGATTGGCGCCCGGGAATTCAGCTTGATGAAGCCCTCGGGGATCTTCGTCAACATCGCCCGGGGCAAGGTGGTGGACGAACCGGCGTTGATCGCTGCGCTGGAGACTGGTGAGATCAAGGCCGCCGGCCTGGATGTGTTCGAGCAGGAACCGCTACCCTCCGAGTCGCCTCTGCCCCACATGAAAAACGTGGTGGCGCTGCCGCATATCGGCTCGGCTACCACCGAGACTCGCAACGCCATGGCCCAGCGTGCCGTGGACAACATCACCCTGGCGCTCAAGGGCCAGCGGCCGATCAATCTCGTCAATGCTGATACCTGGAGTAAACCATGACCGCTCCCCTTTGCCTGCTCTTCGACTCCGACGGCACCCTGGTCGACAGCGAGATCCTGCTCGCCCAGGTGATGGCGGAGGTACTGCCGCGCTACGGCCTGCCCTTTACCGCGGCGCAGTACATGGAGGAGTTTCGTGGCGTGCGTTTTCTTACCATCGTCCAGACGCAGGAAGCGCGTCATGGCGCCCTGGCCGAAAGCCTGTTCCCCAAGATGGAAGCCGACATGCGCGAGATGATGGAGGCTCGCATGCGCGCCGAACTCGAACCCATCACCGGCATGCCGGAAGCCCTCGAGGCACTTGCCAGTCATCCCAAGGCGGTAGTTTCCAATGGCCCCGAGCGCAAGATCCGTTGCGCCATGGAAAGCGCCGGCCTTGCCCATCACTTCGGCGATAACCTGTTCAGCGCCTACACGCTAGGCGTGTGGAAACCCGATCCGGCACTCTATCTCAAGGCAGCAAACGCCATGGGCTATTCTCCAGAGCGCTGCGTGGTGATCGACGATGCCGCCGTCGGCGTGGCCGCCGGGCTAGAGGCCGGCATGCAGGTAGTCCATCTCAATCATTTTCCCGAGAAAGAAACCGCAGCGAAAGGCGCCATCGAGATCCGTCATGCCAGCGAGTTGCCTGAGGCTATCGCTGGACTTAACGCGCAAAACCGCTAGGTCGGCAACGCGTCCCCATCAGTCCCGCCGAATAATGGGCGCGTGTTGCCTAATGGCGATAACGTTCACTTCATCAACTGCCTCACCGCGACTTCCACCCCGCGCAGTTCCGCCAGGCCGCGCATCCGCCCGTAGAGCGGGTAGCCCGGCGCGGTGTCGCGGTGCTGGTCGTCGAGGATGTAGTGACCGTGGTCCGGGCGCAGTGGCAGGCGCGGGCCGCCTTCGCGCTCGCGGCGACGCTCCTCTTCCACCAGCGCGGCGATCACCGCCACCATGTCCACGTCGCCGGCCAGATGCGGCGCTTCATGGAAAGAGCGCGGGTCCGGCGTTTCGCGCCGGGTGGCGCGCAGATGGGTGAAGTAGATCCTGGGGCCGAAACGCCGCGCCATGTCCGCCAGGTCGTTATCCGAGCGCACCCCGTAGGAACCGGTGCACAGGGTCAGGCCGTTGGCCGGGCTCGGCGCGGCGTCGAGAATCCATTGGGCGTCTTGTGCCGTGGAAACCACCCGGGGCAGGCCGAGCAGCGGCCGGGGCGGGTCGTCCGGGTGAATCGCCATGCGGATGCCGACTTCCTCGGCCACCTGGATGATGGCCTGCAGGAAATACCCCAGATGCTCACGCAGCTTGCCGGCGTCGATCTCGTCATACTCGGCGAGCACCTCGCGAAAGCGCGCAAGAGTGTAATGCTCCTCGGCGCCGGGCAGCCCGGCGATGATGTTGTTGGTGAGCTTGTCCCGGGCCGGCTGGTCGAGGGTGTCGAGATAGGCCCGCGCCTCGGCCTTCTCGTCGTCGCCGTACTCCTGCGCCGCTTCGGGACGCTCGAGCAGGTAGAGGTCGAAGGCGGCGAAGGCGGTCTGGTCGAAGCGTAGCGCCAGGGCTCCGTCCGCCAGGCGGTAGGTGAGATCGGTGCGGGTCCAGTCGAGCACCGGCATGAAGTTGTAGCAGACCGTGTCGATGCCACAGGCAGCCAGGTTGCGTAGCGTCTGGCAGTAAGTCTCGATATGGGCGTCACGCTCCGGCAGCCCCTTCTTGATCGCCTCGGTGACCGGCACGCTCTCCACCACCGACCAGGCCAGACCAGCGGCTTCGATCATTCGCTTACGCGCCTCGATCGCCTCGATCGTCCATACTTCGCCGTTGGGAACGTCATGCAGGGCGGTGACGATGCCGGTGGCCCCGGTCTGGCGAACCTCGTCGAGGCGAATAGGATCGTTGGGGCCGAACCAGCGCCAGGTATGTTCCATGCTGATGTCCTCGTGTCAGGCGCGCTCGAGCTGGGCCAGGGCCGCGCTCAAGCCGCGTTGTGTCAGGGTACGGTAGGCGGCGGTGACTGCCTCGCCGAAGCCGGACGCGTTGGCCAGGGCCGGGGAGAATACCGCCTCTTCTTCCAGAAAGGCGCGCACCAGCGCATCGGGGTCATCACCGTGGCGTTCGTGCAGCGCCTGGAAGCGTTCCGCCAGGGGATCGTCCACCGGGTAGGAGTTGCCGTTTAAATCTTCGCCTTTGGTGTAGCGAATCCAGGCAGCGATGCCGAGCGTCGTGCAGGGCACCGGCTCACCCGCTTCAAGGCGCATTCGGGCACCGTCAAGCCAGCGCTGGGGCAGTTTCTGACTGCCGTCCATGGCGATCTGCTGCAGACGGTGACGCAGGCTGTCGTTGGCGAAACGCGCGACGAGGCGCTCGGCGTATTCCTCCAGATCGGTGCCCTCGGGCATGGCGAGGGTCGGTGCGGCCTCTTCCAGCATGTAGCGGCGCAGCAGGGTTTTGAGGTCGTCACGGCTCACCGCCTCGAACACCGTCTCGATGCCGTCGAGCGTCCCAAGGTAGGCGAGCAGCGAATGGCTGCCGTTGAGCATTCTGAGCTTCATGGCTTCAAACGGCGCGACATCAGTCACCATCTCGACGCCGTCCGCCTCCCAGACCGGGCGGCCTTGGGAGAAGTCGTCCTCGATCACCCACTGGGCGAAGGCCTCGCAGACCACGGCGTTTTCGTCCTCGACACCGAGTTCGGCGAGCCGCGCGAAATCCGCCTCGGTCATCGCCGGCACGATGCGATCGACCATGCTGCAGGGAAAGGCCACCTCGCGCTCGATCCATTCGGCCAACTCGGCGTCACGACGTGCCGCCAGCTGGCTTACCGCCGCCCGGGTGCGCCTGCCGTTGTCCGGCATGTTGTCGCAACTGAGCACCGTGAAGGGCGCGACGTCGGCGGCCCGGCGCCGCGCCAGGGCCTCGACCAGGATACCCGGTGCGGTGCGCGGTGCAGCGGGATTGGCGATATCGAAGGCGATCATGGGGTCATCGATCAGCAAATCGCCGCTGGCCGGACTCAGGAAATAACCCTTCTCGGTGACGGTCAGGGTGACGATACGGGTCTCGGGGGCGGACATACGCGTCAGCAACGCCTCGAGATCGCGACTCCAGCGCCCTTCACCGTCGCGGCCGGTGAACAGCGTCTCTTCGATCACGCCGATCTCGCGCAGAGCGACAGTGTCGCTATCGGCATATTCCGCCACATGGTAACGATGATCCGCCTCGCGCAGGGCATCGACCAGCCCCACGCTCGAGCGCAGATTGGCGCTGCTGATTCCCCAGGCGGCATCATTCGTGCGCTGCCGGTAGCGCTCGAGGAACACCGCCTGATGGGCGCGATGAAAGGCGCCCAACCCTAGATGGACGATACCGAGCTGGCCCTGGCCACGGAAGCAGGCAATAGCCTTGGCAGTCATGAATGCTTACTCCATCAACAGGTTAGGCAGCCACAGGGAAAGTGCGGGGATATACGACACCAACAGCAGCACGATCAGGTTGCAGATCAGAAACGGCAGAATGGCGCGGGCCACCCGCAGCATGGGCAGCTTGCCAATGCCCGAGACGACGAACAGGCAGACCCCCACCGGCGGTGTGGTCAGGCCGATCATCAGGTTGAGCACCGCCATCAGGCCAAAATGGATCGGGTCCATGCCGATCCCTGTCGCCACGCCGAGAAGCGCTGGAAACAAGATGATCAAGGCGGCGATGGTCTCCATGAACGATCCCACCACCAGCAGGATCAGGTTGAGGATCAGGATGACCACGATGGGTTTTTCGCTGATGTTGAGAATGCCGTCGGCGATCAGCTGGGGAATTTGCTGGCTGGTGAGAATCCAGCCGAACAGGTTGGCCAGCCCCACCAGCAGCATCAACGACCCCGAGGTCAGCACCGTATCGACGATGATCTGCGGCAGGTTGCGCCAGTTGAGCCCCTTGTAGACGAACATGCCGATGACGAAGGCATACAGGCTGGCGACGATCGAGGCCTCCGTGGGGGTGAACAGGCCGCCGATGATCCCGTAGAGGATGATGAAGGTCATCAGCAATGCCCAGAAGGCGCTGCGCCCTTCCCGGAGAAGCTCCTTGAGGCTCGAGCGCTGTTCCCGAGGATAGTTACGCCGGACCGCCAGGATGTAGGTGGTGATCATCATCGCCACGCCCAGCAGCAACCCGGGTATGGCGCCGGCCAGGAACATCTTGCCCACCGAGACGCCGCCCAGCGAGCCGACGATGATCATCGGCACGCTGGGCGGGATGATCGGGCCGATGGTGGACGAGGCGGCGGTCACCGCAGCGGCGAAGGGCTTGTCGTAGCCCGCACGCGCCATGCCGGGGATCATCACCGAGCCGATGCTGGCGGCATCGGCCACCGCTGTGCCGGAGATGCCACCGAACAGCATCGAGCCGCCGACGTTGGCCAGCCCCAGCCCACCGCGCACATGCCCCACCAGGGCATTGCAGAAGCGGATGATGTGGTCGGTAATATTGCCCACGTTCATCAGGTTGCCGGCCAGCACGAAGCCGGGAATGCACAGCAGCACGAAGGAGTCGATACCGCCATACAGCTTCTGTGGCACGATGGTCAGGGAGATGCCCTCGATAAGCAGATAGCTCAGCGACGAAATTCCCAGGGCAAAGGCAATTGGCACGCCCAACAAGAGCAGCACGAGAAACACGCTGAAGAGTATGGCGATTTCCATCACACGCGCTCCTGGTAAGACGATGGACCACGAACGATAGCCACGGCGGCCTCGACCAGGCTCAGCGCCGCATAAAGGACATTGAGGCCAAACCGGACAGCGGTGGAAAAGAAGATATAAATCATCGGTACCTTGAGCGTCGGTGACGTCTGAAAGGCACCGATCCGCGCGTACTGCATGGCATAGGGCACCATCAGCAGGGCGAATCCTCCCACCAGCAGGCATACCAGGGCGCGATAAGCCAACTGCCCGCGCCAGGGAATAAACTGGTGAAACAACTCTACATTGACGTGCCGGTTACGCCGCAACACCAGCCCTGATGAGAGCGCCACCATGTAAATGAAGAGATAACGCGACAGCTCTTCCGTCCATGCCGGTGAGCTAGGCAGCGCCAGGCGCGCAAAAATTTGCAACAGCACTACCGCCGCAATGCCCAGCAACGCCAAGGAGGCCAGGGCACCGAACAGCCGATCGAGCCATGTTACCAGCCGCCCAAACGCTCCACCCAAGGGAGGTATCTCAGCGATGGTATGGAGAGAGTCACCAGGCTGCACGTCGGATTCATTCATGTAAGCGCCTTTGATACTGTATGCACTTCATTTCGAGGTTACCGGCTTCGCACCACCTCGCCATTCAGGATGCGAAGCCGGTTGTGCAATGGCTTAGGGAATTGCTGAATAAATCGCCGAGCGAAATGAAGTGCAAGGCGCACGGAGCGCAGGAAACGAGACATAACATGGGGTTAGTCGAGTTTCGACCGGGCTGGCGCACCAGCACCGCGCAACGCAGCAATTCGTTCGTGTAGGCATTTATGCAGCGATTCCTTAGAGGTTCTGGATGGCTTCGTAAAGCGCCAGCTGCTCCTCATTCAGCGAGGCTTCGACGGCGGGCTTGGCCTTTTCGGCGAAGGCCTGCTGATCGACTTCGACGAACTCCATACCCGCGTCCTTGAGCGCCTGTTCGAGACGCTTCTGATCCTCGGTGAACTTCTCGGCCTCGAACTCGTGCATCGATTCGGCGGCATCCATGACGACCTGCTGCAGCTCGTCCGGCATCGACTCGAGCTTGTTCTTGCCGATCACCACGTAGATCCAGCTACGCACATGGTCGGTCATGTTCACGTAGTCCTGGACTTCGTTGAAGCTGGCGCTCTCGATCAGCGACAGCGGATTCTCCTGGGCGTCGATGGTGCCCTGCTGCAGCGACGTGAAGACTTCGCTGAAGGACATCGGCGTCGGCTTGGCGCCCAGCGCCTGCCAGGTATCCACGAACAGCGGCACGTTGGGCACACGCAGACGCAGGCCGTTGAGTTCGTCCGGACTCTTGATGGGGCGGTTGGAAGTCAGCTCACGGGGACCGCGCTCGAACCAGGTAAGCGGCACCAGACCGGTCTTTTCCTCGATCTGGCCTTCGATCTGTTTGCCAATATCGCCTTGTACCGCCTTGCGCAGGTGCTCCGCGTCGCGGAAGGCATAAGGCACGGCCATCATCGCGGCCAGGGGCGCCCAGTTCTGCAGGCTTTCCCCGGTGATGGTCATGTTGGCAGTACCCAACTGGATACTGTTGATCGTATCCATCTCATTGCCCAACTGCTCGTTGGGAAAAATCTGCACTTCAATCTGGCCATCGGAGTTCTCCTCGACCTGCTGCTTGAAATGCTTGGCGGCCTGATTCCAGACGTGTTGCTCGTTGGCCAGATGGCCGAACTTGAGGGTGTAGTCGGCGGCCATGGCGAAAGGCGCCGCGAGCAGCGCCGAGCCGATAAGGGTACTAGCGAAAAGTTGCTTGAGCATGGTGGTCACTCCTGACGCAGTGTTGTGGCTGTTATTCCAATGGAGTTCAAGCACTCAGGTCGATCAAGACCTTGCGCGCACTTTCAGGATGATGATCGATCATGTGGATCGCCTCACTCATCTCGGCGAAGGGCAGCCGATGGCTGACCAACGCCGTGGCATCGAGCCGCCCACTGGCGAGCATCTCGATGACTTCGGGGAACTTGCGATTGTTGAGCCGCGAGCCGACCAGGGTCAGCTCTTTCTTGATCACTTCGAGCTGCACCAGATCGCAGGGCGTGGCATTGAAGCCGAGCAGGCCGATACGCCCCGCCGGGGAGGCCATGCGTACCAGCGACGGGAACAGTGCCGGCACGCAGGCGGCATCCGCGATCAATGGCACGCCTTCGCCTTGGGTGCGCTCGGCCATCACCGCCTCGATGTCTTCCCTTTCGCCGTTGACGACGTGGCTGGCGCCCAGGGCACGAGCTGTCTCCAGACGGGCATCGATGACGTCGCACACGGTGATGTCGGTCAAGCCCTTGGCCCGAGCGACCTGCAGAATGGTCAGGCCGATGACGCCGGCACCGAAGATCAGCAGGCCGTCGCCCTCGATGGGCTGCATGCGATCGAGCACGTTGGTGGCGATAGAATAAGGCTCGACCAGGGCCGCCTGATCAAGGCCGACATGCTCGGGCAAACGATGCACGTTGGCCGCGGGCACACTGACCCGCTGTTCGAAGCCGCCGTCGCGATGCACGCCGATGACTTCCAGCCGGGTGCAGATGTTGGGGCGACCGATGCGACACGGATAGCACTCGCCACAGCTGACCACCGGATCGACGCACACCCGCTCGCCGACGGCGATGCCCTCGACGCCTTCACCGACCGCCTCGATCACCCCGGCGAACTCATGACCGGTGACCCGCGGGAAGCGCACGAAGGCGTTGTTGCCATGAATGATGTGCATGTCGGAACCGCAGATGCCCGCAAAGGCGACGCCGACGAGCACCTCGCCGGCCTTGGCCTGGGGCGCCTCGATATCGACGATGCCGAACTCGTGGGGGGCGTTGACCTGGAATGCTTGCATGCTTCTCTCCTTCATCATTCGGTGGGCTGGTGGGCTACCAATGCCAGAGTGTGCCGTCCTCGAGCCGGTTGACCGGCAGACTGGCGCGCTTGTAGGGGTACCGGGCCGCCAGGGTTTCGTCTATGTCGACGCCGTGACCCGGGGTTTCGCCTACCAGGAAGTGGCCGTCCTCGAAGGCGTAGTCGTGAGGAAATACCTGGTCGGTCGCCGCGTCGTGGGGCATATGTTCCTGAATGCCGAAATTGGGCACCCAGGTATCGAAATGGATCGCCGCGCCGAGGCACACCGGCGACAGATCGGTGGGGCCATGAAAACCGGTACGAATGTGGTACAGCGCGGCCAGATCGGCGATCCGGCGGACGTGGGTAATGCCGCCGCCATGAGTCAGGGGCGTGCGGATATAGTCAATCCACTGGTTCTCGATCAGCTCGCGATAATCGTGGATCGAATTGAACACCTCGCCGATGGCCAGGGGCGTGGTGGTGTGCTCGCGCACCAGCCTGAGGCTCTGCTGGTTCTCGGCGGGCACGCAGTCCTCCAGCCAGAACAGGTGGTAGGGCTCGACCGCCTTGCCCAGCCGGGCCGCCTCGATCGGGGTGAGACGGTGGTGCACGTCGTGCAGCACATGCAGGTCGTCGCCGAAGCGCTCGCGCACCGCGGCGAACAGCTTGGGCACCTGGTTGAGATACTTCTCGCTGCTCCACACATGCTCGGCAGGCAGCTCGGCATCCGCCGGCTCATAGCGCTCGCCCTCGCGCTTGGCGACGCCATATATGGTGGGGATGCCGGGAATACCGGCCTGCACGCGCACCGCTTTATAGCCCAGCTCCACATGGCGGGCCACTTCGGCAAGACAGCTCTCGACGTCCTTGCCGGTGCAATGGCCATAGGCCATGACCCTTTCACGGCTCTTGCCACCCAGCAGTTGATAGAGCGGCATGCCGGCGGCCTTGGCCTTGATGTCCCACAGCGCCATGTCCACCGCGGCGATGGCACTCATGGTCACCGGCCCGCGCCGCCAGTAGGCACCGCGATAGAGATAATGCCAGGTATCCTCGATGCGGCTGGCGTCGCGTCCGATCAGGGCGGGGATGACGTGCTCCTCGAGATAGGCGACCACCGCCTGCTCGCGGCCGTTCAGGGTGGCGTCGCCGATGCCGTAAATGCCCGAGGTGGTGACGATCTTCAGGGTCACGAAGTTACGCCCCGGCGCGGTGACGATCACATAGGCATCCTGGATCTTCATTGGCTCGCCTCCGCCGCGTGTTCGGCCCCGAGCGTCGCGCTTGCCGAATCCTCGAACATCGCCGGAAAGCGGCGCACCAGGTCGGGCAGCGACTGCCAGATTTCCCGTTGATGCACGGCCATGGCGCTGGCGGCGGCTTCGACATCGCGCTGCGCGATGGTGTCGACGATGCGCGTGTGCTGTTCTATCAGCTTATCGATCGGGGTACTGTCGGGCACGCTGAGATAGCGTACGCGATCCAGTTGCGCCTTGACCTCCTCGGTGACGCGCCAGGCGGCCTGCTGATGGACGCCCAGGGACAGCGTCCGATGGAAGGCCTCGTCGAGCTGGAAGAAACGGTCATAGTCTTGAGGGTCGATACAACGGCGCTGGCGCTCGATCAACTCCCGCAACTCGCTCAGCGTCGCCTCGTCCAGCCCCTGTTCGGCGGCCAGCTTCGCCACGGCGACCTCGACCGCCTCGCGCACGAAGCGCGCTTCCAACACCGCCTGCCGAGAGATCCGCACCACATAGGTGCCGCGCTGCGGACGCACCTCCACCAGCCCCGCCTCGGAGAGACGAATGAAGGCTTCGCGCACCGGCTGTCGACTTACCTCGAAGGTATCGGCGATCTCTTTTTCCGAAAGCGCCTGGCCCGGTGCCAGGACCATACGAATGATCGACTGACGCAGGACATGGTAGAGGCGCTGACGCACGGCGCCGCGATCATCTGTCTTCTGCCATAGAGCGAGTAATGTCGCATTCATGCCGATGTGCCTCTGGGGAGTAAGAGCAACACCTTCTTAAGCGCTTTCGTCAATTTTTGCCTTGCCTGGTCGTTGCTCGTCGACTCTTCAAACAAGATCTAGTTAACACGACTAGTATGGTAGTATGCAAGAAGGGGTGAAAATGCTTTTCCTCAGACTTTAGTGTCACAAAGACAGCGAGAAATACGATGAACCGTCAGCCCTACGCCGGAACCCGTTATCGCAAGGCTTTGAGCATCCATGACTTGGAGCGTCTCGCGCAAAGACGTCTACCCAACTTCGTCTTCGAGTACATCTACGGCGGTTCAGACGACGAGCAGACGCTTATTCGCAACCGCACTATCTTCGATGACTATCTGTTCGAGCCTAGAACCCTGACAAAGATTGGCAAGCGCGATCTCACTACCACTCTGCTGGACACGCCTTACGCCATGCCGCTGGTAATCGGTCCTACCGGCTACAGCGGCCTGGTAACCAGGAATGGCGACATCAAGCTCGCCTCGGCTGCGGCAAACAAGCGCATTCCTTTCGTGCTCAGCAATGTCTCGACGACGTCGCTCGAAGACATTGCCGCCGTGGAAGGAGTGAACGCCTGGATGCAGATCTATTTCTATCGGGATCGGGACTACGTCAGGAAACTGATAGAGCGTTGCCGCACCGCGGGATACGAAACCATCGTCGTCACCACCGACAGCGCCATCTATGGCAATCGTGAGTGGGATCTGCGTAACTTCCGCAAACCCATGAAGCTCGACGCACGCAACATGTTGCATGTACTCTCGCGTCCACGCTGGATGCTCGACGTTCTGGTGCCGGATGGTGTGCCCACCTTCAAGAATCTGGACGATCTTCTGCCGCCCGGGAAGAACACCGTGCAGGGTGCCTCGGCGGTAATCGGCGAACAGCTCGATCCTTCGCTGAACTGGGACGACATCGCCTGGCTGCGCGACTACTGGCCGGGCAAGCTCGTTCTCAAGGGCCTTCTATCGGGGGAAGAAGCCGAACAGGCCGCCAGGCTAGGCGTGGATGGCATCGTGTTGTCGAATCACGGTGGCAGGCAGCTCAACCATGCACGCTCGCCGCTCGAGGTGCTCCCCGAAGCCAGACGCCGAGTCGGCGAGCGCTGCCAACTCTACATCGACAGCGGCTTTCGGCGCGGCACGGACGTGGTCAAGGCGCTGGCCCTGGGCGCCGATGCCGTCTGGCTGGGACGCGCGACCCTGTATGGCCTGGCCGCCGGCGGTCAGGCCGGCGTCGAACACGCCCTTGATCTCCTGCAACGGGAAATCGACAGGACCGTCGGCCTGCTGGGTTGCAGCAGCGTGGCGGAATTGCGGCAAGAGATGGTGGTGCGCTAGTTCCCTACCCCGCAAACACCACCGTCCGCTTTGCATGCAAAAACACCCGGCACTGCAGATGGTAATCCACCGCCCGGGCCAGGGTCTGGCGTTCGATGTCCCGGCCTTTGGCCACCAGGTCCTCCGGGTAGTGGCTGTGATCCACCGGCTCGATCCCTTGGGTGATGATCGGGCCTTCGTCCAGGTCATCATTGATGTAATGCGCCGTGGCGCCAACCAGCTTGACGCCTTTTTCGTAGGCCTGGTGGTAAGGCTTGGCGCCCTTGAACCCCGGCAGCAACGAGTGATGGATATTGATTGCCCAGCCGCTCAGGCGGGCGCACATATCACTCGACAATACCTGCATGTAGCGCGCCAGAATCACGAGTTCGGCGCCGCCTTCCTCGATGATGCGCCACACCTCGGCTTCCTGCTGCGGTTTGGTCTCCGGCGTGATGGGGCAATGGTGATAGGGGATCCCGTGCCAGGCCGCCAGCGGTTCGAGATCCGGATGATTGGAAATGATCGCCCGCACGTCGATGGGCAGTTGTCCGGTACGATAGCGATAAAGCAGATCGTTCAGGCAGTGATCCGTCTTGGAGACCATGATCACCACCGGGGTGCGTTTCCCTGGTGCGGCCAACTCGAAGGTCATGTCGAATTCCGCCGCCCGAGGGGCAAACTCGGCCTGGAAGCGTGCGTTGTCGAAACCATCGCCTTCGGGCCGAAACTCGACGCGAATAAAGAAGCGGCCTGCCAGACGATCATCGAAGGAGTTGAGTTCGGTGATGTAGCAATGCTGCTCCTTCAGGAAGCGGGTGACCACATCCACGGTGCCCAGGCGGCTGGGGCATTGGGCCGTGAGTATCCAGGTGTCGGTGGCGCTCATGCGAGGTTCCTTGCACTAACTGTTATTGATCGGTCTCAAGAATCGAGAAAGTCATTTGTACTGATAACCAGCAACATCACCAAATGGTACGTACGTGTTTATAGGCTCGTATCTTCTCATCCGCCGTGATTAGCGGGGCGTTCAAATGCCGCGCAAGCGCCACGATCATTCGATCGGCCGGGTCCTTGTGAAACTCGCCCGGCAGCCTGGTGGACTGCACAGCTATATCGTTGTCGATAGATATGAAGCGCAATTCGTCAATGTAGCTAACCTCTTTGAGCCAGTCATCGACATCCATGCTGAGCGTCAAGCGGCCTTTATCCACCAGCATGGCAATTTCCCATGCCGAGATGGACGACACAATAATCATCCCATCCTCGTTATCCATCTCATCATGCAAGATGGTTCGGGCACTCGACGAAAGTTGCGAATCACCACCACTCACCCACCAAACAAGCACGTGCGTATCGAGGACAATCAAACTAGCGCCTCCCAATCATCCTCGGCAACCGATGCGGTGGGAGCGTGGAACTCGATCACGCTACCGCGCAGACGTTCCACAGGCGAGCGTTTATCCGCTCGGTATCGCCGCACCTCGATTGTTGGCTGTCCCTTGTCGGTCACGATGACCGACTCACCGGAAGTCTCGACACGCCGCAAGAACTCGAGCGCTTTCGCTTTGAAATGTGTCTTGGAAACCAATTCGTGGTCCATGCTCATGGCCTGCCTCCCTAGTCAGCGTGCATAGTCATCACTATAGACGTACCAAGGTGTTCTGTTAAGTGGCCAGGCGTTCTGGGCGCCGTTGACCGACGAACTGTCGGCAAGCAGCCCAAGGCAGTTCAAGAAGTTGAGAATTGCTACTCGGACGTCGCGAGCCTGGCCCCAAGGAGCCCGAAGGCTCCGGCGAAGGCGCGCCTGATCCATTGCAAGACTCTAGGCCGTCGGATCACGTAATCCCGAGCAAAAGATGCAAACGCGCCGTAACCGATGAAGACCACGAAGGTCATCAGCATAAAGATCGCGGCAAGACCGACAAGTGCCAGGGTGGCGTTTCCACTACCCGGCATCACGAACTGGGGCAAGAAGGCAAGAAAGAACAGCGACAGCTTCGGGTTCAATACATTGAGCAGCGTTCCTTTCACCGCGATACGCCACAAGCTTTCCTTGGTCGTATCGCCGGTGACGTCGAGGGCACCGCCTTCTCGCAGGATGCTCCAAGCCATGTAAAAAAGATAAAGCACCCCAAGATACTTGAACACCTGGAACATCAATGCACTTGTATGCAACAGCGCCGCCAATCCCAGGATGCTGGCGACAGCGGCAGGCACGATGCCGAACGTGCACCCCAAGGCGGCGGCAACGCTGGCTCGAAATCCTCGGCCCAGGCCAACGGCAAGCGTGTAGATCACACCCGTGCCGGGCAGTAGCACGACGACGAACGATGTCAGCAAAAACTCCCAGGACATGGCGGCTTCCTATTCTTATTGAAAATAGAGTGTAGCCGATGGGAGCGGGATAGAGCTGACAAGATGGCTAGACTCACTTCACAACCAGGCATCGAGCCCGAAGATGCCTACCGACACCAGCCCCGCCATCACCGCCGCATAGCCCAGGCTGTGCTTCATCATGCGGTAGCCGCTGACGCCGTAGCGCCCCTGTAACGAGAGATTGATACCCGAGAGAGGACCTACGGCAGTGCCCACCGCCCAGGCGCCGAGAGCAACAAAAGCGAACAGGGTCTGTTCTCCTCCCTGAAGATTCAGCATCGAGGCAAGCACCGACACGCCGATGATGGGATGCAGACCGGCAATGGCGCTGGCCACGATGACCAGGAAGCTGATCACCCCTTGAATAGCGCCGAACTCGGCAAAAAGCGTCCACTTGCCGCCGGTGGCGGCATCGATCAGGCTCGAAAGCCCCAAGGTGAAAAGTCCCGCGCAAAGAAAAAGAGAGATCTCACCGCGCATGGCAGGCAGCCGCTCCAGCGTGTGCTGACGAACGCGTTTGAGCGTCCAGCGTGGTCCTTGAACCAGGTTGCTGATCAATGCAACTGCCGGCAGCAGGAAGGTAATGATGCTGATGATCTGCAATCCTGGCAGCAGTTGATAGTGAAAGAGCAGTACCAGCAAGGCCATGCCAGACGGCATCATCAAGCTGCGCGGCGAGAGAGAAAACCCTGCCACTTCCGAAAGATCGAAGCGCCGGGAAAGATCGATCAGCGTGACCACGCCGGCCAGCAGCGCCAAGGGCATGCCTACGGCCAACACATTCAGATAGGTCATTTGCGGCGCAAGTGTCATCACCACGCCCATGGAGGCAAAGAAGGGCGACCAGAGCGCCGCGCTGGAAAGGCCGCGATTGAGGGCCAGTAACTGGGGCAAAGAAAGAGGGCCGTGCCTGGCAAGACGATCGCCGATCATGAACACCGTCGAGAGATTGAGAATGGTCCCCAGCAGATGGACCCCCAGCCAGGTACCGGCGGTACCGCGCAATCCAGTGACGGAGCGCCCGAGAGAGCGTTTCCGGCGATTGCCGATCAACCCGATGAAACTGACCCCCACCAGCATCGCCACCACATGGGTATTGCCATCGAGGATGCCCGGCCAGTGCAGCGGTGCTTCATAGTAGAAGCCGGTTACCAGCAGCATGCCAAGCCCGAGCCCGGCGAGAATGCCCGCCTGAAGCCGAGTACGCCCGGGCAGGTCGCGCCACAGAAGCAGCGTCGCCAGCCAGAGGGCGTAGCCCACCAGATGCGGCACCGAAGCAACGCCGGTGAAGCCGAAAATCTGAAGCAGCAGGCCGGAAAGAATCAGCAGGCCGGCCAGCACATGGCGCGGCAAAGGTGAGGCCGAGGTGGGCATGTCGGGTTATCGGGCCAGTGACGAATAGTGTAAGCAGCCTAACAGCTTGCCTTTCCTCTATCAGCTACCACTGTTATTCATCGATGAATTTGCTGACCTCGATCGCCATCGATACCAATGTGCTCTTGCGTTATCTATTGCAGGACGATGAAGTCCAGGCGCGTCGAGCCAAGGCGTTGATACAGGGCGACACCCTGGTGCTGATAACGGATATCGTCCTTGTCGAAACGCTCTGGACACTAAAAGGCAAGAAATACCGCATCGACAAGCCAACGCTGATTCATGTCATCGACAGCCTGCTACAAGAACCTACGATGATTTTCGAAGACGACGCGACGGTATGGCAGGCTTTGCAGGATTATCGACGGGCGAACGCGGCTTTTCCGGATGCCTTGATTGCCAGAAAAACCGCCTATCTTGCACGCTCGAAAAGCGAGCCGTATTCGGGAACCTATACCTTCGATCGCCGAGCGCTTGCCCTACCCGGTACCCGGAAAGTCAAGTGACGACCATAGCGCTTTGCGTCGCTTAACGCGGCGATGTCACCCGACGGACTCTGGCCGCTTACGTGGGCAGCAAGCAGCAGAGCGCTCATAACGCATTTTCTATTGAGTAAGCCTTATCTACGCATCACCCATTGAGCGCAACGTTCAAGACTTATCAAGACGGCATGTTTGCAGACGTTCAGTCTCCTGGGCATTGTCGCCGGTGAAGCGGCTCAACCAAGCCTCATTGCCCTTTCCCCACCACTCCAGGCCTGAGCCTGTCGTTAGACCCGCGTGGCCGATATAACGACTGCCACTGGCCGATACTGCAGGCGCAAGACCGAAGAGCTGATCCTTGTAGTGAAGTACAAGAAAGACGGGGCCGCCCTCGTTGCCTTTCTGCGTTGTCACGTATCTTGCTTCTATTACCTGATCGTTATCGCAGGTATAACGGTACGTCCTTTGCTCGAACTGCAAATCTCCGGTTTGGCTGGCGCTCGAGCTTCCGGAATCCGAAGTACCGCCAGTGGCGCATCCTACCAATGCGGTAACGGAGAACAGCAAAGCACCGACAACAAGATTGGATGACCTTAGATTCATAAACGATACACTCCTTTCATGAACATCGCGGTGAGATTGCGCAGAGAACGCAAAAACACTGAAGCCCGCATATGCGGGCTTCAGTATTCGAAGCCTTACGGTTCGAAAGCGCAGACTAACCGGAGGTTAGGCGAGCTTGATATTGGCGGCCTGGAGGCCCTTCTTTCCCTGGGTCACGTCAAAAGAGACTTGTTGACCATCCTGCAGGGACTTGAAGCCTTCAGCCTGAATCTCGGAGAAGTGGGCGAACAGATCGTCACCGCCGTCAGCGGGAGAAATGAAGCCGAAACCTTTAGTGTCGTTGAACCACTTGACTGTGCCAGTTGCCATGTTCGATATCCTTGCGCGCGAGGCGCTATATATAAAGTTGCCGGGGTATTGCCCGAAGTACAGCGGGAAAAACAAGGGGGATATAACCAGGCTACCGAAGGATTCGATTACAACTGACGATATGCTACTTGCTAACCAACTGAAAGCATCGTGCCATAGCGCCTTGGTCCAGTCAACTAGATATGCCGAGGAGGCCCGGTAAGACGCCATGACGGATTTTTTGTTTAGCCCGGCCAGGGGTTCGTGTTTCTCCTCCTGCGGGCTTATCGGTGCATGTCCACTGCTGCTGGACAAGATCAGTCCTATGTGGATCTATGGAGGCTCACATGAAAACCGTAACGCTTTCTGTCGCTTCACGCGATGATGTCACCCAACGCGCGCTGGCGGCCTTCGAAGGTAAACAGCAAGGTGCCCATATTTCGTTCTCGTCTGTGGACTTGCTGTGGCAAACCATGACGCGTAAACGCTGGCAGTTACTCAAGGCGATGACTGGGCAAGGGCCAATGAGCATTCGCGAGGCTGCCCGGCGCATTGAGCGTGACGTGAAGACGGTGCATGGTGATGTCCATGCGCTACTCGACGCTGGCATCCTGGAACGCACCGACGACGGCCAGATCGTATTTCCTTTCGATGCCGTACATGTCGACTTCACGCTGACGGCTGTGGCGTGACATATAGCTTTAGTCTACGGATCAAGATTTTGAGATATATTAGACTAAAATATTGGCCACCGCGCTAGGCTTTAAATTTCAGAGGAGTTGTAATGTTAGTATTAGAGAACTTAACTGATGAGCATTTTGGTAGTTATAGCTGGATGTGGGTTGCTGAAAAATATGATAAGTCAGCGAGTGATTTCTTACAATATGCAATTGAAGATCTTGAAGATGGCTGCACCTCTAGAAATTTAATAAATGCGATATCTAATACAAAAAAAGCGTTGCATATACGAATGAATGAGCTTAGCGAAGGCTTTGGGATAGGTAAGAGTAATGCTTGCTTTCCAGAAGTTTTCGTTTGTTTAAAGAATTGTGGTTTTGTTGCTCCAAAGGTGCTGGATAGAATAAACAAGCTTAGGAACAAAGTCGAACACCAATATATAACGCCGGCGCTTGAAGATGTTGAAATCTACATAGATGTCGTACAGTTATTTATAGCATCTACTCGAAAGTGGATGGAAAATTGCGTTGTAAATATAAAAATTGAAAAAGGTGTACTGGACGACTCGGGTGAATTCTATCTATCAGAAATTGAATTTGAATGGACAAAAGGAGAAATTGAACTTCATTTTCGTTCTTTAAAAGGAAACGACAGAAAAGTTGAAATAATAAATAAAAGTGACACCAGATACTTTAAAATTATTTCTATGGCACTGCAAAACGATCATTAATTCAATAGGACGATTAATGAGCCCACAATTTCGCTACGCTTTTCAGGCATCTATCGAACAAGCGCCTGAGCTAAAGTTTTTCAAACATTAATGCAGAAAATATATAAATATTTAAAAAACTTCATGTCATTTTCTCGATTAATATTTCTATATAAATTAACACCAAGTGTTTAATTAATCATCTCTAATAAACACGATAGATATATATTTTTATCACCCTCCCTTCTTTATCCATTAACTTCTTGATGTCTATCTTGATTTTTTCTTCTATCTTGTTTTGCGTATCATCTAATGACTTACTCAGGATTAGCCTCTCAGCAAATGAGACACCCTCAGTTACTTCATATGGAACCGTCTTTTTCAATTGATCAAGATACACCCTTCCGTACTCTGAGAGCGTATTCATTTTCGTAACATTACATGACAACCCATACTCCAGCTCGCTATACACCTCGTTACTTATAAAATCATAGGTATTTTTATTATATTGAACTAACGATTTTCTAGCCCGCTCTATACCAATAACAACATCTCTATTTGTTCTTATCGGTCTGTGAAAGGCTTTGACAGGCTCCCTGATATTATCGCACAATTTGTTAATAACTGGTTCTTTTCTTTCTATTAACCCCTTTACCTTTGTGGTCTCAGGAGCTGTTACCTGCCCTACAACACGCTTACAAATGTACTTTAAAAGATCATAAAATCCATTTGTTATAATGCCTGCAGTTATGGTGGCTACCGGATTATCTATGACAATACTAATTAATTCGTAGAAGCTTCCTTTTCTAGGGTCTGTATGAAAAGTCGGCTCGTAGACACAGGCGTATGCAAGCCACGCATACCATCGCATAAAAGCTACGGG
>NZ_CANLTC010000025.1 GCF_947493865.1 uncultured Halomonas sp.
GCCTACGGGTACCGCGACACGGGGTACTTCTTCCTGAAGATCCGTGCTGCGTTTCCCGGTAAAGTGCGATGAACCTTAATTAATAGCTGGATATCGACAGCGCACATCAATGATGTGGAGCTAAAAATATTTGTTTCTCCATAAATTCAATACAAATTTTTAAATGTCGAGTCACAAGTATCTCTTCTGGCTGGACATTTCTAAAGGCAGCATCTTGTCTAGAAAAATACATTACACTGCTTGTTTTAAGCAATAACGTTAAGAAGATTGAGCTTACAGTCTATAACCGTTTAAGCTGTCCACTCATCAATCATGTCAGCCCAGTCTTGCAACATCGATGTACGCTGCTCTCGATACTCAGCTTTGTTATAGATCGCCCTCACTCCCTTTTGCTCATGTGCCAGGCATTTCTCTATCCAGTCGGTATTGTAGCCAGCTTCATGGAGCAAGGTACTCGCTGTGCGCCTCAGATCGTGGGGGCCAAACTTGGCAAGCGGTTGCTCTTCTTTCTGAGCCAGCTTGTACGTCATTGTCATGACTCGATTGAGGGTGGCACTGCTCATGGGTACGTCAGAATCGTAACGAGACGGCAAAATATAATCCGATCCACCGGAGAACGTCTTCAAAGCGATGAGGATGTCCATAGCCTGCCTGGATAGAAAGACCAGGTGAGGGTTTCGCCGCTTCATCCGTTCTTTGGGGATCGTCCAGAGCGCTTCGCTGAAGTTGATCTCACTCCAGGTGGCATTCGTCAGCTCGCTTTTACGCACCATCGTCAACAACAGTAGCTTTACCGCAGCCCGGATCGATGGGGATGTACCAATACGCCCCATGTACTGGTACATGATCCTGATTTCTTCGGGCGTCAGGGTTCGATCTCTCGGCTCAAACCTGGCAATGCTTGCTGGCCGCACCAGGTCTGCCGGGTTCTCAACCTTCTGGCCTCGCTCAGTGGCCCAGCGGTATACCTGGAGTACAATCTCACGCGCATGAACCGCCGTAGCAGGCGCACCGCGCTCTACGATGGCGTCGGTTAGTGCTCGCAAGTCCTCGTGAGTGATTTCGGTCAGCTTCTGATTGCCGAATTTCGTTTCCAGCTCTCTCGTATAAACCGAGCGGCGCATATCACGGGTAGAGTCTGCCATCTGGTAGCCACGTAGCCACTTTTCCGCCCAGGCACCAAAGGTTTCAGCCCCTTTAACACGCGCCTTGTCTCTGGCCTTCTCCTTTGCTGGCGACTTTCCATCGGCGACCATCCGCTTGGCTTCACCAAGTCGCTCACGGGCTTCTGCCAGAGTGATCCCCCCAACGCCATAGCGGCCAAAGGTGATTGTCTCTTGCCTGCCATTGATCGAGTAGTTGTAACGGAATGAGATAGAACCGGCAGGAGTGACAGCCACATAGAGGCCATCCCGGTCATTCACCTTGTAGAGTTTATCCCTCGGCTTGAGGTTGCGCAGCTTGGTATCGGTCAGCAAGAGTCTTATCCTTCTTCGATTCCAATACCATGCTGGAAGATCACCCGAAAATCAGGCAATAAAATCAAAAAAAACAGATAGTTAAGTAATTTCGATACCATGAACACACAGGATCAAGCAGCATGGTATCGGCTATCACTCATGGCATCATGTCTCGATAATACCACCTTGGATACCACGCTCAAGCGGTGCTTCCCGCTGCCATCAGTTGCCAAATACTGCCAGACATAAAAACAAAAAAGCCCATGAAAACATGGGCTTAAATGTAATTTAATACCAGTTAGTACCAGCTAATGCCTAACGCGTGATCATTCCCACTCAATCGTCGCCGGGGGTTTGCTGCTTACGTCATAGGTCACCCGGGATACGCCACCAATCTCGTTGATGATGCGATTGGAGACTTTCTCCAGCAACTCATAGGGCAAATGCGCCCAGCGGGCGGTCATGAAGTCGATGGTTTCCACGGCGCGCAGCGCAATCACCCATTCGTAGCGGCGGCCGTCGCCGACTACCCCCACGGACTTTACCGGCAGGAAGACGGCGAAGGCTTGGCTGGTCTTGTGGTACCAGTCCGCGTTATGCAGTTCTTCGATGAAGATGGCGTCAGCCTCGCGGAGGATGTCGGCGTACTCTTTCTTCACTTCGCCGAGGATGCGCACCCCAAGGCCCGGCCCGGGGAAGGGGTGACGGTAAACCATGTCGTAGGGCAGGCCGAGTTCGAGGCCGAGTTTGCGCACTTCGTCCTTGAACAGCTCCCGCAGCGGTTCGACCAGCTTGAGCTTCATGGTCTCGGGCAGGCCGCCGACGTTGTGATGCGACTTGATGACGTGGGCCTTGCCGGTCTTGCCGGCGGCGGATTCGATCACGTCCGGGTAGATGGTGCCCTGGGCAAGGAAGTCGACGCCCTCGATCTTGGCGGCTTCGTCGTCGAACACGTCGATGAAGGTGTTGCCGATGGCCTTGCGTTTGGCCTCCGGGTCGTTCACGCCTTCGAGCTTGGCGAGGAACAGCTCCTCGGCATCGACGCGAATCACCTTCACGCCCATGTGGTTGGCGAAGGTCTCCATCACCTGGTCGCCTTCGTTCTTGCGCAGCAGGCCGTTGTCGACGAACACGCAGGTGAGCTGGTCGCCGATGGCCTTGTGCAATAATGCCGCCACCACCGAGGAATCGACGCCCCCGGAAAGGCCCAGCAACACATGGCGATCGCCGACCTGATCCCGCACTCGGGCGCTCAGATCTTCAACGATGCGCGCCGGCGTCCAGAGTCTTTCCGCTCCACAGATGTCCAGCACGAAGTGTTCGAGGATGCGCTGACCTTGCAGGGTGTGGGTCACTTCCGGGTGAAACTGTACGCCATAGAAGCGCTTCTCGGGCCAGGTCATGGCGGCGATCGGGCAACTCGGCGTGGTGGCGGTGACGGTGAATTCCGCAGGAGCTTCAGCGACCTTGTCGCCGTGACTCATCCATACGTCGAGCAGCGCCTTGCCATCGTGGTCAACGTGGTCCTTGATGCCCTTGAAAAGATCATCGTCGTGCTCGATACGAATCTGCGCGTAGCCGAATTCCTGCTTCTGCGAGCCTTCCACGCGCCCGCCCAGTTGTTCCGCCATGGTCTGCAGACCATAGCAGATGCCGAATACCGGCAAGCCCATCTCGAACACGCATTGCGGCGCCCGGGGGGAATCCAGCTGCGTCACGGATTCCGGCCCGCCGGCAAGGATGATGCCGTTGGGCTTGTACTCGCGAATCTCGTCTTCGGTGATGTCGAAAGCACGCACTTCCGAATAGACGCCGATTTCCCGCACGCGGCGGGCGATCAGTTGGGTGTACTGGGAGCCGAAATCGAGAATCAGAATCTTGTGGGCGTGAATATCGGTCATGCGAGAGGCATCCAGGTCGGAAAAGAAAATACGCGAATACTTATAAAGCGTCGCTGGGTGAATGCCAGGCTAGGCGTAAATGACCGAGCCAGCGCAGTTGACGTGGGTGTCAATGAGCATGGCAAGGTCATTTACAACAACGCACGGCATGCCGGTGGGCGCTTTTAGCTCACCCTGTAATTTGGCGCTTCTTTCGTGATCTGCACGTCATGGACATGCGATTCGTTGAACCCCGCGCCGGTGATCTTGACGAACTCCGGCTTGGTGCGCATCTCATCGATGCTGCGACAGCCGGTATAGCCCATGGAGGCGCGCAGGCCGCCCATCAGCTGGTGCACGATGGCGCTCATCATGCCCTTGTAGGGCACTCGCCCTTCGATGCCTTCCGGCACCAGCTTCTCGGCGCCTTCGGATTTGTCCTGGAAGTAGCGATCCGCGCTGCCCTGGCTCTGGGACATGGCGCCCATGGAGCCCATGCCGCGATAGGCCTTGTAGGTACGGCCCTGATACAGCTCGACTTCCCCTGGCGCTTCTTCCGTGCCGGCGAGCAGGCCGCCGATCATCACGCAGCTGGCCCCGGCAGCGATGGCCTTGGCTACATCCCCGGAGAAACGCACGCCGCCATCGGCGATCAGAGGGATATCGAAGGGCTTGAGCGCCTCGGCAACGTTGGAAACCGCCGTGATCTGGGGCACGCCGACGCCGGCCACGATGCGGGTAGTGCAGATCGAGCCCGGGCCGATACCCACCTTGACCGCATCCGCGCCGGCTTCCGCCAATGCCTTCGCCGCCGCCGCCGTGGCGATATTGCCGCCGATGACCTGAATGTCCGGGAAGTGTTCCTTGACCCAGGCCACCCGGTCGATGACGCCTTGGGAATGCCCGTGAGCGGTATCGACGACGATCACGTCCACCCCGGCTTCCGCCAGAGCCTTGATGCGATCCGAGGTCTCGGCGCCGGTACCCACCGCCGCGCCGACCAGCAGGCGGCCGTCGCTGTCCTTGGCGGCATAGGGGTAGTTGCGCGCCTTTTCGATATCGCGAAAGGTTACCAGGCCCCGGAGGCGGAAGTCGTTGTCCACCACCAGCATCTTCTCGATGCGATGTTCGTGCAGCTTGGCCTTGATTTGTTCCAGCGGCGTGCCCTCGAGCACGGTGATCAGCTTGTCCTGGGGCGTCATGATCGCCTCGACGCTGTCGCTGTAATCCGGCTCGAAGCGCATGTCCCGGCCGGTCACGATGCCGACCAAGGTCTCGCCTTCCACCACAGGAAAGCCGGAGAAGCCGTGTTCTCGAGCCATGGCCAGCAGATCCTGCAGCTTGGCCTTGGGGCTGACGGTGACAGGATCATTGACGATTACGCTTTCGTGTTTCTTGACCTTGCGCACCTCGGCGGCCTGGCCCGCGATGCTCATGCTCTTGTGGATGATGCCGATGCCGCCTTCCTGCGCCATGGCGATGGCGAGGCGGGATTCGGTGACGGTATCCATGGCAGAAGAGGCAAGCGGAATGTTGAGGCGAAGATTGCGGGTCAGGCGGGTCTTGAGCGTGACATCCTTGGGTAGAACGTCGGAATAGCCGGGAACGAGTAATACGTCATCGAACGTAAGTGCTTCTTGAGCCATACGTAGCATGTCGGTTACACCCAATGAGCAGAGTGAGAAGGGAGGGGCGTGGAATAGATAGCCGGGTATTATAAACCTCCATCCCCGACGGCTCAATGTGCGCTCCGTGTGCGTCATGTTAAGCTTTGGTGAATCTTGCCGGAGCCCGCTTCTTCATGGCCGATACCACAACCCTTTCCGTCAGCGATCTCAATCGCCAGGCGCGCCTGATGCTGGAGCGCGGCTTCGGCGACTGCTGGGTGGAAGGCGAAGTGTCGGGGTTGGCCAAGCCTGCTTCCGGGCATTGCTACTTCACCTTGAAGGATGACCGCGCCCAGGTGCGTTGCGCGCTGTTTCGCACCCGGGCCCGGTTCGCGGCGCCCTTCGCCAATGGCGATCACATTCGTGTGCGCGGGCGGGTCTCGATCTTCGAGCCACGCGGGGACTATCAGCTGATCGTCGAGGCGGTACAGCCGGCGGGACAAGGTGCCTTGCTGGCCGCCTTCGAGCGCCTGAAGCATCAGCTATCCGCGGAAGGCGTGTTCGTCAACGCCCGCCCCCTGCCCTATCCGCCCAGGCATCTGGCGCTGATCACCTCCGCCACCGGCGCGGCGGTGCGGGACGTGCTGGCGGTACTGGCGGCCCGCTGGCCGCTTTCCACGGTGACCCTTCTGCCGGTACCGGTGCAGGGGCGGGAGGCGGTGCCGGCCATCATTCGCGCCATCGCCCTTGCCAACCGGGCGGAGCGCTTCGATGCGCTGCTGATCACCCGGGGCGGTGGCAGTCTCGAGGATCTATGGGCCTTCAACGACGAACACCTGGCCCGGGCGATTTTCCATTCCCGTTTGCCGGTGATGTCCGCGGTGGGTCACGAGGTGGATGTGACCCTTGCGGATTTCGCTGCCGACGTTCGCGCCCCCACCCCTTCCGCCGCCGCGGAGCAACTGGTACCGGACCGGCGCGAGCTGATGCGCTGCTTGAGCGATGCCCGGCAACGCTTGATTCGCGTCGAACGTCTGCGACTCGACCAGGAACTTCAGCGCCTGGATTATCTGCGTGCGCGGCTGCGTCACCCCGGCGAACGCCTTGCTCGCCAACGCCAGCATCTTGAACAGCTCGAAGCGCGACTTCAGCGGGCCATGCGGCAACGGCTGGCTCAAGCGCATCAACGCCATGAGAGTGCAACGCGCAGCCTTAGGCACCTCGATCCTGCCCAGCAAATCGACGAGTCGCGTCGCCGTCTTGAACAGGCGAGCAGGCGCTTGAATCTGGCCCTGCCCCGGCGTCTCGAGGCGGAGCGCAATCGACTCAATGCACTGATGCGGGAATTGAACGCGGTAAGCCCGCTTGCGGTATTGGGTCGGGGCTACGCGATCATCGAGAACAGCGAAGGGAGCGTCGTCAAACGCGCCGAGGACACCCAGCCGGGTGAACGCCTCAGCGCGCGACTTGCAGAAGGTAGGTTGGCGGTAGAAGTGAAACGTCGCTACAAACGTTAGGCACCGTTCGTGCTTAACTGATCTCTTCTTCCGCGGCTCCAGGCTTGAACACACCCGCCTCCAGATCGTGACGGCCCAACAGCTTGTAGAAGTCGGTGCGATTACGTCCGGCGATACGCGCAGCCTGGGTCACGTTGCCTTCCGTGATCTTGAGCACTTTGATCAGATAGCTGCGCTCGAAGCTGGCCCGGGCATCGTTGAAGGAGGGCAGTGCATTTTCCTCGGCCACCAGGGCCTGGGCGACCAGTGCCTCGGGAATGATCGGCGAGCTGGTCAGTGCCACGCACTGCTCCACCACGTTGACCAGTTGGCGCACGTTGCCCGGCCAGGCGCTGGAAGCCAGCAGATTGAGTGCTTCCGAGGAGAAGCCCTTGACGAAGGGCTTGTGGCGCTCCGCGGCCTGGGTCACCAGGTACTTGGCCAGTAGCGGCACGTCCTCGGCACGATCCTTTAGCGGTGGCAGGCGTAGATTGACCACGTTCAGCCGGTAATAAAGGTCCTCGCGGAAGTCGCCTTCGGCCATGGCCCGATCGAGATCCCGATGGGTCGCGGAGATGACCCGCACGTCCATGGGAATCGAGGTGGTCGACCCCAGCGGACGTACCTGCCGATCCTGCAGCACTCGCAACAGCTTGACCTGCAGCGGCAAGGGCATGTCGCCGATCTCATCGAGAAACAGCGTACCGCCGTCCGCGGCCTGGAAAAGCCCTTCGTGCTGGGTGATTGCCCCGGTGAACGCGCCTTTGGCGTGGCCGAACAGCTCGCTTTCCAACAACTGCTCCGGCAAGGCGCCGCAGTTGATGGCTATGAAAGGTTTATCGGCCCGGGAGCTGGCCTGGTGAATGGCATTGGCGAAAAGCTCTTTGCCACTACCGCTGGGGCCAGTGACCAGCACGCTGACATCGGACCCGGCAACCATGCGCGCCTGTTCCAGCACGCGCTCCATATGGGGGCTGCGAGTGATGATGGCGGAACGCCATTCGTTGTCACCCTCCCCGGCAGTACCCTGGGTCTGACTCAGGGCATCTTCGATGGCGGCAAACAGCTCGTCCCGATCCACTGGCTTGGTCAAGAAACTGAACACTCCCTGGCGGGTGGCGCTGACCGCATCTGGAATCGAGCCATGGGCGGTGAGGATGATGACCGGAAGCCCCGGGGCTTCCTTTTGCAACTGATGGAAAAGCGCCATGCCATCCATCTCATCCATGCGCAAATCCGACAGCACCAGATCCGGGCGGGTCTTGCTCAAGCTATCCAGCGCCTGGCGCCCGCTTTCCGCCGTGGTCACGCGATAGCCGCGGCTCTCCAGACGCATGCCCAACAACTTGAGCAGGCTGGCATCGTCATCTACCAATAGAATGTGGGCGGCATGCTTCACGTTTCGACTCCTTGAAAGCGCAACCACAAGCCCCTGGATGGTGACTGGCGCCGAAGGCGCTAAGGCGTCTGGTTGCGCGAATTGATACTTTCCTCGATCGCCGTCAGGGCGTCGAGTTTCTTGGCGAGATCGTCGCGCTCCTGCACCACCTCGCGGTGCGACGCTTCGCTTCGGTAAAGCTCCCCTATCAGTTTCCTGCGCGCCTCGAGGCCGTTGAGCCACTGCCTGAGCAAAGGCTGCAATTCACTCGGCGCCGCGGATAAATCCGCCTTGAACAGCTCCGCCGCGTCGTCCCACTTGCTCTGACTCGACCAGGAATAGACCACGGCACGCGCCAAGCGGTCATTCTGTGTATCGCCTTCGACTTGTTCGAGTATGTGCTTGCGCCAATCATCATCTGCGCGTTGGGCGGCCAGACCAAAATCGATCCAGGCGCCAAGCATGCAGTCGCTCGCGGTCAGACTGGGCACATCGGACAAGCATTGGGTCGACTCAGCCGGTTTCGAATCGGCCCCGGCCATCTCAGGCAGCATCTGGCACCCCGCCAAAAGCGAGGTCGCCAGCATGGTGGCCAGCAACGGTAGCTTTTTCATACCTTCAGTTCCTTGCGTTCGTATCGAGCGTCAGCATCGTCTGCTGCGTCAAATTATCGTTATCGAGGACATCTCCCCCATTCCAGGGCAGAGTCAGGCGGAAACACACCGCCAGGGTATCGTCATCGACCAGCGTCAGTTGACCTTGTTGCGCTCGGGCGCAATCCGCAGCCACGGAAAGCCCGATGCCAGAGCCCTTGATGGGCCCTTTTCGACGCGCACGCCCTTGATAGAACGCTTCGAAGAGCTTATCCCGGTCGTCACTATCGATGGGCACGCCGCTATTGGCAACGTCAATTGTCAACGTCGGACCATGTTGACTTGTGCGTATTTCCAATTGTCCGCCATCCTCTCCATAGGCGATGGCATTGGAAATCAGATTATCGAGTACGCGAGCCGTACGGTCGCGATCCGCCATCCATTCAATGGGCGTACGCGCCGCATTGATCTTCATGCCCTTGTTGCTCAACGCCAATTGATGCTTGCCCAGCACTTCCTGTATCAGACTCGCCACGTTGAAACATTCGTTGTCGGCGGTTTGATTGTGCTGCAATAAATTATAGTCGAGTAATTGCTCGATCAGCCTTTGCAGTTCCAATCCGCTATTATCGATCAATTCGACGATTTCGAGCTGGCGCGGTGTCAACTCACCAACGATGCCATCGGAAAGCAGGCTGGTGCCTTCGCGAACGCTGGCAAGCGGTGTCTTGAGTTCATGGGACATGTGACGCAAAAACTGCTGTTTCTGTGCTTCCAGCTCGCTCAAGCGCACCGACAGCCAGTCCAGGCGCTCGCCCAGGTTGACGAGTTCCGCTGGCCCCTGAATCAGATTCGACGAGGCAGGCTCCCTGCCGCTGCCCAGGGTCAGGATACGGCGCTCGATCTGGCGAATCGGGCGGATGATCAACCATGTAAACAGCAACATCAAGGCAAGACTTGCCGAAACCAGTGCCGCGGTCTGTAACCACAAGCGCTGCTGTACTTCCTCGGCCTGGGCGCTGATGCTTTCGATGCGATTATCGATCTGTAGATTGGTGGCCTCGCGCACGGCGCTGGTCTTTTCACCAAAGCTGGCGAACCCTTCCAGATTCTCGCTGACTTCCTCGGCGGTCATGCTGGTCAGCATCGCCAGAGTTTCGATTTGATCGCTAAGGGCGGCAATCTCGTCGTTGTCGGGTAATAGACGCTGCTGGGCCTCGAGAAGTGCCGCATATTCCTCCACCTTGGAGGCATAGATCTCCATCAGGCCCGGCTGTTCGATGACGGCATATTGACGAGCGCTACGCTCCATTTCCAGCGCCAGATTGGACAGCGCCCGGGCTCGACGGGTCTGTTCGACGGCTTGACGGGCACTGATATCCGCAAGATAGGAGAGTTCCGAAAGTGCTTGGCCCGCCTGAAACATCAGAACGGCAATCGGCAGCATTACTACTAGAAAAGCCAGTAGTACTAGCTGTAATAATGATCGAGGACGCCAGCGGCGTGAGACCTTTGAGGTCATGGCAACGGTTCTATGCAGAAGATGAATCGAAAACATTAGTCTTACCTGCATAGCATATCAGAGTTACCGCTATGCAAAGTCGTAGACATCTCAACTGCACAAAAAAATTGCAAAAAAGAGGGCCGACGAGCGTCGGCCCAAGGTACGCAGGGAACTGAAGGGTCAGGTGAGTACTCATCGAATGCCTACCTGCCTAGACACCTCCGAGAACTCGGATGGTCCCGAAGGACCCGAAGCCATGAAACCGCGTCAATGTCTGACAGGAACTGACGATCTCATGCCTCGGCGGCGAACCGCCTTGCTTCGTTCTTCAATACGCCGCCTTGGGCGCGTATCTAAATTGATCCCCCTTCCGGGGGAATGGCGTCCGTGCCGGGCCTCCTTGCCCAATGGGTACATTTCCTTGCCGTATCGGCAGCACCATCTCATCGCAACCTGAGTCACACATCGCATAGAGCAGAAGAAACGGTTCGAGCTTGCTGAAACCTTTCTCGACGCTCATTCGATACAATGCGACAGGCATGCCAATAATTACTATAACTCAATTAAAACAACGATTTATAAAAATAAACATCTATACCAATGCCGAATCACCTTGCTTTGACGCGAAAATGAACTCGAAGGATTGCGGTTACGTCTCTAAAAGGCAACGAGCAATCTCATGTGCTGAACATTGTGATCGAAAACAGAAGGTTGGCGAGTATCTGACGAGCGACAACGGCATGCCATCATCGCTTGAGCGTCTTGAATTGCTCATTTTGGCTTTTCAAATCAACGGCTTGAGTAGAATCTTGGATTTACGCATATGATTGTAGGCATCGCGCCGTGCCGCGGGTAGCGCTTCGATACCTGCGGGGCCGAAACCTTGCTCAATGAACCAGTGGGCGGTATGCGTGGTCAGGGCAAACAGTGCCTCCAGGTCGCGCCGCCGGGCGCGCCGCTCTACCTCACCCAACAGCATGGCCGCCCGGCCACTGCCGCGATAATCGGTATGCACGGCGACACAGGCAAGCTCACCCATGGCGGAGTCGGGAAACAGATGCAGCGCCGCGCAACCGATGATCATGCCGTCGCGCTCGATGACCACATAGTCGCCAATCTCCTGCTCGAGCCGCTCTCGGGAGCGTTCGATCAATACATCGTGTTCCTGCAAGGGGCGCAGCAGTTCGAGCAGACCGGCAATGTCCCGTAGCTCCGCGGGGCGCAGTTGCTCATACCGGTGCTGAGTGATCATCGTGCCCATGCCGTCCCGGGTGAATAGCTCCCCCAATAAAGCATCGTGATTGTGCCAGGGCAGTAGATGGGTGCGCCCAACCCCGTGACGCGCGGCACCACAGGCAGCATCCAGGTGCCGTGCAAGCTCACTGCCCGGAATTGCAGCGGCACGTAGCGGCTCCGCTTCATCCGGCGACAGCTGGCGCTGCAACTGGCCCTCGGCGTCATGTAGCCCGTCCGCGTCCCCCAGCAGGATCAGTTTATCGGCCTTGAGGGCGATTGCGGCATGCTGCGCCACTTCGGAGGCATCCAGATCGAAGACTTCGCCGGTGCTTGAAAATCCCAGTGGCGGCAACACTACCAGTGCGTTCCCCTCGAGCAGGGCATCGATCGCGCTTTTGCGCACCCGCCGCACCTCGCCGCTATGGTCGAAATCGACCCCGTGACGCACCCCCAGGGGTTTGGCCATGACAAGATTGCCGGACACCGCGATGAGCTCGACGCCGTGCAGCGGGGTACTGGGCAGGCCCAAGGAAAGCCGAGCCTCCAGCCACAGGCGTTGCTGCGCCGCTACGCGCTCGACGCAGGCCATGATCTGCCGATGGGCGACCCAGCGCCCTTCATGCCGCTCAGGTACAACGCCTTCCTGCTCGAGTGCCCGACTGACCTGGGGCCGGATGCCATAAACGACGACCAGGCGTACCCCCAGCGTATGCAGCAGGGCTAGATCCTGAATGAGCTGCTCGCCCCGTTCGTCGATCATGGCATCGCCTTCGATCAATATGACGAAGGTACGCCCGCGATGGGTGTTGATGTAGGGGGACGAATTCCGAAACCATTCGACGAAGGGAAAGTGTGTCTTCAAAGCCTGCACCTCGATAACAGCAAGCTGCAAGCCAATCAGCTGCCGAACATACCCTTGAACATGAAGAAGAACAGTATCGACAGCAGAGCGCCGGCAGGCAAGGTGATCAGCCAGGACAGTACGATCGTGCCCAGCACTCGCAGATTGAGTGCTGCCATGCCCCGCGCCAGGCCCACGCCAAGCACCGCTCCCACCAGCGTATGAGTAGTGGAGACCGGCAGTCCTGTTCCCGAGGCCAGCACCACGGTGGTGGCTGCCGCAAGCGTTGCGGCGAAACCGCGGCTCGGCGTCAGTTCGGTGATGCGGGTACCTACGGTCGCAATCACGCGGTGCCCGTAGGTCACCAGCCCGACAACGATACCCCCGCCTCCCAATACCAGCACCCACCAGGGAAGAATCGCTGCACCGCCGATTTCGCCATGGGTGCGCACCACGCTGATCACCGCCGCCAGGGGGCCGACCGCATTGGCGACATCATTGGAGCCATGAGCAAAGGCCATGGCACAAGCGGTGAACATCATCAGGACACCGAAGATGCGCTCGACACCGGAGAACTGGAAATCACCGTTCCTGGCGCTTTTGCTGCGGCTGATACGATTCTCGAGGCCTATGCCCAGCAGCATGATGACCAAACCGATCCCGATGGCGATCAGCAGGCTTTCCGCAAAACTCAAGTCCATGCCCATATGGGAGAGTCCCTTGACCAGGGTCACCATGGAAACGATGAACCCGACCAGGAAAATATACGCTGGCACATAGCGCTTGGCCGCGGCGAAGGGATCTTTGCTTTCGAAGATCAACAACTGTACCGACTTGAACAGCACGAAACCGAAGGTGCCTGCCAGCACCGGCGATACCACCCAACTGGCGGCAATCTGACCGACCTTGCCCCAACCGACGGCATCGACGCCCAGTCCAGCCACGGCGAAGCCGACGATGGCGCCGACAATGGAATGGGTTGTCGAGACCGGCCAGCCTCGAGCCGAGGCAATCAGCAACCATAGGCCCGCCGCCAGCAGCGAGGCCAGCATGCCGTAGACCAGTAGCTGTGGATCGTCCACGAGCAGTTCGGGGTTGATGATGCCCTTTCGAATGGTCTCGGTAACCTGCCCGCCCGCAAGCCAGGCGCCGAGAAACTCGAATATCACCGCAATCAGGATGGCCTGTTTGATGGTGATGGCCTTGGAACCGACGGAGGTTCCCATGGCGTTGGCCACATCGTTGGCACCAACGCCCCAGGCCATGAAGAAGCCAAAGATACAGGCGAGAATGATGAATACGTCACCGTATTGCTCAATGATCAACATGGGCAGCCGTTTTTTTAAGGGTGGCGTTCATTACAAATCCACGATCCGAAACGGAGCGCAGGATTCAGCGAGCAGTCAGTATCTGTAGTCGGCTGCCGACGCGCTCGGCGCGATCCGCAAGGTCGCCGATCCAATCGATGATCTTGTACAGGAACATGACATCCACGGGTGGCAGATCGTCTTCGAGATCGAAAAGCTGACGCCGAATGGCGATTTCCTGGGCATCTGCCTGATGTTCGAGTTCGTGCAGATCACGAATCAGGTTTTCCATAAGTTGCGCCACATTGCGCCCGAAGCCGGACTCGAGCAACGACTCGAGCTCTTCCAGTGCCTTGCGCGCCTGATCCACCGCCGCAATGGCAATCTCCAAGTAGCTGCGCATCGGCGCCGCCAGGGGGGCGGGGATTTCCATGGAACGCCCCATCATGATGCCGGTAATGTCCCGAGCGCGGTTGGCGATCTTGTCCTGCACGCTGATCAGTTCCAGCAGATCCGAGCGCGATACCGGTAGAAACAGGGTGTTGGGCAGATTGAGCCGTAGCTGAGTCTTGAGCTCATCCGCCTCGTTCTCGAGTACCGTCACTTTCTCGCGATACTGGGCGGCCTCCTCCCAATTACCCGCCAGCGCGGCATCGAAGAAAGGCAATAGCTGTTCGGCGCACTCATTGGTCTTGACGATATGCGCCAATAACGGCTGAAAGGGCGAGCGCCCGAACAACGCTGAAAATGGATTGGACGTCATCATAAAAGAGTGTCGCGGGTTGAGAATGGCGTCGATAGTATAATGTTTGCGTCGAGCAACGTCATGAAGTTTCATTCAACAGTGTCAACGGGATAGTGTGATGGCCGAAGAAGTCGAACTCAAACTGGCACTAGGCAGTACCGCAGCGGCCTTTCTGTTGCAACACGAACTGCTCGATACACCCCCCAGCCAGGCGTGGCTATCCAACACCTATTACGATACGCCACAAGGAGCGCTTGAAGCCGCCCGCGCCGCTCTACGCATTCGCCGCACCCCCACAGGCAACCTGCAGACGCTCAAGACCATCGGCAGTGGAACCGGCGGGCTTTCCGTGCGCGGTGAATGGGAATGGGCAATCGAAGGCGAGGAGCTGGATCTCGCCGGCCTGGCCCACCTGCCCCCCATGCACGCCCTGGGCGATGCGGTTCTCGAGGCGCTCGAACCACGCTTTGTCACGGATTTCGAACGCTGTCGCTGGCTGCTCGAGACCGACGGCGCCAGCATCGAGGTGGCATTCGACCGGGGTAGTATTCTCGCTGCCGGTCAATGCGTTGCCATCAACGAGCTGGAGCTCGAACTCAAGCGCGGAGAACCCGCTTCATTGTGGCAACTGGCGCAGACCCTTGCCGCACGAGTGCCCCTGCGCCCGTCCATTGCCAGCAAGGCCGAGCGTGGTTCGGCGCTATACAAGGGCCAGTGGCAATGCAATGCCCTTGAACATCAGGACCACGACGAAAGCACTTCCGTGCGGCTCGATCATGCTTCCCGCCTGCTCGACATTCATCGCGATACCCAGACGCCATGTTTTCTCGCAAAGGCGATCGATATCTACGAAAACCTGGCAGAAAGCGACAGGCTGAGTGCTGAGACTCGGCATCATGCGGGCGCACTGGCCGCCATGCTCATGCACCCTGATTGGTTGACCACCTCTTTTGGTCAGCACAGCCTGGGCCTGCAAAGAACAATCTTGTGATCGAGGAGTTTCGACTTGCCGTCCCCATCATCCTCTGAAGGCGTCAGCCTGCGCACCTGGCTTTTTCAGATCATGTTCGAATCCGATACCCGGCTCGCCAAGGGTTTCGATATCGCCCTGATCAGCTTGATCCTGATCAGCGTCATCGTGGTCATGCTGGACAGCGTAGGATCCTTGCACGCGCGCTACGGCACACTGCTTCTCGGAATGGAGTGGGCGTTCACGCTGATCTTTACCCTCGAGCTGGCGCTTAGGCTCTACTGCCTGGACCGCCCGCTGCGCTACCTGAAAAGTTTCTATGGCATCATCGATCTTCTATCGATCCTGCCTACCTGGCTGAGCCTGCTCATACCTGGGGCGCAATCACTGCTGGTCGTCAGAATATTGCGGGTACTGCGTGTCTTTCGTGTCTTGCGGCTCATGGAGTTTCTGGGCGAAGGCAAGATACTGGTGCAATCGCTGCGACGTAGTTTCCGCAAGATTCTGATGTTCCTGTCCACGGTGCTGATGCTGGTAATCATCTTCGGCTCGTTGATCTATCTGATCGAGCCGCCGGAGGCGGGTTTTACCAGTATTCCTCGCGCCATCTATTGGGCCATCGTGACCCTGACCACCGTGGGCTACGGCGATATCACGCCGCTGACGCCGTTAGGACAGTTTTTATCCTCCGTGGTCATGATCATGGGCTACGCCATCCTCGCCGTACCGACCGGGGTCTTTTCTGCCGAGATGATGCGCTCGATCCGGGATCAGCGTTATTCAGACGAAGCCTGCCCGGGCTGCGGACTTGAAGAACACGAACGGGATGCCCGCTATTGCAAACGCTGCGGCGCCTGGCTTGATGAGGAAAGTGAAGACCCGCGCAAGAAAAAGCAGGACGGTGAGCAGACGGCAGCGACGCCTACCGACTAGCCAGTAAAATGCCGCCTGGGCGGCATTCCGAAACTCGGGGCGCTTAACGAAATGGCGCGGTATCGCCGCGACCTTCGCGCAGGATGACCGGCGGAATCTCGCGCAGGTCGATCACACTGGTAGGCTCAAAAGAACAGGCGCCGCCATCGATGATCAACTCGAGATGGGCATCGTAACGCTCGCGAATCTCTTCTGCGTCGGTCATGGGCAGCTCTTCGCCCACCGGAATCAGTGTCACGCTCATGAGCGGCCCGCCCAAAGCCTCGAGCAAGGCATGGGTGATGCGGTGATCCGGCACCCGCACGCCGATGGAGCGACGCTTGGGATGTAACAACAATCGCGGCACTTCGCTGGTGGCATCGAGGATGAAGGTGTACGCACCCGGCGTATTGTTCTTGAGCAGACGAAAGGCGTCGTTATCGACCTTGGCATAGGTGCCAATCTCGGAAAGGTCGGAACACACCAGGGTGAAGTTGTGCTTGTCATCCAGGGAGCGCAGCCATTTGATCTTCTCGATGGCTTTCTTTTCTCCTAGATGACAACCCAACGCATAGCCGGAGTCCGTGGGATAGGCAATCACCCCGCCCTGACGGATGATGGAGACGGCCTGATCGATCAAGCGTTTTTGCGGGTTTTCTGGATGAATCTGGAAAAACTGGGTCATGACCACTCCTTGTAAGACGAACGAGGGTTTCCTTAGCACTTATTGACCAGCTTATCGGGTTATACGAATTCAGCCAGCAAAGTCACGCATTAATGGATGATGCCACACCGGTAACACATCGCAGCGAGATACCGGACTCATGCTACCCGGTGCCAAATGACCACCGGGAAAATGAAAGTCGCTGCCCAAGGAGCCATAGAGGCCGCGTTCGCCAAGCTGGCGTGCCAGGTCCCGAGTGATATCTGCATTCTGAAAGCCGCTGACCAGTTCTGCCGCCTCGCCCCCTGCCTCGACAAAGGAATCGAGCAGCAGCCCGCGTTTGCGTCGTGTCAGGCCGTAGCGCAGCGGATGCGCCAGCACCGCAACCCCGCTGCTTTGACGAGTCCAGTCGATCACATCGCCCAGATATGGCCAATGCGCCTTGACGTCGCCCCGCTTGCCGGCACCCAGATATTTCTTGAAGGCCGTAGCCATGTCCGGCACGACTCCGGCCTCCACCAGTGCTCGGGCGAAATCCGGCCGTCCCAGCGGGCGCTCGCTGCCGGCTTGTTCTCGCGCCCGGGTCAGCGCATTCTCGAGCCCTACTGCCTCGAGACGACGAGCGATCTCCTTGCTGCGTGCGACCCGGGCTTCAGCCTGGGTTGCCAGCGCGTCGTCCATTTCCACGCTGGGGCCTGTCGGCAGCAGTGCCACCACATGAATCGTCATACCTCGCCACTGGGCGGAAAGCTCCGCGGCGGGCAATAGTCGTATGCCGAACTGTTCTGCCTCCGCGCTTGCTTCATCGATGCCGGCCAGGGTGTCATGATCCGTCAACGCCATGTGGGTCACACCCCTGGAATGGCATAGGGCAACCAGCGCAGCGGGAGCAAGCGCACCGTCCGAGGCGGTGGAGTGCATGTGAAGGTCGAGACCGGAAACCGCCTCGAGACGATCTGGAAGGGGCATCATGGGCATGACGCCAGTCGGCGTCTTTGTCAGAATAGGTGCGTCATGGTGCGCGTCCCGGTAATTCGGGTCAATGACGCCTCGTCAATTACAGGATTTTGCAATGAAGCTACTGCTGGACTTTCTTCCCATCGCGATCTTCTTCGCGGTTTATCATCTGAGCGACGATATCGTGCTGGCGACGCTGGTACTGATCCCTGCGACCCTCGCCCAGATGGCGTTCATCTGGTGGCGCTATAAAAAACTCGAGAAGATGCATCTGATTACGTTGGGACTGCTGATCCTGCTGGGGGGCGCAACGGTCGCCTTTCAAGATGCCGCCTTCATTCAATGGAAGCCGACCGTAGTCAACGCCTTGTTCGCCCTGGCTTTTCTTCTTTCGCCCCTGATTGGCGGCAAGACGCTGACCCAGCGCATGATGGGCAAGGCCATCCAGCTACCCAACACGATCTGGACACGCCTCAATCTGGCCTGGGCCAGCTTTTTCCTGGCCATGGCACTGCTCAACGTCTACGTTTTCAAGACCTTCAGCGAGGCCGCCTGGGTCAATTTCAAGCTCTTTGGCATGCTGGGCCTGACCCTTGCATTCGTACTCGCTCAAGGGATCTATCTGAGTCGTCATATGACGGTTCAACCCAGATCCTGACCTAAGCGCCCCGATCGCCGACATCACTCACCATCATGAAAGGACTCCGCCATGCTTTATGCCATCATCAGTGAAGACGTGAAGGACAGCCTGGAAAAACGCCAGCGCGCGCGCCCGGATCATTTGGCACGCCTGGAAACGCTACGTGACGAGGGCCGCCTGGTGATCGCTGGCCCTCACCCCGCCGTCGACGCCGAGAATCCCGGGGATGGCGGTTTCAGCGGCAGCCTGATAATTGCCGAGTTCGATGATCTGGATGCTGCTCGGGCCTGGGCGGATGCGGACCCCTATGTGGATGCTGGAGTCTACGCCAAGGTGACGGTGAAGCCCTTCAAGAAGGTACTGCCTTGAAACACCGCTCCCGGGCATCGCAATCGTGACGTGTCTTGAGACAGTTTCTCCTGGTTGAACTCGAAGGCCCTTGCTCAGTTGCATGTTCACCACAACGAGGTATATCTCATGAGCGATGCTCTGCTTGTCATCAATACCGGCTCATCATCCATCAAGCTGGCCGTCTATGGGCTGGACGATCATGAGAACCCGCTCTGGCGAGGAGAAGTCGAGGGTATCGGTCGTGCACCGAGATACACATCACACGCCGGTGAAAAAAGCATCGAAGAGACAGGCGTACCCTCTGATATTCCCCAGACGCATAGGCCGTTGATCAAGTGGGCACTCAAGCGTTTTCAGCAGGAAAAGCCATCCCTCAATGTGATTGCGGCGGGCCATCGCGTGGTTCACGGTGGGCGTAATTTCACCACGCCGGTGCGCGTGAATTCCTCGGTGATAGAAGAGCTTCATGGCCTCAGTGCGCTGGCGCCCAGCCATCAGCCGCATAACCTGTCGGGCATTCAGGCCGTCACCGAGGTCTGGCCCGACATACCTCAGGTGGCCTGCTTCGATACCGCCTTTCACCGCACCCAGCCGCGCATTGCACAGCTCTATGCCCTGCCCCATCGGCTGGCTGAGGAGGGGGTGCTGCGTTACGGTTTTCATGGCCTGTCCTACGAATATATTGCCAGTGTACTGCCCGAGCATCTGGGTGAGCGCGCTGAAGGCCGCATCATCGTCGCTCACCTGGGCCACGGCGCGAGTCTATGCGCCATGCACAACCGGAAGAGCATCGCGACCAGCATGGGCTTCACCGCTCTGGACGGCTTGGTGATGGGCAAGCGCTGCGGCGATATCGATCCTGGCGTGGTGCTCTATTTGCTGCGGGATCGTGACATGAGCCTGCCTCAGGTTGCCACCTTGCTCAGCCAGGAGTCGGGGCTCCTTGGCATTTCGGGCATCAGCGACGACATGCGCGACCTGGTAGACAACGACGAGGCTCGAGCAAAGGATGCAGTGGCGCTATTCGTCTATCGTGCACTTTCCCAGATGGGAGCGCTCATTGCACAGCTGAAAGGGCTGGACGGCCTAGTATTCACCGCCGGCATTGGACAGCACTCACCCGAGATTCGTGCTCGAATCATGGAAGGTCTTGCCTGGATGGGGGTACACGTCGACGAACAGGCCAACGCCCGGGGGGCGTCCCGTATCAGTACGCCGGACAGTGCGCTATCGGTCCACGTCATCGCCACGGATGAAGAAGGCATCATCGCTCGTGCCACGGCGCGGTTGATCGAGCACACCTGAGGTCGTTTCCGACCTAGCGCTCAATATGACACTGTTTGGGTTATCTATTCGACTTTTGTATAATACCCTCTATCATTTATCCTGCTAATAAGGCCGCGGCGGCAGCACATCCATCTTGTTCAGTATCGCGCCGCGATCTTGCATATCCTTCGTTTCAAGGATCTTTCAATGATAGATGTCATGCTCGTCCTCAATGCCGGGTCGTCTTCCGTCAAGGCTGCCGTTTACGCCTTCGCGGCACCCGCCACCATGCTCTGGAAAGGCAGTATCGACGGTATCGGCGGTGAGCCGCTCTATGAAGCCAAACTGGGCAGCGCCGCGGGAGAAACCGTGGCCCTGGACGCTGAGGACATGCCTCGGACCCACGGCCCACTGATCCGCTGGATGCTGAAACGTCTACGTCACGAAATGCCGTCGCTGAACATTGTCGCCGCGGGCCACCGGGTGGTGCACGGCGGGCGCTACTTCGATGCTCCGATCCTGATCGATGACGACATGCTGGAAACCCTGCACAGCCTGAGCGAGCTGGCGCCGGGACATCAACCGCACAACCTGAGCGGTATTCATGCCATCAGAGACACTTGGCCCCAAATCCCCCAGGTTGCCTGCTTCGATACCGCCTTTCACCGCAGCCAACCCAAGGTTGCCCAGACCTTCGCTCTGCCCCGGCGTTTTGCCGAACAGGGCATGGTGCGCTATGGTTTTCACGGCCTCTCCTACGAATATATCGCCAGCACCCTGCCACGCCATGCAGGCCCACAGGCCAACGGCCGCTTCATCGTCGCTCATCTGGGCCACGGGGCCAGTCTGTGCGCCATCCACAAAGGCCACAGCGTCGCCACCACCATGGGTTTCACCGTGCTGGACGGCCTGATGATGGGCAAGCGCTGCGGCAGTATCGATCCAGGCCTCATCCTGCATTTGATTCGCCATCAAGGCATGAATGCCCAGGAGGTCGAGATGATGCTGCGTCGGGAGTCCGGGCTGCTGGGCGTCTCCGGCATCAGCGATGACATGCGCGACCTGGTGGCCAGTGACCATCCCCACGCCCGGGAGGCCATTGATCTATTTGTGCACAGTATCGTCTCCAATGCAGG
The DNA here is from genome assembly GCF_947493865.1 of uncultured Halomonas sp. Taxonomy (GTDB): domain Bacteria; phylum Pseudomonadota; class Gammaproteobacteria; order Pseudomonadales; family Halomonadaceae; genus Modicisalibacter. Next base: position 20,944 of record NZ_CANLTC010000025.1, read on the forward strand.
TTCCCTCATCGCCCAGATGGGCGGTCTGGATGGGTTCGTCTTCACCGCGGGTATCGGGGAGCGCTCACCCCTGATTCGAGAAGAAGTCATCAAGAAGCTTGCCTGGCTGGGCATGCGCCTTGACCCGGTGGCCAACGAGGCCAGTGCGATGCGTATCAGTACCGATGATAGCGACCTGCCGGTCTTCGTCATTCCCACGGATGAAGAAGGCATCATCGCCGAACATACGCGTCTCTTGACTCAGCGCGGTCTCTTGACTCAGCGCGGCGCCGCAGCGACCGCTGTATAGCGCGTACAACCTGGCTATTCACCCTTGTGCATAAATCGGCAAGGGTTACTCACAGTTGCTGTGAGTAAGTCTGTTGAAAGCCAGCGAGTTCTTGGCGCAAGGCCATTGGACATGGGTGTTCAGCGCTTTTGTTCAATAATTGATCACACACGTTATCGGAGATACCGTTCTGAATGATCGCCGCCGCCCATCTTCTGACTTGACCGGATCGCTGACCGGACTGGAAAACCCTCGCCTGGATTGGGCCGGCGCTGACGGCGCGCCCTACTCCCTCGCCTTCGACGACGTCTATTTCTCGCGGCAGGACGGCCGAGCGGAAACCGAGCATGTGTTCATCCAGGGCAATCACCTTCCCGAGCGTTTTATCAGTTGGCAGGACACCCGTCCCTTCGTGATTGGCGAGACCGGCTTCGGCACCGGTTTGAACATGCTGTGTGCCTGGGCCTGCTTCGATACCCATGCCCCTGACAGTGCACGACTGCACCTGGTTTCCACGGAAAAACACCCTCTCACCCAAGACGACCTGAGGCGTGCCCTGAACGCCTGGCCCGAACTCGCCGATCGAGCGCGTGTCCTAGTGAGCCAATGGCCGGAACCGGTGCGTGGCGTGCATCGTCTGATACTGTCCGATCGGGTGATTCTCGATCTGCATCTTGGCGACAGCGTCGAGTGCTTGTCGCAGCTTGATGGATGCGTCGACGCTTGGTTCCTCGATGGATTCGCCCCCTCCAGAAATCCCGACATGTGGCAGCCGGCACTGTTTCAGGCCATGGCTGTTCATAGTCACCCCGAGGCGACCTTTGCCACCTTCACCTGCGCGGGTATCGTCAAGCGTGGACTCAAGGCGGCAGGGTTCGAGTGGGTGAAAGCGCCAGGCTTTGGACGCAAACGCGAAATGCTGCGTGGCCATATCGCCACTCCGCCAGCGGATACCTCACGCCAGCCCACGCCCTGGTTTACGCCGCCACCAAGCCGACCAACTCGGCACATTGCGGTGATTGGGGCAGGGCTGGCCGGCGCCAGTACCGCCGAGGCACTGGCACGACGCGGTGTGCGGGTTACGCTACTCGATCGCGATACCCCCGGCGCCGGCGCCTCCGGCAATCGCCAGGGGGCGCTCTACGTCAAGCTGGCCGCTGAGACCAACCTGCAGAGCCGTTTCTATCTGGCGGGGCTGCTGTATACCCGGCGATTGCTCGAACGCCTCGATCCCGAACGGCAGCTGTGGGATGACTGTGGCGTGCTGCAACTGGCCATGACCGACAAGGAAGCGCGACGCCAGGCAACCTTTTTACGTAATAACGAACTGCCTGCAAGCGTCGTCGAAGGAATCACGGCGGCGGCGGCCAGTCACCGCGCCGGCGTTGCCCTGACTCACGGTGGCCTCGACTACCCGGGCGCGGGCTGGGTGCGCCCGGCGGCCCTGTGTCAGCGTCTTGCCGCCCATCCAGGCATTGCCTTTCGTCAGGCCGAGGTAACGACGCTTGAACGCCATGAGGATAACTGGAGGCTTGAGCTGGCGGATGGGGATGTCTTGTCCGTCGAACAGGTCGTGGTGGCCAATGCCTGGCAGGCGCCAGCTTTCTCGCCTCTTGAGTGGCTGCCGCTGAAGCCGATTCGCGGTCAGGTCAGCGAGCTGCGGCTACCAACCGGCGTCTCTACCGCGTCACTGACGCGAGTCGTCTGCGCTGGCGGTTACGCCCTGCCAGTGCTGGAGGGCGTGCAGACGTTCGGTGCCACCTTTGCCCCGGGCGATACCGGACATGAACTGCGTGAAGCGGACAACGCTACCAACCTGGCGGAATTCGAACATATGCTGCCCGCTTATGCCGAGGCACTGCGCGCCGAAGGCGTCGAATTCGAGCCGGCGCATATGCAGGGGCGCGCCAGTCTGCGCGCTGCCAGCCCGGATAAATCGCCCTATGCGGGCCCGTTACCGGATGCCCCGGCCTGGCGCCGGGATTACGCCGCATTACAGAAGAATGCACGACGCGCCCCGGCCGATGCCAGCCAGCACCACCCTGGGCTGTGGATCAGCGCCGCTCACGGCTCCCGGGGGCTTGCCAGCGCACCGCTGTGCGCCGAGGTGCTGGCATCACGCATCTGCAACGAGCCCATGCCGCTGGAGCGCGAACTCGTCGATCATCTGCATCCGGGGCGGCGGTTGATTCGTGAGCTAATTACGAGGAGGTAGACGATCCATCATAAGCGTACCGTTGCGGAGTGAGCAGTCGGGCATTTGGGACTGACATCTGTTTTTAATGCGACCGCAATAGCGACGCTAACAGTGATAATGCATTTGCCGAAATTTGATGCTGAGCAAATATCGAATTCAAACGATGGCACATAGCTATACACGGTGCATAGGTTATGACAACATCAGGAACCAAAGGTAAAAACGGCATGGACTTCCGTCACTAACCATGTCAGCTGAATATGCAGCGTGCGTCAACCTCACCACTTCCAAATAAAAGCTGATCGACAATCAAGCATTGAGTTATGTGGCTCTTCGACGTCGGGTGTGGAATTCACCCCCTGAGCTGGGCCAGGATATGACCTCCACGATGACAGGAGGTAGGACATGGACGGCACACAGATTCTGACCCTCGGCCTGGGCCTGGAAGCGCCCTGGATTCTCAAGGATCAGCACCTGGATACTACCGTGTCACCTCACCGGCTGGAGCTTCATGTTGAAGCCGAACGAGGTAGCCTCTACCCCTGCCCGGAGTGCGGTAAGGCCTGCCCGGCCCACGACTTTGCCGACAAGACCTGGCGCCACCTGAACTTCTTCCAGCATCACTGTTACCTGCACGCCCGCGTGCCTCGCACCCAGTGCCCCGAGCATGGCGTCAAGCGCATCGAGGTGCCCTGGGCGCGGCCGGGCAGCGACTTCACCCTGCTGTTCGAGCAGGCCGCCGTGGCCCTGGTCCGGGAGATGCCGGTGCTGGCCGCTGCCCGCCTGATCGAGATCACCGACAAGCGCCTATGGCGCATCGTGCATCACTATGTCGGTCGCATGCTCGAGCAACTCGATTTATCCGCGGTCAAGGCCGTGGGCCTGGATGAAACCGCGGCCAAGCGCGGCCACCGCTACGTCACCGTGTTCCTCGACATGCAGCGCAAGACCGAACCCGTACTCTTCGCCGTGCCAGGGCGGGGCAAGGCCACGATCGAGGCCTTCAGCGACTTCCTGGCCGCGCATCAGGGCGCTCCCGGCAAGGTGCTGGAGGTGGTCTGCGACATGTCGCCGGCCTTCCTCAAGGGCGTGGAAGAGCAGTTACCCCATGCCGAGGTCACCGTCGACTGGTTTCATATTGTGCAGACCTTCACGCGCGCCCTGGATGAGGTCAGAAAGCGTGAGCGGCGCGAACAGCCCCACCCCAAGCACCTGCGCTGGGCCATCCTGCGCAACGCGGAATCCGACAACCTGACGTCTCACCAGATCGCCGCGTTGCAGGAATTGCTGGCCGACGAAAGCGCCACGGCCGACGCCTGGCTCATCAAGGAGAAGCTGCGCTGGATTCAGCAGGCACCCACGCCTCGCGGGGCCCGCTGGCGGATCACCCACTACCTCAATTTCGCCCGGGAGGCGATCGCGGACAAGGCCCTGTTGGCCCCGGTCAGGAAGGCACTGAACACCTTGGAACGGCATGCCGAGCGAGTCATCCGGCGCTGGACGTCGTCCCTGACCAATGCACGACTGGAAGGGATGAACTGTTTGTTTCAGGCCGCCCGCTCACGTGCTCGCGGATACCGAAATGAGTGTTACTTCATCACCATGATCTACCTGATTGGCAGCCCGGTCGGGAGCATGCTGGATCAGGCCCAATCCACATGAAACGTCGAAGAGCCAGTTATGTCTATTCCAAACCATATTCAACTCATCAACAATTTATACTCATTGCGTATTGATATTTATCAAAAAAGAAGTATTGCATATATCAATACGAATTCCAGTACCCTTCAAAATACTGGCTCCGTGGGTGAATTAGAGACACGCTGCTTTAGCCACGAAAGCCACGCCTTAGGGTCTGTATGAAAAGTCGGCTCGTAGACACAGGCGTATGCAAGCCACGCATACCATCGCATAAAAGCTACGG
>NZ_CANLTC010000026.1 GCF_947493865.1 uncultured Halomonas sp.
CGTCCTGCCATACCGCACCTATGCTGGCTATGCATGGGCCACATTAGCAAAAATGACTTTCCGTACAAAACCTAGGGCCTGTTGACGGTCGGAACAAGCACATACTCTGGCGCCATCATCGTTTGAAGCATCGCGTTCGAGCCGAAAGGCGTTTCACGGGTCACGACGCGATGGGATAGCGGGTCTCGATACCGCTTGCCGACTCCGGGCACGAAAACAGGAATCCTTGACACAGCTGGCACCCGTCCATCGTCAAATGATCACGCTGAGCCACGGTTTCCACGCCTTCGGCGATGACTTCCAGCCTCAACCCGCGAGCCATCGCCAGCACTGCCTTGACCATGGCGGCATCGCCGGAATCCTCGGGCAAGCCACGAATGAACATGCGATCCAGCTTGAGCTTGTCCACCGGCAGATGCTTGAGATAGGCCAACGAGGAGTAACCGGTTCCGAAATCATCGATGGCAATGAGATGACCGCTTTCACGCAGTGCGTTGAGTCGTGGAGAGATATTGCCGGCACGTTCGTCCAGCAGCACCGACTCGGTCAACTCGAGGCCTATCAACCGGGCAGGCACCCCATGCTGGGCCAAGGAAGCAGCGATGCGCGATTCAAGATCACCCTGGATCAACTGCAACACGGAAATGTTGATCCATATGGGCACGCAGGCCTCATCTCTTGTAAGCCATTTGGCCTGCTGCGCCACGGCCTGTTCGATAACCCAGCTACCCACGGCATTCATCAAGCCGTGACGCTCCGCCAGGGGAATGAAGTCAACTGGCGATATCATGCCATGCTCGGGATGACGCCAGCGTAATAATGCCTCCATCCCTGCCAGGGAATCATCCGATAGTCGATGCTGGGTCTGGTAATGAAGCTCGAGTTGGTTGCCCTGAATCAAGGCGCGGCGCAGATCGTTGACCAACGTCAACTGCCTGTCACCCTTGACTTCAAGAGAAGGCTGGAACCGTTGATCATGACTGCGGCCATGATGCTTGGCATTGTAAAGCGCTGACTCGAGACGTTGAAACAAGAGGCCGGTATCGTTGCCATCTTCAGGGACGCGGCAACTGCCAATGGAAAAACCGAGTCGCAAGGAGTGATCGTTATACTCGAAAGGCTCGCTGAGGTGCTCTCGCAAACCGGCAATCCACTTCTCATGATCGTCGAAGGTCGTGGTACGAATCAGCATGAACTCGTCCCCCCCGAGGCGACCCACCACCGCCTGGGCAGCAATGGCGGATAAACGCTGGCCAAAACGCGCCAACAGTCGATCCCCGCCCTCGACCCCGAGACCGTCATTGACCGACTTGAAACCATCGATATCGATCAGCGCCAGATCCAGTCCTTCGCCGGCGCGCAAATGCTTCAACCGCGATGTGAGTATGTCGTGCAGCCGTCGTCGATTGGGCAAGCCGGTCAAGGGATCCTCGAAGCCTACGCGCTCGAGATCCTGCTCCCGTGCCTTGTGCTTGGAAATATCGGTAAATAGCGCAATGTAGTGTTCGGCGCGGCCGCGCCGATTCGAAAACGCCTGAACCCGAAGCCATTCAGGATAGTGCTCGCCGCGCTTGCGCTTGTTCCATATCTCTCCTTCCCAGCGCCCAGTGGTATCGAGCGCGTGCCAATAGCGTTCGTAAAACCTCTCGTCATGGCGCCCCGAAGACAGCAGCGATGGATCGAGGCCCATCACTTCCTGATGCTGAAAGCCGGTGATGTGAGTGAAGGCGGCATTGACGCTGATGATCCGGTTGTCAGCGTCGCAGATCATCACGCCATCCTCCGATAGCTCCAGCGCTTTCTCACTCAACCGGCGCCGATAGTGCTCTTGGCGTATCTGTCGCACCACATACAGCAGGGCCAGGATCACGACCGTCAGTGCGATCAAGCGTAGCCATATGAGCGGTAACAGGGGCAACGCCCCCAGGGCGATAATGCCTAGCCAGACCAATGGATGGTTAAGAGAAAAAGAAGGCCACATAATTTTTCATTATAATACTAAGTTGCGGACTGAGCGGGCATCATGCCTTGCAGGCTTACCCAGGCGCAAGAGAGAGGATTACAACGTTTATAAACTCGAATTAATGTTTGCAGCTTGACGACAATCGATCCTCATCTCGAGCAATACCACTATCGGTCGACGTGCATTCATTCCTTACTGCCAGTAAACTAGGTGCGTACACATAATGCGTAGTACAAGACACTTCTGACACTTGGAACGACTCAGTGACCGAGCAACACTCCTTTGCATATGAAGAGCTGCTAGCATGCAGCCAGGGCAAGCTATTTGGCCCCGGCAACGCCCAACTGCCGGCTCCCAATATGCTGATGTTGGATCGTATAACCCGTATCGAAGAAGCCGGCGGCCGCTATGACAAGGGTGAGCTGATCGCGGAGCTGGATATTCGCCCCGATCTCTGGTTTTTCGAATGCCATTTTCCCGGCGACCCAGTAATGCCGGGGTGCCTGGGGCTGGATGCCATGTGGCAACTGGTCGGCTTTTACCTGGGCTGGCTCGGCCATCCGGGGCGTGGGCGCGCGCTGGGCTGCGGCGAAGTCAAGTTTTCCGGCCAGATCATGCCCGATGCCGGAAAAGTCACTTACCATATTCATGTGAAACGCATCATTACCCGACGTCTCATCCTGGGTATTGCTGACGGTACCGTCGCGGTCGATGGCCGCGAGATCTATCAGGCCAACGATTTGCGTGTCGGTCTGTTCACCTCCACTGCAAACTTCTGATCAGGAGGCTTCCATGCGACGAGTGGTCGTCACTGGCCTGGGCATCGTCTCCTGTCTTGGCAATGATCAGCACCAAGTGCTGGATGCGCTCAAGGCAGGCCGTTCGGGCATCCGCTTCAAGGAAGAATACGCCGAGCGCGGCTTTCGCAGTCATGTGGCCGGCACAATCGATATCGACCTGGATGCTCTGGTCGATCGCAAGCAACGCCGCTTCATGGGTGATGCAGCGGCATACGCCTATGTCTCCATGGCTCAGGCCATAAAGGACGCAGGGCTGACACCGGAGCAGGTTTCCAATGAGCGCACCGGCTTGATTGCAGGCTCGGGCGGGGCTTCCAGTGCCAACCAGGTCGAGGCGGCGGACGTCCTGCGTGAAAAAGGACTGCGCCGTATCGGTCCTTATCGCGTGACCCGCACCATGGGCAGCACGGTTTCCGCCTGCTTGGCCACACCCTTTCAAATAAAGGGCATCAATTACTCGATCTCGTCTGCCTGTGCTACCTCGGTACACTGTATCGGCAACGCCATGGAACAGATCCAGATGGGCAAGCAGGATATCGTGTTCGCCGGCGGCGGCGAGGAGGAACACTGGACGCTCTCCTGTCTGTTCGATGCCATGGGAGCCCTGAGCAGCAGCTATAACGCTACGCCCGAAAAGGCGTCACGCCCCTACGACAAGGCCCGTGATGGCTTCGTCATCGCCGGTGGCGGTGGCATGCTGGTCCTGGAAGAGCTGGAACACGCCAAGGCTCGCGGCGCAAGGATCTATGCGGAGCTCGTCGGTTACGGCGCAACGTCGGATGGCTACGATATGGTCGCCCCTTCCGGTGAAGGCGCCGTGCGCTGCATGCGTCAGGCCATGGCCGGAGTGGAAGGCAATATCGACTACATCAACACCCATGGCACCTCCACCCCGGTAGGCGATATTTCTGAACTTAGAGCGATCCGCGAGATATTCGGCGATCGGACGCCGGCGATAAGTTCGACCAAATCCTTGACAGGCCATTCCCTGGGCGCCACCGGCGTGCAGGAAGCCATTTACTCCTTGTTGATGATGAAGCACGGGTTCGTTGCCGCTTCGGCAAACATCGAAGAACTTGATGATCAAGCTGAAGGTATCGATATCGTGCGCACACGACGCGACAATGTGACCATAGAGAGAGCGATGACCAACAGCTTCGGCTTTGGTGGTACCAACGCCTGTCTGGTCATGCAGCGTCTGGATACCTGATAGACGCTTCGATAAATAGCTTGAGGGCGCCTCGTCGGGCGCCCTTTTTTTATATCAGGACAGGGGCTTTATGTAGGAAGTTGAGGTGCCTGTGTATCAGTAACGCGAGGCGGGCGAGGAACGTCTGAAATCAGGGTCAGCTGCGACTCGATCCACTCTTCAACCCTCACCAGCACCTCTTCCGGGGTACGCCCTTCCGTCGCGATAGGCTCACCCACCACCACCGTCAAACGCCCGGGATTCTTGACCCAATGTCGCCCCGGCCAGCGTTCACCGCCATTGTGAGCCACCGGCAGTACAGGAACGCCGGCGCGACAGGCAATGACCGCGCCACTCTTGTTATAACGCCGCCGCTGCCCTGGCTCGACCCGAGTGCCTTCAGGGAAAATCAGTACCGACAGCCCCTCCTCCAACCGTTTGGGCCCTTGAGACAGCACCTGTTTCATGGCGCGTGAAGGGCGAGAACGATCCAGAGCAATAGGATGGAGCAGTCGCAGCGCCCAGCCGAACAGCGGTAGACGCAAGAGCTCCTGCTTGAGCACGGTGCAGACCGGAGGCTTGAGCACCTGCAGGAAAAGCGTTTCCCATTCACACTGGTGATTGGCCAGAATCACCACCGGCCCTTCGGGCACGTTCTCCCGGCCATGCACCTCGTAGCGCACCCCGCAGATGAGTGAAAACCAGGCAATGATGAAATGGTTGTAGAGATTAAGCAGCTTGTAGCGAGCCCTCAGGGGCAAAAGTGGTGTAATCGGCAGACACACCAGGCCAAAAAACAGAATGGCAAGAAAATAGACCAGGTAAAATATCAGGCTGCGTAGCGTATTCATGCGCTTTTCTCCCGTGCCTGATAGGCGTGACACCAGGTATCCAGCATCCGGCTCAACTCAAGCCGCCAGGGTTTTTGATGCACGCCGTAGACATCGAGCACGCGCTGACAGTTGAGCACGCGCCGCAGTGGCTGATCATGATGATGATTAAGCGCTTTTAGATCGCCCAGCGCGACCTTCTCGCCCAACCCGGCAAGGCGCGTATCGAGCTGCGTACGTACCGTCGAGGTAAAGGTATAGGCGCTGACGGGTTCGACGCCTGCCAGATGATAAGCTCCCCAGGCTGTCGCACTGCAGCTCAATTGCTGCAGCATACCGATCAACGCCATGGCCACGGCATCTGCCGAAATCGGACAAAAAACGATATCTTCCGCGACACGAACACTGCACCCCTGCAGAAGCTGCTCGATCAACTCAGTCAACCAGGCATCGCTGCCTTCAAGGGCAAACAACGGCCCCAGACGTACGATCAGATGCTCCGCAAGATCCGTGCGAATACGATTGCCGGTGACAATCAATCGGCGCAAGCTTTCATCGCGTGGACAGGGAATGACATGTTCATCGATGGGTAGCTCGGCGCCATCTTCGTAGAGTTCATCCGACACACACCAGACCAGGGGAACGCCGGCATGGCGACACAATGCCAGACAGTTTTCCACGGCCACGGCATGGGATTCCACCAATGCCGGCGTCGCATCGCTGGGGTATGCCAAGGGTGGAATGATCAAGGCATCCGGGGCTACTTCTTCAAGCTGCTCGGAGGTGAGCGTCAACGTATGTGCAATCACCAGCTCAGTATCATTGCGACGATTGGCTTGACGCGTAAATGCCAGACTCAAACAATGCCCTGCATCAAGAATCAACAGCTTCACGGCGCTTCCTTCTACAAGAATGCAGGCTCAATATCATGATGATGGGGACTCTTTGGCAATGATCAACGATGGGCCGCTAATCCAGAGCTTCTATGCGCGCCCAGCCCTGGAAGTCGCCCGGGACCTGCTAGGGCGACACCTTGTCCACCTGCACGATGATGAACGTCTGGTAGGGCGTATTGTCGAAACCGAAGCCTACGGCGGAACCGAGGACAGCGCCAGCCATGCTGCCCGCGGTCTTACGCCCCGTAACGCGCCCATGTTTGGCCCACCGGGGCATGCCTATGTCTACCTGATATATGGTATCCACGATATGTTCAATCTGGTTACCGAGTCATCGGGGCACCCAGGCGCCGTTTTGGTGAGAGCCCTCGTCCCGGTTACAGGCGAGGCGTCCATGCTCGCTCGACGCAGTGGCAAGAATGGCCACAATCTGGCGAATGGTCCCGGTAAACTCACCCAGGCAATGGGTATCACCCTGGCTGAATTCAACCGCCACGATGTGTGCCAGGGAAAACGGCTGTGGCTCGAACCGGGAATACCCGTTGAAGATCGTGACGTCATTGCCGGCCCCCGGATCGGCATTCCCTACGCCGACCCCAAGGACCGGGAAGCTCCCTGGCGCCTACGCTACCAGCCGAGTTCAAGAAAATGACGCATTTCAGGCAACCGCCTAAAACGGCAATGAGCACCTGACACCCAAGCGACATATAAAATCCTTTGTCTTTCAGCAACTTGCAGCACATAACCGCATTCTCGTAAATAATTTCGTAAATTTTTAGACTTTAGAGCGCCTAAAACTTTACGAAACGACATGATACCCGTAGGGACTGCAGAAGTTACCGCGACCGCGGATACCCCTTTGCCTTTTCGATCGCAGAATGCGACGACTCTGCTTATGAATGCTGATTAGGCGGCCAGCTACCCCGTTCCTACGGCAGAGCGGTAGGCATACATAGCCATCCTATGTGAATCTGAGGACCGCAGGCCAGTGCTCTAAACTGGAAAATTCCTTAATTAGAGAGCCGAGTAGCATCGACGCACCCAGCAGCCAAGCGCTTGGCTGAACAGGGAGATGGCCGGCTCGCTTCTGTCTGCTCTCCCACGAGCGCCCGCTTTTGGCCAGAAGCTGCCAGGCATCGGCGTCCGCTTCCGGCCAAAAGCAGCCGCCCGAAGCCGTCTACGAAAAGAAGGTCTACTCACAGTATCAGTCAATCCGCTTGAAACACCTTGCGACCTTTCCTCGATTGAGAAGCCACAAATGCACCTCTAGAGTTGCCTCCGCAACGCCGGGCCCCTCTGACAGCTAACCGCTGCCATGTCGGAGTTGCAGTTTGCACAACTTCGACACTTAGAGGAGGGGCTCATGACTGCCCTAGAACCGTTCTTCCTGGCCGAATTTCTCGGCACTGCCACTTGGTTGTGGCTCGTTTTTATCAGCATAGTGATTGGCCTGTTGGTCTTCGATCTAGGGGTGCTTCACCGCGAGCATCGCGAAATTGGCATTCGTGAAAGTTCATTGGCAAGATTCCATCGGTAATCTCCCTGAGTGTGACCCTGAGTCTGCTGCTGCTGCTGGGCGGCGTGCTGCTGTCCCTTTGGAAAACCCGTGGCCAGCCGGCCCCGGCTGGCCCTCAGGTGTAAATCAAAACAGGTGGAGGTAGCTAGTCGGCTGCCTACTGTCGAATTGGCAACTTTCAACACTGGAGGCGGTAATGAAAAAAACGCTGCAATTGACAGCTATGGGGCTGTTACTGGTGGGTGTCGGGGCCCGTGTGATTAATTACACGTTTCCAAAATAAATCGGGGCGCTCTTGCTGCCACTGCTTCATGGCCT
>NZ_CANLTC010000027.1 GCF_947493865.1 uncultured Halomonas sp.
AGCGTCCTGCCATACCGCACCTATGCTGGCTATGCATGGGCCACATTAGCAAAAATGACTTTCCGTACAAAACCTAGTCGGCCTCTGAACGACGCTCCTGGAGCGTATAAGGCGGCTTTGGTCGTCCTTCGGACGGATTGAACGCCAAGAAGAGGTGATAGCCCTTAGCGAGGAAGCAGAATCGGCCACCCTCTTGGCGTTAAAACATCGGCCAAAGGCCGATTGAGTTGGCAAGGCATGAACGCGCCATTCAGGCGCGGGCTATGCCGCGCATGATGGATATTCTTTGGAATATCTTGGATCGATTTCCAAAACAGGCCGGAAAGCCTTGCCCTGCAAGCGTTTGCGCGATTGAAGCGGGTACCGTTATGCCGGGGATGGGATACCGTTATGCCGGGGGACGGGTACTATTATGCCGGGGATGGGTGCTGTCACGCCGGGGGCTGGCTTGGTTGGCCCCTGGCCGCCTAATCTCCCATTTTCCCTTGGCGTATTCATGTACAGTCCAGCCCACTGAAATAAGTTCAGTCAACGCTTTCCGGGCCGTCTGACGGCGCTTTTTCAAGGTGTTGGGGTTCTTCGTTGCATCCGGCCAAACGTAGTTGCAAAGAGTATTCAGTTCTACCCGTCCAGATTTACCGGCATCAATCCAGCCCGATAATCGCTGATGTATTAATCGAGCAGGATCGGTCTGCAGCGCCCGAACCTCAGTCATGTCGAGCCGAGTATGTGGACGTTCTCCCATTACAGCCTCTGCTAATCGAGGGTTTAGGCTGACAAACAGTTTACCTTCCCGGTCGTCGCTGACGTAATCGGACAAGATGCGGAAACCCTGACGCTGCCCGTTACGCTCCACAATGACCGATACTGCCCATAGGCGCTCGATGCTATCGCGGATAGTTTTGAACTGGCTGCCTCCATCGTCGGCATACCCAAGTTCTCGGGCCAGTTGTCGAAAGCTGCCCTTGGCAACCATTGCATCCTTCTCAACCGCGTCCCACTTCAGGTCTAGCAAGAGACGCAATTGCTGCCCAACTTCTGACTCTGTTTCGTTTCGCAGCACAATCCCGCGTCCCCCATCACCAGAAATTGCGGCCATAGCCACAAGCCCTTGTAGGATGCGAAGATCATCAACACCTAGAGGCTCAGGCCCCCAGAAACGTATCGAATCCTCGCCATGGGTATAGGTTACGTCCAGCTTGAGCCGCTTTCGCTCTCCACGCTTCAGACTACGGAACAAGCCAGGAGCCAGGCAGTGAGCTGGATCATGTCGAACATGGGTAAGATCAAAGCTCATCACGTGACCTCACCTTAGATTTCTTGAATGGCAGCACGCCATTGGCTACGCGCTGCCTCTCCAGCACGGCAGGTTTGAGCACACCGCCCTCGTGACGCCGGAACCAACGCTCTGCGAAAGGAGAGCCATAATTCGCCTTGCTCACGCCATAGCGAACGAAGTACCCACGCTGACTATCATCAACACCCCATTCCTCAGCCTCGGTTTGCGTCATGCCAGACAGGTACGATTGCCAGCGAATGTTATCGACCAGAACAGACGACCCACGGCTGGCCTGTTGCTGGTCACCCGCACCAATCATGGCGGCGCTCTTACTGGCATGGTGCAAAAAAACGATAGAGCACCCTGTATCGGCGGCGATGGCTTCCATACGTCCGATCACTTGCGCCATTGGACCGCTAACGTTTTCATCTTCGATGTGGAAACGACGTAAGGTGTCCAGGATCATAAGGCGGCGACCCGCAGCCGCTCGCTTAAGGCCATCGAACCAATCGAGACACATAATGTTGGGGCACCTTCCTATCAGCGGCTCAATCAACAAGCCTTCAGCAACAGCTTGCCGCTGCTCGGCGGTGAGATGCGCTCCAAGCGCATGTAATCGGTGATGGATAGCAGCGGGAGGATCTTCTGCGGGAAGATAGATAACTGGCCCAACAGGAAATTCTCCGACTTCCAGCAAGTCTGGGCCTCCAGCGATCTGCGTGGCAAGCTGTAAGGCCAGCATGGATTTTCCGGCACCACCTGGTGAAACCAAGGCCCCCACCGTACCGGCAACCATGTTAGGTAAAACATAATCAAGGAGCGGCGGCGTTTCTGAAAAGGCCGCCATAAGATCAAGGGCCATACTGTTAGGCCTCTATGGTGTTGCCAGGTCGAGCTGCCTGGATTCCAGACGACTTGCGCTCTTCAATCCATTGCTCTACTTCCGACAAGTCCCACGCGACGTTTCTGCTGGTAAGTGCAATTCGGCGAGGGAACTCACCTCGCTTCTCCAAGTTGTAAATTGTCCGTGAGGAGAGAGGAATCATTTCTAAGAGCACTTTTCGATTGATCAGCGTCTTGCTTGCCATTGCTTGCATACTTGTGCCTCCACTTACTTATGAAAGCTCTATGGTGCCCAGCAATGCCACTTGATTAAGCCTATAAATTGGCTAAAATGGTTGACATGAAGAATGAATCGAGCATCGTCATCTGGGAAGGTTGTGCCCCAGTCGTCACAGAAGCTATCCAACGGTTTGAAGAACGCTGGCACCCTTACTCTGCGTCCTCAAGACGCTACCCGATCGTGCGCTTGATAGAGGAAGTCATCGATCCTGCCCTGGCAACCTACATGGATACACTTCCAGGAAGCTACGCTGGCCATGTTCCTGGAGCCGGTGCTGGAGTAGGATTCAGCGCGATCATTCGAATGGTAGGACTTGAGGCCATGGTCCGAATGCAACGCCAATTACTACGTCAATTCATTAAGACAGTAGAACAGAAGAGTCCGACGGACGAGCGCTTCATAGCGACTCTCGAATCCTTGAACGGGCTGGTTTGGGATTGTGCATGTAAACGTCCCAAAAGGTCATCCTCTACAAAGGGAGTCAACCTAAACGCACAACGCAAAAACGATTTTTGCGAACTATGCGGAAACAAGACGGAGTTCGCAGCCTTTATGACGACAGTGGCAGGCCAGCGTATAAATGACGTTGAGTTAGAGGATCGTAAGAAACTTGAGCTCAGCCACCAGTACTGCGAAGAGCATAGACCCAAGTTGGCAAATGGTGAGTGGAACCCTACTTATAGGCAGGCAAAACGCTCTCTAACGCAATTTAATATCGAACTCAAACGACTGACCCATCAGTGTGCGAATCGGTCCAAGCCTCACGCTATGTCAGGCGATGACTTGATTGACAGCTACTTCTTCCAATTAATGCTACGACTAACTTTACAGTCAGCAGACAAAGCTGAATTACGCAATCTTGCCCGCAGAATGGTGGACTCCAAACTATCGGACACCAAGAAAAAAATTCTGGTACTCAAGCGGTCAGGGTTTAGCCAGACTGAAATTGGAAAACGAATACTGAACGCCAAGCAGCAGCCCATGACGCGCCAAGCCGTATCTAAAGCGCTGGCCTCAATTCGCAAAGAATTTCTATTAGAGAATTACAAATATAATGGGGAAGAATTTTAGCCGCTAAAATTCTCACTATCTTTCAGGCTGACAGCACAAACAAGACAAGAACGTGGCTCGACCTTAAAATCATGATTTCACAGGGAAAATATTATGAATGTTAGTGGCTTTTCAATAGATAGCATCTTATGGAGTAATTTAAGAAGATGCCAACAAGGCAGCATAAGGACAGCGCTAAGCTACTTAAGAAAACCGCTAACTGAAACTGCCAAGGCCTGTTTAGTCAGTTTACCCACAGGCGCTGGAAAGTCTGGAGTAATTAGTGTCATCAGCCATAAAGCCTCTCAAAAAAAGGTCCTTGTACTTTGTCACCGAAGGGCCGTTTGTGATCAATTGTATTCAGAAATAAATGGTAAGTTTTTTGACGAACGTGCTGACGGATCAAGCATTCCATTAAAGCATGTCTTTGATGATGTCGACGATTTATCAAAAAATGGTATTTATGTATCAACATTTCAGAAACTTCAAAAACTCAACTCTATAGAACTAGGAGAACTAAGGAAAGAAATTGACCTTATTATTATTGATGAAGGTCATTCTGAACCCTCTCCCGTTTGGCGTACTCTCGTAAGGGGAATAGGTGCTCATAGAATTGTCATCACAGCAACTCCGTATCGCAACGATCTATTTCAATTTGATGTTTCAGCAGACTTCAGCTACATCTACACCTTTGAAAAAGCACTTTCGGATAACGTGCTTAAAGAACCTGAATTTGAATCTATTGAGCCTCAAAACTTAAGCTCTTCAATTCGCTCATTCTTAACTGAAAACCCTAATACAAAATGCATAATAAAATGCAAAAACATAAGTGAAATTGAAAATTATTACGACCAATTAAACAGCGACTTTAATGTACTGGCTATACACGACCAACTTAAGAAAGATCCTCGAAGTAATGTTAAGTCAGCCGTGCCTGCCAACTTAAAAAACTCTCAATATGAAGTCATCATTCATCAACGAAAGCTTGATGAGGGTGTTGATATACCCCAAGCAAAGCTATTGATTCTCACTTACAATATTAATAGTGGTAGAGAGCTCGTACAAACAGTTGGCCGTGTCGTTAGAATATTTGCTGGAATCGAACCCAAAGTAATAGAGATAAACAGCAATTCAAATCATCAAATGTGGCAGAACTATCGTTTGTTTGATGCATCTCTCAACAGTGATAGCGCTGTAAAAAAATTCATCCTCTCCTTAGATGCAAACAAGTTAATAGAGCTTTATCTAGAGGCTTTTCCTGATTCAAGTTATTATGGAAATCGCTTTTTGAGAAAATTTGATCTTAACGAATTTGATCCAGAGGACTCACTAAATATACCAACAGCATCTGTTTGTTTTTTAAACACAACCGAGGGATTTAGTGTAGAACTTCTATCAGACATGTTGTATTGGCGATGCCATAATAACGGAGAGCTTGCCAAGCAATTTAACACACAGATTGGTATTTATATTATTGCCTCCATAGCTTTCAATCGCTCTAAATTCTTGAAAGAGCATTTCTTTTTCGAGCCATCCTTAGAAATAACTATTATTAAAGAACTATCTAACAATATTATCGCAATTTACGATAGCAGAGGACGACGCCTTAGCAGAGATAAAGAATTAAAACTTGGCTCTGCAGTACCACAAGAGAATTTATTTAAGATTCTATCTCTTGGCGAATCCTCAACTACTAAAGAGGCCAGCAGCAAGTCTGTTAGTTCAGCAAGGAGACGCCCTGATAGTATAGCGATTAAGGGACAGAACCTGGATCAAATGGCAGATCAACAAGCCAACTCCTCATACAGAATTTCTACTGCAAGATTAGACACTTACGACATAATGAAAGCAAAATCTGGTAGCTATTACGTAGGGGTTGACTCAGGGCGCATATCAGACCAAAAAGAAAATTCATTCAGCCTGCATGAATTAAATGACTGGTTAGAAACAATGAACAATGTCCTTGCTGGAGACTCATTAGTTAACAACCCACTCATCGACTCTTATGCAAAGCCAGTTAACATAGACACTAATGTAAATATCGAAAGCGTGATATTTGACTTCAGCGAGTTCGAATCACCAATAACAATCTCAATCGATGGTTCAACTCATACCATAGACAATGATTTCTTGCATAGGAATTATGACGACGGATTTCTGCTACTACCTGGAGTTGAGGAGAGTCGAATAGTAATCGAGCTTCGTAATGAAGAACCATACCTGGACATGAACCCTGATCAGCCAATTTTTTATTCTATAAATGAACATGATGTTCAAAACGAGAATATTGTTGACTTGCTAACTGGGCATCTCCATAAAGCTTTATTGGAAAATGGAATTGGTTATTCCCAAGATAAATTCTATCAAACAAAGCTTCCCGTCGAACACTCTTTCAATTTTGATGAATCAAACCTAGCAAATGTGGTCATTGGGCTTCCTGAATTACTAGGGGAAAACCTAGATGAAAAGGGTTACAAGAATAAGGTATACCAAGTTGTAAACCAGAACTTCAGCACGGAATCAATCTTCTATCTATTAGATAAGATTAAAGCCAATGGAATGGACAACCCAACACGTGCCGACTTAGGACCGTTTTCCCCATATATTCCCAATGCCGATCTAGTTCTAAACACTGATATGGGTACTGAGCCTGCCGATTTTATTTTGTCATCTAAGAACAAACTTGTGTATGTACACATAAAATGTGGTGACAGTCCAAAAAAACCACAATCTTCAGCTGGTGCACTTGCTGAGGTAGGATCTCAAGCAATCAAGAACATGGAAATGTTAGTAAGTGGGAACGAGTTGCTAAGACCAGGAAACTGGAACTTACTACTTTCAGCTTGGCCCACAGCGGGGGCAGAGCAATTGATGTATGAGAGGATCAGGTTGATAAACGGAAAATCCTATACCGCCAGTAATTCTCAAGATAGGCAGCAAAAGCTGAACGAAGTCTGGGACATAGTTTCCCAGAGACGCCGCTCAACAGCCGTTCGTAAGGAAATATGGATTGTTTCCGCAAATAGCTTTTCTGTAGGGCACTTTAAAAGTCAGCTATGGCTTGGTCAAAATGCGGCCAGTGAGACATTACAAGCTTACCAATTAATTAAGGTTCATCGCAGATCAGCGTGAACCAGGCAGGGCTTGCGGCGCGGGTAGAATAGAGAAACGGCGGTAAATCCG
>NZ_CANLTC010000028.1 GCF_947493865.1 uncultured Halomonas sp.
TGAGCGTATCCGGCAATGTTGTATCGCGACCAGACCCCTTGGGGTTATATGGTCAAGCGATTAAGCGCATACGGTGGATGCCTAGGCAGCCAGAGGCGATGAAGGACGTGACAGCCTGCGAAAAGGCTCGGTGAGGTGGCAAACAACCTGTGACCCGGGCATGTCCGAATGGGGAAACCCACTCATGCAAATGAGTATCCCGTCATGAATCCATAGTGACGGGAGGCGAACCGGGGGAACTGAAACATCTAAGTACCCCGAGGAAAAGAAATCAACCGAGATTCCCCCAGTAGCGGCGAGCGACCGGGGAACAGCCCTTAAGTCAGATACTGGATAGGCGAACCGATTGGGAAGTCGGACCATAGCGGGTGATAGTCCCGTAGCCGAAATTCGTATCTGGTGAAAACGAGTAGGTCGGGGCACGTGAAACCTTGACTGAAGACGGGGGGACCATCCTCCAAGGCTAAATACTCCTGGCTGACCGATAGTGAACCAGTACCGTGAGGGAAAGGCGAAAAGAACCCCGGCGAGGGGAGTGAAATAGATCCTGAAACCGTATGCGTACAAGCAGTGGGAGCCGACTCGTTCGGTGACCGCGTACCTTTTGTATAATGGGTCAGCGACTTATTTTCAGTGGCGAGCTTAACCGAATAGGGGAGGCGTAGGGAAACCGAGTCTTAACTGGGCGACCAGTCGCTGGGAATAGACCCGAAACCGGGCGATCTATCCATGGCCAGGGTGAAGGTTGAGTAACATCAACTGGAGGCCCGAACCCAAGTATGTTGAAAAATGCTGGGATGAGCTGTGGATCGGAGTGAAAGGCTAATCAAGCCCGGAGATAGCTGGTTCTCCTCGAAAGCTATTTAGGTAGCGCCTCACGTATCACCATCGGGGGTAGAGCACTGTTTCGGCTAGGGGCCCATCCCGGGTTACCAACCCGAGGCAAACTCCGAATACCGATGAGTGCAGCGTGGGAGACACACAGCGGGTGCTAACGTCCGTTGTGAAAAGGGAAACAACCCAGACCGTCAGCTAAGGTCCCCAAATGCTGGTTAAGTGGGAAACGATGTGGGAAGGCGAAGACAGCTAGGAGGTTGGCTTAGAAGCAGCCATCCTTTAAAGAAAGCGTAATAGCTCACTAGTCGAGTCGGCCTGCGCGGAAGATGTAACGGGGCTAAACCAGCTACCGAAGCTACGGGTGAGTCTGCATTTTCGGATGTGGATTCGCGGTAGAGGAGCGTCGTGTACGCCGATGAAGGTTCACTGGGAAGTGGGCTGGAGGTATCACGAGTGCGAATGCTGACATGAGTAACGATAAGGGATGTGAAAACCATCCCCGCCGGAAGACCAAGGGTTTCTGTTCGACGTCAATCGGAGCAGAGTGAGTCGGCCCCTAAGGCGAGGCCGAAAGGCGTAGTCGATGGGAAACGGGTTAATATTCCCGTACCGGCCATGATTGCGAGGGGGGGACGAAGAAGGCTAGGTGAGCCAGGCGTTGGTTGTCCTGGTGAAAGTGCGTAGGCTGAGAGGGTAGGCAAATCCGCCCGCTCAAGGCCGAGACACGAGACGAACGGAGTACGCTCCGGAAGTCATTGATGCCCCGCTTCCAGGAAAAGCCTCTAAGCTTCAGATCATGGTTGACCGTACCCCAAACCGACACAGGTGGTCAGGGTGAGAATCCCAAGGCGCTTGAGAGAACTCGGGTGAAGGAACTAGGCAAAATGGTGCCGTAACTTCGGGAGAAGGCACGCCGCTGTTATGTGAAGCCCCTCGCGGGTGGAGCAAAGAGCGGTCGAAGATACCAGGTGGCTGCAACTGTTTATTAAAAACACAGCACTCTGCTAACGCGCAAGCGGACGTATAGGGTGTGACGCCTGCCCGGTGCCGGAAGGTTAAATGATGGTGTTAGGTTCGCCGAAGCACTTGATTGAAGCCCCGGTAAACGGCGGCCGTAACTATAACGGTCCTAAGGTAGCGAAATTCCTTGTCGGGTAAGTTCCGACCTGCACGAATGGCGTAATGATGGCCACGCTGTCTCCACCCGAGACTCAGTGAAATTGAAATCGCAGTGAAGATGCTGTGTACCCGCGGCTAGACGGAAAGACCCCGTGAACCTTTACTATAGCTTCACACTGGACGCTGATGTTGCCTGTGTAGGATAGCTGGGAGGCTTGGAAGCGGTGACGCCAGTTGCCGTGGAGCCGCCCTTGAAATACCAGCCTGGCATCATTGGCGTTCTAACTCAGGCCCGTTATCCGGGTCGAGGACCGTGTGTGGTGGGTAGTTTGACTGGGGCGGTCTCCTCCTAAAGAGTAACGGAGGAGCACGAAGGTACCCTCAGCACGGTTGGAAATCGTGCACTGAGTGCAAGAGCATAAGGGTGCTTGACTGCGAGACAGACACGTCGAGCAGGTACGAAAGTAGGTTCTAGTGATCCGGTGGTTCTGTATGGAAGGGCCATCGCTCAACGGATAAAAGGTACTCCGGGGATAACAGGCTGATACCGCCCAAGAGTTCACATCGACGGCGGTGTTTGGCACCTCGATGTCGGCTCATCACATCCTGGGGCTGAAGTCGGTCCCAAGGGTATGGCTGTTCGCCATTTAAAGTGGTACGCGAGCTGGGTTTAGAACGTCGTGAGACAGTTCGGTCCCTATCTGCCGTGGGCGTTGGACGTTTGAGAAGAGCTGCTCCTAGTACGAGAGGACCGGAGTGGACGCACCGCTGGTGTTCGGGTTGTCATGCCAATGGCATTGCCCGGTAGCTAAGTGCGGATGGGATAACCGCTGAAGGCATCTAAGCGGGAAGCCCCCTTCAAGATGAGACGTCCCTGGGGCACAAGCCCCCTGAAGGACCCTCGAAGACGACGAGGTTGATAGGCGGGATGTGGACGCACTGCAAGGTGTTGAGCTAACCCGTACTAATGGTCCGTGAGGCTTGACCATATAACACCCAAGGGGTCTGGGTGTGTG
>NZ_CANLTC010000029.1 GCF_947493865.1 uncultured Halomonas sp.
GCGTCCTGCCATACCGCACCTATGCTGGCTATGCATGGGCCACATTAGCAAAAATGACTTTCCGTACAAAACCTAGTTCTGGCCTTGATTGCCTCAAGGAACGGCGACGTTGTGTCCAGCAATGAAATTTTTGAAATAGTCAATGGGCAATACAATATTGGAGACCCCAACAACCCTAGATCGCTTGTCTATAAAGTAATTCATGGTATTTACAACAGCTTGTCGTTTGATGACACTAACTTCGAAATGCCTATTATAAATACGAGGGCACGAGGATACAGGCTGAATATTAACGCGGGCTGGGAATCGGTTTCCAAACCGATCGAGCAAAAGATTCTGGAGGATCAGAAAAACATTATGCGGAAGATAATGCATGACTGCATGGCACACGTTGAGCGATCTCGTGTCAGAACTATCAATGGTCATGTACAAGTTATAGATGTCGCCCCAGATGTGGCGGAGCGGAACTTTTCGTT
Organism: uncultured Halomonas sp.; assembly: GCF_947493865.1. Taxonomy (GTDB): domain Bacteria; phylum Pseudomonadota; class Gammaproteobacteria; order Pseudomonadales; family Halomonadaceae; genus Modicisalibacter. Next base: position 477 of record NZ_CANLTC010000029.1, read on the forward strand.
ACTAAACGATGCCTTGCAGCAAATCAGTAAAACCTTGTTGTCAGAAAGAAATTTACCTCAGGTCAGGGATATCAAGTCTTTCATGATGGAATTTCTAACCTACGCTGCTTTCTGGCGGATGGGTGATAACCTGACCGACAACCAGTGGAAGAATGACTACTATCGGGAAATACAAAACGTAGTAAGACGAGTCGAAAATGCTATCGACCAAGCTATTAACGAGAATTCGTTTATGGCTAGTAAATAGCTCCTGCGCGCACCGGTAATACCGCAAATCATATGACGGTTCATGGTTTTTATTCTGGATATGCGCTATAGCTAATCCTAAGCACCCCCTTCTTTCTTTTCATCCCGGTCACGCGCACCTCTTTTAATTCCATTAGATTTTCCAAGTGTGTTCCTCCACACGGTATTGGATCAAAATTTCCGATTTTTATCTCTCTATTTTTGTGGGTGTCACCCAGCTGTATCACTGGAAGTGCCGACTCTATGTACTGCTTGAGACGCTGATTCAGCGCCTCCGTGAGCTCGTCTCGCCATCTATCCAGGTTGATGGTATGGTGCATTTCTTTGAACTCTACACGGGCTTCTCCTGGCCAATGGTGACCGCAAGTAGCGTGGATATTATCCAGCAATTCTTCCGCTATGCCAGCAAGCAGATGACCGGCCGTATGGTACGTCGCATTAAGTTGTCGCCATCGGCTGTCCACGAAAATCTCTACGCCCATACCGATTTTTAAACATTCGGGATCGGCTATGTAATGGTCGATGGCTCCATTGGCGCCATGCCGCACGTGTAGAATGGGGATGCTGGCAATAAAGCCTCGGTCAGCTTTCTGCCCGCCGCCTTGAGGATGAAATAGAGTCTTATCTAAACGCACCGCAGTCTTTTCGCCAAGAAGCAGTTCAGTTATCACTGCTGATCCATGAACGGATCGATCGTCAAGATATCTTTTTACAGTCATCGTCATACATTAATCCTGTTGCAAAATAGTAAGTCTACGTCGAAGAGTAGCTTGTTCTTTCTTAATTCAAACCACATTCAAGTTCTAAATACCACCAGTGGTTTTCATCAGGTCAGCATCCATGTCAAGTCGACGATTACGTATATGGGCTACACAGCGCAATCGCTTCACATAGGCCAAGGCGTTTTCTATCCGCACACGCTCCTAACCAGCAGTCGATTGTGAGTCTTCTCCCGTTCATCCAACAGGTCCTGGGTTCCTGAATCCGCCAATATCGGGCGTTCTGGCGGCAGCCCCGGATTCGCGCGCTTTAAACATCTCCAAGGAAATACCGGTCAAAGCCTATATAGCGTGCTCATAATGAAGAAGCCGGGCAATATCCAGTATAAGGCAGTCTCAAAATTACGAACTTATTAATCAGGTATTAGGAGCGTTCATCTATTACGCAACATGTCTATTGCTATAACCATGATATGATTTTAGACGAGAGCCTGTAAGCCAGTTTCTCTAAGGCAAAATCGAATCATAATTATAATAATTCAATCTATTTCCAGTTATTATTCAGAATGCGCAACCTCTGTCTTTCTCCAGGAAGCTGCCAAGCATTCTTAATCACCGTACCTGTAAGGCCCCGGATGATAGATTGAGCCACAGGAGTTATCCTTTGTTGGCAGCACGTGACCTCATTGCCCAGT
>NZ_CANLTC010000030.1 GCF_947493865.1 uncultured Halomonas sp.
CATTGATTGAAACTGAAGAGTTTGATCATGGCTCAGATTGAACGCTGGCGGCAGGCCTAACACATGCAAGTCGAGCGGCAGCACGGGGAGCTTGCTCCCTGGTGGCGAGCGGCGGACGGGTGAGTAATGCATAGGAATCTACCCAGTAGCGGGGGATAACCTGGGGAAACCCAGGCTAATACCGCATACGTCCTACGGGAGAAAGCGGGGGACCTTCGGGCCTCGCACTATTGGATGAGCCTATGTCGGATTAGCTGGTTGGTGAGGTAACGGCTCACCAAGGCGACGATCCGTAGCTGGTCTGAGAGGATGATCAGCCACATCGGGACTGAGACACGGCCCGAACTCCTACGGGAGGCAGCAGTGGGGAATATTGGACAATGGGCGCAAGCCTGATCCAGCCATGCCGCGTGTGTGAAGAAGGCTTTCGGGTTGTAAAGCACTTTCAGTGGGGAAGAACGCCTCGGGGTTAATAGTCCCGAGGAAAGACATCACCCACAGAAGAAGCACCGGCTAACTCCGTGCCAGCAGCCGCGGTAATACGGAGGGTGCAAGCGTTAATCGGAATTACTGGGCGTAAAGCGCGCGTAGGTGGTCGTTCACGCCGGGTGTGAAAGCCCTGGGCTCAACCTGGGAATGGCATCCGGAACGGGGCGACTAGAGTGCAGGAGAGGAAGGTAGAATTCCCGGTGTAGCGGTGAAATGCGTAGAGATCGGGAGGAATACCGGTGGCGAAGGCGGCCTTCTGGCCTGACACTGACACTGAGGTGCGAAAGCGTGGGTAGCAAACAGGATTAGATACCCTGGTAGTCCACGCCGTAAACGATGTCGACTAGCCGTTGGGAGCCTCGAGTTCTTAGTGGCGCAGTTAACGCGATAAGTCGACCGCCTGGGGAGTACGGCCGCAAGGTTAAAACTCAAATGAATTGACGGGGGCCCGCACAAGCGGTGGAGCATGTGGTTTAATTCGATGCAACGCGAAGAACCTTACCTACCCTTGACATCCTGCGAACCCGGAAGAGATTCCGGGGTGCCTTCGGGAACGCAGAGACAGGTGCTGCATGGCTGTCGTCAGCTCGTGTTGTGAAATGTTGGGTTAAGTCCCGTAACGAGCGCAACCCCTATCCTTATTTGCCAGCGATTCGGTCGGGAACTCTAAGGAGACTGCCGGTGACAAACCGGAGGAAGGTGGGGACGACGTCAAGTCATCATGGCCCTTACGGGTAGGGCTACACACGTGCTACAATGGCCGGTACAAAGGGCAGCAAGAGCGCGAGCTTAAGCGAATCCCATAAAGCCGGCCTCAGTCCGGATCGGAGTCTGCAACTCGACTCCGTGAAGTCGGAATCGCTAGTAATCGTGGATCAGAATGCCACGGTGAATACGTTCCCGGGCCTTGTACACACCGCCCGTCACACCATGGGAGTGGACTGCACCAGAAGTGGTTAGCCTAACTTCGGAGGGCGATCACCACGGTGTGGTTCATGACTGGGGTGAAGTCGTAACAAGGTAGCCGTAGGGGAACCTGCGGCTGGATCACCTCCTTAATCGACCGTATTCTATCCTTGCAAGTGCTCACATCAATTACCTGATCAAATAGAGCAATGACTGTT
>NZ_CANLTC010000031.1 GCF_947493865.1 uncultured Halomonas sp.
CCTGGATATTGCATAAGACATGAAAAAGGCGGCTGAAAATCGGTTATAATTCAAGCTCCTACACAAGAACCAACCGCCTCAGCCGCCATGACAAAATGTACCACGCCGTCCGCTTCCTTTCCACGCTGCAAAGGCCGTCAGGTCATCGCCCGTTTCGATGGCGGTGATCTCACTTCCGACGGCGGTATCCTGCTGCTGCGGCAGCTCGATCGCGAGATGGGCCTGACCCGCGCCGTCGCTCGCCGGCTCAGCGACGAGCGCGACGCTCAGCGCTGCCTGCATCGCACCGAAACCCTGGTCCGGCAGCGCGTGTTCGGCCTGGCGCTGGGCTATGAGGATCTCAATGACCACCAGGCCCTGCGTCACGATATCGCCCTGCAGACCGCCGTCGATACCGATGGCGTGCTGGCCAGTCAGTCCACCTTGTGCCGCTTCGAGCAGCAAGCCGACCGGGACTGGGCGATCACCATCCACGAAGAGATGATCGAGCAGTTCATCCGCTCGTTCCGGCGGCCACCCAAGAAACCGCTCTACCTCGACTTCGATGCCACCGACGATCGGGTGCATGGCCAGCAGCTCGGGCGGCACTTCAACGGCTACTACAACCACTACATCTTCCTGCCGCTGTTCGTATTCTGTGGCGACCAGCTGCTGGTCAGCTATCTGCGTCCGGCCTCGCTGGATGCCGCTCACCACGCCGGTGCCATCCTCGCCCTGTTGGTCCGGCGGCTGCGCCAGGCGTGGCCTGAGGTGAAGATCGTCTTCCGAGGCGACAGCGGCTTCTGCCGTCCACTGATCCTCAACTGGTGTGACCGCCACGGCGTCGATTACATCATCGGCCTCGCCGGCAACAAGCGCTTGGCCAAGCTGGCTCTGAACATCGACTACGCGTCGGCCATCCGCTTCGAGAAGACCTGGGAGAAGGAGCGTGTCTTCGGCTTCATCGAGTACGCTGCCAAGAGCTGGAAGGAGCGTCGACGAAAGGTCATCGTCAAGTCCGAGACCAGCCGGCGTGGCTTCAACACCCGCTATGTGGTCACCAGCCTGCGCGGCTGCAGCGCCGAGTGGCTCTATGACCACCGCTACTGTGCTCGGGGCGAGATGGAGAACCGTATCAAGGAGCAGCAGTTCCTGTTCTCCGACCGCACCAGCTGCCACGAATGGTGGCCCAACCAGTACCGACTGCTGCTGTCGGGGTTGGCCTACCTGCTGCTGGAGCGGCTGCGCCGGGTCTACCTCAAGCGCACCGCCTTCGCCCAGGCCCAGGTCAACACCCTCCGCCTGAAGCTGCTGAAGATCGGCGCTGTCATCACCCGCAACACGCGCACGATTCGGCTGATGTTGAGCAGCCAGTACCCGGAGCAGGACCTCTTCCTGAAGCTGGCCAGCAAGCTGGTGCCGGGATAGCGCCGCGGCGTGCTGTCCCCGGCACAGAAAACACATGGGGGTAGGGGGAAATGCGCCTTGAGCTCAGGAAATTGATCAATATATAGCCAACTTCCAGCTCTGGGCGGCATCATCGCCACCAAACCTGGCATTTGGGTGCTGCTGACCAACCCGATGCAACATCCGGGCTA
>NZ_CANLTC010000032.1 GCF_947493865.1 uncultured Halomonas sp.
AAGGTTCATCGCAGATCAGCGTGAACCAGGCAGGGCTTGCGGCGCGGGTAGAATAGAGAAACGGCGGTAAATCCGAGTAAGCTGATATTCGCCAAAACGTCAGCCTACGGACACCGCCGTTACCATGGATGCTACCCCGCTCTGCCTGTTCTGGAAAGGTTTCACCGTTACCCACCACGAGTTCTTGGATCCCCAGACGCTGCGGCTCCAGCTGGCGCCCGATGACCGGATCCCGCCCGTCTGCAGCAGCTGCGACCACGCCTGCTTCCTGGTGCATGACGTGCATCGCCGGCGCGTCCGCGAGGCACCGCTGCTGATCTACCGGGTGGAGCTCGACGTCCCGGTGCGACGCCTGCGCTGCCCGGTATGTGGTCCGACACGAGAGCGCATCGACTGGCTACCCGGGCGCTCGCCGGTCACCACTACGCTGCGCCAGTGGGTGGAGCGTCTGGTCACGTTGCTGCCGATTCGGCATGTCGCGGACCTGGTCGGCTTGCACTGGCATACCGTCAAGACCATCGACAAGCAGCGCCTGCAACGCGACCTGCCGGCACCAGACCCGACACGGTTGCGGCGCCTGATGATGGACGAGTTCGCCCTGCACAAAGGACACCGCTACGCCACCGTGGTCGCCTGCGCTGACACCCAGCAGGTGATATGGATCGGCGAAGGCCGCTCCCGTGAAGCGATCCGCCCGTTCTTCGCATGGCTGGGCGAGGCGCGAGAGCAAATCGAGGCCGTCGCCATGGACATGAACTCGGCCTTCGATCTCGAGGTGAATGACCAATGTCCCAACGCCAAGGTGGTCTACGACCGCTTCCATGTGGTGGCCAAGTACGGGCGCGAAGTGATGGATCGGGTGCGCCTCGACCAGGCCAACCAGCTGCGCGACGACAAGGCGGCCCGCAAGGTGATCAAGGGCAGCCGCTGGCTGCTGCTGCGCAATGCCGACAACCTTAAACCCGAGCAGGCGGTGAAGCTCGAGGAACTACTGGCGGCCAATGCGTCACTGACCACGGCGTATCTGCTCAAGGACCAGCTCAAGACCCTCTGGTTTGCCGACGACGAGGTCACCGCCCGAAACGCCTGGCAGGAGTGGTACGACATGGCCACCGGCAGTGGCATTGAGGCCCTGGGACGCTTTGCCAAGCGGCTCGCTCCCTACCTGGAGGGAATCCTCTCCAGTACCCGGCACCGACTGAACACCAGCGTGCTGGAGGGCATGAACAACCGGATCAAGGTCATCAAACGGATGGCCTACGGGTACCGCGACACGGGGTACTTCTTCCTGAAGATCCGTGCTGCGTTTCCCGGTAAAGTGCGATGAACC
>NZ_CANLTC010000033.1 GCF_947493865.1 uncultured Halomonas sp.
TCTGGGCGGCATCATCGCCACCAAACCTGGCATTTGGGTGCTGCTGACCAACCCGATGCAACATCCGGGCTAGACCACTATTTTAGCGCTGTTGAGTCGCTATAAGTGCGCTGTCATACCGCTGTAAAGGTCGATTTGCTCGGAAAAGCACGGTTTGCACAGGAATAAACATGTTGTTGCACAGAAATGCACATACCGTACGTGCAAGAATCAACGCTGTGGTGCGGGCAGGATAGGTGAAGTAGGCCCACCGACAAGTCGGTGGTTCCTTCTTCACTTACCTTATTCGCGCCGGGGCGCTCAACGGTAATCCTGCTCTGCGAGGCCATTGGCTGCCGCCCTAGGATTTGTTGGATTAAATTTCTCCATGTCAACTTTTATGTCCAATTATTGAGCTTATACGTTGTGCATTGAAAGGCACGATAAAGCATTCATTGGTAATGGAGATCAACGAATGCAAAAAGTTAGAAGAAAAAATTTAGCCGCTAAAATTACTCTGGTCGTCGCCATGACGACCTGCACTTTGCAGCCTGTCCACGCCGGTATTCCTGTAGTTGATGGCACAAACCTATCGCAGAACATCATGACCGCGATGGAAGCGGTTGCGCAGACGCTCAAGCAGATTCAGGAATACCAAACTCAACTCCAGCAGTACGAAAACCAACTGCAAAACACGATGGCACCGGCGGCCCATATTTGGGACCAGGCGCAGCGCACCATCAATGATCTGAACCAGGCAACCAACACACTCGCCTATTACCAAAATCAGCTTGGCAGCCTCGATGCCTACCTGGGCAAGTTCCAGGACGTGGCCTATTACCGCAGCTCGCCGTGCTTCTCATCGGCGGGGTGCAGCGATGCCGAACGGGTCGCGATGGCCGAGAACCGCCGCCTGGCGTCTGAATCGCAGAAGAAGGCCAACGACGCGCTGTTTAAGGGTCTTGAGCAGCAGCAAGACAACTTGCAGGCTGACGCTCGACAACTCCAGCGTTTGCAATCTGCCGCCCAGGGCGCGGATGGCCAACTGGCCGCCATCGGGTACGCTAACCAGCTCGCCAGCAACCAGGCCAACCAGCTCCTGCAAATCCGCAGCTTGCTGATTGCTCAGCAGAATGCCGTCGGCACGCAAATGCAGGCCGAAGCCGACCGCGAAGCTCAGTATCAGGCTTCACGCGATAAGCTCTATGAGGGGCTGTCAGAGCCAGTCAACCGTTCTCACAGCAAGGAGTACTAGGTTTTGTACGGAAAGTCATTTTTGCTAATGTGGCCCATGCATAGCCAGCATAGGTGCGGTATGGCAGGACGC
>NZ_CANLTC010000034.1 GCF_947493865.1 uncultured Halomonas sp.
AGAGGGTGTTTACAAAAAAGCAGATAGCTGGCTGACTGTTTCAATTGTTTGTATTCCGGGGAGTCATCACCATGACGCGCCGAGGCCGTCCCAAGAAAGTTCAGCCTGAACATCTGCCGGTACTGCGTGAGATCGTCATCGGTAAGCCTTTGGCGACGCTCACGGAAGTTCGTGACGCTTTCATCTCCAAAACCGGCATCGTGCTGTATAAAAGCACCTTGAGCAAGGCACTTCGAGAAGCCGGCGTTACCCGTCACAAGGGGGTGTTTGATAGTCCGGAAGCTCGTGAGGGTGAGGCAGAGCCGCATGATCATGAGACTGAGCATGGCGCTCGTTATGGCTACCAGGCTCGTCACCGGCAACAGGCACCAGAGCAACGCTATCCCAGTTGTCTGACCGACGCGGAGTGGACATTGGTGTCTGATATCTTCGATGGCGATGGCCACCGTGGTCTGCCGCCCAGTTACTCTCGGCGCCAGTTGGTTGATGCGTGCTGCTACGTGGTCCGCAGCGGCTGCTCATGGCGCATGCTACCCACGGATTTTCCGCCATGGCAGAACGTGTACCGAACCTTTCGCCGCTGGAGCGAGCAGGGCAAGTTTGAACGGATGCACGACCGTTTACGTGCTCAGTGGCGGGCGCGTGAGGGGCGTGACGCGATGCCCAGTGCGGCTGTTCTGGATGCCCAGTCGACGCGACACTCACCGCAAGGCGGTACGAGTGGCTATGATGCGGGCAAGAAAGTGAAAGGCCGTAAACGCCATGTTCTCGTTGATACCTTGGGGCTGATACTTGCGGTGAGCGTGACGGCCGCCAGTGTCCAGGACCGAGACGGAGCCCACCCTGTCATGGCGAATGGCATAGAGAAATATGCGGGAATCGCCACAGTTTTCGTGGATACAGGCTATGCAGGACGCTGTGCTCAAACGATTCATCAGCAGCACGGGATTGCCGTCGAGGTCGTACGCCATCCGGCGAACGCCAATGTCGGTCGATGGTGCGCACCGGATCAAGATGATCTATTTACACGGCAGCCCGACGCCAAGGGCTTCATGGTGTTGCCGAAGCGATGGGTCGTCGAGCGGACGCATGCCTGGATCGAGAAAGCACGTCGGCTGGTGATGCACCACGACCGACGTACCGAAGTCTCGGAAGCATGGGTCTGGTTGGCGGCAGGCCGCCAGTTGCTCAGCCGGCTGACTAATCCGGCATGATTTTGTAAACACCCTCT
>NZ_CANLTC010000035.1 GCF_947493865.1 uncultured Halomonas sp.
TGTCGGGGCCCGTGTGATTAATTACACGTTTCCAAAATAAATCGGGGCGCTCTTGCTGCCACTGCTTCATGGCCTCGATCGGTGTCCGATGATGCAAGGCCTTCTGGTGGATATGGTGATTGTACAGCCAGTTGTAGCGTTTGAGCGTCGCCTCCAAGTCGTCACGCGAGTCGAACCGGTGCGTGTTCAGGACATCGCTTATCCTGCCGTTAAACCGTTCCACCATACCGTTTGTTTGCGGTCGATACGGGGGAATGAGGCGATGATCAATCCCCTGCCGGGCACAGAACTGATCTACGCGGTGCCTGCCGGTGGGCTGGCGTTCGCCGCCGGCGGCAAAGCGGTCGGTAAAGGTCTTGCCGTTGTCAGTCAGCAGCGTCTTGATCTCGAACGGTGCACGCTCACGCACATGCTGCAAGAAGGCCTCAGCATCCTTGGCCGATTGACGATGACGTATCTCCAGATAGACCCAACGCGTCGCCCGATCGATGGCGACGAAAAGATAGCGTTTGCGCTCTTCGTCAGGCATCTGCGGCAGGTATTTGACGTCGACATGCACATAGCCCGGCTCATAGTCCTTGAACGGCTTGTGTGGCGGTTTCTGGGCGGCTTTTTCCTGCTTGTGCAACGTGGCAAGGCTCGGTAGACCTCGACGTTTCATCAGCCGTTCAAGGGCAGAGCGAGACAGGCTGGGATGCAGAAACTCCCTCGCCACCTTTAGCAAATCGTCGACGCTCAGGCGCAGATATTCGCGCAATGCCACGACAATCTCTTCTTGAATCGGCGACAAGGTCGTGAGCAGGTTGTGTCGGGTATGGGAGCGATCCTGTTGCGTCGTGCGATGACGCCACCGGGCGATGGTGGGACAGGACACACGATAGCGTCGTGCTAATTCACTATCGCTAATCGACGCTGGGGCTTGTTGGATTTCCTGGCGGATGCGTGGCGTGGTGGTCGCTGTCTTATGCAGTTTGATATCCATCTCGTTGCTCCTGGATGAACTGGGCAATGAGGTCACGTGCTGCCAACAAAGGATAACTCCTGTGGCTCAATCTATCATCCGGGGCCTTACA
>NZ_CANLTC010000036.1 GCF_947493865.1 uncultured Halomonas sp.
TAGGTTTTGTACGGAAAGTCATTTTTGCTAATGTGGCCCATGCATAGCCAGCATAGGTGCGGTATGGCAGGACGCTACGAAATCTCTGATAGCCAATGGCAGTTGATCGAAGACATCGTGTCGCCTACTCAAGCGATGGGCAGGCCCAGGAAAGACGATAGACAGATGCTGAATGGCGTCTTTTGGGTGCTTTGCTCTGGAGCCAAGTGGCGCGACCTTCCTGAGCGTTATGGTCCTTGGAGTACCGTATACGCCAGATTCCGTCAGTGGCGTGATGACGGTACCTTCGAGGCAGTTTTGTCGCGTCTTCAGCTTAAGCTTCGTGAAGATGGCCTGATGGATCTGGATACTTGGATGATCGACTCGACTGCCGTTCGTGCGACACGCGCCTCCGCTGGTGGAGGAAAAAAGGGGGATCCGACGAACCCTTAGATCATGCATTAGGTCGGAGCCGTGGCGGCATCACAACCAAAATACATTTGGTCTGTGATCGCCTTGGCTGGCCCATCGCTTTCACTCTTTCCGCGGGTCAAGAAGCGGATACACGATACTTCATGCCCACCATGGAAAGGGTTCACTTGCCGGGGAGCACCGGTCGGCCACGCAAGCGTTGCCGCTATATCGTGGCTGACAAGGGCTACGATAGCGATGAATTGCGCCGTTACTGCGACCGCTTTCGGATCAAGCCCGTCATCGCTCAACGAAAGATGAAGCGAAAACCTCGTCCCGGTCTTCCACGAGGCTTTGATAAACCCAAGTATCGTCAGCGGAATATCGTGGAACGAGCTTTCAGTTGGCTCAAAGAATTCCGCCGTATCGCGACCCGATATGAGAAGTTGGCCCGTAGCTTTTATGCGATGGTATGCGTGGCTTGCATACGCCTGTGTCTACGAGCCGACTTTTCATACAGACCCTA
>NZ_CANLTC010000037.1 GCF_947493865.1 uncultured Halomonas sp.
TCACCTCCTTAATCGACCGTATTCTATCCTTGCAAGTGCTCACATCAATTACCTGATCAAATAGAGCAATGACTGTTTGGGAGCGGATCCCGACGGTGGGAAAGCCGGGTCTGTAGCCCAGTTGGTTAGCGCGTACCCCTGCCCTTGAATAAAAAGGAGGGTGAGGTCGGCAAGCCGACACAGTGCAGGCATGGTGAAACGGTGCGGGTCTGTAGCTCAGTTGGTTAGAGCGCACCCCTGATAAGGGTGAGGTCGGCAGTTCGAGTCTGTCCAGACCCACCATTCTTCTCGCTCCGTTGGTTAGAGCGCACCTCCTGGGGTGAAATAAAGAAGAGGGTGAGGTCGCCGGGTTTTTTTCGAGTCTGCCCAGACCCACCAATTTTAGCCAGTGCTGCGTTATTTTGTGACTCGCATAGCAGGCTATGCGTCGCCACAAAATGCCTTGCCCTGACTAAAATGCCCTTTTCGTACCAAGGTATTGCTAGAAGGGGCCTTAGCTCAGCTGGGAGAGCGCCTGCCTTGCACGCAGGAGGTCAGCGGTTCGATCCCGCTAGGCTCCACCATCCGCTACCTGTTCAATTTCCTATGATTCCCCAACAGTCACTCAATGTTTCGTGGCCAGTGATAAGCGCACCTCTAGGTAGGCTTATCACTGTTCTCTGAACAGTCGCTCTTTAACAACGTGAATCAAGCTGACAAATTGTAAGGGATACGCATTGAGCGTATCCGGCAATGTTGTATCGCGACCAGACCCCTTGGGGTTATATGGTCAAGCGATTAAGCGCATACGGTGG
>NZ_CANLTC010000038.1 GCF_947493865.1 uncultured Halomonas sp.
GTTCTTGTGTAGGAGCTTGAATTATAACCGATTTTCAGCCGCCTTTTTCATGTCTTATGCAATATCCAGGCTAGCAGCGTTTTGAGATGACTACTTTCCTCGCCATTCACTACACACAAAAACACAGCTTTCCTGTGAGTTGCCTCGTGTGGCCACCTTGCTTGAAATCCCGCCCCTCAAATGTCAATGAAACACGTGGGCATCCGACACATTGCTTTGTTTTACATAGACTTCCATAACACCCCACCCACTTGACTGCCATTTCATTGACTGTTTGGGGTCGGTATTAGTTGAGGCATTCTTGTTGCGCCGCGCACCCACCTTCAGACAGGTTGCGAGCACGATGTATATGCGAATAGGAAATGTAGCGTTGTAGTATGTTGTATGGTGCTACTACATACTACAAACTACACACATTTACAGACCGCTACTGGCTTAAGTTGCTATTCATCTTGATGCATTGAATACGCTTTCTGAACCGCCCAGAGAGGCGCTTCGGGCATCGCCCTCCAGTACCCCTAGGGTCTGTATGAAAAGTCGGCTCGTAGACACAGGCGTATGCAAGCCACGCATACCATCGCATAAAAGCTACG
>NZ_CANLTC010000039.1 GCF_947493865.1 uncultured Halomonas sp.
GACCGGTAGTTCAGTCGGTTAGAATGCCGGCCTGTCACGCCGGAGGTCGCGGGTTCGAGTCCCGTCCGGTCCGCCATCTGGTCTCCAGTGATACTGCAATCCTATCGTTACGTTCATGTTTGACATGGGTGGTTAGCTCAGCCGGTTAGAGCACCAGCTTCACATGCTGGGGGTCACAGGTTCGAGTCCTGTACCACCCACCATATGGAAATCACGGAAGTTAAAAAGGACCGGTAGTTCAGTCGGTTAGAATGCCGGCCTGTCACGCCGGAGGTCGCGGGTTCGAGTCCCGTCCGGTCCGCC
>NZ_CANLTC010000040.1 GCF_947493865.1 uncultured Halomonas sp.
GCGTCCTGCCATACCGCACCTATGCTGGCTATGCATGGGCCACATTAGCAAAAATGACTTTCCGTACAAAACCTAGGCTTTATTGTCGGCAGCGTCATAACTGGTTACGCGCTTGGGGTGGGGGCATGAGGTCCGTCTCATTCGAGCACTCCTTATCTTGTCTTTCGATTGACGCTAGGGTCTGTTGACGTTTCATCGCGAACCGCGTTGCTGCATCAAAAAGTGTCAGTCAAGGCGCGAAGCGCAGGGAAGGGTTAT
>NZ_CANLTC010000041.1 GCF_947493865.1 uncultured Halomonas sp.
TCGCTGCACACCACGCAGGTGACAGACCCGCGCGAGCAACAGCCGAAGACGCCAGCACGCCAGCGTATTCCTTACTACGTCACGACAGTCCATGGTGCCCACCCGGGCGCGTCGTGGCATGCGATAAGTCAGCGAGATTCAGGTTGTGACGCAGCGGCCCTTGCCGTTGCCCCAGTTACGCCTGACGACCATAGCGAGCGGGTCCCACCTGACCCCATGCCGAACTCAGCAGTGA
>NZ_CANLTC010000042.1 GCF_947493865.1 uncultured Halomonas sp.
CCACCGTATGCGCTTAATCGCTTGACCATATAACCCCAAGGGGTCTGGTCGCGATACAACATTGCCGGATACGCTCAGTGCGTATCCCTTACAATTTGTCAGCTTGATTCACGTTGTTAAAGAGCGACTGTTCGGGGATTCGATCGAAGGTTCGATCGATCAACGAACAGTCATTGCTCTATTTGATCAGGTAATTGATGTGAGCACTTGCAAGGA